>CBDBFU010000001.1:0-81314 GCA_965205025.1 Candidatus Poribacteria bacterium
ACCCGCGAAATACCTATCATAATTCTACCAAAACGCGCAATCCATTTCAAGGCATGTAAAATTTAACTTTGTTTTACAAGCCTTAATCAGTCAAAGGTTATTGGTTAATATGTTAATGGTTTATAACGGCGTGAAGTCGTAGAATAATAAGTAGAGAAATGGTAATTCGGAAATATCGTATTTATTTTTCGTCATCCCATTCCAATGGTCTGTTCTCTAAATACGGACGCAGAAGTTCGCGTAGATTTCGATGGGCATTGTGTAAATGGGTTTTTACCGTGCCTTCGGATCGATTTATTTGGAGAGCAATCTCTTTAATGGGAAGTTTTTGATGATACCGTAATTTGAAAACCTGCTGTTGTCTGGGTGGGAGTTGATTTATTGCCTTGGTTATCATGTTACCAAGTTCCTCCATCTCTACTATATGTGAAGGGGACGGAAATCTATCAAATAAGCGAAACTCTTCTGGTGTTACAGGTAATTCATCATACAGGAAATCTTCTCGTCTTTTCTTTTCTCTCAGAAAATCGATGCAGGAATTTACTGCAATACGGTATAACCAACTATAAAAGGCAGAATCCCGTTTGAATTTTGGTAGTGCTTTATAGGCTTTTAGGAATACTTCTTGTGAGAGATCTTTTGTGGTTTCAGCGTCCTTCACGTGTTTGTAAATAAGTTTAGCAATCTGAGACTGATATTTGAGTACCAAAGTGTTAAATGCCGATGTGTCACCATTTTGGAAGCGTGTAACCAAGGCATGTTCATCAATTGAATCAAGTTCATTAGCTGACAACATGTCTACAGTTCTTTCTGTTTTTTGCATAATTCTCTCTCCTCGTGCAATGGGTTTATCATTTGAAGCAATTGGACACATTATTATATATACACCTAAAACCGAAAAATGTTGCCGAAATTTTACAATTACCTGACTTCAGAATAAGAAATATTACTTTTCGTTGATAATTCTGCTTTTATACCATTTCTAATTGAAAATATCTCTTTTTTGTACTACAAACTTTATGAGGATTAAGTAAATCTATCGGTAATTCTACTTTTTCCCAAACCCGGTAGGTGCGGTTTCCTAACCACGGGGAATGCTAAATAGCATTCATACCGTTGATTTGGATCTTATCTTTAAAATTACCGAATAAATAAATTAATCTTCATTCAGTTTGTGACCTGAAAAATGACTACCATAACCACCTAATGAGACAATAATTTATAGAAATAGTATTACTTGACAAGAACAGTAAAGTGGCGTAAAGTGTGTATAGTGCTTAGAGATAAGGTATACCTATGCGCCGCTATAGCATTCAAACCAAAATTGTCCTCCCTTTTCTGCTCCTGTTTGTATTCGTTTCGATCCTTGTACCATTAATAACTGTTGAACTTTTTGGATGGAAATACAACCAACAATTCACGAGCGAAACACAAGAATGGTTGAATGTCATAATTGAGACAGGCTTTATCAACAATAATGAAAAAGTTAAGCAGGCATACAGTGTCGAAATTATGATTTTTGGATCAGATTACACACTTAACTCCACTACCTTGACAGAACTCCCTGATATTGAGCAAAACTTTGAGAACCTGGTTAAAGTGTTCCGACTTGACTACGTGCGAGAAATATCTAAAAAAGGTGATGTGTTACCCATCACACAGGACGTAACACTCGGTGGAAAACATTATAAAGTCTTTTACCGAATCCTTCCGCAAGGGAGATACTACTGTCTTTTACGGCCTATGGATGAAATAGCAGATGCTAAACGGACGCTTACATGGTCTATGTTGGGCATTGCACTGTTTGTTATTGCACTTGTGGCGTTTATCAGTCATCGGATAGGAAAGAATTTGACTGATCCGATAAAAGATTTAGTCGGTTTTACAGAACAGGTCGCAGATGGAAACCTTGATAATACGTGTGAAATTAAGACACAAGATGAAATTGGGGATTTGACTGTTGCGTTTAACCAGATGACCCAAGATCTAAAACAGTCAAGAAATAAGTTAATTCAAGCGGAACGTTTAGCCACCGCTGGAAAAATGTCTGCATCATTTGCACACGAAATTCGGAATCCGCTATCATCTATGCGAATGTTATCGCAGATGTTGATGAAAAAGCCTGATGTAACACCAGAACAACAACAGTCTCTCGAATATATCCTTGAAGAAATCGAACGAATTGACAACATTGTCAAAGGTTTGATGGATTTTGCGCGTCCTACAAGACTTAACCTTCAACAACAACCGTTAGCCCCTGTACTACACTCTGTTTTGGCATTGATGGAAGCAAACTTAGAACATCACCATATTAATGTGGTATCTGATTTCTCACCAGATCTTACTGATTTTCAATTCGATGCCGATAAAATCAAACAAGCATTCATGAATGTTGTTTTGAATGGGATGGAAGCAATGCCAGAAGGTGGTACATTAACTGTGTCTACCTACAAACAAGAAAACACCGTATGCCTTAAAGTTACGGATACAGGAATAGGTATATCTGAGGAAGATATTGAACATCTATTTGAACCGTTTTTTTCTCGTAAGGATAAAGGCACAGGTCTCGGATTAGCAAATGTGAAACGAATTCTTGAGGAACATGACGGTAAAATTAAAATTGATAGTACACTTGGTAAAGGAACAACGGTATCAATATGGTTGCCGTGTTGAAACCCTCAGAACTGTCCAAGTTACAATAACGGTAAAATCAAAAGCACAACGGTAAAATCAAAAGCACTCTCATTTCCCTTGCGATTGAGCACAGATAGACATATAATTGATTCAAAGTCAGCATCAGGAGTGGAAACAATGGACGCATACCTTAAGGTAAAGAACTTCGGTCCGATAGAAGAGGCAGAAATAGATCTACGTCCGTTAAATGTATTCGTCGGTGAAAGTAACACCGGCAAAACGTATCTCGCCGCACTCATCTATGCATTACACAAACATTTTGAAGGTTTCCCACAACTTCCTTGGGCAGACTACATTCCTTCTTATTTTCGTTATTTCTACCGTACCCGCAAACATTATTCACAAAATCCGCAGGAAAAGTTAGAACAAGAAATAGATATACTCGAAAAATTAAACACCCCTGATCGTCCATTCAAATATTCCGATTTACCTGAGCAAGTCACTATTCGGTCAGAGTCCAGACTTACAGATGAGGAAGACTTTCTAGACGAGTTGACACGGTGTTTCGACCATGAGTCTGTTTCTAAGTTAATACGATACACTGGGTACCGTGCCGACGAAATGAAAGTTGCACTGTCAGTTCACGATAAAGATCAAACGTGTTGGGATTTTGAGGTGAGATCCATTAGATCCGCCGAACCCACCATAAACGGACATATCAATCCAGACCTGATTCTCTTTGATGTAAACGACGCAGAACGTAAAACTAAATTCCAAGAATTATCCGATGTTGAACGTCTATTTCGGACTTTAAGTTCACGTCGGTCGCGACCAGAGAATTCATATTACTTGCCTGCTGCTCGGAGTGGTGTTATGCAAAGCCGAAATGTACTTGTGGCTGCCTTCATCAGACGGTTGACCCGTATAGGTTTAGATCGTTTTCCTGAAGTATCTACATTTTCAGGAATGATAGGGGATTTTCTGGAACAGGTCCTTGACTACAAGAAACGCAAAGGACCATCAAGCAGTATAAGCAGCATCGCTGAACAACTGGAGATGGGACTGTTGGAAGGTAAAATAGAAGTTAAACGTGCCACACCAGAAGCATTTCCCGAATTTCTGTACCGTCCAGATCAGGCAGATGAGGGATTACGAATGAGCCATTCCTCAGCGATGGTATCCGAACTTGCCCCTTTAGTCCTATATCTGCGAGGTATAGTTAAACAGGGGGACATGCTCATTATTGAAGAACCAGAATCTCATCTACATCCAGGTGCACAAACCATAATTGCCCAAACAATTGCCCGGTTAGTCCGTGCTGGTGTTCGAGTCTTGATTACAACACACAGCAACTATCTACTCCAACAAATCAGCAACCTAATACGCGAAGGTGAATTGCAGAAACAGGGTGAATCCACAAATGAAACAGAAGACTACCTAAAAGCGGAAGAGGTCGGTGCGTGGTGGTTCCATAAGGACAAACCAGTAGAAGAACTCCCATTTAACCTCGTTGAAGGCATAGAACCGGAAGATCATTTGGATATAGCGGAGGACCTATATAACCAATCGGCAGGACTCCAAAACAGAATTGAAGAAACGAAAGAGGGGGATGCGTTTGAATCTGAGTAAAGGACTTTCACACATTGAAACGAAAGTGTCACCAAACAGTATTACAAGAGATTGCGGTGGAGAAAGATGTAAGGTATACCGTACCGACCTACCCAGACAAAGGGTCGTGATTAATTTAGAGAAAGAGTTTGATTCACGCAGAGATAACAGTAAACGGTGTGACCGGCTGTTGTTTTACAAAAATAAAAATATCATCTATGCTGTTCCAATTGAACTCAAAGGTGGTAAAGGTAAGGAATCACAGGTGCGTGCCCAGTTGAAAAGTAGTTTAGAATTTGCCGCTTCGCTCGTGCGGGCCTTGAAGAAAACTGTATACGTTCCAATTGTGTTTACCAAGAAAGGCATTAAAGAGAGTAGTCCAAAACATCAAAAACGAGAACTTAAAGTGAAATTCAATGGAAAAACATTGAATGTTCTGCAAGGGCGTTGTGGTAGAAAAAAGAACCTTGCGAACGTACTCTCTCAAGCAGGTTATCTCTAATCTTAGTAAAATCTAAATGACTTGCAACTACCTGAAGAATTGATTTCCAATCAAGATCATGATATAAAATCGTAATACCTCTTATTTATAATAACAGGACTTACGCAGTTTTAAATTTTATTGAAGGATTTGAGAGTTGATGTTTTAAGTAATCACTCAATAAACCATCTTTAAACTCGTAAATCTTTTGTCCAACAGCACGTACAACACGCGTCATAAAGACCCATACTTGGAAACTACACGCAATATGATTTCTCTGGGCACGCATCTTACGACATTGGCATTTACCAATACCGGTTACTTGTTTCATCTCACGATGAAGGAGTTCAATCTTCCAACGGAGACGACACTTTTGGTGAGTCATATCCACATTTGATTGTGTCAAATCGTTTGTCACTATATATTCCGTGCGTCCGGTATCAGACACAAACCGGAATAACTTTACGACAGAACCTTTCGGAAAGTTTTTGAGATGTACGCGTTTACCGCTTTTCTTTTCTGCTTGAGACCAAGATAGATCTTTGACTGCCTTGTGAGGTTCTACACCTTTGGTATCATTCACAAGACGGTTTCGTTTCAACGGAACATAATAGATCTTAGAAAGTCTATCAATCGCTTTCATCACTTTCATGGACGCATACCAAGAGTCCATCAAGACTGTCCGGAATGGGAGTTGTTTCTTAGAATAAGCATCGTGCAACATATCCAATAAATGATCGATTTTGGTTTTACCGTCATGATCTCTGTCAAAAATACGGTAATCAATGACCCAATATTCCTGTGTCTTAGGGTTGACATAGAGACAGGTGACAATACCGATACCTTGAATCACCTTTCTGTCACTACCACTCCATTGAGAGCGTACTATTTCAATCCGTTTAGAATGTATTTTTGACAGCACAACATCATCAAAAATCAGGTATCCTTCTTCATCAAAGTCGATGTCGTCTTTGACGGATGCCCAGAGTTCACTTGTAGGAATGTTTTCGTCTCTCAGAAAGCGATTGAGTTGATCGTGGCTCCAACGGTCTGTATGTTTAGCAAAATAAGTTTGTGTAAAATTAGTAAAACTTGAAAACAAATATTGACAATAATCGGAAAATAAGTCTTGCTTCTTTTTAGAATGTGTAAATGTGTTCATAATCAATAAGAATAACACATTTTGTAATTTTGCGTAAGTCCTGTAATAATCTTTTTCAAATCAATTGCAGATGGAACCAACGCTGAATACTTGTATGAATTCAGCATTGATTCATAAGGAATAACCATTGCGAAACGACTTTATAGTTTCACAACAACTCTGATAAACCTATTTTATTGCTCCCCACTGTGTTGGTTTCTTACCTTCAGGAGAAACTGAAAGCACATCATCATCTATCCAATCTACAGCACTGGGATCATATTCATCCGTATCCATCAATACTGTCAACGTGCCGGTAGCGATATGATATATATATATTTTCGCTATAGGATATTCACCTAAACCCGGAGGTACTCCGTTTATGGGATACTTAACCCCCGAAAAAACAAGAGATCTGCCATTATCCATCCAGTCAATATCCCAAGGCTGAATATCCTTCGGTATGTTCAACCGCTGTAACGTTTTACCATTTCGATCACAGATGAAATATCTAAATTCTTCTCGTATAAGGGCTTCCGTATTATGGTTAATTTGCCGCCAGTGATATTTCATTCGTGAATATACGAGCTTTCTACTGTCTGGCGACCATTTGGCAATAGAAAAGCTTAGAATAGATTTTCCTACCCGTTGTGATGGTATGAGTTTCCGCAGGTTACCACCATCCGCGTTCATTCGCCAAATACTGCTACCCAATCCATCTACATCAATTGCACCACCACACACGATATATTTGCCATCTGGCGACCATCTCGGTGCAATTAAATTCTCCTCAGCAATCTCTTTGATCTTACCAGTTTTAAGATTGAGTACATTCACGCTGCGATCAGGGGGTCTGCCGTGTCTTATCACAGACCTTTTAAACACAATGTATTTCCCATCTGGTGAAAAGGAAGGAAAAGTATCATTTGTAAACTGTGGTGAATCAAGAATTCTTCGTATATTCGTACCATCGGCATTCATCAGCCAAAGCGATCCACCTCTGGTAAACACAACGGATGTACCATCTGGTGACCATTTTGGAGCCCACACCGTCCCTTCATTTGTCAACAATGTAACGTTGCTACCATCATCATCCATCACGTATATATTCCAATTTTCATGGACATGATGTGAACTGAAAAGGATCTTGGCATTTACATCTATTGAAACGAAAAATAATAATGAACTTAGGAAATATGCTATGAGTAAACGCATTGTACCCTCCTTGGTATGTGGTAGGGGATATGCATCCCCTATCCAAATACAGAATTTACGGATTGTCGGAATCCTCAAATTCGGCACTTCCCGCCGCTTTCCAGGTCAGGTCACCCACAAAAATACGAGAATACGCATCAGCTGTATACGTATCATTCAATCCTATACGCCCGATAAATTTTGATGGACTACCAGATTCGTAATAGGATTCACCATTCTCAATATCCTTTGCTGGAGGCACCTCTTCAACGGGATCTCCCACTTGTACACCATTTTTAAACACGGTAATTTTAAATTTACCAGTAACATTCCGGTCCTGATCTGTGGAGTTATATCCGGATATGGAACCCGACATGCCAAGACTGCTACCGTCGTAGGTAATACTATAGACATAGGCTGATCCGTACACCCCGTCTACCCAACCGGACTTCTCATCGGGACGATACACTCTAAAGCCATAGGAATCACTATCTGAAACAAAATTGCATTATCTTCATCCCAAAACCACGCGACTGCCTCACAAGTATACTTTTCGCCTCCAATATGACCTGAGTGTGAGCCAAGGTTAACCCAGACTGACCTTGTGTCAATATCATGCATACTTGTATAAGAATAGACAACGTTCCCTTTTTTATTTCTTATCTTCCAGTCTATATAACTTACGTCTTCATCCGTTGTCAGAGAAGCCCCTGTATATCCACCATCTCCTGTATCACTATGAGCAGAGACCCATAACGATGTAATATTAGCAGCATCGCTACGATTGACACCTATAAGTGATAGAGTCAATACTAAGGCTACAATCATCATTGTCCTGAACATTAACTTAAGCATTTGTTTCTCCTTTTAGCACCTTATACGGTACCGGTATATTCAATCAATATCTGAGACATTGATTTGAAGGAGAAGTACTATATTTTAGCACATCTCCCGTTTACAGTAAACAAAAGTCATTGAATACGCTACTACCGTTTGTTATTTTGGCAATAGCGACACACCGAAATGCTCACGTACTTTTTTAATAATCACACGTTTGCGAGACTTCACTGTGCTTTCTGGAATGCCTAACTTCTCACCGATTTCAATGGAAGTCCATCCTTCAAACCATAATTCAACGACCATCTTGTATATAGAGTTCATTTTATCAATTACCTCAAATATCTCGTTCTGACGTCGCCCTCTAAGAAATTCTTGCTCTAAATCAGCTGCATGTTTTTCTTCTGCAAATTCCGTTAGTTCTCGACGTTTTTCCTCATCTCGCCAATGTTCTCGGCATTTGCTCCGAGCAACCTGTTTCAACCATTTATTAACAGCGTCGATATCTGTAACACCTTTATGACGAAACCGTCGTACAATAGCAAGACATGTTTCGCTATATACATCGTAAACTGCTTCAGGATTGCAAACTTCGTTTCGGATGATTGTTTGTAACAGACGTTCATACTTGCTAATAAGAACACCCACAGCATCGAAATTGCCGTTTTGAATCTGTTTTAGTAAGATTGTATCTGAGGGAAAAGATGACATTTGTACTCCATACTAACTTTAGGATAATCTATATTTCACATTAGAATATCCTGCATTCACCCTACATGACGTAGAAATAGATTAAAAAGATTACTTTTAGTTAAAATATTTTATTTCATATAAAAATATATTACAGAAGATTTGAGATTGTGCGTATCAGATTTCTCATTACTCGTCTAACAGATAAATATTAAACGTGTGAAAATCTTACAAGAAACTGAAAACTAAATCACCCTGGTAAGTCTTGGGATGTGTAAAGTTTATGGCATTAACAGGAATTAAATAAAACGGATCAAACATTCTTCCATAAAAGATCTAAAAAAATGAAGAAAACACCCATATCTAACAACTAATATACAAATATCACAAAAACAGAAAAACATATTAATAATATTTGTCAAAATAAAATTAGGAGTTATAGGTTAGAACACAAACTAAAAACTATAAACTAAAACTAATGATTATCTATAAAAACGATCCTAAATACAAAGTTTCATATACGTCAAAAAACCATACCTATATAACGGTTGGAACTGACAAAATCAGCAAGAACAAAAACAACACAAAATCACATTTTTTAGAAATTCTTATAAATCAAGTTAAAACTGGAATAAAGTCAGTCTATGACAAGGGTTACAGCGGTAATTTACGCTAATTTCAATGTCACACCATGTGACAAAAAGTGTAACTTTTTTCATTTTTTCGATGCATTGATTAAATCTACAACAACACGATCTACTTTCTGAGTATTTAGGATTAAATCTCTATTTTTATACCTTATTTTTTCTCTGTATATTAGGATTAAATATCTGTTTTTGATACCTTTTTGACCATCAGAAATATCAGTTATTAAACAGTATCCTCTACGTGAAATATATGTAATCCACGTAATCCAAACACAAGATAACGGAATTAATGTAAAAACTTTACATACCCTAAGTCTTGATTTCTATTGAATCAAAACAACTAATTTTCTATAATGTACAATAAAAGTTATCTACGCATATAAAAGAACAAGGACGGACTGATAGTGACAAAAATTGAAACACCGCGCCCAGAATATCCAAGACCCGATTTTCAACGTGGCACCTCCGAAGGAATTGATTGGATAAACCTAAACGGCACATGGGAATTTGCATTTGACCCAAATGATGTCGGTAATAAAGAGGAATGGTTTTCACCGAATAAAGTCGATTTTCCACTGCAAATACAGGTCCCGTACCCATGGGAAAGCCTTGCAGCATGGGGAGAAGAAGACAAAGCAAATAGCGAGAATTACCTAAGCACAAATGCCTATCTTAACCCTGAAGAGGTCACCTGTGGCGGTCTAAGCCGTGAAGGAAATTATCGTGGCGAACCACGACATACAATCGGATGGTACCATAGATCTGTCTCAGTTCCTGAGAATTGGGGAGACAAACGTGTTATCTTGAAATTCTGTGCTGTTGACTGGGAAACAACTGTGTGGGTGAATGGTAAAGTCATCGGTAGCAATTCAAACGGATATCTTCCCTTTGAATTTGACATAACAGATGCACTTACACCCGGAAAACCAGCAGATATTGTCGTCCGTGTGTATGATGCACAAGACCACGGAGAACAACTTGCAGGAAAACAGATTGGATGGTATGTTCGTACCAGTGGCATCTGGCAGCCTGTTATTCTGGAACCCAGAAACGAAACATATATAAATCAATGCCACATTACCCCCAATATTGACAATAGCACTGCGACTTTTGATGTGACGGTTGATGGTGAAATTGCTACCGGAACCGAAATACATTGGGAATGTGAAGATATGTCAGGAACAGTTGATGCTGCAGAAAATACAAAATTCACAGTCAATATTCCAGCAGATAAACTCAGACTCTGGGACGTAGATACACCTAACCTTTACAATGTCACACTCAAATTGGTATCTAATGAATCTGTCATTGATAGAATTTACACCTATTTCGGAATGCGAAAAGTATCCATTGATAAGGCACCAGGTGGTGATTACAATTATATCTACCTCAACAACCGTCCTATATATCTGTTAGGTGCACTCAATCAGTCATTTACCCCTGACGGTGTATATACCTTCCTTACAGATGAAGCAATCCGAACCGATATCGAACGCGCTAAAGAATTCGGATTTAACTTTCTACGCCTCCACATCAAAGTTGATGAACCGCGCCTCTACTACTGGGCAGACAAATTGGGTATGCTCTTTATGTGTGATATTCCCAATTTCGGGAACTATACCGAATTGGCAAAAAGTAGATTAGAAACAACACTTCGTGGAAACATCGCACGCGATTTCAATCATCCATCCATCATCTCGTGGTGCAATTTCAACGAAACATGGGGACTCGGTGGGGGAGAATACAAAGAGCTAAAAGATCGTCAAGAATGGGTAAGAGAAATGTATCACTTAGCCAAATCACTTGACCCTACTCGTCTTATTGAGGATAACTCTCCCTGCCTTTATGACCACGTTGAAACAGACATCAACTCTTGGCATTTCTATATCAATGATTACAAACACGCAAAAGATCATATCGCAAACGTCGTGGAACAGACATATCCCGGTTCAAAGTTTAATTACGCGGGGGATAATGTACAAACGGATGCGCCTCTAATAAATAGTGAATATGGTGGCATTAGTGCTGGGGCTGGTGATAAAGATGTCGCTTGGTGTTTTAAGTATCTTACAAATGAATTACGCCTCCATCCAAAAATCTGTGGATACATCTATACCGAGCTGCAGGATATTGAGTGGGAACACAACGGCTTTATGAACTATGACCGTTCCGTCAAGGAATTTGGATACGATTACAACGACATCAATACGCTTGATTTTATTGCTATTGACTATCCACCCGGTACAGTCGTTGCTCCCGGGGACACCATAAAAGCGGATATCTATGCAAGTCACTACTCACACAAAACAATTAACGGTACAACGCTCCATTGGCAACTGGACACACTTGAGCAAAATGGTGAGTTAACACGTAGACGCGTGAGTGGTAGTGTTGGTATTCCCTTTCCACAGTATCAGGCAGAACAAGTACATCAACTTGAACTGACCATCCCAGAAGTTAACGCATCTGTTGGCACGTTACATGTATGGGTATCTGATGAAACAGGAGCGGTTGTCGCACGAAATTACATCAATTTTGAGATATACTTGGAAGACACCTCAGGACTCACATCACTTTCTCATCTTCCAGGAGACATCTCCGTTAGCAAATGGGATGCTGGTTCAGAAATAACCGAACAACGTCTTACTGCACAAGGCACCGGATACGTTGAATATCAAGTGTCTCTCCCTGATGACGTAATACATAACGAAATTACAAAGATGGAACTCGTTTTTGAGGCATCTTCATCAAACGGTGGATCACGACAAACAGAACCCAAAAAATTTCCATCCGATGTTACAATTTCTGTCAACGGGGTTGAGATAGAAACCTTGACACTTCCCGATTGTCCAGCTGATGCACGCGGTGTCCTCACCTATATTCACGAAAACCTTGGCAACTACGGCTACTTGTATCGGATACCATTAGATCAGGAAACTTGTCTAAATGGGGACGCAGATACACTTACTGTACGTTATGAAGTCAAAGGTAATGCCGAAAACAAAGGTGGACTCACACTTTATGGTAACCGTCGCGGTAGGTATCCTACTGCGCCACATATCATCATTTCATAAGAGGAGAATTCATTGAATGGCAACACACCAATTTCTATTTACGCGTAATCCGGGTTTAGAACGTTCGTGGCCCTTTGTTCACGAACAGATGGTGACACGTCTGGAAGAATTAGGCGTAACACTCGTTCTCAACACCACCAGTCAAGATCCCATCCATCAACAAGTGGATCTGAGTGAAGTTATCGGTATTTCACAATGGGGTGGTCGTCTCACTGAGGAATGTATAGATAACGCGCCAAAACTCAAAGTAGTCGGTACTATGACAGATAACACGGGACACGGTATCCCATACGCAAAATGCCAAAGTCGTGGTATACCTGTGATTGAATCCACACGCGCGTGGTCACAATCCGTAGCAGAATGTGCATTTGGTCTGGCATTGTCTTCGTTGCGACGCACAGCACAATGGCATTTGAAAATGGCTACCGGTGAAAAACTCTGGGATTGGGATAACCCTATCTGGGGACCAGAAAAACTACCCGTTGCACATCAATTCTGTGATGACCCAGATTTTGTAAACGGTGATCTCGGCACAAAGCAGATCGGTGTTATCGGACTTGGACAGATTGGAGGAAAAATTGCAAAATGGTGTAGTGTATTCGGTGCAACCGTCATGGGATACGATCCCTTTGTACCGGATGAACTCCTTGCTGAATGGGATGTAGAACGCGCTGATATGGATACACTCGTTGATAGGGCAGATATCGTATTTGTCTCTGTTCCACCGACACCATCCGCCCGACACCTGCTAAACCGTGAACGTATCTACCATCTACGTAAAGGCGCGTTGGTTGTTATTATTACGCGTGCACATGCTGTCGATATGGATGCTTTGCGTGAACGGATTGTGAAAGACGAACTGGCTGGTGCATTTGATGTTTATGATAGAGAACCTGTGCCAATTGATGATGAACTGCGAAACCGAGATAACGTCGTTCATACACCACACATAGCAGGAAGAACTGAGGATGCGAACCTACGTGTGGCGAATATGATTGTTGACGATTTTGAACGTGTGCTTAATGGAGAAAAACCACTCGGTGCATTGACACCAGAAGCAATTAAGGTGCGTACCTCTGATAATCCGCATGCATAGGGTATACATCTATCGCTACTTCGATGGATCTCGGAGTTAATACTTGCTCAAACACTCGGCTTTGCGAATAAGAAAACACCTTGTGCCGCAACACTTCATAACCTTAATTACCAATTCATGCATCATTATTTCGTTTACACTCTCATATTTCTGGAGAACTTGACAAATGAATATAGAACTTGAACATATTTCAATTGATAAGAAACCTGTCCTCAGAAATTTAATGCAGCTTTGTCAGCACGATTATAGTGAATTTAATGAAGAAGATGTTGGGTCTTATGGAATATTTGAATATAAATATATTGATCACTATTGGACAGAATCAGAACGTTTTGCATACTTTGTCAAAGTTGACAAGAAACTGGCAGGATTTGCTTTAATTAGGCGTAATCAATCTGGAAATGGAAACAGTATAAACATACTCTCAGAATTCTTTATTCTAAGAAAATTCAGACGAAAAGGAATTGGTATGAAGGTTGCTCATCTACTCTTTGCAAAATTCCAAGGTAAATGGTCAGTGATCCAAGAAGAAGCAAATTATCCTGCCCAGTCCTTTTGGAGAAAAGTTATTAATGAATACACAAAAGGCAATTTCACTGAAGTACAGGGTGAAAAAGGACCTGTACAAGAGTTTGAGAGTTCCTGAAAGGTTGGAAGGAGAAAAAACAGTAGGGTATAAAATAGAAATTTCTTTCGCATAAACTCCTTAGTATAGGATATAGCATACCAAGAAATACGCTAAAATTAACGTAGATTTTTTAATTAACTGATACTTATCAAAGACCATCAGATGTCAATGTTTATCAGTCAGTTGTGTTGATAATTTCCGATAGTTTGAGGAGAGAATTATTTGAAAACACATAGCAGATTTGGTAAGATGTTGACGCATGGGATAGTCTCCTAAGTTGTAGATTGGTATGCACTATTTAAGATGACATCTCAGGCCAAAAAGTCAAGAATAATCAAAAATAAAACGCATTTTATGACACTATACAATCATAGTGTCGATTGTTAGTGGGTCAAATTCCATCCTAAGAAATCTCAGATTATTTATTGATATGATTCTAAGCTATAATATGTCTCTCCAGATGCAATGGCATCACGGATATCAGCAAAGAGATTGAATGCATCCTCAAATTCGGCAAATTCAGCAATAACGCGCTCGGAACCATCTTGTGCTGTTAAAACAAGTTGATTCTTATCAGAATCTTCTTCTTTTACACTCAAATTTCGATACTGGTTGAAGTTTATAATTTCCAAGTCGTTAGTTACAATATACATAATTGTTCTCCTTTATAATTTAGACCAGTACTGATAAATAGAGTAACCTCTCTTCAATATCTGTATTAAGTTCAACAGATACATTGAGGATTTTATTGGAATCCAGTAAGGTAAATGTAAGATGGGTAATTGAACGACTACAATAGGGATTTTGTTTTATTACAACTCCTTATACAAGAATGATATTGTAATGTATGGCAATCCTAAAACCTATTTTATTTAGAATTAAGAGTTAGTTTGCTACGAATTGCCAAAGTTGCTTTCATATAGTTGTTCAATTTCACTTGGAGAAGTTATGAACCACTCATTTCCTGGTGCATCTTGCTTTTGTTTACCTTGAAGTTTCAGGATATTTTGTATCGTATTTTCCATCAAATTTAACTCATCAGTCTTGATAATAAGTCCGATCTTGGGGTATTCAGGAAGGGCAGTACGCGTTTGTGAAACGATTCTACCAATAGGGTCATTTCTGGATTTTCCGATCTTACACGCCCATACCGCTTCATCCTGCAATTCTGCTAAGCGTTGGTAGGCTGGATAATAGTATAGATACACTGCTTGTTTACCGGAACCGATGGTTTTTTCTGTGTCTAAATTGTTAAGATGAGTACCTACATTGTCTTGGTCTTTAGTGTTTGAAGAAATATACCAATAACCTTGACGAGGGTTTTCTACGAACCCTAACCGATTCATTTCTGACAAAGCCATTATTGCCGGATGAAATTTAGCTTTAGCTGGGAGACCACCCCGTTCCAAATGTGTTTCATCTACAATTTTTATTATCTCTTGTCTTGGAACAGTCCGTCCTGCAAATAGTTCTTGAATAAGTTCTCGCGCTATGTTTGGTGTGAGTGTCTTTCCAAAATATTCATACTGTTCGTTCATAAGGTATATTTCTTTTTATTTCTAATATTACCACAAAGCATACATCTACTCATAAGGTACAAGCACTTCATCCACGGAATGGGGATTTGGAAACCACCCAACAATTTTCCGCAACACCTCATCAAGAAGGATATCTGGACAAGATGCACCCGCAGTCAGTACAATATCAACAGGACTACCATCCTGATGTTCCATCGGCAGCCAATCCTCTGTAATCTGTACCTCTTTCGTTTCAAGTGCTAAATGACGAATCTGTTTCGGATTAAGCAATTCATCCGCATCTCGGACAAAATAGGTTGGTAACTTATGCTCACACAGTTCCACAAGATGGCTCGTATTTGATGAATTATATCCACCGACCACAACTGCCACATCTCCACCTTCAGCAATGAGAGATAACGTTGCATCTTGATTCTCTTTTGTTGCGTAGCACAGCGTATCCTTTGTATCCGCAAAATGTTCTGCAAGATTATCTACACCATACCGTAGGACAATAGCTTTTCGTAATAAATCCGCAATCGCTTGTGTCTCTGTAGCAAGCATTGTTGTTTGGTTAACAACACCAATCCGTTTTAGGTGTAAATCTGGGTGGAAACCTTCGGAATATCGGTCAGCAAACTTTTCAAAGAAAAAATCAGCATCTGCTTCACCGCTAATTACTTTTGCCAAGTCTTCTGCTTCTTCGAGATCACGAACCACAACAACAGGTGCCTCCGATTGAGCATGTGAAAAAGTGGCGCGTGTCTCTTCATGATATCGCTTACCGTGTACTACAACGGTATAATCCTGCTTGCCAATTTCTTGGCTTCGTTTCCACACCTTTTCCACGAATGGACATGTTGTATTATATGAGGAGAGGGTAACACCGCGATCGTTGAGTTCTTCCTCTACCTCTAAAGTTGTCCCAAAAGCTGGTACAATCACAACATCATCAGGAATTAACACATCAAATGGGAGCAACGGTTTTCCCTCTGTATCGGAGAGAAATTGCACACCGTGATGTCTTAAATTGTCATTAACACGAGGATTATGAATTATTTCAGAGAGCAGGAAAATTCGTTTGTCAGGATTCTCTTCAAGGGCACGATATGCTATTTCAACAGCATTTTCAACACCATAACAGAACCCAAAGTGGCGTGCAATCTTAAAACGAACAGGACCAAAATCTAAAACGGAGGGAGATAAATCCCGTTTCCGGGCGTCCATATTTCGCCGTGATGCCTTAACCGTCGATATAATTGGACTTTCATAAAAACGAGGTATGTTAAATGTACGAGGCATCTTTGTTCCAAAGCAGCTTTATGCACTTAGGACCCTTCTACCTTTAGCGCGTCTGCGGGCAATCGTTTTTTCTTCCATGCCGGGTAGACATACGTTTTCTAAATCCGAGTTTATTTTTTCGTTTCCGCCTATGTGGTTGATAGGTACGCTTCATGACTCTTATCCCTTCTATTACTTAACTATTTGACACCGCATGGATATAATGATTTGACGAAATCAGCAACAATAAGGATACCCAATTTTTCACAATTTGTCAAATTATTCTGTTTAGAGATTCGTTATCAATTCCATAAAAGTAACGTTATTTATAATGATTTGAGTAAAACTATAAGATTTCAGCAGGCGAGCACACCCATTTAAGATATGTATTTATCAACCCAAAACAGTCAAAATTTTTCATTCGATGAAGGTAAATTGCTGGAAGAATTCAGGTATATTCCCGTTTAAATTCTTCAATCAATTTAGTAAAAAATAGGTTGTAAAAACACCTACTTTTTTAAATAGAAAATTGCTCTGTTTTAATTTGATAATTAAATTTAATTCTGTATAATTCACGTTCGCGTCGTTAAGATTTGATTGAAAATTTCCCAACTTATTACAGCTGGAATATAAAAATAAAATAGGAATATTCTCATGAATCAGACCCCTGATAAACTCTGGTTAGATATCTTAGCGGAGCTTGACGATTCGGCAGATACCGATGTCTATTTACGTCAAGTAACCCCACGTACTCTCACAGAGGATTCCTTCATCATAGCTGTTCCATCTACATATACACAGGCTGAAATAGAAAATAGGTTTCTGAAAAATATTGATAAATTATTAGCCAATCGAATGGGTGTAGACTGTACATTAAAATTTGCTGTTGAACCACCACTCGAAAATGAGACTGGATCTAATGATACTGGATCTGAAGAACCAAAAGACCATTCTCAAAACGGGTCTCCTGAATCTGCCAGTTTAAATCCTAACTACGTCTTTGACAATTTTGTTGTTGGTCAAAGTAATCGTATATGTCATGCAACTGCCTATTCAGTTTCGGATGACCCCGGTGGAGAGTATAACCCACTTTTTATTTATGGTGGTGTGGGTCTTGGAAAAACACATTTGCTACATGCAATTGGCAATCGAGTACAGGAAAAAATACCTGATTGTAAAGTCCTTTACGTCACCTCTGAAACTTTTATGAACGAGTATATTGAATCTATCGTCAAACGAACTTCAGCTCAAGATTTCCGAAACAAATATCGCAAAACAGATCTCTTGTTAATTGATGATATTCAGTTCTTACAACGGAAAGAGGGCACACAAGAGGAATTTTTTAATACTTTCAATGACCTATATTTAAACTCAGGACAAATCGTTTTATCAAGTGACCGTTCACCAAGCATGCTTGAAAATCTTGAAGAGAGATTAAGTTCCCGTTTTGAATGGGGTATGGTAGCAGAAATTGATAAACCTAATTATGAGTTGAGACTTGCCATCCTACGGGGTAAATGTCAAGAGCAAGGTTTAGATGATATTTCAGATGAAGTCCTAAATTACATTGCTGAAATTGTCACATCAAACATTCGTCAATTAGAAGGCACATTATTACGTCTTAACACACAAGCATCATTTCTCGGTGAAAAGTTAGATCTTGATTTCGCACGCACAGCACTAAACGATACATCCACCCGTACTGGATCGCGTCGAAAAGCCGTAACAGCAGCTGCAATACAAAAAATCGTGATAGACCATTTTCACTTGGATAGCGACGACCTAATTTCTGCCAAACGGACGAAGGCTATAGCTTTCCCACGACAAGTTGCAATGTATTTATGTAGAGAACTCACACAGCTTTCATTATTAGATATTGCTGAAGCATTTAATAGACAAAACCACACAACCGTTATACATGCATGCACACAGATAGAAAAATTAAGTAGTGAAGATGAAGAAACTAAAAAGTTAATAAATATGATGATGGATGAGTTGACTTAATCCGCTTCCTACCTGAATTAAAACACTTAAAGCACATGTTATGCACAATTGCTGTGCATAACCCTCAAATTATTGTTGATAACTTGTTGATAACTTGTTGATAATCTTACACCCGTTAATTGTTTTAACAAATTGTCAATAATTTCATAATTGAATACACATGTTATCAACACCCTTAATCTCAATCACTGTCAGTTGTTAGAGCAGTTATCAACTTATGCACACCCCCTACTACTACTTCTAATTTACAATTTTAAATTTTAAGTAATTATTTAATATAATTAATATAAGCGAATCACTTTAGGTGAACTTATAAATAAAATTGTAAATAATAGATATATTTGCAAGCAATCATTATGGTATAGTTTATTAGTTGATATGAGAAAAATCACAATAACAAACTTATATAAGTAAGGCAATAATACAATAGTCTTAAATCTTATGATAAATGTTAACCATAACTGAGCGGAGTTTAGATGGTCCTGCAACGATTGTGCTTGCGAAATTTTAGAAATTATCAGGAGTGTGACATCACATTTCATTCCCCAGTAACATTGATTGTTGGCAGAAACGCTATGGGCAAGACAAGCCTACTCGAATCTGTCTATTTTTTGTGTACCGGTGAATCCCATCGATCTAATTCTGCCACAGAGTTAATACGCCATAATATGGAAGGTTTTGCTGTTACAGGATATTTTAGAAATGATAAAAAAACCGATAATCAAATCCGTCTTGAGGCAGTTAAGCCACGGCAAGGACCATTTCGTCTAAAAACAGATGGTGTTCTCCAACGGAGACGTTCGGATTGGATAGGTCAGTTCAATGTAGTGCTTTTTTCACCAGAGTCTTTGGATCTTGTGAAGGGAGCTCCGACATTCCGAAGACGATGGATTGATTTGCTTTTATGTCAACTAAATCGTCAGTATTTAGAAGAACTACAACGTTATCGTGGAATATTGCAACACCGGAATGCGTTATTAAAACAACTGAGTATAGGAAAAGGGGTTGCTAATGAGGTTTCTATATGGGATGGATTACTAAGTGAATCCGGAGTCGCATTAATAGGAGCTCGATTTACTGCCTTGAAAAGGTTAAGTGTTGTCGTTGAAAACACACATCTATCGTTGACGGGGGGAATGGAACGCCTTATATTGGAATATATCCCCGGAATAGAGAATGGTGGAGAGAAAATCTCAGATATAACGGATCTTACCGAACTCTTTAGCCAAGCATTGACACAAGCTCGACGGGATGAAGTACGCCGTGGTGTAACGCTTGTAGGTCCACATCGTGATGATTTTACATTGGCATTAGAGAAAGTAGACGCTGAAGATGAAATGTTGCAAGAAACTGCTCGTACCTATGCCTCACAAGGACAACATAGGACAATTGCACTTGCTCTAAAACTTGCTGAGTTAGAGTATATTCGTGAAGATACAGGAAGTGCGCCCCTTTTTCTACTGGACGATGTGTTATCTGAGTTAGATGTGAAAAGACGGGCATACCTATTATCCTATCTTCAAGGTGTTGCTGCTCAGACAATTATTACTGCTACGGATAAAGATGTTATGGGAGACGAGTTGCAAGATGTTCATTTGTTAACGGTTGAAGAAGGTGTCATCGTAGATGAAAGTTAGAACGTTGAAAACAGTAAAATTTATACTACGGTTATGTCATTTATTCAATTCCACATGTACTTTCAAAGATCATATATTGGATAAAAGGTATCAAAATGCGGTTTGGAAAATCAGGCAAATTTAGACGAAGAGCACAAATACGACGCGGCACAGTAAAAATAGAAAATGTTGTAGAAGGTGTTCTGCAAAAACGTGGATGGTTTGATAAGGTCCAGGAGAGACGGGTTTTTGATGTTTGGGAATCGGTCGTTGGAAAGACAATTGCTGCACAAAGTGCTCCAATTTCATTATATGGTGGGATTTTACGAGTTGATGTGTCTCATCCCGTCTATGCAAATGAAATGACTCTGATGAAAACTAAGATTATAAAAAAACTCAAAAGTAAACTTGAAAATCAAAATACAAGTGTCCGAAGAGTTGCCACTGCAAACAAGGTTACTGATATTCGCTTTAACTTTAACCCCACGTTTTCCGAAGGAAAAATCACATCGTAGCAAAGATAAATCTGAGGCTGGGGGATCTGAAAAAGACAATAAACCGGTGTCACGAGAAATGAAGGAACAGATAGAATCTGTGGTTTCGGTTGTAAACGATCAAGAATTACGGGAGGCGTTAAAAACACTCTTTACAACACAATGTGCTGATACAAAAATAGAAAATAATGAGTAATTGAACATTTGAGAAATAAAGTCTATAACATTTTCACAAAACAGATAAAAAAAGGGGTTGCAAAAGTAAGTAGGTTTATGCTACAATGGATATAAGAAAAATCAATTTTATATTAGGAATATTACAAAACTGATCAGTCTATAAAACACATATAAATCGACAGGTTTTGTTATAGATTTTCTTAATATATTATAACTATAAGTAATGTTTTTGTGTTCCTGTGATTCGGGCACTTTATGTTAGGGAATTATTCCATAATATTCACCTCGGCTTTATTCATAACTGCTCTAAATATTACATAATTGGTGAACTCATAACAGAAAACAATAAATAACTGATAATCTATAAGGAAAAATATAATGTCAAATGACTATACTGCATCATCTATTCAGATATTAGAAGGATTGGAAGCGGTTCGTAAGCGGCCAGGTATGTATATTGGGAGTACTGGTGCTGCGGGGCTTCAACATCTTGTGATGGAACTTGTTGACAACTCCATTGACGAATTCGGTGCCGGGCATGGATCCGAGATTAGAATTACGCTCAATGCTGATGGTAGTGTAACTGTATCTGATGATGGAAGAGGTATCCCTGTTGACGAACATAAATCTGGTGTATCAGCACTTCAGGTAGTCATGACAACCCTTCATGCAGGTGGTAAATTTGATGGACGGGCAGATGTTGGATACCAAACAGCTGGTGGATTACATGGTGTCGGTGCTTCATGTGTAAACGCACTCTCCGAATGGCTAACTGTACGAGTGGCACAGGATGGTAAAATATACGAACAGCAGTATAAACGGGGAATACCAATAAAAAGATGTAGACGTTATTGGGGAAACGAAAAATAGTGGAACAGAAACTATGTTCATGCCAGACCATGAAATCTTCGATTCACTTGACTTCCAAGCGCAAAATCTAAAAGAACGGCTACGGGAATTGGCATTTCTAAACAAAGGTGTTCGTATTCGATTCAAAGATCTTAGAGTGGGTGAACAAGGAGATGAAGCAGAGGTCGTTTATCACTATGAAGGTGGTATTGCATCTTTTGTTAGTTTCCAGAATGAAAATAAAGAAGTATTTCATACAACACCGATATATTTTGAAGGGGCAGCAGAAGGGGTACGTGTTGAAATCGCAATCCAATTTAACACCGGTTATGCAGAGAATATATTCTCCTATGCAAATAACATTAGAACGACAGAGGGTGGATTTCATGAGAGTGGTTTCAAGAGTGCATTAACACGGACATTCAACGCTTATACAAAAGATAATGGGTTGCTGAAAGGTGAAAAAAATTACTCCTACTGGTGAAGATATTCGTGAAGGGATTACTGCTGTTATTAGTGCTAAGGTACCTGAACCTCAGTTTGAGGGACAAACAAAGTCTAAGCTTGGTAATACTGAAGTGGAAGGTATTGTCATGGTTATTGTAAACCAGCAGTTGAAAGAATATTTAGAGGAGCAACCTGCACTTGCTAAGCGAATAATTCAAAAGAACATTCAAGCAGCAAGAGCTCGTGAAGCTGCGAGACAGCAAAGAGATATTATTCGACGAAAGGGTATCCTTGATTCAGCATCCATGCCGAGTAAACTCGCAGATTGTTCTGAACGGGATGCAGAAAAAACTGAAATCTTTCTTGTTGAGGGTGATTCCGCAGGAGGTCCGGCAAAACAGGGACGCGACCGAACATTTCAAGCAGTCTTACCACTAAAGGGGAAAGGTATCAATGTTGATAAGGCACGGTTAGATAAAATTCTTAAAAACGCGCAAGTCGTTGATATTGTCACTGCACTTGGCACCGGTATTGGATCAGAGGAATTTGAATTGGAAAAATTGCGGTATGGTAAAGTCATTATCATGGCGGATGCGGATGTGGATGGCGCACACATACGTACACTATTGTTGACTTTCTTCTTCCGACAGATGGCAGAATTAATCCACGCAGGTCGTCTCTATATTGCACAACCACCCCTCTTCCAAATTAGAAGAGGACGCCGATCAGAATATCTACAAGACGAAGATGCTTTGAATGATTACATGTTAGAAGCATCTGCTGGATCTCAAGAGATAAAGAACAAACGACGCAACACACCTTATACTGAAGAGGAAGCAGTGAATTGTGTTAAAGCCTTGTCACGAATTGAGAAACGGCTGGTTGAGATGAGTGGACGTGGAAGTAAAACGCGACAGGAATTGATTCGATATTTATGGGAGCCTATTGAAGAACAAGATATACCTGAAGTAGAGGGAAAATCTACTCTCATGGAATCAAACGAGACACCTGAGGATCCAGTAGATACAGTGATGGATATCCTTGAATCGCATACAGAAAATGCACAGCAAGGTGAATTACCCCTTGAATTTAATGATGAAACTTCTGAGGTTGAAAATGCAAATGCTGAATCTGACGATGGCGATCCTGACACCGAAGCTCCAATATCAGAGATATTTGCTAATGATGCAATCATAAATCAGGTAAAATCGGATGCTGGCATACATGCCGAACTTTCACCAGATATTCAGTGTATTAAAGATTTAGGCATTCTACCTGAAGATTTTGAAGACACAGAAGAAAATGATGATCCGTTGTTTGAAGTGTCTAAATCGGAGGATAAACAATTAGCTAAATCTGTTTCGCAGCTCCTTACAATTGTCAAGTCAAGTTCTAATAGAGGTATGACGTTAATCCGTTTTAAAGGACTTGCTGAAATGAATACAAAACAATTAAGAGAAACAACGATGCAGATAGATGCACGGGTTTTATTACAGGTGACTCTGGAGGATGCTGTTCATGCTGAACGAATGTTCACATTGCTGATGGGTGAATCTGTGGAGCCTCGTCGTGCACTTATAGAACGTTACGGAACACAAGTTGAACTTGATGTTTATGGCGCATAACACATTCGATGTGTCAGATGTTTCCGATTCAACACTTATCACAACCAAATAGAATATAAGAGAAGGAAATGCAAGAAGAAAATATCATCAGGCGTACAATAGAATCTGAATTACAAACTTCATATCTCACCTACGCTATGAGCGTAAATACGAATAGAGCAATACCAGATGTGCGGGATGGTTTGAAGCCGAGTGCACGACGGATCATCTATGCTATGGGTGAACTTAACCTAACGAATGACCGTCCTACTGATAAATGTGCCGCGGTCGTGGGTGAGGTGATGAAAAATTTCCATCCACACGGGGATGGTCCTATTTATGGAACGCTTGTAGGACTTGCACAAGAATTTAGTACCCGTTATCCCCTAATTGATGGTCAAGGGAACTTTGGATCAATAGACGATGACCCAGCAGGGGCAATGCGTTATACGGAGTGCCGACTTACAAAAATTGCTGAAACACTTCTACTTGATATTGATAAGGATACAGTTGATTTTCAACCTAACTATAAGGATTCCATGGAAGAACCAACTGTGTTACCTGGACTTCTTCCAAACATCCTTGTTAACGGGACAACCGGTATCGGTGTAGGTTATCAAACAAAAATACCCCCACATAACCTTAACGAAGTTGTTGATGCCCTCCTTCACCTACTTGATTTTCCTCAAGCTACTGTTGATGATTTACTTGAATTTATTCCTGGACCTGATTTTCCTACAGGGGGAATCATTGTCGGTAAGAGTGAAATCAAGAAGATGTATACTACAGGAAAAGGAAATATGGCGATGCGCGCAAGGGCAGAAATTGAACCTATGGCAAACGATAAATCACGAGGAGGAGAACGAGAGCAGATTATCGTCACTGAAATACCTTATCATGTGAAGAAGAATAAATTACTTGATGAGATGTATGAGTTAGTAGAAGTCGATAAGGTAATTACTGGTATTTCTGATATTCGGGACGAGTCTGATGAACAAATACGGATTGTCATAGAACTTAAGCGCGGAGAAGTGCCACAAGTTATCCTAAATCAGCTCTACAAACGCACCAAGATGCAGGAATATTATTCCGCAAATCTCCTTTGTCTTGTTGAAGGACTTCCGAAAGTATTAACGCTACCCGAAATCCTGCATTATTATTTAGCACATAGACGCGATGTCATACGTCGACGCACACAGTACGATTTAACACGATGTGAAAATAGAGCACATGTTTTAGAAGGATACCGTATTGCACTTGAAAATTTAGACGAGGTAATTGAAATTGTTCAAACTGCTGAAACACCACAAGCAGCAAGAGAACAACTTCAGGAACAGTTTGAACTTTCCGATGTTCAAGCACGCGAAGTGTTAGATCTAACATTGCGTCAGTTAACCGGTTTAGAACGACAACGTATCAATGACGAATACGAAGACCTTCTAGTTCAAATCGCAGAACTCCGAGCAATTCTGGAAAGTGAAGAACTTGTTACCAATATCATTAGGGAAGAATTAGAAGGATTGAAGGAAGATCATGGGGATGATCGTCTCACCGAAATCGTTGATGAAGTCAGAAGTTTTGAAATGGAAGATCTGATTGCAGATGACGAGATGGTTGTTACACTAACACATTCTGGATACCTAAAACGGATTCCAATGGATACATATCAAACACAGAATAGAGGTGGGGTTGGGATTAAAGGTGGAAATCCGAAAGATGGTGATTTCTTAGAGCATCTGATTATTGCCACAGCACACCAATCGCTCCTTTTCTTTACCAGCCTTGGGAAGTGTTTTGTAAAAAAAGTTTATGAAATACCAGAAGGTTCGCGCACTGCAGCTGGACGGGCTGCGGTAAATATGTTAAAACTTGGAGATTCCGAGACCATTAGCGCATTCTTGCCTATACGAGAATTTAATGAAGATCAATATATCCTGATGGCAACAAAGAATGGTATTGTCAAAAAAACAGCTCTTAAGGATTTTAGCAACCGAATTTCAAGCGGGATCATAGCCGTAAAATTGGATGATGGGGACCAGTTAATCGGCGCACAACTTACTGATGGAAATTATGAAGTTATTTTAGTTAGCCATAACGGGAACTCTATACGCTTTAATGAATCGGATGTAAGGAGCATGGGACGCGCAACACGCGGGGTTCGAGGTATACGGATCAGTAGTGAAGATGACTTTGTTGTAGACATGGTATGTTCGGCGGATGAAAACGATTCTTTACTCGTTGTAACCGAAAATGGTTATGGCAAACGGACAGCATTATCAGCATATCGTTCTCAGAAACGGGGCGGTGTCGGACTCACGGCGATTAAGCGGTCAACTCGTAATGGTGCTATTGTTTCTGCAAAATTAGTCGCGGATCCAGACGAACTTGTTTTGATTAGTTCTGCTGGATATGTTACGCGGATGGCTGTCAGCGATGTCCGCGTAATCGGACGGACGACACAAGGTGTAAGACTCATGTCTTTAGGAGAAGATGAGAAACTCGTAGATGTGGCTAAAATAACAGCTACCAACACTGAATAGAAGAATGGACACTAAGTTACATTACATTGATTGAATAGACTAAGTTAGGTTAGGAGATGGTGATGAAAAAGAGAAAATGGATGGTATTATTCATTGTTACTATATTTTGTCTTATGATTACAAGGACGGTTACATTTGCGCAAGATGTTTACCCACTTGAAAATCCAGAACTTGTAACTAAAAGCAATGTCTCAGATATAAGTAAGATATATTCACGGATGATGGCAGCGGTCTATTTGCAGAGATATACAATAGATCTCTCAACTTCAAAGCAGTTGTACGATGAATTAGTAATTGAGGCAGAGGATTCTGCTTTTATCTGGTACAAAAGAGGACAACTCCGGTTTCAACGCTTGCAAGATATACGAGGTGCTCAGAAGGATGTTGAGAAAGCACTTGAAATTAACCCTTCATACGTTCCAGCTACATGGCTACTTGCACAAATTTTAGCACATCGTGCCTCATATTCAGGGGGACGAGAAATAAAAGAATTAATGCAGACACTCAAAAGAGTAACTGAATTAGATCCAGACCATTTTATGGCACACCGAATGCTATCGGATATATCATTTCAGCTCCGAGATTATACCACAGCTGAAACATCATTCAAGGCGCTCACACGGATTATGCCTTTTCAACCTCAATTTCATAAGTCCTTAGGTGATCTCTACAGGAGACAAGAAAAATTACAAGAAGCTGTGGAGGCTTATCAACGTGTCATAAAAATTAAACCTAATGATTTGGACATGTTAAACACCGTAGGACATATTTACTATGAAACCGGAAAAATAAAGCAAGCACAAGAATCATTTATGAAAGTCGTTGAAATAGAACCGAATAATGTTGATGCAAACTTAGGGCTTGGACTGGTATTACAGGAACTCGCTTATGAGATACGAACACTGAAAGATAAAAAGGATGATAGTGAATCAATTGATCCAGCAACCCTTATTCGGGATGCAGAGACATATCTTGGACGCGCAATTTTCTTTTCTAAGGAAATTCTCAATAATCCTAAAAATGATGCACAACATGCATCCTATCTGAAAAAAATGCTTGATGCACAGTATGCATTGGCTAATGTGTATATAATATTTGAGAAACATGGAGAGGCTGTGGAAGTGTTTAAACAACTTCTTGATGAGATACCCGACCATGTTGGAGCAACATACGGAATTGGTTCAGTCTACCTAACAATGGGGGACTTTGAAAAAGCAGAAACATATCTACGTAAAACACTGGCAATTGAACCAGCACATGAGTTTGCTCTCAATGCACTTGGATATCTCTATGCACAACAAGGAATACATCTTGATGAAGCTGAAGCATTAATAAAACGTGCCCTTAAAAAAGCACCAACAAACGGGGCATATCTTGATAGTCTTGGCTGGGTATTTTTTAAACAGGGTAAGATTGCTGAAGCTGTCTCCACATTAGAAAAGGCTAGTCAACAAGCCCCTAACCAAGTGGAAATTCTAATGCATCTTGGGGATGCATATCTCAAAAACGATGAACCGGAAAAAGCGCAAAGGGTTTGGGAACAAGCTCAAACAATCGAACCTGATAATGAAGAGATACATGAACGCCTTAATCAATGATGCGATATATAACCATCAAGGTCTTCTTATTCACACTAACGTTCTTTATCCAGTATGGTGAAACGTTCCAGTGTGGGGTACCTGAACTAAAAAAGCATATAGGTACACAGTTTATACCAGATGTACCATCTGCCCCAGCACACCACGCTGCACCCGAACTTCAAATCGGTTCCCAACGTACATTCTTTGCTATAGATTTCGCAAAAAAACAGCAGTACACTGTTAATGCAACATTGCGAGGTAGTGGACCTTACTGTTATATTTATGTGGAAAACTCAGAATGGCGACGAAATGTTTCTCCCCTAACAGTTCGAACTATCCAAAACGCTTTTGATATTTCAACACCAGCAGATCCAAACCGTGGAATTTATGAAATATTAACCGAAGACTTTGGAACCTTACCAGATATTGATCGAAACCAAAAAGTTATATTACTCCTTCTCAATATCCGGGATGTTGGGAACACGCATTCTACAGTCGGATATTTCATGCCAATTGATCAGCGGCGAGGTATTCTTCAACATCCGACACTTGGACCTCTTCATAGTAATGTCGGTGAGATTCTGTATATTGATGCAAAAGATGAACTTGTTAACAACTTTCAAATGCAGGCTGTTATCGCTCATGAACTACAACATATTATTCACTGGAAACACTCACCGAAAGAAGAAACATGGATTGATGAAGGGTGCGCAAATTACGCAGCGTTCCGATGCGGTTATGATATTCATCAGCACGTAAAAGCATTTCAGGAAGCACCGAACACTTCCCTTATTGATTGGACACAAACGACACAAACCAATTTACTTGCGCATTATGGAGCTGCCTTCATATTTATGATGTACCTTCATGATCATTATGGGGGTTTGAAAACTATTTCCGATCTTGTGAAAAATCCATTAGATGGCATTTCAGGAATTACCAATACATTGGAAGCACAAGGAATGTCCAACACTTTCTCAAATGTGTTTTCTGATTGGAAAGTCGCAAACTATCTTACTACATGGGGATTACTCGGTTTTATTGGAAAACGATACAGGTATACAACGTTTAAACCTATTATTTCACCACAATTCATACACGACACCTATCCGGTTAATAGAAGAAATGAGACACTGGTGAATTTTGCAGCCCACGCAATTGATTGTAAGATAGCATCCACTGAGCAGGCAGGTCTTAACTTAAGTTTTACGACACAGCGAAACACAAAGGTTGATATAAGAGTCGCTTATTTAAGAGATTCTGGAGAAATATCAGTAGAATCGCTCCCTTTTAGAACTACTGATGGTACAGCTACACTTGATCTTCCAACGTTTGGTTCTACTGTAAAACGGGCTATACTTATACCAAGTCTACAGGTTGAGAATCCAAGTTTCGCACAACAATCTATAACATATAACTATGGTGTGTTTGAAGGAGGACTGGGAACTTATTCTACAATAATTCTTCCAAATCCAGTTCATCCAAATTATTGGGAAATCATTGCTGTTCCAGATAAGGCGTCAGGTATAGTCTCACTCACAGTAACCTTAACTTACCAAAACCGAAATCTTATTGAAGATAAACCGATGGTCTACATCCAAAACGCTGACAAGACTCGGTATCGTTATGCTTTTCACCTTAAGCCTGAGATTGATACTGAAGCGGTAGAATGGAGCATCAGGCGAGGGGATACTATTATTGACGAAGGTATTCTCAATGAAACAACAAATGATAAATGATTACCAAAGCTACTAATTAGGAGGTATATATGCCGAAAACATTATATGCAGGGACAATTGGACAGAGTATTTGGCGAAGCACGGATATAGGTAAAACCTGGGATAGGGCAAGTAATGGAATCTTTCCAGAGGCAGATATTCGCGCTATTGTTGTCGATCCTACAGATTCAAATATCTTGTATGCTGGTACAGAAAAAGGGGTTGTTAAAACTACTGATGGTGGTAATATGTGGGAGCATATGCCAAGTGAAATGGATAGTAAAGAGGTGTGGTCCCTTGCTATCCATCCAACAAATCCAGAAACACTTTTTGCTGGAACGTGTCCATCTGCTTTTTACAAATCAACTGATGGTGCAAACACTTGGACAAAACTTGATGCAGAACTTGCCCAAGAGTGTGAAGGGATTCCTATCATACCACGTGTTACAACTATCATTATTGATCCAGAAGATCACGATACTGTCTATGCAGGCATTGAAATTGATGGTATGCGTCTCAGCACCGATGGCGGTAAAACATGGGATGATCGAAGCGAAGGATTGAGCAGCTTAGATATACATGGTCTTACCGTAGTTACCAGGGGAGCAAAAAACACTTGTTGCAGCCACAAATAACGATGTTTGTATCACTACAGATATGCACAATTGGACTCCATTAAAAGTCCGTGAACATTATCCGTGGCCCTACTGTAGAGCAGCCTTTTATCTTAACGGGGACAACGCTAAAGTATTTATTGGAGCAGGAAACGGACCGCCCGGTGACCAAGGCGGCATATTTTTTATGAAAGACGCAAGTGACGCCTCAGATGCAGAGGCTATTCGCTGGGATCGCTCTGATATCGGAATTACGGCTAACAGTACTATTTGGTGTTTCGGATATAATCCCAGTGTCGATGGATTACTAATTGCTTGTAGTGTAAGCGGACAACTTTTCCTGAGTGAAGACAATGGTGATTCATGGAAGAAGTTATCACATGAATTCGGAGAAGTACGAGCATTAGCAGTTGCTTAAATGCGGAAAGATGTACCTCGTTCATGTTGTAGTTAAATATATGTTAACATGCGTGATTCACGGAAAATTGGGGTTATTAAATCCATAAACCCTTATAGATGAAGATTAATTTTTAAATTCGGCAATTTTGAAGAAAGGTCCAGTGCGGTTAGGAAACCGCACCTACCGGGTTTGGGAAAATTAGAATTACCGAAATATTTACTTAATCCTCATGAATAAGGGTTCGTAAAATTGCTCCGTGAAGGTTTCCGTGAAAGTGCAATCATCTCAGAATAACAAATATTAACACTAACTTTACGCACCCCAAGATTTATCAGGCGATGAAGAACTCATACAGTTGCAATATGATTAAGGTTGCAATATTATTATGTATTCAATATTTTTAACAGCCAGTGCTATCCTGTTTATAGTATGTTTAATATATAGTGTCCACAATATTTTTAAAAATTCTGACAGATATTTAGGACTATTTAAGACCTCTGTCATTGCTGTTATCGTATCTATATTATTCTTTTCATTAACTGTGATAATCCTTAAAGTTGCAATATGGATAGATAGTATTTGATGAGAGGTATGAACACGAGTCTATATTATTTTACTCGGTATATTTATTTTAGTGAAACGATAGTTTAATTACCTTCGTTTTTATAAAACTTTATGAAAATAAAGTAGTTATTGAATTTTTGTGTAATTTTCGTGAAATTTATTTGACATAGTTTTCATTTTATGATATACTTAAAATCTGCTCTGGGATTAAACACTGTTTGTCCCGTTCTTTGAAATAAATTTGACTTAAGTTAAATACAATGGTATACTACTTTTCCATTTGAGAATGGATTTGACTTAAGTTCAGGTTTTAGGGTATATTTAATATACCAAACGCGAGGGGGTGTAGCTCAGCTGGGAGAGCAACTGCTTTGCACGCAGTAGGTCAGCGGTTCAACTCCGCTCATCTCCATCGTCTATCAGAAGTATCTTCACTTCTGAAAATTAGACGGCGTTCTTTGACAACTGTATAGAGAGGGTAAATCGGTAGAATACAATATCACCTTATCAAGCTACTAAGGGCTTACGGTGGATGCCTTGGTGCTAGGAGACGATAAAGGGCGTGACTGGCTGCGATAAGCTTCGGGGAGTTGCATAGTAAACTGTGATCCGGAGATTCCCGAATCGGGCAACCGAACAGGTTAATACCTGTTACTTAGATTTATCTAAGGGATAACCAGGAGAAGTGAAACATCTCAGTAACCTGAGGAAAAGAAAGAAAACCTCGATTCCCCCAGTAGCGGCGAGCGAAAAGGGAATAGCCTAAACCTGATATATGTTCAAGCCTGAACGCGTTGTATATCGGAGGTTGCGGGGTCCGTTGGGTGTGGGTTCAGACACACCGGAAATGAACCGGGCAGCTAGCTTAATGTTTCTGGAAAGAGCAACCGGAGCGGGTAAAAGTCCCGTGAGCGAAAGCTGTGACGCATTTCTTGGCGGGTACCCCAAGTACCACGGGATAGGTCAAACCTGTGGGAATCCAGGAGGACCACCTCCTAAGGCTAAATACTCCCTAGCAACCGATAGTGAACGAAGTACATGTGAAGGAAGTGGTGAAAAGTTCCCCCGTTAGGGAAGTGAAAAGTTCCTGAAACCGTAGAGCCTACAATCTGTGGTAGTGCTAAGTCACGCAAGTGACATGCATGACCGCGTGCCTTTTGCATAATGAGCCGGTGACTTACTCTGTGTAGCCAGATTAAACATTTTTTGATGTGGAGTCGTAGCGAAAGCGAGTCTGAATAGGGCGTTTAGTTGCATGGAGTAGACCCGAAACCAGGTGATCTACCCATAGGCAAGGTGAAGTATACGTAAAAGTATATGGAGGCCTGAACCCACCAAGGCTGAAAACTTGGGGGATGACCCGTGGGTCGGAGTGAAAGGCTAATCAAACCTGGTGATAGCTGGTTCTCCCCGAAATAGCTTTAGGGCTAGCCTCATGTGTTTGACAGTGGCGGTAGAGCTCTAATTGGACTCGCGGCCCTACCAGGTTAGCAACTCCAGTTAAACTGCAAAATGCCATTGTCTTAAGCATGGGAGTCAGTCAGTGGGGGATAAGCTCCATTGACAAGAGGGAAACAGCCCAGACCATCAGCTAAGGTCCCTAAATATACGCTAAGTGGTAAAGGATGTTTTGTTGCTGAGACAGCCAGGATGTTGGCGTAGAAGTGGCAACCATTTAAAGAGTGTGTAATAACTCACTGGTTGAGCGATTTTGCACCGAAAATTCCCGGGGCTAAGCGTATTACCGAAGCTATGGATGTATATGTAAATATATGTGGTAGGGGAGCGTTCTATAGTAGGACTGAAGGAGGACCGTGAGGTACTCTGGACGAATTAGAAGTGATTATGCCGGCATGAGTAGCGATAAAACAAGTAAGAAGCTTGTTCGCCGAAAGCCTAAGGGTTTCCTGGGCAAGGCAATTCCGCCCAGGGTTAGTCGGATCCTAAGTCGAGGCCGAAAGGCGTAGGCGATGGGAAGCAGGCGTAATATTCCTGCACCACCATGACAAGGTTGAAACTAGGGGAGACGCAAGCATTAGGAACTACCAGCTGATGGATATGCTGGGTTAAGCCCGACGGAGTGTACAAGGTAAATCCGGTACATAAAACTCCGAGAGGTGAACAGGATTCCGCAAGGATGCAAACTGTTCCGGTTGCTTGCCAAGAAAAGAACCTCGAGTGGACGAATCATGGTGACCGTACCGTAAACCGACACAGGTAGGCGAGGAGAGAATCCTCAGGCGCTCGAGAGAACTCTCGCTAAGGAACTCTGGCAAAATGACCCCGTAACTTCGGGAGAAGGGGTGCTTCTACTAAGTGCCGCGTTTCGCACGCGAAACCGAATGAAGCCGCAGTGAAATGGCCCATGCGACTGTTTACTAAAAACACAGGTCTCTGCTAAATCGTAAGATGATGTATAGGGACTGACGCCTGCCCGGTGCCAAAATGTTAAGGCGAGGAGTCAAAGGCAACTGGAAGCTCCGACCTGAAGCACTGGTAAACGGCGGCCGTAACTATAACGGTCCTAAGGTAGCGAAATTCCTCGTCGGGTAAATTCCGACCTGCACGAATGGCGTAACGATATGGGCACTGTCTCGGCGAGAGACTCGGCGAAATTGTAATACCGGTGAAGATGCCGGTTACCCGTACCAAGACGGAAAGACCCCGTGAACTTTACTATAGCTTGATATTGGGTTTTAATGCTGCATGTGTAGGATAGGTGGGAGACTTTGATACTGGGGCGCCAGCTTCAGTGGAGTCGTCCTTGAAATACCACTCTTGTTGCATTGGAATTCTAACTCCGGGCACGTGAATCCGTGTCGAGGACAGTGTCAGGTGGGTAGTTTGCTGGGATGGTCGCCTCCTAAAATGTAACGGAGGCACCCTAAGGTTCCCTCAGCGCGATTGGAAACCGCGCGTAGAGTGCAAAGGCAGAAGGGAGCTTAACTGCAAGACGGACACGTCAAGCAGATGCGAAAGCAGGGCTTAGTGATCTTACGGTGCTGTGTGGAAAGGCCGTAACTCATTGGATAAAAGGTACTCCGGGGATAACAGGCTAGTCGCCCCCGAGCGCTCACAGCTACGGGGCGGTTCGGCACCTCGATGTCGGCTCGTCACATCCTGGGGCTGCAGCAGGTCCCAAGGGTTTGGCTGTCCTCCGATTAAAGTGGCACGCGAGCTGGGTTTAGAACGGCGTAAGCCAGTTCGGTCCCTATCTGGTACGGGCGTAGGATATTTGAGTGGAGCTGCCCCTAGTATGAGAAGACCGGGGTGGATGTACCTCTAGTGCACCAGTTGTCACGCCAGTGGCATCGCTGGGTAGCTATGTGCAGAAAGGAGAAACGCTGAAAGCATATAAGCGTGAAACCCCACCTCAAGATAAGATATCCCACAACGTTAAGTTGGTAAGACTCCTTCGAGATCAGGAGGTTGATAGGCCAGATGTGTACACCGTGCGAGCGGTTCAGCTAACTGGTACTAATAAGTCGAGGGCTTGATAACTTATTCTATTCTATCGTTCCTCAATTCTATACAGTTGTCAAATATTATTTACTCCTTTCCGGTGACTATAGCGAAGGGGACCCACCCGTTCCCATTCCGAACACGGAAGTTAAGCCCTTCAGCGCTGATGATACTCGGGGGCGACCCCGTGGGAAAGTAGGTCGTTGCCGGGATCCTTAAAAAGGACAGGTTTATCCTGTCCTTTTCCTTTAATACTCATTCCAATTCCGCTATGGGTTTATCTCAGCATTAATACATTTCTAATTCCTACGAACAACTCTAAACAGAAATCTACCATATTTCCCTTGACAATTTCAATTCGTTATGCATTACGATAGGTTCGTCTTATACCTGATAGTTATTAAAGAAATAGAATACATACGAATAGTCTGTTAGCCTATCTGATCAATAGCAATATTACATTTAGCAATATTACATTAGAAAAGGATGTTTACATGATTCACAAATATAGTGTTATGACAGCAATTGGTATTTTGTTATTTGTCGTCATCAACGGTTGTTCAAATACGACAAAACCATCAATGGACGATGGAGATGAAGAGTCCAGCACTGAACTGGCTTTGGATGAAACTTATGACAAAGTCCGAAACGGTGTCCGACTAATCTTAACCTACGATACCAATAGTAATACTTTCAATGGTACCATTGGAAAACACTACTGGCGAAGCGATGAAGAATGTTCGCGTTGAAGTACACTTATCAAACGGAATAGAACTCGGTCCGACTATTCCGAAGGACTTAGCACCCAAGGAGAAAATACTTATTAAACTCACTGCAACCAGCACTGATTTGATGGATGGACAGCACATCCTGAAGTTGGTAGTGGAGAACATGGTAACGACGAGGAGCATGACCAAGAAGGTGGCGAAGAACACGATGGTGAAGGTGGAGATGAACACAATTAATGAGATTATTTTTTGATGATTCTACTATGAGACTTTCTACATATCTTTTTACATTGATTTCATTATTCGGGATGACAATTATTGCCTATACTGTAGAACCACCCGAAAATATCCTCAAAAACGGAGATTTTGAAGATAAACTTGACCAATGGCATCATTGGACACACGAAAATGCTGCTGCCCTCTTTCAGACTGAAGGCAATAAAGCAGAACCCATCGTCGGAAAGAATGCTGCATATGTGAAAATCAACAAAGCAGGGGATGCACCATGGCATATACAACTCTATCAACAACCTTTTATTCTGGAGAAAGATACTACATATACCTATAGCTTGTGGGAAAGAGTGAGAAACCCAGAAACGCAAGAATGCGGATAATCCATCAAGGAGCTCCTTGGACAGAGTATGCTGTACAGCAAATAAGCCTCTCTGAAACATGGAAGGAATCTTTTATCACCTTTAAAATGCCAGTCGATGACGTAAATTCACGCGCTGGGATTATCCTTGGTGGAGAAAAAGTAGATGTTTGGTTCGACCACATTCGTGTATACGAAGGAAAGTATGTCGCTGATATAGAAGGTGCTGAACCGCATGATGTACAATCTACAGATAAATTAGCAACAACTTGGGCATCACTAAAAAACCGAGATTAGGGTCATATCTTATCTATTCTTAGAGAAACCTTATGTCGCAATTATACAAGACAATCACACCGAAAATTCAGCAGTTTATCGAAAATCAGAAGATGTTTTTTGTCGCAACAGCAACGGCAGACAGTCGGATAAACCTTTCCCCAAAAGTATGGACTCATTGCGAGTGGTCAATCCAAATCGTGTCATCTGGCTAAATTTGACAGGTAGCGGAAATGAAACTGCCGCACACGTTCAGGAAAATCCCGTATGACTCTAATGTTAAACTCATTTGATGAGAAACCATTGATCCTACGCCTTTACGGTACCGCTAAAGCTATTCACGACGATGATCCAGACTGGCAGGTATTCTTCCCTCTCTTTCCCTCCCATCCGGTGCACGCCAAATCTCGACATGAAAGTCGACCTTGTTCAAACTTCCTGTGGGACAGCCGTACCACTATACGAATTCGTTGGTGAAAGAGAACAACTAAATACCTGGGCAGAGAGAAAAGGTGAAGACGGTATAAAAGCGTATTGGAAAGAGAAAAACAAGATTAGTATTGATGGTAAACCCACCCATTTTTCCTAATACCCAGTTACTATCTTTGTTCAAACTGTATCCGCATTATAGAAACATATACTCTAAACAACACTCCCGATCAACACGTGTCTGTGATCTATACTGTTATCATTTAAACTATAATACGATCCAACAAAGGAATAACAGATAGTTCCCTTGAATTCAATACCATCACCTTGTATAATAATTGAAGAATCTCAATATAAAATCAACCTACAATATATCCATATCATAAATTCATCTGTCTAACAAAATTAAATGAAATATATTATTACTTCCATAGTTTTATTTACTGCTTTTTTTACTGTTGTCCAAGCACTCCCACCAGATCCAGAACTACAAAAACGCAATACAAACAGCACGAGAGTTCAAAACCTAAAACCAAGATATACCTTTGACGAGATCGACAAATGTGCAACTGATAGTTTCGTCACTATCGCAAAAAATTGGCAAAACCTACCCTCTATACACAGGCGAGAACTCAAACCTATCTTTCTACGTCCCGGACTTCCGGGCAGCTTCTTCGGCGATATTACATTACCGTTACAATTCAATACACCGCACTTCAGAATTCACTATACACGGGTAGAACCGCATGCACCGCCACTTGAAGATTTTCATCGAAGAACGGTGTTCCTGATTATGTGGATATATGTGCAGATGCCCTGGAACGATCATACCACATCCAAATTGACTTGATGGGTTTTAAAAACCGTATAGTGATTTTTGGGCTGCACAGAACGGTGGCAATCATAAATACGATGTCTACCTTTTTACATTTCCCGCACTTGGAATTGCAACCGCAGATTGGTTCGAAGGTCGCGTCCTATCCACAGCGTTAACTGTTGCTCCCTATTTCATGATCAATTCGCGTATTTACGATTATGTCGGTAAAGCAGAGGGAATACGTTATCTTGAAACAACCTGTGCTCATGAATTTTCTACACGGTATACAGTTCGGGTACAATGCGTATATGCCAACATGGTTTATGGAAGCATCCGCAACATGGATAGAAATCATGACCTACGATGGTGGACTTGTCGACGACGGGGACAATATACCTGACCCTGACGAACCTAACGAAACGAATTCCTATAACTATTATATCAACCAACTACGTCGATGGTTTCTTATTCCCGATATTTCCCTTGAAAGTAGAATAGGAGATCATGAATACGGGTCAGTTATTTGGACACTGTATATGGCGGAAAGATTCGGATACGACATCGTACGACAATTCTACGCTAACACAACGGATGGGAGTTATCGAGAATTTGGCAACTTCTACGATGTTTTCATAAATAATGGCACTACCCTTGCAGAAGCATTCAAGACTTTTACTGTTTGGAACTATTTTACACATACACGTGCCTATACAAATCTTGAACTACCGGGATATAGGAATGCTCATCGTTTCCCACCTGTTGCTATCCATCCTAATGATGTCCATACAAGCTATCCGATACGGACTGATTTCATTCAGAATCAATGCCTGAACACTTCGCATCTCGATATATTGTCTTTCGTCCTTCAGGTATTATCCCAGAATTCACTTTAAGATTGATGGTGCAGACCTCGCACCGATAGACATGAATACGCTAATAGATACGGATAAAGTGGCAATTGAGAATGAACTCAGAAGACACAGTAATACGGGCTACGTGGATGGGCTGCAAAATTCATTGTCAAAAAACGGATCGGAAATACAGAAATCAAAGAGGCGTTCACATATCAACGGTCCCAAGAGGCACAAATGACCTTCACAGATTTTGGTGGGATATTAAAGAAATCACACTCATCCTTATTAATATGCACCCTGATGTGGAACAGGTTATAATCCCAGGTGGCACATTTGGTGGGTCTGTTAGCGTGATAGCTGGTGTTCCACCATCAGGACAAATCTCAACTGCACAGGTCGCACACGGAAGTAGAGGTCCAATTATCAATTGGACACTTGGTGATCCTGCAGATATACATGAAATTGTTATTGTCAGGAAACGATATCTTATAGAAAATGAAACTGATACCCCGCAACCTTTCGAAACACCAGATGACGTCAGTGCAGTTGATAGGAATTGGGGATGGCATTGCCGAAGACGATATTACAATCGTAGGACGCGTTGGACCCCACCCAAACTCAGTTTCAAGATACTACTGTCTTTCAAGATGTAGATTTAGAGTTCTATGAACCAACTGACGTTCACTATTATTACGCGGTTGTTCCGGTAAATGATATAGGTATTATGGGTACACCGACTATAATTTCAGAGAGTGTTACACCGAGCACGAGCATAGATGCCTTAAACGGGGCACCGGCATTTTTTATTAATACACAACCGCATGCTACAGGTGTGTGGAATGTTGAAGTACAAAGTACACACTCACTGCAAAGCGCTCCATACTTGACAGTAGAAAGTCCTAATAGAGATAATTATACTATTACATTGACACAAGAAACAGCAACAAAATGGAGAGGGAACACTTCGCACTAATGGGATTTCCACCTGCGTGTATCTATCTGTATACTATTCGTGGAAAAACACCTTCTGGGATTACAGGGAACCAAATTTGGCAGGGACGTATTTTCAACTATGCAGTAAAGTATACAGGTAGAAATGTTGTCGTTGCACCGAATCCTATTCGACCTGAACAATGGAAACCAACACATATCTTTCTATCCAAACGGGTTAAGCGTTGAAATCTACGATATATCAGGAAATCTAATTAAAGTCCTTGATAACGCATCTAATTGGGATTGTACTAACCAACGTGGTGAAAGAGTGTGTGCTGGATTATACTTTTTCCGGGCGTCTGATGGAAATGGGATATCAGAGTACTGGGAAATTCTCTGTCGTAAAATAATGAAAAATACTCAAATCTCAATCTGCCCCTTTTTAGTTATTCTCTTTCTACTATTCCTTGTGAGTTGTGATGAAGGTCTGATTGATCCACACGGTGAAACAAAAATACCAACACCCGATACAACAGGAACATTAACGGCTATTGATTTTCCAACAGATACAGGATCGGCATGGACATACATCAACGTTGATACCGGTCAGGAATTCACGCTCCGTGTTAGAGGCACTCGTGACATCAGTGGAACAACGCATCGGCAGATGACCATTAGCCCACTTACCACTGCGGAACCGGACGAGTTCATCCTTGATACTGTTGATCATTTGGCAGCAAACGCATATTATTTTCGATTCTTTGAAACCGATTTTTATCCCGGAATCCCCCCGATTTTGGCTACCTACTTTACAAAACCCCACAAGCGTTGGTGGAATCCGCTTATGATGCCTTTCTTTCGCCCCAAAATCCGGTATTTCACCAAAAACACTTTCCGCCGCGTCTACTATGGATTTTCCGTTAGAGGTTAACAAAGAATGGGTTGTTTTTGACAAAAACATAGTGATCCGGTCTCTGCTACTCGGTATGTAGCAGAGAAAGATGTACAAATTTCTGTGCCTGCTGGGAGATATAGTACTTATGTTGTCTACGAAGAAGTTATCTACGGAGATAGTGACGATCCGACAGTTAGCCTGATTAGTCACCCGCAATATATTGGGTGGCACCATCAGTTGGGGTCGTAAGGTATAGATTCAGTCGTTACCGCTACAGACACATTTCAAACACAAACCTTCGAACTGAAAAGTGTTCACCTTCCCGGTCCTCATAGAAATTAAAACACTGTTAAATAAGCAGTTCTCAGACATAGGATGTCAGTCAGTCGGGAACAGATATGAATGATGCCAATCATGATAAAGTTAACAGAATCCCGTTAGCACATCGAAATATACCTATTACTATCATTGGTGGAGGAATCCATGGAATATCCATTGCACTTCAACTGCTCCGTGAAAAGCCAGTCGCTGCGAAACATCTTGTAATTGTGGATAGATATCCACAACCACTCACTGCTTGGCGACAGAAGACCGAACGCCAGGGAATGACATTTCTCAGATCCCCAGCCGTACACCATACCACACCTGATCCTCTCGGAATCGTTGATTATGCTAAACGTCATAATCGAACAGATGAATTGGCACCACCGTATTCACAACCATCCACAAGTCTATTTTGGGATTACTGTAATGACGCACTTGCTGAACTCACGGAACACCCTATCTATTACCAGTTTGAAGTGTCGAAATTACAATGGGATAAAGGGACAGGTAAATATCCGTTCCGTATAATATCCACAAACAATGAAGGATTTCGTAGTAGTTGTATTATCCTTGCTATCGGTGCTGATGACTGTGCGTATGTACCGCCAGCATATACCGAATGGCAATACCAATTCCCAGATAGAATTATACATGCATCTGAATTCTCGGTAGACTGTAAAGAAGTTTTTGATGAAGAAGGGAAAATAGTGATTGTTGGTGGAGGGTTAACCGCAGGAACATTGGCGAAAAGTCTAAGTGAACGCGGACATCACGTGATGCTAATTATGAGGAATAAGGTGAAGATTGAACAGTTCGATTTTCCACCAATCTGGTTAGGTCCAAAAGCACTTACTGAATTTTCAAATGAGACCGATTTCCTAAAAAAATACAAAATAATTCAGGAAAATAGAGGAGAGGGTAGTATCACACCGGGAGATTATGGATGTGTTAGAAAAAAGTCCAAACGTTGAAATCTATCCTGAGACCTATATTTGCAATGTTACCGCGTCACATCACTTACAAGTTGAAACAACACGCAGTATGATGTCGGGTGTATCTCGTATTATTCTCGCAACAGGCTATAGATTCAACTTACGCAGATACGGATTCTTAAAAGAGTTAGTAGCACAACACACCATTCCACTTATCTGCGGTTTACCCAAACTTGATCCTGATTTACAATTCCATCCAATTGAGAATCTGTTCGGTACAGGCACTCTGGCGCAGCTTCAAATTGGACCAGCAGCAGGGAATATTGCAGGTTCACGACTATCGTATGAACGATTCAAGGGAAAACTCTTCAAACAACTGTTTTTCTAATGCCTATATATACTTAGAGATTGCTAAAATAAAAATTCATCCTTTATAGTTTCTGTTTAAAACATAGATACATTACTTTACCTAATTGTTCTTAAGGATAGTTTTGAAGAATACCATACACTGGGATTTTCAAAATTGGTTTTTTTTACTATTTGTATGAATCTTGATTGATGACATCTTTGTCAAATTAAATTGGTAAAGGTTAGGGTGGCAAGCACCTTAACAACTAATGTGATTACAACCCTCACCTTTTAGCCAAAGTATAAATGACAGTCATTCTGAATTAAGTAATTTATCAATAGACCCTACTTTACATATAATTTCTACAGGACTACCTATGTTAACATAAAATCCTAATACTTCCATTACCTTCACATTACCTTTGCTGTCTAAAAATTGAAACTTAGGATTCTTAATATAATAGTCATATTCGCCACTTGGACTATTCATAGTTTTTATAATTTCTATATAAGAATTAGACGAATCAATATTTTCGGCTTTTGGACGGCCAAACATGAAAACCCCTATCACAACTAGTGCAAGACATATATATGCAGCGTATATTAAATTGTCTCGATTGAACATTGATTACCCCCTTTTAATTTTGATTGTAAAGACTGAATACGTCTAACAGAAACTGCGATTATCCCAAATATTATTATGCAAACAGATAATATATATCCTATTTTATTTTCTACTAATGGATAAATACCGATAACTATAAGTATTGTAAATCCTAATTGAAATATGAAAGGTGCATGCAACTCGTGAAATGCCAACGGAAAATACAATTCTGCATCTTGATGCATTCTATCATAAGATTTCTTAATAAAGTCGTACTTGAGTTTGCATTCCAATTCTTTAATAACTTCATACCTATTAGATGTAGTATCTAAATATCCTAATATATTACGCAACCATGATTCCGACAACATAGCACCTAATATACCTATGAGACACATTGATAATGCCATCACTTTTGGACTTAAATTAACTTTTTCACTTGATCCAGCAAAAACTACACTTAGTAAACCTCCGCTACGAAGTAGTGCTGTCAATGCTAAAATTATTACAGATAGAGCAAGTATATAATACCTATTAACGTTAACCCTCCTATTACTCATTTCATTCATGTTGTCAAAATGTAACTTGTAAATATCTAAATACTGGTTGTTTTCTGTGTCAGTATTAGAATCACTAACTTCATTACTTCCCATAAAAACCTCCTATTGAGAAAATATCTAAAATTTAATGTAACCTAATTGGTTAAAAAAACGTTTCGCAATTAGGACAATTTGTCACTGCATAACAACATATTATCATACCACAATTCTCGTTGCAACTTCTTTTTAATTCCACATGCATGATGTCTTGAAAAGAACGAAACTTTGGAGATTGCGTTTCAATATTGTCTAAAATGAAATTAACGATGTGAGAATTTTAAATTATTTCATAAACTATTCATTGCGATATGTAATAGAGATAATCTAGCATAAAGTTTCAAGGAGATTTATAGATTGATACGATTCCCGAATCCTGGTTCAGATATCAACAGTATCGTTAGGATATTCTACGAGATTTTTGAAGTACTAAATTCTCAAAACTCCTTTTCTCTTGATGATATATTATTAACTCTTATTGAGCGCGATTTAGCTACTTCGTGTGGATTCATGGGTGAAGAAGCCCTTTCGCTCTCAGTACGTCCGGATAGAAGCCGGGATCCTTTATACAATCAATCCAAAATGTACTCTGAATTGTTTAAAATATTAGGTTGGATTCATCCGTTTGAACGTAAATTAAACTTTCGATTCACTTTTTTCGGAGCACATGTTATTGAAGCAAAACTGGATCCATCATCAATTTTTGAACAGTCTGCTTTGGGAATTGCTTATCCAAATGAGATTTTAGATGTTAAAGGAGATTATCAATTAAGACCATTTGTAACCTTCCTGCGGACATTAGAAGCGTTAGATGGGTTGTTAGCGCGTGATGAGTTAATAATCGGTCCAATGTGCCTAGATAATGACCGCGATAATAGACTTTTTGACAGTATGGTAGAGGAGATTCAAACTTTAAGGGGTTCTTCGGAAGCTTTGAATAAAAAAATGAAAGCAGTGGCTGGTCAAAGAAATATATTACTCAATACAATGAGAAACTATACTCGGTTTCCCTTGGCGGTGTTGCGCTGGACAGGCTGGACAGAGGGTGAAACCAACAAAGTTATTTACGATAAACCGATAAAGTTTGACAAATTAACGGATAAAGGATACAGAGTGTTGAAATTAATTGAGGGAAGTAAAGATATTAGGAAAACAGACTTACAAAAAATTAATCCGGCGACAAAAGATGCAATAACCCGCCTAGGTTTCTACCAGATTTTGGAAAGGGCAGGTTTTGATATAGATTCCATCAAGTCTATGCTTGTTGAGGATAAGGTTTTGGTCTCGAATTATTTGGGCACCACCGACTATTCTATCCTTTTTTCTCCCTTTCAGGAACTGCATTCTGATTACTTGCATACTATTTTCCCAAACTTATCTGGTAGCAAGACTTCCGATACTTCCTTAGATTTGTTCCATTCTCCTGTTCGTGGTAATGCTTCTGAAATCCTGTATTCAAGTGTTGAACTTAAAGGAGAAACAGGGCTTCTTATTATGGAATCAACTTCTGATCAACAGGATGTTGACAAAGAAATCCTTGGTGTTTTTAAGGATTCAATGGAGCAGGATAAGGGTCTAGAAGCGACAATAGAATCTATCATGTCTAAATACGCAGATTTAAACCAAGATAAATTCTATCCACTCGTTGAAAAATTGTTTAAAGCGATTGGATATGATTGTAAACTTTCGAGGTATGGCGGAAACTATGAGAGATGGGATGCTATTATCAGAAGTCCGAAGCATTCGATACCAATAGAAATTAAGTCGCCCGGTGAAGAAATATTTCTGTCAGTTAAAGCTATTAGACAGGCACTCGAAAATAAAATTGTTTTGCTGGCTCGTAATGCATATCCTACAGAATTTAATGACACGTCACTTGTTGTCTGCTATAAGTTACCTAATAACCGTTCCGAAGTTAATTCGTTAATTAATGATATATTTGAAGTTTATGATATAGTTATTGGAGTTATAGATTTTAGGACGCTGCTGCAAATTGCTGGATCTTGGTTGTTTCTGGAACAAGAACATGATAAAGGTAAGTTGGAGAAGTTACATGGCATTATCAAATTATCAAGTCCTTAAGCAAAAGAAATCCTCCAAAAAACTAAAAACCCTAGTGTCAGGAGTCCGCCCGATTTCTATTGAATGGGAATCAAGTGAAAAACAATCTATAATACAATTCTCTGATGGTGGACGGGCGTCGGGTTCTTGCATCCACTGCATCAATCCACCATGTTTAGAATACACTGAGGGTGAATTTGAGCTGGAAACATTTAAGGAATTTCCTTCCGATAAAAATCCAGAAGTATGTCCAACCAAAGCAATAAGTTGGCCTCAGGCGAGTAATTCCCCGACAATAGACAGTGAAGCGTGTATTTCCTGCGGGATATGTGTCAATCGATGTCCTGTCGCGGCAATTTACCTTGACCCAGATGAGACTACAGCAGTAATTAATGACCTGCCAAACGAGTACTTTATTTCTCAAGCTCAAGAAGTTTCTGAAACAGAGCAAAAAACTTTACTTGAAATGTTTTCTGCCATTCCTGTAGTTGGAAGCCTGATTTTAGAAAGTGAGGATCTACTCCAGCGTTTCTTTGATAAATTTAAGTCAATTACAGTTGATCAAAAACAAAGTGCTCAATTCCCTAATCATCTAGTGCGTAATTTACTGTTGGAGGTAGGTGTGAGTACGCTTATGCGTAGAAGAGGGGATACGAACATCAGAATGGATATCGTTTTTGAGTGCAGTGGGAAAAAAATAGGAACCTGTGAAGTTGAGTTAGGAAGTGCAGTTCTAGATGCTCCTAGAAATTTACTGGACAACATAGCAGTATTAGCTTCAAGATACAATCTTAACAAAAATGACATAATGCCATTAGTCGTGACGCTTTCATTGCCAAACCAACGTTCGGAGTATTGGCAGGTCATAAAGGATATTAGACAAGTGTTAAACCTACAAATCAATTCTCTCACCATTGGAATGTTAGTTCTGTTAGTTTGGAATAGGATTAAAATATCACTTGATTCTCAGGAAGTTCTTTATGCTGATTCAGACCTATACACTTTAAGAAATAAATTTGAGCAGATGCTTGATAGAAAATTAAATATCACAGAAGGTTATCCTGGGTTCATAAAAAGTCAAAAGTAGGATCTATTTGACTTTTCCATTCATGGATCCTTTTGTCGGCAATTGCAATATACTCAGGATTAAGTTCAAAGCCTAAATAATGTCGATTTTCCATTAGAGCTGCTAAACATTCAGTTCCACTACCAACAAAAGGTACTAATACCAAATTTTCTTTCATTGAAAAATGCTTGATTATCCGTCTTGATATTGACAACGGTTTTTGAGTTGGATGATTCACTTTCTCCTCAGCAAACCGTCGTCCTGAAAGAGTAGGAAATTTCCATACGTCACCGGCTAACCTTCCTTCTGGATGAGGAGTCCATACTTTACCATTCTTAATTATCTTATGTTTTATACGCTCTTTACTTTTATAAGGTTCTCGAATTGGTATATATACAAAGTTCTCGCTTTTTGTCATCCATAGTAAAGGTTCATAGTGAGCAGCTGGTTTCTTTTTATATCTTGAAAAGCCATTTTCATAATTCCAGATAAATAATCGACCATACTTCATTCCCATATCCATTAAGTCAACCTGCAGGTAACAGATGTAGTCATGGATACCATAGAGAAATAAGGAACCGTTGTCTGTCAAAATCCTATGACATTCGGACAACCATTGTTGACACCATTCACGCCATACCGTTATATTTTTAAAATTTTGGTTTATTCCAAAATCTTTTCCTATGTTATAAGGTGGATCCACTATAACCAATTCAGAAGATCTATCCGGTAAATCTTTCAGTAGTTGAACTGAATCCCCTTGAATAATTGTATTTTTCATATTACTGATGGAATATTTGGAAGAGAAGAATATACTGGTGATGGATATTTGGGATATAGCAAAATGGGTACCCGTATGGATATAGTTTCTTGTGTGTTTGTTCGAGCATTGAAATTCCAACTAACTTGATTGTATCATTACATAAGTTTTGGTATAAATCAGAATGGAATGGGTAAAATCTTGAACCGTGCCGAAAGTCGCTAACAATAATAGCCATATACCGTTTATTTTCAATTTTAATGGTTACTTTACGGAATATATTTGTTAGTTCTTGTAAAAATGTTTCGTACTTTTCAATATTTCCGAAATCATGCTGACTGTCTGAATATTGGGTAGCTAAATTTTTTTTCAATCTTGATTCTTTGACTTTGTGATCACCATTTTTTGTTAATATATTCCAGTATGGAGGACTTGTTACCATAAACTGGAATTGTTCGTCTTTAAAATGTGAGAGGGCATTCCGGATATCTTCACAGATGACCTTTTGACTGTGTTGAAGTCCGACTTCAACAGTGAGTCGTTCTTCTGAAAGTTCTGCCCACGTTGAACTTAATTCAACACCAATCCCTTTCCGATCTAAAAACGCACATGCCTTCAATGTAGATCCGATTCCACAAAAAGGATCGAGAACTTGATCTTTACTTTTTGTGAAGAAACGAATTAATCTGCCAACATCTTGATAAGAAAAAGGCGCCGGATGAAGTTGTTCGTAATAGGTGTGGGGATGTCCTTTTCCCAATCCTTTTTGTCTCCAGTTCGATTTTGTTTCTTGAATCCAAACTCGACCTGGTAAATCATTAAGTTTATTGCGTTCAGAATACTTATCATCCGGACGGTTTTCAATATTCAATACACATTTTGCTTCATGTCGACATGCTTCGCTCATTGCTAAGACAATCTTGGATTCTGGAATACCAAATTCTCTCACTGCTCTAAGATTTGTTATTGATGAGTCTTGATCAAACATTTCAAGTTGATTGGCTTTAATTTCGCCTGTTACATTAGTTGAAATTTGGTTTTCAGCCAATGCAGATGGTATTGTCATGATTGTCCCTCATTGTTTGCTAATTATATTAATATGCTTATATTAATATGCTCGGATTGCTAATGGACTTTTACCTTCATAAATTGCCAACATCCATTTTGCTGTATACTGTTCAGTCTACAAATTAAAACAGTGCCTATCTATACTTTTATGATATCAGATCTTTGATTGTAAACTTTGTGCCAAGAACAATATTTCTTCAATGTTGTCTACAGTCTAATAGGTGGGTATTGGGAGCAACTTATTAATGAATTCTGAGTTTGAATTTGTTAAGTTATTCCATGTATAGTATAGGTTTAAATCAACGCGTAAGGGCATACGCTACGACATTCATGCCTTGTTCAAATGCCCAAATCCGCTGCTCATCACCGCCGGGACTACACTGTCTACCTTCCCATGCACAATTCAGATCGCTGGGACAGAAGTAGACAATCACTTTATCATCATCCATGATCGCTTCATCATAATCGGCTATACCTCGAATGAGTTTATCACCACCGAGATATTCATTATGTTCATAGAGTGTATGATAAATCTTATGGCTTAGATCCAACCGTTCAAACTTCTTTTCAGGAAAAACGCGACGCATCATTTCATAGACATGTAGACGCAATCCGCCTCTACCACCATTCAAACGTGCATCACAATCCTCAACATGGAGGAAACCACCACGTTCGAAATATTCACGAAGTTTCTTAACTTGGTCATTTGATAATTGAATCCCTCGGTGTCCCGTCATAAAAAGGAACGGATAGTTAAATAACCAAGAGTCGTCTATATCAACATAGAATGGATTCCTGCGAACATCAACATCAATAGACGTTGACTCAGCCAGGATCTGTGTAAATTTTAGATCGGAAGGCCAACGATAGTAATTTACGATATTGGTGTACCAGTCACCTCCAGGATATTTAAGACGTACGAAAGCGAATTTTTCTCCTGTTGGATCCATACCTGGGTGATGATGGTCTATGATTCCGTAGTCTGTACCGTAGTGTTGATCTCGCTTAGCATCGTAAGGAATATATTCACGAAAACCCCATTGTGCATCAGCTGCGTGGAGTAGTGAACCGCCAGCAATCGCGGAAGCTGCAATGCCTACAGTGTTCTTAATAAACGAACGACGAGAGAGATGGTGATCGGTTTTTACTATATGTTTCTTTTCTTTTGACATCCCTTATCCTCCAAGATCCGGTTTAATTCTCGTCTTGAAAAGTCTCTAATTATTCCCTAATGTTATATAATACTATCAGATGATTTCTTCAGAATTCTCTTCTTACAGACGTTCACTATTTCTGTTATTTTTTACATTTTAACATATTCATAAACATATATCAATATAATCTTGATTAACTCCGAACTCGTCTATTGTGCTTTCTTTTTTGATGCATCCTTGTCGCGTGGAAATATTAGAATAGCATCAGAGATGGAACGACCGTAATCTCTTGGGATTGGTCTAATCCGAAGATTACCACGGCCATACTTTCTTTGTTCAACGACCTCGTTTTTGGCTGGCTCCTTGCCTTCTACAGTACGTTTTCTCTTGGTTGATTCTTCTTGTGATTTTTCTTCAGCAGTCTGCTTTTTTGTAGTAGATGATTGTCTCTCAGCAATATCTTTTCTTAGTTTATCTGTGTTATCTGATTCTGATGAATCTTTCTTTTGTTTATCGTCTGTTTGTTTTTCGTTTTTCGTGAGTTCAGGTTTCTTCTCGTCACGTTTCGATTTATCTTTAGAGGATGACTTCGCCTCTTTAGGTTTCAGTTTTATACTCACAACCCTATTCCGAATTACCATCATAGATGAAGATCCCCCATCCAGATTAATCGCATCCGTAGCTTCCCACTCCTGAAACAGTTTACCAAGCTTGGGTAATGTCACACCCCGACGAACACCCGGTGCAGCGCCTGTAATCGTTACAAACAGAAGTGTTCCATCTGCTTTTTTACCTATTGCGGTACGGGGATGCGGGAAACCGTAAAATGAACCCTGAAACCCTTCACGTTTGTAGGCGTCTTTAGTAGAAATTACACCATTTCGCAATAGCAACGGTCCACCCCCAATTACATGTGATAGACCTTCCCATAATTTACTTTCGCCGACTACTTCCGGGATTACCGTTTCACGAATTTTTACGGTGTCCCCCAGTTTAAGTTGGGATAGCAACATTTCACGTTTCTTGCCGTGTGCTGAAAGAACATACCCATTCGTCGGAATACGGGAACTCCCCTGACCATCACGAATATCTATTATTTTGTTGTTTTGGATGACTACTTCAATACCATCAGGATTTGTCAAGGTAATTGCATGGAAATCGGGTCGATAAAGGATTAATTCATTGCTCAAACGACCACGATTTATACCATTAATTTCAGCTGCGGATTCATCCTTGAAAACCAATTCGTGACGAAGAATTACTCTGTCTATATATGATTCTATTTTATTATCAACGGTTTTGAATCCAAATACCCCTCTTCCCTGTTCAGGTTCACTTATCCATTCCCCATCAATTTTCAATGCCCCAACAGATTCCCCACGAAATTGACCAGCCATTTCGAAGAAGCTACCATTTAGAGCAATAGGTGCTTTATGTCTCGACGCAAATGAACGTAGATATTCTGTACCAATCCCCGCACTTAATGCACGATATAGTCCAACGTTTGCAGCATCTGGTGATATAGCAAGGATGTTTGTTAGAACACCGTCGTCTAATATCTGCCGATGTATAATACCCGGAAAGATCTGCTTCGTCTCATCAGTTTTTATAGGATCGGTATAGGACTTGAAATAATTGGGTATTTTCTCAAACCGCACCTCTCTCCCTACCCATATACCGATACCGAACCAACACAACAAACCAATTATCGTGAATGTACGTGGGTAGCGTTTGATAAACCCTATGAATCGTCTTATCAAGTAAACAATATCAAACATTTTTCTATTTAATGAATACTTACGTTTCTATTTTTAGTAATGAACATGTCTACTTTTTACAAATGAAACTCTTCTGTAAGAACGAATTCAACTTTCGCCACAATTCAACATTCCATACTACGATCCCAATGCATTCATTCGACTTTCCCATTCATCGCATGTCGCATGCGTACCTCGTACTGCTGCACCAATATAATTAGTTGGCGCACGGAGTGCTTCACGTTGTGGTTCCGTCAACTTATCCAAGAACGGTTTAAATGTTTCATCTTCCCATAGTAAGGTTGTCAAGCTTTTTCCAGTCTCATGTACTTGTGCAATTAACTTTCGTGTATGGTCATAGGCATCTGGAAATCCGTAATATGCCATCAATAGGTAAATGGGTTCAGCAATCGTATCCTCTGCACTCATATCAAGGTTGCGTTGCATGTTTTCTGCCTTAACATCCATCTCATCTAAGGCACGACGAAGTCGATAAATTGAATAATCAAAAGCAGTAACCAACTCTGTTAAAAATCTGCTTGAAGCACTATTCGTTAGATCTCGTTGGTGTTCCAAAATACTATCCAAAAATACTGTTTGCATTCGAGGTACAAAAGCTTTCCATAAACTTTTAATATTCTCATACGCCTCTGGATTTACTTTGTGCGGCATTGTTGATGAACCTACCAGTTGAGGATTATACTTCCTACCGACTTCAGCAATTTCTGTGCGATACAGATGTCGCATATCATCTGCAAAATTCGCAAGTACGGTATATGCGGCTGTAATCTGATATGCCAAATCAGAAATAAATTCCGGTTCCACACACTGTGTGGATGTATGTGTATCTGAAGGTTTCAGGTCAAGTAGCTTTAAGAAATCCGCCTCGATCTGTTCTGGCTTATCATGGATTAGTGCCAGTCCGTTAAATGCCCCTACTGCTCCTGAGAATTGTCCGCGTAGATTTTCTCCAGCCTCATGTATTTTCTCAATTCGAGTGCCAAGACGGCTGATATAGAGTGCCAATGCATACCCGAATGTTGTAGGCTCAGCGTGTTGTCCATGTGTTCTTCCAATCTGAGGTGTTTCAGCATGTTCACGAGCCAATTCAATTAGTTGCTTTTCCAATGCAATCAGGTCAGGAACGATAACGTCAGCAATCAAGGCTTTAAAACGCAAGGAAGTAGCAGTATCCAAGATATCTGCAGAAGTCGCAAATAGATGTACGTAGGGACGCGCTTCCGGACTTATCTTACTCCGAATGACATTCACAAGGGATCGGATATTGTGCCGGATACGTCTCTGTTCTTCATATACATCCTCTGCTGTGACCAGATCGACAGCTTGTTCAACTTCATCGGCAATTGCATCTGAACAGACACCGTATTTGGCGAGGGTACGCACCAACGCTGCCTCCACCTTCGCCTGATAAGTCACATATCCTGCCTCAGAAACATAGGGCAGAAGCCGTTTCATAAAAGCATCATCACCGCCATAATATCTAAAATCCAACGGACTAACGGCTTCATAAAGCTCCATAGTACACTTTTCTCCATTTCGGTCAGGTAAATAAGGTATACGTACTACCTAAGCACGCATTAACGGTATTTCTAAAGAACGTAGAAACTTTTCTAATTATACGTTAAAACTAAGGGTGTGTAAACACATTTATGGTTATTCGTTTTTAGTTTATGGTTGCTGAGTTCCATTTAAGGATACCTTGTTTAAGAATGAATGATATTGAATTCTCCAATTTTATTTTCATTATGATAAATATTCCAAATTTATTTTTGTTTTTGTGATATATGTATATTAGTTGTTAGAAATGAAGTTATTCTTCATTTTATTTTGAGTTTTAAAGAAAGAAATGAGTGAAATTAGATATGGATAGGGTTTACACTAAGAATAGGTGTTTACAATTAATGCTAACAACTTTCCACTCCGCTAAACGCATGAAGTTTGAATAAGTAGCATATATATGATATACTTGTTTCAAGTTATGTGGATGGAGAATAGCGATGCAGCAACAGAAAGAGTTTCCATTCCTGTGATGGTGATGGGGTCCTAATTAATGAATGGTAATGTTCCATTTTAGAATAAACATCAGATGCGTTCCTATACAAATATACAATGGTAATAAGCATGGATATCTTAGACGATTTCAATTTCAAACAGAAAAAGTATATTCCCACCTTTCCAAAAGCCAGTGGAAATCCGACTGTTTATATTGAAGGCTACCCTTTTGAGGACGATGAACCTATGGCAGCAACTGGATTTCACGGGGAACAGATTAGCACGTTTTACCATCAATTTTCGACTTATTTTGATATTGATCCACATATTCATATTGGGATTGACAGTTTTATCTATTATCGTGAAGGGGACATCACTAAGTTTGTCGCACCAGATATTTTCGTTGTCTTTGGTGTAGCTAAGAATCCGTTACGTCGTAGTTTTTACACATGGGCGGAAGGAGCGGTCCCTACTGCTGTTTTTGAATTTCTATCCGATTCAACTGCACACCATGACCGAGATGAAAAAGTGAGTATATATCTGAAGGATATAGGGGTTCAGGAATACTTCATCCATCAACCTGAAATGGATAAACCGTCAGAGTTTTGTGGGTGGGAGCGAAATTCTTCCGGTGATATCATGAAGATTGAGCAAGATGTTCATGGTGGTATATTTAGCAAGGCATTGAATCTTTGGTTACGATGGGAAGAACAAGAAGATACCCATGTAAGACTTCTACGTCCATTTCTGCCGGATGGCACACCGATAACGACGCCTAAGGAAGATAAACACCTTCTGATACAGGCTGAAGCGAAGGCTGTAGAAGAAACAGAACGTCGACAAGAATTGGAAGCAGAAATAGAGAAGCTCCAAGCACAACTTGCCGAATCAAAAAACCTGACTAAATAACTTCATTCCTCAGCACATTACAACCTATCCAACTTTACATAAAATTTCTATCATTTAAATCGGATAAACCTTGGTATCTGATTTCGTAGACGTATCAATTTTTCGATGAATTCTGATGTAGTGTTCCTAAACGTGCTGGTAATATAAATGCTTAAAAATATCACTCAATACAAGCGTCTTACGAAACGCAGGTATTGAGTGATAGTAAATAAAAAGATTATTCAGATAGGGTTATGACACCACAACTAACTTGTTTACCGTTTTCTAATAAATCGTCAGAGTCAATTTGCTCGTGAAGGACTAATACTTTACCGTTTATATCGGCTATATCAATGTCAACGGTATAACTACGCTGTCCAGTTCCATCATCATTAGCTATAAAAGAATAGGCGGTGTACCCATCATCATTCCAGATGGTTCCAGGCGTGCTACAACTGTTTCCTGTATAGATATATGCAGCATACTTACGTCCCGCTACAGCGTTCTGAATTTCAATATCAAAGTTCTTAATTGACGTTGATCCTGCTTCCGAATCTGAATTTACATACTCCTTAAAAGTTGCAGTGCCGGAGATCCAAGTTGCATCCTTCTCATTGAGGGTTACCGTAATTGTTCTTTTTACCTCAAGTATTGGATCGACAAATGCGTCAAGAAGTGCTGTTGTTGAGATATTGTCGCAACCTGTAATGCAACTTCCCGTGAGGATAAGAATAGTTAACATGCATAACGGTATGTTTTTTAACCGTAATATGTTCTGTATATCAATAATAGACAGTAATTTTTTGTACATTTTAATATGTTCCTTTCTTACGCCATAATTTGGCTTGTTTGGTTTAGTTTATTCTCCACTTAAGAGTTGTAGTGGATTTAATAAACGACATGCCTTAACGAGGATGCTTTGAGTTCAACTGAGTGTATCTATGGTATTACCATAGATTTCAATAGTTATAGGTGCGGAGGTTTTTAGTCTCTCCGCAGGACTCAAACTTAATTTCGTTTTAGCATTTTTATTTAGTGGATTCTTTCTCTACACGCGTCCACTTGTCGCGAGTCCTTGAATGTTTACGGTGAAGTAAACATATTTTATTTAATAATGTGAATGGTCTGCAAGTTTAGTAATTTGCAAACCACTGTTTTCTGTGCCGACATAAAGTGTACCATTTAAGACAGCGATAGAAGTCGCATCGTCTGGAATTTCTGGTGTTCTCCGTTCCCATGTGTCATATTCACTTGTAAATTGATAGACCCCGCCGTGTTTATTTTTAGAAGAACTTACAGCATATAAAACCGTTCCATCCATCACAAAACGATCAAATACGAGTTGTTGTCCACTTGAATTGGTGATGATGTTCCATTTAATCCCATCATTTGAATATAAAGCTTCTTTGTCAGTTGCTATCCAAACAACTTCGTCAGTGATATGTATCTGCTTAAAAGCTTCAACAGAAATCGGTAAAGAAACTATTTCCCAGTTTTTACCGCTATCAACGGAATGTAGCAGTACACCATCCGGAATACCTACGTAGACAGTATCACCAGAAACGCCTAACGTAAACGAAGTAAGAGGGTCCATTATTGCGAAGTTACGAGTATCCTCGATTTTAGTGTCATACCAACTTGCGTCGTTATTGACTTGTGATGAAGCGTGCCAAATTAGAAGTCTCCGTCTGTGCTCAACATAGAATCTGTTCTCACTAATAGCAAATGCTCCTAAAAAAACTCTGTTCATAATTCCTGATAGCATATTTTTCTCACCAAGGGTAGGCACATTTTGTATCGGGATAAGTACTTGATTGTACTTGTCTAAACGGAAAAAATGTATTTGTAAGTCTATAAATCCTTTTCCATAGAGAACTCCATCTGCTTTTATTATTTGCCGGATATCTGTTAATTGTTGTATTTTTTCATAAGTCAAGGGGATTTCCTTGGTAAAGAAGGTCGTATTCATATCATCTGCATTTACTGGAATTGTTTCCCAAGATTGTCCACCATCGGTTGATGTAATAAGTTTCTCATTTGCAATTGCATAGAGCTTATTATTAAAGGCAGTTAGATTTTCTATTTTGCCACCTAATCCGTAGTTAAAATGTTTCCACGATGAGCCTGCATCGGTTGACCGATGAATTCCTTTATCATTCCCTACGTAGTATTGATATTTGACATTTGTAGATTGCTGTTGAGTAGAAGTATTATTGTTACTTTGCACTTTTAAAACAGCAACGGGACTTTGACCAAACGACTTCCCTATTGGTGTTGCTTTATCCACAGATACCCAAGTATTACCTTCATCATTTGATCGTAAAGTGTGCTGTCCTATTAATATAACCGTTTTTTCAGCAGCAACAATCGTGAGTTTTGCGGTCCCCTGATTTCTATCAAAACCGTCTTTTGGTGTTATGTCTGTCCACGATTCGCCATAATCTGTTGACCTGAACACTGCCCACAATGGTTGTTTACCAAGCACAGCTTTGAACGAACCTATGAGTCTTATATCAGATGAAATTCCGAGGAGTCCTGCAAGAAGATAAAGACGGTGGTCTGAAACTTTTATGGCATGAATAGACAGAGATTCCGCTACTGGTAATTGTTTCCACACATCTGATTTATCGCTCCCATTTGCTAAACTTGGTTCCAGAATTAAGCGAAAAAGACCTCTATCGGTACCAGCAAATAATGTGTTTTCAATGGATGTGATTACATAGACTTTTCTTAATGCTAAACCTTTATTTAAAGGTGTCCAAGACGATCCTGCATCATCAGAGAAGAAGATCCCTCGTAGTAGTCCGATATATATATCAATAGAGCCTTCAGCATTATCCTTTACAATCAAACCTCTAACCTCTCCTTTCGGATGGGAACAGAGAGATTTCCAAGTTTTACCTTTGTCTTCCGATGTGAGTATTGCCTCATCAGTTGGAATGTAAAGAATGCCATTGTGTTCTACTATCGACGTTGAAATATCTGAAGTAGGGAGTTTATTATTAACTAAATTCCATTTTTCGTTATTATCTGCCATTCGATAAAGTCCTATTGGCGTCATGGCATAAATATCGTTTGTCTTAGTTGAAGATAGTGTGGATACTTTTACTGCTTCCGGACTATCACGTTGAGTCCACTGTTGTGTTAATAGTGGTGTCTCTATTGTAGGTGTTTGGTCTCCCTCGGTAAGATCTGTCTCCTTAGGTGTATCCAATTTATCTACAGTACCCCGACTTCTACTGGGAGTATCTGTGTTCCCGGTTTGATTGTGAGGATCAGATTTGATTTTACGTGTAAGATTAATTGGTGCCTCAATGATCTCAACCATTAACTCTGAATCGGAGTTAATATCATAAGGTTGGGAAAAGGTAGATAAGAATTGTATTCCAAATCCGATCAACAAAAGAACTAAAATGGCAGAGGTGGTAGAAACAACCCACGGTAGAAATGGCTTATTGCTTGAAGGGGTTGCAGGATTGATTTTTGAGATTTCCTTCGTTATGTTCTCTACCAAATTGGTGCTGGGTATTAGACTACTGAAGTGTTCTTGAATTATCGCTTCCTCTTTCTTCAGACGATTACGCGCTCGATTAAGTCGACTTTTTACCGTATTCAATGACACACCGAGCATTTTGCTAATTGACTCACAGGTCATTTCTCCAAGGTAATGGAGCGTCATAACTGTGCGTTCACTTTCCGGTAGTTTTTTGAGCAGCTTTTCTACAATTTCGCGTAAGGTTTCAGTTGTCTCTGTGTCTCGTTTGTCTATCATGTATCGTGTATGAGATACTTGATCAATCTCTGAGATATCAGTATTTTCTAAAGATTGTATTGGTAGATGTTTCTTTCGGTGCCATTCAGTACATAGGTGTGATGCGATAACATATATCCATCCTGGGAATAAGCTATGATCTTTTAAGGTTCTTAGCCTTTTATATGCCCGTAGAAAAGTATCTTGTGTGATTTCTTCAGCGATATGAAAATCCCCAATTTTACGCCACACAAGCGCGTGAATTCCTTTATGGTATTTTTCAACGAGTTTGGTAAATGCTGTTTGATCGCCGTCTAATGTGTATTGAATTAATTCAGAATCATTATTCACCTTAATTCTCCGTAGTATCCTAACCACTTAATTTAAGTGACGAGTTTTGAATTAAAAAAGGTTGCATTATTTTCAAGTTGTAAATTATAACGTGAATTCGGTATAAGGAATTTTACCTTTCGACGTTGTATTCTTTTCTGTCAAAATCACGGTTTACACGGATTACACTGATAAGAGGTATTGTCTATCAGAATGCACTTTAGCAGGCTGGAATAGGTTTGTACGGGAGGGTTGTTGACAGTAAACTAACAGTTTGCTGTACAAAGAGGTGGTTTTTCTGAATCACGGATTGCATTGATAAAAGGTCGTGCCTAATAGAATTCACTTGTGGAGATTAGGTGAATCCGTATTTCCGTATGTTGCTTAGTCTTTGTCTATCTATATAACTTTGAAAGTATATATGCACCTGTTGGTGCCCCGACCAGACATCCACCAAGTGCCCAATTAAACTGTATTTTTCTTGTTTTGACTTTGTAGGCATCAAAGTAAAATGCCACATATTCAGGGGATTTACCGAGAACCCGGCCAGTAGGCGTAAAGGGTTGGTACCGTTGGGAAAGAATAGGACCAATCACAGGGAAAAAACATCCTGTACTAAACCAGAAAGTTCTATTGAGATGTGCAACGGCATCTTTTTCACCGTCACTTATGGCTTGTTCTGCAACGGACTTTAGTTCTTCTATATCCTTCGGTGATTCCTCAACTTCAACGATTTTATACTGTTTCGTTTCTATAACATGGTACTTTTTCTTAGCTCCATCCACATCTATTGTAACCTCATCATTGCCTTTACTAAGACTGTACATAGGTAGACTAAGAATTAAGACAGTTATAAGGAATCCAGATAATTTGAAATGATAATTTATTTTCATTATCTTCTCCATTTAGATACATGTAAGGTATTGGGGCAAGAGCCAATTAATTCCTTTTCTGATAAACATGAGCTGTAGAAGTGTCGGATGAATAAATGACTAACAATTCTCCGTCCCATGTATAAGTACTGACTATAGGTTCAGTCTTATCTTCGTTAAACCAATAGATGGTGCCTTTTCTTTCATCGTAGGGTTCAATCAATTTATATGCCCCGAAGAAAAATTCGCTATCAGTTTTGAATTCTCTGGTAAAAGTTGTTGTCGTTAACCGCATGGATCCAAATGCTTCGGTAGTCTCACCATCTGTAATTGTTCGGATAAGTTCATATACACCACTTAAGGTATCAGCGACTCTGTATGATTTTGAGAAAACAGTGATGGAAGCGGATTTAGAGACAGCCTCTTCACCGTCATCCCGTACAGATACATGAACGTTAACAATTTGATCAGGTGCGTTTTCTGTTTTGGGTAACTCAGGCGCTGTCCACTCTACCTCTGCCGCCTCTCCAACTAATGTACCGGCAGAGACTTCCCATGTGTAGGTTAAATCATCGTTTTCGGGGTCAGAAACACCGACTTTAAGCGCAACACTTTCACCGTATCGGACCTCTTTCGGAACAGTAAAAGTATTTATTTCAGGTGGGTCGTTTGTCCAACTTTCGTATTCCTCACAACTACAGATTATTAGCAATTGACAGCCTAAGATGAGGAAGAGCAATAACCAACCAGTGTAATAATTTAGGTTTAAAATTCTCACAACATTCCCCTTTATACCTATGTAACACCATTTCTATAGAAGTTTATCCCATAAACAGTTGTTATGCATGTCCCTGAAATATCGCACAAACTGGAAGTTTATGCTACAGTAAATAAAGAAAAATTATTAGAAATAGTATAAGGTTAATATATAATCCAGATTTTGGTATAGAGATTTCCTTCTGTATATTGAAATTATAAAATTTACCCCAAAAAGTTCAAGAAATTATAACATTTTATGTGTTTAAGAGACAACTATTTTTGCCTCATAGATATGAAATTATCAACCTTATCTAATACCATTTCTCATAGTTTAGTTTACAGTTTTTAGTTATTTCAGAGTAATAGTGTAATTTTCAGAGTAAATGCTCATAGGTGATGTTTTATATTTTCTATAAAATCAGTTATAGTCTGGATTCCTCTGTGTTTTCTAAAATTACGATTTCTATAATTTACTCTGAATACTCTGAAACTTGTAATTATTCATGACTTACGCAAATTGGGAAAAGTACAAATTGGACTTAAAAAGCCATTATTTCAATTTAAACCCTCTGTCAGAGCACTCCTAAGAACAAAGGTTTAATTGGTTTTCTATAAACATTCCGTCCCTACGGGACTCAATTAAGGGGTTTACACGTTTTCTATAAACATTCCGTCCCTACGGGACTCAATAATCTGTCACCTTAGATAATTGGTAGAGATCGAAGATGTCCAACGGGTGTACAGACCTTGCCACTACGATGCATGCGGGAACAGAAAATTATTAGACTACCTTCAACAAGACATACATTCTTATTTCTCCATATTACAATATTGCGTAAGTCCTGTTATTATGTCATTCCAACGAGTGTATAGTTTATAGTTCATGTCTCATAAATCATTATATGAGAGTGTTTTGTCCCTTGCCTTGTATTATTTATTGAAACAATGATTATTCTGTAAATTTACTCCTATTTACTCATTCACATCAGTAATGTGTTTGTTGTTGAAAAGTTTAAAAAGTTACACTTTTTGTCACATAGTGTAACATTTGTAAAACCTTTATCCCGTCAGTCCTATAGTGGATTGACAGTCACTTTTTTAAGGTTAAGAGAATTTGCACCAATTATAAAAGTGGGGTGAATTTTGTGTCTTTTATTTTACTCCTAATACATTGATTTGGGATTGTTTGAATGAGAAATATCTTATCCGTCCATTTTGACATGATCGATCTGACTTTCCTGAATTCTATTTCACAACACAATTTTTCAAAGACATAATTATTACCGCTCTAAAGTTAGATGTAGTAAGGGTTTAGGGCATTTAGTATAATTTTCATTATTTTTTTTTATTTTTTTTACAGAATTTTTAGTTTTTCAAATTTTGTAAGACAAATCCTGTGCTGGTATAGGTTTTGACGGGGTCATAATTTCTGAGATCATTCACAACTTGTTGTGAATGTTGTGAATGTTGTGTAAAGGAATTATCCTGCTATAAAGTGTGATAATCCTCTGTATCTGGTTTTTTAGACTAAGATTATATATGTTTTGAGATCGATTCACAAAAGTTTGTAATTCTGAATGTTTTCGTCGTAATTCTAACATGAGTTATCCTATTTGCCAGAGCGTGATTTTAGTTGAATTTAGCATAAAGTTCAGAAGCATGAATAATTGAAAAAAGTTACACTTTTCGTTACATCATGTAACATTGAAATTGGTGTGAATTATCCCTGTAACTCCTGTTGTAGACTGGCTTCATAGTGATTTTATATCAAATTATAAAAAAATCTAAAAAGTGTGATTTTGTGTTTTTGTTTTCCATTCTTTTTAGGATCTCTTTTCCATATAGGTTTATAGCCATTTTACTATTTTTGCCATTTTTTAAAGATAAATACATGAGATTCTCATTTTCTGGAGATAATATTGAAGTATAAATTCTGACAGACCTATGAATAAATAAATCTCGGAACTTCCGAGTTATGTGTTAGTTTGGTATACAATTATTGAACGATATAGTATTGTATCATTTCATTTTCATTTTGACAAGTATTTTTAATTTATTTTATGTTTTTGTGATATATGTATGTTAGTTGTTAGATGTTTAAGTTTTCTTCAATTTATTTTAAAATTCTTCAATTAGGCACACCCTTCTCTTAAATAGAGCTAAATTATATACATGGAAGTCATATCGGCTAAAGCAAAATGATATGGTCAATTAGTTCTATGGGACAGTCCAAACTACTACACGGATGTTATTCTTCCAAAGGATTAATCAAACAAGACCATTTCCACATCCCAATAGGTCGATATCCCGATAAATGCCATAAGCTATTCTTGATGATTCCCACGGTGTATCCCCTACGAATACCTGTTGAATACTCATATCGCATTCATACCGTTGATTGACGGATATGGGTTAATTCACCGTATCGATACATAATATTGCTTATACCGAATCCATGATAAAAAATAATCATAAAAAGATGCAACCAATCTTAAACTCATTTGTATTACTATTATCCATGGCGCGTGGAGTTGTGAAATGACTGAAGAGGAATTCCTTGAATTAGTCCGTAAACATCAAGATCAAGTATATCGACATACGCTATATCTTCATGAAAAAAAACTAAAGAATTCTTGATAAATCATATATTATAAGTAAGGTGTAAACGCTTTCTCAACTTTTTTATGGGAGATAAACGATGACAGAACTAAGAACCCCTCATAACAGAGGCAAATGTCCATTCTATGTTACCCCACATAATCCGCTTTCAGCGGAATCGTCCATAGATCAATGCGTGAATTGTGCTATAGGTAGTAAATCACAATTAGAAAGTCATGTAGAAGGTTTGCGTCAGATTGCGTTATTGACCATATTGGAAGAAACCCCGAAATATGACCCGGATCATCCGAGTGGGGCGAGTTATATAACCTTTATCAAATCTCGTGTATGCACTCGGCTTTGGTCGGAACGGAAAAAAGTGTTGCGCGAGATCCCTTTTACGCATCAAGAGAAAAATGATAATGTTGATAGTGAGTCGAATCCGTTGACTGATAACTTACAAGCACAAGCGTGTGAGATCAAAAATGTGGCGGATACCGTGATACAACAAATAGAAGTCGAAACCTTAAAAAATTACTTGCCGAAACTTTTGAATAAACTGACACAAAAGGAACGAAGCGTCATTGAGATGAAGTTTTTCAAAGAGTTCAGTGGTGTAGAGATTGCTGACATATTGGAAGTTTCAGAGGGGCGCGTCAGTCAGATTACCCAATCCGCATTGGCGAAACTTGGCAAAGCATATTTGGGTACGCTTGAAAAAGTTAAGCACAATCCGTATAGGGATACCTAAAGTTATTTAGCACAAGTCGTTATAATAACTCAAGTTGGGTAATCTGTGTTCATATTAGGCATATCAGGAGAAGTTCATGAAAATAAATGTTTTTTTCAGTTTTACTGTCCTTGTCTTTCTGTTTTCGTTACATTTTCTTATCGGTTGTGGTGAAGATGAACGTCATATGGCGTTCCCGAATCTCGATCTACCTGACAGTGTTACTGTCACGGTAGAGGCACCCACAGGTGCAGCATTTGATCTTGCTGTTTCCAGCGACTACAGAGAAGAAAAGGATGAAATCGGGAACAAATTGATCGTTCACAATACCGAACAGAAGTACTCCTTTACAGAAAAATTCAGCCAAACATTTCCGTTGGTAGATTCAGGGACATTTCCGTTAGTCGACCCTGATGAACGATACTTTTCTGTGAAACTCAAATGCACTGCCCTTGAATCTGGAAGCGATGGTGACACTGGCTCGATCCATCTAATTATCAAGTTCACCGGTGAAGGAAATTTTGATGAAGGAAATCGTGATAAAACATATTCCACGCAGCATATATCACCTGAATCAATAGAAGAGGTTTTGTCTGAGAATCCGGAAAATATAGATGATCTACCTGGTTTCTTTGAAGTTGGTAGATTAATAAACGTCCAAACTATTTTTAGTAGGTACAACGGCATAGAAAAGAGTGAATCATCGAGGAACGTAGATGATGAAACATCTGGGAACGTAGATGAATAATTTAATCCTAATTTGCGAGGAATTATCATATGATCAAGCATCTATTCTTAGTACTATTGTTTTTCGTACTTCCGTTATCTGTCCTTGCCCAAACCGGAACAATTGAAGGAACAGTTTTGCATGAAAGTACTGGTGAACCCTTAGCAGGTGCGGAGGTCCGAATCATTGAAATTGATCAACAGCAAACAACAGATGCAAATGGAAAATTTATGTTCACAGATATTGCGCCGGGAACTTGGACGGTATCTGTAAACCACGAGGAATACACAACACGGACAAAAACACTAATTGATGTCCAAGTAGATGAAATCACAAAGGTAAAAATGTTCCTTAGGGAGGTTGTTGAACTTGAAACGGTTGTTGTAGAGGGGGATCGCCTTCCACCCCCAACAGTAAGTCGAAAACGGATCCTTGGCAGCGAACTACTCCGTATCCCTGGCACTGCTAACGACATCCTCCGTGGACTTACCACGTTGCCGGGTATTGGCATCCCAAACGATCTACTCGGTATCCTCTATATCCGCGGGAGCGAACCGGATTCCAATCTTTACTATTTTGACAGAACACCTTTAGGTTATCCTTTTCACGGCGGTGGTTTACTTTCGACTATCAGTTCGGAAATTATTGACGATGTTGATATCTATGCAGGCGGGTACGGTGCCGAATTTGGGTTGGATTCGCAAAATGTCTTAGATATCCACTCGCGCAACCGGCTTGATAAAAGGTGGCGTGGGAAATTCAATCTCAATTTTCTGTATTCGGAGGGGATACTTGAAGGCAGAATTGGCAAGAAAGGGTACGCTTATGTCGCAGCACGACGAAGCTATTTAGACCTCATCATTGGACTTTTCACTGACGATGACTTCCCTTATTTTGCTGATTCTCAGTTCAAATTTGTTCAAGGTATCGGTAAAAATCATCTCCTTATGCTGAATGCCTTCGCTGCAACGGACCATTTTAACACTGTGGGAGAGGTAACAAAAATTACGCCAGCAAAGGAACTGGAGGAATACGAATATTTACCGGGATCGGAAAATATGGAAGTGGCAGAAGTTAATATATGGAGCCCTTCTATGTACTTTAAAAATGGATTTGAGGGACAAGGCATCCATCTTCGCTCAAATTTCTCTGATAAGCTTACCTCTCATCTTTCTTTAACCCATTCTGTCAATTTTCTCAATGTTGAATTCCGCAATCCTATAGACGTGAAACGGGATGGTAACTTAATACATTTTCCAGATGATCCTATAACTCTCACCGCAAGATTTGATACGTACACAGTCCGAGTAAATGTGCCGGTATGGACACTTCGAGAGGATGTGACTTTCCGTTTAAACCCAAGGTTCCAAATAGAACCTGGTCTCCTTTTTTCTTTTAGTCCCGCCATCAGTTTTGAAGACAGTAAAGAGACACAGTTTGAGTCAGTTACAATACATAGTGAGTATCAAGTTACTCAAACGACAAAAGATCCAAACCCACCCCCTGGCACAGACACTGGTACGCAAGGAGGGGGTGGGACTCATACGGAGAGAGTATTCACTGGCATAAAAGAGGCACACGATGAATTTGCCCACGATTTTTTTCGTGCTGAGGGATACCTCCAAGGACGATATAACCTATCCTCCTTCATGTCTGTTGCGCTTGGTGGCAGGCTTGATTATCTGGATCTGACAGAAGAGGTTTCAATTCAACCCAGGGGCAGCGTTAATTTTGAACTGCCGATCGGCTCTAATATCCGATTCGGATATGGACACTATGAACAGAGTCCGAAACCGTATCAGATACTGGCAGAAAATGGGAATCCAGCGTTGAAATCCAGTCTTGCACAGCACTATATTTTGGAAGTTGAACATAAAATCTCACCACAAACAGAAGTCAAACTCGCCACCTATTATAAAAACTCGGATAAGTTGGTGACAAAGAACAGTGCTGGAAATTACCTGAATCAGGGAGCGGGATATATTGGCGGTGCAGAGGCTTTTGTGCGGCACCGTGTTTTAGATAAGTTCTTCGGTTGGATTTCATATAGTTATACACATGCTGAGCGTCGCGATAACCCACACTCCCTCTATAAACCCCATCTCTTTGATAGGACACACATTGTTAGCATCGTTGCTAACTATAATTTCACACCGAATTTTGAGATAGGTGCAAAGTGGCAGTATCTCAGCGGAACGTCAGAAGCACCCGTCAATTCAATTACGCTGATTCAAGATCCGATAACGCGTGGGTTGAATCCATTGCTCGCTTCCGCTGAAGAAAACTTCACTGTTGAACTCGATCCGTACCATAAGTTGGACATGCGGGTGAGTCGCAAATGGAAGTTATGGGGAACACAGATTGGCGGATTCCTTGATATAATAAACATATATAATCGCAAAAATAAAATAAAAATTGTTATTGATGAACCACAGGAGATCACAGGGACTGATAACATCTACCTTGAGGAGGGTACAGGTGAATTACCACAACTGCCATTGATCGTCTACCTTGGATTAACCCTTGATTTCTGATTCAGCAGCATTTTGTTTTCTTAACGCCAACCTTCTTTTTGATATATCAACAAAAAACATCAAAATCCATGTTGCTTGTTATAGTTAAATTAACGGATGTGATTCACGGAGGATGAGCACATATTATTTATAAACCCTTATAGAATCAGGGTTCATGAAATTGCTCCGTGAAGGTTTCCGTGAAAGTGGTACCATCTCCCTTTGAAAAATATTAACACTTTTCCAGTGGTGTGATTGAATGTAAGAACAAAAGTTTTGATATTGAGCTTATGTTCCCTTTATTCCTTGATTCAAATCAGTGAAGGGAGTATGCTATACAATAAGATTTCTATGAATATGTCCATAATCCGTAAACTGCATGTACAACACCATCCTTTTTTATACCGTCCTAATTTTACTATGTATAGGAACGCCATCTGCAATTTGCCAATCCCAAGAATTGGTTTCAATTTACGGACAAATCACAGATAAACAGAATAATCCACTCTCCAATTACACCATTTCAACAATTTCACCAAAAAACAACATTACTTATGCTACCACAACCAATTCTGGAGGACAGTTTACGCTTAGAAACCTTCATGTTGGCACTTGGGAGGTAAAAGTTCTATACGATAGCACTCTACTTACTCAACGTGAGGTTATTGTTGCTGAAAAATCCAAACTCAGAACGGATTTCGTGATTGAAGGGAAAGCAAGCATCTCAGGTTTTCTACTGGATTCTACCAATAAACAACCGATACCAATAACAAGTTCCATAAAGGTTGTCCTGCTCACAGTCGACGGTGAACCATCAGATCAAATCTACAATGGTGAGGTATCCAATGGATATTTCCAAATAGAGAATCTGTTACCGGGACGGTACAAGTTTATCGATGGGTTTGATGGGTTCGTTTTCTCAAAGTTAGATTCTCCTATGGTGAGAGTCTATGCTGCTAACCACGTTGGCGGCGTTGAGATCTATCTGAAAACGGGTGCATCTATCCAAGGTCGAATCGTTGATTCGAAAAACGGTCAGCCAGTCTCCAATGTTTTTGTCAGTGTAGCATCAGAAAAAAGCGATAGCATATATCCTGATGGACAATTTCTACATGAGACAGAGACAGATATAAACGGAGCATTCCAAATCACGACACCGAATGAATCGGATATCTACTATGCATTCACAATAATAGCATCACATCCCCGGTATCAGACACAACGTTGGCAGTGGGAGATGACCCCAAGTAAAAAAGATTATGCGTTAGGTGACCTGACATTAAACCCGTTTCTCGCGCTGCAAGGCACCGTTTACCCCACAAACTCAAAAAACAACGTTGAAGAACTGGTAGTACAGTTAAAGATGCACAATAAGTCTGCGGATTTTTTTCGTGCTGCAGCACAACCTGAACATACCGTTTACACCGATACACACGGGAGATTTCTTTTCTCCGAACTCCATCCAATTACCTACAGTTTGACTGTTACACAGAATGATGTTATTATTGGTTTCTTAGAGTCGGTCGATCCACAAAGCAGTATACCCGTAAGAATCCGAATACCAAAACTGAAAACGTTACGTGGTACTGTTGTTGATACACAGCAACAACCTATAGTAGGGGTTCATCTATATGCTGCACACCGTACCGATAATTCTTACGCACATGACATTCTCCTTTCCCAGACACAAACGGATACTAACGGGAATTTCACAATGCAGCTATATAAAACCAAGTCGCAACGTTTATCGGTTGAAGTATCAAAAAAGGGATATCTTGCAAGAGTATATCCGAACGTCACGATTGAAAAAGATCCGTTGATTATTACCCTACATAAAGGGTATGCTATTAAGGGACAGGTTATTCTTCCAAAAGATATACCATCAGACGGATACTATGAGGTAAAGGTATTCAATCATAACACGAAAATGATGCCAACACTCAACCCGTTAGCCTTGAACAAACCGCTGATGTCCAAACGATTTCCTGTTACAGAACAGACTTTTCTTATAGATGGATTATTTGAGGAACAGTATACAGTTTACCTTATTGGGGATGGTGTTGCAGCAACTGCAACAGATGTAAAAGCATCGGAGAATGGCGGGGAAGTGTTTATCGTAGCAGATAAACTAACGGTGGGAATAAAGGGACAATTGTTATGGACAGATACAGGGGAACCTGTACAGAATGCCGTAGTATCACGTTCGTGGTATCCGTGGGAATTGAGTCGATATGATATGTCTTTAACATTAGATCGTTTTGAAACAGAGACAGATACTCAAGGCATGTTTTCGTTTACAAACTTGACGCAAGCTCGTTATGAATTAAACATTCGTGCTGTCCAATCGAAATTTGATAAAGATTTAAAAACCTATCAACGTTTTTATATACAGAAACAGGTTCCAATTCCTTATTGTAGTGATAATATTCATCGTATCTATATCGGGAAATCGGATGGTACACAATTTATACAAGAATAATAATGAATAAAGAAAGGTCTAAGTAAAATCAATATTTAAAGCTAATTATGCCTCGTAAACTAAGAGAACTCATAAAAGATCTTGAAACTGCTGGGTTTATAAACCGTGGTGGAAAAGGAAGTCATAAAAAATATATACATCCTAAGATTTCCAAATTAGTTGTACTTTCAGGCAAACTAAGTTCTGATGCAAACACTATCAAGAAAAGGCTGTAAAAGCAGCAATTCAGGAGGTAGAAAATGAAACTTAGTACTCGGTATGTAAAAATTGTTGAATGGTCTAATGATGATCAATGTTATGTTGGGAGTTGTCCCGGTCTCTTTTTGGGAGGATGTCATGGGGACAATGAACAAGAAGTATTTTCACAATTGTGTGATATTGTTGAGGAAGTTATATTGGATTTCCAGCGCGAGGGTAAGGAATTACCGCTGCCAACAGCAGGAATGGATTACGCTAACGAGATGTTAAAAATTGCTTGGTAAGAGTCTGCTATAGTTTGGACACTTTTAGGCGATACACCTTTCGCCCCGCGAATCAACGGTATGAATGCCATGAATCAACGGTATGAATGCCATATGAAGATTAATTTTTAAATTCGGTAGTTTTAAAGATAAGATCCAGTGCGGTTAGGAAACCGCACCTACCGGGTTTGGTAAAATTAGAATTACCGAAATATTTACTTAATCCTCATTAGGCATTCACCGGGCATTCACCGGGGCTGCTATTCTATGTTTATCAACTCACAGTTTTTGAAAAGATTCATTTCCATCTATATTCTCTTCGCACTTCCTTGCATAGTGTATGCCGTGACATACCAAACTGACTTTACGCAAGAGATAGAAGAGGATTGGCAATTGCATGGAAGCGACTCTATATGGCACATTGAAGAGGGGTATCTCCGCACAGAAATTAAAACACAGAAACAGTGGCAAACTGTGTTTCAAGTTTACCAATTTATCGGAATTCGAGGACCGTATCATCACCTTACCATTCGTGCTGAAGATATTGGCGCAGATGAATTACGATTTGGTATTGCACTCGGGAAACATTTCCTAAATGACGATGGAGAAATAGAAGAAACGGGTTATTACCTGTTTTTTACAAACGATATGCAGACTGCAAGAGACACAAACGTGTTTCCAAGTCCGGGTAAACGTTGGGGGACAGATGCATTGAAATTAATGGAATTGCATTTTGACACGGGAAGGTTTCAACTGTTAGGTGATGGTGAATCGCGCATGGACTTTAGGGACGAGAACTTATTGTATCTTGATATAATCGGATTTGTGCTACTCGGATATGTTACAGATATGAAAAATACAGGAGAAGGGTGGGTGAATAAGATTACTATTTCCGGACTTCCCGTTACACCGAAAAGAAAACTGACAACTATATGGGGACACCTAAAAAAATAAGAATGCTACGGAAAAATTTAGATCTGTTATTAAATATATTATTACTTCTCATTGTCATAGGTGTTATATCTTGGACGAAGTTCGCTGGCGCGAAGCTAAATCCGGGGGAACGTGCCAATCCTGCAGCATCGGGGAAGTATTATAGAACTCCTGGACAAGATAGAAAGTGGTTCGGTCCGGAAATCAATTCTCTCACCCTATGTGAGGGTGTACATAACCCTTACAATAATAGAGGCTTTTTTGATATTGTAGAAACTATCGAGAATGCAGTGGTGTCCAAATCCTCTATTCGGGGGGCATTATATTGGTATCGACGACAAAAATGGGGATTTAGCTCAGACAAAACACCATGGGGAACAAATGAATCGATTATCACGCTTAACGATGACCTTGGATGGAGTGAAATAAATCCTGGTAGTGGTACAACAGGTTACCCGTGGAGTGGAATTGAGAAGCATTGGCGAGATGGGAACATCATACGAGCACAAGCATCTGTGATGGGATGGCGACGGTATGCGCGTGGTAATGAGCGATGGGTTTGCCCTATGTATTATAAGATCGGTGGATGGCAAGGTGAAAGTCTTGAAGTGAATTGTAAAACATTACGAACATGGTTTCCTCCAGATTGGAATGTCTTGAAACAGAGAGATGGGGATTTTGGTAGACCTATTGAGCGGAAAATTGGTGTGTTGAGTCGAAAGGGAAGAAGAACACAACGTTGGTACGATTGCATAAGAATTGATGCTGGTGCTCGTTGAATAAAGTTAGTCTATTGTAGAATACGGTTTGTGTATGCAAAATAAACTAAGACACCCCATCTCAATATTAATCATAACCCTACTTTCAATTGGAATTACTATACCCGCATCTTCAGAAACGTGGCGTGACGATTTTGAGGCACCAAACCCAGAAGCATGGGACATCGTTGGGAATGATAATGTCTGGAAGGTTGAGGATGGATTCTTACGTATTCATGTTAACCGAGATTGGGAAATAGATTATGATCTATTCCAATTCACTGCAATCCCAGGTCCATATAGAGATTTTACCGTGAAAATAAAGGACTTTGGTGGAGACCAACTCCGTTTTGGGTTTTGCGTAGGACGGCAGTTTCCTGATACGGCAGATGAAGATCCATTTTACTATGTTTTCTTTCCTAATGAAATCAGAGCACGGCGTTTTAATGGAAGAGGGGAAAGCCATCCGTTTCAATATCGGTTGTCGCGTGAACCACGTATGCGATGGGATACCGATGTCTTAAATACAATGGAGCTTCATTTCAATTCTGGTAATTTTCTACTGTTCGCTGATGGTGAATTCCGAACGAAATTTCGTGATAAGAACTTTAGTCGAATAGAGATTATGGGTTTTGTCGCTGAGGGTATAAATATCGCAAACCAATGGGAAGGTGATGGATGGATTGATTCCTTCATGCTTTCTGGACTCCATGTTTCTCCAGAGGTTAAAGTGACATCATTGTGGTCACAACTCAAGAGGAGATGAACCCTTGTGAACCATAACAATTTGCATAGTGAAGAAAAAGACATCAACCATCAGAAAACATCACGAAAAAACTTCCATGAGTTTGTAGTTGTTTGTGTGTGGATATGGGGCGGTGCATTAACCCTTTGGGGTGTGGACGGGTTAGGTCTACTTTCAAAGACCACACCCTATCCATTGAATTCAACCCGTCAAGTAGATTTTCCGGCAGTCCACCAAATATGGAAAAAAGGAGATGCGGTTTTTGTAGATACGCGTTCCGCAGCCAGTTTCAGACGCGGACATATACCGGGATCAATAAATGTACCCGTAAACCGTGTAATTTCAGCAATATCCGACTTACCTGTTAACAAAGAGACATATTTGATTACATATTGTGGTAGTGTTGAATGTCCTAACGCATACCAACTGATGAATATTCTCTTAGGTCGGGGTTATACCAACGTGAAGTTTTTTCCACGCGGGTTGAGAGGTTGGCAAGCATTAGGATACCCACTGGAAACAGAATGAAAATATCGCAGTGGTGGATAACAACTCTAAGGGTTTTTATTGGATTAATTCTCTTTTTCGCTGGAATTACCAAACTGACAAGTTTCAATGCATTTGTTGCTGATGTGTCAAGCTATCAGGTAATTCCCATAACAATGCTAAAGCCTGTAAGTTATCTGTTGGTTTCTGCTGAGATTACCTTGGGATTAGGATTGGGAATCGGATATTTTTCGAGAGGTGCAAGTATACTTGCATCAATCCTATTTGTTGTCTTTTCAGTAGTATTGGTATATGTCTTATTACAAGACTTGCCTGTCACAGATTGTGGTTGCGGGAACATCCTATTTAGTCTATTAGAAATGTTAGGGGTATCAGTTTCAACGCCAAATTGGAAGATGGTTTTTACGGATGTTGTATTGACAGGTGCATGTATAGGGATTGCGAGTTCATCTCAACAAGGATACGGTTTGGATTCATTCGTACGGTAGGAGTAGTTTGGTGTTATCTTTACGAATCAGCACAGATCGCATCCGTACTGAGTATATCATAATACGGTTGACACTCGGATAAAATCTCTTCTAATGATTCAGGAAACGGTTCAGTTTTTGGTCGATACGGTGCAAAACCCTCACTCTTGTGTAGATTCTGATACCAATACGGTGCCCACACCCCATCCGAAGGATTACCACCTTGTTTCCACGATAGCATCGCTTCCTCAAACGGTAGATTTAATCGATCACATAGTTTAGATAAAATCTTTTTTGGTGCCAGGAGCAATTCCCGTGAATCTAAAATAGGTGGTGACTGTCCTATTTTCTGTAAGTCTTCCAATAATTCCACCTGTATATTAAATCCTGTATCCTTCATTTTTGGTATCCCGATAACATTCGCTAAGGATGGTAGCATTTCTTTGGGATTACGGATAAGCAGTACGTTAACCGTCTTTTCCATAAACGATCTATCTATATCAACCAGATGGTGTGCCATCTGTTTCATAAAGAGGACTGGCTTTTCACAAGGACCGAGAATAACGTCCCGGATGACAGTATCCCCATCTGTCTGCATAGTTGCCAATACCTCTTCACGTACGGGATGTATGGTACCCGTGACGTGTAAGTAATGTGCATACAACGGTTCATCAAGGATTTGTGTATCGCTCCGTTGTCCGAAGGCATACATTAAGGCAGTGGAGACATTTCGTGGTCCCGACCAGAGACAGATTCGTTTTGTTTGCATGTGATTCTTGACCTACATATAATATAATGGTATATATCATACAAGTCAAGAATAGTTAAGATCGAGGATCGGAATCCCTACAGACCCCGGGGTTAGAAATCGCTCCATAGGTGTCAATTTATAGTGACCATCAGATTTAAAGAGACATTTTTTGTATTTTGTAATAGAATGTGTCTATTATGGCATATTCAACAGATTTACGCAAACGCGTTTTAGATTTTATTGAAGCTGGCGGGAAAAAAGCCGAAGCTGCCCGTCGTTTTTCTCTGAATCGTTCAACGATTTATAGATGGTTAGCCGCTGAAGACCCGCTTTCGACCCAAAAACCGGGGCCCAAAAGCATGAGAGTGCTTGACGAGGCAGCACTGAAAAAACATGTCGCTGATTTCCCAGACTTGACGCAAAACGAACGCGCCTCACATTTCGGTGTTTCAGAGTCTTCTATAGCCTATGGGTTGCGGAAACTCGGCATCACACGAAAAAAAACAATCGGATATAAGGAGCGGTGCGATGAGAAACGTAGGGACTACCGTCAGACACTCACCGAGAAACACGCCGCTGGTAAAAAGATAGTTTATGTTGATGAATGCGGTTTTCGTGCTGAAAGTTATAGGCGTCATGGCTATGCCCCGAAAGGTGAATGTGTCTTAGGTTTGATCTCAGGCACAAGAACACGAACAACGACGCTGGTCGCAGCGCGTATCGGTTCGACTTTTACGGCACCTTGTTTGTTTGATGGAAGCTGCGATTCTGCGTGTTTCAATGCGTGGCTTGAAGCCTATTTATGTCCACGGCTGTCTGTCTCAGACGTGGTTGTTCTTGATAATGCGAAGATCCACAAGACGCTTCGGACGCGTGAGTTGATAGAAGCATCGGGAGCAGAGGTATTGTTTTTGCCACCTTATTCACCGGACTACAACCCGATTGAACACGACTTTGCGAATATCAAACGTCTCAGAGAATACAATGCTGATATAACCATTGATGAAGTTATAAACATGTATCATTAATTCTAAAGTTTACTATAGTATATATCCAGGAACGGTAGCTTCGGTTTCCTAACCGAAGCAGATTTTACGTGAAGTCCTTCAATCAAAGGTTTGGCACAAATTCGGTGCGGTGAATCAAGGAATCAACGGTATGAATGCCATTTAGGCATTCCCCGGGAAACCGTACCTACCGGAGTAATGAGAGTGATATTCTTGTAAAATGAAGTTCATATACCTATTATCAAACTCACGTTAAATGTTATTCAAGAATATAGTGTAGCATACCTTGGTTTTGGGTGCCTACATAAAGAGTTTTTCCATCTACGGCAAGAGAATTAATGTTATCAGGAATCACAGAAACAACTTGTTCCCAAATTCCATTTTTCAGACGATAGATACCTGATTTTTCTGTAACACCGTACAATGTATTCTCGTCAACAGCCAAGTGTTCCATGACAAGGATTCTTCCATTGGCATCGGATATAGCGCGCCAGTTTTTCCCATTCTCCGATGTACACACACCAGCATCCGTTGCTACATACACCGAGGTGCCAGCAAACACTATTTCGTTGAAAGCAATAACAGGAAATGGTAGAGTCGAGGTGAAATCAATCCAATTATTTCCTTCATCAAACGATGCGACAAGTTTCCCATCTCGTTTCCCAACATAGACAGTGTTCCCTAATGCACCAAGTTTGAAACTATTCAGAATCCTGTATCTTTCAAGTTGTTTTTTGTTTAAAATGCCTGCAGGTTTACTGCGGCGGGGGAATGGGAAGAAAGAACCGTCAACCTTCCTGATAGTTAGACCAATTGTTTCTTCCACACCTGTATCATACCATTCTCTTTCACCAGTCTTCCATCGGAATAGTTTAAAGTTGTATTCTATGTAGAATGTATCACCACTCACAGCAAACGCTCCATTTAATCCTCGTCTTATAAGATCTTGCTGAAATTGGACAAATTGGTTAAGAGTAAACTTACCTTGAACATTCCATTGTACCAAATCTTCCAACTCCTTGAAGAATTGGACTGCCCCAACGGAATTTTCTCGCAATACTTCAATGAATGACTTATCAGGGAACGCAGAAGGGTTATTTCTTAGTATATGCAACTGCCCTCTTATTGAACGGGAATGAAGCGTTGGCACTTTAGGAATCCGCATCAAAGTATTGCCATCTTTAGATAATTGATATAGATTGACTTCATCAGAAACCCTTTCACCTTTAGCATATAGTGCTTTATCAGATGTGGTTATACTGAAAATCTTGGGTTGGTCTTCTCTATAAGTTGCAGTCATTGGTATTTCCTGCTGAATAGCTTCCCAAGATTTACCTTTATTGGTAGTTTTGACGACACTTTTTGCAGATTTCGCGTAGACTTTTGAACTTGTGTTCGGACCTTTTTCGTTTGTGTTAAAAACAATTGGTTTATCTATAGATACATATCTTGTAGACTTCTTACGGATAGGAATATCCACGTCGTCCCATGATTTCCCGCCATCCCTGGATCGTTGGAATCCATCTTCACTACCGACATATATATTCTGATCGTTTACCGCTACTGCAGGTAATCCAAACCACATTTTTGGTGAAGAATCGGGCTGCAGTGGAGACAGCCAGGTGTCTCCACTATCCATTGAGGATATCATTCCATCTTCCATTGCTAAGAGTGTTTCACCCGCAGCAATAAGAGTCACATCGGGATGCATTCCTTTTACCGGCCATGCATTTTCTGGAGTTATATCTTCCCATGAATTCCCCATGTCAGTCGAACGGAAAATCCACCAAGTACGCTGCTTTCCGTCCGTTGCTGCCTGAAAATCAATGTCCGGACCCAATTTTGCCACCACATATATTCGATTTTCTGTACCAGCAACTGAAGTAACATAAACTTTTTCAGGTATTGGAAATTCCAATCGTTCCCAGTTGTCAATACTACGCCTATAGAATCCAATACCTGCTGCAGCAAATACTGTGTTTTTAATTACTGTGAAAGAGTAAGGTTTACTTGGAAACTCATCACTCATATCCTGCCACGTCTTACCTTGATCCTCAGATCGGTAAGCATCTTCTTGGAAAACAATATAAAACCTTTGCTCTGTTAGCACTAATTCACGGGGATACCAATCCTTTTCTTCTGTCCATGAATGAAGTAAATTCCACGTTTTGCCATCATCTTTAGATGTATAGAGTTCATTAGTCAGGACAAGATAGAGGGTGTTGTTCCATTTTGCCAACTGAGGGTCTGCACCCCACCAATCATTACCTAATGAACTAATATCAATGATATGTTTCCATTCTTCTCCATCATTTTTCAATATATAAAGATGTCCATAAGTGGTTAAAGTATAAAGATCCCCTTCAGGTGTAGAGAGTAGATTAAAGGCATTTGCCATAACAGGACGTTCATATCCAATCCATTCTTGTTGACGATTAGAAATATCTTTCACTTCCCCGTTTGCCTCTGCAGCAGCCAATAAAACTTCATCAGGATTCGGTTTTGGCGTATCACTTTTACCACCAGCATTCGTACTTCCAATCTGATTTCGGACTTCTGGTTCTACTATAATATCTTGTATTATAGGTGCTTCAACAAGTTCAACCGACATCTCGGATTGTGCATCCAAACTATAGGGTTTCTGGAAACGTGCTAAGTGTTGGTTGCCGATCCCCAACATCAATGCAATCAAAACAGCGGTTGATGCAGCAGCTGCCCACGGAATAAGCGGTTTGCTTCCAGATGGTGTAGGTTTAAGGCGTGCAACCTCTTGCATAATATTATCTGTAAGATTCGGTGATATTTGAAAATGTTCGAGTGCTTCTCTAATCATTGTTTCCTCCTTTCGTAAACGTTGTCTTGCACGCATGAGACGAGTCTTGATTGTGCTTACGGATACTCCTAAGAATCTGCTGATTTCCTCAATCTTCATCTCTCCAAGGTAGTGGAGTGTCATCACAGTGCGTTCACTCTCTTTCAACTTCGCGAACAGTTTCTTAACGACTTCACGTTGTGTCTGAGCTACACTGTTAGCACGATCATCTCTGACATGTTGTGAGTAAGTATCCCTTTGTGTCATTGTTATCTCTACATCCTCTAATCGTTCAGTATGTTTCCGATTTCTACTGAGCCAGTTAGCACAAAGGTTTGTTGTTATGACATAGAGCCACCCGGAAAAATGACTATGATCTTTCAAGGTATGTAATCTCTGATACACTCTTAGAAAGGTATCCTGGGTGATGTCTTCTGCGGTGTGGAAATCTCCAATTTTTCGCCAAGCCAGTGCGTGAACTGGTTTCTGATACTTTTTCACGAGTTCAGTGAAAGCAGGTTCATCACCATCAAGAATACGCTGGATAAGTGCAACATCGTCGTTTTTCATCAGATACCTCCGATACTATAATTTGATTAATGTCATATCAAACTATAGTGACCCATGCAAGATGTGAAATGGTCGCGTAATTCTGCAAAATGAAACCTGATGATATAAGGAGGTTAATATTTCATTCGAATAAAAGTTAATTATTGATAGAAAGGAGGGCATAAAGGTGTACGATTATTATCTGATAGTTGAATTATACCATAAATGCAATATCAGAATATCAATAATTTTTATAGGAGCAAAGGAATGGATAGATTGGAATGGACGGTACTGATACACCGTCCACTGAATTATGGCTAATATTTTTCAAGAGTATAGTGTAGCATGCCTTGGGTTTCTGTACTTACGTATAAGGTATTTCCACCAACAGCAAGGGATGTTACATTATCAGGAATCTCAGAAACAATCTGTTCCCAATTACCATTTTTCAGACGATAGATACCTGTGTCTTTTGTAGCACCGTATAAGGTATTTCCATCAACTGCCAGACGTTCCATAATAAGGTTAGCTTCTTCCGCATCGGTTATAGTACGCCAGTTTTTCCCATTCTCTGATGTACACACACCTGCATCCGTTGCTACATACACTGTAGTTCCAGCAACCAAAATCTGTTTATAGTGATTAACAGGAAAAGGCAATGCTGATGTGAAATCAATCCAATTAGTTCCCTTATCAAATGATCCCATCAGTTTTCCATCGCGTTTTCCGACGTAGACAGTGTTTCCTGAAACCGCAAGTTTGAGATCTTCATTTAATAGATCCCATCTAAACATAACTGTTTCTTCTTGTCCTGTGTCATACCATTCAGTATCACCGGGTTCCCATCGGAAGAGCTTAAAGTTGTATTCCATATAGAATATATTACCGCTAACAGCAAACACTCCATCTAACCCGCGTTTACGAATCATAGTTGATTGTCCGCGATGTGCCAGAGCAAGTTGTTTAAAAAACTGTGTTGCACCAACAGAACTTTTCTGCAATTGTTCAATGTATGACTTATCTGAACCCTTAGCTAACATTTTAGCCACAGCAGCTATTCCTTCATTAGGTTGTATTATTTCTTCTTTTTCCAAAAGTTCATAGAGGTTACGTGAGTCAAAGACGGGCATGCCTTGAATAGGAATTAACGTCTTGCGAGTATCAGATAGCCTATACATGGTCAAAATCTCGGGAAAGAAAGTACTTTGACACTTTGCATACAGCGTGCCACCAGATTCGACTATCCGAGAAAGAGTCGGTATATCTATTTTAAATCCTTTTTCTGGTTTTACCACATGCCATGATTTTCCCTCGTCCCTGGATTTAAATAGCTCTTCTCTGGTCATCGCGTAAAGGGTTCCAGTTGTGTTGTGTTCTTTACCCCTGTTGACGAAAGTTAGGTTATATAAACCGCTTTTCGGTTGTGTATTATACCTTGACCACGACATACCTGCATCAAATGAACGATATATACCAGATTGACCATATATATAAAATGTGCTATCGTTTATCGCTACTGCGTTCTGCACACTCTCAGGTATTTCAGAGATTCCGGAGGGATCAACAAGTGTCCATGTGTTACCGGTATCAATTGACCGAATAACGCCACCACTGTACCAACCTATTATTAATACTGTATTTTTCTTTGCTACAAGTGATGCCAGTGGTTCATCTTCAAAAGGTTCATGTCCCAAAATAGATTGTGCGTTCTTAGGGGTTATTTCTGTCCATGATTTTCCTTTATCGGTTGAACGTAAAAGCCACCAGATTTGCCCTATATTATCCTTGTTAAGTTTTACCTCGTTCAATACAGCGATAATATAGAGTATATTATCTGTACCGGCAAACGATCTGATGTGTGTGATGCCAGCAACTGGGTGTTGTACAGGTTGCCACCTATCAACGTCAAAGCGGTATAGTCCTTTGTTTGTTCTAAGAAATAATGTATTTTGGAGGAGTTCTAAGGAAATTACTTCTCCTTTTAATCCCTTGTTCATTGCTATCCACGTTTTCCCAGAATCCTTAGAACTGAAAACCCCCTGTTCAGATGCAAGATAAAACGTGCCATCCATAACTGCTAAGTCTATGAAAATTCCTTTTGGACATTCACCAACTGAATTCCATGTTTCACCACCATCAGTTGATGCGAGTATTTCATTGGATATAATTATATAGAGAGTGTCATTAAATTCTGCTATAGGGATATTATCTACCGCGTCATTTAGGAATGATCTCAGGTTAAAAACTTGCTCCCATTCGGATCCATCAATTGCTGTTTTATAGAGATTATCGGAAAAATCAAGAAGATAGATTTTTCTATCAGTTGCAGGGATCATGTTCCTCACCCATTCTGATATTCCAGGAACTTTACCAGGAATCCACTGTTTAGAAACGGCCCCCTTATCTTCCCCTTCCGTTTCTGCAGCAGCCAATAATATCTCATTAGGGTTTTGGCTTGGTGTATCACTCTTACCACCAGCATTCGTACTCCCAATCTGATTTCGGACTTCTGGTTCTACTATAATATCTTGCACTATAGGTGCTTCAACAAGTTCAACCGACATCTCGGATTGTGCATCCAAACTATAGGGTATTTGGAAACGCGCTAAATGTTGGTTGCCGATTCCCAACATCAACGCAATCAGAACAGCAGTTGATGCAGCAACTGCCCACGGGATAAGCGGCTTGCTTCCAGAAGGTGTAGGTTTAAGGCGTGCAACCTCTTGCATAATATTATCGGTCAAGTTGGGTGATATTTGAAAATGTTCGAGTGCTTCTCTAATCATCGTTTCCTCCTTTTGGAGTCGGTTTCGTGCACGCTGTAATCGACTCTTAATAGTTCCCGCGGACACCCCAATAAACTTACTTATCTCCTCAACAGTCATTTCACCGAGATAGTGGAGCGTCATCACAGTCCGTTCACTCTCTTTCAACTTTTCGAGTAGTTTTTTCACAACTTCACGTTGTGTTTCAGCATCAGTTTTTATGCGTTCTTCTGCCACATGTTCCGAATAGACATCTGCTTCTGACATCGTATCTTCTATGTCCTCCAATGGTTGTGTTTGAATTCGTTTTTTACGGAGCCAAGAAGCACATAAATTTGCGGTTATGACATAGAGCCACCCAGAAAACAGATTTAGATCGTTCAACGTGTGAAGTCTTTGATACACTCTTAGAAATGTATCCTGTGTAATCTCTTCTGCGATGTGGAAATCTCCAATTTTTCGCCATGCAAGCGCGTGAACCTGTTTCTGATATTTATTCACAAGTTCAGCGAAGGCTGCTTCATCATCGTCGAGAATTCGTTGAAGAAGTTCAATATCGGCGTTTTTCATGGTGTCTCCAGATTGGAACTACTATTCCACAGATACAGAAGTAAGATCCCAAATCAGAATCGTACCGTCCAGACTCGCACTTGTTAACGTGTTTCCATCCGGACTAAACGTAACACCATAGACACTATTGGTATGCCCAGGAAACTTAATTATTTGATGGTAGTCCTCTGTATCCCACAGCATAACTATGCCGTCCACACTTCCACTTGCCAACATTTTTCCATCTGGACTGAATGCC
>CBDBFU010000002.1:0-420088 GCA_965205025.1 Candidatus Poribacteria bacterium
CGGTCAGGGTTGGAGGGCAAACGCTACTATTGGCAGAGCAATCAGACTCATCTGTACAAACATTGGTGGAGGATTACCCGGTGAATTAGATCGTTCGGCGTTTGGTCATCCCGGCAAATTAACATGCTGTATAGCTGAAAAGGAAGAAGAATTCGATTGGAAGCCACTTCATGTAGAACGCGGATTTCGCATAGAAAACAATACCGTGACCGTTTTTGCTGGTAGCAGCCCACAAAGTGTGAATGATCACGGAAGCAATACAGCAGAAGCAATACTCAATACTATATGTCAGAACATCTCCTCTCCAGGGAATAGTGGTGGTGAAAACACTTATTGTGATAGGCATTGAACACGCAAAGACAATATCTGAGAATGGGTATAATAAATCAGATATTCGAAAATATAATTGCTGAAAATACGGAAAAATATACCGAATCAGATCTACTCCTGATGGTAGGTGGTGGTACCGCTGGAAGATGGAGTATGGTTGTTCCCGGTTGGGGTTCACCCTCTTCACGAGCTGTCACTATATTAATAAGGTGAATTCGGTATTATTGTTATACATATTTGGGAGAAATAAAATAGGAAATAGGGTAAATCTTCTAACGAAACGATAGGGCACAAATCCTTCATAAATAAACATCACTCATACAAGTGTCAAAGTTAAGAATCCTTCTCTCAAAATATTCTTGCAAATTCAAGTCAAATATAGTATCTTAATAAAAGGTGTATTCAAATACTTTCCCGTTATTTGACGTTACCTTCAAGGAGCATAAACGATGGACGCGAGAACGCTATCCCTCCCTATTAGCACTTTAGATTACAAACAACCTGCTACAGTGCAAGTGGGTTCTCCAGTCTCCGATGTTATTGACATTATGCAAATCAGTGGATCTGGGTGTGTACTTGTTGTTGATGATGAACAACGGCTTTCTGGTATTATCACTGATCGTGATCTTCTTGTTCATATAAATGGAAAACGGTTGGACCCAGCAGTAGTTAACGTTGAAGATATCATGACTCATAACCCTGAAACTTTAAGGGCAAGTGACCCAATTGCCTTCGCTTTAAACTTAATGCATCTTGGTCATTTTCGGCATGTTCCACTTAGTATCACTGATGACCAACAACAGGAATTCCCTGTTGGGATAATTTCTACACGCGATATTTTAGACCATGTCGCTATATTCATTGAAAATCAGGAAAGAGGTGTATAAACATGCTTTATGATAATGCCATTGATGAAGAATTAGCACATATGGATCAAAATGTAGATATAGCTCAAAGGGTGTTGGAGGTAGGCAAAATCCAAGTACCCCTCCGCGAATTGATGCGATCTTGTGTAACCTATTGATATCTCCGCAACTACACAAGAAGCTATAGATACACTTCTTGAGAATCACATCGGTGCCGCATCGGTTGTTGAAGATTCTACTCTAAGAGGTATTTTTGGAGAACGTGATGTATTACGGAAAATAATGAACAAAGAGGTAGGAGATCTTGACGATATTCCGGTCACCCAATTTATGAAAGCAGATCCGCAGACAGCATCACCCGATGATATGTTGGACACTGCTATTTTATATATGGCTAAAGGTGGTTTCCGACATATACCAATAATTGATGAACAACAACACCCTATCGGTATGGTATCAATTCGAGACGTCATCTCATATCTTGTTGATTATTTTCCACGTGAAGTGTTGACATTACCACCCAATCCAATACGGGGTGCCTTGAAGGCAAGAGAAGGAGCATAGTCCTCATGGACGAAGTATTTATAGGTGCACCTTATGCCACCGTCACCATATCAATGTATAGAATAAGGCTGGTTATTGATGCGTAAGCAAGTAGAGCAAATTCAGTCGGCAACAGTCCTTTTTTGCTGGGGATTCCGGCGACGGTTCCCAAACAATTGGCACACAAATGACTGAAACCTCCGCCATTATTGGAAACGACGTCGCCACGCTACCCGATTACCCTGCTGAAATTAAAGCCCCCGCCGGTTCTCTGGCAGGTGTGTCAGGCTTTCAACTACACTTCTCCAGTGAAACTATACACACTCCTGGTGATACATGCGATGTACTTGTAGCAATGAATCCTGCCGCATTGAAAGTAAATCTCCATAAATTAAAAGATAACGGTATACTCATAGTCAATTCTGATAATTTCGCACGAAAAAATCTACGGTTAGCAGGCTACGCTGATAATCCATTAGAGGACGATTCACTTACAAAATACCAAGTCTTCCCAGTCGAACTGACACTTCTCACACGTAAATCACTTGAATCTATCGATATCGACCAAAGTGAGAAGGACCTATGTAAGAACTTTTTTGCACTCGGTATGATTCTTTGGTTATATAACAGACCTATGGATTATACGATAAGATGGGTAAAAACCAAATTTGCGACACGGAAATCACACCTCATTGAACCGAATATCACAGCACTTCGAGCAGGAAACACCTATTGTGAAGCTACCGAACAATTCGCAACCTCCTATGAGGTGAAACCTGCCAAATTTGCACCAGGAAAATACCGAAATATTGAAGGAAATATGTCTACCGTTCTCGGTCTTGTTGCTGCTGCCAACCAATCTGGATTGCAGCTGGTCTATGGCAGTTATCCTATTACGCCAGCAAGTGATATTTTGCATGGGTTGGCTCAACATCGTAATTTTGGTATTGTTACAATGCAGATGGAGGATGAAATCGCTGCTGTTGGTGTTGCAAATAGGGGCATCTTTTAGCGGAGCACTTGGCGTAACCGGCAGTAGTGGACCGGGACTTGCCTTGAAGTCTGAGGCAATTAATCTTGCTATGATTGCTGAATTACCTCTTGTTGTTTGTAATATCCAGAGAGCCGGTCCATCAACAGGGATGCCAACAAAAACCGAACAAGCAGACCTATTACAAATGTTCTACGGGAGAAATGGGGAGTCCCCTGTTCCTATTCTTGCTGCATGTCGTCCGTTGGATTGTTTTGAAACCGTTTATGAAGCTTGTCGCATTGCTGTGAAATACCGGACTCCTGTCATATTTCTTTCTGAACTTTACATTGCCTTAGGGGCAGAACCATGGTTAATTCCTGATGTCGCAGATCTCCAAAAAATAGAACCGAATTTCAGAACAGAATTGGAAGATTTCGAACCATATCTAAGAGATACAGACACCCTTGCAAGACCATGGGCAAAACCCGGCACTCCTGGTCTTGAACACAGAATCGGGGGCTTGGAGAAGTCCGATATCACGGGAAATGTGAGTTATGACGCCGAAAACCATGAAAAAATGGTATCAATCAGAGCTGAAAAAGTTCGACGGATTGCTGATGATTTCCCTCCGACTGAGATATTCGGGGCACAGGAAGGGGACTTGCTTATTTTAGGATGGGGTGGCACTTTCGGAACTATCAGAACCGTAGTCGAGAATAGGTTTGAGGAAGGTAAATCCATTGGACATGTTCATTTACGTTACCTTAATCCATTCCCAAATGACTTAGGAGAAATACTTAGTAGATTCAAAACCGTATTAATACCAGAATTGAATACTGGACACCTCCGTCAATTAATCCGAAGCGAATATCTAATTGATGCTATTGGACTGAACAAGATACAAGGTCAACCTTTTCATGTCTATGAAGTTGAAGCCGAAATTGACACTTACCTATAATGATGACATCTGCAGTGATATACGAGTAACGACTTATACTCCACCTCACCGATTAGAAATCAGTTAACGTGCAAAAGGCAGGCACACCTATGAGAAATAAAAAAGATCCTGGCATTCCAAGTGGAGTGCCTACACTGACCCAAAAAGATTTTGTCTCCGATCAGGACGTACGATGGTGTCCCGGTTGCGGGGATTACTCTATACTGGCTCAAACTCGAAAAGTTATGCCGGATTTAGGTATACCAAAAGAGGATATAGTTTTCATATCCGGTATTGGATGTTCCAGTCGCTTTCCTTACTATATGAATACATACGGATTCCATACAATTCATGGGAGAGCTCCTACAATTGCCTCCGGTGTAAAAATGGCTAACCCTGATCTCTCTGTATGGGTTATCACTGGAGATGGTGATGGACTTTCTATCGGTGGGAACCATTTCATCCATCTACTACGGCGTAATTTTGACATCAACGTCCTTCTGTTCAACAACCGAATCTACGGACTTACAAAAGGTCAATACTCTCCTACATCGGAACAAGGGAAAAGTACAAAGTCTACTCCATTTGGTTCACTTGAAACACCATTTAACCCGATTAGCCTTGCTTTAGCATCAGGGGCAACCTTCGTTGCACGCTCACTTGACACCGATTCAGCACATCTACAATCCACCATTAAAGCCGCATTTGAACACAAAGGCACGTCTTTTATCGAAATCTATCAGGATTGTATCATCTTCAACAGAGATGCTTTTGCATTGTATACTGACAAAAATACAAAAGCTGACAATACTGTACGGCTTGAACACGGTGAACCACTTCTATTCGGAAAAGAAAACGAAATGGGTATTCAGATGAAAAACTTCCAACCTGAAGTCAAAACAGTGACTAATGGCACAGATGACATCATTGTCCATGACCAATATACCGAAGACACTACTTTGGCAAACTTCCTTGCTCGGATGAGTGATATGCCAGACATGCCGCACCCAATCGGGATATTCAGAAGTGTTCAGCATAGATGCTATGAGGATATGATGTCTGAACAAGTTGCACAAGAAAAACAGCGAATAGGTGAAGGTGACCTTACAGCACTTCTCAATGCCGGTGACACATGGGTCGTTGAATAATATATAAATAGAATTCTAATTTATGTGGATAATATGGATAGATATCTTTGTTATCCACTTTTTATTTTATAATAACCTTACCAATCTATATCACTTTTAACAATAATCAATAGTCTTTAAACAACTAATTATCTTGCACCTAATCATATATATGTGTTAAACTAAAGGCACTTGCCACAATTTAGACAAGATTGACCTAAGTTGCTAATTGACGATTTTCACTAACAATTTTAATAACATAAAAATAGTCACTATTTAAGTAAGAATTGTGGTACACTCTATCGTTAAGTCAGTCATTAGTCTGAGGAGACGTTCATAATGTACGATAAGAAGAACCCTAAAAACGCTGACGTTAATCCTGATGAGCATAAGTTTTTTATTGATGACGAGGATGAGTTGGAAATTGATGAAGATGAAGATATTAATGAACCCAGTATGAGTTCCGGTTATTCATTGCAGCTTATCCAGCACATCATCTCGGAAACACCCGTTGAAGACAGTAGAAGACGGTGGTTAACTGAACTCCGTCGATCCATTATTAACGATGAAGGCGAATTCCGACACAGGGTTCGTGCCATTGAGCAGGAAGCACAACGCATCCATGAAGAGATGACAGAACAGATAGATAAGTTAACTGCCCCTGCAAATCGTATCGGCACTCTCCTCGCAATTGCAAAAGACGATACCGCACGGATTACAGTTGGTGGTTCCGAATATTATGCCAATATTGATCCGCAGTTAGATATTGGAAACCTAAAAAAGGGGATGAGCGTTCTCCTAAATGATGCATTCGTCGTTGTCGGTGAACTCGGATATTCCGAATCAGGTCCAATCGCAAAAGTCGCTGATATCCTTGAAGATGGGAGACTTCGTGTAGGGTCTGAACCAAGCCTTCAATCCGTTATTATCGAACGAGCAACAGAACTCGAAAATACCAAACTAAAATCAGGGGATGAAGTACGGCTTGACCCAAGTCTAAAAGTCGCTATTGAACATATTGCCTCAAAAGAACAGAAGGATTATGCTCTTGAAGCTGTACCTGAAATACCGTGGTCCAAAGTTGGTGGACTTGACAGCACAATTCAAAAAATTAAAGACACAATTGAACAACCGATTCTGCACCCTAAACTTTTCGATCGGTTTCAATACACCGTACCAAAAGGGTTTTTACTACACGGTCCTCCAGGTTGTGGAAAAACACTCATAGGAAAAGCAACCGCATACAACTTAACCGAAAAACTTAAAACGGAAACTGGAGAAGAGGTAGAAGGTACATTCCTGCACATTAAAGGTCCCGAGATACTTAACATGTGGCTCGGAGAATCTGAACGCAAAGTCAGAGAAATCTTCCAAGCTGCACGCGAAAAACGTGCTGAAGGTAAACTCGCATTCGTATTCATAGATGAAGCTGAATCTATCCTGGGAACACGGCGCGCTATGCGATCCCATAGTATTTCAAACACCCTTGTTCCAATGTTCTGTGCTGAAATGGACGGAATTGAACCACTGCAAGAAGTTGTCATTATTCTTGCAACCAACCGTCCCGATTTAATAGATCCGGCTATCCTTCGTCCAGGACGAATAGACAGAAAAATAAAAGTCACACGTCCAAACAAAGATGCTGCTAAGGATATTTTTGGTATTTATCTTACACCTGAACTCCCAATTGCTACAAACCAAGGCGAAACAGCAAGCAAAGAGACTATTGACGAGTTAATCACACAAGTGATTGATGAAATGTTCGATGAAACACCTGAAAATCGATTCCTTGAGGTGGCACTCCGTAGTGGGAGACGAGATATCCTATATCGGGGACATCTCTGTAGTGGAGCAATTATTGAATCCATCGTCCAAAGAGCAAAAGAATCTGCTCTAAAACGAGCCATCGCTGATCCAGATACTGAAACGGGGATCTCTATAAACGACCTTTTAGATGGACTTAACGCAGAATTTAGTGAAAACGATATTTTCCCACCCACTGAGGCTACTGAAGATTGGTTAAAACTACTTGATTACGATCCCGTTAATGTTGTCAAAGTTACACCAATTCAACCAGAAAAGAGGGAACCCCGTAAATCATCAAGTCCGGTGATTTAACTTCCAGCCAATATTTTGGAATCTTACAAACTGAATATTTGAATGCCATGGAAAGACGCTACTAATGCAAAGACTTTTTGGAATCGAAACCGAATACGGAATCACTCTCGAAAATGCTGAACAGATTGATCCCGTCAAGGAGTCTATTGAGCTTATAAAAAGTTATCAACGAGATCCATTTTTGCCTATCTGGGATTATGATGGGGAAGATCCTTTTCAAGACGAACGCGGTTTCAGAGCAGAACAGCTTAACAACCATCCAGATGATATAGAGGAGGAAAAAAAGGACAGAGAGCGATTTGCAAATCAACCTGAACGTTCATTTAGAGAAATCAAGAGTGATCGTATCCTTATCAACGGCGCACGACTCTATAATGATCATGCACATCCAGAATACTCTACACCGGAATGTCAAAATCTATTTGACCTTGTCGCACACGATAAGGCGGGGGAACTAATACTACAAAAATGCGCTGAAACACGGAGCGAGGAAATTGACTCGCGGGTTTTACTATATAAAAATAATACCGACTTTTATGGACATAGTTATGGATGCCATGACAACTATCTGATGGCACGCGATGTTCCATTCGACTATCTTAAGACATGTATCATGCCATTTTTTGTAACACGGCAGATCTTCGCAGGATCAGGCAAAATCGGTATTGAAACCGAGGCTGGACTCGCAACGCCAGGACATTACCAACTCACACAACGCTCAGACTTCTTCCACGTCGAAGCAAGTGTTGATACAATGCATAAACGGCCCATCGTAAATACTCGAGATGAGCCGCATGCTGATCCCACTACATACCGTAGACTTCATGGTATTGTCGGTGATGCAAATATGTCCGAATATGCTACGGCTCTTAAAATCGGCACAACTGCTCTTGTCATTGATCTCATTGAAAAAAGACTAATTCCAACGACTTTAGCAATTGCTAATCCGATTGACACTATCAAGACTATATCGCATGATCAAACCTATCGATGGATGCTACAGAGTGTTGATGGAAATGTTATAAGCGCAATTGACCATCAAAGAGAGTATTTAGCACTTGCACAGAAACATCTTTCACATCAAAATGGTGATACAGATTGGATACTGACAGAATGGGAAGATACACTCAATACTCTTGAAGATGATCCCATGCAACTAACAGATAGGATTGATTGGGTCGCTAAAAAATGGTTGTTAGAAACTTTCGTTGAATCGGAAGAAGTTGAGTGGGATGACCCTTGGCTACAGAGTATTGACTTAGAATACCACAACATCAATCCTGAAGAAGGTTTATTTTATGGATTACAAATGAAACGGATAGTTACGGATGAACAAATAATTAATGCTATGCACACACCTCCTTTAGATACACGTGCATACTTCCGTGGTAAATGCCTAAACAAATTTGAAGACGCTATAAAAACCGTACAGTGGGACAGTATTACTTTCGACATTGATGGAATACCTGTTACAGTTAACATGAACTCACTCGCAAATCCAGAACTCGCAAAAAAATATAATGAAGCTCTTGACCTATCACCTAACCCGCAAACCCTCGTTGAAAAACTCGGTTTATAACAATCTTACTTGTTGAAGGAATCAACACAACGTGTTCGTATAGTACACTTAGGTTGTAATCCAGAAACTGCTTACAGAAGCATATTAGGAGATAATTCCAATGAAAGATAAGATCGCATATTTCCCAGAACGCAAACAGAGACCGGTAAAACCGGTTGAACCCGGCGATGGTGGAGACGATAACAACGCACCCAAAAAACCTGATGTCAACAGACCTGACACACAAGAACTTCTCAAACGGATGCGGCGGGTTGACAAAGACCAATCACGACGTTATCGTCAAAGAACGGGGGAATAATGAACCATAAAGGCGACTTTCTCAGCCTTCTAAAAAACGCAGACAACATACATTTAGATTCTGAAGGTGATGCACACCAACCACTACAAAGCAACAAGAAAAGTGAACATAATGCTTTTCAACTGCCACTAAATGAAAAACTCAAAAGTGGATCGGAATTACAAATACCAGAAGCTACTACTGTCGTTGCAATGCGTTATAAAGAAGGCATTATCATTGCAGGGGGACCGACGTGCAACCGCTGGTACCGCTGTCGTGCATGACCGTGCTGAGAAAGTCATTCCTATAGATTCACATTCCGCCCTTGCTATTTCTGGCGCACCTGCAATGGCTTATGAAATTGCTCGTGTTCTAAAACATTCATTTCAATATTTCCGTAGAAGCCAACTACAAGAACTTAGTGTAGAAGGCAAACTACGTACACTTTCAAGACTCATCCGTGATAATTTACCCATGGCAATGCAAGGTATCGGTGCCGTAATCCCTATCTATGCATTATATTCACCTCAAACTGACGAATCTGAAAACGGGGGTAAGATCTATTTCTACGATGCACTCGGGGCACATTTTGAGAATGTCGATTTTGCAACCACAGGTTCCGGTTCAATATGGATCCGGGGTGTGTTACGTTACCTTGACAGATGGGGAGATACCCAATTAGAACAAATGGATCAACAACAAGCTACCATTACCATATTAAGACTTCTTGATACAGCAAGTGAATACGATGCAGCAACAAGCGGATATAACGCAAAAGCAGAGATTTTCCCAACTGTCAAAACTATTACACAGCACGGAATTGAGTCACTTGATGATGAATTCCTAACTGAATGTTATGCGGAGGTCACATAATGCGCGATCTCCCGTATCGTTGGATCGAAGCAATTCAAGACCGACGCGACTATATTGAAGACCAACTTCGACTTGGGAGTCCAGTTGTAGGACTTCAGTATGAACATGGCAGTCTCCTCCTAACTGTCAGTAAAGGTGCTCAGAAAATCTTTGAAGTTCATGACCGAATTGCACTATCAGCCATCGGACATCCCGCCGACATTGAACGCCTACGGATGCTTGTCACCGACACCGCAAGTGTACAAGCCTTTCAAAGCGCAACAGAAGATGTTAACCTACATCGGTTAACCCATTATGTCTTAGCACATACTTTCAAACAGGCGTTTGAAGCTATTGTCGGTGAAGCATACATCATCAAAATGCTACTCGTTGAAATCGGCAAAGGAGATGCTACCACACACTTTACACATATTAACTATGACGGGAACGTTAGAGTTCAAGAAGATTCAAGTGTCATCGGTGGTACTGAACCAATTGAAACAGCAATGCAGGAATATCTATCTACCAAGCAAAATGGAGCAGAACAAGACTTAAGCACAGCAATACAGTTAGGGTTAAGGACATGGGCAGTCGGTAAAGAATTAAGCCAACGGTTTGAAGACGCAGAAGAAAATACAGAAGTTTCCGAAGAACAGATAGATGAAATTATCAATACAGCATTAGAGGATGGCGAAATTGAAGTAGGTCTCCTTGACGAATCGATTTCCGCAGATACTAAATTCCGTTTGATGACCCAAGACGAAATCCACCAAGCACATCATACCGATAACTAAGAACTATTAACTAATAACCAATTTAGGACCTACCTGTGGCACACAGAATTGTCGGAATCGAAACCGAATTTGGATGTATGATCCAATCGCAGGCGATACAGACACAACGTATCAAAGTATCCCCTGAAGGCGTCGCTGCCCGCGTTCGAGATTATGTTTTCAAAAATCTTGAACTCGGTATACCCGATCTCCACTACAGGGATTGGGGTGAACCCCCAGGCAACGGTGGATTCCTATTCAACGGTGGTAGACTCTATATTGACATGGGACATCTGGAGTATGCAACTCCTGAATGTGGTAACATCTTTGATGCCATAGCATACGATAGAGCCATCGAACATGTCATTACTGCTATACTAAAAGATACCGGTCTCATAGGACATGTCGGGTTCTATAAAAATAACATCGACCATTTCACAGGTGCTACTTTCGGATGCCACGAAAACTATCAGGCACGACGTGATGTTCCCTTCTATAAAATTGTAATCCCTACCTTACTACCCTTCTTCGTAACAAGACAAATTTACGCGGGGGCAGGTCGTGTTGGAGGATACGATGACATCCTTGAATTCGGGGATGGACAATATAGCGTAGACGATTTTCTCGGATACCAGATCTCACAACGCGCGGATCACATCGTCACAGAAATATATGAATGGATACAGTTTAGTCGAGCAATCATCAATACACGTGATGAACCCCTAAGTGATTATACAAAATACAGAAGACTCCATCTGTTGGTAGGGGATTCAAACATGTCGGAGTATGCAAATGCACTCAAAATTGGAACAACCATGCTCCTACTTGATGCTATAGAAAGGCATTATGATATGTATGGTGAGAAGCTTGCAATACCGTATCTCGATCTCGTAGATCCTATCGCTGCCATCAGACACATTTCAAGAGACACCTCCTATCAATGGAATGTAGAACTACAGAACGGTAAAACTCTTTCTGCTGTAGAAATACAACGCATCTATCTCAACTTCGTTTTAGATATGATTACCGATCCTGATGAATCAGAGGAGTGGGTATTGAAGGAATGGGAAACTGTTCTCAACGACCTCGAAATCGATTGGACACGACTGACAACACGACTTGATTGGGCTGCAAAGAAGTGGTTTCTTGATGCATTGGTTGAGGAAGAACAACTTGACTGGGATGACCCGTGGCTAAAAAGCCTTGATCTTGAATACCACAATATTGATCCTGACGTAGGTATTTACTACGCACTTGAAAACGAAGGGTGTATGCGACGGATCATCACTGACCAACAAATCAGTCAGGCAATTACCACTCCCCCAACCAACACACGTGCAAGGGTACGTGGATATATCATGCGAAACCTAAAAAAACAGAAAATGCCATGTATCGTTGACTGGCATCATATCTACGCCGGACAAACCGAGTGTTTTGAAATGAAAGAACCCTTTGACACCTCCATCCCCAAAGCACAAAAATGGATCAAATCCATCAAACTCTCCAAACTTGTCAATAAAACGCATTGAAAAGTCAATCAGTCTAAAACCTATTGGTTAAGGTATAAATTATCATACCACAAGGATTATTAAGCGTTTAATAGTAATACCATTTCTGATAATTAATGTCTCTTTAATGTAGCATAAACTTCCAGTTTGTGCTGTAGTTCAAGCCATGCATAACAACTGTTCATAGAATAAACATTTATAGAAATGGTATTACAAGTGAAGGGTGTGAGAGTAAATTCACAGAACGGATTCTAAGAACCAGTCATACGTTCCTGTTTAAGCATTTCAATCTCTTGCTGCAACGCTTGAATCTGTTGTTCTTGTGTTCGAATCTCTTTTCCCTGCCTTGCAACAAGTATCTGAGGCATTCCAACAGCAATAGCAATCAACGCAATTAAGGCAATAACAAGTGTAAATATCTGCTTTAATCGTCCATCCAATGTCTCAACCTTGAGATCTATGTATTGCTTAAGCTGGTTTTCAAACGTATCCACTCGCCCTTCCAATGTCTCAACCTTGAGATCTATGTATTGCTTAAGCTGGTTTTCAGATCTTTCAGCAGATTTATCAACAATGGATTGTATCTTCTCAAGATCGGTTTGTGTAAGTTCTGCAAATGCAGAAGTCGTGAAGATGAGGAAACACAAAGCAATAAAAATAACCTTCTTATTCATTTGATGTCTCCTTGAGTAATTTCTTGTGTAAATTATACGATAATAGTTAAAAGCAAAAATACCTTTACATTTTTTCTGATTTTGTGATAATAGTTATATTATGAGATATTCACCAGACTTACGAAAACGCGTTCTTGATTTCATAGCAGCAGGTGGTAGTAAAGCAGAAGCTTCCCGTAGATTTCAAGTTTCACGCAGATCTATCTACAACTGGTTAGACGCAGTAGATCCTTTTACTTATGAAAAACCGGGGCCTCGTAAACCTTATCGGCTTGACCCAGAAGCACTCGCTGAACATGTCAAAGAATTCCCAGACAGCACGCAGAAGGAACGTGCTGCACATTTTGGCGTGTCACAGCGGTGTATCTGTTATGGTCTGAAGCGGATCGGATGCACGCGAAAAAAAGACATTTACCTATAAAGAACAATGCCCAGTCAAACAGGAGGCCTATCTCACCCAACTTCAGACAGCACTTGTGAACGGAAAAACACCTGTTTTTGTTGAGGAAAGCGGTTTTAGCACAGAAAGTGTTCGTCAGTTCGCTTATGCGCCAAGAGGGGTTTGCGTATCGGATAAAATCTCAAGCAATCGGTATAGATGCACTACGCTGATTGCTGCACAAATACAAGGGCGTTTCACGGCTCCTGTACTTTTTGAAGGTGCTTGTGATGCGCTTGCCTTCAATGCGTGGCTTGAGAGCGTGCTGTGTCCACTACTTGACGCATCACACGTTGTCATATTGGATAATGCGTCTTTCCATAAAAGCCAGCAAACAGAGGCATTGATTGCTGCCTGTGGTGCGAGTTTACTTTTTTTACCTCCGTATTCGCCTGAACTCAATCCTATTGAAAGAGATTTCGCGAACATAAAACGTAAATGGGAATACAATGCTGAAGCGTCAATCGATGAAATCGTAAAAATGTACAAATAATTATGATTTCCACTATAAAGCAACCAAGAATCAAGATGTTTACAGTGACAAATTGTTCCGAAATCAATTATCTTCGGCTTTAGCCTTCAAATCGTAAAGGATATTGACTGCATCTAAGGGAGTCATCTGGGAGAGTTCTAACTTACGAATCTCTTCTACGAGAGGGTGGGTTTTAGGCGTGAACAGAGCCATCTGAAGCGAATCGCTCTGGATCGTCTTCCGTGTAACTCTGCGTTTAGGACGGGGCATGGTCGGATTCCCTTTAGTCGATGGGGACGTTTCAGCATCCGCTTCAACACTGATATTATGTTGTTCAAGAACTTCAAGAATTTGCTGAGCACGAGAAATAACTACTTGTGGTAAACCCGCCAAACGTGCAACATGAATCCCATAACTCTGGTCCGCACCACCAGGAACAACTTTTCTAAGGAACGTAACCTTTTCTCCATCCTCGTGAACAGCGACATTATAGTTTTTTGCACGTTTATACTTACTCGCAAGTTCAACCAACTCATGATAATGTGTAGCGAATAACGTCTTAGCACCCATTTTCTTTTCATCCAATAGATATTCAGAAACCGCCCACGCAATACTCAGACCGTCAAATGTACTTGTTCCACGTCCAACTTCATCCAGAATTACAAGACTCTTCTGGGTGGCATTATTGAGAATATTTGCCGTTTCATTCATCTCAACAAGGAACGTGCTTTGTCCCATCACAAGATTATCTGACGCACCAACACGGGTGAAAATCCTATCCACCAAACCGATTTTCGCAGCGGAGGCAGGAACAAAACAACCTATCTGTGACATCAAAACAATCAATGCCGTCTGACGCAGATACGTGCTTTTCCCACTCATATTTGGACCCGTGATAATATGAAGCTGCTCCTCAGCACAGTTTAGCAGCGTATCATTCGGTACAAAACCCTCTTGTACGAATATCTGCTCTACGACAGGGTGCCGTCCATCCCGTATGATAATCTCGTCTGTATTCTCTACAGTCGGCTTAACATAGTCATATTTAGATGCACAATAGGCGAAGTTAGCAATTACATCAACCATCGCAATAATCCCAGAGATCTTCTGTATTATCTCCGTGGATTTTGCCACTTCATCTCGTATTTCACAGAATAGATCGTATTCAAGCGTCTGTATGCGATCCTCCGCATTCAAGACCTTCGCCTCCTGTTCTTTAAGTTCAGGTGTGATAAATCGTTCTGAGTTACGCAATGTCTGCTTACGGATATAATGCTCCGGTACCATATTAAGATTCGGTTTTGTCACTTCAATATAGTAGCCAAATACTTGGTTAAACCCGATCTTTAGAGATGTGATCCCGCTACGTTTCCGTTCCTCCTCCTGTAGTGCCGCCATCCATTCTCTACCTTGTCCCACAATTTCACGTAATTCATCCAGTTCTGCATTATACCCATCACTTATCACACCACCTTCGCGAATTGTCGCGGGTGGGTTAGGGTGTATACCGTGTTCAATCAATTCAACCAACTCTGTCATGGGATTCAATTCCCCGTTCAGAGTAGTTAATAGCGAAGATTGACAGTTCTGAAGTTGTTGTTTAATAGCAGGAACAAGGTGAAGTGAGTCCTTCAGGGAATGTAAGTCGCGTCCGTTAACAGATCCGAGACTAATACGGGTAATAAGCCGTTCCATATCGCTCATTTGCCCTAACGCTTCCCGTAACTCCTCTTGTAGACTTATCTGTGTCTTAAGTTCATCTACCGCCTCTAAACGTTCTTGAATATCATCTACATCAAGCAAAGGCTGCAACAGACATTGTCTCAACTTCCGTCCACCCATTGATGTCATCGTTTGATCAAGGACTTCAAGCAACGTGCCATTCATAGATCCATCTCGGATAGAGGTTGTCAATTCCAGATTACGTTGCGTATCGGCATCCAAAACCATGTATTCCGAAAGTATATAGGTCTGAAGTGATAGAATGTGCTCTACTTCTTGCTTCTGTGTCTCGTGTAAGTAATAAATCAATGCACCCGCTGCGCAGATAGCAACAGAGAGATGTTCACACCCAAAACCATCAAGTGAAATGGTTTTAAAATGTTCCAAAAGTTCAGTCCGGGCAGAATCAAAATCGTATCGCCAGTCAGGTAGGAAATTCACAACCGATTTTAATTCAATCTTTAGCTGCTCAATCAATTCGTCTTCCTGAAAGGATTCCGCTAATAGACATTCTTTGGGTGAAAAACGATTTATCTCTGCCCAAAGCCGCGAAAAATCTGTGAGTTCTGTTACCTGAAATTCACCTGTAGACAGATCGGCAACAGCAATGCCGTAAATATCTTTTTCCTGATAAACAGAGAGGATATAATTATTCGTCTTATGTTCAAGAACTTTTGGGTCAGTGACAGTCCCCGGGGTAACAATTCGGACAACATCCCGTTTAACAAGCCGATTTTCATCTCTGGCAACTTTGGCATCCTCTGTCTGATCTAAAATAGCCACTTTATGTCCAGCAGAGACTAATTTGTAGAGGTAGGAATCAAGCGCATGGTGTGGAATACCTGCCATTGGAGGTGGGGGTGTTTTTTGGTTTTTATGACTTCTCGTAGTCAGTGCAATTTCAAGAAGTTTTGATATTAATTCTGCATCCTCATAGAATGCTTCATAAAAATCACCTACTCTACATAAAAGGATTGAATCTTCATGCTGTTTCTTTACCTGTCTGTAAAGCTCCATCATGGATAGGTCTGACTGTTTTGAACTGGACATGGGAGTTGTCTCCACACTGGTGTGAACTGATGTTTTTTTGAGGTATATATTGCTTAATAAAATACCATAGATAGACGCCTCTGTCAATTGATTATGGGTAGCAGCTCAGAGGTATTCAATTGTCGAATATAGATAGATTCTGATGTATCCGTTTCTGGTGATGGCGATTGATGATGTTGTTTTGGGATTGGGTGTGAACAGGAATTAGAGGAAAAGTTGAATGACCAGAGGGTTTCTTGCTTCTCTTCAGGATGATGTTACTGCATGATCTCAGACAAATATAGTTTCAACTAAATTTTTCTTCTGAGTAGGGTTTTACCCCCAGTTGTAAAAGTTGTTTGTTATATGACGAATCAAAGGTATAAACAGGTTTGTCCCATTTTAATATTGTCTGTGCAAATTTTAAGGTCTTACTACTTTCTGCGGCGTGAGCGATTAAAATCTTACTCGCTAATGTAGCAACGAATGCGTTACGTTTACCAGCCATTTTAACGCTCTGCTGTGGTTTCTTGTCAAAAATAGATATAATCAGTAGCCTGCCTTCTGCTAAAGGTTTTTTCCACTCTAATTTTATACGCATGTTCTCAATACTCCGTGCGGGACTCATAATAATCGGTTGTGAACCGCGTAGCAACACTCGAAAGCATTCCTTTTCAATAGGTGAATGAAACCCTCCTATTGTTGATATACCTTTATTCTTGAACTCTTGTGCTAAGTCGTGTGTCTTTAATATAATCTCTCCCGGACATTTACTGGAACAGAATATTGCCCATAAAGCCCCTTCGTCGGTATCGTTTTGGCTACATGTCAGTAGATCTAAATTCCCATGCGTCCATATCGTTTCTGGGGTATCATTCTTCAAGTATGTCTTTATTTGTGATGGAAAGTTACTGTCTGTTTGTGTGATGTGTTGTATGTGTTGTGTCACTACGGTTGATCTCTACATACTCCTTTGTGGATATATAAAGTTTTTGTCACTAAACATTATGCTCCTATGGTACCTGTATACCAATATTTATCTCAAGTATCATCTTTAGTATTCATCTCAACTGTAGTTATGTTAGATGTATAGATACTGTGTTTTGTAAAAAACTGTTAATATTTGTCGTCTTAAATCTTATACACTTTCACGGAAACCTTCACGGAGCAATTCTACGAAGCTTTATTCTATAAGGGTTTATAATTTAAAGTAGACCAATTCTCCGTGAATCACATTCGTTAATATTTATATTACATAGGTATGTATTAAGTACTTATATGTTTTTCATACGAAGTGTATTGGCACATAGCACTCCGCTGGAGTGCCAGACTGTTACGATATTGTTTTCTATAGACATAGTACTCCGTTGGAGTACGGTATTTTTGATATAGAAAACTCCAAAAATAGACTTATCATTAGATTCTCAGTTTTCCTGAAATTGACTTGTTAAGATTATAGTAGTGAAGAATAAGCTGTAAATAGCGAAATTCAGACTGTATGAATTGGAATTGAGGTTTCATTGGTGTGAAGTAAAGTGGCAATTACTTTACACACCCCTCCTTTGTCACAATTTGCCCATTTTTTTCTACATAAAACAACGCATTCTTTTGACGTTCGTTCAAGTTTAGTGATTTCCATATTTTTTTATGGTCTAACAATACGTTCTTGTTTTATCGTCTCTAACTCCTGCAGTAAGTTTTCAATCTGTTTCTGTTGGAATTCTATTTTCTCGTCTTGTGAACTGATGTCTTTTCGCTGCATTGCGACAATAATCTGTGGGATCCCTACGACTACAGCGATGAAGGCGACTAAAGTTATTACTAACACAAATATGCTGTTCAATCGTTTGTCCATCTCCGCAATTGTAGCATTAACTGGGCGTACCTCTTTTTCAATTTCTTGAGAGACATATTCTTTTATACGCTTCTCAGATGCTTCAATTGCTGTCTCAACTTCCTCTTTGACAATTAATCGAATTTTGTTCAGGTCCGCATCCTTTAGTTGACTGAACACTGTTGGCGTAAATATCAATAGGATCAAGATTAGAATCAATATTAATTTCATTTTGATATTCTCATAAGCAATTGACATTAACAAGTTGTTGTGCATTCATAAGTGCTAAATGAATAAAGTCGCGTTCGTTTTTCAAGTTTTTCCAATAGAGAACGCAAGCAAACAACGGTAAATCGATTTAGTCTACCGTTTCTTATTTGGGTCATTTTGTAAGTAGTGATTCCCAAGCAATTCGCAGCATCTTTTTGGGTCATTCCTTGTTTGGCAATTAAAGAATTGATCTCATAAGCCAATTTTGCTTTTTCTAATCTCTCATCAGGTGAAGGAAGTCCTAAATCTTTGAATACATTGCCTGAACTTAGCGTATAGTTTGCCATAGATTCATTCTCCTTTTGCTAAGTCTTGAGCAATTTTCAAGCGATGTTTGATAAGATCAATTTCTTTCTTCGGCGTTTGAATACCCTTTTTGGATTTCTTCTGGAAAGCGTGTAGCACGTATATTTTCTCGTTGATTTTAGTTGTGTATATCGATCTATAGGTATTGGTTTTGTAAGTGCTTTGAATTTTCATGACACTGGTAAATCCCTTTAGTGGTTTTGCTTTAGGGTGTGTAACGTTTTTGGCATATTTCTGATGGTCAAAAAGGTATAAAAACAGACATTTAATCCTAATATACAGATAAAAATGAGGTCTAAAAACAGACATTTAATCCTAAATACTCAGACAGTAGATTGTGTTGTTGCATTTCTCTATGGGTCAAAAAAATGAAAAAAGTTACACTTTTTGTCACACGGTGTGACATTGAAATTGGTGAAAATTACCCCTGTAAACCCTGTTATAGACTGACTTCACTCCAGTTTGAATTTGATTTATAAGAAATTCGAAAAAATGTGATTTTGTGTTTTTGTTGTGCTTTCTGATTTTGGCATTCCCAACGGTTAAAAAGGCATGCTTTTTTGACGTATATGAAACTTTGTAATTAGGATCGTTTTTATAGATAGTCATTAGTTTTAGTTTGTGTTCTAACCCCTAATTTATTTTCATTTTGACAGATATTCTTAATATGTGCTTCTGTTTTTGTGATATGTATGTTAGTTGTTATAGATGGATGTTTTCTTCATTTTATTTTCTGATTTTTTATAAAAATGTATGCTCCGTTTTATTTGATGCTTGTTAATGCCATAAACTTTACACACCCCAATTGTAAAGATAAAAATCTGAATGTGTTTACTCATCACCTCAATTCCCCAAACCCTGACGATATTTAATAATGAAGTAGTGCGTCTATTCTTCCAAAGGATCTTCAATAGGCATTGGTTTGCTGCGTCCTTTATATATCAACCTAACCCGTATTATACCAGATCGGCGTGGCGGTGGAGGCGTTATGGCAACGTCCCAGTTAAGAATGTCATCTTCATCATAGTCCGGAAAAGCAAAGTGTTGTTTCGGTTTTTCTTTAGATGTGTTTGTCGGTTGTGTGTTTTTCATGATATGTTTAGTACTCCTTTGCATATAATTTTAACAGAATTTGGCAATAAGAACAAATGATTTACTCTGTTTCCAGGGTTATTTAGTTTTAAGAATTCTCATTTTATGATGTTAACTGCGAGTTTAGGATTTGAAGCATAATATTTCATCATATCAGCGATACGGGTAGTTCCTGTGAACCGGAACACGGATAATGGTAATGTGTCTTCCCCAAGCAGCGTATCCCGCATCCAGTGCGACTTGTTCTCTATTGACCAATGTCCACGCCGTAAAGACAGTAAGCATTCTGCTGACGCTTCTTTAGGGACAGACTTGTCATCCCCATAGTGAGTTTATGTTTTTCTTCTCCTGTGTTTATGTTTTTGTAGCTATAGCGATATTGGAATACTTGTGATATCCCCGGCCAGTCCAGATATTCATTGAGACTTGTGCTCGCTTTCAAACATCTTGTTTGTCGTCTACCGTGTGCTTTTTCAACTGTTTTGTGTATATCATAAGGTTCTCCCAAAACAGGATGTATCCTAAGATCCGTATCTGCTGTATCCGGTGTATCTTGAAACAGTTTCTCAATCCCACAAAATAGAGATTCTGATTCTTTTTAACAGGAAGTAGATAGTCCCCACCTGCGTTTAGGATTGCCTGACAGAAGGGTTTTTGTGTCAAAAGTGCGTCGGTTGTGATGACTTTATTTGACACATCAAAAGCGTTTAGGATCTCTATTGAGATAGGGATTTCGTTGGTTTTATCGCAAAGGATGTCGTTTTCCTTTATTATTGCGTGGGTCAAAACTTCTGCTAACATATCTATCAAGTGGCAAGATTTTCTTTTTGTCATTATTCACCTCAAAAAGTGTTTGTTTTAAGGTGAAGCATAGCAGATATGGTGTGAGAAGTCACACTATATCTGCTTTTATAGATTATTAACAACTGTGATAAAAAAACGCACATAAAACCGAAAACAAAATAACCCTGTATCAAAAACTTGACATATTGTTTAAATAAGGCATATAATAAAACACGCGTCAAATTATCAATAGGTTATAACATCCTTATTAGCAAAATAAATGCTATTATATTGGGAGAATTCCATGAGAAAAAATCTAATATTTACTCTGTTTCTAATTCTTTCCTTAATATTCATCACTTCTATGTATGTATCCGCAGTAGAAGTAACCAAGGTTTCAGCTTACGGAAAAGGAAAACAAGTTTGGTTTGAAGCTGAACATTTCGACGAACGCGATTCTGACAATGTTTACAAATTAGGCAAAGAAGAAGGAGCAAAAGATCCGTCTGATGGTGCCTATGGTGATATAGTTACAAACGCCGGTGGAAAAGGTTGGATCTTATATAGATTTGATATCAGTCTTGCTGATGGAAAAGCTGGCGACTGGCGGTTTATTGGTAGGCTTATCAATCCAAGTAATCATTCCGATTGGTTGTGGGTTCTTGGAGATGATGGTGATACAATCCCGAAAGCAGAACCAGGTTTCGTTCGACCTGACGACATCATCTTTGAAGAAAATTGTCCTGAATGGGTATGGATGCGAACTGGTGACTTTGGAAAAGATGCAGGTACAATCAACAAATTACAAGATGGTGAAAATGTTATGATGATCTGGACTCGTCAGAGTTCAAACATGGTTCAATACGATGTTTTTTGCTGGTCAAGTGATTTGGAGTATGAACCCACAGATGAAGACTATGATAATGCTGAAGAAGCTTCTTTACCTGTGAATCCGAAAGGTCTACTAACCACTACATGGGGTCAGCTTAAGAATCGGTAGCGGTCGTTGATTCTAATTCTGCCTGACATTCGGCACAGTGTCCAATAATTTCATTCCGGAAGCGGACAGGCTTAAAATTATGAGCATCGCAAACCGACTTTTGCAATGCATCGATTTCTGGTTCTTTAAATTCTACAATTTGACCACAACGAAGACAAATTAAGTGGGCATGTTCTTTGAGTGAATGGATGCTTTCGTATCGAGTATTCTTATGTGCATCTATAAATTCTGTGAGCAGTCCACTTCTTACAAGTAACGGTAACGTCCGATAGATTGTGGGTCGTGAAACATCATAACCGTTCCTACGCATCTGAACAAGAAGATCCTCCGTTTGAAAATGCCCCGGATACGCAAACACCTCACGCAGAATATCCATCCGCTTTTGCGTTAAACGCAATCCAGTACTCTTTAGAAAATCTTCAAATTGCTGTTCAAACTCGCCATCACGAGTTGATTCTTCAGTAGATTCCATGATTATTCTATTTCAATTTATCTGGGTTTACTCACTTTAGAACTTAACGGTATTACAATGAAGACATACCCAAAAAAGTTAATTTACTACAGGGTTTTACAATCTTATGTTTAACTGCTAATCTGTGGAATTGTTTCAAACCTTCAATCGCTGACTCATCCAAATCATAATGAATATGTTGTTCCAAATACTCTCTACAGAGTGGTTCAGTTAACTGCAGTTTTTTCGACTCCACGCGCGCAATTTCAGGTTTCTGTTTAATACCAATATCTTTTGCCTTTAAAAGCAAACTGGGAACATTTCCAAGTTCTACTTTTCCTCTTGCCACCCAACAAGCATAAACAAATGGTAATCCCATCAAGTCATGCCACTCAGCCCCAAGATCAATACTATAATCTGTTGCCCCAAGGTTTTTTAAGGCAGCATCACCAATCAACAATACTGCATCAGTGTCAATATTAGTCGGGTCAATAGAAGGTTCGCATGAAGTAAAAGTTGGTACCCTATTATATTTTTCTGCAAACAAAATCTGCAAGAGTGCGATAGATGATCTTGAACTTGTATCTACCGCTATGCTCCTTATATCTGTAATCGGTACACGGCTATATAACTGTATGCTAAGGACACTACCTCTGGAAACTATTCCAATGTCTGGAATAATCCTATAGTCTGCTCCAAGACTGTTTGCTCGAAAATACTCTACTATTGGAATCAATCCAACTTCTAATTCACCATTATTTAATAGTGTCGCTAAACGACTCGGCACCTCTAAACTCAGAAGAATATCGTCAAACGCAATATCTCCTTTCAGAAGTGGATATATTAGAGGTTTGGTATTCAAAAAAGACACTGCACCGACTCTTATGCGGCTTTTCTGTACCACCTATCTCCCTCACGGACTATCTCGTTATACAATGTATCACGTTCAACGGGTACATATCCTGCTTCTTCAATAAGTTGCGTGAGTGAATCCACAGACACAGCCTCTGGTGTATCTGCCCCAGCCATGTGCGTTATCTTTTCTTCTGTGACAGTACCATCAATATCATCTGAACCAAATCGCAGTGCAACTTGTGCAGTTTTTAACCCTGTCATTATCCAGTATACTTTAATATGTGGAAAGTTATCCAGTAGTAGACGCGATACAGCAATGTTCCGGAGGTCCGTTAAACCCGTTGTTGAAGGCAAATACGCCATACGCGTATTCGCCGGATGGAAGGCAAGTGGAATAAATGTAACAAATCCACCGGATTTATCTTGTTGCTCTCTTAGACGAATAAGATGATCAACTCTATCCTCATTTGTTTCAAGATGACCATAAAGCATAGTAGCGTTTGTAGAAATACCCAAACGATGGGCGATTTCGTGAACCTCAAGCCATCCTTCTGCACTGAGTTTACCCGGACATATCTTTTCTCGTGTCTCTTCAGCAAATATCTCGGCACCACCACCCGGTAACGAATCTAAACCCGATTCACGCAGTTGGATCAATACATCTTCTATAGACATCTTAAATATGCGAGAAAAATGATGTATTTCAACAGCAGTAAAAAACTTCAGATGTACATCCGGCATGCGTTCCTTTAGTCCACGAATTATATCAAGGTAGTAATCAAAGGGTAATTTCGGGTGTAAACCACCAACACTATGGATTTCTGTGCATCCATGTTCTATGGAATACATGGCTTTATCTAAAAATTCATCCACACTCATTTCCCATGCACCTTCTGTTTCCATATTCTTACGTGCGAAGGCACAAAAATGACATCGCGCATGCAAAATACACACATTTGAGTAATCTATGTGCTGGTTTATATTATAATACGCTACATTCCCGTTAAGACGTTCTCGCACAAAGTTTGCAATGAAACCTACTCCAGTGATATCGGGGCTTTCATAAAGTGTGACCCCTTCATCAAAAGAAAGCCGTTCTTCTGCTTGAACCTTTTCGAAAATTGACGCTAAATTTGAATCCGTAAATAGGTTATATTTCTCCATTATTTTCCCTATAAATCTATCTTTAAAAACTGCTTGACTGTTATCTTTAATAAGAGTATTATAGCATAAATACTATGAAGATTCCAGAAAACTTACAAAGAGGATAAGCTCAAATCATGTCTAAACTCGGATTAATTCACTATAACTATGCAGGGAACTCATTAGATGATTTCTTAAAATTTACAAGCGAAACAGGTTTCGGTTATGTTGAACTTGGACTCGGGGATGTATGGAATGCCGATACAGATCCAGAAAAAAATGCCGAAGATGTTAGAAAATTATTAGAATCCTATGGGTTACAAGTCTCTGCACTCTCGGCAGGAAACGACTTTGTCGTATTAGAGGAAGATGCTATTAAAGCACAAGTTGAACGGATGGAACGGATTGCAGGTTTGGCAAAACGCGTCGGCACTTCTGTCCTACGCACTGAGGGTGGGGCAATGAAAGATTCTGTCCCAGAAAGTCGATGGGTCGAAGCAATGGCTGGTTGTTTAAAAAGATGCCTGGAATTTGCTGAAAAGGAAGACGTGTATTTGGCTGTTGATAACCACGGACTTGTTACCAACGATGGTGACCTACAAGTAGAACTATTTGAAACTGTTGGGTCAAAGCATGTCGGAGCAAATATGGATACAATGAATTACCGTTGGGCAGGACACGATTTAGATACGGTCGGTAGATTCTATGAAATCATCGCTCCTTATACACTGCATACACATCTAAAAGATGGAACAGGTTCACGGGGAAATTACAAAGGCGAGGCACTTGGTGAAGGCGAAATCGATCTTGCTAAAGCAATTAATTGTTTAAGAGATGCAGGGTACGAAGGTGTCTGGTGTTGTGAATATGAAGGACGAGAAAACGACGGAACTGGACAACGTAAGAGTTTCAAATGGATGCAAGAAAACCTTTAGAAATAAACCTATAACATTAATATCCTGATCAAAATAGAATAAACGCTGAGATTATATCTCGGCGTTTATTATTAACTACCTTACAACACATAAAAATGCATAAACCTTCCCCAATTATTACCCTAACAACCGATTTCGGCACAAGTGATGTATATGTTGGAGTTATGAAAGGTGTAATCCTAAATATAAATCCAAATGCCAAAATTGTAGATATTACACATTCCATCACACCACAGAACATTCGCGAAGCAGCATTTACAATAAACGCTGCATACCGCTTTTTCCCAAAAGGTACAATCCATATTATCGTAGTAGACCCAGGTGTTGGGAGTGATCGACAAGCAATTGTCTTTCATACAGAAACAGCATGCTTTGTATGTCCGAATAATGGTGTTCTAAGCTATCTTCTACAGGACAATGAAAGTGAGAATAAACCACTCACTGAAGCCGTAGTCATCAAAAATCCGGATTACCTATTACCACGAGTCTGCAATACATTTCACGGTCGAGATATATTCGCACCAGTTGCCGCACACCTGTCACTCGGGATTACACCTGATAAAATAGGAAAACCCACAACAGATCTTATACGACTCCCTATTCCCGCACTTGATATCACTGAAAATACACTTACAGGAGAGATTATTAATGTAGATAGTTTTGGAAATTTGATAACAAATATTTCCGAAAATACACTTACATCATTTCTATTATCTTCTACATCAGAAATAGAGGGAATAAGAGAACTTGACAGGCATGTAGAAGTTGTAGATTTTGAAATCTCTGTTGGAAATACCAGTATAAATAGATTAAATAGTACTTATACCGAATCAGAGGCGGGAACGTTGTTAGCCATCATAAGCAGTTTCGGATTGGTAGAAATCGCTGTGAATATGGGAAACGCATCCTCCTATTTAGGTCTAAAAATCGGAGATAAAGTTATGATACACAAGTAGGAGCAATTGAAAGATAGTTTTAATTATCGCCTGAGACTAAGGAGTAGATATGTTGGATTAGTGATATTATCTGTAGCAAGTTTGCTTTGAGTGATTTCTTGTATTACGGCGGTATATTCTTGGCTGAGTGTAGCATTCCTCACAGTTTCAATTGCTTCGTCTGTGATATACCCGTTATAGGTTTTTTCGGATGTTTTTATTTCGAATGTCTTGGTTCTAAGAAAAACACCTATTAGTGCACCGGTCACGGTGAATTGTACTTGGGATTCCAAATTAAGATCCAGACGTTCACCTGGCAATGGAAGCATTTCTTCTGGTATTTTATGTGATACAATCGAATCAAGTTTGACAGAATCATGTTCTTGGTATGGAACCTTTACTTGAATCACATAAGTATTTTCAGGTTCGGCAAATGCATCGTGCAAGTCAATTGTACCGGACCGAATAAGATTTAGACGTTCAACTGAAACCGCAACACATAGCCATGTTAAACAGAATTCGTCTTCATCAGCTGCTACTACAAGGTAGAGATGACCTGCAGCATTCTTACAAGAAAAAAGAACAGGTTGATCATAATACTCATAAATTTCTATTATTTCGAGCTTACCTAATTCAGGAATATCAAGTATATGAACCATCATCAAACCTTTTTGAATTACTGTAGACTTCTTTATTCATCAATTACCTCAAACACAAGCCAAGGTTTTGTCCCAATAGGAATCCACCATGTAGTATGTGTTTTTTCAACTGCCTTTGTTTTTAGAATCATGCCGTGTTGTCGACTAATTTCACCTTTTGCGGTTTTCCTATCTCTTAGGTGTCGTACTCTCTTTTTAAGCCGTTCAATATCTTGTGGATCTGTATATACAGAAGTTCCGCAAATTCTGATGTTTGGTTCTGGAAATCTACCCGGAAATTCCTCCCATGTAGATAGAAAGTCTTCTGCCTGTGGTGGGTTGTGTCTTACAAGTCGGTAAACCGTTCCCGATGCAGGTTCAGCGTCCCCAGGTGGACAATTCTCTGGATAATAATCTGGCCACTCCAACTCGGTAGTCCTTTCTTATGGCATGCTATTGATTACCGAGTGGAATAATTAACACTACGATAGATTGTAACATACGCGTTTATAATTCGCAATTATCAAAACTCTAATTGAATATATCCTATAAGTTAATTATAGGATACGTTGTTTTTTGAGAAATGTCAAGCAATGTACAACTTGCAGACAATTTACAAGTCAATTTAACACCCGAAATACAGAATTATGAGTTTTTAATCCTGGGACGATACGGTAGCACACGCCATAAACCATATATAATTCCCAATACAGGAATTATCCAGAAGCCGTACTCCCCTATTTTTGCTACGGTCACACTGATTATCTCCTCCTGAGAAATATGATACCCCCGTTCAATACCCCCAGGAGTTTCTCCAGCAATACCATAAAACTCAATTAAGTCTCCTTGCATTCGATCTCTCACGTATGATTCTCCAAGAGTTATATAAAATAGAAATGGAACGACAGGATAATACCATACAATCCCAAGAAAGACTGAAATTAAAAAATAAGAAATGACTGTAAATGCTTTCTTCATAATAATCTCCTAAATCTGTAATTAGTAGAATTTGTATGATGGTTTGAAACCAGGATAATTCCACTTATTAATTAGTTATCTTTGAAGTATCTTTTCTTCATTTTTTTAAAATTCAGATACTTCTTAACTGGAGATCTCCTAACCCTGCACTAATAGTACTTCTATCAGAAAACGTTAGAATAAGTATTATGAGATAGACTATAGAATAGTATTGCAATAGATGCTAAAATTTTGTTGGTATACCTATTTGTATGTACTGCTTCCCGTACAATCATTATCCTCACTTTAGTACGGATAGTAAAACACTTGCTATAGTAGATATAGATGGGGAAATACGTTTATGGGACACAGACTTTGGAAAACAACGGCATATATTTACTTTGGATAATTTAGATTGAATCTATCATTCCTTAAACTCTATAAACTTCTTTGACTATATGCAATTGCAGATGTCATGTATTTCAATGCAGCATGAATCTGAGGTAACTCCTCAAACCCATAAGAGATACGAAACTGGTGTTTTCCAATTTCAACCATGTCCCCACTTGGATGAACGCAGTATTCACCTGGAATATAGATCACTTTGGGATGTGGATAATCTTTAGCACCATCAATCACATCATATCCTGTCGTTCGCGTCAGAAACTTAAAGAAATCAGAGGGCGTATCAGTAGCAACGTCTTTAAGTGTAATGTAATAATAGAAACCCGCGTTCCCCCCACGAATCTCTTGAACGTTATCACCGAGTAATTCTCCTATCCAGTTTTCCACCTGTTTCGCTTTTCGTTGATACCCATTATTCACATTCTCAATTTGTGTCTCAATTCCATTATCAAGCAAATAACTGGTTATTTCCTGATTGATAAGTGGTGCACTGAAGCCAATATCGCTTGTCCGTTGGATTATACTGTTTAGAAAATCTCCTTTAGGTCCGATCATATAACCTATACGTAAACCTGGGGCAAGAATCTTAGACATCGTTCCAATCTCATAAACTATTCCCAAATCATCATAACATAAAGCAGATTCCATACGTTCAACAGTACTGTCATGTACAAGGTCACAATAGGCGTTGTCAAAAAAGAGTGGAATTTTACGACCCAATTCACTCGATAACTGGGTGACAATCTCAACTAATTCCCTTTTGCGATTATTAGAGAGAATAGAACAGCTTGGATTGTTAACTGTCACCGCATAAAAAAACTGGATCTCTTCCTTCGCTCTACCAAACCCTTTCAGTTTATCCCTTAATAGGTTCGTTTGAATACCTTCGTTATCTTCAGGAACGGCAATAATATTAAAACCTTTTCTATCCAGATCATTACAATAAATATAATACATCGGGTCAGCAGTAATCACAATACCAGATGGAAGTAAATGTGTAATGCTATCCAACAGACTGGTTGCCCCATTCGCACCAATCACAATATCATTGCTGCTAAAAACACCTCGGTTAATACCTCCAATTCTATTGTCAATATAGTATCTTTTGATGGATTCAATGAGATTAGGAGAACCTTGGGCACCACCATAATTGAGGGATGCACGATATTTCTCTGGGTTGGCAAGCACTGCTTCATAGGCAGTCTGTATTTGTTGGCGTGGGATTGTTGTTTCGTTGACATAACCCACCCCGAGATTGATATCATATCCATCGCGAAAACCGACTGCGAAATCGGTCATCATCCTGTTAACGGCAGAAGGTACACTTGAAGCTTTCCCATAATCTGAAAGCAAAACATCTTGGATCTTCATCTTTTGGGACAGTTGTTCTCCATCTACAATAGATCCTTTAAGGCAGATTCAAGTGTCTCAAAACGAAATTGATAACCACTCGTCTGAGTTTTCTCAGGGAGTACATTCTGACTGAGTACAACAAAATTAGCAAATTCACCCATCATTATCTTCAATCCAAATGTCGGAACAGGAAAAATCGTTGGTTTTCGGAGAACTGATCCAAGTGTCTTCGTAAACTCTATGTTTCTGACAGGAATCGGGGATGTTGCATTCAGAGCACCTTCTACCTCTTCATTTTCTAATGCGTGCATAACAATACCTATTACATCATCCACATGAATCCACGACATCCATTGATTACCATTTCCAAGCTTACCACCAAACCCCATTTTAAAGGGTGGAAGCACCTGGTCTAACAATCCACCACCTAAACCAAGAACAAGACCAATACGCACCAAGACAACCCGTGTACCATACTCACGCACCTTCAGTGCTTCTGTTTCCCATTCATGGCAAACTTCAGCAAGATAATCTTTACCCATAGGAGATTCTTCTGTGAAACTCTCGTCTCCACTATCCCCATATAATCCTATTGCTGATGCATTAATCCACACATCCGGTTTCGTCTCAGGAGTAAAAGATGAAACAAGGTTACGAGTCGAAAGAATACGACTCTCCCTAATTCGTCGCTTCTTATTAGCATTCCATCTTCCTGCTATAGTTTCTCCTGCCAGGTGAATTACCGCATTTACATCTGATTTTGCCTCAGAAGGAAGTTGTTCTGATTCCGGTTGCCACGCATGTATTGCATCTACAAATGCTAATTTTGTTTGTGCTTGTTCAGGTTTTCGAGACACAACATTGACTATATAATCTTTTTCCTTAAGGGTCTCACATACTCTATTTCCGATGAAACCCGTTCCACCTGTAACTAAGACTTTTTTCATCGTTCCGCTCCAATCATTTTAAAATGGCTTAGAAGATTTCTCCACTACGAAAGTTATTCAATATATAGGTGTTATTCCATCCGAACGTCGTGTGCCAAACACTCACGTACACCGTCATTAAGGATTTAGTCAAATCAATCACCCATCTTCCGAAAGCTCAGAAATAGTCACTTCTAACTGTCGATAGTCGTCTATCACTGCATCACTAAATATATCATTAATCTCCGATTTATTAAATCCTTCGAACCGAATTGCTTTCATACCCGCATTTTTCGCACCCACAATATCCGTTCTCACAATATCTCCAATATGTACAGCCTCAGCAGGTTCAGCACCTAACTGTTCTAAAGTACTATGGTATTGCACAACCTCCGGCTTTGTATAATCACATTCATCAGAAAAAGTAAACGCTGAAAAATATCCTAATATACCATCCAGTTCCATCTGTTTCCGTACATAAGTCCCCGGTGTTAGTGCAGAATCCGATATTATTCCAAGTGGATACGTTTCACTAAGTCTCGCCAACACAGGTTTAATATGCGGTATGAGAACAGGAGGAGATGCTAAAAATGCATTACCGAGACAATCTATTATAGAAGCAATATCTTTGTCATCAAGCGGTAGATCAAGCGTACCTGCAAACTTCTGCATACAGGTTTCTACAGAAACCCCTATATGTTCATGCCACCGAGACATCACTAACGAATAGGCATCCTCCATCCCCGACTCTACTTCTTCTAATTTACATGTATAACCTTTGCTCATGAGGTATTTATGACATTCACCTACTCGAATCGCTTGTCGTTTCTGCCAATTCTCAAGGGAATCCGCATAGAGTGTTTGCCAAAAATCAAATGTGATCGCTTTAAACATCAAATCTCCTATCTAATTAAGGAATCTACTCCGTATGTAAAATGGAATCGGAGAATTAAAAAACAGAATGGTGTTAGATACATAATTATCTTCGGTTCATTCTATCCTGTACCTACTAACCTGTCAAGCGACAAATCACTACGCGAACTGCAGACACTAACCCTTGAAGTCATTCAAAATAAACGGGAATTTTAGAAAATGGTTGACTCACAGGTAAGTCTGATATCTAAACACATCGTATACCGTAACCCACCTTATCTACATTGACACTCTTATTTAAAATATACATCTTTATCCGTGTAATCCGCGTAATCTGTGATTCAGACAAAATGTTTGAAAACCAACATCCAATAATCGCAACTGATAGTTGAATGTTGATACCAAAAATATAATGAAGAAAAATAAACCTTCAAACAACAAACATAAAACACGATAAATAAAGAATTGAAGCATTTTGTGTAAATTCATTATGATAATAGATACATAACAATTATGATAATTTACTGCTTATACCATTACTGAAATGTTTATCCCATCAACATTTGTTATGCCTAACTTGAAATACTGCAAAAACTGACGGTTTGTAGTACATTTTCAGTACATTTCGTGGATCGGGGTCTCCCACCATTGTTTCAATGTAGAATACATAATCAAGATCAAAGGATCCTCCAAATATATGATTTATGAGATATATTCAAATATCTTGTCAAAATGGATGACTAAGATATTTCACATTCAAACAATTCAAATCAATGGTTTTGATGAATGAGAACAAAAATATTAAAATCCATGATTCGTTGGTATCAAAACACAAACGTTGCATGATTTTCATGACATTAACTTTACATGTCCTGTTCTGTGAACTACCTTGAAATATCAACATAATTAAGGTATAATACTAATATGATGGTATATGCGAAGAGCACAATATAGCCAGGAAACATTATGGCAAGATGGAATCGCAGCATTACATCTACTTATCCAACTGCTCGTTTCATACTTATTTACTTTGGTGTCGGAGTAATCATATTAGTTCTCGTATTTACATATTATGCGCGCCAAATATCTCGACTAAGTACTGAAATTGAGGCACAAATAGAGATTTTCGTTAACCTTGCAATGGAATTACCAAGTATTGAAGATCGTGAACTGCAAGTACGGTTATTACGAGTAATGAAACAAGAGTTATATGCGGAAGGCAGGTCCCGACGGTTTTCCTTTATTATTACCGATTCCAACGGAAATGTGGAGATTTCACAGGGGATTGACCCCAAATTAGACGAAAAAGTCAACGCAGACAACATTGTTTCGTTAACACAAAACGAACAAAATTTAATAACTTCAACCTTAGAACGTATGGAAAGCAAGAATCCTCCACGGAAGATTCCTTTCCTAAAAGAAGATAGAAAAATAACAGGATATTTTTACTACGGTGATGCTGCTCCCAGTGAAATGGCACTACTACCATTTGCGATCACTGACACAGAGAAAAAACCGCAGAAATGGCAGATGTGGAATGATGTCGTCACTACAGAAAATGCAACACCACAACAGATCGAACGTGCGAATATCTTTGTGCAAAATACACCCGCATTCGCGCCTATTCAAATAACTCCAGAATGGCAAGACGGGTACTTTTATTATGAAATAAAATCATTCTTCGGATTATTAGTTACACCTATTCTAACCTCGGTAATTTTACCACTTTTTGCGTTTGTTTCAATTCTTATATATCGAAGAATAAAAGCCTATGAACTCGCGGCTATTTGGGGAGGATTAGCTAAAGAAACAGCACATCAACTAAGTACACCAATTTCTGCTTTACTCGCCTGGACAGAATTGTTGGAGGAACGAAACAAGGAAACTGATGATAAAGTCTTGGCAGAACTCTCTACAAACATGCAGAATGACTTAGAACGGCTGCAGAAAACTACTACAAGGTTTGGCATGATTGGTACAGAACCTACCAAAACACAGGTCAACCTTAAAGAAGTCCTTGAGGAAGTCCTTACATATTTTGAGAAACGACTACCTCAGATTAGTCGAAGTGTTGATATTACTGTCACATCCCATGATGTTCCCGATATATCCGCAAATGCACATTTACTACAATGGGTTTTTGAAAACCTAGTACGCAATTCGTTGGACGCAATGCAAAAAGAGGTCGGACACATTAAAATTGAACCACTTTATGATGAACGGCAAAGGAATGTCGTCATTCGATATTCTGACGATGGGTCCGGTATCCCTACTGAGAATCAACATTCCATCTTTGAACCAGGGATGACAACAAAAGCACACGGATGGGGGCTCGGATTAACAATCGTACAACGAATTATTCAAGAGTATCACCATGGGAGCATTCGGCTAATTGAAAGCAGTCCACAAGGGACAACTTTTGAAATACGATTGCCGTCTTCTCTCCCTTAATCAGTTTCAAGGAAATAATATGGCACAAAAAGCCTATACAATCTTATGGATTGATGATGAAATAGAGGCATTACTTCCACATAGACGTTTGCTTGAAACACGCGGATATGATGTCACACCCGCAACAAACGGTGAGGATGGAATTGAACTTCTAAAACAGAATAAGAAGGGATACGATGCTATCCTTCTTGATCAAGTCATGCCAGGAATAGATGGCATGGCTACACTTGACTCTATTCGAACAATAAATACACAAGTACCGGTAATTCTTGTAACACAGACCAGCGATGACCAATTTATTGATGTGGCTCTCGGAAAACAAGTGACAGATTTCTTGGTAAAACCTATTGGAGTCGCACAAATCGCTTCCACTCTCAAACGCGTACTTGAACAACAACAAATCGTTGAGACCCAAATCCCGGGTCGCTATACTAATGACTTTAATACGATTAGCACACTAAAGGCATCACAACCCTCTTGGCAAGACTGGATTGATATCTATCTCAAATTAGTTGAATGGGATCTTCTTTCTGACCGATTAGCAGAACAAGGCTTAGAAGAAACTCACTTAGAACAAAAGAAAGAATGTAATACAGAATTCTCTGATTTTGTTGAAGATAATTATCCACACTGGGTTAATGGAAGCCAAGATAAACCTCCATTGTCTGTTGATGTCTTAGACCAACACGTATTGCCACTAATTCAAGCCGATGTCCCCCTTTACTTTATTGTGGTTGATTGCTTTCGACTTGATCATTGGTTGGCAATAGAACCGCTGTTATATCCTTATTTCTCCGTAGATAGAAAATATAGTTTTTCCATCTTGCCAAGTGCAACTATGTACGCTCGAAATGCACTATTTAGTGGCCTGTTTCCGTCTGAATTGGCAAAGGAATACCCGCAATATTGGCAGGAAAAATCTGAAGGAGCTACCAGCACAAACCAGTTTGAACGACAACTACTTGAAGAGTATTTAAAAAGGAATGGAATCCGGCTTAAACCCGGTGTCCAATATTTCAAGATTTTTGATTTACGCGGAGGAAATGAGTACAAAAAAAGGGTTGCAGCCGCAACGCGTGTCAGTTTATCAGCATTAGTTGTCAACTTTATTGATATATTAACACACCAACGGTCACAATCTGAAGTATTACAACAACTCGCACCGGATGAATCAGCTTTTAGAGAAGTAGCTCGCTCATGGTTCGCACATTCTGTCCTGTTTGATATCTTACGGTCTATATCGGAGCAAGGTATACATGTGGTACTTACCACTGATCACGGGTCAGAATTCTGTAATCGAGCTACACGCGCATACGGGAATCGTGATACAAGTACAAGTCTCCGCTTTAAAATTGGCAATAATTTAGCATGCGATGATAATCAAGCTGTATATATTTCAAACCCAAAGGAATATAAGCTGCCAGCAGAGAACGCAAGTAAAGATTATATACTCGCAAAAGACGACTATTACTTCGTCTATCCAAACGAATTTTATAAATACAAGAGGCAGTTTCAGGGTGGGTTCCAACATGGTGGTATTTCAATGGGAGAACTCATAACACCCGTAGTGACTTTAACGCCAAAGAACGCGTAGTCCTCCATCATACCACTTCCAGCCTAAAATTGACATTGATAACGTAAGACTATGGACATTACAATTTTTCGTTTACGGAATATGGAACAACGTTCCTACATTAATGGGTTAATCTGGTCTATACCCACCATCTTTTTACAAAACTGCCGCTTCTTAAAATGATTTATATCATTAACCGAGATGTCTATAAAAAAGGCATGATAGGAGGAAACGGTAATAATGGAGAAGGAGATACTTATATCTGATGATGAATATGAAACACGGTGTGCTGTACTTGAAGAAGGCATACTAAATGAAATTCATATAGAGAGAAAAGCAGTAAAACCTGTTTTAGGGAATCTATACAAAGGACGCGTTGAGAATGTACTACCAGGAATGCAAGTCGCATTTGTAGACATCGGTTTAGAACGGCACGCATTTCTGCATATTTCTGACCTCAAACACAACAATGGAGATGAAAACGGAAAGGCTGATGATGAATTACCAACCTTAGACATGCAATCGACTACACCCCCCAAATCCCGTGGTGGTAGAGGATTCCCATTTCTCATCACAGATCTTATTTCTAAAAATCAGGAACTCCTTGTACAGGTAAGGAAAGAGCCTATTGGAAGTAAAGGAGCACGTGTTACAAGTAATATCACACTTCCAGGACGCTATGTCGTTTATCTACCTAACTCTTCAACTATAGGGGTTTCACGTAGAATCGAATCCGCTACTGAACGAGATCGATTGCGAGATATGGCGCAAAACTTGAAGGCTGATGTTGAAGGTGGGTTTATAATACGAACTGCATCTGAAGGTTTGAGTGAGGAAGAATTCGCTGCTGAAATACGCTACCTAATTAATCAGTGGAAACAAGCACGGGAACGCGCAAAACGAAAATCCGCTCCCAGTTTAGTGAGTCGAGACGTAAGCTTTACAAATCGAATTGTCCGCGATATGTTTACCAAGGAGGTTAAAACACTTCTAATTGATTCACAATCAAGTTATCAAGAGACTATTGACTATGTAACTTCTGTAATGCCGGGTCTAAAGGATCGGATTTCACTCTACAATGAAGATACCACCCTTTTTGAAGCATACGGCGTTGAAAAGGAATTGAAAAAAGCATTGAGTGAGAAAATATGGCTCAAGTGTGGTGGACATATCATCATACAGCAAACAGAAGCAATGGTTTCAATTGATGTTAACACAGGACGGTTTGTTGGACAATCTGACCCAGATGACACAATCCTAAGCGCAAACCTTGAAGCCGTGGAAGAGGTGGTACGGCAAATCCAACTACGGGATTTAGGTGGAATAATCGTAGTTGATTTCATTGATATGGACGAACCTGCACACAGGAAACAGGTTTTCAAACTCCTACAAGAAGCACTACGCAAAGACAAGGCACGGACTAACATCCTTCATTTTTCTGATTTGGGTTTGGTCGAAATGACCCGACAACGGACCAGACCAAGTCTGTCCACTTTATTGACAGAACAATGTCCATATTGTGAAGGACACGGCACGATTTTGTCTATCGAAACTGTTGCAATTGGATTGTTCCGTGCAATCAAAGTAGCACACCTGCAAACACGTCAATCCAAACTTCGGATTATCGCCAACGACCACATTATTTCACATCTCAATTCACAGATGTCAGCAAAATTCCGCGAACTCAAACGATCCTTGAAACTGGAATTGACTCTCGAACCTGATGCCGATTTGCATCTTGAAGACTATCGTATATTCGCTGCAAATGGTGAAGAGCTGTTTTTAAACTGAGTATATTGAAAAAGATTTGACATTTGACCTAAAATATGACATTATATAATTGTCTGCATAAAATATGGATGGATAGGTGCGTCCATGCTCCCAAACAAGTTTCAGACATATCCAGATGGAGCATAATTAAAAAAAGAAGCCCGATGAACTTTAAGGGATTCTACACCTAAAAGGAGTGAAAAGAAAATGTACGCTGTATTTGCAAGTGGTGGGAAACAACATCGAGTTGAAGTAGGAAGTCTCATAGATGTAGAGAAAATAGACAATACCGTTGGTGAAACGGTTACGTTTCCTTCCGTTTTATTAGTTGCCGGTGATGATGGACAATTACAAACCGGTACACCTTATCTTGATAACATTTCAGTTACAGGTGAAGTCGTTCAACAATCTCGAGCCAAAAAAGTTATCGTATTTAAATCTAAGCGTAGAAAAGGTTATAAACGCAAATTAGGTCATCGTCAATCCTTCACAAGAATAAAAATTACTGGAATTGGTGACCAGGAGGTAGAATCTGATGGCACATAAAAAGGGTGGTGGGCATACACGCAATGGTCGTGACAGTATCGGCAAACGGCTTGGTGTCAAGAGATTTGCTGGAAGTTATGTTACTGCCGGAAGTATACTCGTACGACAACGTGGAACGCATTTACACGCAGGCACAAACGTAGGTGTTGGTAGGGACTATACGCTCTTCTCAAAAATTGATGGCTACGTCTCGTTTGAGAGAAAAGACAAATTCCGCCGTAAGGTGAGTGTCTACACTGAGCGTCCTGCTTACTAAGAGCATATCAAAAAGCCTCACCTCAATGTGGGGCTTTTTTGTTTGTTTCTATTCCATTGTAAAAAATCATTTCTGTTTAACAACATATCTGTAGATTATCTAACCCAACAAATTAATACAAAGGATATACCGTGAAAAGGCTAATTCTACTCCTTTTTATACCCGTGCTATTTGGATGTGGTAATAAGCAAATCAAGATATTAGCAGAAGAAACAATGGACAACGCGCGGACAAGTATAACAATAGCTGAAAAACACGGAGCACGCGATGTAGCAGTTAATGAGATCAATGCCGCTGAAGAGATGTTATCCAATGCAGAATCCGCTCACTTTGCCGGGGATATTGAAAGAGCCTATCGCTTAGCACTACGGGCATATCTTCACGCAAGAATAGCAACTGAGAAATCAATCGCTTCACAGCATGAGGAAAATGTTACGGAAGCACAAGCATTATTAAATTACGGACAAAAGATAACAGAGGAAGCTGTGGAAAAACTGGATACTTTAAAAGTAGAACTCTCAAACATGAAGAAATAAGGGTAAATGCCAATGCGTGTTTATGTATGGTTATTTCTATTAACATGTACACTTTATTGTGGGTGTTGGACTGTTAAAATTGGTGATGGTATTATCTTAGACACACAATTACAAAACGCTCAAGATTCCATCTCTAAAGCAGCAGAATTGGATGCTGAACAGTTAGCATCTGATGAATATAGCCGCGCAATTAAGCTTCTGAAATTTTCTCAACAGGCTCAGGAAAGTGGAGATTTCGCGCAAAGCATAGAGTTCGCACATCAGGCAGAACTTGTAGGATATATCGCTCTGTATCAGGCAAAGCAACAGCAATTCCGTCAACAACTCATTGATACAAAAGAATTGATATATGAAGAACAACTTACACAGAAAGATCTTGAGTTGGATATGGAGAAGACTCGAAATGAGATAAAATCCATTGAAGTTGATCAAGCTTTGAAGAAAATTGAAAAGGAACAGCAAAATGCCGGTTCATTGGCAGCTGAATTGACAGAGACGAAAAAGTCTCTACGACAGACAGAAATTAGTGTTCCGATTACCGCAACTGAAATCTATGTCCGTATAGCCACACAGTTATTTCCAGAAATAATGAATACACCTGAGTATGAAAAAGTTCAGTCCAGTATAAAACTTGCCACATCTCATCTTGAACGGGAAGAATTCCCCGATGCAGAAAAAGTCGCAACCGATGCTCAAACAGAAGCGAATACTCTTTTTGAACTGGCAATTCTGAAGCAAACAGAACAAAATACTGCTAAAATCGCTGCTCTCATCTCTATCATTCGAGTAGAAGTAAAAGCAAAGCGTGCGGAAGCACTAAATGCCGACACACATACCCCTCAACAATTCCAACAATTGCAAAATCAGTTGGATAATGCTAACAAATCATTTGAAGAGAATGACTATGAAAAAGCACTGCAAATTGCCCAAGCTGCTGAGTTTACTGCGGATAAAGTAATTGCAAATACAGAAATATCTGAATTTCGGCAGCGCGCACAACAAGAACATGCAGCAAAAGTAAAAAGTGCACAACAAGCATTTTCTAATCTTAAGGCTGCAATAGCGGAACAGACAGAAACCAAAGTCCCACAATTCGCCCCACAATTGTTTGAACTTGCCACAACTTCTCTAACATCTGCTGAAGCTGCGTTTGCTACAAAGGAATACACCAAGGTTGTTGAAAGTGCACAAGCAGGACAGGATTACTTAAAACGCGCAATTGAAAAAGCAGAAAATCAAGGATCTGCTCAAGAAAGTCTGGTTGAAGCTTTCAGAGAAATCCCAAAAGCAAGAATAATAGATCTTGAAGAAGGTGTCCTTGTTCGGATTAGTGGAGGATTGTTTGCCACTACCAGCACCCAACTTAAAGAGGCATTTTTCCCCACCTTCCTGAAACTTGCATCCGTTCTACAGCAAGATGAACTCAAAGAATATGTTATAAGAATCGAAGGACATAGTGATTCACTTGGAGATGCAAAAACAAACGAAGCATTGACTGATAAGCGTGCAAATTCAATTAAACAATTCCTTGTTGACAAAGGACAGATCTCAGCTGATCGTCTAACTGCTATTGGTTTAGGTGAATCCAAACCAATAGACACGAACTCACAGGCAAAGAACCGTAGGATTGACATCTATATTCGCAAACCATAGTGAGCTATAAATTATTACAAAGACACACAAGGTTACAACTCTTGTATGTTTTGAATCGATATAATACAGGCAACCACACGTAGTGGCTAAGATTGTAATTGAACCTTATATCGTGCATCAAATCGCTCAAAACCTGTTCGGGGACCGGTATATTATAATTTATGAGAATACCATTCAGTTTCATAACCACTGTTACCATGTACAAACAATCGTTGGAACAGATCATCCTCACTACGGATGTTACTACCTACAAGACGCCAATACAAACTTAGCGATGTGGAACGATGAGACCTTCGCACCTATAGGGTATTACGGTGTTATTTTTGACCCAGAAACAGGAAATATTATTGCCTGTGAACCGTAATTCTATTTTAATCTATATAATCAAATTTCCCACTACATCAACCAAACAGACAATGGAGAAATAAGATGAGGCGAGACACTATCGTCGTTTTAGACTTTGGCTCGCAATATACACAGTTAATAGCACGGCGAATCCGAGAACAACAAATTTACTGTGAGATCCAACCCTATACTCTTCCACTTAATGAACTAAAGGATTTAGAACCGAAGGGAATTATCCTTTCAGGTGGTCCCGCGAGTGTCTATGAGGATAATGCCCCACTAATAGATGCTTCCGTTTTTAACCTTGGTATACCTGTATTAGGTATCTGTTACGGTATGCAGCTTATTGCCTATCTATTAGAAGAAGGGAAAGTTCATCCTGCCTCTGAACGTGAATATGGAAATGCACAGCTTCAACTAAACGCCGAATCTAACCGTCTATTTAATGGTTTACCCTCAGACATTACAGCATGGATGAGTCACGGCGATAAGATTGACTGTCTTCCTACTGGATTCCATACAATTGCACAAACACAAAATTCTCCTGTCGCTGCAATGGTTGATTCTAAAGGGATGTTATATGGGTTGCAATTTCACCCCGAGGTAGAACATACACGAGATACTGATAAAATACTATACAACTTCGCACGACAAATCTGCGAATGTGAACCTGAATGGACGATGGACTCCTTTATTACAGAGGCTATATCACAAATTCAAGAGACAGTTAAAGATGAAAAAGTTTTGTGTGCCGTCAGTGGGGGTATAGATTCTATGGTCTTGGCAACACTTCTTCATCAAGCAATAGACAATCAATTGGTCTCTGTTTTTGTCGATAACGGCTTACTCCGTCAGAATGAAGTAGAGCAAGTATTGTCAACATGTGAGATGATCGGGATTAATATAGAATTTGTGGATGCCACTGAATCCTTTCTAACAGCATTAACTGGTGTTGTAGATCCTGAACAGAAACGAAAGGTGATTGGAGCACAATTTATCGAAACCTTCAGGTCAAAAGTCAGACAGCTTGGTCCTTGTAGGTTTTTGGCACAAGGAACTCTATATCCAGATGTCATAGAAAGCGTTTCTACCAAGGGACCTTCATCCACAATAAAAACTCACCACAACGTTGGAGGACTCCCTCCTGACATGCCGTTTGAACTCATTGAACCATTCCGTGAGTTATTCAAGGACGAGGTGCGAAAAGTGGGAGCAGAATTGGATGTTCCATCATACGTACTTGGAAGACATCCGTTTCCCGGTCCTGGACTTGCTGTAAGAATTCTGGGAGAGGTAACACCAGAACGGTTAGAAGTCCTACGCTCCGCCGATGCAATTTTTATCCAAGAAATCAAAGATGCCGGTCTATACGATGAAATCTGGCAGGCGTTAGTTGTACTCCTACCTGTGAAAAGTGTCGGTGTGATGGGAGATGAACGAACCTACGAAAACGCTGTTGCGCTTCGCGCTGTTACAAGTAGTGATGCAATGACTGCCGATTGGGCAAGAATACCGGATGATGTGTTAGCGAGAATCTCTACACGCATTATTAATGAAGTAAAAGGTATCAATCGCGTAGTATACGATATCAGTTCAAAACCACCCAGTACCATTGAATGGGAGTAAGTCGGGTGAGAGTCCGAAACTATCAGGATGTATTAGATAGAATCCTTCCCGCCATAGAAAAATCTGAACTGTTAACAATTTGCCACCATTCTAATTCAACACCAACACCTTCAAACTGTCTATCTTATCCCTTATACTGCATCCGATATACAGTTAAACATTCCAATTCCCCTTTAGTGTATGTATCTGCAGGTATTCATGGGGACGAACCCGCGGGAGTTGAATGTGCTGTCCGTCTTATTGAGCAACTTTCCGATAATCAGCGATATAAATACTGGGATTTCTTGTTAGATACGTATAACTGGATGATCTCCCCATGTGACAATCCTTATGGATATGAACGAGACATGCGTGAAAACTCCGTAGGACTTGACTTAAATCGTATGTTTGAAACACCTGGACACGCAAAAGAAACAGAGTTTATCGTTGAATCCTTAAAACGAAATCAACAACAAAAACACATCAGTAGTGATGAGGGTAGTGAACGGTTAACAATAAACCTTGCACTTGATCTCCACGAGGATATGGATAGTGCAGGATTTTACTTGTGGGAACGACGGAGAACTTATCATACACCAATAGGTGATGCTATCGTAAATAAGGTCAATTCAGTATGTAGTATAAATCGGACATCCACAATAGAAGGACATCATAATATTAATGGAGTGATAACCTTACTGGATCAAATTACATCAAAAGGATGGACACGGGGTAGGTATTTAGCAGAATACGAAAACACTCCGTGTCTAATCCTTGAAACACCTACCCGTTTAACTTGGGACACGCGCATTACTGCACACATGATGGCTGTGCAAACAGCAATTGATATGTTACTGGGAACACCATTGAAAACGGAATTATGATAAACTATGGTATAGTGCAGCTGCTGCACTCACAGCAGTTCCTGCCTTCACACTATACCCAAACTCAATCAAAAGTTTTTCAATAGCATTCAATACCAGAAGCACGTTTTGTTCGTTTGCAGCATCCCCCATAAGACCTATACGCCATGCTTTTCCAGCAAATATACCTAATCCACCCCCTATTTCAATGCTATAGTCTTGTAATAATCTCTTACGCAAGGTAACATCGTCAATTCCGTCCGGAATTCGGAGTGTAGTTAGCATTGGTAGGCGATAGTCTTCCGCCGCTGCAGGATCAAGACCTATGGCTTCTGCTCCTGCAATTAAAGCTGCTGCATTCTGTTCGTGACGTTTATAACGTTCTGATTGTCCTTCCTCCTGTATAATACGGAGTGCTTCTCTTAAGGCATATATCAGTGACATTGATACAGTATGGTGATATTTACGCGTATCACCTGTCCAGTATTCTTCAAGCAGTGTTACATCAAGATAAAAACTTTGGATTCTTGTCTTACGTTTCCGAATTACATCCACAGCCCTATCACTAAAACTCACTGGAGAGAGTCCTGGGGGACCGGCAAGACATTTCTGTGTACAACTGTAGGCAATGTCAATGCCACGCACATCCAAATCAACAGGTTGTCCACCAAGTGATGTCACACAATCAGCCAAGAACAATGCATCATTTTTATGTGTAATGTCAATAATATCTTCTAACGGTTGTAGAATACCTGTTGATGTTTCACCATGGACGATGGCAATCAACTTAGGTCTGACTTTTTCACAGGCTTCATCAATCTGTTCAGGTTGAATTATTTCTCCCCATTCTGCCTCAATAGGTGTGACGACTGCACCACATCGTTCTGCTATATCTGCTATCCTACCGCCAAAATAACCATTAATTCCTACTATGACAGCATCACCAGGTTCTATAATATTTGCGAGTGATGCTTCCATTCCTGATGTACCGGTACCTGAGACTGGAAAAGTAAGTTTATTCTTTGTCCCATAAACTTCGCGTAACAATTCTACTGTATCATTCATTATCTGTACAAAGTCAACGTCTAAATATCCCAGCATAGGGGTTGTCATTGCTTTAAGTACACGAGGATTGGCTATGGTCGGTCCGGGTCCAAGTAGTATCCGTGGGGGTACTTTTAATTCATCATACATACCAAAATTTCCTTTGATTATTCTATTCCATTCCTGATAACGTTGTCTATGATGCAATGGTATAGGGACAGATATAATATCTGTCCCTATAAATTAAATCATCCTTATGTCTAAGACTATTCGTTACCGCCCTCTTGAGTTTGGCGTAGTGGAATATTCTTAGATTTCATGTAATCTTGGATTACCTGAATTTGACGGAGACAATAGTTAATAGCTCCTTCCACTTGGTTGTCAGATGGAACTAAAGTAGCATACTTCTTAGGTAAGTAGTTGAAATATTCCAATGCGTCGTAGTAATAGTCTACTTCCTTATCAGCGAGCATCGTATAAGCATCCCCTATCTTACCATGAGATAGATCACCATACTTCGTAGTTGGATATTCGTTGATAATAGCCTTGAATTGTTCAACAGAAGCTAAAATAGCATCTTTGTCACCAGACTTTTGAGCCTTGCCGTAGGAATCCATTGCTTGCTTATACTCATTAAGTGCAAGTACACCAGAAGTTTCATTGAGGAATCCTTCGGCAGTACTCTTTGACTCTGCGTCGAGTCCAGGAACACTTAATGCACGTTTATAACTTGCAATTGCCTCACGGAAAAGACGTATTTGTTCCTCAGCTGGCAATCCCTGCTCTAAAGCAGCATTATAATGTTTATTGCCTATGTTAATAAAGGCTTCACCAGCAAACGTGCTATTAGGATATTCAGCTACAAGTGTCTCATTTACTTCAAACAACTTGTCAAGATATGCTGCCTCTGCTTCCGCATCACCTGCATCCCTTGCTGTTTCAGAAAGAGATTGGTAACAGGTTGCAATTGCGTATAAGGATTCAGGTGCTTTTTCATGTGATTTGTTCACTTTCCTGACCTTATCATATTCTTCAATAGCTTTAGTAAACTGCTCAGTAATGTAATATGACTCTCCTGCCTGGTATTGCCATAGTGCAGCGTCTTTCGCACTTGGATAACGTTTAACAAGGTCCTTAAATGCCTTAGCAGAAGCATCAAAATAAGCCACAGCCTGAGTGGACATTTCTTCATCAATTCCTACCTGCATCCGACCAAGGTCAAAATTAGCCGATGCCAAATAGGTTAGTGCCGTTTCCACATTCGCTGTCAGGTCGTCTGAGGCAGGAAATACACCTGCATCTGCATATTTAACATATTCCTTCAATGGATCAATAGCATATATCAATTCTTCTCTGCGTTTGAGACCTATGCCAACAGAGTAGTAAATTTGTCCAGATTGGAATAGTGAATTTTGCACATACGGGATGACAGTCTGTTTATCCGCTTTCTCTATTGGCATAGCAAGTTTACTAACTAAAAAGAAAGCACGGGCAGCCATTCCACTGGTATCAATATAAGGTTTGAGATCAGACCCAGCCTCATTAGAGAATACTGAGCGTGCTTTATCAGAATAGAGAAATCCTAAGTTATATTGTGCTGCAACTTTCTGTGAAACAGTTGCATTTTGATTTGCCTTAAGACTCTCAACTGAACTTTCCGCTTCAGCTATAGCTTCGTCCAACCGTCCTAATTTGACGTATAAATCAGAACGACGGATACTGGCATCTGCCACCATTGAAGCAACACCTGCGTTCTTTTCTGAACCATGGTTCGCTATCAAGTTCTGGAACACTTCTAACGCTTTATCAAGTTCATTAAGTTTGTCTTGATAGATTAGACCTGACCGATAGTAGGATTGTGCTTTTACAACATTATCTGCCAACTGAATGGCATTTTGATAACTTACCAAAGCATCATCATATAACTTAAGGTGTTCATCTTGGGCAAATCCCATTGCAAAATAGGAACGTCCCCGAAGATCATCATCATCAGTATTTGCGATGATATATTGATACTCCTTGACAGCCGACGCATAATCGCCTACACCGCTATGTAATTCAGCAAGGCGAGAGTGTGCTTGAGAAATTAGATTCTTTCGATTCTCATCTTCAGTTTGTCCTTCAAGAGCAGTGACTTTCATGAATGCACTAATGGCTGCTTTTGTATCTTTCAATCCCAATTTTGCCAAACCAAGTGTATAATAAGAACTGATAAGGTTGTCAACATTATCAGTCATCTCAGCGACTTTTTCAGCTGCCGTTGCTGCATTGGTATACCCGAGTTTTGCGGCTTCAGCATCTTCCGCGTTCTGTGCTATTTGGTAATAACACACAGCAGCTTGATATTGAGCACTTGGAGCAATTTCACTGTCTGGGAAAGTTTCAACAAACTGTTGATAGGCTGCAAGAGCTTCTTGATAGCGTTCTTTACTATAATACGTATGTCCGATTTTTAGTTGTGAACGGACACGAGCATTTTCTGGAGCCCCTGGATTATCAATAATTCTTTGCAATCCAGCAATCAACCCCTCGACATTATCTGGGTCAGTGTTCTCAAGAGCAGAAGCTTTAATCAAATCAATCTGTCCGAGTGTCCGAAGGACTAAGTCGTCGTCACTGTCTGCAAATTCTTCACTGGCTGCGTCTGCAGTCTGCTGAACCAGAGACCATTTAGATGTATCGCCATGTTTTTGTGCTGCATCTTGATAGACCAATGCTAAACCGTAATAAGCTTCAATAGCATTTGGACTGTCCCCGTATTCTGAAATCACAGAATTAAAAGCAGTAATTGCCTTGTCTGCAAGTTCAACCTTTTCAGAAGAAGCATGGTAGTAACAGAGACCAACAAGGTAAAGTGCATCATCCGCATATTCCCCTGTTGGATTACCATCCACAACAGTTTGATATTGTGTAGCGGCCTCTTCAAAACGTTTCTCTGCGCGTAGTAAGTCAGCGAGTTTAATTTCCGCTAATGAGAGATTGTCCCTATCGGTAAGTTTCGGCAATATAGAATCGTAGTATGATATAGCTTGCGCTTTATCTCCCTGCCGCACATAACTATTAGCAGTTAGAAGAAGCGCCCGTTCATGATAATCACTGGATTCAGGAATCATAGCGTACCGTTGTCGTGCCATATCCCAATCACCCAACATTTCGTGTGAAAGTGCTTCATTCATTAGACATGCTTCAACTTGAGGAACACGTTCTGGAAAATCTTGGTATCGTCCTTCATTAATTCCGGGAAGGAATGCGTCATCAGAGAACATATTGAATGCATCTTGGTATGCAGCAATAGAGTTGCCAAGGTATTCTGTATTAAAGTTCTCTGTGGAATCGTCGTCTTGATATCCTTCAGGTTTCGCAGCTTCAAAATAGGAACGTCCTTCAAAGAATTTACCCATCAGCTTCACGAGATGGAACTTAGGTAGTGGACGATAATCCCACAACTTGGCGTATTCTTCGGCAGCTTCCAAATACTGTTTAAAGTCATCGCGTTTCATATCAGCAAATCGAAGTTGTACTTCTGCTGCAAGAATATCAAATTCGTTATCATTCTTGTTTTTCTCAATAAATTCGTGTGCGACTTTCTCCATGTCATCTTTACGACCTAAGTCGTTTAGGGTCCAAATTGCACCATATAAAGCATGCGGTGCTACAGGATTTTCTGGAAAGTCATCAACTGTTTGCTGATACCATGTCAAAGCAAGTTCAAGAGTAGCATTCGACTCATCCATCATACCTGAATCACGCTGGTTAGTTCCGAGTCTATAATAGGCTTCAGCAATTTGGTAAGATGCATACGGTGTGAATTCGAGTGCCCCACCATCACTTTCACTTTTCTCATGTTCAATGACAGATTCATAGGCAGGAATAGCGTCATTCCAATTCTCCAATTTGAATTGACTATCGGCTATACCAAGCTTTGCATCACCGATGAATGAACTATCAGGATATTCTTCCAATAGTTTCGTGTATTCAACGATAGCGTTTTCATAGTCTGTTTGATCATAGTAAGTTTGTCCTATTGCAGACTGAATTTCAGATTGCAGATCTCTATCTGCGGTATTCTGAAGAGCCAATTCGTAGTTAACACGAGCGTTGTCATAGTCTTTCTGTTTTGCATAAATTGCCCCTTGGTCAAAATAGGCAGCAGTTACAAAATGGTGTTCAGGGAATTGTGTGATAAAATTGGTATAACGACTTATAGCTTCATCGTGTCTATCCAATTGATTCAAACAGTATGCAGCTTTATACATTGCTTCTGCTTGCAATTCTGTGAAGTTCTTGAATTCTTCGGTAGCGAATTTATCAAATTCTGGGTATGCCCCTTCATAGTTATTTTCATCAAGGAAAGATTGAGCTATGAGCAGCTGCGCATCGTCTTTGAATTCAGAGTTTGGAAACCCTACAAGAATACTATTGAAGGCAGTTCGAGAACTTTCGTAGTTGCCCAACTTATAATTCAATTGTCCTATTGCATACCAAGCATTCTCTACTCGAAGACTATTCGGGAAATTAGCAATCAATTGTTCGAATTTCGCCTCTGCGAGTTCATACTGTTCTGTCCGATAAAGAATATGTCCCCAGAGATAGGTTAGACCTTCCTGATGTTTAGCAACGGTAGCAGTTGGTGCGACATCTTCGATATATTGAAGGGCAGTCTCAAAGTGGTTGACGTCCCCTGATTGTTCAGCAAGCCGTGAATAACAGACTGCAATTTGGAAATTCGCGAGTGTTGTGAAATCCTTATCAATTACTTCCGTCTTAACACCCCGTTTTTTCGATTCTTCAAGTGCCTCAGTATACTTTTCAATGGACCCCTCATAATCCCCTTGATCATATAACTCTTTAGCAGTTACATAGAGTTGTTCCACTTTCTTGGAACTCCCCATCATGAAGGGAGAGAGGAGTGCGACGACCAAGGCAATACCACCGATAATGCCCAAAATTCTTGGATTCATTACATTCTCCTTTAGATAATATTGTAAAACTTCGCGGGTGTAATTGAGACTTGTGTTAACCCGCCGATTCGTCTTGCTGTGACGGAATAACTATTCCTCACATCAGTTTTCAAACTACTCTGAAGCACGACAAAGCAGTTGAATAGATATATAAATGTCTGGGTAATAGATTCTATTACAAATTACTTAAGACATGAAGTCCTGGAATTGTGAGTATTTCAGAAGGCACGTGCATTACCTTCGCAACAAACCCGGACAACTTACGATTCTTTGGCTGGATATTTTCAGTAAAAGCAACGACCTGGCTTTCTAATGGACGTGCTGTATAACTATCATCTTGTATAGGTGATTTTCTACTCAAGATATCTGGTTCTGTATAAACAGTGAGTTCTGATTCGGATGCGTCACTCGGAACAGAACGATCATTACTGATATGCATTACTATTATATGTCCACCCGTATCGGTTGTTACCGGATCAGAAAGTGTCCAATAACCATCTTTCTGCATATTTTCAGTAAGTATGGGTGAACTAACTTCACCACGGGCATTTCGTTTGGTTCTACGTTGGTTTTGAATATCCTGTAGAAATTCAGTCTGATCTTCAATAGGTGTTGGATTTGCAGTAACTGTTTGATTATTAACTTCCTGCTGATAGTTTGTAAACGGTAGCATGTTGTGATTTGCCAAATGAATAGTCACAAAACCTACTATCATTATAGACAGAAATACACCCATTGGAAGAACATTCCTTCTTATAAAACTATATCTATCAAAATATTGACGGAGTTGCGTCAATATATACCACACATGTTGTGTCGCAGATGCTATGACACGTTGGTTCAGTCTTGTCGGTCCTCTTCTATCTATCCGTTGTTGTAATTCTACTTCAAACTGTTGAAAATAGGTGTCTGACACCTCTGGTTCAACATAGAAACCAACAACGAGATCACGGGTCTTTTTGAGTGCAGTTACTTCATGTTGACACATTGTGCATAATTTTAGATGTGTTTCAACATCCTGTTTATCCTCTGTTGATAACGTAGCATCTATGTAGTCTGATAGCAATTTTTGTATGGTGTTACATTTCAGTTTCATTGTTTGTGTTGGTTCTAAACTATTACTAATATTAGAACCACTCCTCAAATTAAGTAACACTTAATTAATGAATTTCCGCTATATCAGAATGTATCGGAGTTGGCATCAACGTACGGTTTTAATAAAACTCGAAGTTGTTTACGGGCGTAGTGCAGCCGTGATCTGACTGTGCCTTCTGAACAATTTAGAATAGATGCTATTTCTGGGTGTGTTAACCCTTCTAATTCATGAAGAATAACTACCATACGGTGTTTTAGTGATAGGCTATTAACCGCCTTGGTTACCCAGTGCCGCAATTCAGCTTTTTCAGCCAGAATTTGCGGGTCATTACGAACGTCTGTCAGTAATTCGGATTCGTCACCTGTATCAAGAGAAGATTCCCGACGGCGTTTCCGCATCTTTACATAATTGAGTGCTTGATTGACGGCTATCTTATAAACCCATGTTTCAAATGCTGCCTCCTGCCGAAAGGTGTGAATTGACTGATATACCTTAATAAAGGTTTCTTGCATGACATCATTAGCATCTTCATGGTTATTAGTAATCTGCAATGCTAAGCGATGTACCATCCGTTGGTATTTCTTCACCAACGGAGCTAATGCTGTTTCATCACCTTCTCGGAGATGATCAATAAGCAAGGCTTCAGTTCTTTCCACGAAACTACTCCTTCGGCATTTGATATGTATAGACAACACAATCTCAAAAACCGTTCAATCTAATTGAATTATTATAGCATATATTGATAAATTGTCTATTAAAAAATAGTTTTCACCCTACGAAAAGATACTATATCGGTACGAACAATTCATAGATAAGATAGACTGTTTATAAATGTAGAAATAAAAAAGGACAATGTGTCTTAGACACATTGTCCTTTTTTATCGAAATAGTCAGAAATTTACTCTTTAGCTTTTGTGACAAAGGTAATACTGACTTCGGCTTCGTTCCCAGCACCGTCTTTCACTGTACCTGCAATTTCATATTCGGTTTCGTTGCTGAGTTCTTGTCCGGCGTTCCCTGTAAGGGTAATCTTGTTATCTGAGGCTTCGGATCCCCAACCGACATCATCATCGCCATCCATGAGCATTAGATCTCCAGTGACGTTTTCATTGAAGGTGACCTCAATACCATCTTCAAACACTTTTGCGGGGTCAACGCCTTCAGCACCGTCTTTAGGACTGCTGGCTGTAACTTCTGGAGCGGTTTCATCTGCGGCAACAACTGTATAGTTGAGTGTGTGGCTACCGTCACCGTTTGTCCAAGTGAGGTTGAGTGCAAGGGCACCAGGTGTAAAGGGACCAGAGATGGTACGAGATTTACCTGATCCAGCTACTGTACCGGCACTGGCTGTTACATCACCAGGATTGTTGTCAAATGTAACGGAAATGCTACCATTAGCTGCGAGATCACCACTTGCGGGTGAAGCACTTACAAACGCAGCGGCTGCGGGTTCAGGATCATCACCATTTCCACCACAACCAACAATGTAAACGGCAAGCAATGCAGACAGGACTATTGCCAAGGTTCTAAAATAAAGTTTCATGAGTAGTTAACTCCTTAATTAAGGTTTTTCAGAATGTTATATACTTGTATATCAAGTAAAATATTAATTAAAGTGTAATTATAGATGGAATTTCCGTGTCGTTAGTTATTATTTTCGACAGAAGTACAGGAAATATACCATCAAATCCATGTTTGGTCAAGTAATCTTCAGACTATTTCGTGTGCCTTCCTCCAATATCTTCAGAGGATAGACGTTGCTTTGAGAATAAAACTTCAACGGAACACTTGTCTTGAATGTCATAATTGGACAAGCAATTTCGGTTCCGAAAGTCAACACCCAAACTCTATACCTTTAAGTTTAGCAAAAAGTGCAAAAACTGTAAAGGTAAAAAAAATACGTATTTCTCACCCTTAATACTACAATACCTAAATGATATTGTAAAGTGAAAAATTAAATTTATTTTGACTTGCTACAAAATAACATAAACGAAAAATATAGTCAAGTCTAAATTGAAGCGTCAATATCACCATTTTGCATATCTGAAGGTTTTTGGTTTTCCTGATTGTCAAAAAGCGTAATCTGTTCCGCTCCAGAACCTATATTTTCCTTTTTTAGACTTTCTGGATCCTTTAACATTTCAACCACAGTGTCAAGTTGATCAGGTAAAAATGATATAGCACCTGTCTTTATAAGTTCATGTGTTCCATCACTTTGCTTATTATCTGAACCCCATTGGCATGCGAAGACAGTTCTGTCTTGTAATTCAGCATATCGTGCGGTATGCATTGATCCTCCATCTATTGATGTTTCAATAACTACAGTTGCCATTGAAAATCCACTAATGATACGATTTCGCCTCACCAAATTGGCTGGTGTGGGTGGGGTTGGAAATGGATGTTCCGAAAAAAGACATCCTTTTTCGTATATATTCATCGCAAGTTCGTGGTTCTCAGGTGGAAAGATAGATGAAAAATCTGCTGCTACAATACCAACGGTCTTACCGTTTACGCCTAATGCACCATAATGTGCATTTGTATCTATACCATTGGCAAGTCCACTTACGATCGTAAAACCTGACTGTACCAAACGGATAGCAAGGTCAAGTGTAACATTAATTGCTTCAGGTGTAGGCTGTCTACATCCTACAATTGCCACAGTATTTTCGTTTACCTCTGATAATTCTCCGACTCGACAGAGAACAATTGGAGCATCCGGTACAGATTTAAGGAGTGCGGGGTATTCACTATCATCACGAAAAAGTACTGTAATACCGTTTTTGGTTAATTCTTCTAATTTTTGCTGTAACTCAGGTAAATTCTTTCTAACCGTAAGTATTCGTGATGCTAAGATGGGATTAAAGTATGGGAGTTGTGCTATTTCATGTAACTCTGCTTCGAAAACTTGCTCAACACTATCAAAACGTGCCAACAAACGGTTAATGCGAACTGGTCCTATTCCTTTAACCGAAGCCAGAGCAAACAAGTATTCGCGTTCTCTTTTTTTATCCGTATGTGTCATATCTATTGTAGACGTTGCATCCCTATTAATAGCGTGAGTTTGATAAGACACATTGTACCCGAACTATTAGATAACACAAGAGTGTACAAACTGGAAAGTTTGTGCTACAAAGACTATCTTCAGAACAAAATTCTGTTTATCGAACTGACATTTTTATTATCAAACTGACGTTATTAATATATTAGTATGGTTTCATAAGGAAACCATAACCATGATGTATACAATTCAAGGATTCTGTGATTGAGTATAACACATTTATATTTTATATACAACAATTAGTGATATGGCATCAGAAGTATTCAATTGTCCAGTTTCTCCGAAGTATTAACAGATTTTATTCAATTGACACTTACACCTATTTTAAGGTATCCTATAAGTTATGATTACAGTAGGAGAGAAGTATGGCAGAACAACCTGTAAACATCCTTGAAACAGAAGAATTAAGTCGACATTACGGTGGTGTTATAGCCTTATCAAAAGTAAATCTGGAAGTACGTTCTGGTCAAATTTCCAGTTTAATCGGTCCAAACGGTGCTGGCAAAACAACACTATTTAATTGTGTAACGGGATTAGATAAACCCACTATTGGAAAAGTCCGTTTTTCAGGTAGATATATAACGGGTTTACGTCCAGATGAGGTGACTGGACTGGGAATCGCCAGAACATTCCAAAACATCAGATTATTTAGTGAATTAACTGTCTTAGACAACGTAAAAATAGGAAGGCATCCTCGTACTTCAAGTTCTTTTCTTGGTTCAGTGTTAAGGACTGCAAAACAAAAACAGGAAGAGAACGAAATTATAGATTCTGCCATGGAAATGCTCAATTTTGTTGGATTAGGTGATATTAGCGAACAGAAAGCGGGGAACCTATCCTACGGAGACCAACGGCGTGTTGAAATTGCCAGAGCATTAGCAACCCAACCAATACTACTTCTCTTAGATGAACCTGCCGCAGGGATGAATCCGCAAGAAACGCAAGAACTTATTGATTTGATATATACCATTCGCGAGCAAGGCATATCTGTACTCCTCATAGAACACGACATGAAATTGGTCATGAAAATTTCTGATTGGGTTTCGGTTTTAGATCATGGTGAGAAAATTAGTACCGGCATTCCTGCTGATGTACAAAATGATGAACGTGTAATTGCTGCCTACTTAGGAACATCTGATGATGCTTAAACTCAAGGATATTCATACATATTACGGAAACATACGTGCTGTCCGTGGAATCTCTATTGAGGTTAATGCAGGCGAAAAAGTGTGTATGATTGGTGCAAATGGTGCAGGTAAATCAACCACACTCATGACAATTTCAGGTGTTAATGCTCCTGTAGAAGGTAGTATAGAATTTGAAGGTGAGGATATAACATCTACCTCAGCAGAAGAACGAGTTACATTTGGAATTTCGCAAGTGCCTGAAGGACGTCTCATTTTTCCTGATATGACTGTCCTTGAAAACCTTGAACTGGGTGCTTACATTAGGAAAGATACTGTTGAAATGAAATCCGATTTGGACAAAATATTCGGGTATTTTCCAATTCTTGCTAATCGTAGGAAACAGAGAGGTGGCAGTCTCAGCGGAGGTGAACAGCAGATGTTAGCTATCGGGAGATCCCTAATGTCTAATCCGAGACTTCTGCTATTGGATGAACCTTCTTTAGGACTCGCTCCCCTAATTGTCAAACAGATTTTTGAGATTATTGAGCAAATTAATGAGGAGGGTACGACAATCCTATTGGTTGAACAGAATGCACAACTTGCTTTGAATGTTACAGACAGAGGTTATGTGATGGAAACGGGTGAGATAACAATTGATGGCGCCTCATCTGATCTATTAGCGGATGAGCGAGTTAGACAGGCCTACTTGGGGGAATAAATTAGATGTTTCCAACGCTAATTCATTTCGGTACAATTGGTTCGACGCCGATAGGTATTCATAGTTACGGTGTCATGTTGGCGACATCCTTCATAGTTTGCAGCCTGATGTTACAACGCGAGTTGAACCGTAGAGGGTTTGAAGGTGAAGTTGCACCAACACTGGTCGCTGTAGGTGCTATTGGTGGGATAATCGGAGCAAAAATTTATTTTGTATTACTCGATTTTAATATAGAGTGGGATGAGATATTCTCCGCCAGTGGATTGGTTTGGTATGGTGGTCTATTTGGTGGTGCGGCTTCGATAATTTGGTTTATTCATAGATCTCCGAACCCTTTCCTACCAACAATTGACGTTATCGGTCCGCTCCTTTTACTTGGCTATGGTATCGGACGTATCGGATGTCTGCTTGCAGGTGATGGGGATTACGGCCCACCCACCGATGTACCGTGGGCAATGTCGTTTCCAAACGGTACTGTACCTACCACAGAACTTGTTCACCCTACTCCAATTTATGAAACCCTTATGTCATTTATATGTTTCGGTGTTCTTTGGGCACAACGGGATAAATATGCGTCAATTCAAGGTCTAATTTTCGGGGCAAGTATTCTGTTGGTGGGTGTGGAGAGATTTATAGCAGAATTTTGGCGGTTAACACCACGAGTTTTTCCTGAAACATCTTCCTTGTCGTGGTTAACATCCCCACAGGTCGTGAGTATAATTCTGGTGTGTTTTGGGATTTTCTTTATGGTGTGGATGTATAAGCGTCCGAGGGTTGAAGTGGAAGTTCAAACTCCTGTTCCTGAACCTGAACCAAGAAGTGAAAAACAAAAAACACAAAGAAGAAGACGGAGAAGGTAAATTATTCACGCACCTGACCATCCCCATATATAATATATTTATAACTTGTCAATCCTTCCAATCCCATCGGACCACGGGAGTGGAGTTTTTGTGTACTTATCCCTACCTCAGCACCCAATCCAAATTCGTATCCATCGGTGAATACAGTACTTGCATTGACATAAACTGCTGCAGAATCTACCTCTTTTAAGAAACGCTCCGCAGCTGAATAACTTTCCGTAATGATTGCATCAGAATGATGTGACCCATACATTTCAATATGGTCAATCGCTGTATCCATACTATCAACAACCCGAATTGACAGAATATAATCAAGGTATTCTGTTTGCCAATCCTCTTCGGTTGCAGGTTTTGCAGATGAAACTATCTTCTGAGTCCGTTCACATCCCCGAATTTCCACATCTTCACGCTGTAGGTTATCACAGATGTTAGGCAGGTATTCTTCAGCAACAGCCTCATGGACTAATAATGTCTCTATAGCATTACAGACAGCGACTTTATACCCAACTTTTGCATTCATACAAAGATTGTTTGCCATAGCAAGGTCTGCCGCTGCATCCACATATATATGACAGATGCCGTCTGCATGACCGAGTACTGGCACAGCAGATTCCCTCATCAATTTCTGCACGAATTCATTGCTACCACGCGGAATAACGAGATCAACATAGTCTGGTAAACTGATGAGTTCATAAACTGCTTGCCGGTCAATGGTCTCAACGAATTGGATTGCATCCGGCACACCTTCTTTAGCTGCGGTATCACCCAGTATATTTGCAAGGATCGTATTCGACTGAATTGCTTCAGAACCCCCTCGAAGGATAACACCGTTGCCGGATTTGATGCAAAGTGCTGATACTTCTACTGTAACATCTGGTCGTGATTCATATATCACACCGACAACACCGATAGGAACACGTACTGTTCCAATTTTGAGTCCGTTAGGACGTTCTCGCATGCTGATAACTTCACCGATCGGGTCGGGTAGTGCTGCGACTTGACGTAGGTTGTCAGCCATTCGATCAATTTTCTTATCATCCAGCAGTAGTCGTTGCATCAGCGGTTTAGGCACTCCAGTTTTTTCACCATTTTCTAAGTCAATTTGATTCACTGTCTGAATTTCTTTTCTTGACTTAAGTAGGTTTTCAGCCATTGCTAAGAGTGCGTTATTTCGTATATCGGCGGAACTCCGAGACAAAATACGCATTGCTGATTTTGCTTTTCGTGCTTTCGATTGGATCATGTTCGGTATGTTTTCGTTCATATTATCCTTTATCAATTAGGTGTATAAGACATTATTTCCGTTCTTTAGCGATATGTTTATGAATTAGGTCAAGTACAACTTGTACCAATTCTGTAGGAATTGCCATCAACGTACTTGATTCATTCTGTAATGCTTCTTCTGCTTCAGCGATTGCTTCATCCTCTGTTTGTTGATCATAATAATCAATAACGTCTTGCACACGCTTTTCATCCCATTCGATGGGTAATCCTGTTATTAGGTTATTATCAGAACATATGTTGCTATTATTCTTTACCATCGGATAATTATAGCAGAATTTGGGCAAGTTAGCAAATATTGTATAATGTAATAGTGTATTTGCGTGTCTGTCAAAGTTTGACTCTATTCAACTGTTATGGTATACTGATTTTAGTATAATTTGACGTGAGTTTGATAAATCATATTTTATATTCGGTGCGGTTAGGAAACCGCACCATAGGCGTCAATTTTAGAATATTACTTTATAGAATATGTCTACAAATCTACTATTGCTATAACATAACAAGCTATCATACACTAAATGGAGTCCCGTAGGAACGGAATGTTTATAGCAAAGATGCTTGCTTCATATTCTTGAGTCCCGTAGGGACGGAATGTTTATAGATATACGGGACTGTATCCGTTCTAAAGACACATGGATGTCTTCAATAGACCTGTCTACGAAATGTTTATAGAAGTTCATACGTCTCATAAGAACTCCACCTATATGTTGATATAGACATTCCGTCCCTACGGGACTCTTTCGGTTAATTGATCCTTTTTCTATAGACATTCCGTCCCTACGGGACTCAAAACAATAAATCATAGTCTAAATTGAGGCTAATAGTGCGGTTGGGAAACCGCACCTACCGGTCTGGGATACAACACTATTTATCTTAAATTGACGCTAATGGTGCGGTTAGGAAACCGCACCTACCGGGCGTATAAGAGTAATATTTTTTGAAAAATGAAGCTTATTTGCCTATTATCAAACTCACGTTATAATTGACGCAATGCTACGAAGAAATATCGTGGCTTTAATGGAACTGTAAAGGAGTCCAAATGAAGGTTACAGTTAAATACTTTGCCGTATGTCATGAGATGTTAGATAGATCCGAAGAAGAGATGGAACTTCCAGAAGATGCTACTGTAAGGACGATATTAAAACGACTTGAGGAGGAATGGCCCGAAATCGCTGAATTTTATGAAGTGATGCAAATGTCGGTCAATTGGGAGTATGCAACTGAAGACACTGAACTCACAGAAGGTGATGAAGTAGCATTGATTCCACCTGTTACCGGAGGAACAGATGTTTAAGATTACTTCTGAAGTTATTACGGGGGAAGAAGTAAAGGAAGCAGTAGAAGCACCGGATGCGGGGGCGGTCGTTTTATTCTTTGGCACTGTTCGGAATAATACAGATGGTAGACCGACAAAATATCTTGAATATGAAGCATATCCTCCAATGGCAGAAAAGAAGATGACAGAGATTTCAGAAGAAATTGCGGATAAGTGGGGTATCCATCGTGTTGCGATGATTCACCGCGTAGGTAAATTAGAAATCGGTGAAGTCAGTGTGGCTGTAGCGGTTGCTTCTCCACATCGAAAAGATGGGTTTGAAGCGTGTCAATATGCTATGAACCGTCTAAAACAGATTGTCCCTATTTGGAAACGTGAGGTATGGGTAGATGGAGAGGCAGACTGGGTAAAACCGGATGCTGTGTTTTTTGAAGAATTACCTGAGAGGTAGTTAGTTAACAGATTAAAGACAGAATTTCTCTCCAAACTTGTACCGTGAACTTCCAGTTTGCGGAATAAAGATGTACAAACTAAATCAAGATTAAATAAATAGTTCGGTTGATATAGACATTCCGTCCCTACGGGACTCATTCGGTTAATTGATTCGTTTTCTATAGACATTCCGTCCCTACGGGACTCAAGGAATCAAGGAATCAACGGTATGAATGACATTTAGTCATTCACCGGGTATGAATGCTATTTAGCATTCCCCGTGGTTAGGAAACCGAACCTACCGTGTTTGGGAGAATTAGAATTACCGATTTAAAAAATTAATCTTCATAAAATTTGTGCTACATCGGTAGCAACTTAGGCTAAAATAGGCTATAGACAGAATTTCTCTACAAACTTATTAAAAATATCACTTCCCAGATCAAACTGATCTAACGCCATCCATTCATCAACAGTATGTGCCTGTAAAATACTTCCTGGACCTATTATGACAGTATCCATGTGATTTGAAAAGCATGCAGCGTCTGTACTGTATGCGACAGTATGGGGTTTTGTATCACCCGTAATTTCAAGTGCTGCTTGTATAATTTCTGCATCAGGTGCTGTACGTACAGGACCTGCATTAATGAATAGATCAAAATCTAACTCGTACTTCTCAGCAGATTCGCGTGCTTTATTTATCCATAATTCAGCATCATCCCCTGGCATTGGACGGTAGTTTATAGTACATACACTCTCAGGTGAGGTTATGTTTGCTGTACACCCGCCATCATTGATGGTGATATTCCAGTCCGTATATGGTGGTGTAAATTCTGTATTGTAGTATTTGGTGTCCGTGGTTAATTCCTGATAGATATCACGCATTTCTGAAAGGAATGGAATTAGTTTTAAGGTAGCATTATCACCTTCACCCGTACTACTATGTGCAGCACGTCCGTGTGCAGTCACAGAAAATCGTACTGCTCCTTTGTGTGCGTATACGGCTTTCAATTCCGTAGGTTCACCGACTACCCCGTATTGTGGGAATCCATATTTTTGAAACATTTCTGACTTTGCTGCGACGGCTCTTGCCCCAAAATAGCCGACCTCTTCGTCAGCGGTTATCACAACATAAAGAGGTGCATCTAATTGGGATGGAGAATAACGGGATGCAACCTCAATCATACAGGAAACGCTTCCCTTCATATCACAACTTCCACGTCCGTACATTTTGCCATCAACAATCCGTGCTTCAAATGGATTTTCTGACCAACCGACTGCTGGAACAGTGTCTATGTGTCCAAGCAAGGCGAGTCCCCGTTCACCAGAGTTGCGTCCCTTTCTACCTATCAGATTGACTTTAAGGACACCCGCTGGATCGGTATATTCCACACGTTCAACTTCACAATCAATGGACTCTAACACTCCGGTGAGGTAATCCATGACTTCAACGTTGGTTTTGGAACTTACGGTATCATACGTGATGAGAGTCTTCGTTAATTCTATTGCATTCATAGTTTCGTATTCTACAAATAAGCAGGAAGTATGTCAATTCTTTTTTGTATCATTGGTTTCTGATTTATAGTAAACTTTAGATTTAATTAGACACTTTACTTGTAGGAGCGACCTCCCGGTCGCGACCAGGAGGTCGCTCCTACAGAAGAGGGGCCCGGTCGCGACCAGGAGGTCGCTCCTACAGAAGAGGTGTGGGACGCAAACGTAAGTTGAGCCAACTGTAGACATATTATTTTTTGGAGGTTTTCTTGAAATATAACAATAATATCTATTCATCTATTTTCTATTTAGCATTCGCATGTATGCTCCTGACCATACCATTTATGTTGGGATGTAGTGGCAAAACAATTGAAACTGATAGTTCTGACATGCCAACCCTATCTGGGACAATTACAGAAATTGACGACCATGGAAACGCGGTTACAGATATAACTGTCCAAGCATTTACAAAAAACGGCTGGAAACTTGGAGATAGTCTTGAAGTAGCTTTCTCAACAGGACAAAAGATAACTATAAAATATGTTGAGAATTATAGCGATGTACCTGATGGTGATTATTTAGGTCGGTTTTCTACTTCGACTGGTCATTTCAAGATTGCTATTAATAACGGTTATCTTGCAGGTGCTTTGAAATTAAAAGCTCCAACGCAAATTGGTATTACAAAGTAGCGTTTGTTCTATAGTAAAACCTATATCTGTTAACATCCGATTGAGAAATCTACAACTCCATTCACGGAAACCTTCACGGAGCAATTCTACGGACCCTTATCCTATAAGGGTTTATAATTTAAAGTATACCCATTCTCCGTGAATCACATATGTTAATCACACTACAACTTAATTGTGTGTTGAGTTTTCTATAGACATAGTACTCCGCTGGAGTACGGTATTTTTGATATACAAAACTGAATAAAAATAGACTTATCATTAGATACTCAGCTTCCTCTGAATTAGAATTGTTAATCCTAATATACAGACAATAAATAAGGTCTAAAAACAGACATTTAATCCTAAATACTCGAACGGTAGATCGTGTTGGTGTTGCATTCTCTATGCATCGAAAACATGAAAAAAGTTACACTTTTTGTCACACGGTGTGACATTGAAATTGGTGTAATTTACCTGTATAACCCCTGTCATAGACTGACTTTATTCCACTTTGAATTGACTTTATAAGAAATTCTAAAAAATGTGTTTTTGTGTTATTGTTGTCCTTCCTGATTTTGAGATTCCCAACGGTTAAAAAGGTATGCTTTTTTGACGTATATGAAACTCTGTAATTAGGATCGTTTTCGTGTAATGGATTAGCAAATATAAAATGAACTGTATGATATGGCATAAATATATTTTCCTTTTGACAAACATTATTGAGATGTTTGTCTATTCTTGTGATATATGTATGTTAGTTGTTAGAGATGAATGTTTTCTTCATTTTTTTTGTTTGATTGGTTTCATTTACTTCTTATTAATGCCAAATACTTTACACACCCCGATACTCCGTAATAAGTTGATTTTTCTGACGGATTCTTATACAATGTAGATAAGTGGGAACATCAGAAAACAATTCGTTTTTTGTGTTCAATTAGGGGGTTACAGCCCCCTAATTTTTTATTTCATATACCATATAAACCTAATCAATACAGGGGATTATCGCACTTTTCATACATTTTACCAAGTCTAAAACAACTAATTCCGAAACCGAATGATGCTGAATGAAAAAAGGAGAAAACGATGACGATTAGATTTGTATCAATCATTCTATTTGTGTCGATCCTCAATATGCCGATGCTCGTATCCGCGCAGGAGTCGGTATCTGAAGCACAGCAAGCTCGCGCTGATGCTGAAAAAGATGCTGAACAGAACGTTTCCTCACTCGCATGGGGATTCGGAGGTTTTGCGTTTAACGTTTTTGGCGTTGGCTATGCATACTTTGCAACCCCACGCATACCCGCAGGGACGTTACTTGAAAAAACACCAACGTATACTGAGACTTATACCCAAGTATACCGCTATCACGCCAAGCGGCGACGGCTGCAAGCCTCTGTTATCGGTTTGGGTGTATTAATTGCTATTGGTATATTGGCTAGAACTTTTCGTAAAAGCCGTCAAAATTCATAAACAAAAAGGGATGGGTTGCTGGTAGGTTTGAATGGAAGTGGTATGGAAGAAGAGAAGGATGGAAGATTGTGAGTGGAAGGTTATCTGAATGAATGTTGATATACAGCTAATCAGCGTGTAGGATTCTGTCTTGTCTGAATCACGGATTACGCAGATTACACGGATTACACGGAATGGAATTGGTGGTATAAGGTTTCTTGGACAGGATAGATGTTTGTGGATCTGAACCATGGATTACTTTGATCACTCCGCTCCTTGTATATCTCAACGAGTGGAAGTTGTCAAGGATGTGGCGGTGTATCCGGTCTATCTACATATGCTTGCACCATAGATGCCAGTTTCGGGTTACGTTTAATGAGCATTGAAATGATCTGGAGCAGGTTGGATTTCGGTTTCAACGCAAGCGTGGGGAGTAAGTCTCCGATGTGGAGGAATGTCTCTGGTGCTTCAATATAGGTTAAAAGGAGTGCGACAATATGTTTACAGTCTCCCTCCCAATCATAAGGACAGGAACAGCGAGTGTTGGCAATCCCGGATGGCTCCAGTTCCGCAGATGTATGATATGGTCTTATATTTGATCCTTCACACCTTGCCGACAACGTCCAGTCTTGAAGTACTGGGTTGCTGATAGCACCGGCGAAGAAGTATGCTACACCGCGTTCATAACTCTGTTCCGTGCATCTGCTACGAACCTGATGGGGGGTAAGGTCGGGAAGTTGCTTATCCGACGACAATTGTTTTGGGTCTGATGTCCCTTCTCCGTCAGCAGACTCTTCAATCCGGTCAATACAATCACTGCAGAGGGTGTAGTAGCGAACAGAATCTTGAGAAGGATCGATGACACCATTAACAACGTGTCTGAGTTCTTCAAACTGTGTCTTGTTCAGATGTGCTTCAAATACACTAAACTGAACGCGGGTGCCATACCCTTTTAATACTTTGGCAAGTTTGTTGCGTCTTTGGTCATCTGGTATGTCGTAAGAAATAATATAAAACATTTGCTGAAGTCTTCGGTAATTAGTCCAAAACCTCCGTGTTGTCTTGTGGATGTACCCCGATCCGCGTGATCTATAGATACTTGACTCTCCCTGTCCGGACATCTTCAAGTGCTTCTTTACGAAATTTATCAAGCTTCCCAGCTTTCACATCCGCCTCAAACTGCTTCTCCCAGGCTTCTTCTTCAGCAACGAGTGTCTCATGTAGTTTTTTTTCGAGGATTTTTAGCAGCACGGATTCTGTGGAAGCCTCACATTTGACTTTTGGAACCTCTGGAATCCACCCGATCCAGTTGGTTCCGTTGCATTGGATGTTGGCGGTATAAGTCTCCCCAAAGACTTTGTCTTGAATTTCGACCTTCTTTATTTGCTCCATGATTTGTTCTATGGTTCTCTCCTTATTGACAGAACTTTTAGCGAGAAAATTAAGAGTTCAAAGTAAATATGCCCCTGAAGTAGAAAAAATGGGACATACAATACTTTTTCCTATTTTACCACAACCTCATATTTTATTCAATCTGACCTTCATAGTTAAATAAGGTTATTTATTTTAATGAATTATCAGTTTCTGAGTGTTACTGATAATTTATTTCGTAGTTTGGGTTGAACCACAGGTGAAACCCAACATTTCGTGTATGCTTAGTGTTAAATCTTGAGGTTCGTTCCTCAATCCAACCATAGGCGTCAATTTAGGGATACACCTTTCGCCCCGCAAATCAACGGTATGAATGCCTTATGGCATTCACCGGGGCTTGGGATATTGGTGATAACGACTTCTATAGACATTCCGTCCCTATGGGACTCAATTATTGTGCTTACACATTTTCTATAAACATTCCGTCCCTATGGGACTCAATTTACCAAAACCAAGAGTTTCATTTCCTAAAATTGTCGCTAATGGTTCGTTCCACAATCCAACCTACAGGTAGTTGATATAGAAATGTGAAAGAATAGCAGAATAAACGAAAACTAAATAACCCTAATATGTTCTGAGCAGATATTTTACTTGACACAAATCTATTTGTGATTTAATTTAGTGTGTAATACATCAAGTCAACAAATGTGTAAGGAAAACTTCACAAGCAAACACGAGTCGATGCGCGAGGTTATGTATAGATGGGAATTCTAACGACAGATCAGCGTAAGCAGTGGAAGACAGAGGGTTATCTCGTTTTGAAAGAAGTACTCTCGTTTGAAGAAGTGCAAGCTTTGAGAGCGACAGTAGATGAAATGGACGCGGGAGTTTCGGAAAGGGGAGAACGTTACTGCGGATTCTGTTTTCGACAGGCGGAATGTGATGGAAGATAATGACATTTTTGTCAATCTGATGGATCATCCGGTGACATTTCCGATCGTACGTGAGTTGTTAGGTGATTACATACAGTTGAGTATGTCCGAGGTTATCGTCCGTCCCCCGAATCCGAAAGACCAAGGTTATCTGCATACCGACGGCGGACAAGCGATGCGAACTATTCGGGTCAGCAGATCGAGTTCACCACTGCAAGTCAAAATCCACTATTTCTTGACGGATCTTGAACGTCCAGACAGTGGGAACTTCACCGTTGTGCCGGGTAGCCACAATCGGACTTTTCCAGCAACGGGAGTCAAGGACGGAGCCTATATCCCTGAAGCCATCCAGTTATGCGTGAAAGCAGGAGATGCTGCCTTTTTTCCACACGCCTTATGGCACGGTGTTGTCGCAAATCGGTCAGAACAACCTCGAAAGACCTTGATCTATTGCTACAGCCACCAGTGCTTCCGTCCCTTTGACTACGAAAAGGCAACACCAGAACTTATGGAGCGATGCACGCCTCGCCAACGTCGGTTAATTGGAGATATCGGTGATTGGAAACCGGGTTCCTACTTCTATTCTCCAGGCGATCAAGAAAAGGTTATCGACGGATTAGAGGAAGTGGAAGATTAGTCAGTCAATTTCAACGACGACATAATGATAAAAACAGAATCTCAATTAGAATCATATTTATCCGAACCGTCAGATGAAGTGATATCCGCTATTGCATCGCTTGAAGGCGATATTCTTATTCTGGGTGTTGGTGGTAAAATGGGACCGTCACTTGCTAAACAGGCAAAACGCGCTATTGATTCTGCGGGGATTGACAAAAAAGTTATAGGTGTTTCCCGCTTTTCGACCCCCGGTATTCAGTTGTCATTAATAGATGCAGGGATTGAGACTATTATCGCAAATCTACTCCGAGAAGATAATCTGAAAGACCTACCGGATATTCAAAATGTCATTTTTATGGCAGGTCGAAAGTTCGGATCAACTGATAACGAAGGTTTGACATGGGCAATAAACACCTATCTACCGGGACGTATTGCAGAAAAGTTCAGAGACTCTCGGTTAGTTGTTTTTTCTACAGGAAATGTGTATCCTTTGACACAAATTTCACACGGTGGTGCAACAGAATCTACAGAAGTAAATCCAATTGGTGAATATGCGCAATCGTGTCTTGGGAGAGAACGGATATTTGAGCATTTCTCAGCACAATTCGGAACGCCGATGACTATTTTGCGTCTGAACTATGCAATTGATCTACGTTATGGTATACTACTCGACATAGCTGAGAAAGTATACGCTGAAGAACCAATTTCTCTTGAAATGGGACATGTAAATGTAATTTGGCAAAGGGATGCGAATGCTGTTGCTCTGCAATCTCTTGCACACTGCCAAACACCTCCACTGATTCTCAACGTAACTGGTCCTGAGATAATTTCTATTCGACATCTCGCCTTGCAATTTGGCGATATTTTCAACAAGACAATCCAACTTGAAGGTGAAGAATCTGAAACAGCATTACTTAGCAACGCGGGATTATGCCATCGGTTGTTTGGTTATCCACGAGTTTCGTTAGGGCAGATGATTGAATGGATTTCAGAGTGGGTGTTAAGTGGTGGGAAAACTTACGAAAAACCGACTCATTTTGAAGTGCGTGATGGGAGATTTTAAGACTGAATTTGAATAATTCAGGACAATTAACCTAAATTGACAAAAAATGCGAAACTTGTTAATATATCATATAGGTTTAATACTATTATCCCTTAATGGGGTAGTAATTAATAACGCTTTTTCTAATGTAGTTCCACCAGTTCCTATTGTATTCGCTTCAGATATTAACGACAATTGGGAAATATACCTTACAGATTCAGACGGTAAGTTGCCTGTCAATCTCACACATAATCCTGAAGCGGATTACTATCCAATGTGGTCACCTGACACCACAAAAATTGCCTTCTTCTCCCGTCGAGACGGTAATCATGAAATATATGTGATGCGGGTAGATGGGACACATCAGAGACGACTAACACACCATCCTGCAGCAGATAAAGCTCCATCATGGTCTCCTGATGGCAAACGTATAGTTTTTATCTCAAATAGGGAAGGTTTTTTTAATATCTATCTGCTTGAATTAGAGAGCGGAATAGTAGAACAAATTACGACTAACACCTTTGAAGATGAAGCACCGATCTGGTCTCCACATGGAGATTATTTAGTATTTCACTCAAAACGGAATCTAAACTGGGATATCTATACAATAAATGTAAATACCCGTAAAGAACAAAGATTGACGAAACAGCGATTAATGGATACTTATCCTGCTTGGTCTCCTGATGGCAAACATATCGTATACTCCTCTATGCGACAAGATGTTGATCAGGCAGATTTTGATCTTTATGTGATGGATGCTGCTGATGGTGGTAATAAAAAACCGCTAACAGATACATTATTTGATGAAGCGGTACCGTCATGGTCACCGGATGGTAGCACAATTGCATTTCAATCCGAACAAGATGGTAGATGGGTAATTCATTTGATGAATGCTGACGGAAGTGATCGACGTGAACTAATTGACAATGGGGCATGGGCTGCACAACCAAAATGGCAACCTGATACCCAACAACTGCCTGTGAAACCTATATTTATTCAGGCACAACAATGGGGTAAACTTAAAACTCAATAACAATAAATAAAAGTGTAATTTCTACACCTATATTTAGGAGATATATTATGCAGACAAAGTTGTATCTATTAGGGATTTTTCTTTTAGTCGGTTTTTTAATGGTAAACAATATCAGTTTCAGTTATGACCGTGCGTTTGAAGCAGAAAAAGCAGACACACTTGAGGCACCAATGGTAGTAGCAGAAGAAGCCGAAGCATCTGATGGGAAATACATTTGGATGGAAGGTGAACCGGCAACTGGTGGTGGTGATCAAGGTTGGGCAGAATATAAACTTGATATTCCAACTGCCGGCACATACGCACTCTGGGCAAGAGTATTTGTGTGGGATGGAAATAGTGATTCCTTTTGGGTCACATGGCAACCTGCCGATCCAGATGAAGACGCACAACAAACCAAAAACACAGAATACCGTTGGAGTATTGGTAAGAAAAATGAATGGCATTGGGATCGAATCAACCACTGGTTAAATAGTGGGACATTCGACAGAGAATGGGATTTACCGGCTGGAGAATCCACTCTCCGTATTGCCGTTAGAGAAGATGGAGCTAAGTTAGATGTGGTTTTCCTTACTGACAATCTGTCTGCAGATGAAGCAGATGTCAATCCGCGCCTACCTGGACCTGAAGATAATACCACCCCTGTTGAAGCGAAAGAGAAACTTACGACCACCTGGGGTAAAATAAAAAATCAGAGATAGAATAACTCAAGGAGAGTGGTAATTAATAGCCACTCTCATTCTCAAATAGAAAGGAGTTCCTGATGAAAAATAGTATTTTACTTCTAATGGTTATATTTACAGTTGCCGTAATATTAAATCTTGAAGCTGAGGTAGAAATTGCTCTTGAAGCAGAATTAGCAAATGTCATCCAAGCACCAATGGTAATAGCAGAAGATAAATTGGTATCTGATGGAAAATATGTTTGGATGGAAGGGGCACCGGCAACTGGTGGTGGTGATCAAGGTTGGGTAGAATTCATAATTAATCTACCTGAATCCGGAAAGTATGCACTCTGGGGACATACATTTGCATGGGATGGAAACAGTGACTCTTTCTGGGTGACTTGGCAACCTGCTGATCCAGATGAAAATGCTCAACAGACGAAAAACACACAGTATAGGTGGAGCATTGGCACTAAGAACGTATGGCATTGGGATCGAATCAATCACTGGTTAAATGCTGGTACATTTGATAGAGAATGGAAGTTTGATAAAGCCGGTGAGACGGTTTTACGTATCGCTGTTCGTGAAGATGCAACGAAATTGGATGCTATTTTCGTCACTTCAAATGAGAATGCGGTTGATTCAGGTGCTGCAAATGTGCGGCTTCCAACAGAAGAAGATCGGAAGAGACAGGTATCGGGATTAGCGGTTCATGCCAAAGGAAAGGCAACAACCACTTGGGGTTCACTGAAGATGGCATATTGATAGATCTCAAGAGTTCTTGTCTATCTGAAATATCATACATTGGAATATTCTGATCCAACAAATCAGATGTATCGTGATTAAGGAAAGAGGTGGAATAAGCCTTTTTCCTTATGAAACGATTGTTTAAAAACATGTAGAAATGATCATGATAGTAATTGACACTCCACTTTTCAAATCCTCGTTCAAACTCAACTATTCTTTTTGGCGTACCAAGTTTGAATTGTAACTTCTCCCCCGTATGTCTATCCTGTCTAACAAGTGTGTGTGTCACATAAGCCAGTCCCGCCAGAATCCCAGCAAGAGTTAGTTTTCCTCTCAGTTTGACAGATATCCCTTCCGCACGTATACTGAAACATCCTACCATACCAACTATTAATATAAGTGAAATTGCTTTATTTACTTTCATTTCTTTTTATTTATGAAATATTACACTTTTATCTGTGTTATTCTTGACAAAAACTAATATAGTGGGTATCCTAATAAGAATAATGAAGATTTGCTAATAAAGTCTGTATGCATCCATACACTTATTATACCTAATTAGCGGTATTTAAGGAATTACGGATTCAAACAGTACAGTTGATAAATACCTTCAACATCCATTAGCGAAAACTTGGAGCGTGATTAGCATGCATCCTACGGGAAAAACTCCCAATGCAGAGAAACCCCTGAATGGTAGTAAGGAACTGTCACTTGAGGACGTTAAAACCGAGTTACATAAACGACACCACCCGAGTTTAACATCACTTGATATAGAAGCACACGCAAGAACTGTTCATAAGATACGAATATTAAAAGAAAAGCATGACGTTGTGATGTTAGGACACAACTACATGGAACCTTTAGTATTTGGTTTATCCACGAAGGAGGAACAAGGTGACTCGTTAGGGTTGAGTATGTTTGCTGCGAAAACAGAAGCACCGTATCTCATCTTTAATGGGGTACCATTTATGGCAGAAACAGCTAAAATATTGAGTCCGGACAAAACTGTTTTAGTTGCAGATAAAACCGCTGGTTGTTCATTGGCAGATAACTTCGGTGCCGAAGATGTAAAGAAGTTAAAAGAACTATATCCTGGTGCCCCAGTAATGATTTATGTAAATAGTTATGCGGATGCCAAAGCAGAATCAGATATTTGTTGTACGTCTGCAAATGCTGCCCACATTGCAAAAACCATGCCTGGAGATACAATAATATTCGTACCTGACATTTTCTTCGCCCAAAACTTAGAAGAAGAGTTGAAGGGGGAGAAAAACGTGGTATACCCAGGTAAAGACAATACCGCGCGTGGTGCTGTCTGTGAAGTACATGAACGATTTACTCTGACAGATTTAGTTGCAATCCGAGAATCCTTCGAGATTCCAAAAGGACATGAGCGCAGGAAATTATATGCCCACTGGGAATGCCGTCCAGATGTTCTAAAAGAAGCAGACTTCTACGGTAGCACAAGTCAAATCATGAAGGATATAGCTGTCCGAGTAGAAAAGGATCAATTAGAACGAGCATTTGTTGCCTCAGAGTGTGAATTAACCTCCAATTTATCTCAAGAATTTCCACAAGTAGAGTTTTGGACAGCCTGCTCGGTACGATGTTCACACATGGCAAAAGTTCGCTTAGATAAAATTGCTAATATCTTAGAAGCGATTGATAACGGTGATGATCTTGACGAATACGAAGTGACATTGGATGCGGATGTTATTGATAAAGCGCGGTTACCGATAGAACGAATGCTTGAAGCAAGTGTGTAGAGAATATATTTACTCCACACGATAAAATACATTTACGATTTATATTTTTAAACATAATGGGAAGCATGAATTTCATGCTTCCCATTATGTTTTTCAGTCAAAAAATAGAGAGTTTATGAACTACATAACCCTTTGTTGGAATATCTTTGATTGACTATTAGAATCTTGTGATAACAGAGATTCTATGCGAATTCCCAACATAAGCGTCTGGAACAAAAGCATAATCAAATTGGAAGTCAATACCTGCTAATGAGTCCATGCCACTACGTCTTACACCCAGTCCGATTGACAATCCGTCATTTGGGTTTTCATTTAATCCCACTCGATATCCAACACGTGCAGCAACGCTATTGAAAAACCATCGTTCGATACCGAGATGGAAACTTGGGTTGGCATCAATGAGTGGGAGATATGCATCTGCAACAAATGCCCAGACATCTTGATTCAACATAACATCTTCAGTGTCTGATTGTTGTTCATCCCATATTCTGTAAGCGAGTCCAGCACGAAGTGCCATCGGTAAATTTTCCTCTCCGCTCAATACACCTGCATTCTGCACAGTAAGTCCAACACCTAAATGATTGTCTATTAATCGTAAAATTACACCGATATCCGCTCCGATACCATATATATTTTGTATATCCAATTGTTGTGATATTAACTTTGCAGTACCTCCGATTGAAGCCATGTTACCAAGTGGGTACGCAAGAGATAACCCTGTAGCAAACCCACCAACCGTAACTGTGCTATCCGGGGTTTCAGTTGGTCCAATACGGCGTTCAATTTCAGTAAAACTACCGAGAAAACTCGCTCCCCAGACCAATTGATTCGCGCGTTGTGCATACCCAATAGATTGATTGTTGATGTCAACAAACGAGAAATGCTGCATAGCCGTTAATTCTCGCGTTTGTACTGTTGTTAAACCCGCCGGATTCCAAAAAATAGTGTTAATATCATTGGCAAGTCCTGCGAATGCCCCACCCATACCGACAGGTCTGCTACCGGGTTCAATTTTGAGAAATGCCGCACCTGCCGTACCAGCACTATCATGGATATTATCAGCTGCATTACTATAGGGAATACACCATAGCATACAAAAAATAACGACGACTATAACCACACTCTTGTGCATTATCTATCTCCTTTTCTGTTTTCCGTTATTGATGCCTTAGTCAACGACAAGTATCTTGCCGACGGCGTTGGCGCGATTCCCTGCTCCATTGACTGCTTCTAAACGGAACACGTAAAGGCCACGCGCTACAGGGGTTCCAGATTGATTTTCCAAATTCCATTTTATATGTGTATCACTCCGTTCGCCGGGGATAATATCTGTGTATGTTTTGGAGTAAACCAAATCTCCACCCCAATCATAGATATACAAAACCAATTCAATATTCTCTTCAGCCGCTGCGTTTAGATCGAAAGAGAAGAAGGCAACATCACTCTTTGAGTGTCGTAATGGATTTGGCCATCCGAAGGTGTTTCCACTGAAAGAGAAGGAAACCGACATGGTATATTCACCAATGTCATAAACAGCGAAGTTTCCTGCTTTATCTGTAACTCTGAGATCTAAATCATACTCACCAGATCGTGTAGGTAGAAAGTCTGCTGTCCACCTACTCCACGGTTGTTCTTGTGCGTCACTCTCATCCACTGCCGGAACGGGTTCAATAGGTTGTCCATCCGGACCTGTCCCAACAATCTCCACCAACCAAACACCCGATGCCGGTATAGGAATCTCCCCATCTCCTTGTTGGGGAGGGACTCTACGGACACCTTGCGGATCGGTCGCAGTTCCTTGAAAGGGTATAGGTGCATCGGTGAGTTCTGTTTTCCCACCATCGTCTGTGACCACACCGCTCGGCTCTGTGGTTTCATATAGGAACTCCGTAGTGATGGAGCCTTTAGGAGCAAACCCAAGCAATTCAGAGTCATTACCTATACCTGTAACATTAACCTGATATATGCCTTCTATAGGTAATCCATCAGATTTGAAAATGATCGTATCCACACCGTTCTGATGTGTAGTGCCTGATACCTCTTGTCCGTTTGGATTTGTAATTATAATTTTCGACTGTGATAGATTAACTCCTAAGCCTGTATCGGTAACACTTGCTTGTACGACAACACCACCTGTGGTGGATATTGCACTGGGATAATCTTCAGCAGTAATATCCGTTAGTAAAGGCAGATCATTAAGGAGAAGTGAGTTAGGATCTATAACAGGCGGACTTGTATCATAGGTGAACACCTTTTCATAAGTTTCTTCACCATTCCCTGCTTGGTCTACTGGTGTAACTTCAATTCGGTATTTCCCATCTGCGGACCCGTTGTCTGCCAACGGTACAGTAAGTCGGAAAATAAGGTTATTTTGTTCATCAAAAGACACTCGTCCCTCTATTTCCGTTGCATTTGGTGAAACACGTTCAAAGTTGATCCAATCTTCATCAAGATTCTCCCAATCAATACCGGATTGGTTATCCGTAATCGCAACCTTTATTTCAATAAGCGAATTGTTAACTTCTGGTTCAGAGACAACCAAAGTTATGGCTTCGGATTCAATTTCCGGTACCTGTGTATCGTAAGTGAAAGTCAACTGTTGGACTTCACCACTCCGTCCAGAAGCACTAATCGGGGTGAACTCAATTGTATATATACCATCCTCAGATCCATCTGTCGCAAGTGGGCGAATAAGTGTATATACCAATCGACCAGATGAACGTTGTTGTTGTCCTGCTACAACCTGTCCATCGGCATTTAGTAAACGAAGTGTGGACAAATGATTGTCATCAGTTGTCTCAAGTCTAACCTCAACTTGGTCAACTTCTTCATTTGTATATGCTTCCTCTGCGGGGGCAGTGACTGGTAATGTTGAGAGGACTGCGGGTAATCGCCTTGATAATAGGAAACTATTTTCAAATACTGAATTACTTCCATTCCCTGCTCTGTCGACAGCTTGAACCCGTATCTCATACCGACCATCTGCTACAAGTTGATTAGTACGGAGTGTCAATTGCGTTCTACCATTACTCGTCAACTCACCAGAAATCGTGTCTCCATTAGGATCGACTAAGGTCACAGTTGTTAATGTCCAATCTATCCCACTATCACCTCTATCATTCAAATTCACTTGTATCTGTGTGATGTCCTCAGTAAGTTGTGCACCATTGGCTGGGACTGTACTCACAAGTGTCGGTGCCTGTGTGTCGTAGATTATTGGATGTTCAAGGGCTAATACGTTCCCCGCTTTATCAGAAAAATCGGTTACAACGGTGTATTCTCCATCTCTACTACCATCAAGGGGTAAAGACTCATCTAATGTAAGATACAATTGGTTATTAGAATCATGTGTTAATTGTGTAGAAATAAGTGCACCACTCTGATTTCGGAGGCTAACTTTCTGGTCATCAAGTATTATATCTGCTGGACCAACATCCTGTAATGTAAAACTAAGTTGTGTCAAACTATCACTAATATAAGACACAGGTTGGCTTAGATTAATAGGAGAGGCAGAAGTAATTTCCGGTTCTTGAGTATCATAAATGAACTCTCGGTACCCAGTATTACCAGAACGTCCCTTTTTATCTACAGGGGTGACATATACTGCATATCTACCATCAGAACTTCCATCAGTAGAAAGGGTTATCGGTTCCCATACAAGTAAATCTGTTCCATTCGTTGCAGTTGATCCTCGTACAATGATATTATCAAGGGTTGCTACCAATATATTCGAGCCGGTGGTAACATCAAAAGATAAACCTGTTTCTGCTGGATCAAGTAAGTTGGCAATGATTCTCAAGTTATCCGCATTAACATAAGCAATGTCCCCACTTCCCAAAGTTACAGTATCACCAATTACGATAGATTCGATTTCTGGAAGGATAAACTCAAGTATAAATGAGTATTGGATTGGATTCTGTGCAGTATTTCCCGCCACATCTTGTGGAATTAAAGTTAGCGTATACTGACCAATCTGCGTTAAACCAACAAAATTCAATGTTAGTTGGGAAACACCGTCATTTTCTAAGTTTATTGGAATTGTTGCGTCATCAGGATCAAGTAGGGATACGGTTGTATTAGTAAAGTCAACCAACGTGGCTTCTGCGAACTTTATAATAATTGTACTGATAGACTCCGAAATATCTGTAACTTGATTTTGGACAAGTTCCGTAGGATTGCCTACAGTATTTGCTGTAACTGACGACACTTGTGGCATTTTAGAATCGTAAATAATTTTATACCGAGAATTCAGTCGATTTCCAGCTTTATCTATCAGCAGTACATTTAATGTATATATACCGTCCATACTTCCATCATTTGCGAATGGTTGGGTAAGCGTCAGATATAACTGCCCCGCAATTTCATCGTATGTCAGGGTGGCAAGAATTGAGTCTCCTGAAGAATCTTGTAAGGCAGCAACTTGAGAAGCTAAGTCAATACCAGATGGGCCAACATCTTCAATATTAATCACAAATTGACTTAATCCACCTCCAATATAAGAAACTGGAGCATGTATTGTTAACGGTGTAGCTGAAGTTATACGAGGTGCTTGACTATCATAGATAAACTGCTGATTCACAACAGTTCCTGTTCGACCAGATTTATCTACAGGTGTGATAGTAACAGCGTATGTACCATCGGCGCTACCATCTGTTGGGAGTGGTGTCGCTCTCCAAGTCAACTGATCTGATCCGTTGGATGTGGTAACACCAGACACAAGCATGCCTTCAGAATTCTTCACAACAATTGTTGAACCGTCATCTTCAAGTGATAAGGCAATACCATTGTTATCTGAGAATGTGGCAATTATTATAGGAATAGATTTACTTACGTAAACAGTCGATCCAGGTTTTCCATCAATTAGAACAGAACTGACCGAGGGAAGTGGAAAAACAAGTCTAAACTGGTATTGAGTAGCATTTTTAGCGATATTTCCTGTTATATCTTGTGGTGTAACTGAAAGTGTATACACACCACTTTGCATTAACGGTACAAAGCGAACTACCAACTGAGATGCCTCATCTTCTTCTGTTGTTACTGCAATTCCTTCTTCGTTTGGTCCCGTCAAAAGTATATTAGTATTCTCAAAGTCAATCTGTGACGCATCGATGAATTCAAGTGTGAGGGCATTGACAGAATCCGAAAATTCAGTAACATCATGCTGAATGAGTTCAACAGATGTCTTTTCAGTAGTTGCTTTCACAGATGCTATTGCAGAAACTTGAAACTTGAGTTGGAAAGGATATATTACAGACCCTTGTGCAGCATTACCCGCTATATCTTGTGGGGTGATAGAAAGTGTATACATTCCACCTTGCGTTAATGACACAAAACGCACATACAAATGAGTAGCATCAGTTTCCATACTCACAGGGATCTCTTGACCATTGTCACCTGTTAGTGAGACACCTGTATTTTCAAAGTCAATTCGACTTGAATCTGTAAATACTAAGGTGAAGCTGCTCACTGATTCAAAAATATCGACAGTCTCGTAGGATATAAGTTCTACTGAACCCACATCTGTATTCGCTGCTACTGAAGAAAGACCGGGAACTTCAAACTTAAGACGAAACGGATACAAGACTGCTCCTTGAGCAGTATTACCTGATATATCTTGTGGGGTGATAGAAAGTGTATACATGCCACTTTGGGTTAAAGAAACAAAACGCACATTCAAACGATTAGCATCAACTTCTAAACTGATAGGTATCTCTTGACCGTTGCCACCTGTGAGACTCACACTTGTATTCTCAAAGTCAATCCGATTTGAATCCGTAAATACAAGTGTAAAACTGTTGATGGACTCTGAAATATCAACAGCCTCGTAGGATGTAAGCACTACAGAACCCACATCTGTATTCGCTGCTACTGAAGAAAGTCCGGGAACTACGAACTTAAGGTGGAAAGGATATAGGACTGCTCCTTGAGCAGTATTACCTAATATATCTTGTGGGGTGATAGAAAGTGTATACATGCCACTTTGCGTTAAAGAAACAAAACGCACATACAAATGAGTAGCATCAGTTTCCAAACTCACAGGGATCTCTTGACCATTGTCGCCTGTTAGTGAGACACCTGTATTTTCAAAGTCAATTCGACTTGAATCTGTAAATACTAAGGTGAAGCTGCTCACTGATTCAAAAATATCGACAGTCTCGTAGGATATAAGTTCTACTGAACCCACATCTGTATTCGCTGCTACTGAAGAAAGTCCGGGAACTTCAAACTTAAGACGAAACGGATACAAGACTGCTCCTTGAGCAGTATTACCTGATATATCTTGTGGGGTGATAGAAAGTGTATACATGCCACTTTGCGTTAAAGAAACAAAACGCACATTCAAACGATTAGCATCAACTTCTAAACTGATAGGTATTTCTTGACCGTTGCCACCTGTGAGAGTCACGCTTGTATTCTCAAAGTCAATCCGATTTGAATCCGTAAATACAAGTGTAAAACTGTTGATGGACTCTGAAATATCAACAGCCTCGTAGGATGTAAGCTCTACCGAACCCACATCTGTATTCGCTGCTACTGAAGAAAGTCCGGGAACTACGAACTTAAGGTGGAAAGGATATAGGACTGCTCCTTGAGCAGTATTACCTAATATATCTTGTGGGGTGATAGAAAGTGTATACATGCCACTTTGGGTTAAAGAAACAAAACGTACATTCAAATGAGTAGCATCAGTTTCCAAACTTACAGGGATCTCTTGACCATTGTCGCCTGTTAGTGAGACACCTGTATTTTCAAAGTCAATTCGACTTGAATCTGTAAATACTAAGGTGAAGCTGCTCACTGATTCAAAAATATCAACAGTCTTGTAGGATATAAGTTCTACTGAACCGTCAGTTGTATTCGCTGCTACTGAAGATAGTCCGGGAACCTCAAACTCAAGCTGAAATGGATACTGTGTCGCACCTTGTGACACATTACCTGTTATATCTTGAGGCGTTATAGATAATGTATACAAACCACTCTGGGTTAAGGATACAAAACTTGCAGTAATTTGGTCCACCCCATTGTTCTTTAGGGTGAGAGGTATTACTGAATTCTCCGGTCCCATAAGTGTTACAGTAGTATTTGAAAAATCAACGCCGGTAGACTCGGTAAATATGAGGGATACTTCATTTATAGTCTCTGATAAATTGGCAACCTCATAAGGTACAAGTTCCATCGGGGTTTCAGTACTCAGAGAAACTGAAGATATTTGCGGTGCTTGAGAATCGTAAAAAATGTCGTGTTCAGTCTGATATACATTACCCGCTTTGTCAACAAGTGTAATATTTAATGTATACTTCCCATCAGCACTCCCATCAGTTGGTAATGGATTAGATAGGGTGAAGAAAAGTTGGTTTGTTCCATCATGTGTGATTTCACCTTCAACGGGTTCGCCGTCCATCTGGTTTAAACCAATAATTTGGGAATCAATATCAAATGATGCTGGACCAATATCTTCAATAGCAAACTGCAACTGTGTCAAACTACCACCGATATTTGAGATAGGTTGATGGAGGGTTGCAGGTGAAGAAGAGGTGATCCGAGGTGCTTGTGTATCATAAATAAACTCTTGATTGACAACTTTACCTGTACGTCCGGCATTATCTATCGGTGTAATAGAAACAGTATATCTTCCATCTGCACTTCCATCGGATGGTAGTGCTGTGGTACTCCAGTTAAGTTGATCCGAACCATTAGATTCTGTTATTCCTTGAATGATAAGTCCATTTGCATTTGTAACAACAATATTTGACTCGTCATCACCAAACGCTAATCCTACACCAGTTGGCTCAATGAAAGTAGCAATTATGGAAAAATCAGTATCATTGACATATATAGTTGAGCTTGATTTTCCATCAATCAGAACTGAACTGACTGTTGGCAAGGCAATATCAAGTCGGAACTGGTAGGGAATTGCTGTTTGGGCAGTATTTCCTGATCTATCCTGTGGTGTGACAGTTAGCATATAGAGACCGCTTTGCGTCAGTGAAACAAACCGTACCACCAACTCAGTATCCACATTCTTTTCCTTGGTGATAGGAATCTCTTCTCCATTTATATCTGTCAACATTACCTGTGTATTCTCAAAGTCTATCCTTGAGGCATCAGTAAAACTGAGTACTAAACTATTGATGGATTCAGTTATTTGAATAATCTCATGTTGTACAAGTTCTATTGAAGTATCCGCTGTGTTGGCGATTACAGATGATATGCCGGGAACATCAAACTCAAGTTGAAATGGATACTGTGTCGCACCTTGTGCCACATTACCTGCTATATCTTGGGGGGTTACTGATAAAGTATATAAGCCTCCTTGTGTCAAGGATACAAAACTTACAGTCAATTGGTCCACCCCATTATTTTCTAAGCTAAGTGGAATGGACGAACCACCAGGTCCTATTAAGTCGATAACAGTATTCGCAAAATCAACGCGTGTCATCTCAACAAAATTAAGTGTAAGTTGGCTGATAGACTCAGAGAGATTGATGACCTGATAAGGTGTCAGTTCTAAAGGTGTATCTGTGCTCAAAGAGACCGATGACAGACTGGGGGCTTGCGAATCATAAAAAATGTCGTGTTCAACCTGATAGGAATTTCCTGCCTGATCTACGAGGTTAACTGTCAGCGTATATTCTCCATCAGCACTCCCATTAGTCGGTAACGGTGCGGAAAGTGTATAGAAGATCTGATTAATACCATCGTGTGTTATATGTCCTGAAACTGCTTCTCCATCTTTCTTTTGCAAACCAATTGTCTGAGCATCAAGATCAAGGAGGGCAGGACCAATATCTTCAACTGTAAACTGGAATTGTGACAAACTCCCACCAATATAGGAAATAGGTTGATGTAATGTCACAGGCGAAGATGCAGAAATACGAGGTAATTGTGTATCAAATATGAATGAACGAAATACAACATTCCCAGTTCTACCCGCTTTATCTACTGGCGTGATAGCAACAATATACTGTCCATCAGCACTGCCATCCGTCGGTAACGCTATGGGTCGCCAGATCAACTGATTAACACCTTTTGACGTTGTGATTCCTGGGACAGGCAGTCCTGATTCAGTGGTCACAACAATGCGGGATTCACCTTCTCCTAATGCCAAACCTGTTCCAGTTGAATCAGTTAAAGTTGCTATAATCTCATCATCACTGCCATTAACATAGACAACCGCACCAATCTGACCACCAATCAATACTGACGTAACGACAGGCACATCTATATCTAACTGGAATCTATACACAAACGGTGTAGTAGAAACATTACCTATTCTGTCTATGGGTATAACCGAAAGGGTATATGTTCCAAGTTGGGCAAGGTTTTGAAATTCAAGTGTTAAATGGGTATTACCATCATCACTCCGATGTGATGCAATTTCTGTCGCACCAGGACCTGTTAACGTGACAACGGTGTTTTCAAAGTCAATATCTTGACTATCAAATCCAACAGTAATTTGTGAAAAAGCCTCAGATATGTCAGTTGTAGTATTAATTGAAAGGTTCAGTGGGGGATCTGTCCCAACCGAAACAGTGTTTATTCCAGGAAATTGGGTATCTAATACGAGAGAAAACTGTTGGGTATAAGATTGTCCTGAGAAATCAACAAAAACGACACTAACAGTATATTCGCCATCTGCAGTACCGTTTCGTGGAATTACAGCTTCTGTGCTCCAGGTTAACTGGTTATTTGCTTCATCCGCCTCAACCTTAGATTGTGGTACAGCGATTCCTTGTACGTCACTTACTGTTATGGTTGAATCATCAAAATTAATCCCTGAACCTATATAATTCTCAATTTCTACAGTGATGTCTCCCAAACTACTAACAGTACCGGTTTCAGGTGTTGTTAGTCTAATTTTAGGTTGTGTCTGGCTGACAAGGTAGAATTGCCGACGTACAACTGCCCCGGAATTCCCCGCAAGGTCTGTGGGGGTAATTTCGATTGTATAAGTGCCATCATCGGAACCATCTAAAGCAATCGGTTGTAATGGAGTGAGAGTAGCGGTATCTGTCCCATTGGTTTGAATATTTACAGGCACTTCCACCTGATTTTCCCCATCAGAACGTTTCAATTGGAAATTGCTCTGAGTAAAGTCTATTCCGCTGGTCACTTCATTAAGCTTGATAACAACTTCAGATAGATTCGAGACTGTTTGATTTGCTGCAGGAACTGTTGAACTTAGTGTTGGAAGTTGTGTGTCAAACACGAACCTATGGGGATAAGTTTCAGTATTTCCAAGTTTGTCTGTAGCTGTGACGTTAATAACATATTCACCATCTTGGCTGCCGTCGGTTTTTATAAGGGGTGTATTCAATATATAGGTAAGAACGTCATTGTTGATGTCTGGAAATGCACGACCCTCCCTTATGTCAAGGTCTCCATCTTCTTTGGGAATACCGAAAACAATTCGAGAGTTTTCAGCACCTGTAAAGACGACCCCAGTACCAAACTCTCCATCAGAGAAAGTCGCAACAAATTGGTTAATAGGGGAATTGTAATAAACTGTATCACCTAAGAAATTAAAGGGGTCTCCATCTCTGGACGGTTTAAGTGAAACAAGCTTCGGTGCAAGATTATCGAATAGAAAGGAAATCTGAATAGTCGAGGTATCATTCTCTGCTTTATCCTTCCCAATAATTTCTATAGTATATTGTCCATCCTGAAGTCCATCTTCTGCTAATAGAGGAGACAGCAGGTTCCAACGTATTTTCCCATCAGCATGTTGGGATTGCTGTCCGACTATACGGCTTCCGTCAGGCCCAATCAGTCGTATAGATGACCCCGCAAGATTCAGTTGGATGTTGTCTTCCAATTCGACTTCAACATAATTCGTCCTTCCGTTTACTCCGGTACCTGAAGATAATTCCCCTCTGTTGGTAGCAACGGTTTTTATGATAGGTGGAACGTTATCAAATGTAAATTTCACACTGTCTGAGGAAAGATTTCCGACTCTATCTGCGATAATGACAGTAACCTCATATTCTCCATTTTCTTGTAGGTCATCAAGCGGATTCTCAAGGGCAAAGGTAGGTTGATTACCATAAGTTAACGCACCCTTTATATCCTTACCTCCAACAGGTCTAATAGATATTTCTGTATCAGCACCACTCGGATCAAGAGGTGTCCCTTCTCCAGCATCTGCACTAAAACTAATTCTCTGTATAGAGGCATTGGTAAACATACCGTTTACGAGTGATAATGAATCATTTAATGTAATACCTGTAATACGGGGCTTTTCGGTGTCAATTGTGATTTCTTCTGTTTTACTACTTATTACTTCATTTCCACCCTTATCTATTACACGGAGTCTTAATGTATATTTTCCATCATCAAAGGTTCTGCTTCCATAATCGTCCCCTTTCCATTGGTATGTATGACTACCACTGGAAATATTTAGAGGAATAGGTCTGCCCGTTGAGGCATCCCCAGGAGATCTTTGGAATAGTAGCCACGATTTAGATACATCCTCGTCAATACTATAGTAAACAGGAAGAGAATATAAATCTGGTGAAAACTCATTAAAATTAAAACCAATATCAATTGTAATCTCCGGAGCTTTGGTATCTATAGTAACATCTGCTGTCAGTTCTAAAACCAATTCGACTGGTTGAACAACAGTTTCGACTTGTTCATCATCAGTTTCGACTAGTATAGGAGCAGTTTGCGGTGGTGGAGGATCAGGTGTAAGTTTGACCCGTATTGTATAGTCTCCATCCGGTAATTGCTCACGTATTGTACTACTTTCTCCATCAGATCCACGAACCTCCCCTTTTACTACCTTACCATCCCATTGTAGACTTACAGTTTGGTTCTTTGATATATCACCCTTAGAAATATAACCAACATGATTATCCACAAGAACTTCATACGTATATTTTTGATTTTCACCGCCAAAATCACTGGTAGAAAAGGTGATCGTTAACTTTTCATTTGCTCCATTAAATACGGAATCCCCGTTGGCATCTACTGATAAATTTGTAAGTCCTGCCCAAGCCATTGGCTGCAAAACCAATAGAGTGAAAAATACATTAAAAATGATTATAGGTAACCACCTAAAACCAAACGGAAATATGAGCTTCTTTTTATTTTTGTCCAGAACCGATAAACAATTTATGATTTTTGACACGCGTTTCCCCCGATATCGCAAAGTTTATTCTATACCTAATCTCTTAACTCCGTGGAATTACACATAAGATCTCTTTTGAACAGATGGCAATCAACACAAAATGGATTCACACCAAGTACAGCAAGTACTACGTCTCATAGTGTTGGTGCACCCTTATATCTATTTTAAGATGTCAATTTTTAACAGTCAGGGCATGATGTAAAATTGTTGTTAAGACGCAATATTTCAAATTAGGTTGATAAAAACCGATTCATCCTTAAAGCATCGTTATAGTTAGGCAGTTTAAACCTGCCTAACTAAGAATAAAAATTCTGAGTCCCTAATTTACCCAATATCCCCGTTAGCAACCATAGTTAAGAGAGCAGAATCGTCTGCTGTAAGAGGTAAAGTAATCTTTGCCCGTTCTCTACTGGAGTGATAGGTTGCAAAAATAAGCTCTGTCGCCTGAATAGCTTTACGTCCACTAAGTTCAGGTTCACGCCCCGTTTTAACGCTATCAATAAGATCAAGTACAGAAAGTGTTGTATCATTACCTTTAGGTGTAACATCGCTTAAATCTGGTACTTCCCATTCACTTGAACCTTCACGTAGCATACGGACCGGAGCACCACCGCCAACATCAACGATACCTTTCGTACCAATAATTCGATTGGAAAATCCACTTAAAGAAACACCACCAGTTGTCAACAAGCCCTCAACACCATTTTTCCACCGTATCCATGATAAGCCACTTGTCTCAACTTGGGTACCAAAGACGATTCTTTCTTCTGTTACCCCTATTTGACCGATAACCCACTCTGCAGGTTCGTCATTATTATAAAAAAAGAACATATCGAACCAGTGTGTTCCCCAGTCAAGTAGATTTGAACACGAACCCTCAAGCCGTCGTATGTCACCAATTGATCCATCATTAGCCAATTGTTTAGCTTTAATGAATTGCGCGCCAAAACGTCTTTGATGACAAAAAGTAATGACGACGTTATTGTCCTCGCAAGCCTGATAAAGTGCTTTGGCGTCCCCCCATGTAGGTGCCATTGGTTTCTCGGAATGTATGGCTTTGATACCACTGTTTGCCGCAGCAATCACCATATCCCTATGAAGCGCAATCCACGTACAAACACTCACAAAATCAAGGGTTTCTTTTTCTAACATTTCATTATAATCTTCATAAGTCCGTGGAACATCAAACTGTTTAGAGAAATTATCTCGTGCACCTTCAGCTGGGTCTGAACAAGCTACAATCTCAACATCTGGAGATGCCTGATACCCTTGTGCATGGGCACGTCCACGACCACCACAACCTATAACACCTGCTTTAAAAGTTGCCATATATTTTCCTTTCAATTGAATAAATTCGTAGATTGTTCACTCTGTTGATACTTATTCCTGGTAGGCGGATAAATCCATGTGTTTTCGTCCACGCAGTTCAGCTTCCATTAGTATATCTGTAATTACAGCAGCATCATTTACAGACATTCCGCATTTTTTCAAGTAAGATTCAGAGAGTTTCCGCGCTGCATCAATAGATATTTGCACGTTTTTCCTATGTTCTTAGTATACATTTATTATACTCTACCATTAAATCTTAGGTAACTCAAGACTCTTTAGTGGCAGGGTAGGGTTATTTAGTAAGTGAATGGTAAATTTGTTAATATTTATCGTTTTGAAATGGTTGCACTTTCACGGAAACCTTCACGGAGCAATTTTACGAAGCCTTATTCTATATAGGTTTATAATTTTAATGATACCAATTCTCCGTGAATCACATTCGTTAATTATACTATAACTCAATTGTATGTTGAGTGCTTATATGTTTTTCATACGAAGTGTATAGGGACATAGCACTCCGCTGGAGTGCTAGACTGTTCCGATATTGTTTTCTATAGACATAGTACTCCGCTGGAGTACGGTATTTTTGGTATAGAAAACTCAAAAAATAGACTTATCATTAGATTCTTAGTTACCCCCTGAAATAGAATTGTCAAAATTATAGTAGTGAAGAATAAACTGTAATTCTCGAAAGGGTGTGTAAAGTTTTTGGCATGAATATTACGGAATCATAGGGTTCTTTTTTCCATGTATTATATTGAACCGAGGGTAATTTTACTGTAATTTTACTGTAATTTTGCTGTTTTTTGATGTTCACAATAGTAATATTTTAGTTATTTACGTGTTGAATAAAGTTACACTTTTTGTCACATGGTGTGACATTGATAAAACCCCTCTCCCGTCAGTACTACACTGGGTTTAGATCCACATTTTTAAGGTCACAAGAATTTGTTAAAATTATAAAGTGGTGATGAATTTTGTGTCTTTTACTTTTCTCTTTGATCCATTGATTTAGGATTGTTTGAATGTGAAGTTTCTTATCCATCCATTTTGACAAGATATTGAAACATATCTCATAAATCATAGATTTGGAGGATTCATTAGTCTTACCATTTGCTATATTTTGAACCAACGGACAGGGAAACATCAATCCTATGAAGAGAATTATATCTGTATGGACGATTCGTAGTAATGAGATACACTGTAGTTTTCTGTTGTGCATGATAGTCTGTTTTGTTTGAAGTCGGTCTAATTTTTAGTTTTTCAAGTTTTTTTAGTTTTTCAATTTTTTTTAGTTGCTTTTTAAGAAATGATTTTTTAATGAGCCGTAAACCCTGTTGGGGATTGGGATAACAAAGAATTTGAGTAATAGGTGTAAAATTTTAAAATTTGAAAAACTAAAAAAATATTCGGTTGAATTCGCATTGATTTTCCTCTGTATCTGCTTATGAGGTGATAATTCTGAATGTTTTCGTTGTAATTCTAACATGGATTTTCCTATTTCCCAGATAGTGGATTTGGTTGAATTTGGCATAAAGTTTAGAAGCCAACATAATTAGTAAATAGTTACACTTTCACGGTATAAACAATATTTCGTATCTTCCAAGTAATGTGTTAGTTTTAGTTTATAATTAATGAACGATATAGTATTGTATCATTTTGTTTGCATTTTGACAAATATTTTTAATTTATTTTATATTATTGTGATATATGTGTGTTAGTTGTGATATGTTTATATTTTCTTCAAATTATTTTAAGTCTTATGGAAAAAGTGTGAAATTAGAATTTGATACAGTTTATATTAAGAACCTGTATTTGATCCGTTTCTATTACGTAAATTAATGCCAAAAACTTTACACACCCTGATAACACCAAACACCTTGACTCTCGTTGTAAAATGTGTTAAAATACCCACTTATTATTACTCATTCGTTATATTGATTATTGTAAGATATAATTGTTTTCTATCCAAATTTACGTCCACTCTGTTAAAAGCAAAGAGATAATTATGGCTTTACATCCCGATTTTCCTGAGTCTCCACATACAGTTATTGACCCCTCAGTACGTTGGACACCAGATGCAACGCAATTGTCCTTAATGGATAGCGATGTTTTACTCCCGCCACTTGTTCAAAAGATTCGTGAGGCAGTCAAAACGTGGCGTGATGATAACTACAAAGGTGCTTCCGAAACAAGCAAGGCACTGCTCAATTGGTGGTTCAAGACACCACACCTGCAAGAACAGTCTGATGGTACGACAACAGAGTTTCAATATTACTTTGCCCAACGCGAAGCAATGGAAACTATTGTTTATCTATATGATGTTGTCAAGGTCCAAGACGAAGTTGATCTGATAAGATTTGACAGTTCAAATGCTGTTTCAAGAGGGATGTTCGATGAAAATTGGCGACGGTTTGTCATAAAAATGGCAACAGGCACAGGTAAAACAAAGGTAATGAGTCTCGCTATCGCTTGGAGTTTCTTTAATAAGTTGTATGAACCCGATTCTGAACTTTCTCGAAATTTCCTTGTCATCGCACCAAACATCATCGTCCTTGACAGACTTTATCACGATTTTCAAGGATTACGTATTTTCTTTGGCGACCCTGTTTTACCTGATAACGGTTTTGAAGGACAGAATTGGCGAAACGATTTTCAACTCACCTTACATGTCCAAGATGAAGTGCGGACCACTCGCGCTACCGGAAACATCTTTCTCACAAACATCCACCGCGTCTATTCTAGTGATCAAACGCCACCATCACCGGATGACGACAATACTATGGACTACTACTTAGGTGAAAAACCAACCGGGGCAACCACAGATTCCAAAGTGGACCTTGGAGACATCGTCCGAGACATTGACGAATTGATGGTACTAAACGACGAGGCACATCATATCCATAACCCTAAGATGGCATGGTTTAAGTCTATTGAGGATATTCACAATCGCCTTGTGCAAAAAGACAGCGAATTGGCTTTGCAGATTGACGTAACGGCAACTCCAAAACACAACAACGGTGCAATCTTTGTCCAAACTGTCTCGGATTATCCGCTTGTTGAGGCTATTTCGCAAAATGTCGTTAAACATCCAATTCTCCCAGATGATTCAAGCAAGTCAAAACTTAGAGAAAAACAGAGTGTAAAGTTCACAGAGAGGTATGTGGATTATCTTAATCTCGGCGTTATTGAGTGGCGTAAAGCCTATGCAGAACATGAGAAATTGGGCAAAAAAGCAATTCTTTTTGTGATGACCGATGACACACGAAATTGTGATGAAGTGGCAGAATTCCTCGAAAATTTCTATCCTGAACTTAAAGATGCTGTACTCACAATTCATACCAAGAAAAACGGTGAAATCTCTGAAGCAACAACTGGAAAGAAAAAGGAAGAACTTGAAAAAACTCCGTAAACAAGCGAATGAGATTGATTCATGGGAGAGTCCATACAAAGCAATCGTTTCTGTGTTAATGCTCAAGGAAGGATGGGATGTCAAGAACGTCACAACCATTGTGGGACTCCGTGCCTATTCTGCCGAAAGTAACATCCTACCGGAACAGACTTTAGGACGCGGACTCAGACGAATGTATAATAACCCAGTGGATGAGTCTGTGAGTGTCGTCGGGACCGATGCCTTTATGGATTTTGTGGAAAAGATTCAAGAAGAAGGTGTTGAATTAGAACGTCAAGAAATGGGTGAGGGGGTTGGTCCTCCACCAGTTCTTGTGATTGAGGTGGACAAAGAGAATGTCAACAAGGACATTGGCGCACTTGATATTGAAATTCCGATACTGACGCGGCGCGTCTATCGTGAATACAAGAATCTTGAAGACTTGGATGTTAGAAGTCTTGTCTTTAAACCGATTATCTATCAGTCTTTTGGTGTAGATCAGTTACGAGAGATTGAATTCCGTTATATGACAACAAGTGAGGTTGCACATACAACAGTTTTAGAAAGTCCCGGTATCGAAGATTATCGTAATGTCCTCGGTTATTTTGCACAAACCCTTATGAAAGAACTCCGACTCGTCAGCGGTTATGATGTCTTGTATGCAAAGGTAAAAGTATTTATACAACATCATCTATTTGGTGAGACTGTAGCGTTAGATAATCCCAATACTTTGCGTAATCTCGCGGAGCTTCCCGCTACAAAAACTGTCATTGAAACGTTCAAGCAAGCCATCAACGACTTAACGGTCCAAGACAAAGGCGATGCACAGCTAATCGAAACCACTAAAATAAGCAGTACAAGACCCTTTAGGGTGAAAGATAGAGAACATTTGGTTCCAGCAAAATCTGTGTTCAACAAAATCGTTGGTGATAGTCATTTTGAATTGGAATTTGCCAGATTTTTGGAAGTATGTCCAGATGTTGTTTCCTACGCTAAAAACTACTACGGGGTGCATTTCAAACTTGATTATGTCAATGCAGATGGCGATATTTCAAACTACTATCCTGACTTTATTGTCAAGTTGACAGATGAGAGTGTCGTTGTCGTCGAAACGAAAGGATTAGAGGATTTAGATGTACCGCTCAAAATGGAACGTTTATCGCAATGGTGTAAGGATGTTAACAATATCTCATCAGATGTAAGTTATGATTTTGTTTTTGTTGATGAGGAGAGTTTTCGGACATATCAACCAACAACATTTCAGATGTTGCTTGACGGGTTTACTGAATATAAAACAACATAACGATGCCTTAAACCGCAATGATAATGTAGTGTTGTAAAGTAATAATTTTTGACATTCATACTAATTTGTGTTAGGATTTTAAACGAGATTTATTACATATTTTACCTTTTGAGAGGAGATAGCATTATGAAAGCTTACGCATTCTGGAACAACAAAGGAGGTGTCGGAAAAAGTTTCTTAAGTTTTGTTGCAGCAACTGAGTATGCCCGTACTTACCCAAACACCGATGTCTATGTTATAGACCTTTGCCCGCAGGCAAATATCTCTGAGATGTTGCTATTAGATTCCGAAATCTTAATTAATTCCAAGGACCAACTGCCAATATTTAGTTATGAGGTAGTCCGTGAAAATTTTGATCCAATACACAAACTGATAGGAAAAAATCCGCGTGCTACAGTTGCGGGCTACCTTGAAGCGCGACTGAATTCTCCATTCAAACTGATTGAGGATGTATCTCCTTATGTGTGCCGTCCTCAGAACTTCAATACAAAACTACCCGAAAACTTACTTTTGGTATGTGGTGATTATCTGTTGGAAATCCTCTCAGAAGCAATTAGACAAACCTCTCAACTCGCCATTCCAGTAGATGCATGGAAGCAGGTCCTCAGTTGGATCAAAGATCTAACATCTGCGTTACGTAAGCGCAGCGGAAGCAGAAATGCCCTTTTTATCCTTGACTGTAATCCGAGTTTCGCTGTCTATACGCAATTGGCTCTCGCTGCAGCTGAAAACCTTGTAATACCTTTTACACCTGATGATAGTTCGCGGAGAGCTGTGGAGAATGTCGTTGCGCTACTTTATGGTCACGGTATAGGTGACCCGAAGATAGAAACTTATGCGAAAATCAACTTCGCTGATAAAGCAAAGGAAGAAAGTTTAGATGTTCCGAAGCTTCATACCTTTGTCAGTAATCGCGTAACCCTTTACCGTGGCACAGCAAGTAAGGCTTTTGAAGCAATGAGTGAATCCATCAAAGAAACAGTGAATAGGCTTCATGAGGAACATCCGAAGATCTATGCAACTCCAAAGGAGTTCCCGAGTAAAAGGTTCATAGAGGTCCCCGACTATCACAGTGCATGTGTCGTCATGACAGTTAAAGGAATACCCTTAGACAGCCTTCATGCCAGAGAATATATGATTCGCAAAAAGCGGGTTCAACTTAGTCCTGAACCTTTAGATCGGTATCGTGAAGCACTCACCGAATTTGTAAGTTATCTTTAAAGGTTTCTTGTGCCATCACCAGCAGCATTGAAGTACACGGACTCGGCAAATCGCATACAGACGCTTCGTAGAGCAGCAACAGATAGGCGATTACGCCCTATGTCCCATGATGAGATACAGGTTTTCTATCACGCAGCTCTTACCAGTTACGTCGCAGCGTGGAATGCATACATTGATAACTTAGTGCGTAACTTCTATGATGTGATAGTAGATCCTGCGAACCCTGAATTTGACGCTATACATACACTCGCCAAAGGTGTAGTAGAAAATGCCTTGGTAAGATTCAATACTCCAAACTGGGAAAACACACGCGATCTCCTCAATCAATACACGGGATACGATCCTATCAACGATTGGGGCGGATCTCAAGGGAATATGAATCTCCAACAGATCCATCAACGATTAAATGAGATATTACGGGTACGCCATAGTCTTGCACACGGTTCCGATATGCCTGCTTATAATTGGACACAATCACCAAGTCGCAGTGTCCGCCTAACCAGCAAAGCTATTCAAGAGACTGAGGCTTTCTTCAAAAATCTTGTTAAGGTTACGGACAAGGGCATGAAAGAACATATTAAAGACACTTATAAACTTACCAACATTTGGTGACTAATACCTTAATAATTCCAACTCACACTGTTTTTCTGAAGGCACATTATAGTAAAAACCCTTTATTCTCAGTTTTCGCTCCAGCGGAGAAATATGTCTATAGTAGTTGATAAATCCCGTAAAGGCGAGGTACCCTCGCCAATTCAATAGTTGATCGGTGGTGGTATATGATATGAAGGTTAACTACTCCGAAGAACTACCACATGCTTTTGTTGTTGGACCAGATGAACTAAAAAAACTGGTTGGACTACTGCAAGAGTGTATCGGTGAAGTTAGTCTTAGTGTTGATTGTATAGATAAATTACAACGCGAATTCCCTACAGTAAAAGATCTCATTGATTATGAAAATCCCAAGTCAAAAAGGATTTGTCGTATCTATCTGAGTGCCCGCGAAGATATTGAAAAATCCGCCACAATTACTTTCCGTGATGCCTCCTCTTTTAGCGGAGGCGTATCACTTAGTATAACTGCACGCGAAGACGTTGTTTTGAGATTAAAAGATAAAATGTTGGATATTGTTGCGGGGACGCGTCCATGGTATAACTCACTCGCTCGCTCTGATTTAGCCTCCCAAACTGGACTTGTCTTTTATTTTTTATCTTTTCTGGGAGTAATTGTCTTGAGCACATTCATTGCCTTCAAATTTGGACTTATCTCGGATTCCAAAGAAGGAATGGAATTCGGTGATCAATTAAGGTCCTTTATCTGGTTCACATCTGCTATTTTTGTCATTGTGTATTTAGCATTCTTTTCTAAACTACTCAAGTGGTTATTTCCATTAGCTGTTTTTACTATCGGTCAAGGAGAATATCGATTTGAGACATTGAAACGAGTTCAGTGGGGTGTAGTAATCTCTTTGGCAGTTTCACTTGCTGCTGGATGTCTACTTCTGATTTTTCAAGTAATTGCTGCATGATATTATACTACCCCAAAACTCATAGTATAATCCTAATTAAAAGAGAAACCTATGTCACGACTCACAGAACAAGAACAACAGGAAATCATCCGCTTCATAGAAGCAGACAAACCACTACCCGAAAAATACCGATTTCTACTATTTGAAGACAAACGCGAAGTAGAACTCGTTTGGAACGGCAAGACCAACGAAGTTTGCAACATTGTGCTGCCATTTCAGACAATTGAGCATGTAGATGAACCTCGTGCAGAATCCAATGAACAACTTGATCTTTTTGATATGCGTGGAAGACAACAGAAAGGGTGGACAAACAAGTTAATCTGGGGTGACAACAAACTAATTTTATCATCACTCAAGAACGGACCGCTACGCGAGGTAATTGAAGCACAAGGCGGTCTCAAACTTATCTATATTGACCCACCCTTTGACGTAGGCGCGGATTTTTCTATGGATATTGAGATCGGTGAGGAGACCCTCACTAAAAAACCAAACATCCTTGAAGAAATTGCCTATCGTGATACATGGGGAAAAGGTGCTGACTCATTTATGGCAATGATATATGAAAGACTAATTCTCATGCGTGACTTACTTGCAGATGATGGTAGTATTTATGTTCATTGTGATTGGCGAGTGAGTGGATATATACGACTTATATTGGATGAAGTATTTGGAAAGGACTACTTTCAAAATGAGATTATATGGCAAGGAGCTATAGGGGACACATCTGATAAGAACAAGAAATTTATCAAGTCACATGAGACCATTTACTTCTATCGTAGGAATAAGATATTATGGAATGATGTTTTTCAAGAGTATAGTGATACAAGTAAGAAACTTTATAGGTTTGAAGATGAAAAAGGTCGTTATAGATTAGGACCTGTTGATAATCCAGGAGGAGGAGGTTACCTGTATGACCTCGGATTCGAAGAAAAACCCCCAGCAGGTGGATATAGAATGCCTCTTGAAACTGCTCTTATCTGGATTGAAAATGGTGAACTTTTTATTGAAAAAGGTAAAGTTCCTTCTAGAAAACTATACATGGGAGAGGGTGTTAGATGTCGTGATGTTTGGGTAGATATCAATTCCATACAAGGTTCCGAATATTTAAAATATCCAACACAAAAACCTGAAGCATTAATTGAACGTATTATCAAAGCATCCTCTAACGAAGGTGACCTTATTGCTGATTTCTTCTGTGGTTCTGGCACAACTGCCGCCGTTGCTGAAAAACTTGGGCGTAAATGGATCGTTACGGACCTCGGTAAGTTTGCTATCCACACAACACGCAAGCGGATGATAGGGGTTCAGCGGGAACTCAAAACAGATGGAAAAGATTATCGAGCCTTTGAAATCCTCAATCTCGGCAAATATGAACGTCAACACTACGTTGGCATCAATCCGAATCTACGAGAAGTTGAACAGCAGAAACAATTAGAGGAAAAAGAAAATGCATTTATGGAGTTAATCCTGCGTGCCTACGCTGCAGAAAAAGCTGAAGGCTTTGAAAGTTTTCAAGGTAAAAAAGCGGGTAGACTTATCGCCATCGGTCCCGTCAATTTACCCGTGACGCGTCTATTCATAGAGGAAATTATCCTTGAATGCCGTAAGCATCAGATCACCCGTGTTGACGTTCTCGGATTTGAGTTTGAGATGGGACTATTCCCTAACCTGTTAGAAGAAGCGAAAAGCAAAGGTATTGACCTTGCACCGAAATACATCCCTGCCGAAGTATTTGACAAGCGTGCTGTGGAGCAAAATCAGGTTGTGTTTCATGATGTGGCATTTATTGAAGTTAAACCTCATGTAACAGCAGCAGAAAAAGATAAACCAACTACAGTAGCAGTAGAACTAACCGATTTTTCTGTCTTTTACTCCCAAGATTCTATCTCCGATGCTACACAAACATTAAAGAACAAGAGCAGTAAGATCGTGGTGAAAGAGGGAAAGGTCATAAAGGTTAGCAAAGATGCAGATGGGATTGTTAGTCCTGAGGAGTTAACTAAGCACTGGACGGACTGGATTGATTATTGGTCAGTTGATTTTGACTTTGAGAGCAAACGCGAAATTATCCGCGTACAGAATCCTGATACAGAAGAATGGGAAGAACAGTGGTCAGGTGACTTTATCTTTGAGAATGAGTGGCAAAGTTTCCGCACCAAAAAAGATCGTTCTTTGGAGTTGACGAGTATAGCGCATGAATGTGAACCCGGCCCCCGCAAAATTGCAGTTAAGGTTGTAGACATTTTTGGTAACGATACGATGACAATTGTTGAGGTGACAATTTGAAAATAGAGTCAATACATTTACAGAATTTCAAGCGATTTACTGACTTGAAAATTCAAAACATTCCAGCGACAGCAAAATTAGTAGTACTTCTTGGACCTAACGGCTGTGGAAAATCATCTTTGTTTGATGCGCTACATCAAAAATCTTATGAGTATAGGCAAATAGGACACTCCAAAGATCCTGATTACTATTTTAAGATGTCGTCTACTACAATACAACAGCAAGTACCTCTTACTATTGAATTTCACAATGCTTCACAAGCCGATCTAAGAAAATCCATTTATGTGCGAACCGCCTACCGTAATGATCCGGTGATAGATATTGGTTCGATACGAACAATGTCCTCGGTTTTGCAAGAGACAAGATTCATGAGGATGATTGAAAACGATGCTGCAGCTGGGACGAATTTTCAAAGGCTTGCTTCTAATGCCCTTGAACGTGCGTATAGAAGAGAAGATCGCGCAAAAACTTTAGCGGACTTTCAAGACGAGACACTTGGTGAGATTCAGGACGCTATGAGAAGACTTTTCCCTGATTTAGTCCTCAATAGTTTAGGAAATCCGCTTACGGACAGAAGTTTTACTTTTGACAAAGGAACAAGTAGAAACTTTCATTATAAGAATCTTTCCGGTGGAGAAAAGTCTGCTTTTGATTTGCTTCTTGACATTTTCGTCAAGAAAGTAGAATACGATGACACTGTGTTTTGTATAGACGAACCAGAAGCACACATGAATCCAAGATTACAAGGAAAACTCCTTGAAGAACTCTTTCGCCTTGTAGATGATAAATCGCAATTGTGGATTGCAACGCATGCGATCGGAATGATGCGAATGGCATTGAAATTGTACGAGCAACATAGAGATCAAGTTGTATTTCTTGATTTTACTGATGGAAACTTTGATGATTCAGAAATTATAGAACCTGCCACACCCAATCGTAGATTCTGGGAACAAACACACGCGATTGCTTTAGACGACTTAGCTGCCCTGGTCGCCCCAGATCAAATTATAATTTGCGAGGGAAAACAAGGAAGTGAAGGCTTTGACGCATCATGCTACAACTATATCTTTTCTGAAGAATTTCCGAATACAAAATTCGTTTCGGCAGGTGGGAAAAGAGACTTACAAAATTATATTTCAGTTGTTGAAGCCGTTACGATGGGGACAAAGGTCTTTGGACTCAGAGATTCTGATAGGAATACTTCACCTGAAGATGTAGTCCGATTAGAAAAGGAAGGAATAAAGGTTCTACAACGTGGGAAAATCGAAAACTACCTGCTTGCTGATGATGTATTGGATGTCCTATGTAAAAATAAGGGATTAGAACCTCATCCGGAAAAGGTAGCTGAATTGATAAAATTACGAGACAATGCTGAAGATATAAAAAGTGCTCCTATTCAAATCCGGAACAAGCTAGATAACTGGGGAGTGCACGGGGTCGGAGAAAATTATCAAGGCTTTCTGAGCAATACACTTGCTCCGTTAATCAAGCCAGGGATGCAAACTTACGATGACTTGAAAGAAATAATTTTTGGCAATGACCCCATGACAAATCAATAGAACTTATGCACTTCCTTTAAAATCATCTGATAAGGGCATTTAGGGGTGCGTTTTAGTGGACAGTCAAGTAAGTATATAGAAATGTAAAATCAGTAGGTACGGTACAGATATACAGTCAAAAAGATACATAACACCATAGGAAAGGTATTTATCCTTACCCTTGATTACGAACCTTGTAAAATTGTAATACCATTTCTTTTTAAAATTTAAACAGTTCACATTACGAATACTCTTAGTAGTCCCTCTGATAAGGGGGATTTAGGGGATTTCTTCAATTGCAGGGTTCCTTCAGATGCTGGGGTTTCTTCAATTGCTAATGAACAATCATTATTTTGGATAAAATAAAAAAATGAAGAAAACATCTACCGCCAACAACTAACATACATATCACAATAATATAAAAATACTTGTCATAATGAAAATATAATTATACAATACTATATTGTTCAATAATTGTAAACCAAAACTAATAGGTTTTTAATAGGAATATGAGTCCGAAAAATAATGACACAAACTAAAAACCAATGACTATCTATAAAAACGATCCTAATTACGAAATTTCATTTACATCAAAAAAGCATCTCTTTTTAACGGGTGGGAATGTCAAAATCAGAAAGGACAACAGAAACACAAAATCACACATTTCTGATTTTTTTATAAATCAAGTTCAAAATGGCGTAAAGCAAGTCTATGACAGGGTTTATAGGGATAATTTACACGATTTTCAATGTCACACCGTGTGACAAAAAGTGTAACTTTTTTCATTTTTGCGACGCACAGAGTAATGCAACATCTACACAATCTATTGTCTAAGTATTTAGGATTAAATGTCTATTTTTATACCTCATTTTCTTGCTATATATTAGGATTAAATATCTGTTTTATACCTTTTCACAACATTCACAACAAGTTGTGAAAAATTTCAGAAATTATAAACCCTTCAAAACCTATACCAGCACAGGGTTTGTCTTACAATATTTGATAAACTAAAAATCATGTTAAAAAAATAATGAAAATTAGACTAAATCTCCTAAACCCTTTCTACATCTAACTTTAGAGCGATAAAAAATATGTCTTGGAAAAATTGTGTTGTGAAAATAGAATTCAGGAAATCCTAAGTGTCATGTCAAAATGTGTGTATCCGATATTTCACCTTAAACAAATCCAAATTTCGTTTTCTACTCAATTTGCGTAAGTCCTGAGGAATATAATTCCTATTTTCAGAGTATTCAGAGTAAATCAGAAAAATTTAAAATGTAGAAAACCACCAGGAAACCATACTATAACTAACTTTATAGATATTATTAAACTTCACCTATGAGCATTTACTCTGAAAATTTACTGTTACTTGAAAACAACTAAAATCTGAAATCTGAAAACAAAATTATTTGATGGAGGAACGACAGATGGCAAACCAAAAACATGATATGGTTGTATATCCTATCCAAGACGATGTACGATTAGAAGTATATTGGCGGGACGATGCAGGTGGTCGAGGTCCTGCAGCATCACTCTATGTCTATGATGATGAGATCATGCGATTTGATTGTTTTGGCGGAGATAATGGACATTGTCATTTTAATTTGCGGCAAACACGCGGCAGGAGATGGATGTATCCACAAGGATCTTTCCAAGATCACATTAAACAGAGTTTATTTGATCTACGAACCAATCTTCCTTTTTGCCTACAAACACATCAGGATCAACGTATACAGGAAACTCAGATAAACCGAGAAAGTCTGGATAGGGCAGCGGAGAAAATGGAAACACAGTTGTTGGATTTTGCAGTCAAACTACAAGGCAATCCTGCATGAAAGTTGTAACAGCAGCTGAAATGCGAAATATCGACCAGAATACCATTGAAAACATTGGTATTCCCGGCATAGTCCTGATGGAAACTGCGGGGAGTGAGATCGTCCAAAGTATTGTAAATTATTATCCGAATGCACATCAGATAGGTATCTTTGTAGGCAAAGGGAACAATGGTGGGGATGGGTTAGTAATTGCTCGCCAACTTGCCCACTCTGGACGGGATGTATCTATTTTTCTCGTCTCCCCACAGGACAGTTTCACAGAAGAAGCTCAAATCAATCTGGAAATATCCAAGAATCTGGGATTGCATATTGACGAAATCCTTACTGATACTGCGTTCTCCGATGCACTTGGCTATAATTTTTCAACAAAAAGATTTCTACACAACAATATAACAAGTTGTGATTTAATTGTAGATGCCATTCTCGGCACTGGGTTACGAGGTGATGTACGTCCTCATATCTCTAATGTAATCAATGCGATAAATAACCTCTCTATCCCTATCCTTGCTGTGGATCTACCATCCGGACTGGATGCTGATACTGGAAATCCTTTGGGAACATGTATTCAGGCAGATAGAACAGTAACAATCGGATTACCTAAACGGGGATTATTAGTCCACCCCGGTGCGGAACTTTCAGGAAAATTGGATGTTGTAGATATAGGTTTTCCACATCAAGTTATTGAAGCACAGGACATCAAGGTAACTTGGGTAACTGAGAAGCAAGCGATCAAATGGCTACCACAACGTCCACCTGCTTCTTATAAAGGTAGTTATGGTCGTGTTCTTGTTGTAGCAGGTTCAACAGGTATGACTGGGGCAGCTGCATTAACAAGTGAAGCAGCTTTGCGTACTGGGGCAGGTTTAGTGACACTTGCAATTCCTGAAAGTCTTAATCCAATTCTGGAGGAAAAATTATCTGAGGTAATGACTTTACCCTTGCCTGAAACAGAGGAAGGCAGTTTTACGGTATCTTCAGTATCACCTATCCTTGAATATGCAGAAAAGAACAAATCTGTTCTTGCCATAGGACCTGGTGTATCACAACATCCTGAAACGGTAGCATTCATACATCAACTGATACAAGAAAACCGTCGCCAGGAACTCGACCTTCGTATAGTTATTGATGCGGATGGGTTAAATGCTTTAGCACAGAAAAAGGAGTTTTTACAATTACTAAATGAAAAGGCAGTACTAACGCCACACCCAGGAGAAATGTCTCGGTTGATAGACATTCCTGTTTCAAAATTAGAGGCAGATAGGATTCGTACATCAGAAGAATTTGCAAAGGAATATGGTGTAACACTTGTACTAAAAGGTGCACCCACCATAACTTCAGATTCAAATAGTAACACATGGATAAACTCGACAGGTAATGCTGGCATGGCAACAGCAGGAATGGGAGATGTATTGACAGGTGTAATTGCTGGTTTGATTGCACAAAATATACACAGCGAAATGGCAGCACCACTTGGAGTTTATTTACACGGTTTAGCAGGGGATATTGTCGCAGAGCAGAAAGGCATGCACGGACTCATTGCAAGTGATGTGCTTAATGCATTACCACAAACAATCTCATCATTGGTATCAAACTAACACCATTTCTAATAATAAAAGTCTCTTTAATGTGGCATAAACTTCATGAAGATTAAAATAATAATTCGGTAATGTGTTAGAAATTCGGTTCGGTTAGGAAACCGAACCTACCAAGTTTGGGAAAATGGGAATTGCCGAATTTAAAACTTAATCTTCATCCAGTTTGTGCGGTATTTCAAGACATGCTTTACAATTGTTCATGGGATAAACATCTATAGAAATGGTATAATATAACGTGAGTTTGATAAGACACATTGTAACCGAACTTTTAGTTAACACCAGAGTGCACAAACTGGAAAGTTTGTGCTACAAAGACTATCTTCAGGACAAAATTCTGTTTATCGAACTAACATTTTTTATTATCAAACTGACGTTAATATAATAAAGAGGAAATGAAAACATACAAAATCTACCCAGTAGCAGCAGCAGATGCATCGACAGCTTTTCAGATCGAATTAGACCCACGCGCAATTGCTGCAGCTGAAGAACTTGAGAATAGTAATGTGCAAGGTGCTGAAAGAGAAGGAATCTTACAAAAGCATTTCGACCAAGACTATGAAAAAGGTTACCGTGGTACGGCGTGGGGCTTGCACGGTATTTCCGTTGGAATGACACCTGCTCGTTTGGCTGAATTATTGGCTGAACATGGTGAATCTTTTGATCCTTGTGCCGAACGTGAGACATTTGATCATAGTCTGATGGTGAATGTTGAAGAGGAGTTAGCATCTCAGTTAGAATATATTCCAAAAACTGTTTTGAATCAAATTGTTGAAACATATAAGAATGCCCTGTTAGGTGTGTAAGATGGAGATGACTAAATGCTACTAACCTTAATACGAAAAGAGATGATGCATCATCTCCTGAGTGTACGATTTATCGTACTGCTTCTGATGTGCTTGTTCTTGGTACCACTCACCCTTTCAATAAATTATCAACAATACCGTCAAAACCTTGTTGACTACCAAGAAGCAGTGAAACTTGCGAAAATTGAAGAAACCACAGTTAATCCAAGCATGGAACTCAAACCAAAGATGGAAATATCTAAACTTTTCCTGAAACCAACACCACTGAGTACATTTGCTAACGGATTAGCGGATGCTCTGCCGAGTTATCTTGGAATGACACGAAATGGTGTAACTCATGGACCTCCTGCACTGGTTTCTGCTTCTCTCTCTTATCTATTGGGACATCTTGACTTCCTTTTCCTTGTCGGAACAGTTTTCAGTCTACTTGCGTTGTTGTTCACTTTCGATGCCGTTGCAGGAGAAAAGGAAGCAGGAACACTACGAATTACATTATCAAATGCACTACCCCGAGATCTATTTTTATGGAGTAAATTGATCGGAGGTTATATTGTCTTTGTTGTCCCATTCTTAGTGTCGTTTTTATTTAGTTTACTGTTATTAGTTACACAAGGATTCCCATTTAGTGAACCAGAGGTATTATCACGTATCTTCAGTCTGTTACTTGTTTCATTACTTTATATAGGTGTCTTTTTTGCAATAGGAACACTTATTTCCACCTACTTAGACAATACCAAAACCGCACTCATAATCGCCTTTACTGTTTGGGTATTTACAGTCCTAATTACGCCACGGGTTGGATTTATTGCGGCTAAATTTATTGTTCCAACACAGACTTCTCAGAGTGTCTATCTTGAAAAAACCACAGTCCGTGAAAATTATATAGAGGAATTAGAAGAAAAGAAAAAGGATGCCTATAATGCCTTCTGGCGTGACAGACCTCAACCGACTACATCTGAAGAACGGTTTTCAATCTATGGTGAATTTGATAAACATATAAAACCGCTTGAGGAGGAATTACGCCAGAAGTACAACGACAGTGCAAATGAGATCAATAAGCGATATAAACGTGATCAGTCAAGGCAAGAAGCCGTAGCTGAAACACTCTCCAGAATCACACCAACGTCTTCTCTTATCTATGTCGTTACAAACATAACACGGACAGGAAAAGTAAAGAGAACGAACTACTTTCAAGCAGGAGAACGGTATTACGAGGCACTTGATGTAGATCTGTTCAGTAACCTCAGAGATTACATACCGGTAAGAGTGTTTATACCAACAGATTCTGTCCAAATTACACAACCACCTCCTATAAAAACACTTTCATTGAGTGAGACAATTCGCTTTTCCTTGATGGATTTACTTTTGTTATGCTTTTTTGCAATCTTACTAACGACAATAGCGTTCTTAAAGTTCTTTCGCTCAGATATCTGAGAGGCAGGAATTGTGCCAAATCGCACCTCCATCTTATCACATCAGATTTGGGTTTTCTATCAATTGATACGCAGGTTGTACTTCATGGAAATCCCAATTTCTCTGGTGTATGCTTACCTATCCGCATGGAACCGGATGTATCTAAGATTGATCTGCCAGACCTCAAGAAACTTTCTATTTCTTCAATTAAGTTTGGTGGAGATTTCATAGAAGAGTAACTCACCCTCTTTTCCTTTTTCTGCTCAATATGCGTAAGTCCTGACAAATAATCCGCTAAAGTGCATCCGAAAATTGTATAAGTATAGCCTACGCGGAAATCATCTTGAAGAAACTGGCAAGAATAAACCATGCTCCTAACACTTATCCGTAGAGAGATTCTTGACAATCTAATGACATTTCGATTTGCGGCAGCAAGCTTTATTATGCTACTCCTTGTTGTTGCAACGACCGGTGTACTTATTAGAGACTACGAACGTAGGTTAGAAAGTTTTGACACTGCTGTCAAAAAACATCGCCAAGAAATGATGGATACAACTACCTATTCAGCAGTAGACTTAACGATTGATCGTCCTCCAAATCCTTTGAGCATTTTTAATGTTGGTTTAGACAAACGATTAGGAAACACACTCGGTATTAGTCACTTTTTCGTACCATCACTTTGGGATGCAGGAAAGCATGGGGCAGATAACCCTTATCTGAATCTATTCGCATCTATAGATCTTGTTTTTATTTTTCAGGGAATTCTCAGTCTTTTAGCACTCATCTTTGCCTACGATACACTTGCTGGTGAGCGTGAACGTGGCACGTTGCGACTTGTACTTACACACCCTGTTCGACATGGTCAAATCATATTTGCCAAATACATGAGTGGTATGATATGTCTATTAATACCTTTACTGATGTGTATTCTCCTTGTGTTAATAATGCTAACCACATCTTCATCTGTTTTTCTGAGTGTAGATGATTTTCTACGCATCGGTGGAGTTGTTTTTACATCCTTCGTTTATCTGTCTCTGTTTTTCCTTATCGGCATGTTAATCTCAGCCCTAACTCGTCGAACGAGTACTGCACTTATGGTTGCTATGTTTGTATGGGGATTTTTGGTGCTGGTGTATCCAAATCTTATACTTACGGCAGTTGACACTGATCCACACCCAGATACCGAACCTTCTGCTTACAACCAAATCAAGCAGATTTGGGAAGAATTTGACAAGGATCGACTACAATACCTCAGAAATGATCCTGTAGAAGGTGAAGATTATGATTTTGACCTGTCAGGTGATGGTTACACTTTTCGGGGTCCTACGGATAATTCATCAAGATTGCTATATTACTACGTTACTGGATTCCACCATAAAAAACTTAAAGAGGAGTCTGAACCTAATGTACCACACGCTCAAGACTATCATCGCTTTTTCGGGACGCAGGTCACCCACACTGCAGAGCGTATGTGGCTTGTTCGAGAACCCGCTTTGGAGGCATTATATACACAACCCGCAAAATTGGAACAGATGCTATTAAAGTTTTCTCCTGTTGGTTTGTATGATGCAGCAACCGAAGCTTGGACAGGAACAGACTTGAATGGGTTACAAGATTTTTTCACAGCAAGTCAAAGGCATCATCAGTCAGTAATGGATTATTATCATGACAATAAGGTATTTGAGTCTCGACTATGGATCGTTGGTGCAGAAGGTGAAATTGACTGGAATCAAATGCCGCAGTTTTCCTTTCAAAGAAGTGAAATTGGTGTCAATGCCAAACGTGCAGCTCCAGAATTAAGTCTGTTGGTCATGCTTAACCTGGTCCTGTTCACTATAATCTTTCTGATTTTCGTTCGTAGTGAGGTATAAGATGGTTATCAATTATCAGCAGTCAGCATATAGCATGGGATTCATAGAGGTTAAAAACCAACAACAAGAATAGTGATAACAAGAATATGATATTACATATAACAAAACGCGAACTCTACGACAATCTAAATAGTCTTCGTTTTGCCCTTGCAACTATTCTGTTGTTAGCATTGATGATAACCAACGCAATTGGATTCCTCCGTGAACATCCAAAACGGATGCAGCAATATAACGAGTCTGTAAACAAATCTCTAACGCTAATGAATTCCCATGCAGAAGACAGTTTGTATAAACTGGCACAACAGGGACCTGGAAAACTCTATAAAAAACCATCACCCCTTAGTTTTTGTGCGGAAGGTGGAGAGCACCTGCTGCCTAACATTATTGAAGGGAGTAGTCCTTTTGTATACTCATCAAACTTGACAGGTGTTTGGAAACTGAAATACCCAAATGCTAACGTAAACCTGAAGGATGTCGGACCAGATGTTCCGAAAGTGGATTGGACATTCATTATCGCGTTTGTCATGAGTTTAATTGCACTCTTATTTACTTTTGATAGTATCTCTGGTGAACGTGAATACGGTACACTTAGGTTAATGTTGGCAAACTCAGTGCCTCGTCACACCATATTGATCGGGAAGTTCTTAGGATCGTTGATAAGTGTCAGTATCCCTTTCACGCTTGCGGTATTAACGAACCTTTTGATGGTTTCAACTGCCCGTAATGTTCACCTGAACATAGAAGCATGGGAACGATTAGGTATGATCTTCTTTATTGGTCTCCTATACACGTGTTTCTTTCTTGCGTTAGGATTGTTAGTATCTGCGCGTGTTCAACGGAGTTCTGTGAGTCTGGTGATACTCCTATTGATTTGGGTAACTTTTGTTATTTTTATGCCGAGTACACTTGCATCAATTGCAGGAGAATTCGCACCGGCACTACCCACTGAAGCAAAATGGATACGACATAACGAAATGCAAGACGAACTCTGGGACAAATACGGTTATATACTCTGGTCAGATGAAGTCGACAGAAAAACGTTAGAAGCGAAAAGTGGGTTCTTTAAAGAAGATTCCGAAGCCGATGAACAACTAAACCAAGAATACCTAACGAGTAAGTTGGCACAGGTACAACATGCCCGTTCCATTACTCGTACCTCCCCTGCTACTCTCCTTCAACATCTTCTTGAATCCTTTGCTGGAACAGGATTTGAACGGCATCTACAATTTGTTGATAATGTGGAAGATTACGCACGACAATATCGTGAATTTGTAATTGATATTGATAAATCTGACTCTGAAAGTCTCCATCTTATCGGTGTCCGTGAAGGCATGACGAAGAAAAAGATCTTGCCATCGGCAGTTCCCAAATTTGATGATACACTGAATCTCAGCAAGGATTTTGACAGTTCGGTGATGGATATACTATTGTTAAGCATGTTTGTTGTAGTACTACTGTCTGGTGCTTATCTCGCTTTTGTACGCGTTGAGGTATAAAATAACATGTTAGCTTCACTTATCAGCAGAGAACTACTTAACAATCTCATGACATTCCGATTCGCTGCGGCAATCTTCATCATACTATTACTTGTAGTTGCTAATACAATTGTACTCATCAATGATTATGAGGGACGATTAGATAGCCATAACGATTCGGTCAATATGCATAAGCGACAACTACAAGAAATTAAGACATATTCAGCAGGTAATGTACGTATTGATCGTCCTCCAAATCCTTTGAGCATTTTTAACGTAGGATTTGATAAACAACTTGGCAATGAGGTACGAATCGCACCTGTATTTGTTCCGTCATTGTGGGATGCTCAGAATCACGGATCTTCTAACCCATTAATGGATATGTTTGCTTCAATGGATATTGCATTCATCTTTGAAGTTATACTAAGTCTTCTTGCACTAATTTTTGCTTATGATGCATTTGCAGGAGAATACGAAACCGGTACATTACGCTTAGTCTTAACGCATCCAGTAAGACGGGGGATTATATTAGTTGCAAAATATATCAGTGCCATGATCTGTCTAATTGTTCCTTTAATATTGAGTCTACTCCTATCGCTTATTTTACTGACGGTATCCAACCATATCAACTTAAATAGCCAAGATTTTCTTCGTGTTGGCGGAATTATACTAACATCTATAATCTATCTTTCCATATTTTACTTAATAGGATTATTGATTTCTGCGGTAACTCGAAGGACAAGTACTGCACTCATGTTGTCAATTTTTGTTTGGGGTTTCTTAGTGTTAGTTTATCCAAATATGATTCTTGCTATGATCGGTCCTAATCAACCATCGCAGGAACGTCAGACATCTGCTTACAACACTATTGAACAAATGTGGCTGGAATTCGACAAAGAACGTAAGCAATACTTAGCAACTGACGATTTTCCGGGAGAAGATTGGGGATATGAACTAAGAGGGTGGGGATCCCGTTCTGCTTATTTAACCGGTTCTCCTCACAACCTGTTTTATAAATACCGTTGCGTCATGAATTTTAGCGGATTTGGCGAGGAAGATGAACCTAAGATCCCACATGCACGGAAGCATTTCCGGTACCTCGTTCCAAAAATTATTGATACTGCAGATAAAACTTGGATAATTCGAAAACCTGCTCTTGAAGATATTTACATTCATCCAGCAAAAATGGAAAGAATCTGGTTCAAATTATCTCCTGTTGGTTTGTATGATGCGGCAACAGAAGCTTGGGCAGGTACTGATGTAAATGGCATTAGAGATTTTTTCAATACTGCCAGACAATATCGAAAACAAGTAATTGATTTTTTCTACGATAAAGATGTGTTTGGATCTCGAGAATGGTTTTCATCTGATAAAGAGGCAGCGGATTGGAGCGACCTACCACATTTTAACTATCAAAGAGTCGATAGTCACATAAATGCAATGCGCGCATTACCAGATGTATGCTTACTATTCATAATAAATATCTTACTTTTTGTTGTAATATTTATGATTTTCGTCAAAAGTGAGGTATAGAATGGTTTGGCATATTGCACTTTTCAATATAATTTGGCGTGAACTCTACGACAACCTGAATAGTCTCCGATTTGCGCTTGCAACTGTGTTGCTGCTGGGATTGATGTTGACAAATGCGGTTGTCCATCTTCGGGAACATCCAGATCGGGTGAAGCAGTATCAAAAAAGTGTCACCGAATACCAGAATCAATTAACATCTCATGCTGAGAACAGTTTATATGACCTTGCGCAAGAGGGGCCTGGTAATCTATACAAAAAACTATCCGATCTCCGTTTTTGTGCTGAGGGTGGAGAAGCGTTTTTGTCAGAATACGCTGATGGAGGATACAACCGATGGAGTACCGACACGTTAAAAAGTTTTTGGATCTTAGCGTATCCAGTAGCAACACCTAATCGGCATAATGTCCGTGTAGTTGTCACCAAAGTTGATTGGAACTTTATAATTGGCTATGTCTTAAGTCTTATTGCTCTACTATTCACCTTCGATTCGATCTCAGGAGAACGCGAGCGTGGTACGCTTCGTCTGACGTTAGCAAATTCAATTCCGCGGCACTTGTTACTAATTGGCAAGTTTTTGGGGGCACTGATAAGTATTAGCATTCCATTCATACTTTCGATATTGATGAACCTATTGATAATTTCCACCGCAAGTGGTATTCATCTTCGTCCAGAGATATGGGAACGTATAGGAATTATCTTCTTTATATCTATCCTTTATACTTGTCTTTTTCTGGGGTTGGGTTTACTCGTATCTGCGAAGGTAAAACGTAGTGCAGTAAGTCTTGTGATACTTCTATTAGTTTGGGTTGTATTTGTGGTATTCATGCCGATTACCCTCGCATCAATTGCGGGTAAATATTCATCTTCAGGTCCTACGCATGACTTATGGGAAGTTTCATCAAAAATTTATAAAGAGCAGCGTTCCGAATACTACTCTCGGCTACATAATGAAATTGAGGGTTCAATCAAGAGAATAGAATTGGATGGTGAGCATGTCATCAAAGACGCTGAACAGCAGGAACGATTACGTACAGAACAGTTATCAGAACGGATTGCTGAAGTGAAACAGGCACGTATTATCACGCGCTTTTCACCTGTCACGATTTTTCAACATCTACTTGAGTCTTTCGCTGGAACAGGTTTTGAACGACATTTACAGTTCTTAGAGAATGTACAATCTCATGCCCGTGAATTTCGGGAGTTTATCATGGACACAGATAGAGCAGATCCAGATAGTCTCCATATCTTAGGGGTTCGCGAGGGGATGTCAAAAAAACCTGTTATTCCTGAATCGGTACCACTGTTTGAAGATACAATCAATCTCAGTAATGATTTTAACCGTTCATTGATGGATATACTATTGTTAACTCTATTTGTTGTGGTGCTACTGTCTGGTGCTTATCTCGCTTTTGTACGCGTTGAGGTGTGACTGCTATATGTTTTCAATTACCAATACCCTTTGATTCCGTATTTTTTTGAACTTTTAAGCAAAGAGTGTGTGTAACCCAATAAGTTGTATTGAAATCCAATGCATATCTAAGCACTACAGATCGGAATTCGTAGTCACACAATATATTTGGATTGTCTTATACCTCAAAATTCTAACGCTTAAGGGGATTAAAAATGCTGCAATCAATCTTACAATTGAGAACTTTTTATCACAGACCGTTTCTGTCTTCGAAATTGATAACATTTCTACTCGTTACTACACTATTTGTTGGGTTTCAACTTGCTACACACGCAAACGCTGGTGAACTGCTACTACAGTTAGAAGATTTCAAAGACCCAGGCAGTTTAACTGTGAAACTTCAAGATGAGCGCGCTGCCGTATCAAAATTCATAGTCGAACAATTGTCTGACAAAACACAACGACTTTTAAACGAATATGATGGTGTAAACACCCCAACTGTCCCCCTTCAAAAAGCACTACTTTCCGATTTAAATCGACTACTCCAAACGTCTCAGTTCTACGACACCCAAAGTTTTGCTAAAATCAAACTTAGTAAGCAGACCCAGCAACTACTTGCGCAAAACCCGCAACGTGGAGAAACGTTAGTTCGTCTGAATCGTCTTCTTTTAGCAGACACATACCCTTATGAATTAACTGCACCATCCGAACAGCACACCCATGAAGATTCCAAAGAGATTGAGAAATGTAGAGAGAATTTAAGACAGATAAAACTTGCACTTGAGAAATATCGTGCCAAAGAAAATAATAATCCAAAATGGCTTTCTGAACTGTCTCCACAATATTTAGACAAAAAAGTACTGCTTTGTCCTGCGGATGCGACAAAGGGTAATCCTGGCGTTTTAACAGTAGACGCCGAGGATCCGACGTTACCGTGTAGTTATCTCTACGAATTTCGTTCTTCTCAGAAAGTAGGTCAGGATATCTTATTGGAACATCAGGGTGATATGCTACCTATTGTCCGATGTCAGCATCACCAGCTCAATTTGAGTGTCAGCGGCAAACTTTATCGTAATGGTCCTCAAAGAATTATTTACAATAACAGCACAGTGAAAATTACGCAAACCTCCTCCGTGTCAAACCCTTCCTCAGCAAATCTGCCTCCAGAAGTTAAAAAGCAAATGCAGGAAGAACACCTAAAAAAAGGTCATGGAACAACACATACCACTACCATTCAACTTGACGGATCTAAGGACTTTCGAGCGCAACTCAAAGCGCAATTCGGTGAGGCGTACCTTGAATCACCGGAGGGAAAAGCACTACTAAAGCAGTTGGGATCGGCACAACCCACGTCATCAAATCAGGAAATACTGGCAAACCTTAAAGACAAACCGATGCCAGACATTGATTTGACTGATCTATCGGGAAAACCTATTAAGTTAGAGGAATTGCGCAGCAAATTCGTTCTTATGAATTTCTTTTCGTTAGACTCTGACACCAGTGGGAAAAAGTTACAACATCTGGAGAAACTGCTTAAAAACCATAAAACCTCCCAATTGAAGACAATCGGTATTAGCTACAACGATTCTACAAAGGTGATTGATACGTTCAAGAAAAAACATAAACTTTCAATGCCTATCTGGCGCGCTAAAAACGACCAGATACAAGACCACCTTAATATAGATATGTCTAAATCACAAACGGAACTTATAACGATTCTTTTAAATCAGGAACTACTTGTAATAGATGTATTTATAGATTTGAATCCAGAAAACCTTTCAGAAAAGGTTAAACAGCTAATTGAGTCGAAAGAGTAACAGATGCGTAAGTCAGCGCCTATTCTACGTATCAATGTTATAAGTACTTCAAAACTGAGAAAAAACATGCTAACAAAACTTAGTAAAGAGGTTCCACAAGAACATGTTATTATCGCTAATTCAAAAAGAGATTATGCATCATATTCTGAGTGTTCGGTTTGTAGCACTTCTCTTAATGTGTGTTTTACTTGTCCCGCTTACGCTCTCTATCAATTATCAAAATTATCGCCAAAATCAGATAGACTATCAAGAAGCAGTCAAACGTGCTAACGCTGAAGCAAAAGAAAATCCACCAAATGCATTAGATCCTGACAAGGAAGTTTCCAAACTTTACCTCAAACCCACGCCATTAAGCGTATTCGCTAACGGGTTAGAAGAGGCACTGCCTACCTATCTTGGAATGACCCGTAATGGTGTAAAGCAAAGTTCAACAGAACTTACCCAGGCGAGACTTTCTTTTGCGCTGGGTAATCTTGATTTTCTATTTGTTGTTAGCACGGTGTTTAGTCTGCTCGCTTTGTTATTTACGTTTGATGCTGTTGCGGGGGAAAGGGAAACAGGAACGATACGAATTACCCTCGCAAATTCCCTCCCTCGCGACCGCTTCCTGTTAGGAAAGCTGATTGGCGGATATCTTGTGTTCGTTGTTCCATTTTTTGTATCGTTTTTATTTGGTTTGTTGTTGCTTGTTTGGCAAGGGTTTCCCTTGGGTGAACCTGATATCTTCCCCCGAGTAATGACTTTGACCCTTGCCGCATTGCTCTATATTGGGGTGTTTTTTGGGATAGGCACGGTTATTTCCACTTACTTAGACAGTGCCAAAACTGCGCTCATTGTCGCATTTACCGTCTGGGTGTTCACTGTACTGATCGCACCACGTGTTGGATTTCTTGGAGCGAAAATCATCGCACCCACCCGAACAGAGCAGAGTGTCTATATGGAAAAAGCATTACTACGACAGGACCTCTTGAAAGAAAAACAACAAAAATTAAATAATAAATTTTTTGAAACCCTTGGCGATGGTAGATTCAGTTTAACAGAGGATCTTAAAGAAAAAATGGATGAACTTAGGGTACCTCTTGAAGAGGAATACCGACAGAAATTTCAGGACCAGGTGAGCAAAATTGATCGGGAGTACCAACGCCAGCAGGACCGACAAGAACGGATGGGAGAGATGTTTTCCCGAATCACGCCAACATCTTCTTTAATCTATCTGGCAATGAACTTATCACAGACAGGAAAACTGAAAAGAAACACCTATTTTGATACAGGAAACCTTTATTACGATCAACTTGATGAAGAATATTTTAAGGATGTTTCAGATGACGCCCTCGCCATGGCGACAAATCTGTCAGATCGTATGACAGCTCGTATGAATCCTTTTGCAGTATCTTCTAATCAAGAAACAGAAAAAATTTCACCTGCCCCTGACCTAATAGAATCTTCATTATTTGACACATTGAGACATTCTATGTTAGATACATTTCTTCTCTGTGTTTTTGCTGTCGCACTCACAACGGTAGCGTTTTTGAAATTCTTCAGGTTAGATATTTGATACTGATAGACAAAATGAAGAATTTTACCCAGAATTGTGCTTGCGTCTCATGAAATCCTTGTTGTACTATTCTTTTCTGCAACTTTTCTGGTCAGAGTGTGTTAAAAACAATTAACAAAGGTTTGATGACACAAAAGTGTGCTTATAAACAGTGGTAGCACCTCAATAATTTACACTAACAAAGGAGACATTATGAAACGGAAAATTGTTATGTCAATGTTCACATTTTTGATAATTATGGGATGTGTATTCTTTTTTGGGTCTCAAGCAAATTCTTTCACTTTCACATTCGGCGAAACGATGGAATTCAAGCAAATACCATCTGACCTCCCAGAAGAATATTCAGGACCGCAAACCGTGCAAGCATTGATGGATGTCTTTGATGCCGAGTACAATCGGGTCCATTTAAAGACCACGATACGTATATCTGCCGATGAACATAGCCAATCCAGCCAATTTACAAATAATGAGATAGAGGCACGATATCCGCGGGGCGAGTGGCTTAAAATCTTGTTGGACAAAGGTTTCACCATACAGAATTTCCGAAAATATGCATCCTGTCTAACGAAAAGGCATATTTTGGCGTTTCTGGAAGATAATCCAGATTTTTGGAAAACCGGGTTCCATGGTATGCCCCTATTTTCTGGTATGCCCGTGACGAATGATTGGGAAACTTATAAAGCCGCTTATATTGATAAGTTGGTAAACAAACATCTCAAGAAGATTCGTGAAGCAGAACAGGTTGAACAAGCCAAAACACAAACTGAACAAGCTAAAGCACAGGTTGAACGCGCCAAGGTGCTGGCTGAACAAGCAAAGAATAAGTTCAATTCACAACAACTTGAGAACGTTAGGAAGCAGATTGAACACGCCAAGGAACAGATTGAGCGTTTACGCGAGACTTTAGAACGTCTTAATGAATCAATGCCTCCTCCCCAAAATCCAAAACAAAAGATGAAAAAGAAACCTCGCACTATTCAAATATAGCATAACGTTATAGACGTTGTGTCTATTTTGTATTCATTAATATAAATAAAACTTGCACATCTAACGTATTTGCTGGCATAGTTGTTATAACCGCCCTGCAAAAAAGAGGTTTTGTGTGAGTCATGAGGGGTTGTTTTTGCCATCATATATAGAGAATGCTAAATATTACTAACGCTAATTCGTAAAGAGATGATGCATCATATTCTGAGCGTCCGCTTCGTCGCGCTCCTTGTGATGTGTCTCCTTCTCGTCCCGCTCACACTTTCTACAAATTACCGAAATTATCGACAGAACTTAGTAGATTACTAAGAAACCGTCCTATACTTTAAGGAGTCGTTATGCTACGAACAATTATTAGACAAGAACTTTTGGCATACCTGATGAGCGCAAGGTTTTTTGCTGCTGTCATCATTACGCTCCTGCTTGTTGTTGCGAATGCTGTCGTTCTTCTTGAAGATTATGAACGCCGATTGGAGAGATATAGTCATCAAGAAAATGTGCATCGCGAGAAAGCACAAGAAGCAAAAACTTATTCATTTCTAAAACTTTATGTTGAACGTCCTCCTAATCCCTTAGGTCTCTTTAGTGCTGGATTGGACAAACGACTTGGGGGAACCCTTGAAATTTATCACGGTTCCGTCCCGATGATTTCAAATGCTTCAGCGCGTAGCCTTGATAATCCATTTCTAAACCTCTTTTCAAAGATTGATCTCGTCTTTATTTTCCAAGTAGTGCTAAGTTTAATAGCACTGCTTTTTGCTTACGATGCCATAGCAGGTGATCGGGAAACAGGCACCTTGCGTTTGGTTATATCACATCCAGTGAGGCGTGGAAACATTTTGTTTGCAAAATATATTAGTGCCATGGTTTGCCTACTACTCCCCGTGCTTATGAGTCTGTTGATGGTTATGTTTCTGTTATCTATTACCGGTTCAATTCAACTGGACGGGCAGGATTATGTTCGGATAGGTGGAATAGTGTTGACAACAAGTATTTATCTTTCTGTATTTTACCTAATTGGACTGCTGATTTCTACGACGACGCGCCGCACAGCCACCTCCCTGATGCTCTGTATGTTTGTATGGGTCGTTTTGGTTCTCGTTTATCCGAACTGGAGTCGGTTTACTATCAATCCAGTGGGTGATATGCAAGCAGTAAGAACATCTACTGAAGAACATGTGAATCAGATTTGGGAAGAGGTTGACAGAGAAGAACAGCGATTTGTTGCAAATAGCCCACTTGAGGAAGACCCTCCGTGGTTTAATTTGAGTTACCATGAACAGGGGCGCAACTACGGAGATCGTCGACAAATGCTTACATCCAAAGTAAAAGAGAAATCTGAGCATTTAGTTCCTCACGTTCAAAGATACCATGAAACGATGGAAACTTTACGTATCCGTTTGGCAGAACAAACCGCTTTAATACAAAAACAGTCTTTAGATAAAACGACCTTGCGAGAGGCGAAATGGCATGAACACCTGATGAAACTCAGTCCGGCAGGTTTATATACGTTTGCAGCTTCCGCGTGGGCGGGTACCGATTTGGATGGAATGTTTGATTATGTTGACACTGCGCAGCAGTATCGACGTTCCCTCATAGACTATTTACATGAAAAAAACGCATTCGGCAGCCGGCAATGGTTCGACACGAGCAAAGGTGAAGTAGATTGGTGGGATTTACCGCAGTTCCGCTATGAGCAGGCAGACGTTTGGGAGAACGCAACGCGAGCATTCCCCGAGTTGTTTTTGTTGCTACTCATCAATACGGTTTTGTTCACAGTGGCATTTCTGCTTTTTGTCAAAATTGAAGTTTAGCTGAATACGTAGTTTGCGTAGGTTGAATAGAACGTAGTGAATCCTATAAATGTTAATTTAGTACCTGAATTACATACTCACCTTAACTAAACAATCAGCATTCTAAGGGAGAAGATGAATGATATTACATATTATCAAACGAGAACTCTTCGACCACATCAATAGCCTACGATTTGTCTTAACGACGGCAATACTTATAATCTTAATGTTTACCAACGCCTGGGTACATATAAACACACACCCCGATAAGGTGCGTAAATATTCCAATAATATTACCAAATCTCTTGATGACTTGAAATCCCGAACAGAGTTGTACACGCTGATACGAAAGGGACCAGGCAATCTCTACAAAAGTCCGTCTTCGCTTTCTTTCATCGCCGATGGAGATGATGCTTATTTACCGAGTAACATATACAGTCCTGGGTCTTGGTCGAAATCCGGTATTGGTGGTAGAGTAAGAAGCAATTGGTGGTTAAGTTATGTCAGCGTGAATCCTGATGCGAAAGACCTCCGTCCACAAGCAACAAAGATAGATTGGGTATTTGTTATCACCTACCTACTCTCTCTTATCCCGCTCTTGTTTACATTTGACTCGTTTTCCGGTGAACGCGAACGAGGCACTCTACGCTTGTGTCTGGCAAACCCAATTTCGCGTCCTACTTTATTAGTCGGTAAATTCTTAGGAAGCTTGATAGCCATTCTCATTCCTTTTGTTTTTGCTGTGTTGCTGAATCTTGCAGTGATTTCCGCAGATAGTTGGACACAACTGAATGCTATGGACTGGGGACGTTTGGGAATAATCCTGCTCATTGCAGTAAGTTACGCTGGAATCTTCATTGGATTGGGTTTAATGATTTCAGCGGGTACACGAGAACCTCGACTCAGTTTGATCGTTGTCCTGTTGATTTGGGTAACAGTTGTGGTTTTTGTTCCCTCAACACTTGGAACACTTTCCACAAAATGGATGCCGACTCTACAAACAAACGATCAATTTCAAGCCGAGAAAAAATTAGCAATTGACGAGAATAACGCAGACTATAATGAGAAAATAAAGAAAGTCAAGGAGCAGAAACTTTCTGGTGCGCAAAGTAAACTTCAGCAACTGGCGAAAATGCCTCGCGAAAATGTCTCCCCTGAAGATATTAAAGCCGCTCAAGAAGAATATAATTCAATTTGGCAGAAAGATGGAAATGAAGAATTACAAATCAAGTCAGATTTTGTTAAAAAAGATGTTGAAATCCGAGAACAGTTTAACCGCTCCCATTTAGACGCACAAACCGCTCAGATTCGGAGTGCAAGAGCAGCAACCCGGTTTTCTCCTGCAGCGATTGTCCAATACGCGCTTGAATCCATGGCAGGCACCGGTTTTAATCGGCACTTACAATTCTTAGACAACGTGTATCTTTACAAGAAACAATTTCGGCAATTTATTGCTGATACTGATAGAGCAGACAACGAAAGTCTACACCTTATCGGTATCCCTGAAGGTATGTCTAAGAAGACGGTAACGATTGAGGCAATTCCTAAATTTGAGGACAAAATCACCTTCAAGGATACGTTCAACTCCGCGACTTTGGATCTGTTATTACTCGTCCTACTTCTCGTGATATTTTTTTCAGGAGCGTTCCTCGTCTTTTTACGCACCGAGGTCTGATTTTACTGAAATTAGCCACAGGAGTCAATTGAACGGCTTGGTAGGTTCGATTTCCTAACCGAACCGGACTTAGTTGAGTTCCTAATCATGGCACTTGTTTTTACGGAATTATTTGTAATACGCTGAAAATCAAGGATTTTCATGAATGATCTGGAACGATTAGGAAACTGCTCCTACCGTAGTGTAAAACAATTAATAGAGATGCACAAACTGACAAAAGGAATATATTATGAAAAAACATACACTCGTTATTATTCTGATTATTGTTTTCCTGATTGTTGCATGGGTTAGCAGCACTATGATCACGATCACCGATGAGATTAATATCGTGGATAGAATAACACATAATCACTACAAAGTTGATCCGAAAGGCCAGTTAATCGGTTAATGCGGAGATTGGCGAGGTTTCTGTTGAGGAATCAGATCATCACGTGTCTGATATTGATATTGATATCAAAAAGGAATGGAAATCAGGTATGCTGTTTCAACCGAAGTCAAAACGATGGATTAAGGATATGCTCAAAGATTTAGAAGTCAAAATCATACGGGACCCACCCAGATGTACGGATTGACGTTAAATTCAAACGCGGAAAGCGACGTTGGAAAAGGGGATTAAAATGGTTGACGGTTAACATTCAGCTTAGAGTACCGCGTCAATATAAGGTCGTTTCAAAATGCCATGTCCAAGTGAGAGTTTGTATAAATAACGTGAGTTTGATAAACGATATCCACGGACAAAGTGGCTTCAACTGATTTTGGAGATAGGAGAGACATTCCGTCAATCTCTTGTAGATATACTCCTGCTCTGCTTCTTTGCGGTCGTGTTGACAACTGTGTCATTTCTGAGATTTTTCCGTTCTGATATTTGACACAACAAATTGTGATAAACCGTAGCATATCCAAAACGCTTGGCGTGAAATAGATGCAACTTTTACCAGAGTCATTTGTAGTAAGTGTTGAAAACAATCCTATCGCATGAGATCACACAAATTAGATAAATGCAAAATAAAGGAAATTCAACATGTTAATGACACTGATTCGGAAAGAGATGATGCATCATATCCTGAGCGTTCGTTTTGTCGCATTGCTTTTGATGTGTCTCTTGCTTGTTCCTCTTACTCTGCACATTAATTACCGCACTTACCTACAAAACCAGATAAATTACCAGGAATCAGTCAAACTTTCTGGAGCAGAAGATGAGGAAAAGCCACCAGATACCCCCGCCCCGGGACTTGGAAGTTTCTAAACTCTTTCTTGAACCGACGCCTTTAAGCGTGTTTGCGAAAGGTTTAGAGGAATCCCTTCCGAGTTATCTTGGCATGACACGCAATGGGGTAAAACAAGGTTCAACTTCAACCGCAGATGCGCCTCTCTCCTCAGCTTTGGGAAACCTTGATTTTCTGTTTGTCGCCAGTACTGTCTTTAGTCTGCTGGCACTATTATTTACGTTTGATGCTGTCGCCGGTGAAAGAGAAGCAGGCACACTTCGGATTACCTTGGCAAACGCTCTCTCCCGCGATCTATTTTTGTGGAGCAAACTGATTGGTGGATACATTGTTTTCGTTGTTCCGTTCCTTGTATCGTTTCTCTTAGGTTTGCTCCTAATTGTCTCACAAGGATTTCCTTTGGGCGAGTCTGACATTTTTTCTACGCGTGCTCAGTTTGACTTTAGTTTCGTTGCTCTACATAGGTGTATTTTTTGCAATAGGAACAGTAATTTCTACTTTTTTAGATAATTCCAAGACAGCACTCATTGTCGCCTTTACAGTGTGGGTGCTTGCAGTATTAATTACGCCACGCGTTGGATTTCTAACCGCTAAACTCATTGCACCGACACGCGCTGTGCAAAGCGTCTATATGGAAAAAAACTGCAATTCGGAAACAATCTCAATAAAGAAAAGGATGCAATAGTCGTGAAAAAAATTATTGAAACTTTGGGAACTTCATTTGACTTTAATAAGAATGCCACTAAAAATCGCTGAAATCAGAAAACCGATTGATGCCGAATATCGACAGAAATTTCAGGAACAGGTTGAAAAAGTGGAACGCGAGTATGAACGTGAAAAAAAGCGACAAGAATCGGTAGGAGAAACCATTTCACGAATCACACCGACGTCTTCGCTCACATATCTCGTCATGAATTTAGCAGAGACCGGAAGAATCAAAAGAAACACCTATTTTCAAACAGGCACTCTTTATTATAACCAACTTGAGGATGAGTATTTTAGTGAAATTGCAGATGACCAGTTTGCAGCAATAATGCGATTCACATCAAGTCAACCTTCCGAATCGAAAAAAATCGCTCCACCGCCAGACATTATAGAAACCTCTTTATCAGAAACCCTTCGCCACTCCGTCACAGATCTACTCTTGCTCTGCTTCTTAGCCGTTGTGTTGACAACTGTGGCGTTTCTGAAATTCTTCCGTGTTGATATTTGAAATAGTAGACTATTGTATGCCAACAAAACTAACCGCACAGGACATTTTTCTGATTTTTTATGAAAGAATTATCTCAATAACAAGTGTCGGGACCGTGGATTGATGGATACGGTTAGAAGTCTCACTTACCAGGAAATTACGTAAGTCCTAAATATAAATTGAAGGTTTCTATCTCGATTTTACAATTTTCTCAAGTTATGCAACTTTTTTACTTCAAATTGTGTCATGTATATCGTAAGTCCATTTATTGTGGAGAACTTTGATGATAAAAGACGATATTGAACTCATTAACAATACTTTGTCCGGCGACGATACAGCTTTCAATTCTTTAGTTGAAAAACACCAGAAGAATATCCACGCTCTCGCGTGGCAGAAAATAGGGGATTTTCACATTGCCGAAGAAATTACCCAAGATGTTTTCCTACTGGCATATAATAACCTGTCTACACTAAAAGACCCAAATAAGTTTGACAGATGGATATATGTAATTACGAAGCGACTTTGTACAAACTGGATCGAAAGGAAAAAACCGTCAATGCTATCCTTAGACGCCGCCGATAAAGCAACCTTGGACAAATCCGCTTTAGCACATTATGTTGCAGAACAACATGAGAAAGAGGCAACTGAGCATTACCGAGAAGTTGTGAATAATCTATTGGAAAAATTATCTGATAAAGAACGTACGGTGATAGTACTCTATTACCTTCGTGAAATGTCATACAAAGAAATTAGCAAATTTCTGAATGTGTCTATCAGTGCGATTAAGAGTAGACTCAGCCGTGCCAGACAACGTTTGAAGGAGGAAGAACTGATGATTTGTGAAACTCTTGGCAGCATCCAGCCACCTATTGACTTAACCGATCATATATTTTGTGATAGCATGGAATTCAAAGCGAACACACCATATTTTCAAGACGAGCATACAGAGTATACAGGGCCGCAAACTGTGAAAGCATTGATGAATGCCTTTGACACCGAGTTTGACAGTTGTATTACAAAAATCAAAGTGGGTATAATTGGAGGCAAATCAAGCAGTCTCACAATTAATGAGATAATTAATGAGATAGATAAACGATATCCACGGACAAAGTGGCTTCAACTGATTTTGGAGAATGGACTTACCATAGAAAACTTTATGCATTATGCATCTTGTTTGTCTAAACGGCATATTTTGGCTTTTTTAGAAGACAACCCAGACTTTCAAAAAGTAAACTTTTTCGGTATACCCCCCATTCAAGATGACTGGGAAAAGTATAAAATAGCTTTTGTCAGAGATGTTATTGCCAGTGAGAAAATGGTTAGAGAACAAGATGGACAAAAGCATAAAGACGAGGTTGCAGACTCCGCATTAAAAAGGGCATTGGAACATTGGAACGTTTAAAATCTTGTCCGTAGCAGCTTGAGTTATTTCAATAGCACCCGCAAGTACAAGTTTTGTAAATCATGAGGGTAGTTATACCAAATTAACACGATTCGTCTCGGTAGGTGCGGTTTCCTGGGGATGGTCGAGTATTTATTATATGAAAATAAAATCTCAATTATGCACGTTTTTTATCTTTAAATTGTGTCATGTATTATCGTAAACATTTCGATTGTGGAGTAGACTCATGAATAAAACAGATGTTGAACTTATTAACAGTATCCTATCAGGGGATAATTAGGCTTAAGATAAATCCAGTTAATTTGGTACTATACCTGATATTTGGAGAATGCAAAATGCTACTAACGCTAATTCGAAAAGAGATAATGCATCATATTCTGAGCATTCGATTTATTGTACTGCTTTTGATGTGTCTTTCACTTGTCCTACTCACCTTTTCCATTAATTATCAAAATTACCGTCAGAACCTCGTTGACTATCAAGAAGCTGTCAAACTTGCCAACACCGAAAAAGCTAAAGTTAACACGAACATGGAACTGAAACCGGAGTTGGAAAATCCACAACTCTTTCTGAAACCAACACCGCTGAGCGTGTTCGCTAACGATTTAGGAGATGCACTACCGAGCTATCTTGGTATGACACGCAACGGCATCACACAAGGACCACTTGCACTGGTTTCCGCTTCACTTTCCTATCTTTTGGGACATCTTGACTTTCTTTTTCTTATCGGCACTGTTTTCAGTTTGCTCGCGATCTTGTTTACTTTTGATGCCGTAAGTAAATTTTTTCGGTATACCCGTTCAAGATGACTGGAACAAATACCAAACGAATTTTCTCAATAGGATTATTGCCAATGAGAAAATGGTTAGAGAACAAGAGAAACAGAGGCATAAAGATAAGGGAACTGCAGACTCCGCAACATAATGACTGAGAAAATAAAATTATGGTAATCCTGATATATGGAGAATGCTAAATGTTGCTACCACTAATTCGAAAAGAGATGATGCATCATATCCTGAGCGTTCGATTTATTGTACTGCTTCTGATGTGTCTTTTGCTTGTTCCACTAACCCTTTCTATCAATTATCAAAATTACCTCCAAAATCTTGTTGACTATCAAGAAGCGGTTAAACTGGCAAATATTGAAGAGAAGACAGTAAACCCCAAGATGCCGCTGGAACCGGATATTGAGGTTTCTAAACTCTTTCTCAAACCGACACCTTTGAGTGTATTTGCAAAAGGATTAGGAGACGCGCTGCCAAGTTACCTTGGCATGTCCCGTAATGGGATTATTCAAGGAGTTTCAACTTTGGTTTCGGATTCGCTTCCCTATCTTTTCGGACATCTCGACTTTCTTTTTCTTGTAGGCACTGTTTTCAGTTTGCTCGCGCTGCTATTTACCTTTGATGTAGTTGCCGGAGAACGAGAAGCGGGTACCCTTCGGATCACCTTGGCAAATTCTCTGCCGCGTGACCTTTTTCTGTGGAGTAAATTAATTGGCGGATATATAGTGTTTGTAGTGCCGTTTTTGGTATCCTTTCTATTCGGCTTATTGGTACTTGTTTGGCAAGGTTTTCCCCTCGGTGAACCCGAAATTTTTCCACTAGTGATCAGTCTAACCCTTGTCTCGCTGCTCTATATTGCTGTCTTCTTTGCGATAGGTACAGTCATTTCAACCTACTTAGATAATTCCAAGACTGCCCTCATCATAGCCTTTACGGTTTGGGTATTTGCTGTACTAATTACACCACGTGTTGGGTTTATCGCGGCAAAAATCATCGCCCCGACACAAACTTTACAGAGTGTCTATCTGAATAAAACGGCTCTCCGTGAGAATTTCAACGCAGAACTTGAAGAGAAAAAAAGGGAAATATACAAAGAACTCTGGCAGAATCGTCGGCAACCTTCCTATGAAGAACAGGGGGAAATCGGAGAACAGGTGGATGAACAGATGAAACCTCTCGAAGAGAAATTTCGGCAGAAATTCAAAGAGCACGCTGATGAAATAGATCGAAACTATCAGCGTGAAAAGAAGCACCAAGAACAGGTAGGTGAAACGCTTTCACGAATCACACCGATATCCTCCCTAACCTATCTCGCTACAAATTTAACACAGACTGGAAAACGAAAGAGAAACGATTACTTTCAAGCAGGTGAGCATTACTATGATGCGCTTGATACGGATGTGTTCAGTAAAATTATAGATCATGCTGAGATAAGAATGTTCCATCCAAAGACCGACATCGTCAAAATCAGGCAGCCATCATTTTTGGAAACCCCAACCTTAAGAGAGACATTCCGTCAATCGGTGGTGGATGTCCTGCTGCTCTGCTTTTTTGCGGTCATATTGACAACTGTGGCGTTTCTGAAATTCTTCCGTTCGGATATTTGATACTGATAGACAAATTGAAGAATTTTCCCAGAATTGAGCTTGCTTCTCATGATACCTTTGTTGTACTTTTTCTGCAACTTTTCTGGAAAGATTGTGTAAAACAATTAACAAAGGTTTGATGGCACAAAAGTGTGCTTATAAGCGGAGATAGCACTCAATAATTTACACTAACAAAGGAGACATTATGAACGGTAAAATCACTATGCGGATACTTTCACTTTTGACAGTTCTGGGTATAACTATCTTTTTTGGATCGGAAGCGAACTCAGAAACACCAGAGAATACAGAAGGGTACGGTTTGATTGAAAAGACAGAAATAACGAACAATTCTGGAAAGTTCAGTTTAAGTGAAATGACAAAATTAACGAAAGGCACACTAAGTACCATTAAAGACTATACTGGGCCGCAAACCGCGCAAGCATTGATAGAAACGTTTGATAATATTTACAATCACAACCATTTAAAAACCACAGTGGCAGTGATTGTATACCGTAAAACCGACAGTGGAACTATTCTAAAAAACGGAAAAAGACATGTCAGCCAGTTTACAAACGAAGAAATTGACACACGATATCCGAAAGCAGCATGGCTTCAGCTTCTTTTAGACAACGGTATAACCATAGAAAATTTCGGAGATTATACATCTTATCTGTCAAAGCGATACACTTTGGCTTTTCTGAAAGACAATCCTAGTCTTCGCAACCCTGGGATGATCCACATTCCACCAACAGATAATTGGGAAGCTTATAAAGCCGCTTTTCATAATTGGGAAGCTTATAAAGCCGCTTTTATCTATAAGTTGGTAAACAGACATATTAAGAAGATACAGGAAGCAGCAGAACGGGCTGAACGGAGAAAAGAACAGGGTGAACAGGGTAAGGAACAAGTTAAACAAGTAATGGCAGAGATTGAACGTGCTAAAGCGCAATTTGAACGAGCCAAGGAACAAATTGAACGGGCAAAGAATAAGTTCAATTCACAACAACTTGAAAACGTTAGGAAACAGATTGAACACTTACGAGAGACCTTAGAACGTCTTAAAGAATCAATGCCTTCTCAGAATCCAAAACAAAAGATGAAAAAGAAACCTCGCACTATCCAGATATAGTATAATGCCATAGACCTTTACGGACGACTCTGTATTCATTAATATTAATAAAACTTGCACACCTAACGTATTTGCTTGTTTAGTTGTTATAACCGCCCTGCAATACAGGTTTTGTGAGTCAGGAAGGGTTGTTTTTGCCATCATATATGGAGAATGCTAAATGTTACTAACGCTAATTCGTAAAGAGATGATGCATCATATCCTGAGCATTCGGTTTATCGTCCTACTTTTGATGTGTCTGTTACTTGTCCCACTCACCCTTTCCATTAATTATCAAAATTACCGTCAGAACCTTGTTGACTATCAAGAAACTGTCAAACTTGCCAACACCGAAGAAAACAAAGTTAACACAAACATGGAACTGAAACCGGAGTTGGAAGTTTCAAAACTTTTTCTGAAACCAACACCGCTGAGCGTGTTTGCTAACGGATTAGGCGATGCGCTGCCGAGTTATCTTGGTATGACACGCAACGGCATAACACAAGGACCCCCTGCGTTGGTTTCCGCTTCACTCTCCTATCTTTTGGGACATCTTGACTTTCTTTTTCTTATCGGCACTGTTTTCAGTTTGCTCGCGCTCCTGTTTACTTTTGATGCCGTTGCAGGTGAAAGGGAAGCTGGAACACTCCGGATAACTTTGGCAAATTCCTTGCCACGCGACCTGTTTTTGTGGAGCAAATTGATCGGTGGATACATTGTGTTCGTTATCCCATTTTTAGTGTCACTCCTATTCGGTTTGCTGTTATTAGTTGCGCAAGGATTCCCGTTGGGTGAGTCGGAGATTTTCCCTCGAGTCCTCAGTCTTACACTTGTCTCTTTAATCTACATTGCAGTCTTTTTTGCGATAGGCACGGTGATTTCAACCTACATAGACAATTCTAAGACAGCACTCATCGTCGCGTTTGCCGTATGGGTATTTGCTGTACTAATTACACCACGTGTTGGATTTATCGTGGCAAAAATCATCGTACCGACACAAACTTTACAGAGTATCTATCTGGAAAAGACAGTCGCCCGCGAGAATATCAATGCAGAAAAGAAAGGAAAGAGGGATAAGATACATGAAGAGGTTTGGAAGGGACACTCTCACTCTCAAAGTTCTTTTGAAGAACAGATCGCATTGGGACAAGAGATTGATAAACAAATGGAACCGATTCATGAGGAATTTCGACAGAAATTCAATGACAGTGTTGACGAGATAGACCGACGATATGAACGTGAACAAGCAAGACAAGAAGGCGTAACTGAAACACTATCCCGCATTTCACCGACATCCTCTCTCATTTATCTCACTACAAACTTGACACAGACCGGAAAAACGAAAAGGAAAAACTACTTTCAAGCTGGGGAACGCTACTATGTTGCGCTTGATGAAGATTGGTTTAGTAAAGTCGTAGACAATCTCTCCTTTAGAACGATGGATCCAAAGAAAAACATCCAAATTACGCAGCCACCTCCTTTGGAAACTCCAACCTTAGTTGACACATTTCGTCAATCCTTAGTAGATGTACTGATGCTCTGTTTCTTTTCGGTTGTGTTGACAACTGTGGCGTTTCTGAAATTCTTCCGTGTTGATATTTGAAATAGAAGACTATTGTATGCCAACAAAACTAACCGTACAGGACATTTTTCTGATTTTTTTTGAAAGAATTATCTCAATAACAAGTGTCGGTATCGTGGATTGTTTAAGGACAGACCACATCATTAAAATTAATGCAACCTTTATACCATAAAACGCGTCTAAGCAACATAAGTTCATGTTGCTTGAATATCCAGAATAGAACACAAGATTACAAGGAGTACCAGATGTTAGAAACGCGCGAACTAACTAAAGTCTATAACGAGGAAGTTTTAGCTGTCAATAAACTAAACCTAAAAGTCGAAGATGGGGAAATCTATGTTGTTCTGGGAGCAAACGGGGCAGGCAAAAGCACAACTATATCCATGTTATTGAATTTCATTGAACCCACAAGCGGTACTGCACTGGTGGGTGACATTGAAATCCCTAAGTTCCCATTGGAAGCAAAAAAACATCTCGCTTATGTTTCTGAAAACGTTGAACTCTACAGGAATTTTACTGCGCGTCAGAACTTATCCTTTTTCGCTAAATTAGGCGGTAAAAAGAAGGTCTCAAACGATGAGTTGGATGCTACACTCGAAAGAGTTGGATTACCTAAAGAAGCATTTACGAGACGAGTAAAGACATTTTCAAAGGGAATGCGTCAACGTCTTGGAATCGCAATTGCCATTATGAAAGACGCACAAGCTGTATTGCTTGATGAGCCAACTTCCGGACTTGATCCTAAAGGTGGCGCGGATTTCCTGAATCTATTGCGTGAATTAAAAGAGGAAGGGAAAGCTATCTTTATGTCTACCCACGATATTTTCCGTGCGAAAGAAATTGCGGATAGAATTGGAATTCTTGTACAGGGAAATCTTGAACAAGAATTATCCAGAGATGAAATCCAAGATGCTGATCTGGAAGCACTATATCTGCATTATGTGGCTGGATATGAACCATCAGAAGACCCCAGTCCGTAAATCCCAAATATCACTTACTTATCACCAAACCGTAAATTACAATAATTGGGGAAAAGCCTTGCGAATTATATTTTTTATACTGGTTTGCGTCGTCTTAGTGGGGATAGCACATCACGTTGTGTTGGCAGTAGAATCTGAAGAACCAGCAAGCGATGTAAATGCTACAAAAACCAGAGATGAACAAAGCCGTCAAATCCTTATTGAAACTGCACGTTTAGAGATGGAATTGGCGGAAAACCTTATGAATAAGAAAAAGGTTGAACTTGATAACTTACGAAAGATGGTTGAAGAGGAAAACAATATCATCACTGTAGCTGAAGTAAACAATGCTGAGGAGGCTTATGAAAGTGCTGTTTCCGAACATGAAAAAGCTAAACTAAATCTACAGAAAGTAGAATTGGATTCACTCAAGAATGCTTGGCACATTACTGTTGAGAGCACACGGCTTTATGAATCTCGTGAGGGTCGTGAGATGTTTTCAATTACACTTCAAAACAGTTCATTACCTGTAAAATTAGTTGAGAGTTCCAAAGTTATGGGACGAGATATCGTGATTAGTGCACAAATTGATGATATCTTCGTATCAATAAAAGAAAAAGAGGAATTTGGTTCAGGTGGAGCGATTATTGCTGAACCCTACGAACGGCGTATCAAAACACTCAAAGAGGATGAATCTACTACTTTGGAATTTGAACTTATCAAAGAAGATGTGCGGGATGTTGTTGTCCATTTAAAATACCTTGATACAACGGATGAACGGAACATACATCTAAAACAGGAAGATCCATATATCTCTGTAGTTTCAACAAGGCGATATAAAGAAGGTGATCGTAGACGTATTGAAATTGTTCTGACTTATGGTGCGGTGAAGGATGAAACCGAAGAGACTAACGTTAACACTGCCCAAGAAATTAACAATGTCTATGTTTCTATCAAAGATGAGAATGCAGCCATTATCGGTTTCCCTTATGAATTCCGTATTCCGACACTAAAAGATGGACAAAAAAAGACACTTGATTTTGAATTACGACGCAACGTGGATAGTCTCACGGTTAATCTAAGATACTTAGATAGGGAATATCCGTATAAAATCCACCTTGAAGAAGACACCCGTCACATTTCAATTCTCAGCGCCAAGAAATTCCGAATTGAGAACCAAATGATGGTAACTATTCAACTGAAGAATACATCAACAACAGAGGCAATGCCAAGTAATGCTACACCTGAAGAAATTGCTGCAGCAAATGAAATTCGCTCTATATATGTCTCTTTACTTGATGCAGTAGACAGCACAAATATCGTTAAACCGTATGAAGAGAAAATACCGGTACTCGGTTACAATGAAACAGTAGATTTGACATTCCAACTTCAGAAAGACGTTGATAGTCTTAAGGTTTCAATGAAGTATCCTGAACTTGCTGAACCTGATATGCGTCTGATCTATCTTCAGAAAGAATCTGCATTGGATGTTGTAAATGTCAGTTCGTTAAGGTTTTCTCAGGAAGGGAATTTGGGTAGCAGTGTAACCTATGATTTAACCTTGGATAGGTTGGCAGAAACAGAAAATACCTTCCAGTTGCGTGTCATCAACCTATTGAATCGTCTCTCGTTTGAATTCCAAGACCCGGAAACAAAATCTCGACAATCTCAAGTAAAATTTACACAAGAACAATCTAAGCGAAACCTATCATTAATTGTGTATCTACCGGAAGAACTGGATGCGACCTACCTTGACAATACCCTGGAGTTCTATGTTGCTGTGGTTGATGAAACAGAGGCGAATGAACTTGGAGGAGTTAATAATCGGTTAGATTTACCAGATGAAAAGATTGCCAGTATACAAGGTGGCGTTGAGCGTTTTGAATTAATTCCAAAAGGAGTACCGGAGATTGAGGTGTCTGTTCAAAATGCGTTTCAGACGATAAAGATCGATGAGCAAGTTAACATGACTGCCAAGTTGAAGAACATCGGCACACGCGATCTTATTGATCTTCGTATGATTGTGGATGTTAATCCAGATTGGAAATACACAGTCACACCAGAAGTCATCAGTTCACTTCAACGGAACGAGGAAAAAGAAATACAACTAACACTAAATCCTCCAGGGGATATTAGTGTGGGTGAATATCAAGCAAAGTTAACTGCTGAGGTGACCGTTGATAATCGAGAATTTGAAGCACGCGACCGTTCCATCACAATACTGATTGAATCAAAATCACAATTATCAATCACAACAATGTTGGTTGGTGCATTGATACTTATAATGATTGGTATTGTTATTGTCACAGTCCGAATTAGTCGACGATAAAGTCTGAGCGTTGACAACTATTCCCAAAAAATGGAGATAGAAATGACCCAAAGGATTACACATCTGTGTGATTATCATAATTTATTTTTTATTTTGCTTGTAAACGCTATGTTCATGTTTAGTGGAATTGGTGATGTACCTGGTCAAGAAATGGTATCACTTCAGGCAACGCGTGCCATAGAACTCGCCTTACAAAACAACGAAGCAGTAAAAAAAGCAGAAAAAGTAGTGCAACGAGCAAAGGCAAACCTCGGCGTATCCAAAGCAGTATACTTACCTCAGGTTGGTATTACCAGTGAATATAAACGGCAAAAAGATGGTGATTTTGAAGATAGAGATTATCTCACTCGCGCACAAATGAGTTTTCTCTTTGCACAATTCGGTGAAATACCAGACGGACTTGATAATGCACATGAACAGGTACGTAAGGCAGAAATTGAGTACGAAAGAGTAAAGAAGGAAACTGTTCATGCTGTGCGAAATCTCTGGCATGACATTACACTTACACAAGAGGAAATTACACAACGACAAGCAATTGAGGTAGAACTACAAAAGAAGCTAAAGGGAACTCAAATCAAACATAAAGAAAAACGTATTCCTTTTCTTAGTCGACTCAATACGGAACTTGAACTATCTGAACAACAACTTTCACTAAACAGACTACAACGTCGACTTGATGTTGACACTGCAGAACTCATCCGTCTTACTGGATTGGATCCACTTGCACAGGTGTCTTTATCTCAACCACTCACTGACGACGAAGTGACATTGGAAGAAGCAGTTGAACTTGCACTTACAAATCGACTTGATCTGCAAGACTTACAAGGTGATATTACTCGGCAAGAACGATTGGTTGCAGAGACAATATGGAACAGATTTCCTGAACTCTCCGCTGAAGCACGTTATAGAGACCTACACCTACTATTGGAACAACACCAACAGAATAATACCTGGGATGCAAAGGCATTGTATGATCCTGCGATTCTTAATCGGGAAGGCAATCTACCGAGTCCTTTTGAAATAAACCCTCGAACACAAGATGGTTGGGAACTTCGTTTCAATATCAATATTCCGTTATATGATGGCAAAAAGACTGAAAACCTTCGTTCAGCAGAACTGGCTGAATTGGAACGTCTCCAATTAGAATATATAGAAATAGCCAAGTTAATCAAGGTGGCAGTCCGGCGTGATTACCGTGAAGTAGCAAATGCGAAAGAACGGATGGAAATAGAACAGAAACGTGTTAAGATCTTTGAACAACAATTACGCACTATAGAGCGAGTCTTGGACGAAGTCACTGTTGAAATACCTGGATACCGAGGATTAACATTTAACGATGCTTTTCAGGCACAAGCACAATTCACTGAAGCGCAACGAGTATCTTATCAAGCCAGACGAGACTATGCCAAAGCAAAGGAAAGATTACGTGAAACAATGGCATGGATTGAGTAAACACAATTGAACAGATTAAGTTTTTCCCACTCCCTTTTAAGACCTTGACTTTCTCTAAAATTCACCTCAATTTATTTTGCATAATCTGAACAATTTCCATATCATTTTGCATTTTTCTTGTATCATTTTTTAGGTATTTTCTGTTATAATTATATATCATAATTTAGAGAATATTGATAAAAATCTAACCTTTTTTAGCCTTAAAACACACATAATCACATATAAGCAGGGGGTTCCATGTCATCGGATTTTGTCCATTTACACAACCATAGCGAATACAGTATGCTTGACGGTGCATGTCGCATTTCCGATATGATCCAGTGGGCAGTTGAAAATAGTACTCCCGCCGTTGCACTCACCGATCACGGTAATATGTTTGGTGCGTGGGAGTTTTACAAAACTGCGGAAGAAGCGGGTGTAAACCCGATTGTTGGATGTGAGGTATATGTCGCACCTGGCTCTCGGTTAGAACGTGGCAAAGAACAAGGTAACCCTTACCATTTAACTCTACTTGTAGAGAATGCTGCTGGCTACCAAAACCTCCTTGAATTGGTATCGCTTGGTTACACCGAAGGTTTCTACAGTAAACCGCGTATTGACATGGAGAAATTGCGTGAACACCGTGAAGGGATAATTGCACTGACAGGTTGCATTCAAGGACAAGTTCCGCAACTCCTTTCCTCCAACAAACGTGAAGAAGGAATCCAAAATTTCAAAACTCTGATTGACATAATGGGAGAACGGAACCTCTATGTTGAAGTGCAAAACCATTATATTGACAAGGAACTTGAAGCTTACCCGATCATGGTTGATTTAGCGCGAGAATTCAACCTTCCTCTTGTTGGCACCAACGATTGTCATTACCTTAGAAAATCCGATCATAGAATGCACGATGTTCTTCTCTGTATCCAGACAAAGAAAACTGTAAATGACGCCGATCGAATGCAGTTTGACAATCATTTTTATTTTAAGAATGTGGATGAGATGCGGGAAGTCCTCAAAGATTTTCCACCTGAAGTTATCAGTAACACTGTTGAAATAGCAAATCGATGTAATCTTAAACTTGATTACGGTCAGAGTATAATGCCGAAATATGAGGTTCCAGAAGGACATACAAATGAGAGTTACCTAAAGGAACTCTGTGTCCAAGGTTTACGAGAGAAAATGGGTGGAGAACTCTCCTCGGAGGTCCAGCAACGATTGGATCATGAACTTGACATAATTAACAAAACAGGTTACCCCGGTTATTTCCTGATTGTATGGGACTATGTCAAATTCGCCAACCAGCAAGGATATCCACTTACTGCTCGGGGTTCTGCTGCTGGTAGTCTTGTGCTTTATGCGCTTGATGTAATTACTTTCAATCCAATGGATTATGACTGTCTTTTTGAAAGGTTTCTGAATCTTGAACGTATAAGTCCACCTGATATTGACATAGACTTTTCAGATCGCACGCGTGCCTTTGTTATAGAATATCTTGTGGAAAAGTATGGCCCCGATTCTGTTGGCAAAGTTGCAACATTTTCAACTCTGGGGGCAAAGGGATCTATCAAAGATGTTGGTCGAGCACTCGATGTTCCTTTGGAGAATGTCAATAAGTTAACTCAATTGATTCCAAGTAATCCACCAGGTATTACACTTGACGAGGCGTTGGATCAAGTACCCGAATTTAAGACACTTTCCGAACAGCCTGAAAATAAAGAACTGATGGATCTCAGTTTGGCAGTTGAAGGCATGAAACGACATGTCTCCTGCCATGCCTCTGCAATCGTCGTCTCAAACGGCCCCATGACAGATTTTGCTCCGTTATTCAAGGATAAACATGATCAGGTCGCTACACAATTTGAAGGGAAAACAGTTGAAAATGTTGGTATTGTTAAATTCGATTTTCTTGGTGTTCGCAGTCTGACTGAGATTCAGGATTGCATTGAAATGATTAAATCAAATCATGGTAAAGATATAAAGTTAGAAGATATACCATTTGATGATGATAAGACCTATTCAGTAATTAATAAAGGTTTGATTCAAGGATTATTCCAATTGGAATCCTCTCCTGGTATGCTTCGAGTTGTAACACAACTCAAACCAGATAATTTTGAGGATTTCTCAGCGATTCCTGCCCTTTATCGTCCAGGTCCGTTGGAAAGTGGAATGACACAGCAATTCATTGATCGAAAAAACGGCTTGGAAAATGTTGAATACATACACTCTTCGCTTGAAAATGCACTCCAAAAAACTTACGGTGTCTGTGTTTATCAGGAACAGGTAATGCAAATTGCACGTGACATGGCAGGTTTTACACTTGGTGAGGCGGATATCCTACGGGATGCGATGGGTAAAAAGAAGATGGACCTTCTCAAAGAACAACGTCCGAAATTCATTGAAGGGGCAGTTAATAACGGTATTTTAGAAAAAGATGCAGAAAAAATGTATGACCTGTTAGTTCCGTTTGGTGGATATGCCTTCAACAAATCGCATACGGTTGCATATTCTATGTTAGCATACCGTATGGCGTATCTGAAAACACACTATCCTCATGAATTTATGGCATCAATGATGACAGGTGAAGCAGGAATTTCAGAAAAGCTTATACGGTACAGAGCCGAATGTGGGAAACTTTCTGACTTTCTTGATGTAGAAATTAATACGCTTCGCCCCGATGTCAACAGCAGTAATAAAGATTTTGCTGTAGATGGGAACGATATCTGTTTCGGTTTTGTAGCAGTAAAAAACGTAGGTGATAATGCAATAGACGCAATTATTGAAGCAAGAGAAGAGGGTGGATCATTTACATCCCTACAAGATTTCTGTGAACGAGTGGATACAAGAGTGGTCAACAAACGTGCTATTGAAAGCCTTATTCTTTGTGGTGCTTTTGATTCACTTGATGGAAATCGAGCTGAACTCCTTGATAACTTAGAAAATATATTGAAAGTTGCTCAGAACGCTCAAGCGGAACGTGACCGTGGTCAAATGAATCTTTTTGAAGAAACTAAAGAAGCACCACCGTCAAATGTGGCACTCACAGAAACCCCCGATTTTGATTTTTTAGAACGGTTAAAGTTGGAAAAGGATCAACTTGGGTTTTATGTGTCAGGACATCCACTTCAAGAATATAAAGATATCATCGAATACTATACAACAGCAAGCACACAAACTCTTAGTGTGCATCCGATTGAATCCGACGTTAGTGTAGCGGGGATGATCACTGATGTTAAAAGTCTTACTACAAAAAAAGGCGAACCGATGGCGGTCCTAATGTTTGAGGATTTAGAGGGTTCAATAGAGGTTGTTGTTTTTCCTGATGCTTATAAAGAAGCAGGTGAGCTTTTTGAAGGTAGGATAGTATGGATTGAAGGTAAAGTTAAGATTAATCAGAACGGAAGAAATCGAAATTCAGACGGTGAAACTGAGGAAGAAGAAGAGGAACGACAAATACAAGCTGACAAAATTACCGATATAGAAACTGTTGCAGAAGAACAGACTTGTGCAGTTGAAGTATTAATATCGGAAGCCGATATTGAGAACCTTGACAAAATGAAAGCATTCAGAGAGATCGTGTCTGCTAACAGAGGTAAGCTTGATGTTGTTTTACGTTTGATGAGTCCACAATTCGGTGAAGTAATTGCTCGTTGTGGGTCTAAGTATAAGATAGAGAAGACAGATTCTGTTTTTGAACAGGTAGAAAATCTGTTCGGGGAAGATTCTATCAAATGTAGTAATAGGACAAAGCAAAAAAAGAAAAATGGGAACCGGTTTGCAAGAATGGATTATGTTTAAGACCAGACTTATTTATAGAATAAGCAACTACCATCTAAATTTTATAAGGGAATTAAGCAATTATGCAATATCGTACACTCGGTAAAACAGGACTTCGTGTTTCAGAAATTGGCTATGGTGGTGGTAGAGTTCGTCCAGAGCATGATGAAAACGCTTTGGTTAACATGCTTCACTATGCCATCGGTAATGGCGTAAATTATTTTGACACAGCATCTTCATACGGTGGTGGGTATAGTGAAACAGTACTCGGTAAAGCGATTGCAGGACGACGAAATGCTTGTATTGTAGCCACCAAAACAAAGGCGATTGACCCCAATGGTATTACTGATGAAGTTGAAGGGAGTTTACAACGTCTTGGAACAGATTTTATTGATATTCTTCAATTTCACGGTGGTTGGTTTCATACTGATGAAGCTAACCAGATCTTGAATAATGGTGGATTAGAAACCTATCTTAAGCTGAAAGAAGAAGGTAAGGTTCGGTATATAGGTTTTTCTGCTGATGGTCCTTCAGGTGGAATTGAGCTGCTAATTGCTACAGGTGAATTCGATATGATACAAACTCATTATAACCTTATGTATCAGAGCACTTACGATGCATTCAGTGGACAAGGTATTATTCCTGATGCTGTTAAGCAAGATATGGGTATTGTGCTAATGCGTTCTACCACAAGTAATGCCTTCCAAAATCTTATTAAACAGTGTTTTGCGGATGAGATGGCAGATGTTGATATAGATAGTTTTCTGTTGAATTATACGCTTTCGAACCCAATGGTAAATGTTGCTTTGATGAGTCTGCAAAGTATAAAGGATGTAGATTGGACAAAGGCTGTGTCTGACGATGTTAATGGACGATTAGATCTGAAAGCGATTCATGGGAGGTAATTGATAAGATATTTGATACAACTTCGCATTTTCAGTTGTCAATCTGGAATATAGTCCTGCGTTTATTTTATTGATACTGACTTGGCTTCCGAGGTGGTTTCACATCAATCGGTGCCTCTTCCTTATTCAACACCTCAATCAAACGATAATCGTATATACCTACATCTTGGATTTCATAGGCGTATTCATATACACTAACCTTTAGTGTATAGATATATCCTGGTTCATAATCAAATCCGTCTATACCATCATAGAAGAAATGCCAACGTTGTGCTTCCTCGTTGTATTCGAGATAACACTCTTGTTCAAAAGCTCCGGTACAAGTTGTCCTGTAGGGACCGATTATAAGGATTTTTGTATTCGCGTCACATCGCGTAATCCACGAACCTTTACATGGACTCTTGAATTCGGAGTCGGGTCCGCATCCAATGGTTAGGGGTAGAAGGATTAGTGTAGTTACGAGTATTATTCTTGTCGAGGAATACATCTATACCCCTTTGGTACCAAGAATTGTCTTATATCCATCCAATGCATTGCCAACCTTAAACTTTCAACCGAAGAAAACGTTAATATCAATATGTTAGAACATGTCTATATTTCTCGTAGGTGAACTGTAAAAACTGTCAAACTGGTTGGTACATCCAATTTCAATTTTCTAAAATTCAAATTAATCTAATTATTAACTTCAAAGACAACCAAATGACACTTGAATCTGCTTACCAAATTGCTACAATTGTAATAGCACTAACAGCATTTGTGAAATATGTGATTCCTCGCATAAAAAAGATAGTAGTGAATTGGTGGAACAAAATACGCGATCGAACTGAATTCATTTTGGGCTATAAAACTAAATCAAGACAAGAAGAAACACACTCTGCAGAATACACAATTGGTTATCTTTTTATATGTTACAAAACAAGCAATAGAAAGGCATTTATTCATTGGAAGTATATATTTCTAGACTCCTTCTATAGATGGATTGCTAAAATATACAAATTCGAGAATTTAGCGATTACAAAAAGCATGAATAACTTCATTAAATTCGTTAAGGAAAGATCTAAAACAACAGACGGTAGTAGTGCCTCATATATTTACAAAGAGGAAAGAACGCTGGCATTTTACCCTATAAAAGAGTTCAATCATTCTCCTAGTTGGACCAGACTTCCTTATGTAGAAAGAGAAATATATACATATTTCAAATGTTACGAAACTAAAAAACAAAATCAATACGATCTCCGGAACGGGGAAAGATGGATGAAATCAGAAGAATTAGATAGTTGGGAATGGCTTGGAATTGCACGTGTGAATGTAAATCATAACCAAGACCCACTAATGCCTGAATCAAAAAAGATAATAAAGTTGCTCAAAAAAGGGTTCAAAAAACAATTCGTAGTTGATAAAATAGGACACATTGTCTGTATAAAAAGACGTACTGTGCGTTAAAAATATTTGGAGTTACATTCCTTATATACTATACTCTTAGGCACTTTGATTACGATCTATGAAGGTTAGTTTATATCGTATATCGGGTGTTGTTTCGCACTACCCATAGGTACCATTTAGCGTGTTTTTATTATGTTGTAGGAATTTAACTCCGATTTGAGAGAAAATCCTTAAATCGGGATGGTCTCATCAACAAGAGATGATATTCTCAAATATACGTCTATAGGTGAGTATTTCTTTACCTTTTCCAGATAGATTGGCTATAATCACCTAAACAACTCCATGTGTTTCTATGTCTAAATAGTAATGTATTTTGTATACGGTTATCTACAATCATGGTTGAAATTTTCTTATACCATTTCTATAAATGATTCTCCCATGATTAGATGATATTTATGTCTTAAAATACAACACAAACTGGAAGTTTGTGCTACATTAAAGAGATTCTATTAATGAGACTTTAATTACCAGAAATGGTATTACTTAGCTTTTCCCTTTCGTTTAATTGTTTCAACTATCGCAGTGCTTTTGCGTCGCTTTGCTTCCTTTACTGGTATAAACCGACCTGTTTTTGCATCGCGTCCGACTTTGGTAATTGTAGCTCTTTTGCGTGCCATTAAACCCACCTCCTTTTTCTATAGGAAGTTACGCTAAATTGCTAAAAGTAATTGCTTTTAACTGGAGAATAACACATTCTACAAGCAGATATCAAGTATATTTTGAAAATTCTAAATACGAATAGTTTATCAACCTAATTACTCTATCCTATAAAGGTAACACCTTTATCTACTCAGATAAGAAGTTGCGTATTACATAATCCAGAATTCCGCCGTGTTTGTAGTATTCTACCTCTACAGGAGAATCAATTCGGATGCGTGCTTCAGTTGTCTGTGTATCTCCATTTTCTCTTATGATTTTTAAAGTTGCCATTTGTCCGGGTTGGAGATTATTCTCAAAACCAGTAATGCTTATGATCTCACTCCCATCAAGTTTAAGTGATTGAACATTTTCACCATCCTTAAACTGCAATGGTAGAATCCCCATACCGATAAGATTACTACGGTGTATCCGTTCGTAACTTTCTACAACGACAGCCTTGACACCGAGGAGTTTTGGACCTTTTGCAGCCCAATCTCGTGAGCTTCCCATACCATAATCCTGTCCTGCGAAAATAACAGTAGGCACATTGATCTCACGGTAGTGTAGTGCCGCGTCATATATTGTCGTCTGTGTAGCATCCGGATACTGAAGGGTATATCCCCCTTCTACCTCAGGCGTCATTAAATTACGGACACGTCTGTTAGCAAATGTGCCACGACTCATGACACGGTCATTACCGCGTCTTGCGCCATAGGTATTGAAATCTCGTGTTTCAACACCGCGTTCCTGCAGATAGCTCCCTGCAGGACTGGCTGATGCGATTGCACCTGCGGGTGAAATATGGTCTGTTGTAACAGAATCACCAAAGATGCCGAGAATGCGTGCATCGGTAATATCAGATATAGGCGCGGGTTCACGTGAAAACCCTTCAAAGAAGGGTGGGTGCTGTATGTATGTGCTTCTTTCGTTCCACGGATAAAGTACACCTGTAGCACCTTCGAGTTCTTCCCATTCTGGTGCTTGATTTCCAATTGACTCATACATTTCTTTGAATGTTCTACGGTTAACAGCATTGGCAATCATTTCAGCGATTTCTTGGCGTGTTGGCCAAATATCCCGTAGATAAACAGCTTCACCGTTATCATTATGTCCGAGTGGTTCAGTAGCAAGGTCAATATCAATCCTCCCCGCAAGTCCATAAGCTACGACAAGTGGTGGGGACATGAGGAAATTTGCTTTAATCTCTGGATGTACCCGTGCCTCAAAGTTTCGATTACCACTCAAGACACTTGCAGTCACAAGGTTGTTAGCATCAATAGCGTCTTGAACAACTTCGTTGAGTGGACCGCTATTACCAATACAAGTGGTGCAGCCATAACCTACTACGTTATACCCAATCTTTTCTAAATATGGTAACAAACCTGTGTTCCGTAGATACTCCGTTACAACGCGCGATCCTGGAGCTAAACTTGTTTTAACATAATCCGGAACACGCAATCCTTTCTCCACTGCTTTTTTAGCGAGTAATCCTGCTCCTATCATCACAGACGGGTTGCTTGTATTTGTACAACTTGTAATGGCTGAAATTACAACGGAACCGTGTGTTATGTCCTCTTCCGTCTGATTATCAACAGTTACACCAAACCCATCCTCTGACACTGGCAATGCAAGGAGTTCATTGAATTTGTCTTTTACATCTGATAATGCAATACGGTCCTGTGGCCGTTTTGGTCCGGCAATACTTGGCTCAATATCACCTAAATCGACTTCTAATACATCTGAATAGTCAACTTCTCCGGAACGTGGGATTCCAAACAATCCTTGTGCTTTGAGATATGTTTCTACAAAATCAACATGTGCATCATCTCTCCCTGTAAGACGTAGGTAGTTTATGGTCTCATCGTCAGGTGGGAAGAAACCAATTGTTGCGCCATATTCAGGACACATGTTAGAGAGTGTTGCTCGGTCAGGCAGTGATAGTGCATCCACGCCTTCTCCGAAAAACTCAACAAATTTTCCAACCACAGCAGCTTCTCTAAGACGTTGTGTAATGGTCAATACGAGGTCGGTAGCGGTAACACCTTCTTGGAGTTCACCTTTCATATAAACACCGAGTACTTCGGGAGTTAGTATATATACTGGTTGTCCTAACATAGCTGCTTCAGCCTCAATTCCACCGACACCCCAACCGACAATCCCTAATCCGTTTATCATTGTAGTATGTGAATCTGTACCAACGACAGTATCTGGATATGCCACTGAATCTTCTGCCATAACCACCTGTGCAAGGTATTCGAGATTCACCTGATGAACAATACCGATAGACGGAGGAATAATCTTGAACTTATCAAAAGCTTGTTGTCCCCATTTCAAAAATTCATATCTTTCTTTATTTCGCTCAAACTCTCTTTGTGTGTTAAACTGAAATGCATTTTCTGTACCGTATGCGTCAACTTGAATAGAGTGATCAATCACCAGGTCAACAGGAACAAGGGGTTCAATCATGCTTGCATCACCACCGAGTTCAGCAACAGCAGTACGCATTGCGGCAATATCAACGACAAGAGGTACACCTGTAAAATCTTGTGCGACCACACGTGCAGGTTTAAATGGGATCTCAGCTGCTTGTGGTGAACTGGCATCCCAACTGGCTAAATTAAGAACATCTTGCTCGGTAATTTGGTGTCCGTCGTAATTCCGTAATAATGATTCAAGTAAAATTCGTATACTAACAGGTAAGTTCTCAATTGTTCCTTTACCTGCTTCAGCTAATGCTGGTAGCGAATAATATGTGCATTCAGAATCCCCGCTTTTAAGCGTTTTTCGGGTATTAAATAAATTATGAGAGAGGTTTGGCATCAATAACTCCTTTATATAAATGATGTGTCTTATGTTATTTTATCATAGCAGGTATCCGATTTCAATTCTATTGGATGTTAAGTGCATAAAGTTTTTGGCATGAATTCCCTTATCTTGTGTTTGGATTACAATGAAAAAACCTGATTCAGTTATTCGCGGTGCGTTTTAACTGAATCAGGTTACGAATTATGATACTACTCATAAATAGGTAAGGTCTAATAACTTGCTTTGATAGCCCCCCAAGAAGTAGAAACTTTGTTTGCGGGATCTACGGCAGTAACTGAGGATGTGAGTAGTTTTGCATCGCCTAATGAAGAATGATCACACCCTAATCCATCGCCCCCATCTCCCATAACGATTGTGAGTTCTTTTGCATTTGCGGGAATATCAAATTCAACCTTGAGTGGTTCAACATTTTCACCATCTGCAGACCCCGTCAGGGTATCGGTTTTAACAACTTCATCTCCATCAAGAGAAAAGACGAAATGGCTACTACCACCGTGTCCACATCCACCTGGATCTTTTTCGTCGGACATTCCGGCATATCCTACAAATTTGACGTAATCTCCCCCGGTTAAATCGTAAACAAACGTACCGACAGAATGAGCACCAATGCCGCGTTCAAAATAAGTTCCACCGATTACGATATGGTTCCGTGTTGTTGCCCCTTCACCGATAGTGACATTATCAAAGTTTAGAGGACCACCCCATCCTGTCCATTCCCCTGCAGGATTTTTTGGTATGAGACCACAAGCGTTTGGTTTCGGTTGACTTCCGCCAATTAATGCGAGATAAACAACGCCATCACGCGTATCTTCTTCAACGGTTTCATCATAATCATTTGCAACCCCAACATCTTCTGATCCGACCTTTGTGATAGGTACAGCACCGTCACCGTCAAGGTTAGTACAATCACTCTTGGCTGCATATAAGTTGAATGCAAGACCGATGATTAGAAGAGTAGACAGAATAAAGATATTAGTAATTTTCATTGTAAAAACCTCCAAAGATTAGTTTTATGTATATACGAAATAAAGTGTAGATTAACTTCTATCTTGAGGAGACGAATCATTAGGATTCACCCCCTCAATCAGTTAAATTTATAAACAACAATAGTATGTTATCTTAGTTTAATAACTTGCTTTTAGTGAACCCCACGTTGTAGAAACTTTGTTTGCTGGATCCACGGCAAGTGCTTGTGAGGTTAGTAATTTGGCATCGCCCACAGTGGAATGGTCACATCCAATTCCGTCTCCACCATCTCCCATGACGATGGTAAGTTCCTTAGCATTATTGGGTATGTCAAATTCCACTTTGACTGCTTCGATATTTTCTCCACCTTCAGAACCCTTAAGAGTTTCGGATTTGAAGGCTTGTTTTCCATCAATAGAGAAGGTGAAATCGCTACTACCGCCGTGTCCACACCCACCTGGGTCTTTTTCATCAGACATTCCAACATACGCTTCAAATTTGACGTATTTCCCTCCAGATAAATCATAAACGAGCGTACCAATAGCATGATTACCAAATCCACGGACAAAGAGTGTACCACCTATAACGATATGGTTTCTTGTGCCACCACCTTCACCGATAGTGACATTGTCAAAGTTTAGAGGTCCTCCCCATCCTGTCCATTCCCCTGCGGGATTCTTTGGAATGAGACCGCAAGCGTTTGGTTTGGGTGTATCTCCACCAATCAATGCAAGATAGACAACACCTTTCCGTTCATCTTCTTCAACGACTTCATCATAATCGTTGGTAACACCTACATCTTCTTTCCCTACCTCTTTAATTGGTACTGCTCCATCACCATCTATATTTGTGCAATCATCTTTTGCAGCATATACTGTGAAAGAGAACCCTATAATTAGAGCCATCATAATGAGTGTGAGAGATAACATACTACCTCTATCATTAATTGCCCTATACGTATTAACAATGTTCATATAAACCTCCATATTGAGAGAAAGTTAATTGTTTACAGGATCACAATGTTTACGACTGGCGCCAATTAACTACTTGTAAAATAATTAATGCTATTATGATTTTATTATCGGAAATATACCCTTTGTCTCCGATGGTAACTGTATAAGTTACCACACTCACATAAGATTGGAAGCACCTGTCGAATTTACTTTGTATTATTAAGGTCTTACTTGCTATAAGTTGAGTGATAAACGATTTGACACAACCAAATTGACAAGCATTGAAAAACTCTCCAATGCAACAAAAAAAGCCCGCGACGTAACACTCCGTGCGAGACGAAGTACGTGCGAGCGTGAAAGCAGGATAACCGCTAAAATTCTTAACGTTACTCTGTTGTAAATCGAAATAATAAATAACAGAAGTAAAGTTATATTTAACGAGGTGACGTGGGGGGGGTGAAAAACCTTGGGTTAAAGCAAAGCCTGCGACTATTTTACGTAGGCAGTTCCCGCTTGGACGATAACCTTTTAGCATATCTATTTTATATGGCAATTTTGCTTGTTGGTTTTTCATATTCAAATCCCAAATATCTGAAAACAAAACGAAATGTAAAGTCGTTTCTTACCCCATTCTATCCTTAGGTATAATATACATTATATTTTGACAGATGTCAAAATATATCTAACAGGACTTACGCAACTTAAGCAAAAAAGGTAAAATTTGACTTAAAAATCCGTCATTTCGGTGTTTTAACCCCCTAAATCCCCCTTATCAAGGGGACTTTAAGATGAAATGCGTAAGTCCTGTCTAATTAATTCGCAAGAGTTCTTTAGAATTTACATTATCCTTTAATAACTCGTAAATTGGTAATAACATTAACAGAGTTCTTGTGGGGAAAACACTATAGATAATTCGCGTTTTGCGTTTTCCAAACAATCGGATGCGTGTACAAGATTCTCAGTGATGTCAGTTGAGTAGTCTCCGCGGATACTTCCCGGTACCGATTCAAGTGGATCAGTTGCCCCATTAATAAGCCGTGCTAATTGAATCGCATTTTTACCTTCAACCCCGATCGCAACAATAGGTGTCGTGATCATGAAATTGATGAGTTTATCATAAAAGGGTTGTCCTAAATGTACTTCGTAAAGTTCTTCTGCTTTGCTCCGTGACAATTGCAACAATTTCAACCCTATAAGTTTGAGTCCCTTTCGTTCATAACGGGAAATTATCTCTCCGACAAGTCCGCGTTGAACACCATCTGGTTTCACCAGAATCAGTGTCTTTTCTATTTCCATCTCAACTCCGTTTCAATGTTAAACTTGTTCCTATAATACTAATATAGTGTCTATTCTTGACACTTAACCTATTGAGAGTATATTATATTTACTAATTATTGTCAAATCATTAAAAATGGATGCGTAGTAGATATGTACGAAAAATTAGGTGAGTCCGAACTGAAATCAGGAGAATGCATGGAGGTAGGCGTAATTCACGCGCCTGATGAACCGCATGCAGACGAAATAAAGGAATTCCTTGGACATAAACCGGGGAATTATAAATGGCATATTGAAAGATGTGTTGATGAACGGCTTGATGATTTATCAACACTTTTCTATGTTGGGAAAGTGGATGGCAATGTAATTACCAATATCATGACTGTTGAACACGAAGGGATTGGAATTTTAGGGCATGTATTTACACTGCCTGACCAACGTAGAAAAGGGGCATGTAAAGGCACCATGGTTCACCAGATGGAGCACTTTCGAGGACGGAATGGTCGTGCACTCTACTTAGGAACAGGATACGATAGTCATCCGTATCATATCTATCACGGTTTTGGATTTGATAGCGTTTTTCCTGAATCTGGTTTTATGGAATATCATGTGGAGCAGGATTTTCTTGATGATTATTTCGCTGCATCTACAGCGTCTCCTAAATCGGTTGAATGGCATGATTGGCCGAAGTTGACCGCATTGTCTGGAATTGTTGGTGTAGATATTTTACGGAGTCTTGCTTGGAACATCTACGGTCCATCTAATCTTGAAGGTCCATTTCTATCCTTTAAACATATTCTTGAAACTGAAGATGTGTATGATGATGCGAAACTACTCATCTCTGAGAATGGAGCGATCGTTGGTTGGGCAACGGTGTGTAGAGATAGAAAATGGCGTGATAATATTGCTCTTATGGATCTGTTTTTCCATCCTAATTTTACTGATTCTGTTCCTGATCTACTTTCTGCGGTGGAGTTTCCTGATTTAAAGGTTCAATGTTATGTTGATAGTACGTCTGTAAAGAAGACGGAGGTATTGGAAGCGGAGGATTTTTCTTGTGAGGGTGAGTTCAAAAATCAGTTTTCGTATGGTGGTGAGGAATATGATGTGTTGGTGTTTGGACGTGGATGATTTGCGATCTAAATAATACTATTTCTATAGATGTTTATCCCATGCATAGATGTTAAGCATGTCTTGAAAAACCACACAAACTGGAAGTTTATGCTACATTAAAGAAACCCTAAATATCAGAAATGGTATAACTACCTCTTTTCACTTTTTGCTTTTATTGAGCGTTGATTCAATCATAGCATGGGTATCAGGTTCACTACATAGACTGAGAAAAATTTCATGTTCCAAGTCCAACAAGTACTGTTCTGTGACGAACTGTGGTTCTGAAAGTCTACCCCCACAGATAACATACGCCAACTTTTCAGCAAGAGACTGCTCATAATCGTTTATGGCGTCTTCCTCTCTCAATTTCTGAACATGTAGATTTATATAGTTTATCCCTTCCTCACCTAATACAAATATATTTCGTGGTTGATGTGGCTGATAATTATTGTTACGGAGTGATATGACAAGTTGTTTTGCATCATGTAGTAGGTTTGTTCTATCGGCAGTGATTAGATCAGATTCACGAAGGAAACCGAGTTTTTTTGCTTCAGCACTGTTTTCTGAAACTTTGGCTTCACGGATGGTGTCAAATGCCTCCAATAAATTCGGCATTATCTGCTGAATCGGTGTTGATGTGTTTTTACCATCTAAACAACGGAATGCCATTTCTGTAGTACCACCACCACCGGGGATCAGTCCAACACGAAGTTCAACGAGTCCAAGTTTGCTGTTCGTATGTGCTTGTATAGCGTCTGCTCCGATGGCAAGTTCACATCCACCCCCGAGTGCCATACCTGCTGTAGCTGCTACGACAGGTATTGATGAAAGACGTAGACGCGTACAAACCTTCTGCAGGTTTCTTAGTGTATTTGAAATTGCCTGCCAGTTTTGACTTTGTGCGCGTTCCAGTAATAGTTTAAGGTTGAGACCTACAGAAAAATGGTATGCTTCTGTACCGAGGATCAAACCTGAATAATTCGTTTCTACTTCGTCCAGGGCAGAATTAAGCATTGATAGCATGCTATCTTCTATAATGTTCAACTTACCATGCAATTCAAGATAGGCGATACCATCACCTATGTGAAAAAGGCTTGCTTCTGCACTGGTTTTAATGGGTTTAGTATCTGATGTTTTGATTGTTGACATTCCAATGATTCCTTTAATAGTTAAAACTCGCTATAGGTGTATGATGGGTTACGCATCAAAAATGTATGTGATTTCGTCAAAAGAATCTCGAGCAAATGTGAATATGAAAACCAGGGGTTCTTTTCCCGTGCAACGGACGGAATGTTTAGCATTGGGTGGTATGTAGATTGTTGATCCTGCGCAGACTTCTGCTTGAGAATCGTCAATTTGCATGAGTCCATTCCCACTGATGATGTAATAGGTTTCTTCTGGTTCGTGGTGATGTAGTAATAGTGATTCGCCGGGTGGTATTTCAGCTATTCCCGTTACTATTCCGCTACTTGGCATGCGTTCACTTGTGATTAGAAGCTTCCAGCGTATAGGACTTTTTGCAGCAATTTCTGGGTCATCCCAACCTTCCCACTCAAGTTCGGACTGATTGAGGATGATAGGTTTCACAGATGTCATAATACTTCCTATTCTTTGGATTATACAGATACGGATTAGTTATTATACAGCAATAGGTGTATGGTGACAATTCAATTATGATCTGAGGGTGTGTAAAGTTTTTGTCACTAAACCTTATGCTGCTATTGGTCTGGATACCAATATTTATCTCAAGTATCATCTTTAGTTTTCATCTCAACTGTAATTATGTTAGATGTATGGATACTGTATATTGTAAAAAACTGTTAATATTTGTCGTTTTGAGATGGTCTCACATTCACGGAAACCTTCACGGAGCATTTTTGCGAGCCCTTATTCTATAAGGGTTTATAATTTTAACTATACCCATTCTCCGTGAATCACATACGTTAACTGTTATATAACTTAAATGCGTATGAACTGTATTTCTGGTTTTCAAATGAATACAACATTTCTATTTGTTCAACTTCCGTTTGCGTCCCATTCCTCTTCTGTAGGAGCGACCTCCTGGTCGCGACCGGGAGGTCGCTCCTACAAGTAAAGTGTCTAAATTATATCTAAAGTTTACTATATTTACACACCCTTTAGCGTTCTTTATATTCATCCAATGGGTTATTATACTGTAAATTCCTCGTTTCAACTTATTAACAATAGTAATATTTATGTTATTTTAATGTTGAAAATAGTTACACTTTTTGTCACACGGTGTGACATTGATAAAACCTCTCTCCCGTCAGTACTATACTGGGTTTAGAGCCACTTTTTTAATGTCACAAGAATTTGTCACTGTGACGATTTTTGTGTCTTTTTCTTTACTTTTGATCCATTGATTTGGAATCGTTTGAATGTGAAACATCTTATCCATCCATTTTGACATGGTATTAGAACATATCCCATAAATCATAGATTTGGAGGATTCTTTGTACGTGCAATTTGCTATATTTTGAACCAACGGACGGGGAAACACTAATTCTATGAAGAGAATTATATCTGTATGGACGATTCGTAGTAATGAGATACACTGTAGTTTACTGTTGTGCATGATAGTCTGTTTTGTTTGAAGTCGGTCTAATTTTTAGTTTTTCAAGTTTTTTTAGTTGCTTTTTAAGAAATGCTTTTTTAATGAGCCGTAAACCCTGTTGGGGGTTGGGATAACAAAGGATTTGATTAATAGGTGTAAAATTTTAAAATTAGAAAAACTAAAAAAATATTCGGTTGAATTCGTATTGATTTTCCTCCGTATCTGCTTTTTTAGCCTCTTACTATATATGTTTTGAGAACGATTCTCAAAAGTTTGCAATTCTGAATATTTTTGTTGTAGTTCTAACATGGATAATCCTATACTCCAGATAGTGAATTTAGTTAAATGTAGCAGGAAGTTAGAAGTAGCAATAATGAAAGTACCATAAATGTTTATCTCATGAACAGATGTTATACATGGCTTGAAATGCTGCACAAACTGGAAGTTTATGCTACATTAAAGAGATTTTCAATGATGGGAAACGGTATTCTATAGAATTATGTATTCTGATCCAGTTTCGAATATAATCAATCCCGTGAAATCCTAAGTACTGTGTTAGTTTTAGTTTAATATAATTGAACGATATAGTATTGTACAATTTTATTTTCATTTTGACAAATATTTTTATGTTATTGTGATATATGTATATTAGTTGTTAGATATTCATGTTTTCTTCATTTTATTTTTATCAGGACTTACGCAGTTTGTGAAGAAAATAGGAGATTTTAGTCAAAAAATCCGACAATTAAGTACTTTTTGTTTTTTAACCCCCTAAAGAATCAACGGTATGAATGCCTTAGGGCATTCCCCGCCCCTTATCAGGGGAACTTTAAGAGGAAATGCGTAAGTCCTGTTTCTTCAATAAATATACTTTAGGTAAATCCGAAAGGGTCATTAGTGTAGTGAGAATAAACTGTAAATCGGTAAATTCTGATTGGATTTATTTGTAATTGAGATTTCATTGGTGTTTATTATAGTGGCAAAGAGTTTACGCACCTATGATCTGATTTCAAGGGTATTGAAACAACGATAACCAACTTACAAGTCAATGCAATACTGCTCGGATACGCGATCGTGACATTGGGATTTATTACACGATTGAGCAATGAGTTTTCTGGTTTTACATTAGGTGTATTCCTGAATCAATGTTAGGTCGTCCATTGATGTCGTTCAAATATATGATCATAGCATAAGACAAAATAGAAATATCAAACTTATTACAAAAAGTTAGATAGGACAAGTCTTGAGTTTAATATTGACATAATATTACCATCATGTTATGATTATCCAAAATTGAATTAGTCTAAGAATATCTATTGCGCGCATCTCACCTTAAGATTTCTTAAATTCTGAATTAATATTATGATTACTTACAAAGAATGGAATAAAGCACTTATTTCCTATTTTTTTGAAAAACGAGAACCTGGGGAAATAGTCTTTCTACACACGACTTCTGAAACATTACCTGATATTGTGAAGCATGCAGGTTTTGATGTTGCGGATGCTGAAGAAAGTTTGAAGGAAACAGTAAGAAAACAGGTTATATTAAACAGAATCATTCCTACCGATGAGATTTGGCTTCGCAGGATCTCTCCTGCAGAAAAAGAACCTCCGCACATGGCTTTCCTTGCCCTTTGTGTACTCGCTGCAAGTAATATGGAAAAATCTGAAGAAGCCTCTCATACCAATTATTATGTGCAATTAAACAAACTACTGTTTGACAAATCGAATGGAGGAAAACCAAAAGGACTCAAATATCAAGATTGGGAAGAAAACTGGATATATCTCCAAGATTGGGTGAAAGATAAGCATGACGTAGAACTATATCTGACAGAAGGTCATCCAAAGTATGTTTGGTATCCGATTTCGCAATGTCTGATTAGTAAATATGACGAACATAAACTTCATACTATTTTTAAGGAAGCTAAACTGAAACCTGGAGCATACCTTGCCGAGAAACAACTTTTTGACATACTTCGTATAAGCAAATATTTTCAAAATCTTTCAGTGAAAATAAAACGACCTTTAGAACAAAAAACTGCTGAAATCCGATTGATTTTAGGTCAAGTCCAATTGCTTTTAGAAAACTGGGATGGTATAGTACAGGAGAGAAAGAAAATCGGATGGGCAGAAGAACGTAAGACTTACATAATTGATGTCCAACTAAAATTCAATCCATTCAGATCCGAACAAATTGATCAGCTTCGCTACTGGTTTAGATGTAGACGAAACCCTCAAATTACTTTCAAAGCCAATTCACTAAACGTAAAAACTCTACAGTCAGATGATGGCAAGTGGTTTGAACCATTCGTTGTGGATGCTGATATTTCAACACTCCAAGTACTGCAAAAAGGTATTGATATCAGATCTGAAGAAGCAAAATCGTTAACTTATCAGTTAAAACCTAACAATATTTGGGTTTTCCGGAACGAATCAGAACCAGATGAAGGTTGGTTTAGCAAAGGGAACCTTTTGCTACACGAAGACCACCGTATAGTATTTCGCAAAGAACGTCGTAATCGAGTCACATCAATATTGGAAATTGTATGCGAACCATTTAATCCGCCACAATCAATTTACATTGACCGTGAAGAAACAAATTGGCAATTTGTTGATGTTAAGCCAACAGTTTTAGCCAAATCAGATATTTTAGGATATCGTATAACGACATCAGAGCAAATTAGTTTTGTTGGTGGATTGCCTTTAGACAGACGAAAAAACCAATATTTTGACTTTTGCCTTCCTACGATTGTTGTTCCTGACTACTATACAGTATCCGATGAACCTCTTTATTTCAATGGTAAAGCAATGAATGTACCAAGTAACCGAAAAATTGTGCTTACTAAGAAACTTGATCCGGGTGAATATGAACTCTCCTATCTAATAAATTCTCGACCAAAATTGCGCGTTGTTTCTCTCAAACGCTCATGTGATTTTGAAACTCAAACCTTTGTAATCAATATTGATCTTAATTCTAAGGATCCTCCTTTTTTCAAGGAATGTAATCTTGCCGAGATTTCAGATGATTCAAAATTATGGCTTTCAGGAGCGAAGTTTTTTGGAGAAGACAAAATCCCGCGCTTGCCAAATGGTGGCAAAGGAGTATCTGCTTTGTCTGCTGCTGAACTTGTCTCGTCAATTGTGAAAGTCGCAATGGAACTAAAGCAGGATAATATTGATCTTCCAGAGTGGTTAAACAACGCAATGAATATTCTAAATCAAGACATAGCATTACAAGCACTCGTAAAAAAGAAACTATATGATTACCGAGAAATTGCCCTGTCATATCAAGAACTCTCCGCTTTGGGAGGTGATTGACTGTGTATATAAAACAATATCCTGAAGAAAAGCGAAAGATATTAGCTGAACATAGCACTAAGAATATTGATGATTTCGTAAAATTTTTGGAAGAAATTAAAGGTATAGAGGCATCATATCTACAAAAGATGCTTACTCCTCCAAAAGGTTTTCCCAAAAATAAAAAACTAAAAACAGAAACAAGACACTATCTATTTAAGCAATTCATTTCCAAATTGGTAGGAGAAAAAGATTTCTCTAATCCTGACTCTGACGTTTGGAATAAGTTTGGGCAGATTTTCAGATGGTGGGTCAAATCACAATCCGAACTTTTCAAAATACTTGAGGATTTTAAAAATGATGAGGATTTTGAGGAAAATGATAAGTCAGTTGAACCTAATAGTGTCCTTGATATCAAGTGTTTTGAAATCCTACTCAAAGCAAATCGCAAACTCCAAATAAATCAGGAAATAATCCGGCGTTTTTACCAGTTCGGATATTTCCTCAAAGATGAACAAATTGAAGATCTTATTGATAATGCTTTAACTCAAGAAGACATTGATCACAAGTGGAGAATAAAGGAACTTCCTGACAAGGTTGATGAATTATCTGAAACGATCTCGGATATTAAATCTCGTGTCTCTGCCGTGGAGTCTGCTAATGAATTGAAGCAGGAACTGAATGAACAAATTACAGGGTTAAGCAAATCCTTTGAGGATAATATCCAGAAACTCAACGAACAAATTACAGAAGTCAGTGAAGCACTTAATGAAAAAATATCTAAAATAGAATTGAGTCAAACCAGTGATTTATCTAACCAGATTAATTCATTTAAATCTCAGTTCACCGAGCTTAAAAAATCGGTTAGTAAGCTTGAAGATAAACGCCAAACAACTGAAGTGCCGCGAATTGCTAATCAAGCCGTAGAGATTGGAGAAAAAGCTGCTTCATTAATTAAAAATCGAAAAAAAACTAAAAATGAAAAAGATTACTTGAAAGCATTTAGTATCCCCCTCTGGCTTCTTGGAATTACTAATCCTGAAGATTCTATTAAGACTGAAGCTATTCATATTGCGTTAAAGGCTTTTTCTGTTATAGAAATTCCTGACACACGAATTATTAACGCATGGAAAGCTGCTTGTGGTAACAACTTACACATCACAACACTTGATGTAGGAATGGGTTGGCTTGATTCACAAGATTGGTTTCCCAAACTTTTTTCTGAAATATGTTTTGGAGAACAATTAAGGCAAATGGATCTTGATGTTTCTGTAGAGGAAATGATAAACAAGGGTAATTTTTTATGGGCAATTCACTTAAATAATTACGACCGTTCATTTCCAGAAAGTTATCTACCCAGATTTCTAAAATGGTTGGGAGAACGCAAAGCCTTTGCTAAAGTCTTCGTAACGCGATGTCACAGTGAGAATCGTTGTAAAACCAGTTTTGAGGTATATAATGAAGTGGGTCAACTACCTAAACCCACAAAAACGCTGTCTATTAATCCGACAACACTACCGGATACTGATGCTATTATTGATAAATCAGTTTGGGGAAAGTGGTGTCAGCCATCTGAGGAGACATTGTATAAAACAGAGGTTCAATTCTTGGACAAATTACAATCAGAAATAGAGAATATCCCTTTATCACTTTTTCAGGACATCCAATCTTACCTTCTATTATCACATCAGATTATTGATCCTGATAAAGCCCTTGACTGGGCGTTATACTTACGCCTATGTCCTTGGATTGATGGTAGAACCAAAATTGAGGATGGTTTGTTTAGCTTAATCAACCAAGTCGATCTGGATCTACCGAAAACCAGGGCAGTTCTACAGGAAAATTTTTAAGAGGTGGTCAATGCGTCAGAATCGTACACGTTTTTTAGATGAATTACTTTACTACCTTTCACATCTCGGTAAGATGCCTTGGGTAAAGTTTAAACAAGGAATTGAATGCCTAAATAGAGATAACAAGAATCCCCAAAGTGACTCCTTTTACCTTAAATCTCTTGCCTCTGTCGGACACTTGGAATACGATCCTGCGATATTAGATTGGGTTTATGTTGCTCCTCCGGTCCTTGTAGAAACTGCCACTCCAAACCAGTATGTTCTTGCCGGTAGTAGAACACCGGACTTCATTTCTAAAATAGAGAAAACTGCATTATCAAATGGCGGGAAGTTACATCGTATTCAAGAAGTTGTTCCTGTTACCACAATTGTTTTGCGTGATTTGAACGAAGCGTCTATAAAGGAGATTGAAGGATGTGGTGTTCATATTAGCATTAAATTCTCCAAGAAATTGTCTTGTATCCTCCCCAATTTACGTTTAAATAGTTTTGCGCCAGATGAGTCTATGCTAAGTACACCAATTGAGAAATTTAACATTGAGACGTTGAAGTATGAAAATAATTCTTCAAATATATCTGAAGGTCTCTTTCGCATAATGAATCATGGACGTTATACACACTTCTTAAAATTGAACAATATTCAACGAATAGTACCACCAGAATGGGGGGCATGGTTAATACTTCGTGCCTTTCGCAAATCCAAATTAATATATTACAAAAAAGAACAGAACATCTTGCAGGTGAAGTTTCCACTGACTTTACCATTATTGGCAAACCGATGTGCGGTGCTCTGCTCTGGACACATACCTACATTGAAAAATGGGTTTTATTGTTACCGCAATGTCCCGATTGAGATAGCAGACAACATAGCCAAATCACTTAACCAACAACTTGAGGAACAATAATGACAGATCCTTTTGATATTTCTAATAAACTACGTGAATCCTATATTCGATATATTGAAACGGCTTTTAAGTTCAACAGTCCATCTTTAGAACAGAAGCCTGTTTTAGAACAGGAACGTCGAGCACTACTACAAAAAGAAGGCATGATTTATCAAGAACCACTCTTTGAACCGATTCTCCCTCCTAATTCGTCAGAGAAAACGCTATTCCAAGTTTGTTCTAATCTTGGAATCTCAAAAGATATTGCAGAATTCTTGGCTGCAGGTGGTGAAGAAGGACTTGCCCCGAGAACACGGAAACTTTACAAAAACCAATTTAAAGCAATAAAGGCTTCGTTAATTGACAAGCGAGATGTTGTTGTTACTACAGGAACGGGTTCTGGTAAAACAGAGTGTTTTCTTTTACCTATATTTAGTCAATTGGTCATGGAATCAAAAAATTGGCAACCATATGGAGACCGAAAACCTAAACCTTGGACGGAAAAAGGAAAAAGACAACGGGATGGTGAACACAAAGATAGACAGGCGGCGATTCGTGCACTAATTTTGTATCCGTTGAATGCACTGGTTGAGGATCAGTTAATGCGGCTTCGCGGGGCGTGTGATAGTCCTAATGCTCATAAGTGGCTTGATGAGAACCGTGATGGGAATCGTTTTTATTTTGGACGTTACATTGGTTCAACCCCTGTCGCAGGATCTGAGGAAAGAGATTACAAACGCATATTATTACGTGAAGAATTAAATAAATTATATGAACAAGCAAGACAAATTAAAGCCCAGGTTCAAAAGACAGATGATCAAAACATTCGTTACTATTTTCCACTAATGGAACCAGATACGGCAGAAATGTGGTCGCGTTGGGATATGCAGGATTATCCACCGGACATATTAATTACAAATTATGCGATGTTAAACATCATGTTAATACGAGATTTAGAGGAATCAATCTTTGAGAAAACGCGCGAATGGTTAGAAAAAGACGATAGCGTTTTCTATCTTGTTGTAGATGAATTACATTCTTATCGTGGAACATCTGGGACGGAAGTTGCCTATCTGTTAAGAACACTGTTTTCTCGTCTTGGTCTTGAACCTGATTCGCCAAAATTGCGAATAATAGCGAGTAGTGCATCTTTAGAAGGAGAATATGGAGATAAATATCTCAAACAATTTTTTGGAAGAAGTAGCAGTTTTGAGCGAATTACTTCAGATCCAATTTGTGCTTCAGACGAACCGCTTCGCGAGTGTTTGAAACATGCAGATGCATTTAAGACGTATGATGAGGGATACAAGGATACAGAATTACCCGTCAAACCTGAAATGCTTAAAGAAGCGGTAATTAGACTCTGCAATCAAAATGAAAAATTACTTGCGTCAAAGATAGATCAAATGGTTACTGTTGCAAAGGATGTCGTAGGAGAGGAAATTTCAGAACAAACTATTCGCGGTATGATTCGTTATCTAATTCGTCAGAAGAACCCTCAGGAACCTGAACAAGCACTTCTGCCGTTGCGTACACATTACTTATTCAAGAATTTTGAGGGGATATGGGTATGTAGTAATCAAGCATGTAGTGGGGTCGAACACGCTGAACAACGTCCTCCAATAGGTAAGTTGTTCTCAGCTCCGAAAACTCTCTGTGATGATTGTGGGTCGCGCGTGTTGGAGTTGTGGGCATGTCAAACATGTGGTGATCTGTTTTTAGGTGGCTATAAAAGACCAGTTTCTAAAGATCCACTAGACGGTTGGTGGCTTAGTGGTGACTTCCAACAGTTGGAAGGTTTGCCAGAACGTAATATCAAAGATCGGAGATATAGCAACTATGCCATTTTTTGGTTGGGGACAGAAAAGCCGAAACAACCCCAACCCTGGTGGAGGAAAAACGGAATTAAAAGAAAATGGACAAAGGGACAATTTGACTCATTTCGTGGTGTTCTTAAACCCAAACCATCTGAAAATAACTGCTACTTTTATAAAATTTTCGAAAACGAATTGAATAAGAATGACACAGATAAATGTTCAGAAGTCCCAAAATACTGTCCAAAATGTGGAGACTTTTGGGATTTTTTGTCGGAACGGTTTATTGGTGGTAAGGAAGAGGCTGTCTCACCAATCCGTAAAATGGGAACAGGATTGCAAAGGGTACTTCAAGTTCTCGTTCAGACCTTGCAAAATTCAATTGATGATGAAAATAAACGCAAAACGATTGTTTTTTCTGACAGCCGAGGTGACGCTGCTAAATTGTCAGTAGGTATAGAGTATTCACATTACTTAGACATGATACGTTCCATTACGGTCAAGTCTTTAGACGAAGTGGAAGAAAGCCCTGATTTGATGACGATTCTTGATGCTATTCAAGGTAAAGAAATAGATCATGTCAAGTTTTATGAGGCACTCGGTCGAATTGCCGGAATGCCGGGATGTGAAGGTACCTTAATTCATTCCATTAACGAGGCATCTACGAAAAATGAAAGTTTAACTGAAGAACAAGAAACCCAACTTCGCTCCTTGTTCTCCGATTACTCTTTTATAAAACTTGAAAACAGCGTTTTTGATCGTTTTATTAATCTTGGAATGAATCCTGGAGGTTATGGTATAAAAGTTGATGGTTACTCACAACAAGTAAAAGATGGTGAAGAAGTGCGCAGATGGGTGGAACTATTTGATTGGTCTGAAAATACAGTATCAAGAAAAGAATTCGAAGGTTTGAGTGATCCTCAAAAGGACCTCTTACGCAGAATTCAACAACAACTTCGTCAAACAATTACAGAACGTATTTTGTTTGCTCGTAGGGGAACAGGTTTAGAAGGACTCGGATTGGGGTGGTGTGAACCGAAAATTGATCCTAAACTATGGACAATTGATGAACTTGATGTAGCAGAAATGATGTCAGCAGTCGTACGGATTCTTGGTGAGCGGAATCGGACAACACTCACTCATAAACCATATCCGGATATACCGGATTTCCTTAAGAAATACCTAAATAAATCAGCTAAGCAAATTGATTGTGAACCAACCGAACTGGAATCAGTAATTAAGGATCAAATTGGCTTAAATGACGGAAGTTTCGACCAAAACCGCGTTAATATGGAGAGACTGGTAATTCGAAAGCGCAAGAATAATCTGGTTTTTATATGCTCAGTTTGCCAACGCATACACCTCTATAAAGCAAGCGGACTCTGTACAAACACCTTGTGTTTAGGTGATTTAAAACCTATTGAGATTGTTGATATATCTGAAAAATTTGGAGGTTATCATTCCTATCAGGCAAAGTTAGGTATTGAACCTTACCGTCTCCACTGTGAAGAATTATCAGGGCAAACAGATTCAGAGGATAGACCCAAGCGACAACGCTGGTTCCAAAATGCAACTCTCAACAGCGAAAATAAACGTTCTGATCCTGTAGATTTGCTTTCTGTAACAACAACAATGGAGGCAGGTGTTGACATTGGAGGACTCTCTATTGTTTTAATGGGTAATGTTCCTCCCCAACGTTTCAATTATCAGCAACGGGTAGGCCGTGCAGGAAGACGTGGAGATGCGGTTTCTTACGCATTAACGCTGTGTCGATCGCGGACTCATGATGAACACTACTTTACAAATCCAGAAGAAATTACCAGTGCACCAACTCCACCGCCGTATCTTGATCTGCGACGCGATGATATAATAAAACGTATCATTGCAAAAGAGGTACTGTACCAAGCATTCAAAGATGTTTCTAAAGCAAATGAGTTTTCAGACACCGATAATGTACATGGTGAGTTTGGAAAAGTATCGGATTGGAAGACGAATCGAAAACAACTTATAAAATGGACATCGTCAAATAGAAGTAGAATAAAACAGATCGTCCAGTTGCTTAGTGTCCAGACTGAGCCGGAAATAGCCAACAATGTCTATGAACTAATAGACTGGGTTGTCAAGGAACTTGTAAATGAGATTGATAAGTATGCCGAAAACCATCCATTTGAGATGGACGACCTGAGTCAAGCCCTTGCAGAGTCGGGACTTTTACCAATGTTTGGTTTCCCAACGCGAACCCGTTTGTTGTATCATGAAAAGCCAAAAGGTAAGCCATGGCCACCAAAGTCTGGCAAAGTTGACCGAGACATTGAGGTAGCGATTAGCGAGTTTGCTCCAGGTTCAGAAACGATCAAAGACAAAAGAATCCATACTTCAATAGGAATAGTCTCTTACCGTCCTTCCTGGAATAACTATGCAATTCCTGAAGATGGTATAGCACACCCCTTGACAATCGGTTTTTGTCCTGAATGTAAATCCATTTTTGCCAACGAAGAATCCGTGGAAGCTGCTTCTTGCCAAACCTGTAATGCTGAAAGTGGATTTCAGCAAATAGAAAGTTTTGAACCAAAAGGTTTTCTGACAGATTTTCAACCTACAGATGCTGCCGAATATTTTGAATGGAAACCTCGCGCAACCTACTCTCGTCTTCCTTCGGATATTAATATTAAATTCAATACGAATACTAATTTCCATTACGGAACGAATCGTGATGAAAAAGTCCATTTGTTATCAATTAATAATAATGATGGATCGGGTTTTAATCTTGGAAGATTTAAAAGAGGAAAAGAGTTGGTGTCACCTCAAGTTTTAAAAGAATTGGTAGAACGAAAAAATGGTAAATTTGACCAAGACCAAGTTTTTGAAGGCAAACTCAAAAAAACCGCTATTCACGCAAGTAAAGTAACCGACGTATTATTGATAGAAATCAACTCAATTCCGGATGGAATTAAGTTAGATTATACTGAAGTTTACGCTCGATCAGCCTTATATTCTTTTGGTTATCTTCTACGCAAATATGCTGCAATTCAAGAATTGGACATTAGCACAGATGAATTACAGGTAGAAATTCGCCCTTTCCGACGCGATGAAAATGTCTATGGGCAAATATTTCTCGCTGATAAGTTGGCGAACGGTGCTGGATATTGTCGTCATCTTGCTGATTTCAATGATAAGGGTGAACTTCGTCTTAGGAACATACTACAAAAGATGGTAAAAGAAGATTCTAATTTTTACCGTGAACTTGTAGATCATGGACATCAATGTGATTCATCTTGTTACAAATGTATGCGGGATTACTCAAATATGGCATATCACCCGCTTATGGATTGGCGATTGGGTATGGATTTAGTCAATCTCTGTCTTAATGAAGAATTTGCTATCAATCTTGAGAAACCATATTGGTCGCCGCTTGTGAAGAGTGTAAAAAAGAACCTATTAGAACTAGTTGGCAATGAGAATGAAATGAAATGGGAGAATCGCTATGGAATACATATTCTTTTAGGTCAAATAAAAAACGAGAAAAAAGCGTTTATTTTGCATCATCCACTCGCTGTTTACGATAAATCAGACCCCAGACCGGAGAATTTCGCTCGTGTTTTTGTTGAATTAAAGAAAGAAGGATTCCTTATAGAAACTATCAACATTTTTGAAGCAATTAGAAGGATAAGCGAATTTATCGAACTATTCTATTAAGGATATATTTTTATGCAAGTTCAACCACTACCAAAACTCAATCCAATCACGAAGCTTTCCCCTACACTTTTTGCCACCTTAAGACAGTGTCAATTACGTGCAGGATTAAGTCACGCCAGAGCTCAACGGACAACCAAAATTTCAACAGCCGCACTGTTAGGAACGATTGCCCATCGCGTATTAGAAGATGCAAGAACATTGAAACGTGATGAGGATTTACGAAAACAGGCAAAGACACTGTGGGATAAAACTGTGGAACAAGTAGAGAAGACACTACAGAATTCACCACTTGACAAGAGCTTATTGCCAATTAGTAGATGGAAAAAATACTACCTTTTAAGAGAATATACGATTTGTAGATGTGAAGAGATTGCGCTGGGTCACGGAATATCTGAAAGGCAGGTCATCGCAAGTGAGCGAAAATTCGATAATCTTGAATATGGATTCACTGGCAAACCTGATTTAATCATTCGTCGAGAAAATGGTCTGGTAATAATAGACTACAAAAGTACCGAGTTATCTGATGATCCAGAAGAGCGAGATGAAAAGGTTGAATCTTGGCGACGACAAGTCAAGTTCTACGCTTCAATTGTAAAATCTGAATTTGGAGAGTATCCAGTAGAAGGAGAAATCAGATTACTAAACGGAGGTGTAATCCCAATTCCTATCAATCCTGAGGAAGTGGAACAACTCATGGCAGAAGCAAGAATATTAAAAGAAAAGTACAATGCTAATATTGCTGCGGGTGTTCCAGAATCGAAATTGGCACAATATTCCGAAGAGAATTGTGGTTTTTGTGATTACAAAGGGTCATGTAACACATTCTGGAAAATGAATCCAATTCCAGGTGCGGACGAATTCGGTTCCTTGAGTGGGAAAATCGTTAGATTATCAAATACAGAAAAAGGAGTAGGTAGTATTGTCATTGCTTCTGATATGAAAAACGAAGCAACGAAGGAATGGAAGATTACGAATCTATCAATAGATAAATTCGAAGGACTTAGGGAATTGAAAAAAGGAGATTTTGTTAGGTTAATTGACTTTAAAATAGATTCTCAAAATGAATTTCATGCAAAACCCACTCGAAATTCAGTCATTTGGAAGGTTCCCTAATTCTATTCAAACAATACTATCTAATGGGAGTTCGGTTTAAGCAATAGTATCCATTAGTGCGGTTAGATACCGTACCATAGGCGTCAATTAGATACACCTTTCGCCCCGCTGGGGCTTATTATTTAGGGTTTGTACGTTTGCTACATACCTTTCGCCCCGCTGGGGCTTGGTATATTGGTGATAACGACTTCTATAAACATTCCGTCCCTACCAAATCAACGGTATGAATGCCATTTAGGCATTCCCCGGGACTCATTTAATGGGTTAATCCTTTTTCTATAGACATTCCGTCCCTACGGGACTCAAGTATAGGATATTCCCGTTTTTCTATAGACATTTCGTCCCTACGGGACTACATAAATTATAAGAATAGAGAAGAAATGTAAGGATCGGGGATCGGAGTTCCCTCCTACAGAAGAGGTTATACGTTATTTAAGTATTAGTATTTTACCAACCTTTTGTACGCTTTTATCATTTTTGGTGGCGGTGAATTTGTATATATAGACACCGTTGGCAAGAGGGTCTCCGTCTTCGTCCAATCCATCAAAATGGTATTCGTTGTAAGATGTGTCCGCATCCAATGTATCCACATTTCTGATGAGTCTACCCGTAAGTGTATAGATCTTAAGGCTGACTGTGTCTGCGTTTTCCGTAAGATAGTATGCGAAGTCTGTGCCTTTGCCAGGACGGAACGGATTTGGGAAGTTCGCAATGTTTTTTATCTCTAATCCGCCTGCAACTTTTCCGTTGAGTTCTGTTTCCGCTGTGTTCCCGTTTGCATCCTGTGCCTGTAAACGAATACGATACTCCCCTGGTTGCAATGCATGATCTGGTGAATGGGTTAGCAGGAGAACATTACTATTTGTGGGTGAGGTAGATATTATATACTCGTACTGGGGAACACGATTTCCGTTTCTGGTAAGGATGATATTGTCTGGTCGCGGATCTATCCCATTTGCATCCACAATCCTTGCGGAGATAGTAGGCAAATCAGAAATATAATCACCATCAACAAACCCTTGATCTTCCACAGTTAATTCCAGTAATGGTGGACGATTATCTGAGTGAGATAGTAGTGCGAAGGTTCCGGGTAGTTTAACCTTGGCAGAAATAGTTTCACCATCCTCAGTTTGGTTGCCAACACGTATCCAATTCCCTGTTTCATCATCACGCATGTAGATATGTGATTTTACTTCAGTCTTACTAACAAAAGTAGCTGTCCCTGTTAATTCAGTTTGTTGTTTCAAGTTAATCTGATATGCCATAGGAGCTGTCTGTTCAATCCCAGATGGTTTTATAATATCTGGTTGATTTTTGATGATTAACTCCTGTGTTTCAAAGATCAGTGTTGATGTCTCTTGCAGACTGTCCTTAGGTATTGTGATACGAAAAGCACCATCTATACTTTGTATCGGTTGGTTGATGTTCTCTGAAGTGAGAAAGACAGTGTTGTTAACGAATTCTTTGGATGAACTGTTGTTGGATTCTCGTACCTCCTTAATTAGACCACTTGGTTGTTCGTCTGTTGGCATATCTACAAAGACAGTAACAGTGTATTCACCAGGTTTCGGTTTCCATGGCACACTTGCTATAACATATTCATCAGGAGGTATTTCAGGAATAATCTGCACAACGCCGATTTGTGTTGCATTTTTTAGGTCTTCAAGCGTAATTTCTTGTTCCACAGGAGATCTATTTGCTGGTAATTGTAAGAAATGTACAGGAACATTCTTGCCAGAAATATCACCATTGTTTTTAATCTGTGCGGAGAGATTGAAAGAAGCATCCGTACTCCAATTGATTGTGTGTCCTAAAACAGAGAAATCTGGCTCACCTACCCCGTAGGTGACCACCTGTGTTTGTAGTATCCGTCCATCCTTAGGTATAACGAGTAGATAATAATCAATCAGATCCCCTCTATCAGCAGCTGGAATAGGGTATTCTGTTCTATAAATTCCTGCCTTTTGATGCACCAAAGGAATTTTTTCTACATCCAATACTTGACGTCGATCTTCAATTACCTGATAACTCCAGTAGAGAGTTATTGTATCGATTTCTTTTCTATTTAACACCTCCACATAGACATGGACAGGTTCATTAGGTGGGATAGGATCAGGTTCCAGACGAATATTTTTGACAAATCGTTCAAGTGGAGTATATGATGTATACCCTATCGCATCTTCTTGTGTATTCCAGGCGTATGCTCTCACCTGTAATGCATCGAAAGCACTATTATAAGGGATTGGCATTTGTGTTTGGAACTTCCCATCAACTACCGAGACAGTTTCGATTCGAGGCACGTCATCCACAGAACGTACAAGTGGTGCGGTTATATTTCTGGGTCCAATAGGTCTTTTCTTTTGTATTCTTTCTGGTGGGTTAGGTATAACCGTAATCTCAGCATCACCGGTAAAGTCTGGATTCGGCAGACTCCCAGCAACAGTTAATAGTGTATCTTTTCCCTCGTTATCCCTTTCATTGGGATCGTCCAGATTTATATTTAGTTTCATTTCGGTGCGTGGCAATCTTAACCGAGTTGCTGGATCACCGAAAAGCGTAAAGACCTCCGTAAGATCAATGTATCCTGGATAATTAATGAGGAACTGTGTTTTTGCTTCAGCGAGGATTGCGCCAATATGCTCAGTTTTGTCATTAAACATCACCTCGAATATTTCTTGATTGAGTATAAAATCTCCATCTAATAGTCCAATACTGGTACCCCCGATTACAGCAATTGCCCCGCCGTTTTGAGAACGGAGTAATGCTTCAGCCAAACAACCTGTGGGACTATCAAATTCACCGGTAAAACAGGTCATGCTGATGACAAACGGCATCCGTGATATATTGGTTAGATTTTTTTCAGGATCTTCTAAATCCATCATCCGACTTGACGACCAAACACCGCCGCCACCGTGTCCGATGTAATTGACTAAACTGGCGCCTTCGTTGAATCCATTAATGACTTGTCTACCTACAGGTGTACTACCTCCTGTTAATGATAAATCTTCTTCAGAGGTAGGTGGAGCATAAATTGGAACAATTTCATATTTTTCATTTAGCCGATTCGTATTGGTTAGAAAATTTGTCTGGTAATGGAATGTTTCCTCCGATCCTGCGAGCATTAAAATCCGTTTATGCCACGGTCCAACATCTGCTTTGCTTTCATAATATATTGCCCGTTCGACGAATACGCGTACATCAACACTATTTGCGGCTGGCACTCTCCCTATAAACATTTCAGGGAAATTATCGTTTCCGCGAAAATTAACAAACCTATAATCGCTTGCGGATGATCCGTATCCTGGGATTTGGACTTGAATTGTCGGCACCGTACTAGTTTTCTCTTTTAGATTTGTATCTCCAACTAACAGGACATAAGTTGGTGCGGGGGATTGCCAATTTTCATAAGCATATTTTAGAAAATCCCGTAATGCATAAGGATTTGGAATACCGTGATTAAATTCATCATAGATATCCTCAACAGTTACGATTTTAGATCGTAAACCTTGTTGACTTCGAAAACTTGCGAGTGGTTGTACTTCTCTTACAAATTCTGTATCGGTAATAATTATGTAATCCGCCCCGTTGTTTGAGTTTCGTAAATCGGATGGTGAATCTTTAATAATATCCTTCGGCGTTAGATATTTATCCTTTGTCAATGCGATATATTGGATTTGGGTATTTAAGGGTTGATTAATGTTGTTTGATGATGTACCTTCAATTTGTGTTGATTGAAAAACGACGTTATATTTTCCCTGTATGTTTTCATCTTGCTGTGGGGATAGCCCGACATAACGTGTTCCGTCAATACCATATATTTCTATGGCAGGTGTATTAAAGTTCTTTAATTCTACTCTAAAGTTTGGATTAGGTCTGCCGGTTTCATCTGGTATTAATGTAACAGCAAATGGTAGCAGGTTATTTGTAGCGTCATAAGTTCGCCAATAATCCACCTCAAACCAGTTTAACATCTGGAGATCTAAATTCCTACCTCCAGGAAGCACGGCACCTATTGTATTTCTACCATTTTTGAGAAAAGACTGTGAAATTGCCGTATTTTCTAATAGGAATTCTATATCGCCTTCCCAGCGTGGACTCCCGATAACAATATCATTGTTTAACCATAATTCTGCGAAATGTGTATCCACAGATCTACCATGGAGAGCAATCCGTAGTGTTGCTTTATTTGCAGTTCCAGCAACACCGTTAATTGTAAAAGCAAACTCTCGTGTAGTTGGTGCACTGAGTTGTGCCCAAAACCGACTATCATCTGGTAGGTCTGGGAGGGAACTAAGTTGGAAGTTACGTGCTTGAAGTCCTTCACCGAATTCCTCATAGTCGTCACTTGCTGATAATCCAAAATCCTTAAATCTACGAAACTGGTTATCCTTTTCAAAATGTACACGAGTGAGAAAGTTTCTGGGTTGATATCGTATTGATGAATCTACAGAAATAGTTTTCGTTTCCATTCGAAGTCCTGGTCCAGCATTCCATGTTAACCAATAGACATTTTCATCAGAATAAGGATCAATATATGTTTTTTCACCGCTATGCCGTTCTGCATAAAATATGATTTCACCTTCTGGATCGAATCCGTTAAAATTCTCTCCAGTTCCTGATATTTCTTGTCCACTTGTGGCGTTTCGAACCAAAATTGGAACATGTCTCCCTTTGTTAGATAGTGTCAATGTAGAAGATTTTATTGCCGGTAGGTCGACACCAGCAGCGGCTAAATCACTTGCAGTGATACGATACATACCTGATTTGTCAATAACGATCTTGTACCGGTCTCCACTGGGTAAAGAAAAGAAGGATGGGTTTTTAAGATGTAGGTCTTCAGTAGATCCATTATTTAGGAATTTTCCGCCGACTGTGGAACGCCACTGATTCGCAGTTTTTGGATTTATAAGGAGATTCTCAAACATTTCTTGATAAACGGATGATTCTGGACGAGGTATTCTCTGAACTGGTGATGGTGCATTCGCTAATCTGTTGAACCGAACTTCAACCACAAGTCGATGATAAAGTTTTACCATACCAGTGACAGGATTATACTGTACTGGATGAACTTGAATGGGTAGAACCCGATTCTCACGAATCCATCCTGCAGTTCCGATTTCAGCAAGGTTTCGTGGCATATATTGATTGGTAGTATATATGTTCTCTGATTCTATTCCATGTTTAGCTAACTCTTTAATATAGCCATCTCTACTGTTTGCGATTTTATGTGTCAGTCTGTATATACTGAAATCTGCCTTTTCGTGTATTACGACAGTAAAACTCACATCAGTCGGCACACCTATTAAGGTAGTTTGCATAGGAATGCGTGGTACACCTTTTTCAGTAGTATACCTACATTTTGGGAAGGAGAGAGTCTGGTATTGTTGACCGTTGTGTTCCTCAATACCGATCTTCAGATCTGATTTTTCAATATTGAGCTGTATTGTAACACCTTGTGGCGTTTCTTTCACCAATTCAATCTTTCCAGTGGTAGTCATTTTGTTAGCTTGAATAACTGGTGTTGTTTCCATAGGCAGGGCAGCACAAAACTGGATAATCGCAAAAAGCAGTAAAACAGTTGTAGGATATAAAATATGTCTTATCATGGGAATTATTAGTAAGTAGAATATTAGAGAATGTCGTGGTAATTAATTGTTTTTTGCCAGGTGGTATATTTCAATTTCTCTTACTTGAGCAACTGAAGGTCGCACCACTCGATAGTGAGGAAAATACTGATTGCCAATAGTCATCCGTCTATTTACCACTTTATCACCTTGGTCAAGTTTAACCTTATTGACAACGACGTCATCAACAGTGCGGCTTACAGCAATTCGGATCATTTCGTATTAATATTTAATCTGTCAATAACAAAGGTAGGTTGTGCGTTTTTGCCTTCTAAGTTTCGTCGCTGAATAACAGAATGAAAAGTTTCCCATTTATCTGTTTCAGAATTCAGATATTCCATTTGAAATCTAAATAGATTTCCGTTATGAATTATAATTTTGCGAACTGGATGTATTTCAGCAAAACGTATGACAAAGTTCCGATCATTCTTTGCCGGGAGGGTTGCGATAGTTTCCAAGTTCCCATCGTTTAATCCGGGGTGGTTTGCTTCAGTTCCATAAGTAGCAGTGGCAATATTCTCACTGTATTGAGTTGACAAGACCTGGGCAAGACGGCAAGCATTCAAATGCATACTGACAAAAAGTAAGAGGACACTGAGTAATATATTTCTACAAATGACAACTGACGATGTGGATTCAATGTGTGAAAGGTTTTGTAATCTCATTGTATGTTTATGTATCATTTGTTTCCTCCGGTAAAGTCACATCAAAATGATCTACAATTCCCATAATTAGTTCTCGGATAGGTGCATTTTCTATACCGAATACCTCTTGTGCCACTCCGGGTCCAGCCCCCACGATCACAGTGTCTCCTTCACCAGCACCGACATAATCCACTGCTATCGTTGGTGTCCGTACGACGTGTGATTTTAGACTTAAGGGTTGGACAAGCAGCAAGGTTCGATTTTCATACGCTGGATGTTTTAGAACGGAAAACGGTTTTACCAATTACTTTTGCCAGATACATAGAAACCTTCTAAATCCTGATTATTTTGAAGTATTACAAACTAATGGACAGTCCAGACTAAAATTGATTGTATCAATAAATCATGTCGCGACCAGGAGGTCGCTCCTACAGAAGAAAACTACGCATAAATTTAGCGTGGACGATCTACTAATGCTTAGAAATATTATGACGATGTATTATTCTGTTCTTCAAGTAGTGAAATAGAATCAACAAGTCCAACGATTGCCACATCTACAGGCATTCGCTTTCCGGGGAGTACACCTACTGCATCCCCTCCGGTGACATAGTAAACTATTTCCCCTTCTCCTGCATCTTTTAATGTATCCACTGCGACGATTGGGGTTTTGATAGGATTCTGTTTCTCGTCCAATGGTTGCACAATAAGGAGACGTGTCCCATCTAAACTTGGGTCTTTACGTGTTGCGACTACTGTTCCAATTACTTTTCCTATATCCATTAGTGTTATCTCATATTAATTTAATTCAATTTTTTTAGATTTCGTGATTTATAGAAACGACTTGTGCCAGTTTTCTATAGACATAGCACTCCGCTGGAGTGCGAGAATATATCAGTAGTGTCTTCTATAGACATAGCAATCCGCTGGAGTGCGAGAATATATCAGTAGTGTCTTCTATAGACATAGCAATCCGCTGGAGTGCGAGAATATATCAATAGTTTTCTATAGACATAGCAATCCGCTGGAGTGCGAGAATATATCAATAGTTTTCTATAGACATAGCAATCCGCTGGAGTGCGAGAATATATCAATAGTTTTCTATAGACATAGCAATCCGCTGGAGTGCAAGAATATATCGATAGTTTTCTATAGACATAGCAATCCGCTGGAGTGCTGTATTTTTGTTGGATACCACTGATATAGACAATTCACAAAAATAAACTTATCATTAACGTGAGTTTGATAAAACACATTTTAACCCAAACTTTTAGTTAAGACCAGAGTGCACAAACTGGAAAGTTTGTGCTACAAAGACTATTCTCAGGTCAAAATACTATTATCAAACTGACATTATCATTAGAAACGCAGCTTCCTCATGAATAAGAGTTGTCCAAACTATAGTTATTTTATATCGTACTCGTTTAACTTTGTGTGGAGTGTATTTCGGTTGATCCCGAGTATCTCAGAGGCTTTACTCCTGTTACCATCGGTATGCTCAAGTACAATCTCAAAGAGCGGTTTCTCAAAAATAGCCCGAATTTTAGCATATAGTTGTCCCGTCATCCACATCAGATTCTAACAAATGTGCTACTTGTCCTTGAAGGAGTGTTTGCATTTGCGAATCCAGATTTTGATTGTCTACGTTCGTTTCCAGAACCGGTTTTTCGAAGATCTCTGAAAAATGTTCTGGAAGTAGCATCTGTCCCGAACACATGACGAGTGCGCGTTTTATAGCGTTTTCGAGTTCACGAACATTCCCGTGCCACTCATGTTCGGTAAGTTTTTCAATTGTCTCGGAAGAGACCCCGATTTTTGGTATTTGATACTCTTGTGCAAATCGACTTGTAAATAGATCAATTAAATCTGGAATATCCTCTCTCCGTTCTCTTAGAGGTGGTAGAGAAATAGGAACAACATTCAATCTGTAGTAAAGGTCGTCTCTAAAAGTCTTTTCCGTAATTGCAGTATCGAGTTTTTGATTAGTTGCAGCGATAATACGTACATTTACCGCGCGTGTATCATTACTGCCAACTGGTTCTATCTCTCGTTCTTGGAGTACTCGCAACAATTTCATCTGGACATCAATAGGTAATTCTCCAACTTCGTCAAGAAATATCGTACCGCTATCTGCTTGTTCAAATTTACCTTTTCTATCCGCGTGTGCATCGGTAAATGCGCCTTTGACGTGTCCAAAGAGTGTACTTTCAATAAGACTCGGTGGTATAGCACTACAATCTACAACAATAAAAGGATTTTCAGTACGTGGACTATTTTTATGGATAAGTTCTGCGACCAATTCTTTGCCGGTACCACTTTCACCCATAATTAGAACGGTTTCGTCACTGACAGCTGCCCGTCCGATTATTTGATATACCACCTGCATAGCCGGACTTTTCCCGACCATTCTCCCTTGAGCGTCAATGGATTCTGCTTCTTGTGTATCGTCTGTTTCTTCTTTTGTGATAGTTACAGCCGATGCTGCGCGTTCTACCAAATCAAGCAATTCTTCTCGATCAACAGGTTTCGTGAGGTATCCGTAAGCGCGTCTCTTTGCTGCTTCAATAGCCGTTTGTGTTGTACCGTGTCCAGTAATTATAATGATTGCGACAGTCGGGTTTATCTCTTGAATAGACTCTATCAATTCAAGTCCATCGGCATCTCCTAAGAATATATCGAGTAGTATGACATCAATCTCATTCTTATGTACACACTCAATGGTCTCTTTGCCATTCCGAGCTTTGACAGTGTTATATCCTGCCTTATTGAGTGCTGCACTTAAGACTTGTCGTAGACTATTGTCATCATCTGCTATGAGGATTGAGTAGGACATAATTGTATCTCGTTTATCAACTATCTAATAACGACGTGAGTTTGATAACTAAAATTATTTTATACGTCGAATCAAGGAATCCAGGAATCAAGGAATCAACGGTATGAATGCTATTTAGCATTCCCCGGGTATGAATGCTATTTAGCATTCCCCGGGTATGAATGCTATTTAGCATTCCCCGGGTATGAATGCTATTTAGCATTCCCCGGGTATGAATGCTATTTAGCATTCCCCGTGGTTAGAAACCGCACCATAGGCATCAATTTAGGGATACACCTTTCGCCCCGCGAATCAACGGTATGAATGACATATGAAGATTAATTTTTAAATTCGGTATTTTTGGAGAAATATCCAGTGCGGTTAGGAAACCGCACCTACCGGGTTTGGGAAAAAAAGAATTACCGAACTATTTACTTAATCTTCATTAGTCATTCACCGGGGCTTCTAATACTCACATTGAAGTATTTTTTCTGAGTAATTATATGGTCATTACAGACAGAAATACAACTATACTCGGATATATAATACCAATTTTACTTAATTATAGTGACCATCAGAATTAAAGAGACATTTTTTGTATTTTGTAATAGAATGTGTCTATTATGGCATATTCAACAGATTTACGCAAACGCGTTTTAGATTTTATTGAAGCTGGCGGGAAAAAAGCCGAAGCTGCCCGTCGTTTTTCTCTGAATCGTTCAACGATTTATAGATGGTTAGCCGCTGAAGACCCGCTTTCGACCCAAAAACCGGGGGCCAAAAGCATGAGAGTGCTTGACGAGGCAGCACTAAAAAAACATGTCGCTGATTTCCCAGACTTGACGCAAAACGAACGCGCCTCACATTTCGGTGTTTCAGAGTCTTCTATAGCCTATGGGTTGCGGAAACTCGGCATCACACGAAAAAAAAACAATCGGATATAAGGAGCGGTGCGATGAGAAACGTAGGGGCTACCGTCAGACACTCACCGAGAAACACGCCGCTGGTAAAAAGATAGTTTATGTTGATGAATGCGGTTTTCGTGCTGAAAGTTATAGGCGTCATGGCTATGCCCCGAAAGGTGAATGTGTCTTAGGTTTGATCTCAGGCACAAGAACACGAACAACGACGCTGGTCGCAGCGCGTATCGGTTCGACTTTTACGGCACCTTGTTTGTTTGATGGAAGCTGCGATTCTGCGTGTTTCAATGCGTGGCTTGAAGCCTATTTATGTCCACGGCTGTCTGTCTCAGACGTGGTTGTTCTTGATAATGCGAAGATCCACAAGACGCTTCGGACGCGTGAGTTGATAGAAGCATCGGGAGCAGAGGTATTGTTTTTACCACCTTATTCACCGGACTACAACCCGATTGAACACGACTTTGCGAATATCAAACGTCTCAGAGAATACAATGCTGATATAACCATTGATGAAGTTATAAACATGTATCATTAATTCTAAAGTTTACTATAGTTTACATTAATAGCAGATCGGAAAAGCCAATTTAAGTTTAAAAGGTATTATATAAACATTCCGTCCCTACGGGACTCAAGATAGTGGATAAACACGTTTTCTATAGACATTTCGTCCCTACGGGACTCATAAAGCTTTATATGATTGTTACTGTTACACTTAAATCATAATGTAAGTGTATCAATTGAAAATGGTATTAGAACTAAATTACACTGGGAAGAGATATTATAAAAGCAGTTCCAGTTGAAAGGGTAGCATCCACTTCAATATTCCCCTCGTGTTCTGCTAAGATTTTACGGCTAATGTAAAGTCCAAGTCCTGTCCCCTTCTGTTTTGTAGTGTAAAAGGCATCAAATAGGTTCGGAATGTCAGTCTGTGAAATACCCTGACCTGTATCTTGTATCCTGATGTTAACTGTTTTGGTTTCTTTCTCGGTGTAAGTTTTAATTGTTAACGTCCCACCAGTTTCCATTGCTTCTATGGCATTAGAAAACAGGTTGAAGATAACCTGTGTTATTCCATCCTGATTTAGATATACGGATGGACATTCATCAAACTCACATATAACTTCAATATTGTGTCTATCTAATTCTGGTTGATAGGTGGCAAGACAATTATCAAGTAATTTCTGTATATCACATAGTTCTGCGTCTGTTGTTGCTGGTTTACCGAATGCAAGTAGTTGTTCTATAGATCGGTTTAACCGGTCTACCTCTTTTATAATTATTGAGGTATACTCAGCAATCTCTTCTTGTTCCTCTATTGGAAGTTTTTCAAATCTATCGAAAGGTTCGCTTAGAAGTTGTGTTGCCAATCGAATACTTCCGAGAGGATTTCTGACTTCATGAGCAATGGTAGTCACCAATTTTCCGAGTGCTGCTAAGCGTTCAGATTGAACTAAAGCATCAATCGTCTGCTGTATTTTTACTCTCTGTGCTATGATTGAAGCGATAATTTCCAACACCTGTAGATCTTCTGATGCTGAAAGTTCATCTTTTGCCTTGTCAATTCTTAGAGTTCCGATGATTTGTTCTTCAACAATTACTGGTAAACACCAGAAATCGATATTATCTTTCGATTCTACCTGTTCAGGTGGATATAGTTCTACTGAAGAGCGAGGAATCCGATATTGTGGCACCCCACGCGCTTCACCATCTGCGAGTACTTTTCTCTCAATCTCCTCTATTTGGTGATCAGTTCCACGTTTTTGCTCTGCAGCGGTTAATCCTAAAATCACCTCAGCAGATGTTACCACCTCACCATCATCATAAAGGTTTAGTGTCCCGCGATAAATTCCGAGACGTTCCGATAAGATTTCAATAATCCGTTGAAAGAGTTCATCAAATTCGAGTGCATCATTGGCTGCTTGACTCACCTCAAAAACGATTGATAAATCCCGCACCCGTTTTTCCAATGTAGCGATATCAATACTGATTCTATCCATCTCTTTGGTTCGATTCAAACGTTGAATCTGCAATTGACGGATAGTTCTACCCAAGAGAAATGCTACAACGGGATATAGGAACGCTATAGCAATACCTTCAACCTGTTGTGGAAATCGCAATACATAGACCCAATTAGCTATAGTTGTTAGTCCGAGGAGAATCTGTTGTTTACGTTGACTTGTATAAAGAGCTGCCAACATTATCACACCATAATAGAGATGTGAAACAGTGAAATAATACTGATGCCATCCCGACACATAAACAATAATATTGACGCATATTACACCGAATGCTAATAATAAAGCTTTCATGACTATTCGCTGTGAGTATCGGATTACGATTGATTCAAATAGATTAGGTCTACATTTTCAGGAAGTTTTCTAACATTTTTAATCCGACACGTCCACTTTTCTCTAAATGAAATTGGGTAGCGATAAGGTTGTTATGTGCAATTGCACTACAGAATTCAAGACCGTAGGTAGTTTTTCCGATGATCGTTTCCTCCATCTCTGGAACAGGATAGTATGCGTTAACAAAATAGAAGTGTGCTGGGTTTGGTACATCTTCAAAGATGGTGTGAGATTGTATCTGTGCCACTTCATTCCATCCGATTTGGGGTACTTTAAGACGTTTTTGATTGGGGTATTTTTTGACATAACCGGGAAACAGACCGAGACATTCTGTATCCTCTTCCTCACTATGTTGAAATAGGATTTGGATACCGATGCAGATACCTAACATCGGTTTACCGGATTCATAATATTTACGGAGGATATTGTCAAGGGAACGGTTCTGCAAGTTTTCCATTGTTGCTTTTGCGGCCCCAACACCGGGGAAAATAACCCGTTCTGCGTTTAAGATTGTTTCAGCATCATCGGTTATCGTGTTTTTGTATCCGAGTTTATCTAAAGCTCGAGCAACACTTGTAAGATTGCCTGCTTTGTAGTCTATTATTGCAATCATTTATGTTTTGCGGCTCCGAAACGTTTATTTTTTAACATATCTACAGTGCTTCATAGATCGGGTAAAACTGCAGTGAATCACATTCGGAAATCCTTAAATTGATAGTAATAGGTTTTGCATACGCTCTACCCGTCCTACTATATTCGTTCATTGAGTATTTATTCATTTTGCTCAAGTGCTGTTTTCACCACTTCTCGATCTTCGACTGCTTTCACATGATTCGGGTTAAGACAGATTGCTTCATCAAAATCAGCAAGTGCATCATTATATTTCTCAAGCATGACTTTCACCAATCCTCTGTAATAGTATGCTTCAGTATGATTCGAGTTGAGACGAATTGCTTCATCAAAATCAGCAAGTGCATGTTCGTATTTTTCAAGCTGAGCATATACGTATGCCCTATCATAATATGCTTCCGCATTATTTAGATCAAGATTAATTGCTTTATCATAGTCTGCTAAAGCAGTGTTATATTCACCAAGATCTTTATTTGCTTTTCCTCGAAAAAAATGACCTTTGGCATTTTCAGGTTCCAGACGAATTACTTGGTTAAAATCCGATAGTGCTTCAGTTGGTTTCCCAAGAACACCATGTGAATATCCGCGTAGATTATAGGCTTTTACAAAAGCTGGATTTATCTGAATTGCCTTGTTGCAGTCGGCAATAACAACATCATGTTTATCTAATGAGTTGTTTGCAAGTGCACGGTTGAAGTAAGCATTAGCAGAGTTAAGTCCTAACTTGATTCCTCTATCAAAATCGGTAATAGCAGATTGGTATCTGCCAAGTCGATTCTTAGTAATTCCTCTTGTGTAATATCCTTGAATAAAATCTGGGTTTAACTCAATGGCTTTATCAAAATCAGCAATTGCAGACTCGTGCTTATTCAACAGTGTCTTTACGATTCCTCTTAGATGGTAAGTATGGAAATAATCAGGATTCAATTCAATGGCTTTATCAAAATCAGCAATTGCGGATTCGTAATTATTTAATTGGATCTTCGCCAAGCCTTTACCGATATACGCTTCAGAATAATTCGATTTCAACCTAATAGCATCATCAAAATCAGGAATTGCAGATTTGTGTTGATTAAGTTGGCATTTCGCCATCCCTCTGCAGCAATAGGCTTTTGCATAGCTTGGATTTAACTTAATCGCATGATCAAAATCGTATTTAGCAGATTTAACTTGACCAGATTTGCCCTTTGCACAACCTCTGTTAACGTAAAGTTCGGCAAAATCAGGAGCAAAATCGATTGCTTTCCCCAAGTCAGAAATCGCTTCATCGTATTGGCAAAGTTCCTGCAGTAAGCCACCTCTATTGTTATAGGCTACCCAAAAATTAGGTTTCAGTGTAATTGCCTTGTTATAAGCTGTAAGTGCTTTTTCATTTTGTTTCCCTTGATAAAGAAGGAAACCAATTGCGAAGAAGGCATGCGCAGCGAGCTCATCTTCACTTCCGCTCTCTATTATTCCTTTCTCTGCCAATTTTGGAGATTGTTCTGTCAGTTTTGGAACATAAGTCTCCTCGTACTCGTTAATGAGACGGATAACCAATTCCATTAATGAAGCCAAGAGATGATTCTCGTTGTCCCCAACAGAATAGATTAATTCTTCAAGAACATCATCAAGCCAGTCGTACTCATCTTCTGTCAAATTGACGATGCCGTAATGTCCGTGTTGGTTTCCAAAATTGATTAATCTATCTAACACCTCTACTAACCATTGATAGGCACTTTCAGGATAGTTTGTGTATACAACACGGGTGGTCCGACGAATATCTATCGGTTCAGAAGTGGCGTACAATTGAGAACTATTCGGAATCACATCGGATAACACGGGATTAAAACTTAAATCCTTTAGCATTGATGGTGTATTGAACGCTGACTGTATTTCCATCAACATAATTTACCTCTTCCAGTTGCCTCTATCATATTCTTCGTGTGTGAGCACGTGCCTAATAGAAACTTCCTGTATTTTGTAATTAATGAATGCAATTAGGCGTACATCCCTACCAATGTTGAAAACTGTCAATGTTGTACTTTTCCCTGGAAGTGCAAACTTTCCCGCACGGACTCGGACCGGATCCGCTTGAGGAAATGTTTTACGCAAATCAATAATAGACTCAAATGTGCCTTCCTCCATTGATTCATACCATCCCTGAAGTCTTTGACTGACAGTTGAATGTCTTTTTGCAAATTTATCCAGTTTACTTCGTCCGATGATACGCATTAGGTATTTTGAGAAGGAACCCTTTATATGTAATTGCGGTGTTTTTCAAAATTATTATACCATACTAAGACTTGGGTTGCCAAATAGGAGCAAATCAACGCTAAATACATGTGTACGGTATTTGGCAGATACACATAGCTTATAGAAATGTGATGGACTTCCCTCGGAACAATATGTGTCCAACAACGGACTATAGACATATCGTCCTTACAGAACTAAGAAAAGTAGGAATGACACATTACTATAACATATCGTCCCTATCGTACTAAAGAGTGTTCTTCATTCTTTTTCTTATACCACATTTGTTTACTGTAACACTCCCTGTTCTTTCAATCGTGCGATGAGTTGTGCTTGTGTACCGTTGCCTTTGGTTGAATTACACGCCCCGCAGAGCAGTTGTAGGTTATCCTCGTGGTCTGTACCGCCTTGTGATTGTGGCACAATGTGGTCAATCGTCATGTTTCGAAACGGAAATTGCGTCCGGCATCCGTTACATAACCCTTCCTGCTTACCGAATAACGTATGCTTGTGTGTGCGGTAGTTGGGTAATTTTTCACTCCGTTTGGGGATGTCTGTGCGATGGACAACATCTCCGAACATGCCAACCTCGTTCTCCAGTCGCACACGCACCAGATCAACTGCCTTTGGAGATATGTCAATACCGATCCAATGCCGTTGTAGTCGTTCCGCCGCGACGCAGGTTGTGGCACAACCACAGAATGGGTCTAACACGATATCCCCAGAATTGGATGATGCTTTGATGATGCGCTCTAATAACGCTACAGGTTTTTGCGTCGGGTAACCGACACGTTCTTTTGATTTACCTGAAAGCGGATTTATATCTGTGAAAACATCGTTGACCCTTCGTCCCTTTGACTTAGACAAATACCTTTTGAAACCTGGAACCCTACCCCTCGGTGGCCAGTAAATTAATCCATTCGCATCTAATGTATCTAACCTTTCCTGAACCGATAGGTTTTCATAGTTCTCAGGGCTTTGAACATCATCAGGCCATGCTTGCTTTTGGGGAACACTCCAATGTCTACCCACGTTAGTCGGATCCACATCACGCCAAGATTGCCCTGATTCACCTTGACTGACTCCTGCTGCAGTTAGATCTCCAACTCGGTAGCGACCTTTTTCATCTTTGTAACGATAAAATTTTTCTATGTATTCCGGGTTATGTTCTATGTAAATAGGATTCCATGTCGCTTTCTTTCCGTTGTTATAGGACAAAATTATGTCGTGAACCCTACCGAAACGATTACTGTCATTATGTGTATTTGTGCGTTGCCACACAATTTCATTCCTAAAGTTTTTCCTGCCAAACACAGCGTCCATTAGCGTTTTCAAATAGTGGCTTGCAGTCGGGTCGCAGTGTAGGTATATGCTGCCTGTCTTTTTAAGGACACGTTTCATCTCTAACAACCGCACCGCCATCATAATGAGATAAGACTTCATGCCTTTACCGTGTGTGAGTTCGGCGGCATGAATCGCTTGATAGAGCGCGGGTTCTCGGTCTGCTATCTCTCCGTGCCATGCGTTGTCTATATCGGAGAGTGTCCATGTGTCTTTGAACGCAGCCCCCGCTGCCTCGCTCCCAATCGGCGCAGCATAGTTGCGGTTAGAGTTAAACGGCGGGTCAAGATAGATCAAGTCTATGGACTCGCTGTCTATTCCGCGTAGGACAGGTAGGTTGTCGTTTGAGAAAATGGTGCGGTTTTGGACGTTCATGGGTTTCACTGAAGTAGAGATTGATTCAAATTTGTCATTAAAGTCAATTTACTTTAATAGGTATAGTATAAACATTCCGTCCCTACCAAATCAACGGTATGAATGCCATTTAGGCATTCCCCGGGACTCAGGATAAGTATTGCATAGTTTTTCTATAAACATTCCGTCCCTACGGGACTCCATTTAGTGTATGATAACTTGTTATGTAATTGCAATAGTAGGTTTGTAGACATATCATAGAAAGAAATATATTCTAAAATTGACGCTTATGAATTAACGGTATGAATGCTATTTAGCATTCCCCGTGGTTAGGAAACCGCCAAATCAACGGTATGAATGCCTTAGGGCATTCCCCGTCTACAGGGTTTGGGAAATTAGAATTACCGAAATATTTTCTTAATCTTCATACAGTTTGTGCTACAAATGAATTATTCAAAGAACTGAAGTTCTCTATCCTTGACGACCATTATAATCTGGTCATATAGTACGTCTCCGTCAGGATTGAAAGAGAACTTGCCTAACTTGCCTAAAATTGTAGGAATATCTGACGTTTTTGCGAGGGCGTCCTTAATGATAGTCGGATCTGTCGATTGTGCCACCTTAATTGCATTGGCAAGTACATAAAGGGTCACATACGACTGTGCCGCCCACGGTTCAGGAGGCAGGTGTCAGTATATTACCGATGATTATTACTCGGTCTTGGTGGAGGCGGGTCATTGAATTCTAAACCTTTTTTGATAGCGGCCTTTTTCCGTTTCTCCCAGTCGGCATACCATTCTTTGTAGGTTTCTTCGCGTCCCTGTTCAATACCCTGTTTAATGAGTCTGTCTCTTATTAACGTGTAGCGTATCATGATAGCTCCTATTATCTCAAATGCCCCAATAACAACAAATATTGTATAATGAAAAAACGAGACTGATTCTTTCACAGTAACCTTAAGCGTCTCTAATATTGATTCCGATGTTTGACTTTCATCTATCCAAATGATTACGGAATAGACCATTGTCGCGGTAAATATAATCAGTATCTCAAGAAATATCCAATCTACTCTCGCCGATATCAACGGTGATCGTTCTTTTCTATTCAATTATTATTTCCCATCAAACTGTTACATACTTTAAAATATTATACCAAAATGTCTTGTAGTAAACAACTTGAGTTTGATATATGCTGGGATATAGCGATTTTCCCAAACCGGTATGTGGGATTAGGAAACCGCACCTATCGGGTTGGGAACATCCTAAATTGACGCTTATGAATCAAGAAATCAACGGTATGAATGCCTTAGGGCATTCCCCGGGTATGAATGCTATTTAGCATTCCCCGTGGTTAGGAAACCGCCAAATCAAGGAATCAACGGTATGAATGACATTTAGTCATTCCCCGGGTATGAATGCCTTAGGGCATTCCCCGCCTACCGGGTTTGGGAAATTAGAATTACCGAAATATTTTCTTAATCTTCATACAGTTTGTGCTACAAATGAATTATTCAAAGAACTGAAGTTTTCCATCCTTGACGACCATTATAATCTGGTCATATAGTGCGTCTCCGTCAGGATTGAAAGAGAACTTGCCTAACTTGCCTAAAATTGTAGGAAAATCTGTCATTTTGTGCAAGTACGTCCTTAATAATTGTCAGATCTGTCGATTGTGCCACCTTAATTGCATTGGTCAGTACATAAAGCGTCGCATACGACTGTGCCGCCCACGGTTCAGGTTGAATACCATATTTCGTCTGATAATTTCGAACGAAGGTTTGGTTTCCGGGTGGGTCAGATGTATTAGACCATCCACTAAAACCTATTGTCCCTTCGGCGGCATCGCCAGCCTTTTTGACTTCATTCATAGTTAGATCAGGAACAATAGTGCTTTAACGTCTCTCCTTTCCCTTCTTATTCATGAAAAAATGCATCCCCAAACCCCAGCAGAAGCCTGCTACCAACCAGAGTGGCAACTGAAAAACAAACAACATCATCAAATCCCACTCTTCTCCATTCAAGACATTCCACACCTCCGGAATAACCCCCATAATCAACCACATCAATCCACCCCAAAAGAAAATGCCTCTCAAATACCAATTTATGTCCACGGCTTGAATCAACGGACGTTCAAGAACTTTTGCCAATCTTGCTTTTTCTTTCTCTATCCATCTATAGCGGAAGAACCGAGCAGGAAAATACCACAGTGGATAGGTAACCGCCAAGACAGCATAACTACTAATGCTCCATAGACACGGAATTATTTGATAGCAATTTGGACAAATAAACCCAAACCAATGTCCAAATGCATTTCCTTTACTCCATATACGACCATCATTTAGTGTTTCACAGTGAGGGCATGGAATATAATTTCGCTCAGCAAAAGGTGCATCGCTCTCTTTGTCTATCAACGTCACCTTTGGGAGTCGTTGTCCCAAAATCAGTTCGTTGATTATAATAACCGGATTCAATATCCAGAATAAGACCAGAGGGTGAGATAGTGTCCATATTTGGTATCTGTTTTTGTCGTATTGCATCGGAGTTAATCTCCATCAAATGTATTTGTATTCCAAATAGCGCGGGGTTTAGCGTCTCTCTACAGATTTGTTGTCAACGGAGTAGCGTTTGTTTATTCATGACTTTCAAATTAACTTGATAGTGTCTGCAGTTGTTTATGAAGGTTCGCCATTTCAATTGCGGTTACGGCTGCTTCTGCCCCTTTATTTCCTGCTTTTGTCCCCGCACGTTCAATAGCCTGCTCAATTGTATCTGTAGTAATAACACCATAGATAACCGGAATACCTGTCTGTAATGAAACTTGTGAAATACCTTTTGCACTCTCACCTGCTACATAATCGAAATGGGGTGTGGCTCCACGTATTACTGCCCCGATACAGATAAGTGCATCATATCGTCCACTTTCAGCAAGTTGTTTAGCAATACTTGGAGTTTCAAATGCTCCGGGTATCCACACTACATCAACGTCATCCAAATTACCTCCGTGACGTTTGAAGGCATCAAGTGCTCCATCCAAGAGTTTAGTTGTAATAAAACTGTTGAATCGGCTTACAATAATACCGATTTTAAGCTCTGTACTATTCAAATTACCTTCATATATATTTGGCATATTCATTTCCTACGAATTTTCAACCTCAGAGTTGCTTAAGAATTGGTAATTTCTCCACTCAGACTCCATTATTGAAGTCGGATTGCATCCCGTACGAGACCAATTAGTTCGTCTTGCTGTGGTGTGCGTTGACTTGTAAATGGGAAAAGCCCTTCAAGTGTCTGTTCAACAGCGTTTAAACTCCCGTTTTGTGCCCAATAACTTCTGCGAAGGATTTCTGCGAATTCAGCTACAGATGCTGCAAGTTGAAATGAGGTGGATGCTTCTTCAAATGTTTCTTTAATTTCATTTGCAAAAATATCCTGACTAACTTCTGTAACAATACGAGTATCCGGATCTTCGTGTCGGATGAAAACAGTTGCGAGTTTACCGACAACCTGCTCAGTTTGCAGTTTAATTTCATAGAGAGCGGTCACACTATGTCCTGAACCGATTTCACCTGCGTCTACACTGTCATCCCTGAAATCCTCCTGTCTAAGTCGGCGATTCTCATACCCGATCAACCGAAAGCGACTTACAGTCTGAGGATTGAATTCAACCTGAACTTTAGCATCTTTTGCAATGACTTGCAGTGTCCCAGTCAAATTTTCTACAAAGACACGTTTGGCTTCTTTGAGTGTATCCACATAGGCGTAGGTCCCGTTTCCTTTATTCGCCAGTTGCTCCATAAGAACATCGTTAAAATTCCCCATACCAAATCCGACTGTTGTCAGATAAATGCCATCTTTAACATAGTTCTCAATTTCAGCAAGGATTGCATCTGGTCCCGTGTGTCCAACATTCGCAACGCCATCTGAACAGAGAATCACACGGTTGATGTAATCTGGGTTAAAATTCTGAATTGCGAGTTGGTATCCTAATCGTAATCCATCTTCTGCATTTGTTGCCCCACCGGGATATAGGGAATTGATTGCAGCCAGTATGTGTTCTCGATTCACATTTCGCGTATGTGGTAGAACAACACTGGCGGTGGAACCGTATACAACGATACCTATCTCATCCTCTGGACGAAGTTCGTCAACAAGTAGCGTTAATGCCTGTTTTACCAATTCTAATCGGTTTTCCCTATTCATTGAACCTGAAATATCAATCACAAATGTTAGTTTAGCGTTTTTCCTATCTGCGTCTGGAACAACGTAACCTTGAATCCCAATTCGCAACAATTGTAGCCGTTTTCCCTCTCCGAATTTGGAAGGAGCACTTTCAAGATGTATAGCAAATGTTTCATCAGTGGGTGGTGTATAATTGTAATCAAATGCGTTTACAAATTCCTCAACGCGCACTGCCTCTGGGGGTGGTAGGTTTCCATCTCGAAGGTAACGACGTAGGATAGAATAGGACGCGGTATCTACATCCATTCCAAACGTCGAAAAAGCTTCATCCTCTGTATCAATAAACGGATTGGTACCATGTGCCTGAAAGAAAACATCGTCGTAAGCAGCACTATTCGGTGGGTTCAACACAATACCATCCGGATTTATTATAGGAGGAGTTGGAATTGAAGGAGGAGTTGGTATTGTAGCAACTAAACCAGTATCGGCAGGTTCCGCAACCGTTGCTTCGATATCATATTCAATTTCTGGAATTACATCAAGCACTTCATGCTTAGGAACTGGAATCTTCTGTCCAAAATATTTGGCGACAAGAATCAAGTCCAAAATGTTGACGACTCCATCAGCATTGACATCAGTACGTGGATTTTCTAATGAAGGGGTTCCAAAGTTATTTGCTATCAGTGTCAAATCCTGGATATTTACAATATCATCTTGGTTTACATCTGCAGCGAGTAAAGCAGTAATCACAATCATTCCATCTATAGTTGTAACTGGTAACAACATCCCATTACTATCAAATAGAGATACCATCAGTAAAAGAATTGGAGAGGGTTTAACGGATACTACTTCAAAATTTAATGTCGCAAGTGCTCCGTTTTCAGCAGATGCACCATCTGGCGTTGAAGTCGCAGCTAATAAAACACTATCCCCTGTATTTAACAATGTAGAGGTAAAGGTCTTTGTAGGAAAGTGATCCGCATTTGCACTATCAACATAACGAAGAGCAGTTGGATCAAATCCAATGACTAATTTATAACCCACAACGTCTTTACCACCTGTGATCTGAATGTTGATTTGCATCTGTTCTCCGGCTGCTGGAGACATAATTGTTTCTGGGTATACAGAAACGACAGTCTCACCGAAACCAGGACTTGCGAATGTGAGTCCGACAAAAACAAGAAAACAGAAAAAAAGGATGTTCTTAAATATATTATTCATTAATCGTATTCTACCTATTATAATATTTGTGATTTAGATGCACCTGAGTATTTAGAGAAGGTGCCCGAGTTTGGTACGTTTCGTTTGTAGATAATGTTTATTATGTGAGTTGGGAGTAGTTTGCAATGGGATTTGTTCAACGATTTCCAAGCCGTACCCGGATAATCCTTTGACTTTGTGAGGATTGTTCGTCATCAGTCGCATTTTTTTGACCCCTAAATCAACGAGAATTTGCGCCCCTATACCGTAGTCGCGCAAATCTGGTGGAAACCCAAGGCGTTCGTTCGCTTCAACAGTGTCCAACCCTTCATTATCTTGAAGATGATACGCCCGAATCTTGTTTTTAAGTCCCATGCCTCTACCTTCTTGTCGCATATATAGTAATACACCTCTTCCCTCTTTCTCTATATTTCCAAGGGCAATTTGGAGTTGCTCACCACAATCACAACGGAGTGAACCGAAAACATCGCCGGTTAAACATTGCGAATGCACCCGAACTAAAATAGGTCCTTCATCAGCAATTATGCCTTTCGTTAAAGCAACGTGTGTGTCAGCTGGTTCCCCTGGTGTTGGAACCCCATCAACGTTGCTCTCATAAGCGTGAAGTTTAAATTCTCCTTGTTCAGTAGGGATTGTGGCTGTTGAAACCTTTTTAATAAGCGTTTCGGTGTGTCTACGATATGCGATAAGGTCTGAAATAGTAATAATCTTTAGATTATGTTTCTGTGCAAATTCGATTAATTCTGGTACGCGCGCCATTGTTCCATCATCATTGAGTACTTCACATAAAACACCTGCGGGATAGAGACCTGCGAGTCGTGCTAAATCGACTGTAGCCTCTGTATGTCCAGCGCGTCGGAGTACGCCTCCGGGTTGTGCTTCAAGTGGAAAGATATGTCCGGGTCTAACAAAATCGGATGGTACAGCATCTTCATCTACAAATTTGCGTATGGTAAAAGCACGTTCCTGTGCAGAAATTCCGGTGGTAACTTCTTTGGCATCAATTGTCACAGTGAATGCGGTTTGCATCTGTGCGGTGTTATCCATCACCATGGGATTAAGCTGAAGTTCTGCGAGGCGTTCTGTACATGTTGGGAGACATATAAGTCCGCGCCCGTATTTTGCCATGAAGTTGATGGACTCGGCAGTCACCTTTTCGGCAGCCATAATGAGATCACCTTCATTTTCGCGATCCGGTTCATCAACAACAATGATCATTTCTCCATCTTTAATGGCAGAAAGGGCATCAGGGATAGTACTAAAATTCATAATGTAGTCTCGCCTTCGTTTCTTTAACCGTAACCATGTTTTTGTAAAAATTCTAAATCTAAAGTCTTTGGGGGTGTCACTTGGTTTCGCATTAGTGTTTCAACGTATCGTGCCATTACATCAACTTCTATGTTCACAACGTCACCAGGTTGCTTTTCACCAAAGGTTGTAACTTGTAAGGTATGTGGAATTAGCGCGACTTCAAATTTATCTTCAAGAACGTTTGCTATTGTAAGACTTACACCATCAACAGAAATTGAACCTTTATATGCAATATAAGGCTTTACACTTTCGCCTACAGTAACCCCCATGATTACTGATGTGCCTTCGTGTATCCATCCACTGATAGTAGCTACTTCATCAATATGTCCTAATACCAAATGTCCACCAAGTCGGTCTTCTAATCGTAGGGAGCGTTCCAGATTTACCTGTGTGCCAACTTTACAGGAGCGTAAGGTGGTTTTGCGACAGGTTTCTTCACTGATATCAGCAATAAATCCATCCGTTTCAAGTTCTCGAACAGTAAGGCAAGGTCCGTTAACAGCAATACTATCCCCAATTTTGGTATCTTCAAGAATAGTTTGTGCGTTGATCTTAACAGTTACGCCGCTGGATTGTGTATGTATTTGAGAAATCGTACCAATTTCCTCAATTATCCCTGTAAACATTTCTTAGTGATATATCCTTCAATCAGTAAGTCATTGTCAAGTTGTGTGACTGAAAGCCTTTGTAGTTCAGGAGCATCTATTAATCGCTTAATTCCATCTCCATTTATTATTCCTGGAGCCTTTCTTCCGCCAATGATTTTTGGAGCAATAAAACACATGACTTTATCCACCTCACCTGATTCTAATACACTTGCATTAACTTTTCCACCACCCTCGACTAACACACTTGTTATACCTCGTGCTCCTAATGTTTGCATCAAGGTTTTAAAACAGACCCGTCCGTCTTTGTCGGGAATGACAATTACTTCAGCATGCCTCTCTTTGAGTTGAGCGATCTTTTCTTTCGGTGCATGTGGTGTAACAGCGATGATTACCTCTGCCAGACTATTGGGATTGATAACTCTTGCCGTTAAAGGTGTTCGTGCATGCGAATCTAAAACTATCCGTATTGGATCTTTTCCCTTCTTATTTGGGAGTCTCGTGGTTAGAACAGGATCATCGCTTAGAATTGTTCCAATACCGACAATAATGGCATCTACTTGATCCCGTATTTCATGTGCCTTTTCACGTGATGCTTCCGATGTAATCCATTGCGATTCACCCGTCGAAGTTGCGATTTTACCATCAAGACTCATCGCCGTTTTTAATATGACAAACGGGTATCCAGTGGAAATATGTTTAATATAGACTTCATTCAGAGTTTCCGCAGCTTCGGCACATACGCCTACGGCGGTCTTTATACCTGCCGCCTCTAACTCTTTTATACCCTTTCCTGCAACTTTTGGATTTGGATCTAAATGTGCGAGATAAACATTGGCAATTCCAGATTTGATGATCGCATTTGTGCAAGGAGGTGTTCGTCCCCAATGGCAACATGGTTCAAGGTTGACATAGAGAGTTGCACCTTGTGCATTCTCTCCCGCTGCATCTAAAGCGTGAATTTCGGCATGTGGTCCACCGGCTTTTTTATGATACCCTTCAGCTATTATCTTTCCGTCCTTAACGACCACTGCACCGACAAGCGGATTTGGACTTGTACGTCCTTTTGCTAACTCTGCTAATGTAAGTGCGCGATTCATAAAGGTAATGTGCGACTCGTTCATTGTACTGCTTCACCTACAATGCTGTACGCGTCTTATAGTATACCACACATTCAGCGTAATTCAAAATCATTTGTCCACTGTGGGTATGTAAAGTTTTTAGCATGAATATCACGGAATCATAGGGTTCTTTTTCCTTGGCATATATTATATTGAACCAAGGGTAATTGTTCCGTAAATTTATTGTTTTTTAGCGATCCACATGTGTAATATAATTATTATTTATATGTTTAAATTGTTACACTTTTTGTCACATGGTGTGACATTGATAAAACCTCTATCCCGTCAGTACTATACTATGTTTATAGCCATTTTTTTAAGGTTACGAGAATTTGTCAAAATGACGGATTTGTGTCTTTTTCTATTCTCCTCATCCATTGAAATCGGATCGTATAAACGTGAAATATCTTAACAGTCAATTTTGACAAGATATTCGAGTTTATCTCATAAATCATAGATTTGGAGGATTCATCGATCTTGCAATGTATAATATATTGAAAATTCGGACGGGGAGACCCCGTCCCTACGAAGAGGAACTGTATTAATATGATACTCTGTAGTAAAATGAAAAAGTTACACTTTTCGTTACATGGTGTAACTTTGTAATATTGCTCTAATCCCTGTGGTGAACTGGGTTTATGATAATTTTCTTGAAATTTAAGAATTTTGAGTTTTGTGTCATTTTCTGGTTTTACTGAATTTCCTGACCACTGAAACCATTCGCTATTTTTTCTATGTCTTATTGTATTTTTATGAAGATTTTGGATTTTCATTTTTCCTCTTCCTATTTATTGCTCTATCTTCATTCTGTAGATGTGAATTCTGTTTAGTGTGTATCTCATATCTAAAGACACACGGGTATCTTCAATAGACCTGTCTACGAGATGTTTATAGAAAATCATACGTCTAATGAGAACTCCACCTATATGTTGATATAGACATTCCGTCCCTACGGGACTCATTCGCTTAATTGATCCGTTTTCTATAGACATTCCGTCCCTACGGGACTCAAAACCAATAAATCATAGTCTAAATTGACGCTAATGAATCAACGGTATGAATGGTATTTAGCATTCCCCGTGGTTAGGAAACCGCCAAATCAAGAAATCAACGGTATGAATGCTATATAAAGATTAATTATTTAATTCGGTAGTTTTGGAGAAATATTCAGTGCGGTTAGGAAACCGCACCTACCGGGTTTGGGAAAATTAGGATTATAGAACTATTTATTTAATCCTCATATAGCATTCCCCACCTAACGGGTTGGAAAATTAGAATTACCGAAATATTTACTTAATCCTCATACAGTTTGTGGTACATTAAAGAGACAATATTGGTAGTAAATATTTTTACAACACATTTTTTTCAGCAACATGTTTTAAACTGCTCTAAAGTCAGTCCCAGAAAGGTTTTTTTAGAAATACCTAAAAAATGTTAGTTTTTTTTATTTTTTAGAAAATTCATACTCTGTTCTTGTTTGAAGTGTTCTAAACCCTGTTCTGGTATAGGTTTGTAGGGGCATGAAATTTCGATTTTCTTTTTACAACTGTTGTAAAACTTTTACAACAGTTGTAAAACTTTCATGACTACATTCTATGCTATACTTTTCCTGTAATACATATAGTAACATAATAAAAACACATGTGTCAAGTATAATGTTGTTTTATGTGATACAATTTCACAATATATTTACTTTTGTTATTTATTTTTCGCTATAATTTCAATTAGTTTATATGTTTAGTTGTGTTATGGTTTGGTTTTCTTCAATATTTTTTCATTTATTTTTTGTTATTATATTCTTTGTATTATTTTCTATGTGTTAATCCACTTCTTTTGGATTATGGGTGATGGGGTTTCGGATGATGAATAGGAGGGTGGAAGGAATGAATAGTTGTTGAATTCTACAGAATCTGCAGGTCTTTGTCTGTGTTTAAGGACTTTAAGCAGTCTATTAACTCAGTTTGATCTACCATGTCGAATTGGTGTGATCCGATATACATATATTGTATAATGCCTTGTTTGTCGATAATGAAGGTGGCGGGTCTTGCGATATTATATGCTTCAAAACTAAGCCAGTGGTAGACGCCATAACTTTTTATGACGTTTCGGTCTTTGTCAACTAAGAGTGGATAGGTAATTCCGTTGCGTTCTGCGTATCCGCGTAGTTCTCGAGGCCATTGACCAGCAATTGCTAATGGGGTTGCATTGTATTGTGCGTAATCGTCGGTGTGTTCCTGTATGGCAGTCAACTGACGGCGACTGTTTGGTCACCATGTACCTCGAAAAAAGACCAGTATTATGTGCTGATTCTCGCGGTAGGATGTGAGGGAAACTGTTTGTCTTCTATGGGAGGGGAGTGAGAATGGTGGGGCAGCATCGCCAATGTTGAGGATTTTGTTTTTGCGTGGCATGCGGGTATCTTATCAAACGATGTAGTCAATGTCAAGTTTAGTACTATCATCTCAAAACAATAAATATTAACACTTTTTCATTCACATTATCCATACATCTTACATCAATTCAACAAATACCTCATTTGCCAAAAAGAGACCACGATCAGTAAGACGGAGATGGGTTTCCGTCTGTTCTAACAACTCTAAGTCCTTCCATTTTTGAATTACCTCTCCAAATTCTACATCAATTGATTCACCGAAACGCAATGTATAATCCTTTATACAGATCCCCTCTCGCTTACGAAGTGATAACATAAGGGTTTCTGCTTTTTCTGCTTTCCCGGTAAGAACTTCAGTATCTGCAATCGGTTTCTTCAGTTCATTGAGTGTTTCAATATAGGGTGGTATCCCTTTTATGTTAGTATACCTTATACCATCAACATATCCACACGCACCAACACCTAACCCTATATATTCTTGATTATTCCAATAGACTATGTTGTGATTCACTTCTCTGTTCGGTTTAGCAAAGTTGCAGATTTCATAGTGTGTATAGCCGTGTGCGATGAGGGTGTCAATTGTATATTGAAACATATCCGCTTCTGTGTCTTCGGATGGCATATTAAGCTGGTCAGTTTTCCACCGTTCGTAAAACGGTGTTGACGCTTCCATAACAAGATTATAGGCGGAGATATGTTCGGGTTGTAGAGAGATTGTTTCTGTTAATGTGTGTTGCCACATTTCCATTGTCTGATCTGGAAGAGCAAAGATTAAATCAATGTTGATATTATCGAAACCGAATTCGCGTGCCAAACGATAGCTATGGTGGAATTCTTCAACGGTATGGATTCGTCCTAACTGGCGTAATACCTCATCCTGCATGGCTTGTAAGCCGAAACTCAATCGGTTAACACCCGAATCCATCATTACACCCAATTTTTCTGCATCGACTGTTCCTGGATTACATTCAACAGTGATCTCAACATCTGAACATAACTGGAATGTCGAACCTATATCGGAAAATAAACGTTCCAAACTGTTTGCTGAAAGGATTGAAGGTGTTCCACCGCCAATAAAGATTGTTTGTAATGGACTGGTTTGTGGTGAATAGATTTTCATCTCTGCACTAAGTGCATCTAAGTACGCTTTTGCTTGTTCTTTTTGGAAAGAGTAGGTATTGAATGCACAATAGTAGCATTTCGTTGTACAGAACGGAATGTGAATATATAAGGAGGTAGGCTTTTTAGGTCGGGTATTCATCAGCGTTGGCTATTGATTGTTAGCTTTCAGAACTGGTATTGAATTTCAATCCAACTCTAATAGCTGAACCTTCATCGGCATAGGAAAATGCTTCGTTTATATCGTTAAATGTGAAGGTGTCTGATATGATTTTATGGAACGGATATTTGTTTCGTGTACGGCTAAGGAAATCCAGAGCCCGTGGTATAACCCACGGTTCATAAACGATGACACCACGTATTGTCTTGCTACATCGGACAATATTACCCGGATCTATTTCGGTTGGAAATCCGAGATTAATATTACCTATCCATAAATAACGACCACCCCACCGGAGCATTTCAATTCCTTCAGCGAGTACACGGGGTGAACCTACAAATTCTGCTACAAGATCTGCACCAATACCCCCAGTCTGGTCAAGTACATAATTTACGCGTTCCTCTATTCCAATTTCATCTACATTTAAGGTATTGTCTGCTCCGAATTCTTGTGCAAGTGCAAGACGTCCAGGAAGTCGATCAAGGACAATTATTTTTCCAGCCCCCATCTCTCTTGTCACTGCGGTAGCATAAAGTCCTAATCCACCTGCGCCTTGAATGACAACCGTATCTCCGATTGTAATACCTATCTGATTTAAACCATATATTACTTCCGATAATGCACAGTTAATAGGTGAAACGAGTTCATCTTCCAGATCATCAGGCACTTTAAACACCCAATGACCAGCTTTCATATAGTAGTATTCCCCGTAGGCACCATGAAAGTGCGGTGGTTGTTCACTGGAAACACCCAGCCAATCTCGGTACCGGTTAGGACATCCGGGTTTACCGTTAAGACACATCCAACAACGTTGACACGGTTTGAAGTAGGAATATACAATTCGATCCCCCTCTTCTAAGGTTTGTCCGATACTATCAACGTTGACATTTCGTCCCATTTCTTCAATTGTACCGATCATTTCGTGCCCCAGAACTTGTGGGATACCACTTTCGATCTTCGGACCGTGTCCACGCCAAAAATGTAAATCCGAACCGCATATATTTGCCATTCGGATTCGTACCAGTATGTCATCAGGTGTTACAGAAGGAATTGGGTATTCCCTAAATTCTAACGGGGTTTGAGGTTGTGAAAAGATGGCAACCCTACCAGTTTTCATACATTCTCCATATTCAGATATTTGTATTCCTCGTGTATCTTAGATCATTAATATTCATCAAAATTGACGACTTTCCACTGTCCATTTATATTTTCAGTAGTAATCACAACATTTCGAGAATGTGTTGTTGTACCATCTCTGCTTTTAATTGTTAATTTGTAGTTAAATAGTTCGTGTATTACCCCTTCAACCTCAGTTGATCTTTCTTTCCCAGTCTGTTGATAATCAATTTGTGGCATATCCGTGACAGGTTGATCCTGTGAACGTACCTCTTGCACTCGAGCGATTTCTGCCTGTAGTTTTTCCTCCGCGCGACCGGCACACAATTTGATGGATGCTCCTTGGTTTGCGTTCTTATAGTAGTTATAAATAAAATCTTCTGTTACACCTTGAGGGGTATTCCTATTTGAACAGGCAACGAAGATCAGGATTGTTAATATAGCATATCCAGATATTCTGTATTTATTCATCTTTCTTACGAATCACGGCAACATTGAAGATAGGTCGCTCATATCCATGTGCGGGTCTATTGACAATTTCCCCTAATGCCCATAATGCTGAGGAACTCCCTCCATCAAAGTTTATAGCGTTTTTAACACCTATGTCGTTGAAAAAATCAGCCATTTCGTATAGTGTCATTCCCATACTATACCCGTGCTGTCTACCATCAACAACAATTAGGAATAGTTTTTCATCGTTGTACCCTAATGCACTCCTTGGATGTCGTTGTGTCCCGTTATGATGTCCGATTGCGCTGCTACCTCTGGTACGGTTAAACCGCACAAGTTCTGGTTCAATTCTTCCATTTCTCAATAGACGTAGATTACCACCAATACCTTCGTTGACATTCTGCCACTTCTGAGGGGTAAGTGCAATTTCTAATTCTCCTTTTGTAAATTCGGTAATCTTCCTATACCAACTTCTTGATAAGCGTGGTTCAATTGCCAAAACGACACCATCAGATGGAATAACACTGTTCCCTCTTGGATTTACATCTGTAACGACAAATTTACTCTTATACTTTCCAGTAATTGGAAGTGTCAGATTTTTGAGTGTAAATTCATAGCATCGTCGGGTCAGAGTTGATCTTCCAAAACGCGGTGTAAAAATGACTACCTGACAATACGAATCACAGATCTGGTTTATAGCGTCAATCACAAGTGTATCATTACCAATGTGAAGGCTGCCGTTTAATTGAACTGCCTGCATGAGGAATTCACCATCTGGTGTAACCCCAAAACTTGTTTCCCCCCAAGGTGTCGGTGGTGAATACCCCCATCTATTTATCAATTTCGGAATACTGACAAGTTCCCCATTTTGTATATGGAGGTTAAAGATCATTCCTCCTCGTCCCCAGTTATCCTCGCGTATACCAAAACTTCCATTAACACCTGCTATAGATTGTATGCCTTTTCTTTTAAGTCGTCTTGTGGTACTGGATACTGTTTCACGCCTGAGTATTTGTCCATTAGCAAGTCCTACATCAAATTTCAGATTTTTAGCTTTACGGTCCATTTCAGCTACATAAACAGCTGCACCACCACGCCACCAATAGCGATAAAGATGAAAACCATCAGGGCTTCGTCTTGTAGTAAGTGTTTCTTTACGTCTTACAGAGTTTGGACTCTTTTCGTTAGTTTCAGCAATAAGTTGTGGATTAGGTAAAGGCTGTGTGTTAGTTTTCCTTACCTCAACGGTGCGTGTTGAAGTAAGTTTCCTTCTCTTCTCAATCACCCGCATAGCATTTACGACAAGAATAAAGAGCAAGAGCAGTCCGCATATAGCAATCAGTTTAGGTAAAGGATTTCGGTGTCTATTTTCAGGGTGCATATTATTGTCCAAATTTAACGGTATCATACTATTTTATTTGAGATAGGCTAATACCAACCTAAAGATAAAGGATTCGGAGAGTTAATTATTTCGTAGTATCGTATTATCATTTATCACATTATAACTGATCTATACGTATATTGCAAAGGATTTAAGGGGTATGGACAGATAGTATGTATTTAATAGTAATTCAGGAAGGGAAGTCGGTGGGCAAACTACTCAGTTGGTGCTGGTTTAGTGACCTTGATTTTTATTTCACCAGGTTTTACATAACCAAACCTTTTTCTAACAAGGCGTTCTTTTGTAAGGGTGTCATTCTTCAACAATTCGACGCGTTTTTTTAGTTGATCTCGTCTATTTTCCAGCCTTAGAATTTCCTTTTGAAAATCCGCTTCGAGTCTTTGTGCATCTTGCCATGCTCTATAACCGTTCATAAATTGTCGGACGCTAACAACGAGTAAAGCCAATGCGACAATAAGTAGAATTACTCGAAAAATACGCATAAGAATACCATTACAAGACATTGGGACAGTATATGACTGTCCCAATGTTTATCTGTAAGTTAACGGAAATCTGGTAAATTATAGAAAACCTTTTTTCCTGCGAAAATGGCACTATCACCGAGTTCTTCTTCAATACGTAAGAGTTGGTTATATTTACAGACGCGATCTGTTCGTGAAAGAGACCCAGTTTTAATCTGTCCAGCATTTGTGCCAACAACTAAATCTGAAATCGTTGTATCCTCAGTCTCACCTGATCGATGTGAAACAACAGCCGTATAATTGAATCGCTTAGCAAGTTCAATAGCATCAAGGGTCTCAGTCAATGTACCTATCTGATTGACCTTAATTAGAATTGAATTACCGATTTGTCCATCAATTCCTTGCTGCAGTCGGTTAGTATTGGTAACAAATAGATCATCCCCTACAAGTTGAACTTTATCTCCAATAGCCTCAGTTAAACTTTTCCAACCGTCCCAATCGTTTTCATCCATACCATCTTCAATGGAAACAATTGGATATTTTTCACACAGTTCTGTGTAAAAATCTACCATTTCATCAGGTGATTTAGTAGGTTGCGCTTCAGCTTTTAAATTCATAGGAGTCAGTTTCACGATTATAGAATTCACTTGAAGCAGTATCCAATGCTAACAGGACATCTTCTCCAGGAACATATTTTGCCTGTTCAATAGCTTCAATTATAACCGAAATTGCCTCTTCATTTGATCCCAAATCGGGAGCAAAGCCGCCTTCATCGCCAACAGCAGTGTTACAATTCCGACTTTGCAGGACAGCTTTAAGACTGTGAAAAATTTCTGCTCCCATACGAAGTGCTTCTGCAAAACTATTGGCACCTGCTGGCATCACCATAAATTCTTGAATATCGACGTTATTATCTGCGTGTGAACCACCGTTAAGAATATTCATCATCGGTAAAGGTAGTTCTTTAGCATTTGATCCACCGATGTAACGAAAGAGGGGTTGCCCAAGTTCGTCAGCAGCAGCTTTAGCAACAGCAAGCGACACACCTAAAATTGCGTTTGCCCCAAGTTTGCCTTTGTTCTCTGTACCATCGATCTCACACATAGTGGCATCAATTTCACTTTGGGCAAATACATCTTGTCCAATGAGAGTGGCAGCAATGGTGGGTGTTAACATTTTCAACAGCCTTCTGAACACCCTTTCCTAAATAGCGTTCGGGATCTTTGTCGCGCAATTCAACAGCTTCGTGTTCACCTGTAGATGCCCCAGACGGAACTGCAGCACGTCCAACCGCACCGGATGCTAAATTAACGTCAACTTCAACTGTGGGGTTACCGCGTGAATCTAATATTTCTCGAGCGTTAATAAAGATAATTTCTGACACTTTTCTTTCCTTCCGTAACTTTATATTCTGATATGTGTGGGTTTGTTATCAGAATCAATTATCTCACTCTGATATTTCAACCCCAACTATTCCTCTATAACAGCATCTGCAAGCAAGTATGCGGATGCCAAAAAAAGTAGGCTTGAACCTATTAACATATACAACCATAGTCTGTCTTCTAATCCACCGGTCACCAAAATAGAGACTGTGCATTTTGTGCCGCTCATAATGATTGGAATTACAAGAGGGAGAAGAAGGACAGAAAGTAGACTTTCACCTCCGGTTGTGCTTGTTGATATGCCTGCCAACAACACACCGACAGAACAAAATCCCAGTGTTCCTATAATGAGTATCCCAAATAGTTTCAGTAAAATCTCAATCGTGACAACATCAAATATATCTAATAACTGCAAGGCAATAGGTGTAATCACAATTTCTAATAGAAATAGGAAAATCACACTACTGATAACTTTGGAAAGGTACAGACTTCCAGCATCAACACCCGTAAGACGAATTCCGTGTAATGCCCCATGTGCTCTTTCTAATGTAAATGAACGATTTAGTGTAATAATCCCGGCAAATACAAATGCTGCCCAGAGCACACTCGCTGTTAATTTTCCACGTTCTATTTTATCCGGAAATATAGGACCAAATGCAAAAGCGAAAATTAGAACGACTAATACACTAAAAACAAAGATTAATGCCAGTGTCTCCTTAGAGCCTAATTGGAGTCTGAGATCTTTCCGAATCAACGCGGTAATTTGACGTAGTGCCTTCATACTTATCTCAATTTAATAAACTCACCTACAACCGCTTTTAAACAGTATGTGTCATCCTCTCTTCATACATCTTCTGTAATGCTTCTTGTTCTATTTCATCTTTATGTGCTATTTCTTCTACTTCCCCATTGATCATAAAGAAAAATTTCGTTCCTACAAGGCACCCCAATTCAATATTGTGTGTTGTAACAACAAGGCTTTTATCGTTTTGCTGTTCTTGGGAAATTCGATCAATGACAAATTGTTTAGCAGAAGCATCAAGTCCAGAAAAAGGTTCATCCAGTAACAAAATTGAAGGGTGGTTAAGGAGAGCTTTGGCAATCATAAACCGTTGTGTCATACCACGTGAAAAGGTATGAATAGGATCATGCATAAAACGATTCAATCCGACTTCATTTAATAGTGTCTTACAACGGGTTTCTAAATCTTCAACATCATACATCTGTCCAAAAAACTTAAGGTTTTCATAGGGGGTTAGGACAGGATAAGCCAATTGCTCATGTACAATAACACCTAATGTGTTCCGCACTTGTAAATAATCTACGATAGCATCAATGTTTTCGATCTTGAGTTTCCCTGATGTAGGGCGAAGAAGAGTTGACAGAATCTTGATAAGTGTAGTTTTACCAGCACCGTTTGGACCGAAAATTGCTACAACTTCTCCAGGATTAATGGAAAGTGTGACATCCTTAATAATTGTTCGGTGTCCAATATTTTTTGTGATTTGCGAAGTTTCCAACCGCATAATACATAATGGTTTCGGAGTTCCAAGTGTCTACAAAAAGAAAGGGCAGGTTTGGATACCTGCCCTTTCTATAAATTGATTTTACATCATTCGTTGGATAATCGCTGAACCTTGTTCAGGTGTAACACCTATAGTCTGATGTGCCATAGGACCATTTTCCAATACCGGTTCAGATTGATCCAATGACGGACGACTTGTGTCATGGTAGAATAACCCAATTTGGGTATCATGTCCAGACTTGACTGCTTGTTCAAGTGCAGCCGTTTTGTCGCTTGTATCATGGTTCTCAAGGATATTGACTCGTTCTTTCCAAAAATCATAGATTTCATCATCCTTCCATGTCACACAAGGACTAATAACATCAATAAAAGCGAAACCTTTATGCTGCATTCCTTCGTACATCAATTCTGCAAGTTGTGCACGTTCAGAACTGAAACCTCTCGCAACATAAGTAGCACCTGCAACAATTGCCATTGCTACAGGATTAAGGGGTGTTTCTAAATTACCAAATGGTGTACTTTTTGTTCTTTCACCTACAACTGTAGTAGGAGACGCTTGTCCAACGGTTAAACCGTAAGTCTCATTGTTCATCACAATGTATAGAAGGTCGATGTTTTTTCGCATGGTATGAATAAAATGGTTACCACCAATACCGTATCCATCACCATCTCCACCTGTGACAACTACATTCATCTCATGATTACCAAGTTTGGATCCCGTAGCCACTGCAAGAGATCTACCGTGCAGCGTATGCATTCCATAAGTCTTGATAAAACCGGGAAGATTAGAGGAACAGCCAATGCCACTGACAGTCAGATGATCATGATTGCCATTTCCTGTTTTGGCATAAGCCATTTGTAGGGCACTAAGCACACCAAAATCACCACAACCGGGACACCAATCGGGATTAACATCACCTTTAAAATCTTTTGCTGTAGGAGCACCTTTAATTGGTCTTTCTTTTTTTGCCATCTGGTTAGTCCTTCTTTTAAACTACATCATTCGTTGGATGATTGCTGAAGCTTGTTCAGGTGTAACCCCTATAGTCTGATGTGCCATAGGTCCATTTTCCAATACTGGTTCAGATTGATCCAATGACGGACGACTTGTGTCATGGTAGAATAATCCAATTTGGGTATCATGCCCAGTCTTGACGGCTTGTTCAAGTGCAGCTGTTTTGTCGCTTGTATCATGGTTCTCAAGGATATTGACTCGTTCTTTCCAAAAATCATAGATTTCATCATCCTTCCAGGTTACACAAGGACTAATGACGTCAATAAAGGCGAAACCTTTATGCTGCATTCCTTCATACATCAATTCTACAAGTTGCGCTCGCTCAGAACTAAAACCTCTCGCAACATAAGTAGCACCCGCAACAATTGCCATCGCTACAGGATTAAGGGGTGTTTCTAAATTACCAAACGGTGTACTTTTTGTCTTTTCGCCTACAACAGTAGTAGGAGATGCTTGTCCAATGGTTAAACCGTAAGTCTCATTGTTCATCACGATGTAAAGGAGATCAATATTTTTACGCATGGTATGAATAAAATGATTCCCACCAATACCGTATCCATCGCCATCACCACCTGTGACAACAACATTCAACTCATGATTACCAAGTTTAGCCCCCGTAGCCACTGCAAGAGATCTACCATGCAAGGTATGCATTCCATAAGTATTGATAAACCCGGGAAGGTTTGAGGAACATCCAATTCCACTGACAGTCAGATGATCATGACTGCCATTTCCTGTTTTGGCATAGGCTATTTGTAGGGCACTAAGCACAGTAAAATCACCACAACCGGGACACCAATCGGGATGAACATCACCTTTAAAATCTTTCGCTGTAGGAACACCTTTAATAGGTCTTTCTTTTTTTGCCATTTGGTTAGTCCTCCTTTAAACTACAATTTCTTGATATGGGACATATAGGTCTGTCTTACCTTGTAGAAGTTCACGGGCACCATCTGCTATGTGGTGTGGCATGAACGGTTCACCATCGTATTTACGAATATGTCCATCCGCCTTAAATCCTGTTTCACCCCGTAAAAACCGTGCAAATTGTCCTGTGTAATTACATTCAACAATAACAGGATTTGTTGATTTTTCAAGTACGGCATTAACCGCATCCTCATCGATCGGATAGAGCCATTTGAAATGTATATGGTTGGCAGTAGTTCCAGACTCTGTCAATAACTGTACTGCTTCATTGATAACACCTTTTGTGGACCCCCAGCCAATGAGTGTAATCTCAGCGTCTTCAGGTCCTTCAAGAATTGGTGGAGGAAGAAGTTTAACAATACCATCCATTTTCCGTTGACGTTTTTCCATGATATCACGCCGTTTATGCGGGTTTGTAAATTCATCGCTAATAAGTCCACCGTCTTCATCGTGATCATCAGTAGCGACTACATGGACATGTCCGGGTGTACCCGGAATAGCCCGTGGGGATACTCCACTGTCAGTAATCTTGTAACGTAGGTATTCTCCATCTGTCTGCCCAAGTTCAGTTATATACTCGCCTCGGTCAATTTCTGGTTGCCAATTGATAGTCTCTGGATCAAACGTTGTAAATCCCATAGAGAGTGTAAGATCCGAAAGCACCATCCCTGGACATTGGAATTTATCTACGAGATTGAAGATTTCTGGCATGGTGTGAAAACCATCCATGATACTGGTAGGAGCGACAATTATCTTTGGAAAATCACCTTGACTTGCGCCGAGGAGTTGCCACAAATCCCCTTGTTCTGTTTTCGTAGGCAATCCTGTTGATGGACCACCCCGCTGGACGTTGATGACGACCATCGGTATTTCCATCATGGCAGCACTACCAATAGCTTCTGACATAAGGGCAAATCCACCACCAGAAGTAGCACACATAGCACGACATCCAGCATGTGCAGCCCCAATCACCATGTTTATCACACTGATTTCATCTTCACATTGTCGAACCATAATGTTCAGATTCCGCGCATTCGCTGCCATCCAATGTAGTACACCTGTTGATGGACTCATCGGGTAAGCAGAATAAAACTTTACGCCGGCTGCAGCACCCCCCATTGCCATTGCTGAATTCCCATCAACAAACGCAAGTGCGGGTTCCTGTTTCTCAAATTGATCGTCAAATTCTGTGAAATGTTCAGCAGCGTGTTCGTATCCTGCGGTTGCCACAATCATATTGGCATCAACGACTTCCTGACCTTTACGTTTGAGAAGTGCATTAATGATGATCTCCTCAAGCACGTTTAAATCTGCACCTACCATATTCATGGCAGTAGCGAGTAAACACGTATTCAGACAGGTTTTTTGTAATTTTCTATCTTCAATTCCGCTGGAGAACTTTTTATATGGAATACCACATAATTGAATGTCGTCTCGTTCTGGTTCTTGCTTTACATCATCACTATTATAAATGAATGCTCCACCGGGTTTGACGTGTGGTACATGTTTTTCTATGCTGTGTCGATCAAGGGCAATAATAAGGTCAATCTCATCGCCGTGGTTTTCGACCGGTTCAGAACTGATTCTGATGGTAAGGAAGGTATGACCGCCGCGGATAAGGGATTGATATGCACTATATGTATAAACATAAAGACCGTACCGTGCACATATTTGTCCCAGACTTTTCCCAAGTGTTTCTATACCTTGTCCGGGTGCCCCTCCTACAGCGACTACAAAATCGTACTTTGCCATCTTAGCTCCTTTCAGGTTGTAACATAAATGTTTGTTGGTTTGATACTTTTCTCAATTCCCACAGTTCGTGAAATAATATATATTTCGTAATAATCCATATTAATGATTAATGACTTTTTCTAATTATACCATAATTTGAGGTGTATTTACAAGTTTTATTTTACACAATACCGACTTATCATAATGTTATAGCATTGGCAAATTAACCGACTAATTACCTCAATAACCAAGTATCATGGTTCAGAAACTCGACATAATAGGTTGACTTTGTTACATGTAAATTCATTGTCTGAGAATTACCATGTGTAATAAGAGTTTGATGATACAGGATGAGTATTATACAGACAATACCAATACTTACTGCTTTTAGAATTCAGAGATTTCATCAATAAAATGGGTAGGAAAGTAGCATACTATTACAACAATGCTCTAAGTGCTTCGTGTGCTTCAGGGGTGCCAATTTTTTCTAAGGCAAATGCTACATGATGCTTAACACGATCAGAATCATCATCAAATGCTTTAACGAGTGCAGGTATAGCCTCTGAGGCATCTTCTCCAAAGTTAGCCAGAGCATAAGCAGAATAGGTCCGCACCTCATCAGCAGGATCATCCAATGCTTCAATCAAGGCAGGGATTGCACCTTTTGCTGTGTCTCCCATTGAATTCAAGGCACGTACTGCATATTCACGAAGATCTTCATTTAGTTTATTAGATAAGGCATTAACTAAAACAGGGATTGCCAGTTCACCCATACGACTAAGTGTACTGCTAATAGCAAGAGCATGGTGTCTTTCAGATATCTCCATCTCATCCATCAGGACAGGAATAACAGGTTCCCCTATTGCTGCCAATACATCAGCAGCATGTTCAACAACATCGTATAAGTTGTGAGCAAGTGTCTCAATTAGTTGCGTTACAGCTGCATCACCAATTTCAATTAATTCTGTTTTCGCTTCATTGATAACATCATCATCTAATTCTGTTAAATCTTCAATCAACTCAGCGATTCTCTCTTCACTGCTCATTATAAATATATCCCCTTAATATATTCTATTTGCAGGATAATGCCTCTTATTTATCTAAACCCCGTTCTGTACGTTGATCAAGAATCTCAGTGAGACGCTCCGTCTGTTCCCGTCTGAATCTGTTGTAGATCCTTTCAGATATAACGTTTTTTTCATGTAACTCGTCAAGAATAGTGATAAATTCAAGTCGTGCCGTTCTTGCATACTCAATGTCATCATTGTTGAGTTTACGTAACCAACCTACCTCATGTTGTAAAGTCTCAGAACCATCAGAATCAGAAGAAGTCCGCCGTGTACTGCGTAACATGAAAACCGCAGCAACCAGGAAACCCCCAGTTAAGGCAGAGGCAATCGCTATAAACACCAACTGTCCAATATTTTCTTTTGGGATTCCCAATCTTAAATCCACCTTATCTCCTTCAAGAAAGTTGGTGTTAGGTTTTGTTCTATAGACATTGTATACTCTATTGTGAATTGGTTCACTCTTTGCTCTTAGAAAGTGTTTTGATATAGGTGCTAAGTTTATACCCTCAACAACTAATAAAGAAACTTGATCAATCTGGAAAGGAACACGGCGAGAGAGATCAACTTTGTTATTGTGAACATGAGAAACGTATGTGAACCCAACTTGAGTGGGTCCAGGTGGTATAGATTTAGGGAGAATAATATTATTGGTATTTGGATCTAACACTAAATCCGCAGGAGCATGAGGGTGAAATGCCTCAAAATCTCTTGGGAGTGTTGCATAAAACCCAACTTCTTTATTTCCATGCTTCATTTGAAAATGCAATTCACCACGATTTTCAACATCAAATGCTTCAATAATTGAAATTGCACCATCTGGAGGGTGTCCCTCAGGTGGCGGTCCGATAACCAGAGTATAGGACTTTATATGAATTTTTGACGAATCATCAGTTTTACCACCTATATTCATATCCACAGTAACCGTAGGTACGAATGTGGATAGCATGATGTTTTTTTCTATTTGCTCTATCTCATTATAGGTTGTAGTAATAGTATAATGTGTCGTAGCATCAATAGATAAACCCTCAAAACGATAAATACCTTCTTCGTCAGTCGTAGTATCCTGTTGTGTGATATCTTCACCTTTATGTATACTCAGTGTAATGGTTTGATTAGCGATAGGGGTATTCAACTGTCTATCTATTAATTTCCCATGAATAACCCCCATCTCATCTTGTGAATAGATAGAAGATATTAATAAGAATGTAGAAACTATAGTTAACAGAACACCAATATATATTTTAGAATGTATCATCTTACCCCAATTCTGATTTTACTCTTAACTATGTCTATATCTGTACCTTAACCTACTGCCCTCTTTCCCGTTTATACCTTTCAATTTCAGATTCCACATCAAGCTGAGCTGCCGCCTCAAGCTGACTTACAATTTGAGCAGTTTCCTGCAATAACGCAGCTCGTAATTCCTTATAATCTTCTTCAGATAGTTTACCCGATTCATAATCGTCATCAAGATCAGCCAAGGCAGAATAACTCTGTTCACGTTCAATGGCAAGTGTCTGCATACGCACTTCTGCAGGACTAATTTCTGGGGAATGTTCCGAACCACGGAAAAGCGGATAAAAAAGGTACACCAATAACATCACCCCAAGTATACCGATCCATAAAAGCAGTAAAAAACTCATACCTACCTCTAATTCTGTTCTTTATATTTTTCAAGTTCCGATTCGAGTTTTTGCTGTAGTTCATCCGAAATCTGTTTGTCAGGAAGTGTTCGTATGACCTTATTACCGCTTGATTTAAGTCGAATAAACAGAATAACACCCCCGATTACCAAGAGAATAACTGCTGGCATAACATACGCAATAAGATTCACACCTTTTGCAGGCATGACTGCCGAAAATTCAGGTCCCCATTTCTCAAGATAGTCTGTACGTATTTGGTAAACAGGGTCACCTTCAAGTAATCGGTTTCGAAAATCAGCTTCTATATTTTGTGCTGTTACGCAAACACATGCTTGGATGGTTTCCCTCACACATCCACAGTGACAGTAAACTGTGGTTAGAAGTTCATTTAATTGGGTATCAAATATCTCAGAATCTTCTGATTTCTCATCAGCCAAAACTGGATTACCCACGACACACAAAACACCTGTCAGTATGACCAGATAAAGACACACAGTATTCCCTGAATTGAAGATTTTCATAGAATTCACCGACTTATGAACTCGTTTTACTTTCTGAGCGTTCTGCAATTGCAATAAGACCACCCAACACCATAATAGCAACGCCGATCCATACGACCCTGATCAACGGATTATAATATACTTCAACATTCACATATGTATCACTGTCAATCTTAGCTGGCAATGGTCCAAGCGCAATATACAGATTGTTCATACCTATCCCATGTATAGCGGATTCAATCGTATCCTGATCCCCTTGTCCCGCCTTATGGTAGAAATGTCGTGCAGGTTTCATGGTAGTTTTATGTTTACCATTCTTCGTGACATCGAAAACAACACCTGCTCTGAAAAAATTTCCGCGCTCTTCCTGAAAAGTGTCTTTCATCGTGAGTTGATAAGAACCAACATCCATTGATTCATCAAGTCTCAAACTTTCCGACTCCTTTAAAAAATAACCCTTTGAACCCATAATTCCGATATACACGATAACAATCCCGATATGAACTATATACCCACCATACCGACGTTTATTGCGGTTGATAAGAAGTCCTAATCCATTGAGGAAAGAAGTTTGTTGACGTTTCGTCCTAAGTTTTGCCCCTCGATAGAATTCGCTACAAATAGCTACAAGTACAAATACACTTGCGAAAATACATAGTAATGAAAAAATCGGGAAGGTTTCTCCACTAAAAATAAGTCCATCAGGTATTCGAGCGAAGAAACTTCCTCCTATCGGATTCGGTGCATCTAAAATTGCTTTAATAGCAAGGTATATCCAACCTATACCTGTTGCAATCAAACCAATAATAATTGGTGGTATAAACATGCGTTTGAAGTTGTTGGGTGTAATCTTTTTCCAAGAGATAACCGGACCAGCCCCTGTCAAGAATAGAAGTAGAAGTCCCGGTATAATAACAACTTGATTAAAGAACGCCTCCGGCACAGATGCCTTCTCACCTTGGATTGCCTCAGAAATAATTGGCCATAATGTGCCCCATAATATAATTAAGGTCAAACCTACCAACAACCAGTTATTAAGAACAAAAGAACTCTCTCTGGAAAGTAACGATTCCAAACGATTTGCACTTTTTAGACGTTCCCATCTAACTACGATCAGTAGTATAACACCCAGTGTTGAGAGGAGAATAAATCCTAAGAAATAACCCCCAATATCAGATTGAGCAAAAGCGTGTACTGACGTAATAATTCCACTTCGTGTAATAAATGTACCTATCAATGTAAATTGGAAAGCTAACGTAATGAGAAGGATATTCCACAGTTTTAGCATACCGCGTTTCTCTTGAATCATAACGGAGTGTAGATATGCGGTGCCGAGTAGCCACGGCATAAAGGATGCATTTTCAACAGGATCCCATGCCCAATAACCTCCCCAACCAAGTTCCTGATATGCCCAATGTCCTCCAAGTGTGATGCCAACTGTAAGTACAATCCATGAAAACAACATCCATCTACGAGAACGAAGTATCCAATCACTTCCTATTCTACCTGACAAAAGTGCTGCCACAGCAAATGCAAATGGAACAGTCAGACTAATCCACCCAATGTAAAGAGTTGGTGGATGGAACGCCATACTCGGTGTTTGGAGTAGCGGATTCATCCCTTTACCATCAACTGCGATTTGACCATCTGGGAAACGGGCAAGTGGGTTGTAAACACCTTCAATCCACCCTGTGACCAAAACAATGAAAAATAATTGAACAATAGCAATAGGAATAAGTGCGTAATCTGCAAGTGAATCTTGAGAACGGCGGTTTTGGAGAACGACAATACCACCAGCAACGGTAAGCAACCAAAGCCAAAACAGGAGGGAACCGGACATGCGTCCCCAGAGAGCAGTTATTTTATAGAGGAGGGGTTGGGCTGCACTTGAGACTTCTACGACATACATCATAGAGAAGTCGTCAGTTACAAACCCAAATACCAAAGCACAAGTAGCAATAGAGATAAGAATTAATGTCGCAATAACCCCATTTCGACCACTACGGACAATATTAGGTTCTCTTAATGGAAGACCAATACTCAGTAAAACAATTGCCCATAGTGCAGATAATATTGAAAGAAAAATTGCAGCTTGACCAAGTTCAGCCGTCAAACCTTGTACACCTACTAAAAGATCCTCTATGAACATATTGATGCCTGAGTATGTGGATTATTGCAGAGTGAAACCGAGTGTTAGTTAGGAAAGGTTTAAGAGGAACTCTTTTCCGAAGAAGTACTTTCTGCGCCTTCGTATTTAGAGGCACATTTTGTAGTTAACTTAGTTGCCACAATCATGTTGCTTGTAGCGTCATATTTACCTTCTACAAAAACACTGCCACCGTCTGTAAAGTTATCAGGTTTGAGACGATTCTCATAGATTACATTAACGGTCTGGTTACTTTCACGGTCGCGCACTGCGAAGGTAAGTTTAAAATTTGCTGCGTCCCAAGTTGAACTACCTTCTGCAATTACACCGTCAACTTGTAAATTCTGTTGATCATTTTCTTCAGCATTCGCAACAAGTTCAGCAGGCGTAAAATGCAACACACTCGTTTTTTCGGTCATTGCCAACACTAAGAAAACCATGGCAACGAGTAAAATGGCGCTGGCAGCGATAATCTTCAGTCGTCTTTGCTTCATGTAAACATCCTCCTTCAACCCGAAACCTAATAACACCCTCAAACCAAAATCAACGGGAATACTATATTGGAATTTTCTCATCTTTCCACTGAATAAAAATGGTGGGAATGTACTCTCTCTGCATAAAATAATACTTGACTTTTCGTTTAAAATCAAGTTAAATAGCCTGAAATTGAATATGTTGATACGGAATTCCGTGCGTGCCATTCATCTTAACTGTTCGTGTTCACTTTTATTGCTGATAATACTGGAGGTATTGGCATTCTCATGAATCTTAATTGGCAACAGCATCCTTGGGCAGGTGTATTTCCGGCGACACTTTGTCCTTTCCACTCAGATGAATCGATAGATGAAGCCGGATTACGAAAGTATATGCAGGAACTTGCGGATGTAGACGGCATAAAAGGTGTTGTTTGTAATGGACATACAGGTGAGATTATGTCTCTCCGTACCGAGGAACGCCAGCGTGTAACAAGAATCACCGCTGAAGCTGTTGGTGACAAGGTGAAAGTGGTCTCAGGTGTGAGTGCTGAAGGCAGCCTACCTGCAATTGATGATGCCCTTGCGGCTAAGGAAGCAGGAGCCGATGCAATACTATTAATGCCAGCACATCATTGGTTACGTTTCGGAAGGACACCTGAAACCGCAGTTGGATACTTTCAAGACGTTGCCGAAGGTGCAGATATTCCTATTATCGTACATCAGTATCCTGCATGGACAAAAGCAGGATATAGTCTTGAAGAGATGTTAGAGATGGCTAAAATTCCACAAGTTGTTTGTATTAAGATGGGGACACGTGATATGGCACGATGGCGGTGGGATTACGAACAATTGAGAGAGGCAGCCCCTCATATTCCTATTCTTACATGTCATGATGAATACCTACTTGCCTCGCTTTTAGAAGGGAGTGATGGTGCCCTTATCGGATTTGCTGGATTCGTCCCTGAATTGATGGTTGCTGTAGTCCATGCTGCCCTAAATAATGACTTAATGGGAGCAAGAAAAGCACGGAATCAGGTTGATACATTAGCACGAATTGTATATAACTTCGGTGAACCGAGTAGTGATGCGCATCAACGTATGAAGTGTGCCAGATGGTTGATGGGTAAATTCCCATCCATGACCATGCGTCGACCTCTACGCCAATTATCATCTGACGAAATAGACAAAATACGAACTGAACTTGAGAACGTTGGCTATCAGTGTGTAAATTAGATTAAGTTAGATAAAAAAATATAAAGTGGGTTTGATAATAGAATGACACCTTTAAAATATGCCCTAATCGGTCACGGACGACGAGGTTCAGCACATTTATCAACAGCCGCTGCCCTCAAAGACACTTTCGAAATCGTTGCAGTCTGTGATGCACATCAAGAATCAGCAGAAGCAGGTGCAGAAAGAATCGGTGTTAAAGCATACACCGATGTCCGCAAACTTATTGATGAGACGTCTCCCGATGTTTGTGATGTCGTTGTGCCTGCACCACTACATCATATCGTTTCCTGTTATCTGTCCCGTCGCGGTATATCACATAACGTTGAAACAGGACTTGCCCCGACGCTCGGTTTGATGGACTTGATGATAGCGGATGCTGCTGAAAATGGGGTCCAACTGCAAACATCAGAAAACTTTCCTTTTGTACCTGTGGAACAGTTTGTCTGCAAACTTATTCAGGAAGGTGTAATTGGCACTGTCCATAAATGCTATAGACTTTTTTCTACAACAGGTTATCATGGTCTTGCAGCAATTCGGTGTCGTATGAACGCTGCCCCCACATCAGTAAGTAGCATCGGACATTCAATGCCTGTTATGCCTTATGTTGACAGAGCAAAACGCGATTTCAATCGGGAAGGTCTTGAATTTTACGCTGTTGATTTTGACAATGGCGGACTTGGTATAGCGATGGTAGGCAACAAAAACGGATGTCTCGGACGGAACAAACTTGTCGGTTTTGAGACATGCGGTGAACGCGGCACAATTATCACAAACGGCAACCAAGGAGCATCTGGTGGTGAAACTGTCAACGTTTGCACAGATGAAGATATTAACCAGAACGCAGGAAGAGCGCAAACCTACGAATTTCAGAGAGAGTCCGGTGAGGATAAAGTCTTGCAGCGCATTTATGTTGAACTCCCTGAATCTCTTGGTGGCACAGTTGAATGGTTGAATCCTTACAGGCATACCAAAATCTCAGAGGGTGGCATTTCACTTGCAACCATGCTTGACGGTATAGCACGTGCTGTTCGTGAAGACACAGAACCGCTCTGGACAGGAGAGATGGGTAGGGCAGACCAGGAGATGGTGATCGCCGCACGCCGTTCTGTCCAATCAAATCGCCAACCGATTCAACTCCCGTTGCAACCTGATCCAGACGAAGAAGCTGCGTTTGACAAAAATTTTGAGGAACAATTCGGGGTCCATCCCCGTGAAGATATTGAAAAAGCATTAGAAGTGAATTTTAAAGCACGCTAATCAATGTATAAATCACCAGTTGCAGCCTTCAAATTATGAAAGTCAATTCCACATTAGACTCTTTGTAGGGGGGATTCCGATCCCCGATTCTTATTAATCTTGGTAGTTGAGAATGTATAATTATACCATTTCTATAAATTATTGTCTCATTAGGCGGTTATTATGGTAGTCATTTTCAGGTCACAAACTGAATGAAGATTAATTTACTAATTCGGTAACTTTCCTGTAAAGTCCGGTACGGTTAGGAAACCGCACCTACCGGGTTTGGGAAAGTAGAATTACCGAAATATTTACTTAATCCTCATAAAGTTTGTGGTACAAAAAAGAGACATTTTCAATTAGAAATGGTATTATCTTCAAATTTAACCATAAACAGAAAGAGAAAATATGAAAGAAATAAAAATTGGTTTTATCGGATCGGGTGGCAATGCAAATGGTCACATGAATCGGTTATCTGAAATGGAAGGCGCGAATGTCGTTGCAATATGTGATATTGTACCACAAAAAGCACAAAATGCATCTGAAAAACACAACGCGGATCCATATACCGAACACCGCGCAATGTTGGAACGGGATGATCTTGACGCTATTTATCTAAGTCTCCCCGTTTTTGCACACGGTCAACCTGAGTTAGACGTGATTGAACGAGGGTTACCATTCTTCGTTGAGAAACCGGTAGCGATCAATATGGACATCGCTCGTGAAGTTGAAGCTGCAGTAACAAAAGCAGGACTGATCACTTGTGTAGGTTATCAACTCCGTTATCTCGGTTCAACACGGTTAACACAGGAAATCCTTGCAGGAAAGACAATTAATATGGTTGTCGGCAAGTATTGGTGCGGGAGCGGACGTGGCAATCCCGAAGGGTGGCTACGTCAGTGGAACAAATCTGGTGGACAATTAGTTGAACAAGCAACACACACAATTGACATGATGCGGAACCTCATTGGTGAAGTTGAATCGGTCTACTGCATGCAAGCAAATCGGTTTCTGGAACAGATTGATTGCCCAGATAGCAATAGCGTAACGCTCCAATTTTCCGATGGCGTTGTCGGTTCAATGACAGCCGCATGGGCGTATGCAGGCGGTTGGAACAATGCAAATGTTTTAGATATCCTATACGAAGGCGAGTTGTTGAATTGGAATCCAGCAAGAGTCTCTGTGCAGGAAAATGGTGAATGGGTAGATAAAAACAAACCCGGTCCCACCATTGACGAAGTTTTTGTAAACGCTGTCCGTAGCGGTGATGCGTCCCAGATTTTGAGTCCATATACAGATGCGGTTAAGACGCTTGAAATATCACTCGCAGCAAATCTCTCAGCACAAGAGAATAGACTTGTGGAGATTTCTTCACTATAAGGTGAGAATTATGGCAACAAAATATCGCGTGGCAATAGTCGGATGTGGTGGTATCTCAAACGCACATGGCAACGCGTGGCGTAATGTACCAGAAATCGAAATTGTTGGTGCATGCGATGAGAAATTTGATGCATTATCACGTTTTGCTACTGAATATAACGTGGAGAACACCTATAACGACCTGCGACAAATGCTGGAAAAGCAAAACCCTGATATCCTTGTAATTGCTACATGGCCCTCAAGTCATCTCAAAAATGTCCTTGAGGCAGTACGATCTGGAGTTAAGGGTATCCTCGTTGAAAAGCCGATTACAGTCAACACATCCCAACTTGAACAGATGATTCAGGTTACAGAAAATGCCAACACCCTCTTGATGGAAGCATTTATGTACCGACACCATCCACTTACATTGGCAGTAAAAGAGAAAATAGAGGAAGGGGTAATCGGCGATGTCAGGTATGCACGTTCCACTTTTTCCACGGGACTCACGGATCGAACAAATTGGCGACTAAGAGGTGATCTCGGTGGTGGTGCAGTCATGGATTTAGGATGCTACTGCATCAACATCATTCGCTATGTTATTGGACAAGAACCACAATCCGCCTGGGCAACTGGCAAATATGAACCGATTAACAATGTCTGGGAAACACTCATCGGAACTTTAGATTTTGGGGATGGTATTACAGGTCAGTTTGACTGTAGTTTCGGATGGACATGGCGTGAGAATTATGAAGTTACGGGTACCAAAGGAACTATTTTTGTTGGGAGTGCCTGGGGAAACAGTGAAGGGGAATCACAATTCACTGTAAATGGAGAAACTGTCACCGTATCCGGTGTAAATCCTTACTCGGCAGAGATCCTAAACCTCTGTGAAGCAGTAGAAAATGGTACACCTCTCCGACTACCAATATCAGATTCATTAGCCAATATGCGGGTTATTGACGCATTACACGAATCCGCTCATACCGGACAACGAATTCAGATTCCCTCTTAGATTAGGAATTCTATAAACATTTCGTCCCTATCAAATCAAGAAATCAAGAAATCAAGGAATCAAGGAATCAACGGTATGAATGACATTTAGGCATTCCCCGGGACTCATAAATATGTATATGATAATCCTTGTATCGCGTAAAGTCATAATGTAAATGGTATTACTTTGAACTCACCTTCAATTCCGTAAACATTTTACGATTCTATAGAAAAGGTTGAAGAAACCGATTACTAACTGTATAATATTAAAAACGCACAATATCAATACATACACTGTCATAATATAAAACATCTCAATTCATAGTATCCGTTTATCAAAGGTAAAACACACTTATGTTTGAAAAACTTATGAAGTACCCGATAGATGTCTTTCGGGAAGGTGATTTCTCGTTTGGCGTTCCAATACCGGGGCTTCTTATTTTTGTTCTGATGGTTGGTCTTGTTGCAGCAACCATCTGGGCATATCGGAGTACCAAGGGTAGAACAGGTCGTTTTTTTCATGGATTTCTAATTGTTCTCCGTACACTTGTATTGTGTTTCCTCGCCTTCTGTCTCCTCAAACCTTTTCTTACAATTTACCAAAACAACCCCGATGATTCGTACTTGTTGGTCATGGTAGACCGTTCCAAGAGTATGCAGATTACCGATTCTGAAGACGGTACATCACGATTAGACCAAGCGAACCGATTACTATTCGGCGAAAATCCTGAGGAAGGTAGGGGTCTTATTGACAAGTTAAACACAAATCAATTTAAAACACGACTCTTCTCATTTGATGCAGATACGAAACGTATACCAAACGACGTTCTAACAGATGCAGAGGGAGAAAATACAAACATTCCTAATGCAGTAACTGAAGCATTAGAGGATATGCAGGGTGTACCGTTATCCGGTATCGTCCTCTTTACTGATGGTGTAGACCGGAGTGGTATAGATATTCAAAAACCTGCCATGCAAGCAAGGGAAAGAAAAGTACCAATTCATACTGTTGGCATCGGGTCTGAAACAGGTGTCGCTGATATCGAATTAGTCAAAGTAGATGTTCCTCGTACCGCAGAAGAAGATTTTCCAGTTGAAATATCTGCAACAGTGAGACGTACAGATAACACACAGAAAAAAGCCACACTCCAACTCATTGAAAATGGTCGAGTTCTAAAAACACTGCCAATCACACTAAACAACGAGACTGTCCGAATACCGCTAAAATTCACACCTCGCCAACCAGGAACACAAAAATATGAAGTTCATGTTCTGCCTGAAGTAGATGAAGCAATCCCACAAAACAACACCAAAACCTTCATATTAAAAGTAACACCCACAAAACGGGTAAAGATCCTCTTTGTCTCCAGACCATATTGGGGATTTAAATTCATTAAACGCGCATTACAAGATGATCCCAATATCGTTCTAACGGATCGTTATATAACGAGTGAACAAAGCTTCGGTGGTACTCAAGGTGGTGCTGATGAAAAGTTCGATTTCTATCCTGAGTCCAAGGAAATTCTCTTCAACTTTGATGCAATCATATTCGGGAATATAGATGCTTCCAATTTCACGCAAACTCAACTTGAAAATACTGTGGAATTCGTCCGTACACGGGGCGGAGGCTTTTTAATGTTAGGTGGCACTCAATCTTTAGGTAACTCTGATATCGCGAAATCATATTTAAATACACCAATTGCAGAATTATTACCTGTTGAGTTAGAATTAGGAGATCCACCAGAAAAGGTACCATTAAACCTTGCACCTTCTGAAGTGCCTACCCCTAAGATGTTTAAGTTCAAATTGACCACCGAAGGGAAAACTGATCCATTAATGGAATTGGTAGATAACACCACCGAGAACTTACAACGATGGCAAAAAATGCCTGAACTGTACGGTTATAGTAAAGTCAAACGTGCAAAAGCGGGGGCAACTATTCTTGCCGAACACCCGACAGATAAAAATGAATTTGGCAACCGTATTCTTATGGCAACCCATAATTACAATGCCGGACGGGTTATGGTTTTCACTCCTAACGACTCATATAGATGGCAAACAGGCTTAGACAGTAAAGATGATAGTAATGAGCGTTTTTGGCGACAGGTTGCAAAATGGTTAACAACCGCCCCGCAATCCTCTATTAAACTGGATATACCCAAGACTGAATATACATTAAAGGAACCTGTTGTCATTGAAGTTACAGCTATGGATAAGAATTTTGCTTTAACCAATAAAGCGAAAATACGTGCTATTGTTGTTGACGAAACTGGCACTCGGAAAGAACTTACACTTGAGCAAGTTTTAGGTAAAGACGGACTATATACTGCACGATTCATACCTAACAGAAATGGAGATTATACGGTGACAGCAACTGGAACTCTTGCTGGAGAAGACCTTGGAAAACAGCAAGCATTGTTTGAGGTGAAACCGTCTTTTGCTGAGTTTAGTGATGCAGCACTTAATATGCCACTGCTATCAAACATTGCTAGTATGACTGGTGGGAAATACTATTCTATTGAAGAAGCACCTCAATTAGTAAATCAAATCTCTCTTGTAGAGAGTGCCACTTCGGAGATAACGGATGTGGATATTTGGGATTTACCGTTAATTTTTGGTCTAATTCTTCTTTTCCTCGGTCTGGAATGGTTTTTACGTAAACGGGGTGGTTTAGTATAAATCCTCCCATGGTTGTGGAAGCAAAATCTAAGGAAGTAAACACGATTTTTCTTACATTGAATTCACGTAATTCTTACCAATATGAGTCAATTATTGAGAACAATTTATGAATAATTCCTACAAAAGTGTTATGTTTGTGATTGCGGACGATTGGAGCCGTATTGCCAAGTGTTATGGTAATGAAGTGATCCGAACACCTAATATTGATGCTTTTGCCGAACAGGGTGTCGTTTTTGATTTCGGATTTTGCACAAGTCCTTCCTGTGCTGTAAGTCGAGCTTGTATTCTCACGGGACAACATAGCCACACCCACGGTCAATACGGACATTGTCATGGGATTCATGGATTTCGAACACATGAAAACATGCAGTCAGTCCCAAAGATTCTAAAAGCACACGGTTTTGTGACGGCATGTATCGGAAAAAAACATGTCGAACCAAAAAGCGTTTATCCATTCGATTATGAGCCGAAGGTCGATGCTCGAAGTCCTGTGGATGTAGCTGATAAAATAGGAGACTTCCTTCAACAGAACGTCGATACACCTTTCTATCTTCATATTGGATCCAGTTATCCACATCGTGCTGGAAAAGGATTCGGAAATGATCGACAACACGCTGGAATTGAAACCAACCCTTACTCTCCTGAAGAAATAATCGTCCCCAATTTCCTACCAGATGTTCCTGCAGTGCGCGAAGATCTGGCTGACTATTATGAGAGTGTGTCCCGATGGGATGCTGTAGTCGGTGCTGCTTTAGATGCGCTTGACGCGTCCGGACGGGCAGACGAAACGCTCGTGTTTGTTACAACAGACCATGCAATGCCATTCCCTGGGGCAAAAGCTTCCAGTTTCGACAGCGGACACCACTGTCCTTTACTAATTGCCAGTCCAACGCAAAAACATCGCGGACATCATAATCAAGCCCTTGTCAACTGGGTTGATTTCTGTCCAACCATGTTAGAATGGTGTGGTGTCTCCCATCCTGATGGAGACGATGCACTACCGGGTAGATCACTACTCCCAATACTTGAAGACGATAGTCCACATCCGGGTAATGGACAATGGGAAGAAACCTACTACTCCCATTGCTTCCATGAGGTTACAAACTACTATCCATACCGGGTCTTACGTGGACGGAAGTATAAGTACGTACGCAATCTTGCATATCAATTAGAAACACCACTACCGAGTGATCTGTTCAGGTCTATTTCATGGACTGCTGTCAGAGATGATAACCTTCAGAAACTCGGTGAACGTGAACGTGAAAATTTCGTACATCAAAGCCGCGAGGCGTTGTATGATATGGAAAATGATCCGGCAGAATCGAACAACCTAATTGATAATCCTGAATTGCAGGATACTATCAACGATATGCGGCGGAAAGTAATTGAATTTAGACAGAAAACTAAAGATCCTTGGCTTGAACAATCCTTTCAAGAAGGTGAAACACAACCCTTCTTCCCTAAATAACAATGCATTCAATTTTGACTTCAAGAAATTGATGTCTTCATCCTCTGACTCCCACTAATATAATGCAAAACTACGATTTAGATGCGATGAACACCCGTATTGAAGCAGATAGCGTTCTGGTACAGAATATACTGACCGAGGCGGGTAAAATCATCGTTGGACAACGTACATTACTTGAACGGTTAATTATAGGATTGCTCTGTAATGGACATATACTTCTTGAAGGAGTTCCCGGATTAGCAAAAACGACAGCTATTGCAGCGCTGGCAAAAACCATTGATGCCTCTTTCAAACGACTCCAGTTTACACCCGATCTACTCCCTGCTGATCTTGTCGGTACGCAAATATATGACCAACAGCAAGGTGAGTTCTATACGAAAAAGGGTCCCATTTTCGCAAATGTTGTTCTGGCAGATGAAATAAACCGCGCCCCTGCAAAAGTACAAAGCGCACTACTTGAAGCAATGCAGGAACGACAGGTCACAATTGGTGGTGAAACCTATCCACTTGATGATCCATTCATCGTTTTAGCAACACAAAATCCAATTGAACAAGAAGGCACTTATCCTTTACCGGAAGCACAAGTAGACAGATTTATGTTGAAGGTTAAGGTGAACTACCCATCACACTCAGAGGAGTTACAAATTCTCCGAAGAATGACAACTGAAGTGATTGATGATATACAGGAGGTAGTTACCGGGGAAGATATCATAAGATTTCGAGAACTCACACGCAATATCTATATGGCAGAACAGTTAGAAACCTATATCGTAGATCTTATATGTGCAACCCGTGCACCAGAAGCATACCAATTAGATGAATTAAGTCCTCTTATTGAATACGGTGCCTCACCAAGGGCAACTATCTTTCTTGCACTTGCATCCAGGGCACAGGCTTTCCTATCACAACGCGGTTATGTCACACCTGAAGATATTCATGAAGTTGGAATGGATGTGTTAAGGCACCGTGTAATTCTAAGTTACGAAGCTGAAGCCGAAGGCATTGATACTGAAAACATTATCACACAACTGTTTTCAAAGATTGAAGTGCCTTAATTCGGGAAATAATATTTCCAAATATATCTACTCTTCTATTTGTCCTGCAATAGCAGATGCTCGCGCACCTACACCCAGTACAGCTAAGAATCCCTCCGAATCCGCATGGTCAAAATCCCCAATGTCTTCCATTGAAGCGGTTTCTTCTGAGTAAAGTGAATGTGGTACACCGGTAGCAGCATGAAATGCTACATTGCCTTTATACAGACTTACTGTTATCGTGCCACTTGCTAAACGGGTCAACGGGTCAATTGAACTTAACATAGACTGTGTACCAGCATCAAACCAATAACCTTGATAAATCTGTTCAGCAATTGAATCTGCCACACCATCATAATGTCGCCGCGCACGTCTATCTAAAATCAACTGGAGCAAAAACTCATAACATCTACCCAATAACTCCATACCAGGGGATTCATAAACACCACGACTTTTTATTCCAACGAACCTATTTTCAACAGTATGAATGCCTATACCAACGCCATTCCGTCCACCAATTCGATTCGCTTCTACTAAACTCATGAGTGGTGTACAAGGACTCCCATTAATCTCAACAGGTATACCACGAGCGAAAGTAACAGTGAAGTGTTCCACATCATCGGGAGCATCTTTTGGATGCACTCCCATTCCCGGTGTAATAAACCCGGCAGGCGTTTTTAGTGATTCTAAACGTCCAGCTTCATGTGTTAATCCCAATAAATTAGCATCTGTAGAATAAGGTTTTTCATGTGTAGCGGTAATCGGTAAACCGTGTTCTTGGCAGAAATCTATCATTTCCTTTCTACCACCGAAATGCTTGAGAAAATCCGCATCACGCCACGGTGCATAAACAGAAAAATGTGGATTAAGCATATTTGTAGCAAGTTGAAAACGCACCTGATCGTTCCCACGGCCTGTTGCTCCATGCGTCAATATAGAAATGCCACGTTTTTCCATCTCTGGCAATAACGCTTTTACAGTAACATGTCGAGCAATACCTGTTGTATTCCAATATCCGCCTTCATACTTCGCCTGACATTGAATCAGTTTGAGTCCTTCTTCTGCCAGTGCATCCTTTGCATCGACTATGACCGCCTCTTGTGCCCCACATGCCAACATCCGATCCTTGATCTCATCAACGTTCCTTTCATCCGGCTGACCAAGGTCTGCAGTAAGACAAACGACATTAACACCGTTATCAACTAACCATTTCGTAATTGTGCAACTATCAAGACCGCCTGAAACTGCTGCCCCAACAGTTTGTCCTTTTAATTGATGTATATTCATAAGGTGAATTATACCACCATTCAATCATAATGGCAATTCCAGGTTATGTAAAATCTTTGTCACTAAGCATTACGCGGGTATTGTATCATCTTTAGTATACATCTATTCTCCAGTCATGTTAGATGTATGGATACTGTGTATTGTAATAACTGTTAATTTTTGTTGTCTTGAAATGGTTGCACTTTCACGGAAACCTTCACGGATCAATTTTACGAGCCCTTATTCTATAAGGGTTTATAATTTAAAGTAGACCGATTTTCCGTGAATCACATACGTTAGTTATATTATAACTTAAGTGTGTATTAAGTACTTATCTGTTTTTCATACGAAGTGTATTGGGACATAGCACTCCGCTGGAGTGCCAGTCTGTTCGATATTGTTTTCTATAGACATTGTACTCCGCTGGAGTACGGTATTAGTGTGTATTAAGTACTTATACCATTTCTATAAATGATTCTCCCATAATTAGGTGATATTTATGTCTTGAAATACTACACAAACTGGAAGTTTGTGCTACATTAAAGAGATTTTATTAATGGGACTTTAATTACCAGAAATGGTATTATATGTTTTTCATACGAAGCGTATTGGCACATAGCACTCCGCTGGAGTGCCAGTCTGTTCGATATTGTTTTCTATAGACATAGTACTCCGCTGGAGTACGGTATTTTTGATATAGAAAACTGAATAAAAAATGGAGTTATCATTATACACTCAGTTTCCCCAGAATTTGAATTGTTAATCCTAACGTGAGTTTGATAAGACACATTGTAACCCGAACTTTTAGTTAACACCAGAGTGCACAAACTGGAAAGTTTGTGCTACAAAGACTATCTTCAGGACAAAATTCTGTTTTTCGAACTGACATTTTTTATTATCAAACTGGCGTTAATCCTAATATACAGACAAAAAATAAGGTCTAAAAACAGTCATTTAATCCTAAATCTCAGACAGTATATCGTGTTGTTGTTGCATTTCTCAATGCATCGAAAACATGAAAAAAGTTACACTTTTTGTCACACGGTGTGACATTGAAATTGGTGTAATTTACCCCTATAACCCCTGTCATAGACTGACTTTACTTCACTTTGAATTGACTTTATAAGAAATTCGAAAATATGTGATTTTGTGTTATTGTTGTGCTTCCTGAATTTGTCATTCCCAACGGTTAAAAAGGTATGCTTTTTTGACGTATATGAAACTTTGTATTTAGGATCGTTTTTATTGATAATCATTAGTTTTTAGTTTTTAGTTTATAGTTTTTAGTTTGTATTCTAACCTGTAATCTTGTTTTGTAACCTCTAATTTTATTTTCATTATGACAAATATTTTAATATTATCTTATATTATTCAATACCTTCGCCAATTATCCTGTGCTTAGTTCTAACTGTGTGTGATGAATAGCACCGATAGAACTAAGGTGCTGTGTGATTTGCTCAATAACAATAGGTTCAGGTTTTTGCGGAAGTATTTTTAATGTTTCCTCTAAATACTTCATAGCTCGGTATTTTGCTTTCAAATCTAATACGCTACACGCCGTGTTATTAGACCGAAATGTGTTTGCCATTTTCGCACTCACATTTACCATAAACAAGGATAAGTTTGCTGCATTGTTCACAGGTGTTTTTTTGACATTCATAAAATCTTCCAACCCCCAATACTGTTTTGCGTCTCTGAAGTTAAACTCTATTTGAAAACGAAGGGAGTAATAATCAATCATCTTTAGAGCACTCAGTTTTAGGTCAGAACTAAACAATAACACGTGTGATTTTTGTCCTGTCAGCAGATGCGTCTTGAGAAGACAAACAATATTGAGAGGATCCGCAAACTGCTTATGACGCAAGTGTACTTGATACACTTCGGTTCTGATGTTATCGGTTGTTTCAACAGAGACACGCCATTTGTTATCCATTTGTTGTGGATTGAAACGATCCCCATAGAGGGCGCGGCGTCCACGACCTTTATACGGTGTCGTTGGTGGATAATAGAGCGCAGCATCTGTGCGAAGTTTTGAAATGAGATGGAGACCACATTGTGATACCATTTGTAGCGCATTATTGTGTCCGAAATATCCATCAAGCACAAAATAACGGAGTTTGATACAATCTCCCATCTGTTTGAGAAATGATTTCACCATAGTTTGAAGTTGTTTCAAAGTATTGCTGAACACAACATCCTTTTTGTTTCGATTCAGGCTCCCTTTGGGGCGACCACGCCCTCGTTTTGTTATGGCTTTCTGTGTATTCTCCTGATCTTCGATTGCAGACACATCCATATTGGCTGATGCGTTGCTACGCACGATTTGTTCCATCATCATTGGGTAAGAACACCTGTCTTTGACGCTTACTAAGGACACCGCTAAAAATGACAAACCGGAAATCGGTTTTCCATGTAATGAGGAGAAGAAGCGATCTATACCATAAGTTTTTTTCCCAGTTTTTGACACCGTGACTTCATCTGCTACAAGGATATACAAACTTTTAGGATCAAACAGATATTTTTTGAAAAAGAGCCAACACATCTTTGGCCAAGGGAGATCTGTGCTAAAGAAGCGTTGTATCGTACGATAACTCCCTCCTTTTGATGTCCAACGGGAGATATTTAACATTGTGACCTGACCTGTCATCGCAAGCAGGGCAAATACAACTTGACATAACTGGCGGATCATAGTAGTGGATAAACATAGATTAAATACAGTAAATAATGCTATAATTTCTGGCATGGGTGTGTGTCCTTTCTAAGTTAAAATGATATTTTAAAACTTTAGGACAAACACCCTTTTTATTCAAGTGTTTTTGGCGAAGGTATTGATTATTGTGATATATGTTATGTTAGATGTTAGATGTTTGTGTTTTCTTCATTTTTTTAAATTTGATTTTGAAATGTTTGATCCTTGTTAATATCATAAACTTTACACACCCGACATCCCAAAAAGACTTGACATAACTATTGTCTTGTATTATACTTAAAAAATAGATTTAGCGTGCCGGTGTAGCTCAGTGGTAGAGCACACGACTCATAATCGTGCTGTCCGGAGTTCGACTCTCCGCACCGGCATTGTTCTTTAAGGCACTCACCTCATGAAATCCTGTTTTGTGCAAGAAATGTATCGTTTCATTTCTCAGCACTCAATGATTGAGGCTGGAGAAATTGTTCTTGTCGCGGTCTCAGGTGGTGCTGATTCAATGGCACTACTCTACGGGTTACATACCTTACTGCCTCATCTTAACTGCTACCTTCATATTGTTCATCTTGATCACAACCTCAGAGATGATTCTGCCACAGATGCCAAATTCGTAGAAGAACACACTACACATTTAGGATTACCTTTCTCCGGACACACGGTTGAATTATCACAATTAATGAAACAGTGGAAACTCTCTACTGAAGCTGCAGGCCGTAGAGCTCGTTACGAGTTTTTTGAGTCTGTTTGCCATAAAACTGGGGCTACAAAAATTGCACTTGGCCACCATAAGGACGATATCGCAGAAACTCTTCTAATGAATTTGGTCCGTGGTGTCGGATCGAGTGGATTAAAAGGTATTTTACCAATTAGAGATGGGAAGTTTATCAGACCTTTGGCAGGATTCAGTCGAAAAGAAATTGAGATGTTTCTTGACTCAGAAAATCTGGTGCCACGGCAAGATCCAACAAATACAGATCAACGCTATCTACGGAATCGTATCCGACATGAATTGTTACCTATATTGGAACAGAATTACAATCCAAACATTAGAACTGGATTGACCAAAACCGCGGAAATATTAGGAACTGAATCTGCATATCTTGACAGTTTAGCACGCGAAGCATTTGAAAATGGCAAACTTTCTCCTTCCAATAAAACTTCTATTATCTTGGATAGAAGTACATTCCAACAGAAACATCTTGTCTTACAGAGACGGATTCTAAGACATGCAATCTCTGAAATGGCAGGTAAAATGAGTGATTTTTCATTTGATCATTACCAAGCAATTCTAAACTCTATCAATGGTGAAAGACCGAACGCTATGTTATCTTTACCAAACGAACTATTGTTTAGAAGAGCTTATGACCAGCTTATATTTGAGAGTAAATCTACCGAGATTGAAGAGTATGTATATTCGCTTGATGTACCGGGACAGACATATATTACAGAAGTAAATGCGAATATCACAGCACATGTATATGACTCATTACCGACTGACAAACTCTCTATACCTGATGGAACTTACGAGGCTATATTCGATTATGAAAAAGTAGATTTACCATTAATAGTCCGTAATCGGCGACAAGGTGACAGATTTCAGCCGCACGGAATGAAAGGAACAAAAAAGATTAAAGATTACATGATAGATGTAAAAGTTCCAAGAATGGACAGAGATAAAATCCCTTTACTTGTCTTTGGGAATGAAATCTTATGGGTTATCGGTTTCACCACGAATAACAAATTCAAAATTGTATCACAAACTAAGAAATATCTGCACTTACATTATGGAAATAACGAAACCGCACTCTAAAACCGTGTTGATTTCGGAATCTGAGATTCACAGACGAATCTTGGAACTCGGCAAGCAAATATCTAAAGACTATGAAAATCGTGAACTTGTCCTAATTTGTGTCCTCAGAGGTGCAGCATTATTCTTCGCTGATCTTGCCCGGGAGATTTCACTACCGCTACGATTTGAGTTCTTACAAACCTCAAGTTATCATAACAGTACTGAACCTTCAAAGAATATTCAGTTCATCAGAACTGGTAGTGAGTATGTAAAAGACAGAGATGTTCTTATTGTAGAGGATATTATTGACACAGGACAAACCTTGAAATTCCTCGTCGAACATCTTGAAACTTTAACCCCAAATAGCATTAAGATCTGTACACTTCTTGACAAACCCTCCCGTCGGCAGGTCTCTGTTCAGATTGATTATTTAGGTTTTGAAATCCCAAATGTCTTTGTTGTAGGATATGGACTTGATTATGGACAATTATATCGAAATTTACCCTACATAGCTGTCTTAGAATCCATCTCAGAAACACACTAAATAGATAACATCAATTAGGAAAATATGACTAATTTTGTAATAATTAGTCATAAACCCTAATTTAACAACATTTTTTCTTGACATCATCCTTAACATTCTATAAAATACAAGTTAGCATTATTAAATGCCATCATTATATAAGGAGATTTTTGATGCGTAAGTTTGTTTCGCTTTCAATAGGCGTAATACTGATTGCTGTCTTAATTGTCTTTACACAAGCTCAACAATTATCAGACAAAGCCCAACTTGGACGCGAACTATTTCATGATCCAACATTTAAAGGAACTATAAAACCCGGTTCTAAACCTGGTAATGCCACAGGACTTACTTGTGCAAACTGTCATGCAGATTTTGATGAAGAGGCAAACCCTGACGGTTTAATTCGAGCTGGTCATAGTATTATAGGTGTACCACAGCGTGGTTCTGCAAAAGGTGGAATGATTGCTGGGGCTGATTTTGAACGTGCAGCCGGTGGTGGTGGTTTCTGTTATGAACACTTTCTACAACGGATCGCTCACGATAAGGTTAACCCTACTGCGATCCCGGAAGAACATGCTGAAGCCCTTATGGCATATTTTAAAGCCGTTTCTGGGGACAATAAAGGTCCACAGTTTAAAATTGAAATGTTAGATAATGCAGCAAAAGCTGCAGCTGGTGAGAAAATAGCGGCAATGGCAGGTAATAGTGAAAAGGGTTGGGAACTTTTTGGACGTGCTTGTGTCGTCTGTCACCCAACACCTTTCAAAGCAGGTATCGGCACCCAACTTGTTAGATCCAGAGCCCCGCGTGACATCGATAAAACTATGGTTCGATGGGCAACTAAGATTCGGGGTGGTGGTTTTCTCATGCCATTCTACGCTACCGACATCCTTAGTGATCAAGATATAGTGGACATTCTCGCCTTCCTACGAGAACAAATGGAAAACACTGCGAGGTAATCTATTGTCTTGATAAGAATTTAATCTTACCATGACACTTTTTGCCTTCTCAATATTTTTTTGTAACCTATTTCAGCATTGTACGTATTAATTGTTACCGCCTTGTATTAAATGGTTGGCGTAAACGATTGATATGGAGAGTTGAGATGTTTGATGTTGTAACCTATTGCTAAGCAATCCGTTATTTATTTGACGTTTGTATAATTAATGGTTGTAGACAAAAAGCAAGAGGGCAAATCATGAAAACATCTCGATTTTTTCAAGTATTCATATATCTTCTCGCAGTTAGCTTAATATTCTCCATCTCAGGTTGTGGTGGCAGCAACATGAATAATCCTGTGGCTGACACCGATACCTTGGAAGATCGGGACGCTGACGACTCAATTGTTGCCCTGGATACCACTCAAGAAATTGATGAAGGTAACCAAGCAGACAAATTGGATGTAACGATTACTGTCACGAAAAAGACAGTTAAAACGGGTGAAGAAGTAGAATTAACTGCTTCTGTTAAAGGTGTTAGAGGTACAAGTGTCGTATTAAATTGGCTAAATATTACAGGGTATGGTGAACTTTCATCAACAGACGAAAATCCTGTGATGTGGACAGCCCCGATATCAATTGGAGAAGATAGCACACGTGTTGAAGTTCTTCAACTTGTTGTGACTGTGATCAGCGAGGTAGTTTCAGTTGGATCGTCTGGTATTCAAACTGACACACAAATTTTCTCAGATACAAAAGAGATACTACTACAGGTAGTTGACGGATAAATCATGTAAATTTAAGGAACAATAATTTCTAACAAGATAAAGTTCCTACAACCACATACAATAAGGATCGTCTCACATACTGTATGCAAGGGTCTATTCGATGCTATATACTCTCAGTTTCATAGATAGGTTCTGGTTAGCATACCACATTAGGTAAGAAATGAATAAAAACTACATACAAATTATACTAACTGTTTTATCCATAGCAGTTGTTTTAGCATCGTTTACACCCTCTTCTATCGGATTACAACATCAGGTCAAACAAGGAGAAACCTTAACTGGGATAGCCCAAAAGTATAATGTTTCTATGAAGTCTATTGCGCAAGCAAACAAATTCAAAAATAATGATTATGATAGCTTGCAAATCGGTCAAAAACTTACAATTCCTGGTGTTACTAAAACGGCAAATGCTGGTGGAAGTATTGAAGGCACTGTATATACTGTCGAGCAAGGGGACTCTTTATATAGTATTGCCAAGAGATATAATGTTGAAGATTGGAGACAACTCCAAAAAACAAATGCTATCACCAATCCGAAACACCTCAAACCAGGTCAACAAATCCTTATACCAAGTGAAGTAACAATTGGTTTTTTGAAACCATTAAAAGTTCCTTTAGTTGTAACATCACATTACGGGTATCGCCATCATCCAATTACAAGACGTTACCGTCTTCATGAAGGAATAGATTTTCGGGCATCTATTGGCACCCGAGTTTATGCTTCAAAAACAGGTATTGTTACCTATGCTGCCAGAAAATCAGGATACGGGAAAATTGTCATTATACAACATAATGATAATTACTCTACCTCTTATGGACACTTGTCAAGAATACGCGTATCCAAAGGTGATGTAGTACGTCAAGGACAAGTTATTGGCTTATCTGGCAATACAGGATTCTCGACCGGTCCGCACCTGCATTTTGAAGTCAGATATAAGGGCAGAAGTGAAAATCCGGCTCGCCACCTTAAACTCCAGTGATCGAAGATGGTATTTCTTTACCATCTTACTTATCCTGTTCACTGGATCCCTCTTTGTTAAGAACGCATTTTTAGATTCAACCAATAATCCCCCGGGAATTGGAACTCAGGCATATAGACCTGCAGTAGGAACACGGGGACTTGGGTTAAGTCGTACTTATATTAGCAATGTTGATGATGCAACAAGTCCGTTGTGGAATCCTGCTGGACTTGCTTCTCTCACAGCAGGGAATATCATTTATGATTTCTCGCAAGGGTCATTTTCCTTTGCATATCCTATTAATCCGATTGGTACTTTCGGCATAAACATACTTGATCTTAATTATAATGATAGGTTCCTTGTAAACCATGCCTCCAACCCAATTGGCACATTTGAGATAGGTTACAATCAAGTGCTTTTTTCCTATGGTCGAAAAATGGGTCCAATAAAGTTAGGTACCAGTACAGGATATACACGTGCTCCATATAAAACCAGTCTCTGGGCACAGAATTATGATGTCGGTGCGCTCGTAAATTTATCACAACATTCGGTTATAGGAATTCAATATCGTGATATTAACGGTGTGTCTATTCCTGATCAGAATGGGATCGTGTTAAGATCTTTTAATCCTCAGTTATCTATTGGAACAACAATCATTCCTCATCCAGTTATTAGATGGCATACTTGCTATAATATAACATTACCCAGTCTGGGTACGAGTCTTGAGTTTGTTTCTGGGGCAATCTCAGCCAATGTTGGGTCGCTTTTCTCCTTTGACTCTCAATCTCCAATTCGATCATGGAGTCTTGGACTCTCTTTCAAACAATGGGGTAAAGAGGTGTATTATACCTATTTAAATGAAGACAACTTAAACTATAGACATCTGCTTTCCATTGGATTTACTTTTGGAGAAAAACAACAACAATCTGAAATAATTATCCCTGAAATTACTGCCCCAGATTCTACAAAAGAATCTAAAACAACTGAAAAGTCTGATGATAAAGCAAAACCTAATAACACCACAATCAAGGTATCACCTGAAAAACCCGATATTTCACAACCTATAATTGTTGAAATTAAACCAAATTCATCTGTAGAAAAGAGCATTCAGATTGCCAAAAAACATAATATTGAGATAGAGCTTATGTTGGCAATTATATATGTCGAATCTAAATTTAACCCTGTTGCTGTATCAAAAACTGGGGCGGGTGGGTTAATGCAAATGATACCTGGAACTGCCAGAGAACTTGGTTTAAAAGTACCAAACTACTCAAACAAACTTAAACCTTCGCTTGATGGAACTATAGATGAACGGTTTGATTCCGTGAAGAATCTTGAGGCAGGCTTAATATATTTCAATCAACTCCGTCAGAAATACCTTAACGACTTGACCTTAGCACTTGGGGCGTACAATGTCGGACCTGGTAAAGTGAAAGTAGGAGGATCTCTTATCAGCAGAGGTAGAATCTATGTCAATAAGGTGTTAAAACGTAAGAATCTATATCAATCCAATAAAACATTGTTAAATACTGACCTAAATCGATTGGAAGCATTACTCATAAAATAACGTGAGTTTGATAAATCAGATATTTTGTTCGAATCAACGGTATGAATGCCATATGGCATTCCCCGGTGCTTGGGATATTGGTGATAACTACTTTTATAGACATTCCGTCCCTACGGGACTCATTTAGTTAATTGCTCCTTTTTCTATAGACATTCCGTCCCTACGGGACTCAAACCAAAAAGTCATAGTTTAAAATTGACGCTAATAGTGCGGTTGGGAAACCGCACCTACCGGTCAGGGATATAACATTTTTTCTCTTAAATTGACGCCTATAAATCAATTGACGCTAATAGTGCGGTTGGGAAACCGCACCTACCGGTCAGGGATATAACATTTTTTCTCTTAAATTGACGCCTATAAATCAACGGTATGAATGCCATAAGGCATTCCCCAGGAAACCGCACCTACCGTGTCTATAGGAGTGATATTTTTGGATAAATGAAACTTATTTGTCTATTATCAAACTCACGTTAAAATAGGAATAAAATATGGATACAATTCGGTTAGCAATAGTTGGATGTGGTGGTATGGGACATCGGCACATGTACGGATTGGCAGAACTACATCGTGTTGGATGGGAAAAGTTTACCCTTGTAGGTGCTTGTGATCCTGTTCTTGACAATGCTGAATCCCTTGCTACAAAAGCTGAAGAACGTTTTGGGAATAAACCTGCTGTTGTCAGCAACCTTGATGAACTCGCTGCTATTGGGGTCGATGCGGTTGATGTAACAACAACACCTCCATATCACCATACTATAGCGGTTGAGACATTACAACGCGGATGGCATACCATGGTTGAAAAACCTATGGGCCTCACTGTGCGTGCCTGTAACTTAATCCGTTCTGCTGTAGAAAATTCAAGTGCTGTCCTAAGTGTGGCAGAGAACTATCGACGGGATCCTATTAACCGACTTGCCAAAGCACTACTGGATGCAGAAGTCATCGGTAAGCCGCGTTTTCTTATTCACCACGCAATCGGTGGTTCAAACCGAATGCTTATCTCTGTATGGCGACATCAGAAAGATCAAAGCGGTGTTCTATTGGATGTTGGTGTTCATTATGCGGATATGATTGAGTATCTACTGGGTGAAGTTGAAACCGTCTATGCACAAACCCGACTTCATGAACCTATCCGCCACAATCCTGCTGCAGTATCGGGTGAATCAGGGTCGAATCCTGCAGGTGTCTATACAGAATGGCAACGGAAAATGCCCGCTGAATTTGAAGCCACAGCAGAAGATGCAACGTATGCAACACTGACCTTCAAAAATGGGGCTGTTGGACAATATATAGAAGATCATGGAGCATGGGGACAAGGTAGTTGGATGAGAAAAATACACGGTTCTCAAGGTTCAATGGCTCTTCCAGGCGACAGGAGTGGTGGTGTCATATCATTACAAATTGATGGTCAAGGCACGGTAACCGAAGATGCTTTATTAGAATTGGTCCCTGATTTTCATCTTGATGCTGTCACAACCGATCTGTTCGATGGCAACCGTCTGTGGCGATATAACTTTCCTTTTCCTGATACTGACGCAAAGATCATTGCAATCGAATATGGAGATTTTGCTGAAGCAATTGCTGGTAATCGTCCTATTGAAGTGGACGCATACCAAGGCACTCGTTCCGTAGCAATCTCATACGCTATGCTTGAATCCGGTGTATCTGGAGAAATCGTTCATCTTGATAAGATGATTGATGAATCCATAAATACCTACCAACAAGATATAGATGCTGGATTGGGAATTTAAGCAGCTATATTACAAACTTATACCATTTCTAAAAATGTTTATCCCATCAACATTTGTTATACATGGCTTGAAATACTGCACAAACTAAATGAAGATTAATTTTTAAATTCGGCAATTTTGAAGAAAGGTCCAGTGCGGTTAGGAAACCGCACCTACCGGGTTTGGGAAAATTAGAATTACCGAAATATTTTCTTAATCTTCATACAGTTTGTGCTACATTAAAGAGATTCTATTAATGAGACTTTAATTACCAGAAATGGTATTACACTGCTCATTACATATCACATGACAGACTTAAGAGACCCAGGTATCGGACTCATTGGCTTGGGGATAGGACAAACACACCTACTCGGATATGAACGTAAGGGTTTACGTGTTGAAGCAATTTGTGATAAAGATGAAGAACGCCTACACCATGCAGGTGATAGGTTTGACATCCACAAACGTTATACCCGTATTGCTGATCTAATTGCAGATAATGACGTTGATATCCTGGACCTGGCAGTCCATCCTTGGATTCGTTCTCCGATTGTTAATGCTGCAGCACAAACAGGAAAGCATATTTTCTGTCAAAAACCGTTTTCAATGACAATGCCACAGGCTGTTGAGATGGTAGAAATATGTGAGAAGAACAAAGTACAACTCATGGTAAACCAAAATTCCTGTTTTGTACCAGGATTTCTTGCTATTGAACCCTATATTAACACCGAACATCTTGGTGAAATTTACCATATTTCTATTACCTGCAACGGCTTCTTCACGACCTACCCCGGCAAGCATATCATCCCTGTAATGCAGGTACACCACATCAGTCTCGTCCAAAAATGGTTCGGTGATTATGAAAGCGTTTACTGCCAAGCACATGGACACGACCGTTCCATTGAAGAGGGAGAGACCATTTCTGTAGCACTCTTCAAATCAAAAAGCGGTGTAAAAGGATTACTCTCATGTAATTGGGCATTTCTCGCAAATACCGGGCACAACCTTCAACATCCTCACGAGGAAATTCGGATTCAAGGCACAAAAGGTGCTATTTATGGAAATAGTGCTGATATGACCGTTCATCTCACAGATCCAGAACAACGAGAAATCAAACCTGAGATTGATGGGACATGGTTCCCAGACGCATTCGGGAACGCAATGGTCCACTTTATTGAATGTTTACAAGCAGGTGAAAAGCCAAGTACCGATGGACGTAGTAATTTACACATCATCCAAACTGTTTTCGCTATGCACCAATCCGCTTTGTCAGATAAGGTTATTTTGGTTGATGATATTTCCTTGGATGGTAATTACGATATAAGTCCATACCCCGTCCTTGCATCCGATGACACAAGTATATTATAACGTGATTTTGATAAAACACATTGTGAAGCTAACTATTATATAAGACAAGAGTGCACAAACTTGATGAAGATTAAAATAATAATTCGGTAATGTGTTTAGAAATTCGGTTCGGTTAGGAAACCGAACCTACCGGGTTTAGGAAAATGAGAATTAAGGAATTTAAAAGATCTGCAATAAAGTATTGATTAGTAAATGCAGATAGGTCAAAAGGCAAAGCCGTTACCTAATTACAGGTTTGACCTTACCTTTGCTAATCAAATTCTCATATTGTTTTTGGGTAGGAAAGAGAAAAGAAATTGCAGGGGTGGGATTTGAACCCACGTCCTCCGGGTTATGAGCCCGACGAGCTACCAGACTGCTCTACCCTGCGGCATGATGTTGATATGGTCGAGGAGGGACTTGAACCCTCACGCCTGTTTAGGGGCGATGGATTTTAAGTCCATTGTGTCTACCGATTCCACCACTCGACCAAAAGAACGATATATAGTATACACCCTATCTTAGATATTGTCAACTTTTTTGTTGACATTAAATCATAATAACACACTATGACGTGTGCTATACACCTTACTGCTAAGCAGAGGATCCGAATATGCCAAGGAAAGCACCTTGCACTCGTGTTCACGATACCAAAACGGGGCAGTTTCTTCGCAAAGGAAAGGATATATGTTTTATCGAGAAAAAATAAATCAAATTGTTCGTCTAAACATCTTCCGCGCAATGTATATATGCATAATCTTGTTCAGTGCAACTGTTATCGGTGATAATCATGATGATTATCCAAGCCATACAGAAGAAACTTTAGACTTCCATGTCCAAAGACCGCCAGAGGCTATATGGTATCATAGTTCGTGGTCACCGTCAAGAGATATTGCCGCGGATGTAGAACATACGCATCCAGCACAAACACATTCGCATAAAAATTGGTGGGGAGATGAAGATGAAAATGGCGAGCCTACCGAAACTTTTCCTGAACATACGCATGCAGCTTATACCCATGGTCCACATAAAAAGACACACTATCGTCCGGGTGCATCAGGACATACACCCCATAATTCGGATGATTTACATTCCCATGACTATATAATAGATTATGAAAAGACCCTCTCTCATGTGCATCCCAGTGATACTTCCCACATGGGAGGTAGAGCACATTCGCACCCGGGTTGGTGGCACACGCATGGTGATGGTGAAGAATTGCATGAGGATCATGAGGCTGACAGGGAACATACACATCCCCCAACAAGTATCCTAGGACCAATAAGGACAAGTGGTCATGCTTTGCCTTATCGTAGTTATATAGGGTATAATGGCTACACTCATACACACCCTGATCCAGCATTCGAAGCACACAAAACAGAAAAACCGCCGCATACTGACCATACGAGTTATGTAGTACATTCGCATAATGCGGTAACACACACGCATGACGATTTCTCTGGACATACACATGTGGAACACTCCCATTCACATGCTGACGACATCGCTAAGTTAGAGAACCATAAAACAGAACGCCTGTCACATACAGCACACACGAGTTTTGTACAACATACACATGCCGGACAGACACACTCACATGATGATTACCCATCACATACACACAATGGGATAACACACACCCATCAGGCAGAGATAAACGAACTAAATCAGCATAAACAAACACCTGTCCCACATAGCAATCATAAGAGTTTCGTTGAGCATACACACAACGCACAAACACACTCACATGATGATTACCCATCACATACACACAATGGAATAACACACACGCATCAGGAAGAGATTAACGAACTAAATCAGCATAAACAAACACCTGTCCCACATAGCAATCATAAGAGTTTTGTTGAGCATACGCACAATACACAAACACACTCGCATGACAGTTACCCTTCGCATACACATGCCGGAATAACACATACGCATCTACCAGAGATAAATGAGTTGGAGGCGCACCGTCAGCAGCGTCTTCCGCATAGTGAGCATACAGCGCCGGGTGAACACGAACATACGGCACAGCCACACCAACATGATGAATATCCATCGCATACACATGCCGGCTATACCCATACACACCCTACATCGCCAGAAGTGGTAGACGTTGAGGAATTAAATCAGCATGCGAATATACCTGTTGTGCATAGTGACCATAAGAGTTTTGTAGAACATACACACGATGGACAAACACACTCGCATGATGAGTATCCTTCACATACACATGCCGGAATAACACACACGCATAAGGCAGAGATTGACGAATTAAATCAGCATAAACAAACACCCGTCTCACATAGCGATCATAAGAGTTTTGTTGAGCATACACATGACGGACAGACACACTCACATGACGATTACCCATCGCATACACACAATGGGATAACACATACGCATCTAACAGAGATTGGCGAACTAAATCAGCACAAACAAACATCTGTTGTGCATAGTGACCATAAGAGTTTTGTTGAGCATACACATGACGGACAGACACATTCGCATGATGAGTATCCTTCACATACACATGCCGGAATAACACACACGCATCTGACAGAGATAAATGAGTTGGGGGCACACCGTCAGCAGCGTCTTCCCCATGTTGAGCATGCAGCGACAGGTGAACACGAACATACGGCACAGCCACACCAACATGATGCATATCCATCGCATACGCATGCCAGTTATACCCATACACACCCTATACAACCAGATGACACCGATACAGGTGAACAGAACACAGACACGCAAATCCCTCAGACAGGGGAGGACAATGGGCAACAACCAGAGTCTGAAGCAAATTCTGAACCTGAACCAAATTATACTATAATTCCTTTTAATTATAAAAGGCAAGGTGTGGGTAAAGTTGTTTTTAGTGAACTTATGTTAGCACATCTTGATAAATATCCACAATGGATAGAACTCTATAATCCTACGGATCAAGACATTGATATGAATGGATGGAAAATTGTCGGTAGATATTTGGATGATTTAAATGCAGTAAACCTATTAGAATCTCAGATTATTTCAAGATCGTTTTCAGTGAAAGGTAAAGAAACAGGTTTAATAGTCAGTTTTGCAACGCCAAATTCCAGGGACAGAATTTCCAGAGGTTTAGCAGATAAAGCTTACGCTTTAGGATCGAACAACAAGAATCTCTGGAATTATGAAGGACTCGTATTAGAATTGCAAGATGCTGAAGGGAATCCCATAGATCGCATTGGTAATCTGAACGAAGAAGACGAAATCTATTGGGAAATACCTTCGGTTGTTCGGGAGAAAAGAATATCTTTGATAAGAAGGCTTAAATCTATTCGGTCACAAGAATACAATTTTTCTTTCGGTGTGAAAGAATTCGGATGGTTTCCCGCTGAGAAAGTTGAACATTTGATTGAAAAAAGGACTCAGTATTATTACGGTAGTTATACTGATATAGGTGCACCGGGTTATAGAACAGAAGATGGAGAAGTTTTACCTGTTACGCTCTCTTCGTTTAAGGCTCAGCGAAATAATAACAACCAGATTGTTCTCAGTTGGGTTACCGAGTCAGAATTAGATAATGCGGGATTCAATATCCTACGAAGCCAATCTAGGCAAGGTCCGTTTGTAAAGGTAAACCCGAATCTCATCCAAGGTGCAGGCACCACAGGTGAACGTAGTTCTTATACGTGGACTGATACAACCGCAAAATCGTATATTGACTACTATTACCGTATAGAAGATGTGTCTTATGCCGGTGGGCATCAAACGCTTACGACAATGCGCTTGCGCGGATTGGTTTCTGCTAAAGGTAAACTGATAAACCAGTGGGCATCTTTCAAAAAGGGGCAGTGACAGGATACGACCATATAATCTCTCTTAACTGAAGCACTCAACGACCTATCGGAGTAATTAAATCCATTTATGCCAAAAACTTTACACACCCCATCCTCATATTTCACTTGACTTTTTTCTCAAATTGACTAATATGCACAATAAAAAAGGAGTTTATGGGACTACTCGGAACCCATTTTGTAGCAATGGAAAACATCAAACTTGCATCAGGTCATGAAATACCAATATTAGGCTTAGGAACATGGCAGCTCAAAGGTAAACAGTGTGAAAAAATAACTAAAGCTGCAATCGAAATGGGATATACCCATATTGATACGGCGTGGATGTATGAAAATCAACAAGAAATTGGAAATGCGCTACGTGAGATTCGTGTAGACCGTGAAGAACTCTTCATTACGACTAAGATTTGGCATACCCACCTCAAACATGATGAGGTATTATCCCAGTTTGATGTATGTATAAAAGATCTACAGATGGATTATGTTGATATGTTGCTGATCCATTGGCCAAGTGAGACTGTACCGTTTGAGGAGACATTTGCTGCTTTCCAAGAAATCTATGAGGCAGGAAAATTAAGAAGCATAGGTATAAGCAATTTTAGTATTGAGCAGGTTGATAAGGCTTGTGAGGTATCCGATCTTCCAATTTGTACGAATCAGGTTGAGTATCACGTCCGCAATAACAAAGAGGACTTACGGAAACATTGTGATGAACGCAACATTCCTATAACTGCCCACAGACCACTTGCAGTAGGAAATCTCGCTGGAGATGAAGAATTATCAGAAATTGGCAATAACCACGGAAAAACTGCTGCACAAGTAGCGCTGCGATGGTTGATACAAAAAGGTATTATCACAATTCCAAAATCGGGATCGGAACCACATTTACGTGAGAATTTAGAGATCTTTGATTGGCAGTTAACAGCAGCAGAAATGCAAACTCTCGAACAGTAGCAAACATACAATAACGTGAGTTTGATAAATCAGATTTTTATGTTTGAATCAACGGTATGAATGCTATTTAGCATTCCCCGTGGTTAGGAAACCGCACCATAGGCGTCAATTTAGTGCACATCCAAGAACGGTAGTTTCGGTTTCCTAACCGAAGCGGATTATACGGGAAGGCTTTCAATCCAAGGTTTGGCACAAATTTGGTGCGGTTGGGAAACCGCACCTACCGGACTGGGATACAACATTTTTTCTCCTAAATTGACGCCTATGAATCAAGGAATCAACGGTATGAATGACATATGAAGATTAATTTTTAAATTCGGTAATTTTAAAGATAAAATCCAGTGCGGTTAGGAAACCGCACCTACCGGGTTTGGGAAAATTAGAATTACCGAAATATTTAGTTAATCTTCATTAGTCATTCACCGGGTATGAACGCTATTTAGCATTCCCCGTGGTTAGGAAACCGCACCTACCGAGTCTATAGGAGTGATTTTTTAAAAGAAATGAAGTTTTCTTGCCTATTATCAAACTCACGTTACAATAACTTTGTGAAAAGGAAGGAAATACTATAAACGAATGAAATTTGGTCTGTTTTATGAACACCAAATTCCCCGTCCTTGGAACGACGGGGCAGAACACAAACTTTTCCAAGACGCTTTAGAACAGGTAGAACTTGCTGATAAACTCGGTTTTGACTATATCTGGGAGGTAGAACACCATTTTCTTGAGGAGTATTCACACTCCTCAGCTCCTGAAGTTTTTCTCGCTGCATGTAGCCAACGTACTGAACAAATACGTTTAGGACACGGTATTGTCCTCATGCCACCAGCCTATAATCATCCTGCCCGCGTAGCGGAACGTATAGCAACCCTTGATTTGGTATCAAACGGACGCGTAGAATGGGGTACAGGTGAATCCGCTTCGCATATGGAACTTGGAGGATTCAACGTTGACCCAAGATGCAAACGCGAAATGTGGGAAGAATGCACGCGAGAAACCGCTAAGATGATGACACAGTCCCCTTATGCCGGATACGACGGCAAACATTTCTCAATGCCCCCACGTAATGTCGTCCCTAAACCTCTCCAAACACCTCATCCACCACCCTGGGTAGCCTGTTCCAGTCGAGACAGTCTTCGATTTGCCGCTAAACACGGGTTAGGGGCTTTAACATTCGCCTTTGTTGATGCTACCGAGGCTCAGTTCTGGGTAGAGGAATATTATGATATATTTGAAAGCGAATGTACCCCACTCACACAAAGGGTAAATCCAAATATCGCTATGGTATCAGGATTTTCGTGCCATGCCAATGAACAGGTCGCAATTGAACGTGGTTTAGAAGGTTTTCGCTTCTTCAGATTCGCTCTCGCACACTACTACTATAACGGTTCACAAATCCCAGGTGAAACTGATATTTGGCAGCTTTTCAAACAATCTGAACAAGATTCTGGTGGAGAACGTGCGGGAATTGGAACGCCTGACCAAGTGCGTGAACATTTAGAGATTATGGAAGAAGCGGGTGTTGATCAAGTCGTATTTATTCAACAGGCTGGAATGAATCAACATGAAGACATTTGCGAGGCATTAGAACTCTTCGCTGACAAAGTATTGCCAGACTTCAAAGCACGGGATACTAAACACCAGAAAACTAAGAATGAACGTCTCGCAGAAGCGATAGAAACTGCAGAAACACACAAACCCGAATTAACCTCTCTAAGTGAAACCCCACTTGTAGATTCTTACCCCATACTCAAGAAAAAACTTGAGGAAAAAACAGAAGAAGTAGACGAACCTGAAATGAGTGAAGATGGAAAGAAGTTTCTAAGTTCAATTGAGGGTGGCCCCCGACAGAATTCGTAAAGATAACGGGTGAAGGACTGACAACATGAAAAATGTATTAGTAATTGACGACGATGAGAAAATCTGTTGGGCATTTACACAGTTCCTTGAGAGTGAAAACTATAATCCTACTATTGCAAACAGTGCTGAAGAGGGGTTACGTCGTATCGAATCTGATAAACCAGATGTAGTTTTACTTGATGTCAACCTACCGGGTATGAGTGGGTTAGAGGCTTTATCAGAAATAAAAACACACCACCCATGGGTAATTGTGGTTATAATTACTGCTTATGATGACGTGGAAACCACAATTGAGGCAATGCGTCTGCATGCATTCGATTTTGTCCCGAAACCAATTGATTTAGATGTTGTAAAAAGCGTCCTTGAACGTGCATTTCGTACCCAGTCTGTCCGTAGTACTTTACCCGATGAGACTGATGAGTCTACTGAACAAAGAGGACACAGACTCGTAGGCAAAAGTGAACAGATGCGAGAGATTTACAAACTCATCGGTGTAATGGCAAGCAATACAACTACTGTATTAATTGAAGGAGAAACAGGAACAGGAAAAGATCTTGTTGCACGCGCAATCCATGCGGGTAGTGAACGGAAAGATATGCCATTCATCCCTGTTGACTGTGGAGCTCTGCCCGATGAATTATTGGAAAGTGAATTATTTGGGTACGAAGCGGGGGCATTTACGGGTGCTAAGACTCAAGGAAAACCGGGACGTTTTGAATTAGCAAATGGTGGCACTATTTTTCTTGATGAAGTAGCTAATATGACTCCTGCACTTCAGGTTAAGTTGCTCCGTACATTGCAAACACAAGAAATCGAAAGGTTAGGTGGAACGAAGACCCTAAATGTAGATGTCCGTGTAATCGCTGCAACTAATCAAGAACTCAACGAAATGGTTAAACTTGGTGAATTCAGGGCTGATCTTTACTACCGATTCAAACGTATCTCGCTACACCTGCCACCACTCAGAGAACGCCAAGAAGATATCCCTTTGCTTGTCACTCACTTTTTACAACTGATCCAATCCGAACTTGGTAAACCGATACGTGGTATTTCTGAAGAAGGTATGAACCTAATTCAAAATTATAACTGGCCCGGTAATGTACGTGAGTTAGAAAATTGTCTTAGAAGTGCTGCGACTTTATCCCGTTCAGATGTAATTCTTCCAGATGATCTCCCCGACGAAATACACACTCCTCAAGACATTAATACCTCTGATAACACACAGTTAGAAACATCTCTAAAATCCATTTTACGTGGTGTTACAAAAACTGCTATAACTGAAGGTAGTAAACAATTATACGATGACGTTGTAAGTCTAATGGATAAAGCATTGATTGAGCTGGCATTAGCTGAATGCTCTGATAATCATAGTAAGACAGCTGAATTACTCGGTATTAGTCGGACAACCCTTATAAAGAAACTGAAACAGCAAAATAAAAGTGACGGAGATAAAGCGATATGAATCCTTGGATACGAATCGCTCATCGGGGTGCATCAGGAATCGCCCCGGAAAACACACTCGCAGCATTCAAGAAGGCGATTGAAATTGGGGTAGATGCAGTTGAACTTGACCTGCAAGGCACAGCAGACAGACAGGTTGTCGTAATTCACGATGCGTTATTAGACAGAACAACTGACCAATCCGGACAAATCAAAGATATCTCCTTAGAAACAATTAAAAAGGCAGATGCCGGAACATGGTTTGATCCCAAATTTGCTGGTGAATCTGTGCCGACGCTTACTGAAGCATTAGTGTCTATAGCAGATAACGCAATTGCACTTTTGGAAATTAAAGATGTCTCTATAACCGAGTCAGTTGTCAGGATAGTTCAAAAGATGGACATGGTTGAACAGTCCGTTATTATTTCTTTCAATACCTCAGCTATACAGACAGTTCGTTCCTTAGAACCGCGTCTACCCACTGGATATATAATTGGTAGTAAAGAAAACATCGAACCAATTCAATTATGTCAACAACTCGGTTTGCTTGGGAGTAGTCTGCTGAATGTAGATCACAGGCTTGTCACAGAAGATTTCATATACGAAATACGTCGTCGTGGAATTACATTGTGGTGTTGGACAGTTGACGATATTGATCGTATGCGAGAATTACAGGAACTCGGCATTCAAGGTATAACATCTAACCGACCTGAGTATTTTTCACAGGTTTAGCTTTACGCCAGAATTCAATCGCGATATATGCCAATATCGGATAAGAGAGTATCGTTGTTGACCAGGCAATTCCTTCCAAACCCCAATATCGCATAAAAAGCCAATTGCAAAAAGGATTTAAAACGAGTCTTATAAGTGTTGCTGTAACTACCTTGTTATGATTTTGACTTGCTAAATGAGCACGTATCAGTAATCTACTAATTAATCTTGGGAGCAATCCTATTAGATAAACACCTAATAGAGAAGCAATATGTAGTTGTCCGTCTAAAGACAATTTTCCCTGACCACAAAGTATCGTCACAATATCTATTCTGAAAATGTAGAATACAGCAAGTAGTGGCACCATCAATGTAATGACAACTGCAACCCCTTTCCATACGCTTTGCTGTAACTGATTCTTATCATTCGATGAAAACACCTTTGCCCAATGAGAAAGTAGAACTGGCATCGCTCCACTGGTGAGAGTTTCAGGAATAGCCCCTAACCAAAGGGCATAAGAGAGTTTTGAAACAGAACTTGGACCTAAACTACTTGCCATACCTCTATCTACAACCGGATTCAAACCGTCTGAGATTGCTGCTCCCATCATCATAAAAGTTTGGTTTAGGAATCGTTTGGCATACGGAATTGTGTCTACCCCCGGTGCATTTTTTGAATGATAAAACATGCGGTAGATGGGAAGTTTTAATACTACGCTGCAACGGAAAAGTAATACAGTCATTTGGAATAGTTCGCCAATTATCAAAGAAAGTGGAATGCAATACCAAATGATATATTCTTTAGACAGAAAGATTATTGCTATTACAAGGATAGAGCAAACACCTTGTACAATTAGTGGAAAATGAAATACTTGGTATGTATCTAAAATAGCCTTCAACATCCATCGAACAGAAGCGATTACTGCAAAGATAAAAAAGCCAACAACAATACCAAATATTGTAGAGGGTGTTAATCCCGCATTTGGAAAAAATAACTGAGAAATGCCCCATGTAATAGCAACTAAAAGTCCACAAGCCCATGGCATCATCTTAATATAACGGGACAGAATGGATTGAACACATAACTGTGCTTCGGTTTCACCTTTCGCCCGTGCCTCAGCTAACAACGGAACAAGAACTGAATATGCTGAAGCAGAACTTAGCAACTCTCTCAGAAATACCGCAATACCCCAATAATAGTAGATGAAATCCATCTCCACAGTATCCCCGAACCAATTGGCAAGGACTAATAAAATAAGAAATGTTCCCGCACGACCGATGAGACTAAGTGGTGTAACAAGAAGGATGTTTTTGAACATGAAAGGGTGGGTATACAGACAAATTTTGGGGATGAAGTATTCGACTAAACAGCGTTATAATATACCACATACAAGGTAACATGTCACATCATTTCAATCTTGTTTAGTTGACCCTTAAACCTATATATGATAAATTAGGAATCGTAGGGATTTTGTATAAATAAGAAGCATTACAGATGAATTTAAGAGTGGATACGTGTTTAATTGTGTTCGCAAAGAATCCGATTCCCAATCAGGTAAAAACGCGACTCATTCCAGAAGTCTCTCCTGAAGAAGCGGCATCGTTGTATAGTGCTTTCCTGATAGACTGGTGTGAAACACTGTCAAAACTTTCAAATGTAGATTTAGTGATCGCATATACACCTAAAGAATGTCAATCCGAGATACAAACATTACTGGGTGAAGATGTTGTTTACATTCCGCAAGCAGGCATTGACCTCGGAGAACGTCTCACATCCGCAACAGAATGGGGATCTGAAACCGGATATAAAAAGATTATACTTGTCGGATCAGATAGTCCAACACTCCCACTATCATATATTTTTCAAGCAGTTGTAGGTTTGGATACACGCGATGTTGTTATAGGTCCAAGCGTAGATGGTGGATATTATTTAATCGGTTTTTCATCAAAGAATCTTACTACAACCGTACCATCTGTCTTTGAGGACATCGCTTGGAGTACTGCCAACGTCTTCAAACAGACAGTCGAACGGATCCATGCTATAGATGCTACTCTTAAACTTCTACCACCTTGGTATGACGTGGATACACCTGAAGACTTAGCGTTTTTACAAGCACACCTATCCGCAATGCGACTCTCTGGAAACAGTGTGCAAGCAATCAGAACAGAGAGTTTGTTATTAGAATTATTAAAGGAGAATCAATAATGGGACAATTAGATGGAAAAGTTGCAATTGTTACTGGTGGCAATAGAGGTATTGGTAAAGGAATTGCAAAAGGACTCGCTGCTGAAGGTGCGAGTCTAACTATTGCTGCGAGAGACGCAGAACTACTTACCGAAACAGCCAATGAAATCCGAGGAAGTGGCACTAAAGTCTTGACAGTGCCAACAGATGTTGCCGATGAAGATCAAATTAAGGCACTGTTTGAACAAGCTATGGGAGAATATAATCGCTTGGATATTCTCGTCAACAACGCCGGTGCATTTGATGGGGGTCCAATACACGAACTATCAACTGAAGCATGGGATAAGGTGATAGGTGTAAATCTACGTGCGCCATTTCTATGCTCTCGTGAAGCAATGGGTATTATGATTGAACAGGGGCATGGGGGACGTATTATCAATGTGGGTAGTATTTCTGCCCATCGTGTCCGGCCGCGTAGTGCTCCATATAGTGCAAGTAAATTCGGAATATGGGGTTTAACGCAGGTGATAGCTTTAGAAGGAAGACCGCATGGAATCACGGCAAGTTGCCTGCAACCCGGAAATACCTATGTTGAGCGTATTCAGAATCGTCCACATCCTCCGACTGAACCGATGATGGATGTTGATGACCTTGCTCAAGCTGCTGTACTTATGGCAACGCTTCCACCTAACATTAATATGTTAGAAGCGACAGTATTACCTGTGGGTCAACTTTATGTCGGACGAGGATAGTATATTTCAATCTAATACTCAATAGTAATTAATGATACAGACAACTGAAAACTAATTCCACTTCTGATAATTAAGTCTCTTTAATGTAGCATAAACTTCCAGTTTGTGCAGTATTTCAAGACATGCATAACAACTGTCCATGGGATATACATTTATAGAAATGATATAAAACCATTAGGAGGAAAATCATGAAGGTGAATCGATCACAATTCTTGGAAGAGGGATACCTTGTTGTACGAAATGTTATCCCGTCTGACGAACTGGATGCACTTCGGGAAAGTTATGAATTGATGGTATTGCGTCAGCGCGAAATCTGGAAAAAAGAACGAAAACCTGATGATCCGCCTGAAGGTGTATGGGAAACCTCCGCACAACCACGCCTGCTTCTCGGGCGCGATCCATTGGCTGGACTTGTTGATGAAAAGACTGCAAGCACTGTTGAAATTTGGACACACGAAAACATGCAGGGTGTAAGTAGTGAACTACTCGGTGTAGAGGATGCTGGCGTAACTGAAATGATGCTCATGTGTAGTCCGGTGAAGGATTGTGGGCCTGCTGCATGGCATCGTGACCATCATCCTATTGATACTGCTCCACTCCAAGGATACCTTGATGATATTCTGGAAACAGGTCCGCGCTATGTTCAATGGAACCTTTCGCTTTACGACGATAGTGTGTTGTGGGTTATCCCGGGTAGCCATTTACGCGTCAATACCGATGAAGAAAACCAACAATTGTTAGCAAATCCCCGTGTGCCGTTACCTAATGGTGTTCAAACACATCTGAATGCAGGTGATGGTGTGGTCTATATTTTGCCAATTCTACACTGGGGAAGCAACTATAGCCAGAAGATGCGTCGTACAATACATGGAGGTTTTTCAAACTATACGCACTACCAATCCTTTGACTATATAAACTATTTATCACCTCAGGTGCAAGATATGTTTGATCGATGGAATAAACGTAGTCAAGAAATGCAAAAGTGGACAGAAAACGCACTTAGAGGAGCAATTGAAAAGAACTCTAATGCTTATCTCACAGCACTGGAGAATCTACATCCGGGCAGAGGGGAGAAAGGTAAATTGTTATCTACTGTCTTTTTGTGTAAAGCTGCTTGTTTTGTGGCATTAGAACACGGTTGGGAATTAGAAGATATTCCGGATGATCTTAGAAACCGTGGGAAAGGGTTTCATTCTATTACACTTAATTGGGGACCGCCATTTGCAGAAGGTTACACTAAAGAGGAGGCAGGTATTTTATGGGAACGATTTAAGCCGCTCGATGCATTACTAAAAACAGACGAAGAACAATTCTGTCCAGGGTTCCAATCCGGACCGATGAATTACTTTTTCAATGAGATGCCACCCAATTATAGTGTCGCAGATTTTATTTCAGGTTGGTAATAGCACAATAAACCATTAATGCAAAACAACCAAATCTAAAGAATGGAGTACTCTACCAGCGTGCTTTCATAACCAAGTCGTATTCACTTGTATTCTTTTTTCGCCTCAGCGAGTTGCATGCGGAGTTGTTCTATTTCTTCTTCCATTTCTTTTCTACGTTGTATTTCTACTGACACCCTTTCTTCCGCTTCTGACACCCTTTCTTCCGCTTCTTCATGCAGCTCTTCCGCTTGTATTCGTAAGAATGTCTCCTCCTTAGAGGTATTAATAGGTGTTCCATCAGGTAGAGATGGACGTAAAAGCCTCACGCCAGTTTCCACCTGTTCTTCCCATCGCAACCAAAGATTTAGTACTTCGCTGAATATACCACCTTCAGCATCCTGTTCCATTTCTACGATCTCCCGTGAAGGACTTAACTGCCACCCACAGAACTCTGATGGTTTATCCATTTCAGGTTGATGTATGTAATATTCTTGCACACCTATATCATTCAAATATAGACCAACTTTTTGGTTCCTGTCATGATGAGCAGTAGAATCGGAAAGAAATTCAAAAACAGCAACTGGTGCTGCGCCTTCTGCCCATGTATAAAAACTCCGTCGAAGTGGATACTTATCTACCCCAAAAACAACGTAAATATCTGGAGCAACAAATTTTGTTATATCCCCTTCTTGATAGTAAATAAAGTTGTCAACCCCAATATGAATGTGAGGATGAATTGCAAAATATCGTGAAAGTTGGTCAGAAAATGTCGTAATCTGCTCAGAGTGGAATCCGGTCGCTCCCATTGGTTCGTCGTCCTCAAAAGGATAACCTTCGATGTAAACAGTCGGATTTCCGCTGGCTTTTGGAAAAACAGGGATATATTTTTTCTGTTTAATGCTGAAATCGTCTAAGGTATCCATGCCTATCTCCGTTGTGTATATATTAGAAGATATTCACTATGTCTTTGAATTATTCGTATATATTTTGAAAGAATAAAGCGTATTTATTGTATCATGCTTTCTTATGTATTTTAACAGAATACAACCTATTTTTCAAACACAATATATTCCCTTAAAACCCTATTAATTATACCTATAATTGCAGTCCTAACATACCGCTTAGATAGAAATAGGCTTCTTCAGTATAGCGTGGCAGATTTTCTGGATCTTCAACCTCTAATTCCAGTGTTAGATCCCCTTGATAACCTGCATCTTTTAGCGTCCCAATAATCTCTTTTAGGTTTAGTTCACCACGTCCAATACCTACGGATACGGCACCAATGTGATCTTTAAGATGTACCGCATAGATCCGTGAACCAAACTGATGAATTGCTTTAAGTGTATCCACACCAGATGAATGAAAATGTCCTGTATCTATACAAACACCAACCCGTTCATCAGGAATAGCATCTAACACTCGCTGAAAGTCCTCAGGTTGTTCAAGCACATTGCCATGATGAGGTTCAAGGGTCAATTTAATAGAAGCATCCGATGGTATTCTCTCTAATACTTCGCGTACACAAGCGATCACTCTATCTAACGCTCCAGATTCAGTTCTGCGTTGTGCACCACTTGTTGTTAGATGTGTTGCATTAAGTTGTTCGGCAATTTCCACACACTTAGCAATTGCTTCTGCACGTACTTCAACGTCGTCATTATCATTACCACCCCATCCGGGAGGATATAGACCTGCACACCTCATACCGGATTCATTAATGTCGTTCTTCATCCCATCTATGTCAAAACTGTGAACAGCATCAACACTCCAGATGAGAGGTCCGTGGATTTCCATCGCACGGTATCCGATTTTAGGTGCATTTACCAAAGTTGCAGCCACCTCATCATCAGCATAACCTCGGTAGCAAATAGAAGCACAAATAATGTCCATAAAACTCCTTATAGTATATAATGGTGTATTAACCTTAGTTGATAATTGACAAGTGTAATTTAAGACCTATTAAAATAAGTATCGGAGCTATACTAAAAAGATGATACAACAAATTGAAATAACCTTACCTGAATACCCGCGTGGATTTCATCTTGTTACAGATGAAATCATAAATTCTCTTGGAGAATTACCGAAAGAGGGGATACTCCATCTTTTCATTAAGCATACATCCGCGGGATTAACCATTAATGAAAATGCTGATCCAACGGTGCGGGAAGATTTTGCCAACAGTTTCGACCACATCGTCAAAGAACGTGAACCTTTTTATAGGCATACTTTAGAAGGCGATGATGATATGCCGGCACACATTAAAGCATCGCTCGTTGGTTTTACAGTGTCTATTCCGATTACTGACCAGTGCTTAAATTTGGGTGTGTGGCAAGGCATCTATCTTTGTGAATTCCGCAATCAAGGAGGGAAACGCAACTTAACCGCGACCATTTATTCATAAATGAACAATTATAAAAATCTGAAAATGGTTCATGCGTACTATAATTGGTGCATAATGTCACATTTTCCTACAGAATGTGACATTGTTTCCCTGTTGCTACCCCTCTACAAAGCCTATATATCACTAACTTCACCACAGCGTTTTATTTCATTAGATGGGTAGCGACAAGGTTATCCAATTGAGCAGCCCAAGATTCAGGTGAATGGACTTTTCCAGAACGGGCATGAATGATTTTTCCATCTTTATCAATGAGTATATAGGCAGGCAGTTCAATTTTTCTACTCCTTGGACCATACCCGAAACCAAACTGGTCAGCCAATGCAGCTTGCTGTCCGTCATGGTCAGCATAGATATAGTGTCCTTGATGATCTTGTCTTCGAACTACATTTCGTAGTGCGTCTTCATCTCTCCAACCACTGATATTTACACCGATTACCTCAAACCCATTGTCGTGATGTTTTTTGTAGAGTGTGTCAATATGTTTGAGTTCTGGTTCTTGGCGTATGTACCCAAAATGGAGTAGGACAACTTTTCCTCGCAGTGTAGTGGCAGAAATAGAATTCCCATCTACATCAACAGCGGTAAAATCTGGGATAACGTTGTCCAATCGTGTTGTCTCTGTCCACTTTACAAGTTGTTCAAGTTGTTCGCCTCTTGTATCCACAGAGATTATTGTACCATCCCTATCAATCAACCATTGTGAAGGCAGCTTGGTAACACCAAAAAATTGTGCCAGTTCGCTTTTCCAACCTTTGCCATCAAATATCTGTAGCCAAGGGATTTCGTGTTCTTCCGTAAACTCACGTATTTCATTCTCATTTTCATCCAGACTCACGCCAATGACCTCTAACCCTTTATCGTGAAATTCTGCATAGACTTCTTTGAGATACGGTATTTCTGGAGCGCAGAAGCCACACGACTTTGCACAAAAATTTAGCACTACCATTTTGCCACGGTAATCCGAGACAGAAATAGGTGTACCATCAAGTGTAGTCGCAGAAAAATTGGGAAGTTCTAATCCCTTCCATGCTTGCTGTTTCCACTTAACTTTTAATAAATCTTTATGACCTGCCCACGGATATTTTTTCGATAATTCGGTTTCTCCCAAAGTTTGATAAATATCACCGAGACCGCGTAAAGCGTACCATTCATCTGGTACATCTGAGAGTTTATCCTGAAAGGCATGTTGCATTTTAGTTATCAAAGGTATACATCTTGAAATAAGTTCGGTATTTGCATCAGGATTTCTCATAAGCGAACGATAGATATGGCACGGTGTTCTGCCTATCTCATTATACAGTTTTACCAACCAACCATACAGTCCCGACTCACCTTGCTGCATTGATCGTTCAAACATCCTCTCAAGTGCCGTAAGTGAAGAGCGAAACAATGGATCATAGTGTTCATCATATTTACTGGCTGCAAAAAAGCACGTTTCTGGATCGTTGGGTGCTGTTACCATAGCTTTTTCAAGGAAGTTAAGGTCTTTATCTGATTCTCCATAACAAACACTTTTACTCTCCCATACAATGATCGTTAATATAATTACTGCAGCCCCATTTTCCGGTTCTGATTCAAGCACATCTTCGGCAAATTCACGAAGTTCCAGATGCATCGCTTCAGGAAAATCTGAGATATATTCATGAAGTTGTGCAGGTAGGGATGTCTTACCTTCAACAACACCTTTCCTGATTTTCGTTTTGAAGTACTCCAGAAGTTGGTCTTGGTCATTCTGAGTAAGTCTTCGTGGAGGTGCTTTTTTACGGTTCTCTTTTGATTTAAGATACACCTCCCAAATATCTGTATTATCGGATGGCGTATCAAGTAAGTCTTGTTGATCCTCCGATTGTTGTCCCAAGTTTTTCCGGAATGCAGCATTTTCCAAAGGGACAAAATCTCTACACTTCTTGATTAGAGAATTATATTTATCAATTTTTTGTGAAATTGCCTTAGTGTCAGATGAATTTTCAAGGTGATTCTTGAAATCCTGAAGTTTATCTTTTAATGTCTTATAGACTATATACGGGGTTATCCTATGCTGATGATAGAATGACTTTGCCTCCTGGTAACGAGCAGAATCCTCTTGTTCGATTGCCCATAAATAGAGATTTTCAAGTGATATTAGGACTTTCTCAATGTCCGCAAAGAAATAGTGATGTAGTCTAAAATCGTTTATGACAACTAAACTCATACCTGGGTCATTCGGTATCAACGAAAATGTATCATCTATATGTGGATCATTTTTGGCATCCCAGTCTGAAATTTCAACAATTGTGCGCAGCAAGGCAGCCGGTGCGTTTTTCGAATCAGATTGAAGGAAACTGTCGGTTAGATCTCGAACTTGCGGTAACATCTTTTTTGGAAGTCGCCATAAGTAATCGTGAAGCCCGGGTGGTAGTGCTGTTTCTCCATTGATGACCCCTTCTTCAATCTTTTCTTTAAAATAAACGAGTAGTTTTTCCTGGGTTTCTTCATCTATTTCTGATATACCGCTTTCAGATGAGAGACCTTGGTTATAAAGTGAATTGATAAAGGTGTACCAGAATTCTGTGGAATCGTATTTATCGGTCATAGTAGTTCTCCTATATTTTGGATAAGAAACAGTACGTTGTTACACTCTGAAATGTAACTTAATCTATTTTTTCTTTGAATTATACCTTGAGATGTTTATCCACGAGTTCTTCCAACATCGCCACCCATGCTTCTTGTGAATGCACATCTTCGTAGCGGGACATAATAATATTTCCATCTTTATCTACTAACACCATTGCTGGAAGTGGTCGCCATGGATTGATACCAAATTGGCGTGCCAAAGGACCATCATATCCACCACTATCATAAATATGCTGCCCAAGAAAGTTTTCTTCTCGGACTCTGTCACGAAATACTTCTTCGTTTTTCCACCCAGAAACGCTGACACCGATAAGGTCGAAGCCTTTTTCATGATACTTTCTGTATAATGTGTTAGTGTATGGTAGTACTTCTTCAGGATTTCCGAAATAGAGTAGGACAACTTTCCCTCTGAATGTAGTAGGTGATAATATGTTTCCCTCTATATCTACTGCAGAAAAATTGGGAATCATGTCCCCAACCCGTGATGATTCTGTCCAGTTAACAGTTTGTCCCAACCAGTCTTGCCTGCAACTAACAGAAATGATCTTTCCATCACGATCAATAAGCCACAGGGAAGGAATAAAATTAATACCGAAATACAGAGCAAGTTTACTTTCCCAACGTTTACCATCAAAAATCTGTACCCATGGTATTTCATGTTCCTCAACATATTGGCGCAGTTCTGCTTCGTTTTCATCTAAACTCACACCGATGACTTCAAAACCTTTGTCGTAATGTTTTTTGTATATTTCTTTGATATACGGAATTTCTGGTGTACAATGAACACACCATTTTGCACAGAAGTAGAGAAGCACTAATTTACCTAGGTAATCTGAGAATGAAATCGGTGTACCATCAAGTGTAGTAGCAGAAAAATTAGGTAGTTCTAATCCCTCCCATGCTTTCTGTTCCCATCTAACTTCTGATAAATCTTGATGACCTGCCCACGGATATTGCTTTGATAATTCGGTTTCTCCCAAAGTTTGATAAATATCACCGAGACCGCGTAGAGCATACCAGTCGTCAGGACATTCTTCAAGTCGTTGTTGAAAGACAGTTCTGGCTTGATTAATCAGTGTTTTACTCCTTTCTATCTGTTCGGAATTAGCGTCTGGATGAAGCATCAGTTTCCGATAGATATGGCAAGGCGTCTTGCCGTTCTCTTTGTAGAGTTTCGTAAGCCAATGGTACAATTCGTATCCGTCTTTCTGCTGTGCCCTTGCAAACAGTTTTTCAAGTGTAGGGAGCGTCAATTTAAAGAAAGTATTCTCATTTCCGTGTATAGGTTTATTATAACGTTTAATTGCGAAAAAGCATATTTCTATGTCATTCGGCAACAACTCTATTCCCTGTTCAAGATATGGGAATTCATCTTCTTCCACAATAATTGCTAATATTTTCGCTGCAGCCCCATTTTCCGGTTCTGATTCAAGCACATCTTCGGCAAATTCACGAAGTTCCAGATGCATCGCTTCAGGAAAATCTGAGATATATTCATGAAGTTGTGCAGGTAGGGATGTCTTACCTTCAACAACACCTTTCCTGATTTTCGTTTTGAAGTACTCCAGAAGTTGGTCTTGGTCATTCTGAGTAAGTCTTCGTGGAGGTGCTTTTTTACGGTTCTCTTTTGATTTAAGATACACCTCCCAAATATCTGTATTATCGGATGGCGTATCAAGTAAGTCTTGTTGATCCTCCGATTGTTGCCCCAAGTTTTTCCGGAATGCAGCATTTTCCAAAGGAACAAAATCTCTACACTTTTTGATAAGTGAATTACATTTGTCAATTTTTTGTGAAATTGCCTTAGTGTCAGATGAATTTTCAAGGTGATTCTTGAAATCCTGAAGTTTATCTTTTAATGTCTTATAGACTATATACGGGGTTATCCTATGCTGATGATAGAATGACTTTGCCTCCTGGTAACGAGCAGAATCCTCTTGTTCGATTGCCCATAAATAGAGATTTTCAAGTGATATTAGGACTTTCTCAATGTCCGCAAAGAAATAGTGATGTAGTCTAAAATCGTTTATGACAACTAAACTCATACCTGGGTCATTCGGTATCAACGAAAATGTATCCTCTATATGTGGATCATTTTTGGCATCCCAGTCTGAAATTTCAACAATTGTGCGCAATAAGGCTGCCGGTGCGTTTTTCGAATCAGATTGAAGGAAACTGTCGGTTAGATCTCGAACTTGCGGTAACATCTTTTTTGGAAGTCGCCATAAGTAATCGTGAAGCCCGGGTGGTAGTGCTGTTTCTCCATTGATGACCCCTTCTTCAATCTTTTCTTTAAAATAAACGAGTAGTTTTTCCTGGGTTTCTTCATCTATTTCTGATATACCGCTTTCAGATGAGAGACCTTGGTTATAAAGTGAATTGATAAAGGTGTACCAGAATTCTGTGGAATCGTATTTATTGGTCATAATGGTTCTCCTATTTTTTGGATAAGAAACAGTACGTTGTTACAGACTGGAATGTAACTCAATCTATTTCGGCAACTCTCCCACAGGGAGCAGTCGAATCTGCTTTCAGAGTAACGCGAGTTCAAAGATGTCTGCCTACTTTCTAATCCAAAAGTTCCTATATACAGACAGTAGAAGTGGTTCGGTGTCTTGTACCTCAAGACCTGCCATGAAAACACCTACTGTGATTAACATGAAAACGACTAAGTAGTAAAACAATTTATATCGTACCATTGACACATATTTCCCTAAGACTATAACTATGTTAGATTTTGAATTATTTATGCATACTTCTCAATTATCTTGCCCATTGTTAAATTTCAAATCTTCAACTGGTTTTCCATCCACATCCGTAACCCGCAAATAGAATCCCCAACTTCGTTCCTCATTGCAAACCTTAACGAGGATGATGTTTTTGCCTGCCTTTAACGTAACTGGAATGATATCCTCATCAACAACTGCCCACCTAAATTGTGAAAACGCAAACACCTTTTTGCCATTAAACCATATCTTCGCTTGATCATCACTGCCAAATCGAAGTTGTACTTCCCGTTCATCTGGAGTGGTCACGGTTGTCCATGCGTAGGAAACACGCCAATTGATGTTCCTACCGAGATCGATAAAGCCATCGAAAGCATCATCTGTAAACTTTTCCCAGCTTATTTGTCCGTCTATGCCTTCATATTTTGTAGTTAGGTCAAATTGTGTTGTGTTTTCGGAAATATACTTAGTGTTGTATCCGATACCCTCGGTGTTATCAAATTGTCCAAGAACCAACCATGCATTTTCATGAATCATGCCGGTTTGTCTCATCTGTTCCATTGCCTTTTCTAACATGTTGTTTTTACTATAGTATTCAGTTAAGCCAAGGCTGACATTTAAATGGAAGGTCGGTTTGGGAGGAGATGCGTTTAGCAACTCTTCGGCAGTTTTGAATTTCAAATCCTTAAACGGATTACCTTCCGCATTAGTAAGTCGAAAATAGAAATCCCAAGTTTGCCAAGCATTACAGACCTTAACAAGGATAGTGTTTTCACCTTTTATTAATGTCACAGGAATGGTGTAGCGGTCAATTCTTACCCCACTGGTTCTATCATGGCTAAACACAGGTTTGCCGTTCAACCATATTGTCCCCTGGTCATCACTATCAAATCGCAATACAATGTCGCGAGTATCTGGAGAAGTAACAATTGCCCATGCGTAGGCAGCACTGTCATTGTTGATACCATCTTTATTACCAAAATCGAAGAGTCCATCTAATTTATTATCACTCGGTTTTTCCCAACTGATGAGTTGATCTCTTCCATAGTATTTTGCGGTTGTGTCAATTTGCGTGGTTTTCTCGGGGATGTATGCATATAGATACCCTCTTGAATCAATATTCTTAAACGGTCCGAGTGTTATCCAACAAGTTTCTGGAATGAACCCACTTGTCAAAAGATAGTTTTCCGCCTTCTCAGACATATCATTTCCGCCATAGAATGCAGCAATAGTCCGATAAATATTTGCGCGAGCATTTGAACTTTCCGGTGAAATAGAATTTATCAACGTATCCACCATTTGAATGTAACGTTCTTTGTCGTTAGCATACTTGATAGCTTCAGCGATTTCCTCCCAAAACATGTCTGAATAATGTTCATCGGATATAAGACTTAACGCATGTTTGAAATGTCTTAATGCCTCATCATAAAGTCCATTGGCGATGCCTGCACGTCCAAGGGTTGTGGGATAGTCATGACTTGAACCCGTATTTTTTGAGAACGCACGTTTTGCGAAATTTAGTGCAGTTTCAGGGTAGAGTTCTTTGTCAAGTAGCGTATCAGCAAAATTACGATAACTGGATGCACTCTGTGCGCTGATAAGTGCTTTCTGCCGAATTTGCAGCCACTTGTCATAAGCGAGTTCAGCTTTGTCGGAATCACCTATTTTTTTGTAAAGATCACCTAAAAGTTCATGCAGGACAGCACTCTTGTCCATTTTCGGCAATTTTTGACGTATCTCTTCAAGGATAGCAATATGTTTGTTTTCTTGACCTTCGTTAGCGTAAAGTTCGATAATAGCGCGAATTGCAGAATCATGTTCGTCCTGTGTTAACGGTGCGTCTAATGCTCGACGGTACGTCGCTTCGACTTGTGATGGCTGCGCGGTTTTTATATAGGTTTTTGCCAATAGGTCGTAGAGTTGGTATGAAGTGGGTTCAAGTCCAATTGCTTTTTCATAAGCAGCTATTGACTTCGCCAATTGTTTGGGACTTAACTCCTCAGACACAGTGCCTGCTTCACGGTTCTCTTGCGGTAGATTTTGATAGAGGTCACCAAGTTTTTTGTGCCACTGTGATTTTTCTGGTTCAAGTTCGGAGAGTCTTATATATTGTGCAATCGCTTCATCAATTTTATCAGTGGCTTCGTAGCTTTGTGCCAGTTTCAAGAGGCGTTTTGTATCGTTGGGATTTTCCTCAACCTGCTTCAGTTGCTCAGGTATCCATTTTTCATATAGTTTTCCGACTTTTGCTACTTCGTTCATTCCATTTTTTGCTCTATCAAGCAGAAAGCTGCGGTCATCCATTTTTGCCATCTGTTGATATGCCTCAAAAGCATCTTCATAACGTTTAACGCCCTGGTAACTTTTCGCAAGAACCATATACAAATACGTCAGATCCCATTCATCATTAGAACTCTGAGCTGCGGAATCGGCAAGTTTTATAGCCGGGACATACATTTTACTATCAAGGCAGATAGTAGCAAGTGCCCCGAGGAATAACGTATCCCCCTCCATGCTGCTGCCTGCAAGCGCAGTATCAGCTTGGGTCAACATTGCTTTCATCATATCAGACTGGTTGTTTTTATGGAAGGCAGCAGCTGCGTGATAAAGACTACGAACATTCCTACCCATCATCGGATCAGCTTTGCTAAGCTGATGGTATGCTTCGGCAGCTTTCTGATAATCGTTGGTATCCCAATAAATTTCAGCGAGCAGTTCAAGGATCGCAGGATTGGTAGCATCTTTCTCAAGTTTACCTTCGAAAAGGGTTCTCAATTCCTCAAGTTGACCTTGATTTTTATAGGCATTTATCAAGCTTTTACGTATATCATCACCACCGAATTTGACTGTAATACCGGATGAACTGAAAGTCATTGAGACACCCATTCGTATGATCTGCTTTGATTCGTAGAAGTCTAATGCCAAATCTGTCCTGTCTTGTTTTAAGTATACATTGAGCAATTCATTAGAGATTTCATTTCGTCTATAAATACTATTGGTCATTTCGAGTGCTGTCTTAAAAGCATTAGCAGCTTTTTGTAATTCACCGGTATTACGAAAGTGTCGGGCACGTTGATTTTGCATCTCGAATGTGAGTGTACCTTCCGCTTCAGCTTTCTGTAACATATCTTCTAAATTCCCCTGATAACGATATAGGTTGACCAATTGCCGTTCAATCTCTTCTTGATTCCAACTTGATGTGGTGTGTGTCAGGGCGTTCTTCAATGCTTTTTCAGTAGCCACTATGTCCTCATTGAGAAAATAATGTTCTGCGAGTCTGAGATAGATTTTTCTGTTGCCATATCCAAATGCAGTTGCTTTTTTATAGGTCTCGATAGCTGCGGCTTCATAACCTTCTGCTTCATAAAGTTTTGCAAGCCGTGCGTAATGTACGCCTACTTCTGGATATGTTTGAATATATGACTGCGCGATTTCAAGTGCCTCGTTGGGTTTACCAGCAGCTTGTAAGCTGTTAACAAGCTCTTCTTGATACTTTATATTTTCAGGATCAACTTCAAGCAACTCGCTATAGGTTTGTGCAGCTTTTTCGTACTGATTTGTGCGTGTGTAAAGCGTTGCGATCTGTAAGCGAGATTCGTCGTCTTCTGGTGCCGCTATTACGATTCGCTGGTAGATTTCTATTGCTTCCTCTATTTGGTTTTGCTCCACAAACTTCTCTGCCTTATTGATGAATTCTTGCAAAGGAGTGCTACTTTCCTCGGGGTCTTGTGCCTCAAGACTTGCCATGAAAATACCTACTGTGATTAACATGAAAACGACTAAGAAGAAAGACGATTTTGAGTTTAACATTGAAATATACCTCCTAATGAATTGTGAAACTACAGATATCACAATTCCAAATAGTGTCCATTCATTTTATAAGTTTGATTATAGATGTTCTATTTGTTATCTTTTGCAACATCTGGATCTAATTCCTTCGCCTTCTCAAAATCTGCTTTTGCTGCATCCTGTTGTCCCAGAGCTTCTTTTGCAAGTGCCCGGTCAAAGTAGGGTTTGGCATACTTGGGGTCAAGTTGGATGGCTATATCAAAATCTTCAATAGCGCCGATAACATCATCCATAGCTGCTTTCACTGCTCCGCGAGTGTGGTAGAAGACAGCATTCTCAGGATCAAGTTCAATGGCTTCGTTGCTGTCAATTATTGCTGTCTGGTATAACGCTTGGACTACCTCCGTATTCCCCGTTTTGGCATTAGATTTCGCTAAGAGATGGTTCACCCATGCGCGATTGTTATAAGCACTACTATACTCTGGGTTTCGTTTAATAGCTTGCGTAGAGTCTGCAATTGATGCTTCATAAAACTGCAGCGCTTCTGCTGCATTACCTTGGTCTGCCTTGAGGGTGCCCATTTCGGATTGGACATGCCCTCGACTGTGGTAGATTTCAACTTTCTCTGGGGCTATTTTGATAGCAGCAGTACAGTCTTCAATTGCTGCTTGATACAAATCTACTGCCCTCTCCACATTTCCTTTGGCGGCTTCGGAGGTGCCAAGGTTAGTTCGTAGAATAACCCGATTTCTGAATGCGGATGTCCCTTTAGGGTTTAGTTTTATGACTTTTTCATAATCTGCTATTGCGCCTTCAACATCTCCGAGCCAGGACTTCGCAACACCACGGTTATTGTAAAAATTGGCATATTTAGGCCATAGTTTTATGGCTTTGTCATAATCGTTTATTGCGTCTTCATAGTTGCCAAGTTCAACTTTCGCAAGCCCTCTATTATTGTAAAGACCTGCATCTTTAGGATTTAGTTCTATGGCTTTATCATAGTCGGCTATAGCTGCCTCATAATTTTCACGGGAAGCATACGCTCGCGCTCTATTGAAATAGACCCTCTCCATCTCTGGGTTAAGTGCTAAGGCTTTGTCGTAATCAGCTATCGCACCTTCAAGATCGCCAAGTTCAACCTTTGCGAGACCACGATTACAGTAAGCACCAAAGGCATCAGCATCAAGTTGGATAGCTCTATCGTAATCTGTTATTGCACCTTCAATATCACCGAGCTTAACTTTTGCGAGACCACGATTATTGTAGGCGGGAAAGTCATCAGCATCGAGTTGGATAAGTTTATCATAATCTTCTATTGCGCCTTCAAAATCGCCAAGTTCAGCCTTCGCCAACCCTCGATTACAGTAAGCAGCCAAGTGATCAGAGTTAAGTTGGATAACTTTATTGTAATCTTCTATTGCACCTTCAACATCACCAAGTTTATTTTTCACGCCTCCTCGTTCGAAATAGGAATTCCTGAACTCAGGATTAAGTTTGATGGCTTTGTCAAAGTCAACTATCGCTCTGCGATAACGTTTCTTACTGTAATTCCATATTCCTTGAACATATTTTGCATAGGAACGGACAGATTTTCGCTTACGCCACTTTACCAAAGGCTCCGCTGGATCTAACCGATCAAGCAGGACTTTGAGCGGGTTTGAAGGAATGGCATGACCGTAAAAATCGCATGAACCAACAACAATTCCGATAACCTGTCTTTTATCATTTAGCACAGGACTGCCACTACTTCCATAAGATGTGTTGACGTTCATTCGAATCAATTTGTCACTTTCTCGGATGTTATGGACAGTGCCTTCTGTCACCTTATATTTACTGTTGGGAAATCCTACGACAGAAATAGGTTCACTACTCTGTACAATATCACTGTTGCCGCTTGGAAGTGGCGTGCCCTCCCCTACAACTTTTAGAACGACGAGATCGTTTTTAGCATCAAATGCAGCAACCCCTTCAACTTGCCAAGTCGTCTTTTTGTCAACTGATTTTACGAAAACAGGTCTCCGAGGTGCGATGCCATGGATATTGGTCACAATCATGTTTGGTTTTACGAAAAATCCGCTCCCGCTCCCGCCGAATGAAGGGATACGCGTCGTCTCTATACAGACTATGGAATTACTATTTTTTAGGTTTGTTAAGCCTTCTGTAGACATAATACTCCTCTCTAATATTATGGAAATATCCATACAGGTTAAGGTGGTGTGGGACTTTGGGGCAACGACAAAAATTTGAGAAAGAAATGGTAAGTGAAGGCTATAGCATTTATCAAATAGCGAGGTCCCACAGCAGCACCGTTCCATCACCGCTACCACTTGCAAGTGTCTTACCATCAGGACTAAAGGTGACACCCGTTACATACGCCGTATGTCCAGTGAACATCTTCAATTGCTCACTTGTCCTAAAATCCCAGAGACGAATAGTCTTGTCTTCACTTCCACTCGCCAGTGTTTTTCCATCCGGACTAAAAGCAACACTCCAAACGACAGAAGCATGTCCCATGAGTCCCCTTAGTTGTTGACCTGTAGCAGCTTCCCGAAGACGAATCGTGTTATCGCCACCGCCACTTGCGAGCATTGTCCCATCAGGACTGAAAACCACACTATACACATCGTTTGCGTGTCCTTCATACGTTTTCAAGTGTGTTCCTGTCGCAATATCCCAAAGACGGATAGTTTCGTCCTGGCTTCCACTCACCAGTGTTTTTCCATCCGGACTAAAAGCAATACTATTAACTAAAGAATCATGCCCTACGAGTGTCTTGAGGTGTGCACCTGTATTAGCATCCCATAGACGGATTGTGTTATCCCAACTACCACTTGCAAACATTGTGCCATCAATACTGTAAGCAAGACTCGCAATTTCTCTGTGATCGGAATCAGAGTCCGTATGTCCTTTGAACCTATTTTGCTCTTGCCCTATGGCAGTATCCCATAAACCGATAGCACCATCGTAAAACCCACTTAGAAGCGTGTTTCCATCTGGACTGAAGGCGATGCTATGAACGTTATAGGTCAGTGGTGTTTTCTGAGGATTTCTTGTGTTCATATCCCATAGATGAATGCCGGCATAACTTCCAGCTGCAAGCGTTGCGCCATCACTGCTGAACGCGACACAATTCACGCCATTGATATATCCTGCGATTGTCTTGAGGTGTCGTCCTGTATGAACATCCCACAGGTTAATGCCACTATAATTATCGCCACTTGCAAGGACTGTGCCGTCGCCACCGAATCCGACAAACTCTGCACTCCCGCCAAGTGATTTTTGATGTTGTCCAGTGTTAGCATCCCATAGATTAATTTCGTTTCCCGCGCTCGCAAGCAGCGTGTTATCAGGACTAAATGCAATGCTAACCACACGGCCATGACCTGTAAGCGTTTTGAGCGTTTCACCTGTATTTGCATCCCATAGGGAGATGGTATCGTTCCAACTTCCAGCAACCATTTTACCATCAGGACTGAATACAACGCAAACATCCCGACTTCCATTCCTATACGACATAAGAGTTTTTCGGTGTTCTCCAGTGTTAGCGTCCCATAGGTGGATATATAGATGGATAGTACTGCCTTGTTGACTCCTTCCACCGCTCGCGAGTGTAGTACCATCAGAACTGAAAGCAATTCGTACAACGTCTTCCAAACACTCTATGTGTGCTTTAATGTGTTCTGAATCTATGTCCCAAAGACAAATTGTTTTGTCTGAACTGCCACTTCCAAGTGTCTTTCCATCAGGACTGAATGCAAGACTTGTGACAGCATCCGTATGTCCTGTCAGGGTTTTCTGCTGCTGTCCTGTGGTTACATTCCAAAGATATATTGTCTTATCATCCGATCCACCGCCACTTGCCAGTATCCTACTATCCAGACTAAATGCAAGACTTGTAACAACATCCGTGTGTTCTGTGAGCAGCGCAATCTCTTGATAGGTTTTGGTGTCATATACCCGAACACCAATACTACTCGCTACAGCAAGGATAGTATTATCAGGAGAAAACTGTATCTGATTGATGACGCCTTTTGCAAAACGCGCTATAGCACTTTTAGGTAATTGGCTTGGATTCATTATATTTTTTATGTGATTCATAGTCATCTCATCCCTTAGTTTTCCATGCCATTTCTACCGGTCTTACTTTTTGCTGAAATCTTCTCCCAGTCCCATAACAGCACCGTACCATCACTGCTGCTACTCGCGAGTGTCTTTCCATCATGTGAAAAAACCAAGGCATTGATATTGTCCGTATGTCCAGATAGGCTCTTCAAATAGTTACCATTTGTATCCGAAAGCCTGATTCCAGATTCTCCACCTATAAATTGAGTGTCGATGAGTGTTTTTCCGTCGGGTGAGAATATCAGGACACCACCAATACCTTTATTCCTATGAATAATCCTATCTTGTTCTTGGATACCTGTAGGTGTCACGTTCCATAAAACGATACCTTTTGAATCACCGAGGGCAAGCATGGTATTGTCGGGTGAAAATGCCAACTTACTATGCTTCTCCATGTTAGGTGGTGTGAGTTCGCGCGGCGTCGTAATATCCCATACTTGTGTTTTCTGGAAAATCCCGTTAGTAGCAAGAAGTTGTCCATTAGGTGAGAACGTTAATTTCCCTTGGTGTGGTGATCCCGTGCTAAATCGGAATACTTCGATGCCTGTGTTCCTGTGCCACCCAATAATACTTCCACTACGATTACTAATGCTGGCAACGAGAATATTGTTGTCAGGTGAGAATATGAGTGAATTCGTGTGTCCAACATACTGCCAACGACCAAGTATTTCTTCGCCAGTGGCGACCTTCCATAATTGAAGAAGAGTGCTACTTTGGGAAGTGCTCTTGTAACCACCGCTATGTGTCCTGAATGCAATAAAACCTTTACTGCCTTTTCTGGCAAAATAGGATGCATCTGATGAAAGTCCTGTGCCAGCAGTATAGTCACAGTGGCCATCAGTAAAGGAAACCAATTCATGGTTAGTTTTTAAATCCCATACACCCACAATACCGTTAAAGGCTACCGTTGACAGTTTTGTTCCGTCTTCAGAAAACGCAACGGATTTCACGGATTCTGTATGTCCGCTTGTAAAGGTGACGAGTTCTTCTCCATTTTTTAGATCCCAGAATCGTATTGTGCCATCGGAGCTACCACTTGCAAGACATCCACTATAATGCGGTGCCATATCTGGTATAAATGTTAAAGCACAGATAGTGTTTTTATGCCCTAAAAGGGTAACACGTTCTCTGTGTGTATCTACATCCCAAAGTTTTATGGCTTTATTCGCATCGCCGCTGGCAAGTGTTTTTCCATCTGCTGAGAATGACACAGCAGTAACCCACCCTTTATGTCCTCTAAGGGTTGCGAGTTTGGTGCCTTTCTCTGTATCCCACAACTGCACTGTATTGTCTATACAGCCACTCGCTATGATTTTTCTGTCCGGCGAAAACGCCAATGTCAGAATACTCCTATCCTCCCTTTCCGAATGACCTTTGACCGCATATCCTTTGAGGTCCAGACGTCGTATACCTGTCGTTGTATCCCATAGACGGATTCTACCTTCACGAGTTCCAGTGGCAAGACTGCTACCGTCTTCGGATAATACCACAGACTCGTATGAATCTATCTCTCGATACCTCGACTCTTTACTGCTGGTATCCAGATTCAAAAGGGGAAAATCCGACACAATCCTGCCAGTGTCCACGTTCCAACGGATAATACTAAAAATGTCAAGACTGATGAGCGTTGTATTGTCTTCTGAGATAGCGATTGTGGTAGGTGAACCGGCTGACATGAAGATCGCGTGTTTGCTATCAGTATTCAAATCCCATAGCTGAATATTGGGGTTGTTAAGTCCGCCACTTGCGAGCATTTTTCCATCTTGTGAGAATGCCAATGCATTTGCTTGCCTAACCCCTTCTGTGAATAAAGCGGTCTCTTTGCCATCCTCTACATCATATAGCCACACGCCGACATCTGTTCCTACGGCGAGGCGCGTGCCATCAGGTGAAAATCGCATGATGTTAATCCCACCTTTTCCGAGACGCGCGATTGCACCTTCAAGTAAACCTACTTGTGTGTTGTCCTGACATAATCCGGTCAAGTGTATTACTACTGTCAATAGAACAGCAATAAAAAGCAGATATTTTGTTTTCATGTGTGAATCTCCTTACTAATCTACCGTGAATTTGATATATAGCAAATTCTAAACATAGGGCAAATTAACTTACGGTTAGGTTTCCTAATCCGGATGGGTGAGGGGACCTTGCCTGGACAAGAAGTCCAACATCTTGTTTTTCCAAGCTCATACTCAATTACCTCTGAAGGATACTTCAATATCCAACTCTAAATCTGGAATCTGTTTCATGAGATTTTGAAGTGGAGTCATATCTTGAATTGGATTCTCCGCGACCTTTAAACTCGTTATTATTCACATCTAATTACCCCTTAATCTATTGCAAAGTCGCTTAACAAAGCGGGTGTAGCTGTATCAAAACCGACAAAATCCAGCATGCCAGCATCTTGGGGGTCAGCAATAGAAAAGTCATTTGCTACCATTGCTACAACCGCTAATTTTGCGGGTTTCCCCATCTCTTGCCGATACATATCAAGTGCTGTTTTCGGGTGTATATCACCATGCCACGTTTCATTATCTGTATAGATAGTGAACATGTCTACCTCAAGCTTGTTCTCTAATGCATATAGCATAGGTAGTGCACAATCAGTGCCTCCGTGCGGTAGTCCAGAAACTGCTTTGATAGCACTTGTCAACCTATCGGCTGCAGTAATAGGGATGTGAACGAACTCGTCTGAAAATCCGAAGATATGGTAATTCGGTTCAGTGCGTGCGGTCACCAATGCCATCGCAGCGGAAGCACGTCTCGGCGTAAGTCCTTGACAACCTGCCACAATACCACCTTTCATTGATCCGGAAACATCAAGTGCTAAGAACGTGTTCTTATGACTCGGTTCTACGTTATCAAACGCCATGTAAAATGCAGCGTCTAAACCCTCAACAATCTGCGGAACGGGTTCCCATGTCAAACTTCCTCTGACTCCTGAACCAGACCTATATGTAGTCAACGCCATCAAAATCTGGATAGGATGGATAAGCGAACGTTGAATCGCATTCGCGGAGAGTCTATCCAAGACTATCTGAACTTCTGGTGCAAAAGGTTTCAACAGACCGACTTGCGTCATCTTACCGAGGTTTCGTACCGTTGCCATCACTGGCATGTTAGCTAATAACGCTGCCCAGACATTTATATCATCCTTCCACTGATTTGGCACCATTTCATGTGTAAATTGATGTTTCTCAATCAAATTGATGACTTCCGCGCGTTTTTGCGTGCTTTTCAGTTCTTCATATCCAGCAAGTAATTCGGGCAAAGCATCTGTAGCATCGTAAACTGTAGAAACCTTTTCTTCTAAACCGCGATGCACAGTCCGTTTTTCTGTCCCAAGTCCTTTGATCCAACGGTAGATACCTCGGTTTTCACCGTAGTGACATTTTGAAAGGACATCTGCATGTCGCCAACTATTCCGAGACTGATATTTGAGAACTTGATACGCTAACGCATCGTCGCCTTTCGTGCGATACCACTCGCCAACTAACCGACGTAATGCTCTACCCCAGCCACGCATACCATCTATAAACGCTACGAAATTGAAGAGGTGCGTTCCGATACGCGCCACGTCGCAGAATACTTCTTGCACTTTCTGCTTTGTGTCAGCGTTACCGTGGGTGAAAGCGAGTGCCAATGCATATAAAGCTGGATCGTTTTTCGGTGCGCGTCCAGAAACAGAAATCTCCTTGATTCGTTCAACCACCTGAACCCCATCCTCGGCAATGCACTGCTTGACAGAATCAACATTTACTTTTGTCAAATCCTGTTCCGCTGCATAATAGGAGCCACCTTCGGTGCCTAAAATGAGAAACCGGTCCAAATTTGTCCAGATAGAAACAGGATACGCAAACCCACCAGCCGAGTTTTCGATCTGTCGTTCGTCCAAAGGTTGTCGCTGGTTCGGATGCAATGGTGAATATTTTCGTAGATAACTCATGATTTTACTCCTTTGATGGAGCACGGGCAAGGTGTGTATTACGGGTTTTAACGGTTATTGATAAAGTTAACGTAATACTTCGGCCCGCACAACGGGAACTCTGGATAAGTAAAGAGAATACGGGTACGCTCTACCGCTGAGCTACAGCAGGTTTCGCATTACACACAACCTGCTGACAGGAGTCGAACCTGCCACCCACCACGCATTCATTCGACCCAGAGTAATGCTTTTGTTCATATATTCAATTTTCATATATTAACGGGCAAGGTGTGTATTACGTGTTTTCCGTTGGCCAAACGGAGTAGATAACGTAATACTTCGGCCCGTTAAAGACGGTTGATTTTCAATATCACATATCTTCATTCAGCTTCTGTATAGTTGAAAATACGAACAGGACTTACGCAGTTTTAAATTTTATTGAAGGATTTGAGAGTTGATGTTTTAAGTAATCACTCAATAAACCATCTTTAAACTCGTAAATCTTTTGTCCAACAGCACGTACAACACGCGTCATAAAGACCCATACTTGGAAACTACACGCAATATGATTTCTCTGGGCACGCACCTTACGACATTGGCATTTACCAATACCGGTTACTTGTTTCATCTCACGATGAAGGAGTTCAATCTTCCAACGGAGACGACACTTTTGGTGAGTCATATCCACATTTGATTGTGTCAAATCGTTTGTCACTATATATTCCGTGCGTCCGGTATCAGACACAAACCGGAATAACTTTACGACAGAACCTTTCGGAAAGTTTTTGAGATGTACGCGTTTACCGCTTTTCTTTTCTGCTTGAGACCAAGATAGATCTTTGACTGCCTTGTGAGGTTCTACACCTTTGGTATCATTCACAAGACGGTTTCGTTTCAACGGAACATAATAGATCTTAGAAAGTCTATCAATCGCTTTCATCACTTTCATGGACGCATACCAAGAGTCCATCAAGACTGTCCGGAATGGGAGTTGTTTCTTAGAATAAGCATCGTGCAACATATCCAATAAATGATCGATTTTGGTTTTACCGTCATGATCTCTGTCAAAAATACGGTAATCAATGACCCAATATTCCTGTGTCTTAGGGTTGACATAGAGACAGGTGACAATACCGATACCTTGAATCACCTTTCTGTCACTACCACTCCATTGAGAGCGTACTATTTCAATCCGTTTAGAATGTATTTTTGACAGCACAACATCATCAAAAATCAGGTATCCTTCTTCATCAAAGTCGATGTCGTCTTTGACGGATGCCCAGAGTTCACTTGTAGGAATGTTTTCGTCTCTCAGAAAGCGATTGAGTTGATCGTGGCTCCAACGGTCTGTATGTTTAGCAAAATAAGTTTGTGTAAAATTAGTGAAACTTGAAAACAAATATTGACAATAATCGGAAAATAAGTCTTGCTTCTTTTTAGAATGTGTAAATGTGTTCATAATCAATAAGAATAACACATTTTGTAATTTTGCGTAAGTCCTGTACGAATAAGCATCCATATCAATAAAACAAAATTATAAATAAACCAAGAATAACGAGTAAACCGAACATTATTATCACATGATAAGGTATAAAAATGAAAGCTGAAATGGATTCAATCCCACACAATACACGATTAATCTATAATACAATGTCGAGTTTCAAGTTCGGATTCTGTTGACAAAGCTTGTAAATCGGGGTCATGTCCTGAATTGGGTTCCCCTTGATATACAAGGTGCTTAAACTCGGTAAGTTCTCAATAATACTAACATCTCTGATGTTATTGTTTGCAATGCATAACCGTCTTAGCTTCAGCAATCTGGAAAGTGGTGTAATGTCATTTATGTGACACCCTTCAATACTTAAATCAGAAAGTTGTGTAAATTCTGATAGTTGACTAATGTCGTTGCTAATCTGAAGTCGATTCATTGATAATGAAATCAGCAATGGAAATCGTCTGAGTATTCTATAAATGTGTGATAAATCTTGTATAGGATTCGTTCCAAGATATAATGACCGAAGCTCCTTCAAACCAGCAATTGGAGTAAAGTCACTGATCTTATTAATGTTTAAAAATAAAGTCTGAAGCTGCGTCAAACTTGAAAGTGGTGTAATATCCTTAATTTTATTATCACGTAGATTTAAGTGCGTCAACTTATTCAAATTCGCTAAAGGTCTGATGTCCTCAATTTCATTATTACTATATAGATGTAACATCTTCAACTCTGTCAAATGTTCAATTCCTGTTAGATCGCTAACATAAAAGTAAACAGCAGTCAGTTTCTCCACACTTGTTAGACTCTCTACTGAAATTGGTTCATCCGTATCCAAGCCAATTGCCCCTCTGATTAGTTTAGCTAATCTTGGATCGGGTATATGGATATATTCTTTATTAGATTTATTCATTACTTTGCTAATTTATGGTAAAATTTCAATTTAAATGATAGATGCGCGAACACCTGCCTTATCTTATTTTGTTATGGTGACATCCCACAACAATACCGTGCCATCCCTGCTCCCGCTGGCAATAAACTTACCTTCAGGACCAAACACCACACTATAGACCCCAGCCGTGTGTCCACTCAGGGTATGTAGTAGTTCACCTGTGCTGGCATCCCATAAACGGATTGTGCCATCGCCGCTCCCGCTGGCAATAAACTTACCATCAGGACTAAAAGGCACGCTATAAACCCAACCAGTACTTCCATTCAGGGTATGTAGTAGCTCACTTGTGCTAACATCCCATAAACGGATTGTGCCATCGTAACTCCCACTGGCAAGCACCTGACCATCAGGACTAAAAGATACACCATTGACCCCAGCCGTATGTCCATTCAGGGTATGTAGTAGCTTGCCTGTGTTAAGATTCCATAACCTAAGTGTTTCGTCCAAACTTCCACTGGCAAGCACTTGTCCATCAGGACTAAATGATACATCATTGACCCCAGCCGTATGCCCACTCAGGGTATATAGTAACTCACCTGTGTTAAGATCCCATAGGTGAATCGTTGCGTCCGTGCCCCCGCTGACAAGCAACTGACCATCGGGACTAAAAGAGAGACTTTTGACCGTAGCAGTATGTCCTTCGAAGGCAATATGTCCTTCTATCGTGCGGTGCAGCACACCTGTACTAACATCCCATAAGCGAATCAGTCCATCAATGCTACCACTGGCAAGTACTTTTCCATCAGGACTAAATGATACACTATAGACATCCGCCCAAGCTGCCGACAGCGCATGTAAGTGTCTACCCGTGCTAATATCCCATAAATGGATCATGTTATCGTCGCCTCCACTGGCAAGGAGTTGGCCATCAGGACTAAAGGATACGTTAAAGACCCAACTTGTATGCCCTTCAATGGCATGGTGTAGCACACCTGTCCTAACATGCCATAAACGGATTACCGTATCCCCACTTCCACTGGCAAGGATCCGTCCATCAGGACTAAAAGACACGCTACATGTCTCATATATATGTACATTCAAGGTTTGCAGTAATTCACCTGCGCTGACAACCCATAAGCGGATCGTGTCATCGTCACTACCACTGGCAAGCAGTCGCCCATCGGGACTAAACGATACACTGCAGACATCAGCCGTATGCCCGTCAAGTGTGCGGTGCATCTCACCTGTGCTAACATCCCATAAACAGACTGTGTTATCCCCACTTCCACTGGCAAGGAGTTGACCATCAGGACTAAAAGATACACTATGAACATCAGCAGCATGTCCATTCAGGATTTTCAGTGATGCCCCCGTACCAACATCCCATATGCGAATCGTGTCATCGTTGCTCCCACTGGCAAGGAGTTGACCATCAGGACTAAAGGACACACTGTTGACCAAATCGGCATGCTTATCAAGTGTGCGGTGTAGCACACCCGTGTTAACATCCCATAAACAAATCGTTGCATCTGTGCTCCCACTGGCAAGCAACTGTTCATTAGGACTAAAAGACACACTGTTGACACCAGCCGTATGTGAACTAAAAGTGTGCAAGTGTTTACCTGTGTTACCATCCCATAAACGGACCGTGGTATCCTCACTGCCACTGGCAAGCAGTCGTCCATCGGGACTAAAAGACACACAGTTGACACCAGCAGTGTGTCCTGTAAGCAGTTCACGTGGTTCACCGGTCTGTACGTCATATATCCAAATACCGATACTGCTTGCAACTGCCAGTCGCGTGCTATCTGGAGAATATGCTGCTTCCGCTACCCCTCCTTTGCCGAAACGCATTTCTGCATCTTTTGGTAGACTCCATCGCGTGTAGTTGCTTTGATTGCCTAAAATCTGGTTTGCTTCCTGTGCAGAACTACCACCCTTATCGCTATCATCAGAAGCTACTCCTAACTGATTTCGAACCTTAGGTTGCTCCTCAGGATTCAGCACAACAGGTGCATCAATTAATTCTACCACCAATTCAGATTGAGAATCCAAACTATAGGGATGTTGGAAACGTGCTAAGTATCGGTTACCCAATCCGAGTATCAGTACAATCAAGATCGCACTTGATGCAGCAATTGCCCATGGCACTAAAGGTTTGCTACTGGACGGTGCAGCAGGTTTGATACGCGAAATCTCTTGCATAATATTTTTTGTAAGTTGTGTAGGTAGTTGGAAACTACTGAGGTTTTCGTTTATCACCGTTTCTTCATTCCTTAATCTGTTGCGTGCCCGGTGGAGTCGACTGCGAACAGTATTTGTTGATACTCCCAAAAACTTTCCGATATCTTCACATGTCATTTCAGCGATGTAATACAGATTGACGACTGTCCTCTCACTTTCTTGAAGCTTACTTAGCAACCTCTGAACCAGCTCTCGTCGTTTTTGATTTGCTGATTCTTCGCGTTGTTGGGTTATATACACTGAATAATACACCTCCTCTAATACACTGGGATTCATCGCTTCTAACGACTGTGGTTGTGGTTTTTTCTTTCGGTGCCACGCGATACATGTGCGGTTGACAATGACATAGAGCCATCCCGCAAAACTATTAGGGTTTTTCAGCGTTGTAAGCTTATGATATGCTGTAAGAAACACATCCTGCGTAATCTCTTGCGCTATGTGAAAATCACCAATCTTCTGCCACGCTAATACATGTATCTGTTTTTGGTATTTTTCCACAAGCGCAGCAAACGCTTGCTGATCCCCTTCTAAAGTATGTTGAATCAGGTCCGCATCATCATATTTCATCTAAAACCTCAATACGCAAATTGGTCATTTGATTCATATAGACGCGATTTTGTGATGCAGAATTGCATATTTCGAAGAAAAAATCGAATTTTAATGGAAGAACGATTATTATTTACACACCATGTCTGTTCTAATGCGTTTCATTCTTACGTTCAGGTTCAAGGTATTGACGGTTAAAATCTATCACTATATCTTTACAGAACTCATCCAGCTGCTCCAGCGATGGCTTGCCGACAGGGGTATAGAACCCTAATAATCCTTCAGCACCTTCATAAAAGCATATAGATATTTCTACAACGGGTAAATGTTGTTCATTCTCCCATTCGCGATAAGATATGTTGAATACGATCTGTACAAAATATGCCCAATCTTCTTTTACATCATTCTTAACAATCTTAACATCACCGAGACCCACTAACTCTTGTTCAATATATTTTTGAAGGGCTTCTCTAAAATTGGTCGTCTCATGTTTATCTTTTGAGCGGTCAGTTTTAATACCTTCTTGATAGCAAGACGTAACTCTGACAGCAACTAAGAACTTATTTTCAATCTTCGTCCGTCTGATCTTAGATTTATAAGATGCAGTCTTTGGAAATTTATCCGTTTCCATTATCGCAACTCCTTTGTATTAGATTGTAATATGCGCAATGAATTGCGCGACTACAAACGCTGTAATTCTAAATTTTGGACAATTCCGCGTGTCCGCTTAGTAGATTGTTTTTAACTTGTAAGACCTCAGGCATTCATCGATCCGAACCCTTGAGGACTTCATCCCAATCCCACAGAAGAATTGTACCATCTTCCCCTGTACTTACAAGTGTTTTGCCATCGGGTGAGAACACCAACGTTTGCACTGTCGCTGTGTGTCCTTCAAGTATAGTAGGTTTATCTTCTGTTTCCAGATCCCATAACTCAATTTCACCACCATTATGTCCGATAACAAGCATAGTATTATCTGCTGCAAACACTAACGTTTCGGCACTGGCACTATTGAATATTTCCTTAAGAAGGGTATGTTTATGATCTGCCAACAAACGTAACAAACGTACGCTTTTGTAACTTACCATAGCAAGCAAACTGCCATTTGGTGAGAATGCCAATGTTGGAATATGTTCCTGATAGGCGATACTAACATCAGGTGGGGTCCCTTCCACTATCGGCCCTTTTCCTTCAAAGAGTCGGGCTAACGAAACGCCAGTTTCCGCATCCCACATCTCGACCTTTCCGCCCCGGGTTGCACCAACAAGTTTTTTGCCATCTGGTGAAAAAACTAAAGCACTGATTTTAGACTCAAGAGCTCTGATTTGAGTATGAATGTGGTCAGGCAACTTGTCAATATCGTCCTGATCTAAGTGAGATGTATCAAGAGATATATCAAAAGTCTCACCTGTCTCTGTATTCCACACACGAATCTTACCAGAATCGTCGAATGCCACCGTTTTTCCATCAGGTGAAAAAGTAAGGCATGAAGAACCTCCTTCCGTAGCCAAAGTCTGCAATTCATGTCCTGTTCTAACGTCACTCAGACGAACCAGCGGCTCATGTGTATACTGCATAGAGGCATGTGGGAAGGCTCTATTACCTTTTACACCAGCACTTGCGAGCTTTGTCCCATCAGGTGAAAACGCTGAAGCCGATAACCAATCTTGATGTCTTTCAGGATAGAAATCGGTTTTTTGTAAGGCACTCGAATCCGTTTTTTCCAATGTTTTCTCATCCCATAAGCTAACTACCCTATTATGCGCTACAGTTGCAAGCGTGGTGTTATTTTTAAAGAAAGTCGCTGCTTCCACCTGCATTGTGTGTCCGGTGATACGGGTAGGTAATGAATTTCCTGTCTCAATATTCCAAAACTGGACTGTGCCATCTGCACTTCCACTGGCAAGTGTGCGATTATCTGGTGAAAACGTTAAAGCATTGATGCCGCAGCTATGACCTGTGAAAGTGATGAGAAGTTCTCCCGTGGCGATATGCCACAACTGCACTGTCTTATCGGTCCCGCCGCTGGCAAGCATATTTCCGTCTGGAGAGAACGCTAACGCATTGACCCATCCCGTGTGTTTGTCAAGGAGAATAGATGCTTTACTGTCGGTATCCCATAATTGTAATGGGACTTTTTCATCATTATTTTTACCTGCACTCGCGAGACGTGTGCCATCAGGTGAAAATTCCAAGGCTAAAATACGCATGTTTCCCTTGAGTGTAGACAGTATTTCGCCTGTCGTTGTGTCCCACAACTCAATCTTAGTTTCTGTTCCAACTGCAAATTTATCATGTGTGAGCGCAAAAAGATCCTTATAATCCCAATTTGTTCGTCCTTTGATATGCTTCACATTCCCTTTTCCTGTTTCAACATCTAACTGTCTGATTGAGTCTCCTTTGTTACTCAAAGCAAAAAGTGTTTTGCTATCTTCAGAGAACCGCAATACTGAGGCATGCGGAAAATAATCAGTGCGTTGCATTTTCTGACCAGTAGCCACTTCCCATAACTGGGGTCCCTCTCTGTAATAACCGCCAATATTGCCTGCAAGGAAGCGTCCGTCTGGAGAAAATGCGATGGATTCGCACTTACCGGGGAACATGGATACTTCTTTACCCGTTTTCGCATCATAAAGCCACACACCTATACTACTGCCCACCGCGAGTTGCGTGCCATCTGGTGAGAATTGAAGCACATTAATCCCGCCTTTTCCCAAGCGTGCTTTTGCAGCTTTTGGCAATTTCCATTGTGTATAATCTTTCACAATTTCCTCTCCTTGTGCCTCTGTAATTGCTGCAGGGGCATTATTAGGTTGCTGTTCAGGGTTATTACGCTTATCCAATACGTTGACACTTTCTATTTCCGTCCGCACATCTGGTTCGGATTCCAAATTCGCAACTATAGGTGCATCAATAATATCAACCTTCATTTCTGCGGTAACATCAAGACTATAAGGTTGCTGAAAGCGAACTAAGTATCGGCTGCTCATTCCGACCATCAGTAAAATCAAAATAGCAGTTGATGCACTCAGCACCCACGGCATAAAGGGTTTACTCCCTGATGGGGTAGTCGGTTTTATCCGTGCAACTTCTCGTATAATGTTATCAGTAAGATTTGGGGATAGTTGAAAGTTGCTAAGTGCCTCTTTTATCATCGGTTCCTCCTTTTTTAAACGCTTCCGAGCACGGTGCAATCGAAGCTTAATCGCGCTTGTAGATACACCTAAAAATCGGCTTATCTCTTCAATCGTCATTTCACCAAGATAGTGAAGTGTCATCACTGTGCGTTCACTCTCATTCAGTTTGGCAAGCAGTTTTTTAACGACTTCACGTTGAGTCTCAACTGTAACTTTCGTACGTTCTTCGGTGACATAGCGTGAATATGCTGTACCTTCTGTCCATTCAATCTTTGTGTATTCTATTGGTGCAGTTTTAATACGCTTTTTACGAAGCCATTCCCGGCATTGGTTGGTCGCAATTACATACAGCCATCCAGGAAACTGATCTGGATTTCTCAATGTTCCAAGTTTCTGATGGACTTTCAGGAAGGTGTCCTGTGTAATCTCTTCGGCGATGTGGAAATCGCCGATCTTACGCCAAGCGAGCGTATGTACCTGCTTCTGATATTTTTCCACTAAACTGACAAAGGCGGTATCATCACCCTCAAGGATACGGTGTATAAGTTTAACGTCATCATTCTTCATTTGACACCTCAAAAAATGTACCAAATTAATAGATATGCATTCATGACGCGGGTTAGAGGGAGAATGGTTACTTAATTCTTTGAAAAGCGGATTTTTCGCAATAATTAATTTTGAACGGGTAATCAGGAGGATTGATTACCAATTTATCACATCAATAAATTGATGTATAGGATTTGCTTGGTAAGGGGTGAAAACTTTTTGGCACTGCACTACAGTGTATCTCATAAATACGAATCTAATTATTTATTATCCATCTGAACCCTTAAGGACTTCATCCCACCCGAAAATGAACCAGAGATTAATCTTGGGCATTTATTATAGAGTGAAGATCCCATAGATACACGATACCATCAAGTGCTCCACTTGCGAATAAGCTTCCATTCGGACTGAAACTAACTGTATAAACACCTTGATTATGCGCATCAAAAATTGCAATCTGAGTTTTGGTAGCAACATCCCATAGACCGATTTTTCCATGATGGGCACTCACCAACATTTTGCCATCTGGACTAAATGCCACGGTATTTACCTCTGCTGTTGCGTCCATTAAAGCAAGTTCTTGAGTCGTCTCTACATCATAAAGCCAAATACCTGTATTAGTTGCTACGGCGAGAAGTTTACCGTCTGGTGAATATGCAATTTCATTCACCCCACCTTTTCCTAAACGCGCGATTGCCCCGTCAGGTAAACCCCAACGTGTGTAGTCTGGTTGTGCATAAACTGTGGATAGAAATAGCAGCGAAATGAAGAAGAGTGTAAATAGAATTATCTTTGTTTTTGATGACATTTAGTGTTCCCTCTGGAAAAAGTAAATTAGGAAGGTCCCAATTCGATAGTAAATTCGTGATTCTCTCGGTGGTGATCTTATACCATTTCTATAAATGTATCCCATGAACAGTTGTTAAGCTTGTCTTGAAATACTGCACAAACTGGAAGTTTATGCTACATTGAAGAAACTTTAAGTATTTAGAAATGGTATAAGAAAAATCTATGAAATGGTAACACGTTTAAAGGTTAAAGGACTCATTTTGAGTTGTACCCTTAAGAACTTCTTTCCAATCCCAAATAAGGATCGTACCGTCTTCTCCACATGTGGCAAGGGTTGTGCCGTCTGCAGAAAAAACCATCTTGGATATCCAACTTGTATGTCCAGTAAGAGTCGTGATAATTTTCCCTGTTGTTGCATTTCGTAATTCAATAAATCCATGTCGACTCCCACTGACAAGAGTTAATCCATCTGGAGAGAACGTCAACGATGTTGGAGGATCATTATAACCTATGCCTTCCAGTCTAATTACAGCATCAAAGCTGTTAGTTTCAGGATTTTGGGAATAAATGTGTCTTCCTGCAGCAAAAGTATTATTACTATCAGGTGGGAACGCAATCTTCCCTTGGTCTTGTAGTGTCTGAATCTCAGCACCAGTCATAGGATCCCATATCCTAATTGTCTTGTCCTTATCTGTCCAACCAGAACTAACAACAGTTTTGTTATCAGGTGAAAATGCTAAACTGATAACAGCAGTAGTATGTCCTTCAAGTCTACACAGAGTTTGTCGTTTAGCAACATCCCATATTTGTATAGAATTGTCTTGACGAGAACTCACAGCAAGAAGTTTGCCATCCGGTGAGAATACCACTTCAGCTTGAAATCCACCACTTTTTTCCTTTCCTCCTAAGACACATAACAAACCTTTTGATTCTGTATCCCATAGTCGGACAACACAATTATCAAAATCAATTGTATCTCTGGTTACAAATAGGCGTCCATCTGGTGAAAAAGCTACTTCTGAATTTTTTTCATCATTATTCTCAATCCTATCAATCGTAAATTCCTTTCCAGTATCCACATCCCATACAGAAACAAATACCTGCGAGTTTCTCCTACTGATACTGGTGATGGTTTTAATTACACTCTCAGAATGATTCGGTTTTTCTGTCACCGTTGGTAATTCAGAATGATTGATGTCATTGAATACTAAAGCGGAAACCGACCCCGAATGATTAATCAATGTGAATTGTTCATTCCCTGAATCGGTTTCCCACAAACGAACAGTACCATCTGTATTGGCACTTACAATCTGTTTACCATCCGGTGAAAAACTGATTGCCTTAAATCTTCCGTATTCTTCATGTCCTTCAAACATACGGATAGGTTTCTGACGGGTAGCAGTATTCAGCATACGTTTTAATGTAGAAGATGCACTCCCCGTGTCAATATCCCAGAGACGGACTATACCATCAGAACATCCAACAGCAAGCAGACTACTATTTGGTGAAAATGCCAATACCTCTGGTGTTGTATCGGTATTAAGTGTAGACTTAAGCATTTCACTTGCAATATCCCATAACAGGATTCTATTGGAACCTTCAATAATGGCAAGTGTATTGTTATTTGGTGAAAATGCCAATTCAGTGATATTTTTCATCTTTTTTTCCACTTTGAATATACAATGTCCAGTCGCCATATCCCATACCTGAATTGGAGGAATATCCTTTTTATTCCGCCAATATGCATTGGCACTTGCAGCCGCAATATATCGTCTGTCAGGGGAGAATGTCACAAGCAATTCTTCAGAAATTTCATCTAATGCTGCAACCGTAGATTGATATGTATGATCCGAGAGATTCCAAAGACGAGTTGCCCCGTCTTGTCCCCACCGTACACTGTGCCAACCACTTGCACTAAACAATTTCGTATTGTCATCTGTAAATATCAACTCTCTAACCGGACCATCAAATCCTTCAAAGGAAGATTTCAGACTTTGTGTCTGTACATCCCAAATTTGTATATTTCCATCAAAATCTCCACAAGCAAGGGTGTTTCCATCTGTAGAAAAAGCCAACACATTGATATATAATCTTCCTTGTTTTCGGTTAATATCATTGTTATCAGAAAGTAATGCGATTTCCTCTCCAGTATTTGCATCGTAAAACCATAGACCGATAGAAGTTCCAAGTACAAATAATTTACCATCTGGTGCGAATTTAATATCGGTAACCTCACCCTTCCCTAAACGGGTTTTTGCTTTTTCTGGTATCATACTCTTTGTATATTCTTTCATGATTTCCTCTGTTTGTTTATCCTCAGATAATGTAGTCATGTTTTCATTTTTTTCTTCTTCAGATTCATTTTGTTTTACCAAAACGATCCTATTTTTAATTTGCATTCGTAAATCCTGTTTAGATTTCAAGTTCGCGACGATAGGAGCGTCAACGATTTCAACCGTCATATCTGCTGTAGTATCAAACGAATAAGGGTGCTGAAAGAGGGGTAAGTATTGGTGGTTACCAAAACCAAGTATTAACACCACAATTACTAACGTGGAAGCAACTATTCCCCACGGAACTATAGGTTTAGTACTGGTTGGTGTCATCGGTTTGCTTCGTGAGATTTCTTTCATTATCGTATCCGTGAGATTTGGTGAAATCTGGTAATTCTCTAACGCTTCTCTAATGATTCCTTCATCCTTCTGCAAACGCTGTTGCGCACGGTGAAGTCTACTTTTAACTGTATTTGCGGAAACACCTAAAAACGCACCAATCTCTTTACACGTCATATCCCCATAATAGTGAAGTGTCATGACAGTCCGTTCACTTTCCTTAAGTTTTGCAAGCAATTTTTCGACAACAATACGCTGGGTTTCTGCCGAGGAACGTTTGTTCTCTGTAGCAACATATTCCGAATAAGTTGATTCTTTAGGTTGTTTGATATCAATCTTCTCTTGTAGTTGAGTTCGGATGTTTTTATTACGTAACCATGTATTGCAAAGATTTGAAGCAATTACATACAACCATCCAGCAAATAGTTGTGGTTTCTTCAAAGTATTGAGTTGCTGATATGCCCTCAGAAATGTATCCTGCGTAAGTTCTTCCGCAAAATGAAAATCCCCAATTTTCTTCCACACAAGGGCATGAACCTGCTTTTGGTATTTTTCAACAAGCTCCGAGAATGCATTATCATCACCTTCAAGACTGCGGTGAATCAGGTGTGTATCATTGTTTATCATAGATTCCCTCCGATTATATTTAGGCCGATTGATACTAATAATGACAACGCAAAGGAATAAATGGGGTGCATAATTATAACTATAGTTTGGACATTATTATAACTATAGTTTGGACATTTTAAGCTGCAGTATGTGTATTAAAGTAGTTTTGATCCAAGTGACTGCTTTAGTATCAGATCAACCTAAAATATCTGATAAATTGTCCAAAACTATAGTATAATTTATACAAGCTTAAATTAGGAATGAATTGTTGGTTGTTAGGTGTCGTTCGGTTGAACTAAAGGATGAAACCTTTTTCATCAATGTAAACAACTTTCCATCCTTCAGGTTCTACCCTTTATTCTTTAGGTCGGCTTTCTGTTCCTCAGAAAGTTTCGGTTCATCATTAAATGTCGTTTAGGATTCTCTGAACAGGGAAGTTAAGAGACCTTACCTACTATTGAATAAGAGTATCTATTAGATTGTCCACGATTCTACTTCTACCCTAATCCTGCATCTTACGATTGATTTTCAAGTCATCAAACGGTTGTCCGTTTTGATCGGTGATCCGCAGATAAAATCCCCATCCACCTGCTTCCTGGCACACTTTGACAAGGATACTGTTCTTTCCTTGTTTGAGCGTTATAGGAATACCGTATCTGTCAATTTCTGCACTATGTGTTTTTGTATGTGTGAATACCTCTTCACCATTTAACCATACTTTCCCTTGGTCATCACTATCAAAGCGGATTTGTGCTTCCCGATTATCAGGTGAAGTAAGGGTAGCGAACGCGTAAGCGACACACCAAAAAACATCCTTTCCGAAACCGATATAACCGTTTAGTGAATCATCTGTGCATTTTTGCCAACTCACCTTTTCATTAAGTCCATCGTATTTCGCATCCAAATCTATCTCAGTGATGTCTTCAGGGATGTATACTGTATCAAAACCGATTCTACCTGCATTATCGAATGGACCCAGAATCATCCATGAATCTTTAGGAATAAAACCAGTTTTCTGTATATATGCGTTTACCTTCATTCCACTGTCATTGCCACTATTACGATAAACACGATAAAATTCTGCCAAAACAAAGTTCGTACTTCTTTGCTGTTCAGGGGTAAGGTTGTGAATAATAGAGTCGATTTTTCGTATGTACTCATCTGACTTCTCAACCATCCCTTTCTTATGATAATATACAGCCATACTAAGGTAAACATCAATCTGGAAGGTAGTACTTTCTGCTGAAAGGTCTACAGTTATAGAATCAACCTCTCGGGTATGCTCTTCTACCTTTTGATGCATACCCTGTTGGTGATAAAAATCTGCCAAAACCAGATGCGCATTTATTCGGATACTCAGACTATGAGAAAAATGATCAATCAATTTATCCATCATATTGGCAAAACCCTCTTTGTCTTGAATGTTTTTACCTACTTTGCCAATTTTCGTGAATAGTTCATATTGAAAAACCGGAGACGTTGTGACAATCTCATCACTTTGATAATCTGCAGCTGATAGATATTTGATGAATTCTATAAACGCATCTTCAAACCATTCGTTTGCCAGATATACCTCACCATTCGTCAAGATATGATCAGAGATTTTGGGTTTGTCTGTTGAATGTTCAAGGAATTGCAACACAGTTTCTGGTGATTGATTCTCTTCGTGTATATTCGTAAGAACTTTTTCCCAATCCCAAAAAAGAATCGTACCACCACCAACACTGATTAGTGTTTTGTTATCATCTGAAAAGGATAAATCTTCCACTGATACTGAGTGCCCTTCAAGTGTAGAGAGTAAATCTCCGGTATGAACATCCCATAATTCAATATTACCACCCCAAAAACCGACAATTAGTATTGTATTATCTGGTGAAAAAATACATTTATCACAAGAACTTTTATTATCAAAAGTGACTTCTCTAAAATGGGGTTGTTTTGCCCTTCCTATCAAACGCAGCCGTTTATTACTACCTACAGCAATCAGGGAACTGTCTGATGAGAAAGCTAAGTTAAAGATTGGATTACTGTCCCTGTATGAATTATCCTTTGGAGGTATCTCCTCAAAGAAAGAACTTAACTCCGCTCCAGTTTCCACATCCCACAACTGAACACGCCCACCCATTGTTCCACTGACAATTTTTTCTCCATCTGGTGAAAATGCCACAGTTCTGATAAGAGGTTTATGATCATCGGAATCTTCGTCGTGTTCTGAAGTGACAATCTCACGTTCTGCCCCGGTTTCAATATTCAGCAAACGGATTTTATTACCACTACTGCTGATTAAAGTTTTGCCATCAGGTGAAAATACCTCGCAATATCCAGATGGTAAAACCTTTAACTCACGTCCTGTGCTAACTTCAGATAAACGAAGCACCCTCCTATTAAAGTCTGGCTTAGTTGAATTTCTCTGTGTGCCGTGAGCAGCGAGGATTGTTCCATCAGGTGACAAGACAACTCGTCTGTACCATCTCCAATATAACGGTTCTTCAAGCATCGTTTTTGTTATAGAAGTTGTTTTTTGTGAATTCTTCAGATCCCAAACTGTAATAATACCGTGCTCAGAAACACTCACCAATTTGGAACCATCATTCAGAATAGATGCTGTGCGCATCCACATGTGTCCTGAAATTCGTTTCTGTAGCGGTTTTCTTTTCTTAATATCCCAAAACCTGATAGCTCCCTCTGTCCCACCACTCACAAGCGTGTTCCCATCTGGTGAAAATACTAATGAACCTACCTTGCTGAAATGACCCGTGAACGTAGCAATCATTTTTCCTGTAAGAGTATTCCACAATTTAATAGTGCTATCTTCACTTCCACAGGCAAGTAGTGTGGCATCTGGAGAGAACGCCAATACCACAGGTCTACCATTCCTCTCGTTCTTCATTGGATTGTTTACTATCTCTTTACCATTTTCAGTTGATACTCTCCAAGTTTTACCTTCTACAATAGGTTTTTGATAAACTATCAATTCTTCGCCTGTGGAGGTATCCCATAGTTGAACCGTTGTATCCAAATTCCCAGTTGCGAGTCGCGTGCCATCAGGTGTAAATTTCATAGTCAATGCATGGTTATTCCTAACGAAATAATCCGGCATACGAATTTCTTTCCCAAATTCCCTGAGTGTGGACAACTTTATACCTGTCCTTGTATCCCACAACTCAATTCTTCCATCATCACTCCCGATTGCGATTTTATCTTCTGCGAGTGCGTAATTTTCAAGATGTAAGTACCCGGGTCTTTCTCCTAACTTTGTGGTAGTCGTCTCACCAGTTTCAACATTTACCCTATATATTGTGTCTCTTGCCATACTTAAGAACACAAGTGTTTTGCTATCATTTGAGAATCGGATCACTTTTGCAGCAGGTAATACCTCTTTTACCGAAACTTCACTCGCTGTTGCTATATTCCACAACACTACACCCTTCTCCAGATGACTTCCACCAAAACTTGTGATAGGGTCTCCTCCACGGGATGCAATAAAGCGACCATCAGGAGAATATGCAAAAATACCATACATATTTGGGATTAGGGAAATCTCTTCTCCTGTTTTTACATCGTAGTGCCATACACCGATGCTACTTCCCACTGTGATTTGCGTACTATCTGGTGAAAACTGCATTCCCCAAATACCGCCCTTCCCTAAACGCATTTTGGCTTCTTTTGGCAGATGCCATTGTGGATAATTCTCCATTTTATTCTCCTCTCCTGTTTCTGTAGATAGTAGTTGTGTATTATCCTGTTGTAGTTTAGGAACAGGAATATCAGGTTGTCGGTTATTATTTTCTACTTGTTGATGCACATTCGATTCTAATACAAGCTTATCTATTACAGGAGCCTCTACGATTTCAACCGACACCTCTGAACTCGCATCTAAACTATACGGTTGTTGAAAAAGTGACAAATTTTTATTACTGCCAATACCTAACATTATCAATACAACTACGAATGTTGAGGCAGCGACTAACCAAGGGACAAACGGTTTGCTGGTTGGTGAAACTATGGGATCTGCTTTGGCGATCTCACGCATGATGTTTTCCGTGAGATTTGGTGTAATTTTATAGTTTTCCAACGCCTCTCTTATGAAAGGTTCATGTTTCATCAAACGTTGTCGTGCTCGACGTAGTCGACTCTTAATCGTATTTGCTGACACCCCTAAAAACTCACTAATCTCTGTACATGACATTTCTCCGAAGTAATGCAATGTCACAACAGTGCGGTCACTCTCCTGCAGTTTAGCAAGCAACTTCTTCACTACATAACGTTGGGTTTCTACCGCGGATTGTTCTTTTTCCGTAACCACATATTCAGAATATATGGTTTCTTCAATTTTCTCATTGTCCGCCTGTTCCATTTCTTCAAATGACTGTGTCTGTATACGTTTTTTACGCAACCAAGCCAAGCAGCACCGTCTTGTAATCACATACATCCAACCGGCAAATCGCTGTGGATCCTTTAAGGTTTTCAATCGCATATATGCTTTTAGAAATGCATCTTGCGTAATCTCTTCTGCAATATGGAAATCACAGATATACCGCCATGCAAGCGCGTGCACCTGTTTCCGATATTTTTCCACCAATTTAGAAAAAGCGTCGTCATCCCCTTCAAGGGTAAGTTGGATAAGTTCGGTATCGTCGTAGTTCATTCGTCACCTCTAATATAAATGGTTCATTACCTTTTTATTCTCTATGACGCGATCTGAAACGAAAACGGGTGCATAATTTTACCCGAATTTTGCAATTCCTTCAAACGGATCAATACATTATTCGTCTCTAATAACATATATATTTAATGTCACTCTCTTACTGTGTCACGCGATTGATCCCTAAATCCTCAAACGCATGTCCGTTTTGGTCGGTAATCCGCAGATAGAATGCCCATCCACCCATCTCATTACATACCTTAACAAGAATACTATTCTTACCTTGTTTGAGAGTTACAGGAATAGTGTACCTATCAATTCTTGCCATAAAGGCTTTGGTATGCGAAAAGATCTCATTGCCATTTAACCATACTTTTCCTTGATCGTCACTATCGAATCGAAATTGAACTTCACGTTCATCCGGGGAGGTAACGGTTGCGAATGCATAGGAGACACGCCAATTAACATTCTCCTCACCAAGATGAATATAACCATCTACCTCTTCATCCGTGAACTCTTTCCAACTTACTGTTCCATTGAGTCCATCATATTTTGCATTCAGGTCAATCTGTGTAATGTCTTCAGGGATGTATGCTGTATCATAGCCGACTCCATCAGCATTATCAAATGGTCCAAGTACCATCCAAGCGTCTTCTGTAACAAAACCAGTTTTTTGGATATACTCATCTGCTTTTTCAACTATACCAATCTCACGATAATAGTTAGCTAATTCGAATTTAGTTTCTAACAGAAGTTTCAGACTGTAGGGATCATTATGGTCAAGTTCAGCCGTCATATCACCAATCTTCTTAATAAACAGATCTGCCTTCTCAACCATATTACTTTCATGATAATACTTAGCCATACTGAGACTGGCGTCCAACTGGTGGTTAAGACTCTCAGTGGGAAGGTCAGCAGTTATAGATTCAATTTTCTTAATATGCTCCTCTGCTTTTTGATGTCTACCATCATCGTGATAGAATTTAGCCAAAACCAGATGTGCATTTAACTGGATACTTAGACTATCAGGAGAAAGGTCGATTAATTGATTCACCATATCGGTAAACCCATTTTTATTCTGGATGCCCTTGCTAAATTTGCCAATTTTTGCGAATAACTTGCGTTGAAAACTTGGGGATGTTGTGACATTCCAATCTGGTGGATAATTTGTAGGGAATAAGTATCTTTTAAATTGTTCTAACGCTGCTTCATACCATTCGTTTGCAAGATATACCTCTCCTTGTGTTAGGAAACGATCTACACTTTTCGCTGGATGCGATGAATGTTCAACGAATTTTATCACTTTTTCTTTGGATTGTTCATGAATGTTAATGTCCACATCAGCCTTATGTTCCTGATTCTCTCCACGCGCACTTCTAAGAACTGTGTCCCAATCCCAAAACAGAACGTTCCCACCTCCAACACTAATAAGAGTCTTATTATCTGGTGAAAATTTCAAATCTTCTAAAGATACCGAGTGTCCATGAAGTGTCGTAAGTAATTCTCCAGTTGGCACATCCAATAACCGAATTTCGCCACCATAAAGGCTTCTAAGAAGTACACTATCATCTGGAGAAAAAACTAATAAATCGTCATAGACGTTGTCATCTTCGGATACCTCCTTAAAATAAGGTTGGTTCGAACTTCCCAATAAACGTATCTTTTTCCTGCTTCCTACAGCAAGGAGTGAACCATCTGAAGAGAAAGCAAAGGCTCTAATAGAATCCTGATAATTGCCATCAATTGGAGGTTGTTCTTCAAAGAAAGAAGATAATTCAACTCCTGTTTCCACATCCCACATCTGAACAAGTCCCCCGTTTGTACCACTGACAATCTTTTTCCCATCTGGTGAGAATTCAAAACCATTGAGAACTGGGGTATGCGTATCGGAATCATCATCCGGTTCTTCAGCTATAATGATCTCCCACATTTCACCTGTTTCAGTATTCAATAAGCGTATCTTATTTCCACCCCAAGCAGCTAAGAGTTTTCCATCAGGTGAAAAAATTCTGCCACTTCCACTCGGAAATGCTTTCAATTCCCGTCCTGTTCTGACATCAGTTAAACGAAGTACAGAAGTATTATCGCTTTGTCTGCCGTGATTGGCAAGTTTTGTTCCATCAGGGGATAACGCATAATGTCTGTAACTTTCCCAATATAACGGTTCCTCAAGTGTCGCTTTAGTCTTGAAGGTAGTTTTTTGTGAATTTTGCATATCCCATACGGTGACGATACCGTTGGATGAAACACTTGCCAAGTGGGATCCATTATAAAAAAAAGATGCTGTTCTCATCCACATGTGTCCTCCAATGCGAGTTTGGAGGGGATTACGCAGTCTAATATCCCAGAAACGAACCGTACCATCGGCACTTCCACTTGCAAGGGTGTTCCCATCTGGGGAAAATGCTAATATGCGTATAGTACTGAGGTGTCCTGTGAAAATTACGATCAATTCACCAGTAAGAGTATTCCACAATTTTATTGTACAATCTTCACTTCCACAGGCAAGGATAGTGCCATCTGGAGAGAATGCCAAGCTAATTGGTCTTCCCATCCTCTCATCCTTCATAGGATCTCGTACTATATTCTTGCCATCTTGAGAGAATACCAGATTACCTTTGCTTTGTTTAGGCTTTTGTAAGGTAATCAACTCTTTGCCTGTGGTTGTATCCCATAGTTGTACCGTTGTATCTAAATTTCCAGTTGCGAGTTGTGTGCCATCTGGTGAAAATTCCATAGTTAAAGGATGGTTTTCCTTCGAAAAAGAACGCGGCATACGGACTGTTTCACCATATTCCTTAAGTGTGAATAACCTATTACCTGTCGTTGTGTCCCATAACTCAAGCTTTCCTTTTCTGTCTGAAATAGCGATTTTATCTTCAGTTAGTTCATAGTATTCAGATGATGAAGTCTCAGTCCTTTCCCGCATTTCTGTGACTTTCTTTTCTCCGGTCTCCACATTCCACCTGATAATCTCACGTCCGGATTCACCTATACTTATAATCGTTTTTCCATTATCAGTAAATAGGAAACTGGAAGACAAAGAAGGAGCATCAGTCGGTGTGACATTTTTTCCTGTGGCCATCTCCCACAATTCAACATTACCCCCACCTTTTACAATTAAACGTCCATCTGGTGAAAATGCTAATGCTATAGATCCTCGCCTTCCAGGAAATAGGGACATTTCCTTACCTGTACTTACATCGTAGAACCAGATTCCGAGCGTGCTACTCAACGCGAGTTGCGTGCCATCTGGTGTAAACTGAATTGCCCCAATACCACCCTTACCTAATCGCGCTTTAGCTTCTTTTGGAATCTCCCATTGTGGATAATTTTCAACAGTACCATTTGCCTGTACATCTTCAACTGATGGTGTATCATTAGATTGTTCTTCAGAAACTGTCTTTTTAATTTGTGCATTCATACTACCAATTTTCCTTTGTTCCTCAGGTTTCAATGTAGGTTTTTTCATAACTGGTGCCTCCACAATATCAATCTCTGTCTCAGACTTAGCATCAAAATTATAAGGTTGCTGAAACCGTGTTAATGTCTTGTTGTATCCAAACCCTAACATTAGCATAACAACTACTACTACTGATGTAGCAGTAATTAACCATGGAACCAACGGTTTATTTCCAGACGGAACAGTGGGTTGTGTTTGTGAAATCTCACGCATGATGTTTTCTGTAAGATTTGGTGTAATTTTAAAGTTTTCCAATGCCTCTTTTATGATGGGTTCATGTTCCTTTAAACTTTGTCGTGCTCGACGTAGTCGACTCTTAATCGTATTTGCTGATACACCTAAAAACTCACCGATCTCTGTACATGACATTTCACCGAAGTAATGCAATGTCACGACAGTACGTTCACTCTCCTGTAGTTTTTCGAGTAATTTCTTCACAATTTCGCGTTGATTTTCTACCGTGGCTTTCTCTTTTTCCGCTACCACATATTCAGAATACACGGTTTCTTCTAATTGCTCATTGTCTACCTGCTTCATTTGCTCATGCGACTGTGTCCGTAGACGCTTTTTACGCAACCACGCCAGACAGCACCGTCTTGTAATCACATACATCCAACCAGCAAATCGCTGTGGATCCTTCAAGGTTTTCAATCGCATATATGCTCTTAGAAATGCATCTTGTGTAATTTCCTCAGCGATATGGAAATCACAGATATACCGCCACGCAAGCGCGTGTACCCGCTTCTGATATTTTTTCATCAGCATAGAAAATGCGTCGTCATCTCCTTCAAGGGCACGGTGGATAAGTTCAGCATCTTTGTATTCCATCGTTATATCCTGGCTTAAAGTCGTTGATTATCTATTTAAACACTGTGACGCGCAATAGAGTGCAAACGGGTGCATAAATTTACACTTTGTGGTGGGAAGGATTTATTATGGATGGTTATCTCCATAGTAAGTGGGTTTTGGAATCCCACCTACTACGGTAAGAAGTACTTCTATGAACAAGTACCAATAGATTACACCCAAGATGATTTCAACTCATGTATTTTCAACGACGCAAGTGTAGCAGAACCACCCTCAGAATAAATACCAATATCAGCATTATCAAGGTTAGGAAGGAAATAGGAGGTCATTGATAACGCTCCAACATTTCCAAATGCCTCAATAGAGATACGATCCACCAGAATTTGCAACTGGATCTTACCGTCTTGAAGTGCAAGAGGACCACTCCTTTCAAGGAAGGTCAACTGCTCTTCTTCTACACTATACCGTACATCTTGACCACGAATATTGAAACCGACAGCCGACGCATCATTGAGTTCGATCTCTGCCCGGATATCAAAAAGTTCACCTGTTAATCCATCAAGAAGATTTTCATCAGGATTAAGTGGTACATTACTCCATGCATGTGTATAGTCATGGATATTGACAATTTCTTCAACAGGTTGACGATGTAAACGGATTCCCTCTGATGTTGTCCGAAGTGTCAACACGCAAGGGAAACTCATCTGCTGATTAAACGGCATCTCTGGTGGATTACTACCGTTCATCCATGCGATTTGAATACGACGGCCATCCGAATCCGGTATATCACTCCAAGTTTGTGCTGCGTAAAAGTTCGCACCGTAATCTGCTCTGTGTGATTCACCATCTGGTGTGAAAGTTGTGCCATCAAAATCACCAACATAATACTTACCACCAGCACCCCAGAACACCCATTTAGTATTATCGGGATCATCATCAACAGGGAGTTCAAAGATGTCTGGACATTCCCCATCTGGAATCTTTATGTCCGAAAGTCGTTCCCATTCCCTTAGGTTTGTGGATCCGAAAAAAGCAAAGTCATTTCCGTCAAGGAAAAGTGTCATTACCCACTTATTTGTAGGTTCATGCCAGATTACCTTTGGATCACGATTACTCGCAACAATATGTTCAATGACAGGATTTCCTTCATATTTAGTCCAACTTCTACCACGGTCATTGCTATAAGCGATACTCTGTGTGAACGGCACAGGTTCAGGGGCATGGTTTCCAGCGGATGTATAGAAAGCCACCAGAACCGATTCGTCTCCTGTCTGGAATCCAGCAGTATTGTTCCAATCCACAACACCGGAACCCGAAAAAATCGTTCCAAGTTCATCCGGATGGATGGCGTGTGGGAGTTGTTTCCAATGAACAAGATCTCGACTTACAGCGTGCCCCCAGGTCATGTTCCCCCAATTGATACCTGTTGGATTGTGTTGGAAAAAGAGGTGATATTCCCCTTTATAATATATCAATCCGTTTGGATCATTCGTCCAATTTGTTTTTGGTGTAAAATGGAATTGTGGACGATACGTTTCATTATATGCAGTTTGAATCATAATCTGTTCCTCTCTATAATTGTATGATAGTCTGTACTTACTTCTCTTAACGGTATATTTTGGTTGACATTCTATACCTCGTATTCTATTTTGTCAAGAACGGCTTAATTGGAGCTGAGACAATTTGTCAGATTGGATAGTGTATGAAACCTAACCTCTTATACAGAAAAATCGTAGATTAGAATTTTAAATTTGTATAGAACTTGTATTTTTACAAAATTATACATCAATTTTGACGTTTCACGGGTTGTCATATATAATACAGATTAATGAACCTATTTCGCATTGAGACTAACTATGATCAGAGAAGCACTTCACAACCTCAAAATTTCACCTGTCCTTACTGATAACATCATGCGTGAAACCTCTCAAATTAAACCCACTCCATCACCTACCAACAAACCTTTAATACCATGGGTAATAGGTGCATCAAGTATTATATTGATTGTCCTTATGATTGGGATAGGTAGCCAATACATAGGACGTTTTCAGAAACCTTATAGTTTGGATACCCAATCCGAAACAACAGTTGAAGTGGTTAATTCACCAGTTGTCAAGAAACTAAATATAAAACAGGATGAACAAATTCAGTTAGGTGGACGTTCCGATAAGGGGGGTAAGAACAGGGACAACAGTGAGGAGTCGAACCAAACTATTGCTGATAATAGTGATTATACGTTATGGGGATTGCCAGAAGATGCAATACGACGACTTGGGAAAGGCACGTTTACAGATATGCAGATATCTCCTGATGGTGATAGCTTAGCTATTGCCAGTTCAACAGGTATTTGGTTATACGATATCAAGACAGGATCAGAAACCGCTCTTCTTACAGAAAACAGCGCGTTAATAGGATATATAGCATACTCTCCTGATAGTACTAAACTGGCGAGTACTGGTGGAGATAAGAAATGCCGTATCTGGGATATTAAGAGTCAGAAACTTCTTTTAACATTCAAATCTCCTGATTGGGTTTTCGGTCTGACATTCCTTGATGATGGGAAAACGCTTGTAGGTGAAGGTTTAATAGGTAAATCATCTACCTTTTTTACAAATGGACCTTTGAGATGGGATGTTCCTAAAATTTGGACTTGGGATATAACCACAGGAAAACTATTAAGTACATATACTACAAAACTTCCGAAATTTAACCTCATGAAAGATGCAAGAAGCAGTGTCATGGTAAAGGGTTTTGCCAATAAATCACGCGCCATTTTTGCTGTTGAAAATGTAGAATATATAATTAGTGATAGGGAAACAAACACTGGATATGTAGATCATACAATTAGTGTTAAGGATGCAAACACTAGACTGGAACTAACTAAAATTCCGATAAAAAAAGGGAGGCTATACTCCTACAATTTCTCGCCAGATGGTAAAAACCTTGCGATTGCACATCACGAGAGTGTGGATATCTGGAACCTTGATACGAACAAACTGATCGGAACGTTTCCAATTATGCGTTCTGATTATGACAGGAAGTATCGTCTTACATTCTCAAGAAATGGAAAAATCCTCGCAGGAGCATTTAATACACAGGGTATCACTCTATCAAAGGATATCACGCTATGGAATATGGAAACCCGTTCCAAAATTGCTACAATCGAAAATAAGAGTGAAGGACTATGGGACTTTGTCTTATCTCCTGATGGAACAACTATTGCTACCATAAACCATCAAGGGGTAGTAGATTTTTGGTCAGTCAATACTGGCAAACATGAACGTTCATTCACGACTGGATATACAAATAGATTTACTAAGTTGGCTTTCAGTCAAGATGGTAAAACAGTTGCAGGTACGGTTGGTAACGCAATCCATTTGTGGGATACAGATACTGGCAACCAGAAGTCGGTGTTACAAGTGCCGGATAATAGAAACAGACATTTAGAACAAAATCAGCGAATTGATCATAGGAACAGCAAGAAACCTGTCCTTTTCAGCTTAACTTTCTCCAAAGATACCGAAACCTTATTTACATGTAACACTTTAGGTGTATTCGGAATATGGGATATTACCACTAAGAAATACAGTATCTCTAACTCTATATTAAGCAGACCTTCCATTAGGTCTCCATGGATAAGCCCATTAACAGAAGGGGCATTGAATTTTACTTTACCACGAACATCAAATATCTACCACCTTATCTCAGCCTCCGTGGATAATACCAATTATTTTACATCTGAAGCCGATTTTTCAGAAAATGGTGAATTCTTTGCAGTAAAAGATCGGAATGGTTCTGTGAAAGTATGGCATATCCCTATAGAAAAAAGTTTACATTCACATACAAGCAAAAACAAGGAAGATAAGACAAGCAAAAACAAGAAAGATAAAATTCCGCTAAAATTATCATTCTCCTACAATGGTAAAACACTGGCTATTGGAGAAAAGCATGATATTAGGATATTAGATACAAAGAAAGGTAATACAATTACGACTTTCAAGATGCCGAATAAGGAACTAAGTGGATTTGAAAAATTACAGGCTATGTTCGGTAAAAAGTTTATTGATTTGGGAGTTGAAACAATAGCATTAGCACAAAACGAAAGAATGCTTGTATCTGGAAGTGGCGGTAATATTATCTATGTGTGGGATGTGGCAACGCGAGAACGTATCTTAACACTCAAGCATACGGACGAAGTGTGTAAATTAGCATTTAGCGCGGATGGTAATCGTCTTGCCAGTGGGGATGTAGATGGGAAAATATACTTATGGGAGATACCTTCGGGACAGAAACTTTCCACATTTAAACCGTATGAAAGTCCAATTACGCAACTGGTATTTTCACCTGACGGCAAAACCCTTACAAGTACAAATTTATACTCTCGTTTTACGGGAACTATACTTCTTTGGGATGTTCCATCCGAATAAAGAGAGCGAAGAATTCTGATTTAGATTTTTTCTGTAGGAGGGGATTCCAATCCTCGATCTTAACTACAAAGTATCGTGATTCGAAGAACATACCTTCCAGTGCTTTAATGTCAAAAACTTTACATACTCGTTTAATTGACATTTCATATCATTCTTCAGTATAATAAACATAGGTGGCAATAGTTTTTAGCTATGGAAATGAAAGATACAGAGTTCCTCTCTTTTTTAGATTACCCTATAGAGCAGTTCCATGACCGCAGCACACGTTGGTTACTTGAAGACAAGGAGAATGTTCAAGGACTATTAGAAATTGTCAGGGAACATTTAGTTCCACATATTGATTTTAATCAACTTGTGCATATCAACAGGAGTTTCATTCCAGACAATTTACGAGAACAGGAGTCCGACCTTGTGTATACTGTACCGTTTAAAAGTGATACACAGACAGACGAACTTCTGATTTACATTCTTATTGAACACCAGTCAACGATAGACGCAACAATGGGTTTTAGAGTTCTGTTCTATATGACACAGATATGGGATTTTCAACGACGCGAATGGGAATCCAACAACATATCTAAGAGTCAAAGACGATTACGCCCCATTATTCCGATTGTATTTTATACAGGCGAACAAAAATGGCAAACACCTTTATCACTCTATAACTTGATAGAATTGCCCGAATTACTTGTAGATTTTGTCCCTAACTTTGAAATCCTGTTTCTGAGTGTAAAAGAAACAGACTCCGCAGTTTTAACCAAAACCGACCATCCGTTTGGATGGTTGCTAACTGTTCTGCAAAAGGAAAATGCAACTAAAGAGGAGATACGAACTGCCCTAACAGAAGCAATACAGCATATTGACACACTTGATGTTGAAAAAACTCAACAGTGGCGGCGTGCGATATTTTACCTTTATCTGTTAATCCTACACCGACGTCCCGTTGAAGAACATGATGAGTTGAAGACTTTAGTTTATCAGCAATCCCAAGAAACTTCACATAGAGAGGAGGGAGAAGCAATGGCACAGACAATGGCTGAATTCCTAATTGAACAAGGTAAAAAAGAAGGTGAAAAAAGAGGTGAAAAAAAAGGTGAAAAAAAAGGTGAATTACGTGCAAAACGTGAGGCTGTTTTAAAATCACTCCACATCCGATTTGATCCAGTTACAGATACAATCCTCAATAAAATATCTGCTATTCGGAGTATCTCACGTCTTGATACGCTTTTTGAGAAAATAGCAACCGCAAAAACACTTAATGAAATTGACTGGGAATAATTAAGGTTAGAATTCATCAGATTTATGATAAATATTAGACTAAATTAGACACCCTACAACGGAGCAATATCAAACCCAGATACACCGATTAACCCTACCTAACCTTATGCAATTTGCTTGACAGAATCGAATTGAAGTGGTAATCTATTTTCAGTTTTTATGAAGATATTGAGATATGGAGAGACTGTCTGACGTATGTCAAAACCGAAAAGAAAACGTAAGAATAGACATTCTTCAGAAGAGGGTACAGAGGAAACACCTCGTTTAGAGAAAACAGCACCACTGCAACTACGATATTATGGTGACCCCGTACTCAGAAAAAAAGCAGAACCTGTTCAAGAAATTACCTACGAAGAGGTAAAACTTGCTGAAGACATGCTCAATACTCTCTACTTTACAGAAGTCGGTATCGGTTTAGCAGCAACACAGGTCGGTATCTTAAAACGATTCTTGATTGTTGATATACGTGAGGATGAAGAAGAGGACGAAACCGGACTTTTTATGTTGTTTAATCCTGAAATTCTTAATTCTGAAGGTGAAGATATAGCTGAAGAAGGATGTTTGAGCATACCGGACCTTCGTGAAGATGTGAAAAGACCGGAAAAAATAGTTGTAAAAGCAATAGACTTACGAAATCAATCAGTTGAATTTGAAGCAGACGGATTACTTGCCCGCGTTCTCCAACACGAAATTGACCACTTAAATGGAACTCTTTTTATTGATAGGATTAGTGGCTTAAAAAGACAATTGCTAAGCGATGAATTGAAGAAGTTACAGAAAGCTGATCGACCCACGTAACGCGTTAGGATGGTAAATATGACACCAAAACCTATAAAATCTCCCACTTTACAAACAAAAGTAGACCGTCTATATGAATGCCTACGCAACTATGAAAAGGTTATTGTTGCCTTCTCTGGTGGTGTAGATAGTACATTTCTTGCAGAAGCATCACAACATGCTTTAGGTGAAAATGCGCTTGCTGTTACTGCTATTTCCGATTCATACCCTATCAGAGAAATGAAAGCTGCACAAGAAATTGCTAAGCAGATTGGTATTCGCTTTGAAACTGTTAATACTGAAGAATTAGATTTAGAGGGATATGCAAGCAATCCAACAAATCGATGCTTCTTTTGTAAGACAGAATTGTTCGACAAACTTCGTCCAATTGCTGAAAAATATGATGTTGGTACAATTGTCTATGGTGCAATCCCAGACGACGTTGGTGACCATCGTCCGGGAATGGATGCAGCAAAACAGATGGGTATACAGGCACCGCTAATTGATGTTGACTTAACGAAAGCCGAAATCCGAGAGATTTCTAAAGTGTGGGATCTCCCAACATGGGATAAACCTGCGTTTGCTTGTCTTTCTTCACGTTTCCCATACGGTATGCGTATTACACGTGAATTACTACGTCAAGTTGATGCAGCAGAACAATTTTTATATGATATGGGTATCCGTCAATTCCGTGTCCGCCACCACGGAGAACTTGCCAGAATTGAACTGGAAGCAGATGAAATGACACGATTTTACAAGAAAGAGACACGAAATCAAATCAACGAACATTTCAATACATTGGGATATACCCACGTCACACTTGATCTACAAGGATATCGTTCCGGTAGCCTAAATGAAGGAGTCACGAAAACACAAGTCAGTCAACTAACCTAACAGAGGAATAAAAGATGTATGATTTAGAAGGTGTTTTACAATTACTTGTAGCATTCCCAGTTCATATATTGACCTTTTTGGGTTGTATTCTACTTCTTATACTTGTCTGGCCAAAACATAGGAAAAAGGGTAAATATACTCCTATCTCGTCTGAATCCACTGCAAAAAAGCAAGACTTAACACAGAGCGAAAAACATCAACTTGTGGAAAAGATTAATGAAAATAGAATGAGTGGTATCAAGAAAAGTGCTGCAATAGGTCAAGACTCCAAATTTATGGTTTTTATTACGGTTGTTTTAATCGTACTTACTTTGATTTTTATTGTTGGCATGATAATGATGAAATTTCATAAATATTGATGCTATCACCTATTTCAATAATAAAACCACCCAAAAGAATAAGTTTCAAACTACATGTCCACCCCTCAAAACCAGCCACTAATCGGCACAGATTCCTTCAGTTGGAAGAAATGGGATGCCTGTACGCATTGTGGTCTCTGCTTACCTACCTGTCCCACTTACCGTGAATTAGGACTTGAAACAGACTCCCCCAGAGGTAGATTATACCTTATGGGGAGTGCATTCAAACCACAAGATCCAACACCGCTGAACGAAGAATGGGCAGAATATATTTATCGATGTCTGGATTGCCGTGCATGTGAGACCGCTTGTCCTTCAGGTGTTCATTTTGGTGAACTCCTTGAAGAAGCACGCGCCATTTACGAACAGAACGCTTCCCGTTCAACAAGTTATCGTTTCTGGAGTGATCTCGTCTTCAAACGTATACTCCCGAACAAAGAACGTTTAGATCTTATTTTTGAACTGATGTGGTTATACCAAAAACTCGGTATACGTTGGTTAGTTCAGAAAACTGGGATTCTTAAGTTGATGGGACAGATGGGACAGATGGAGTCATTACTTCCAAAAATCCCTTCTCCAAAACTCAAATACACGATACGAGATATCACCCCAGCAGAAGGAGAAACCCGTTATCGTGTCGGTTTTATTCCAGGTTGCATAATGAATCAGGTATTTACAGATACGAACCTGGCAACTATCCGAGTACTTACCCAGAATGGATGTGAGGTAGTTACGCCGAGAAAGCAAACCTGTTGTGGGGCATTACATTTACATAACGGTGTACGCGATGTCGCTTCCGCATTGGCTAAACAGAACATAGATGCATTTGAGAATGAGAATTTGGACGCTGTTATCATCAATTCTGCTGGATGTGGAGCAACACTCAAGGAGTACGAAGCACTGCTGGAAAACACTGATTATGCCGAAAAGGCTGAACACTTTAGTCACAATATGCGAGACATCAGCGAGTTCTTGGCAGAAATTGAGATGATACCACCAAACGGTAAAATCCCATTACGTGTTACGTACGATGAACCGTGCCATCTCCTACACGGACAAAGTGTAAAACTGCAGCCGCGAAAAGTGTTACAAGCCATTCCAGAACTTGAACTGATTGAGTTGACTGAAGCTGAATGGTGTTGTGGGAGTGCGGGGATATATAATATCACTCAACCCGAACTATCTCAGGAAATATTGGAACGGAAGATGGAACACATCAGTGATACTAATGCTGATATTGTTGCCACTGGTAATCCAGGATGCCTTCTCCAAATTCAACTTGGAATCCAAAAACACAGTTTAGATATGAAAGCGATGCATCCTATCACACTCTTAGATTATTCCTATCGTAACATCCCACCAGACGAATGGGAAGAATAGCAACAGTCTTTAACAATCAGATTACAAAAAACGTGACAACTTAGTAAAAGTATGGTAAATTAATAATATGGTTTTATCAAATGTAGATATCCTAAAATATATGGACGAAGGAAAAATAAAAATTACCCCAGAACCCAATTTAGATACACAATTAGGGAGTTGTTCAATTGATTGTAGATTGGGGAATGTTTTTCGAGTTTTTGAGCACAGCAAACATGCTTTTATTGATTTGAAAACAAAGGTAGATGTTGATGATCTCATGCGAAAAGTAGATGTACCTGAGGGTGATGCATTTACGATGCAACCGGGGGAATTTGTTCTGGCTGCTACGCAAGAAAAACTGGAATTAGCCGACGATGTAATGGCAAGACTTGAAGGAAGAAGCAGCCTCGGTAGACTTGGTATTATTGTTCATAGCACTGCTGGACTATTTGACCCAGGTTGGGTTGGAAATGCAACGTTGGAACTTGGCAATCTTGGAAGGATGCCTGTGATACTATATCCTGGGATGCGTATATGTGCTTTTACCTTTGAGCAGCTTTCTTCGCCTTCAACTGTTCCCTACCACCTGAAACCCGCTAATAAATATGCTGGACAAGGTGGACCCGAAATTAGTAGATTTGCTGAAGATGTTGAATTAAAAGAACCGTAATTCTGCTGAAATTTTGGGCAAATTTATGCCTAATTATTTAGCAAATCAATATACTCTATCTTAGGTGCTTGAATAGATGTACCTAAGATATTTAGTTATGTAAACAGATGCTTCTAAGCACTGTTTGATTCTGTTGCATTGGTGTCGTCAAATTGCGTTTTATGCGACAAGAATGCTTAATTGGCATAGACTTTGCATAGTCTTTATTGGGATTTTTGTCAAATAATATAATTACGCATTGGATTGACGACCCATCACAATTTACAATATACTGTTGATTCACTTAGGAGGAAATGCGAATGACACCAAGTGAGGTGGTTCAACTTGCAAAAGATAATGATGTTAAGATAGTTGACCTGAAATTCATGGATTTACCCGGGATGTGGCAACACTTCTCCATTATGGTTGGAGAATTGAACGAAGACCTTTTTGAAGAAGGTATCGGTTTTGATGGGTCAAGTATCCGTGGTTTTCAGGCTATTAACGAGAGCGATATGCTCCTCTTTCCAGACCCTACGACAGCACTTCTTGACCCAGTTTGTGAAATACCGACGTTAAGTATTACCTGTAATATCAAAGACCCAATTACTCTTGAAAATTACACCCGTGATGTACGCCATATTGCGCAGAAAGCTGAAGCGTATCTTCAGTCTACCGGTATTGCAGATATTAGTTATTGGGGACCAGAAGCTGAATTCTATCTATTGAATGATATCCGTTATGAACAGACAGCAAATTCTGGATTCTACTCTGTTGATTCTGTTGAAGGTAGTTGGAATTCTGGTAAAGATGAGAATCCGAATCTCGGTTACAAACCCCGTTATAAAGAAGGATATTTCCCAGTTCCACCATCAGATACACTTCAAGACATCCGGTCTGAGATCTGTTTGAAACTTATTGAATCTGGAATTGATGTTGAAGTTCATCACCACGAAGTTGGTACAGCTGGTCAAGGTGAGATTGATATCCGCTTTGATACACTTACCACTGTTGGGGACAAAATTGCTTTATACAAGTACATCGTCAAGAATATCGCTCGTTCCCATAATTTGGTAGCCACCTTTATGCCAAAACCACTCTTCCAAGACAACGGTTCCGGTATGCACGTGCACCAAAGTTTTTGGAAAGATGGTAAGAATATCTTCTTTGATCCACAAGGATATTCATTGTTAAGTGAAACTGCTCTGTATTATATCGGTGGTTTGCTTGCACATGCGCGGTCTTTATGTGCCATTATTGCCCCAACCACGAATTCCTATAAGCGACTGGTTCCGGGATATGAAGCACCTGTCAATATTGCTTATTCACAAAGAAACCGTAGTGCCTGTGTTAGAATTCCTGTTTATTCTAAGAGTGAAAAGGCTAAACGTGTTGAGTTTAGAACACCCGATCCGTCTTGTAATCCGTATCTTGCCTTTAGTGCTTTAATGATGGCAGGACTTGACGGTATTCAAAACCGTATTCACCCTGGTGATCCTCTGGATAAAGACCTTTATGATCTTGAACCGGAAGAACTTGCCGATATTGAATCCACACCCGTTTCTCTTGGTGATGCCCTTGATGCCCTTGAAGATGATCACGAATATCTTCTGAAAGGTGATGTTTTTACACAAGACGTGCTTGATGTCTGGATTGATTATAAACGGGAGAATGAAGTAGATGCCGTCAATATGCGTCCACATCCGTATGAATTCTTCCTCTACCACGATATATAGGAACTATCCTATACCTTTTATAGGTAAAGTTTAGAGGTGTTTCCTCGAATATGAAATAGTAGTTTCTACTGTATCTATTGTGGGGAGGGGCAAGAACCCCGTGTCTGAGGTATCACATAACCGCAAGCGTTGATTTCCAGGCGAGTGTGAATTGTAGTGTATATTCTGATAAGTATGCATTTGACAAACACGTATAGCTTAGATGACACGCAAGATAAAGCGATAATCTGATGCCTCAGTCTATTTTATATGGACGGATTAATCATTCGTCCGCAGCAACCTGATAAACATAAGGCGAATCCCACGATCCGCCGAGATAACCCTAACAAATTTGTGTAGGTATTAGGAGTAAATCCCATGGTAAAATTAGAGTGTATTATCCGTCCCTTCAAACTGGAGGAAGTAAAAGAAGCTCTCAGTAATGTCGGTGTCCGCGGGATGACAGTAAGCGAAGTTCGCGGATTTGGTCGTAGTCGTGGTCACACCGAACTATATCGCGGAAGCGAATACACGATTGAGTTTGTACCGAAATTGAAAATTGAAATCGTTGTCGCTGAAGAAAATGTAGATGAAGTCGTTGAAGCTGTCCAACAAGCTGCATCAACAGGTAAAATCGGTGATGGAAAGATCTTTGTCATACCTATTAGCGAAACAATTCGAATCCGTACAGGTGAAAGAGGTCCCGCTGCCATATAACTTTTATATTTATTATCGATTTCTAATTATTAGTAGGGACAGGCTATATGCCTGTCCTTTCTGGTTTAATTTGTCTTATTAAGGATAATTGAAAGGTTCAATATCTTTCAATTTCTCTTGACATTATCCTAATTACATGGTATTATTTTCTTTGGTATTTTACCCTATAAGATGTTGGTTTGAAACCCTTTTCGCCAACGACATCTCAAATAAAATATTTTAAAAACACATAAACGTAATGATTGAAGTAAAAGAACTTACAAAGTCTTACGGTCCGACCCTTGCCGTGAACCGAGTATCTTTTGATGCTCAAGCTGGAGAAGTAGTAGGTTTCATTGGACCAAATGGGGCTGGTAAAACCACAACCATGAGGATTCTAACATGCTATCTCACAGCGGATTCAGGCAGTGCAACCGTTGCTGGTTATGATGTCCTCCAAAGTGCTATTGATGTCAGGAAAAACGTTGGGTATTTGCCTGAAAGTGCACCACTCTATACAGACATGGGAGTGGTTGAATACCTAAAGTTTATGGCAGATATTCGAGACATACCGAAAAGTCAGCGAAAAGACAGATTAAAAACTGTCGTTGAAATCTGTGGCCTTGAAGGAGTTATCCAAAAAGACATTGGTGAGCTTTCTAAAGGCTACCGACAACGAGTTGGTTTAGCACAAAGTCTAATACACGATCCTCCTATTCTGATTTTAGATGAACCTACCTCCGGACTCGACCCGAGCCAAACGATTGAAATACGAAACTTAATCAAGGATATCGGTAGAGAAAAATTGGTACTCTTCAGTACACATATACTGCCTGAAGTTGCCGCGACGTGCGACCGTATTCTAATTATAAGTCGAGGGCAACTTGTTGCCAACGGAACATTGGATGACCTCATCGGTCAAGTACGCAGCGTTAACAGGTTATATGTCGCAATCAGAGGCACAGAGGAGACAATTACCCCTCACTTGAACCAGTTAGAAGGTATCACCGAATTAACACATGTTGGAACCGACAACGGGGTCGTTAGTTATGATATTACATTAGTTGAGGACGGTGATGGCTCTGAACTTCTCTTTCAAGCTGCAGTCGAAAACGGATGGTCTTTGACTGAACTCCGACAGGAATCTATTGATCTGGAGGATGTATTCCTGCAATTTACTTCTGGAGAACAGAGTAGCAACACTGCATCTCCTCAACCATCAGAAAATAGTGTAACACCCGTTGACGAGGAGTAATCTCAGAATTATTTTTTTTGACTCAATAAATACTATGCCTCGCATAGAATAGAATATTATGCAGAATATAAACGCAATCTTCAAAAAAGAAATTAGAAGTTATTTCAATTCTCCTATCGCTTACATATTTATAACCTTTTTTCTTGCCATCTCTTCATGGCTCTTCTTTGGATCCTTTTTCATATATAACCAAGCAGAAATGCGAAGTTTCTTTGGATTAATGCCGTGGATGTTCCTTTTTTTCATCCCTGCGGTAACCATGAAACTCTGGGCAGAAGAGAAACAGCTCGGAACAGCAGAAATCCTGATGACCCTTCCGATCCGTGATCACGAGGTTGTTATCGGTAAATTTCTTGCAAGTCTTGGGTTGCTTGCTATTACCGCCCTTTTTTCGCTCTGCCTTCCTTTTTCAGTCATCTATCTGGGTAATGTTGATGGTGGAACACTTATATGTGGTTACTTAGGTTTATTATTGATGGGTGGAGCTTATTTGGCAATAGGTTTGTTTACATCAACCTTAACTAAGAATCAGATAATTGCCTTCATACTGGGAATATCTGCCTGCTTTGTTTTATGGATTATTGGGGAAGGTTTCGTACTTTCAAGGACTCCCGGATGGCTATTCCCGATATTTAGTTATCTCGGTCTCGGAACTCATTATAGTAGTATACTACGTGGTGTCATTGATACCCGTGATATCATCTATTATTTAAGTATCATTGGATTCTTTCTCTACTTAAGTACATTGTCAGTAGAAAGTCGGAAATGGCGTTAGATAAGGAGGTAAACTATTATGGCAGATAAACGGATCAGATACGGTAGTAATACACTTGCTTTTGTAGCAATCGTCATTGGAATTCTTGTCTTAGTAAATTTCTTGTCTTCGCGTCGTTTTTTTCGCGCAGATCTGACTGAGGATAAACGTTACACTGTATCAAAAGCAACAAAAAATTTGATTAAGTCGTTAGACGATATTGTTACGATAACTGTATACTTCTCAATGGAGCCAGCGGAAGTTGCCCAAATTCGTCGTGATGTCAAAGATGTACTGGACGAATATAAGGCATTTTCGAAAAAACTACAGATTGATTACATTGATCCTTCTGGATTAGATGATGGAGAGAAACAGGAACTCCGATTTAAAGGCGTTAATGAAGTCCAAATCAATGTTCGTGGAAAAGACAAACTTGAAATTGCGAATGTCTTTATGGGAATTTCTATCGGTTATAGCGGAAAAGAGGAAGTCCTTCCAGTCGTTCAATCAACAGCAAACTTTGAATATGAACTTACCTCCGCTATCTTAAAAGTCACTACTAAAGAAGCGAAAACAATCGGATTTTTGACTGGACACAACGAGTATGATATCAATGCTCAAAACGAAGGAACGCAACAATTTCGGCAACTAATGGATAAATCTGGTAAAGGACAATACAACATTACCACTGTTGACCTGCAAGCAGGAGATCCTGTTGACGCTACGGTTACTACATTAGTCATTGCCGGACCGAAACAACCTTTATCTGAACGTGAGAAATACGAGATTGATCAATTCATCATGCGTGGGGGTAAAGCGATTTTTCTGATTGATCCGGTGACAATAAATATGCAAACACTTCAAGGCACACCTCTACCTACCGGTTTGAATGATCTTCTTGAACATTACGGTGTTAAGCTTGGAAACAATTTGATTGCTGATCTCAGATCTCACGATAACGTACAAACTCAACGTGGATTTATGACAGTCATTCAAGACTATCCGTACTTTGTCAAGATCAGAAGCCAGAACTTCTCAAAAGAACATGCTGTGACAAGCCAATTAGAGGCACTAACTTTACCTTGGACAAGTTCGTTAGAGACAGTAGCAGTAGATGGTGTGAAAGCAACTGCATTGGCAAAAACAACCGAATTTGGACAGAGCTTCCAAGGATATTATAACGTTATGCCGGGAACTCAAATTCCTAAAGGAGAACACAAAGTCTTTACAACTGTTGCTTCTTTGGAAGGAAAGTTCAAGAGTTTTTACGCTGGCAAAGAAATTCCTCCTGTAAGCACACCTACTGATGATGAAACGGAAAACGGAAATGATACAACCCCATCGAACGAAGAAACCGAAGAACGAACAACTATAAATGAAAGTGCAGATACGCAAATTATAGTTGTGGGGACAGCACAAGTACTCACACAGTTAAGTCGAAATAGTGTTGACTTTTTCTTAAATAGTATTGATTGGCTAACACAAGGTGATACACTTATAGGTATCCGTTCCCATACTATTACCGACCGTCCGTTAAAAGAGACAACAAATTTGGAGAAAAACATTATTATGTTTCTGTGTATAGTCGGTATACCTCTGCTTGTAGTCATCATAGGGTTGGTCCGATATCTGCTTAAGGGACGTGTAAAACGAATGGTCGAAACATACGGTTCTGAAACTTCTCTGTTCAGTTAAACATTTACTAATATACATCTGGATGAAACGATGCAAAAGAAACAACTACTGATTTTAGTCGGCATTTTTATTGTATTAGCACTCATTGTACTAATTTTTGAGAATCCTTTTGGTAAGAGCGAATATGAAAAGAAGGTTGAAGAGGCAACTGTCCTATTTCCGGATTTCAATCGGGAAATGGTTACAAAGGTAGAAATTATCGCTAAGGGTGAGACGACTACCCTTACAAAACAGGGAGAAAGTTGGGTTGTCACGACTATGGATGACTATCCCGCAGATAGCGAAAGTATTGATGAATTGTTTACTAAAGTGGGAGAATTCACTAACGCTAACCTTGTTTCCGATAATCCCAAAAACCAGGCAGAATTTGAAGTAAATAGTTCCGGAGTGGAAGCAAAATTGATGGGTGCAGACGACAAATTGTTAGCACATCTGTTTGTTGGGAAAAACACGCCAGGCTTTTTGAGCAGTTATGTAAGGGTGGCTGATTCAAATAATGTATATGTTGGACAAGGTTACCTCCAATCTGTTTTTGACAAAGGAACGAGAACTTGGAAAGACCGAACTATTTTCGATTTTAACAAAGGGATTGTCACCCAGGTTGATATTACATCCGCTGAGGAAACTGTTGAACTACGGTTAGATGCAGAAAACAAATGGCAAATGCTTCAACCGACAGCGTCTGATGTAAAACAAACTGAAATGGATAATCTGCTTACGACCTTTAGCCAATTGACGACTGACGATTTTGCTGAGGAAAAAGAACTTTCTGAATATGGATTAGATGCTCCTATATCCTCTATTTCTGCCAGTCTAAACGATGGGAGAACTGCGACACTAATTGTTGGGAAAGAGGAAGGTGGCAAACATTACGTAAAAAGTAATGATAAAGAGACGATTTTCATGCTGTTCAAATCAAATGTTGATAGATTAATAAAGAAGTCTGAAACCCTTAAAGAAGTGGTTACACCTCCGGAGACTGAGGAAACAACTCCATCAGAGGCGGTTGATGTCACTCCTACGGAGTAATTATAGTAATAGATCTTTGAAATCTATAGGAGGAATAATGACGAGGAAGAATTATTGGTTATTACTCATCGCAGTATTGGTAGTAATCCCTACACTCACTGCCTGTGATTCACGTTTAGCAACCGAATTGTTAACACCCCCAACAAGTGGTAGAACTATCCATGTAAATGGTAGCGGTTCTGTAACTGGAGAACCGGATATCGCATCTCTGAATTTAGGTGTATCTGTTGAAAAGGAAACTGTTGCGGAGGCACGAGAAGAAGCTGCGAGTTCCATGACTGCTTTAATAGAAACGTTGAAGGCTAATAACATCGACGAAAAGGATATTAGTACTGAAAATTTCAGTATCTATCCCCAGTATGATTGGACTGAAGAAGGACGCATACTAAAAGGATATAGAGTCAACAACACTGTTAGAGCAAAGGTGCGGGATTTAGACTCTCTTAGCGATGTAATAGATGATGCAACGGAAGCTGGAGGGGATTATATAGTCCTTAATTCCATTCAATTTATGATTGAAGATACCACCGATTACCAACATCAAGCACGGACATTAGCGGTAAAAGATGCTGAAGCGAAAGCACAAACTTTGGCTGAAGCAAGTGGTGTTACACTTGGAAAACCGGTAACTATATCTGAAAACACCTACTACGAAAGTCCACCTATTCCGTATGCAGCAGTAGCTGAATCGGCTGCAGACGATAGTGCAAGGAGTTCTACTCCGATTGTTCCTGGGGAACAGACTATTACTGTGAATGTCACTATTGTGTATGAAATAGAGTAGTGTTTGATAACTTTCCTGAAAAGGACATAGGATTCATCCTATGGCCTTTTTTATTTAATCACAGGAACTTTTCGCCATCCCTGTCCTTCAGTAAATTCTCTTACGCTTAGACACCAGACGACAACCCGTTTTCCTTTCATATTATCTTGTCTTCGAAATAGATTCAAACGTGATGGTGTTGCCCCTGAACCACGTACTGCGACCACATCCACGGGAAATCCAAATTGATACGCAAGATGGTCGGGTAGTCCTGCCCCTTGTGCATGCATACCACTTCCGGCATGGAAAACAAGATTATGGCTATCCCCTAATAATACAACCGGACTTTCCCGCCACGATTTGCCAAACGGTTGCATTGAAGTGGTTGCTTCTCCATCAATCCTAACAAAGGTGAGTTGTAATTGTTCTTTGGGTTGGTCCGTATTCCCAAGTTCTCTCCAAAGGTCTCCCGTTATTTCAACGTTACGGGTTTCAAGTAATGCCTTCCGTTTTGGAATCTCATCCATCCACGAGGGGGTACCGATATGTGTTGCTATAGCCTTCGCTGCCAACACACAGGCTTCACCAGACCAATGCGTATCTTGTTTGCAGTACAACGGGTTTGAGTTTGTATTTCGATATTCTAAGAAAAGATCGGTTAGGTCTAAGACGTTCACCCCCTGTATTCGTAAGATCTCATAGAATTTCTGGAGTTGTTTATCTGTACGTTTTGTCGTTGTATGTTCCGAGATCATCTCCGGATAGATTGTGGCTTTTGCAGGTATAGGAACGAAAATCAACTCAATTCCAGCAGTGTCCAGTTGTTTCTTGAAATCTAAGATTGCAGGAAGTGGGTCTGCATACTCTGGATTGGATGCTCTACTTACCTTCATTGCTGCGTCACCCCAAAAATCACCAACGCTGATGCTTCGCAGCTCAGAAACAAAGAACAACCATCCATCTTTTGCAGATACCACAGATGTTTTTTGCGTCTCTGCTTGCCTAACTTTTTCTGCTAAGGATTGAATGAAAATATTTTCTGCTACACCCGTAGGTGTATTATACAAGCATAAACCAACAGTAAGTATTAGGGAAAGCAAACATAAAGGTATATTTCTTCTGTGAGTGTATATCACTGTATCTCTCCCCAATAGATATCTAATAACCATGTCTCCTCATTATCTAATTCTATACGATTGTAGCTGCCATAATCTGCTTCTACCGAATTCCACGATTGTAGATTTAGCTTTATATTCTGTCCAACCTTATATTTCGTGGCTTCCGTCCATTTGTTTTCACGCATACCCCACATGAATACGACTATTTCATCGGGTAGGTCTGGAGTCTTTATATTCCCAAGATGAAACGCTATGATGCATTCTGTATATGGTACACTCCCTGGAATCGGTGGTTCAGTCTTGTCTATTACGGATGCGGTTATAGTAATACCCGTTGTTGATTGTACTGGACTTTCACTGTTATCTGCTGAAGTAGGTTGTACCTTTGGTACAGATAGAATCTTCCAGTCTCCAGAATACAACTCTCTCGCTGCGAACTGATAAATAAGAACACGTTTACCATTAATCCGTTCAGGTTGCTTTATTAACGCTTGTCGGGTTGCAAGGGCACCACCTGCATTATTAACAATTTTATCAATTGACCGTGAGAGTTGTGCACTGAGATGCTCTACGAATCCTGCTGATTCTCCCCATCCCATTCCTGAAAGGGAGTATATATTACTGAAGCTATCTCCGAGAAATAGTATTTCTGCTTTACGGTTTGGTTGCCAAAGTTCTCCAGTATAATCCTTGATAATATGAGATGTTATACGTTCTGATGGAAGTATATTTTGGAGTTCTGGTAGCTTCAGCATTTTGGCTATATCACCAATGTTTTCGATTTCAACTATCGCTTTGGTGTAAGTAGTGTTTGGGTCATTAACAAATTCTATCCGTTCATTAATGAATAAGGCAAGATCTTTTGCAACCCGTTCCATCGCTTCAGGTTTCCAATGTGTATCCGTTCTTAGATACTGTGGATTCTCCTTTTTAGCCTCATAAAGCAGCGAAGATGGATCATAGACAATTACCCCTTGTGATATAAGTGTTTCAATAAGTTCTGTGTAAAACGGATTGTGTATAGGGGTTTTTACCTCTTTATATCGTCGGGAAAATCGTTCGGGATGAATCGTTGGTTTTACGGGTATTGGTACAACGATTAGTGTTATATTCTGTACTTCTAATTGCTGTTTTAAATCGAGAAGTGTTTTTAGAGCATCGTTGTATTTACTATGATCCGAATTATCATTGATACCAATTACAGCGTCTATATCGGCACGATAAAACAACCAACCTTCTTTACCAATATAGGCTTGTTCATTACCCATGTTGAATAGACTTGTGAAAGTTGTCTGGACAATTGGCAGGAACAAATTGGAGAGTATTGCCTTTTCCTCTAATGTATGCTCAAATTTCTCAAATGCTTCACGTCGTGGATTCGACACTAATTCACCGACTTGGAATACCTGTGGAAACTTGTGCTTCAGTATTTCAGATGTAAACTGACAGATCGGTACAGATAGCAGTATGATACAGAAGATAACAAGGTTTACTATACACACATTCTGTTTTATATGTGTACTTTCAAGATCTTTTTTGGCTGTATTTCGACGATGTTCGGCTAAGTTTCGCATAATTAGAATATAAAATAGATAAACGGATTATAGGTTTGTGTTGACATAACAGCAAGGGAGAGAAAGAAAAGTAATAGACATATACCCATTCTAATTGGTGTGAGTCGTTGTGTCCACTCCCAAGTCTGCGGACAACTCCAAATAATAATTCCTGCGACACACATCGTCAAAAGATAGTAAGGTTGATACAGTATACCTGCAATTAGATCGGTTGATTCTGGTACATTCACACTGCTAAACATAGAACGTAGATGTGTGATAGCATGAGGTAAATTGCTTGCTCGGAAGAAAACCCATGTGATAAGTATAAGTAGAAAGGTTGCTACAACACGTAGGAGTTTCGGTAAGGATGAATAGTAGGTTGTCTTTCCACGATTCCGTTCAAGCGCAAGCATACCGCCATGAATTGCTCCCCATATCACGAAGTTCCACGATGCCCCGTGCCATAAACCACCCAGCAGCATGACAAGTGCTAAATTAATATAGGTACGGGATTGACCACGACGATTTCCACCGAGTGGGATGTATAAGTAGTCTCGCAACCAACTGGAGAGTGATATATGCCATGTACGCCAAAAATCGGTTACTGATTCAGATTTATATGGAGCATCGAAGTTTTTGGGAAAGGTAAATCCGAGCATGAGTCCTAAGCCTATAGCCATATCGGAATAACCGCTAAAATCGAAGTATATTTGAAATGCGTAAGCAAGGGTGCCATACCATGCATCAAGTGTGTTGACTATTCCCGCGTCAAAAACTGTGTCAGCACATTTACCGCAGGGGTTTGCGAGGAGAATCTTCTTTGCCATACCCATTGCGAAAAATGCAATACCACGTGCGAATTTCTGGAGTGTATGCGTACGATGTCTTAGCTGATCGTCTATTTCTGAAAAACGTATTATTGGTCCGGCAACGAGTTGCGGGAACATGGATACATAACAAGCAAAATCTATAAAATTGTGTATTGCTTTTCCATCACCACGGTACACATCAATTGTATAACTCATCGATTGGAATGTATAGAAACTTATGCCGAGAGGCAGTGCAACTTGCAGGACACTTTCCCATATAGGCAGACCTAACCAATCAAGCAGAACATTGAAATTTGAGATGCCGAAATTGAAGTATTTGAAGAAACCTAAGAGAGATAGATTCGAACAGATGGAAACCGTCAAGGCAAGTTTGCGATTACGGTTATATTCGCTACCTGAAATGATCCGACCACAAGTATAATCAATCAGTGTTGAGGCAAACATGAGTAGCACAAATGGTGGATGTGCCCAACCATAAAACAGATAACTGAGGAACGTCAAGCCAAGATGTTTGGCTTTGCGGGGAAGTAGATAGTAAACAAGTAGTGCAAAGGGTAGGAAATAGTAGACGAATATATGCGAACTGAATACCATTTAATTTGCAGATTTATGTAATGACAGAGGGGTATATGATGTTGGTCTGGTATTGATCGTTACCAGTAAGAGTTAAGACTTGGTGTTCCTCGTTGTTATTTAGAATGACGTTTTCTGACTTCTTCGAGTTTAAGGGTTAATTTTGTAGCACCTTGTGCATTCAGGTGATCAAGATCTTTGAACATTTCTGGAGTGAAATCGTGATATCCACCTTGAAGCAGATCAACAAAAACAAAGTCCGGTAATGTTCTCTGAAGTCGTTTTAATCGGTCAACCAGTTCACGATAACCTTCTTGTGTTGTTCCATCATCATCTACAAGGCGTTCTCCTTGTATTATTGGATGTATAGGGGAGAAATAAATTAACACCTTCACACCTTGTTCGTTTAATGAGGAAATCATTGATGTTAGGTTCATCCATCTTTCTTCAGAGATTTCCCAATCCCTGTCAGAATTTATCTTTTTTGGGTCTTGCCAAATCTCGTTCTTATATTCCCATCCCCATGGACGTTCAGACCAGTATGCCGACACATAGGGTATTGAAGAAATATCGTCAATCGTCTTTTTCTCGTTTGGGTTATCGGAACGATCCCAAAGTGTTTGCTCGTGTTTCTGATCAAATTTGAAACCGTCGCTTCTTCTCAATCTCTTCTCGGATGCTTTTTTGAAATGTCTGTTAACAACTCTCGGTGACATCTGATAAACCAACCACTCCAAGTTAGGAAGTTTCATCAAATATTCCTCAACAATAAGTCTCTGTACCTCTAAAGATCCTCCAGAAATTGCCAGGTTGTATGCCACTGGTATCCTAAGGTTTTCATCACCGTAAAAGAGTTCGGTTTTAACACCACATTCACACCGGGAATCGCCTAATGCGACAAGTTTCAATTGGTTTTTCAATTGCCAAAAGACAGGCATCTTTTCGGACAAAATAGAATCGTAGTCAAATCGGTCATCCAAAGTTTCATCTTCAAGTATCTTTTGTCCAACATCGTGGTAGAGTGGTATATCTGGATCTAATTCCAGCGTATCACTCGTATATATGCTCTCAAGCTCTTTGAACTGTTTGTATGGATAGAGTTTCAGTCTCTGCGAATCGCCTATTTCGAGTTTACCAATTGACTGTGGTTGATTGTCATAGATAGCCCAATGTGCTACTCTTAGTTTTTTACCCTTGAATTCACCATCAAGTCGCTTATCAAGTTTATATTCGTAGAAGACAAGTGCTTCCCGATACGGTGATATATCCTCAAGCGTAGGTATTTTCGATTTTGCGGTTAGTTCTACCCTAAGTTCAATTGGATCACTCTTATCTATATCTAAGAGTGTTCCGTCTGGTGCAATTTCAAGGTCAATATCTATCCCCATTTCATCTGCTTCGACTTCGTAATACAGACCTTTTCCAAGTTCTGTTTTGCGATCAACATCCTTAATTCTTAACATACCAACTTGTCGGTAGACTGTATCTTGTACAGGTATTGGCAATTCTAAGAAGGATATATTTTCTGTTATGTCTTTTTCTATAAACGTGCCATCTGGTGTGATCTGCAGTTCGAATCTAATTCTATCGTCTTCAGCTTCTACGTCATAATATATCTCGTCATCGTCCTTTTCTCTATCAACATCGTCAATGGGTACATCTCCGATGACACGTAGTGCTATCTCTTGAATAGATTTTGGCAGTTCGTCAAATTCAATGTCTTTGGAGAATCCGTTTGGGGTAAGTAGCAAGTGGGTAATTGTAAAAAGCAGTAGTAGCGTCAAGGTGTTGTTTTGTGTTTTGTTCATAGTTGGATCTTGTGTAGATTAAACTAAGTTTGGTAAGTTCAGTTGAAAGATGAGAAATTCTCCGTTAAAGAGATGTTGGAGTTTAAATATCTCCATTTGATCAAACAATTCTGAGCAATTCATTTCTTCAAAAGCAATTCTCATTTTATTTTGTTCTCGATTTTTCTCTATTTCATCATGACAAGGTACGGCAAAGTTTAATGTGTTGTGTCCTATCTGAGCATACTCATTTTGATTAAGTATGTTTGCCCCCGCCTTAACTTCGGTCATAATCCGAAAACGTAATCTTACTGAGGCATCGTCAACATTTCTTGTTCGACTAAAAGTATGCTGTTCACTGAAAATTCTTAACAATTTCTGTCTCATTGAACCTGATAATGATTCTCCAATTTCATTTAAACGTTCCTCTAATGCCTGACCGAATGATTCCGAAATCAAAGTTTCAACAGGCACAGTTTCAAAAAACTTCCCATGTGTCAAGCATACTTTTATATTTGACTGTTTTCTACCCCGAATCAAATAGAAAACTTGACGGATTGGTACAGAAAGTATGTTGTCACCTGATTCTTCCATTTGCGTTCGGATAGTATTTTCTTGACCTTCTATTAGTATTTCTATTTCTTTTTCACCCGTTGGAATAGTTGAATTAAACGAAGAAACGGAATAACTTTTGCTGTCTTTGAGTTCAATCAATTCCCCGCCAGTAAACTGAAGGTCGTTCTTATTGAGTCTAACAGCTAAATCAGGAAATTTACCCTTGTTAATACAAGAAAGCATTTGTTCATCAAATGGGAAATTTTCCAGTTTATTTTCACCAAGGAATTCCGATTTCTTTAAACACAAATGAACAAAGAAGTGGTAAATTGAGAACGCCATTTATCGTTTTGATTCGAAAAGTGACATCTGATCTGATCTTGGTGTCTTGGAAGTAGTTGATATTTTCGTTAGTGAGGATTGTCCCCAAATGGCATCTAAGTCTGGTGTGCAGGCGTAATCCTTGAGAAATCGGGAGACGTCATCGGCTTTTCTCTGTCCGGATAATCTGTTTTGAATGATTTCAACATTGGTTGCATCAATTTCAACGCCAATTGATTTTCGACCTAATTGTTGTGAAACAACCAATGTTGTCCCTGATCCAGCAAACGGATCAAGTACGACATCACCAGGATTTGTTGAAGAAAGGATAATTCGAAGTAAGAGTTGTATCGGTGTCTGCTGTTTGTGTAAGCGATTTCCCTCTGCATCCCGTAATGCTTCATCTCCTGCATAATAACCTGATGTCAATTCACGTATATCCTCCCATACGTCAGTTACATACATCCCATTTTCACGTTCGTGTTTATACCCTGCTGGCAAGGGTGGATCTATCCGTAGACGATTAAATACACGGGGTTGCTTCCCTTTCGTTGCGAACCCAATTATCTGATAGTGTTTTCCAAAACGTTTCATCCCAGGGACGGCAGATGTTTTCTTCTTCCATATTATAAGATTTTGAAAAGTCCATCCCGTATCGGCTAAGCATCCGAGAACATATTCTGTATTCTTCTCACGTTGCATGAAATAGATTGCCCCACCTTCAGATGTTAACGCATACACTTTAGCGCAAATATCGCTCATCCAATCCCAATACTCATTTGGGGGCAGGTTGTCATCCCACGCATTATATGCTTTATCTTGATTGAAGGGTGGATCAAGAAAGGATAGGTCTATTTTCTCAGCAATGTTGTCTACGTGCAAGGCATCCGCACAACTTTCATGAATAAGGATTGAATTTTCGCTAAAAGAGTTCACTTTGTACCTTGTACTTACCACCTTTTTCAGGTGATAGTCATACCCACAGTAAGGTGATTCATTGAAACCGATTTACCAAGGGAATAGACTAACAACCTTGTTATTATACGGTGTAGTTTTTAACGACATCGTCATCAAGATTTTCTAAGATATCTTTGGTATCAACATCTTTGTCTTTATCTCTTTTGACTTCTGCCTCAAGGAAACCGTTTTCTTCGATGACATCCTCATCAACAAAGATAGGAGCATCACATCGGAGTGCAAGAGCAAAGGCGTCACTGGGGCGTGAATCAATTTCGTATTCTTCCCCGTTCAATTCAAGTGTTACCTTTGCATAAAAGGTAGTTTTTTCAAATGCGTTAACACAGATAGATTGCACCTTACCTGAAATAGTGTCAATAACGTTTTTGAGTAGATCGTGTGTCATAGGTCGTGGCATAGGAACATTCTTGAGTTGATTATCAATTGCCCATGCTTCCGATTCACCGATCCATATTAGCAATATGCGTTTGGAATCGCCTTCTGTTTCTTTTAATATGACGACCGGTGCGCCAGTATTGCTATCAATGGTAAGAACTTCAATCTTCACTTCAACCATGTTATTACTCCTTTACTATGAATCCGTATTAAAATTAAGATTCATTTTTTATATTTTTCTCCACTTCCGATGCCGAGAATCCGTTTTGTTCAAGCACAACCTCATCAATATAGATTGGCACATCACATCTTAGAGCGAGAGCGATTGCGTCACTCGGTCGAGAATCAATAACTATTTCTTCACCGTCCGATTTGAGTTTCAGCGTTGCATAAAAGGTTGATTTTTCAAAGGCATTGATATAAATAGCGGTTACCGTTGCCGAAAGTGCCTCTACAATATTCTTCATAAGATCGTGTGTCATCGGCCGCGGCATAGGAACATTCTTGAGTTGACTATCAATCGCAGATGCTTCCGATTCACCGATCCATATTAATAAGAGTCGTTTTGATTCACTTTCTTTTTCTTCTAAGATAAGAACGGGAGTATTTGAACCACTACCAGTGGTAATAGATGCCGGTTTCATTTCTACCATAATATAGTCACTCTTTCTCTTCTAAAATGTATCCGTTTTCTTCTATGACACTGTCTTCCACATAGATTGGCACGTCATATCGGAGTGCCATTGCAATTCCTTCGCTGGGGCGTAAACAATATCTACAGGGATGGTTCGGATTCCGATTCTACTCGTTTTACATCAAATATACGTTCGACAGGATCATAGTCTAAAAAGGTAATTTTATCTCCTTTTGATGGATTTGGTTCACCTACCTTGACACGACAATTAACAGTTATCGTTTGACCATTCGGCATCTCAACTTGTGCAGTGCCACCGTTCTGTGTGATATGATCGCTGGTTACGTTCCCTTGTAGACCGAGTAGTTTTGGATCTTCAGATGTATCCACAGTATCGGTATTAGAGAATAGTTTTGTAAACGTCAACAGGAGATATCGCGTTCCGATCACACTTGTTATAAATGCTATGATGATGGATGCACCGAAAGTTCCACTCGAAACGGTTTCGATGTTCAAAAGTTTATTCGCTATTAATCCAGCAAATCCCCATGTTATCATCAATGTTATCAATACTATCTTGAAGGATACCTCGGTAGCATTCAAGAATCTTAATATTACGGATACATGAGTTTTGGATTTCGTATCAACATCCCGATGCCAAATAAGTGTAATAATACGCCAAATAATCGCATACAGGAATACTACAGCTATAGGAAAAGTGTAGCAGATATTATGTGGTACAGTCAGGTATGTCCAGAATGTGTCCATTTTAGTTTTGTATCTGTTGTGCGATTAATGTATGTGCGCGCCGTGCCTCCCGGTAACTCATATTGTCGATGCAGTACATATTACGTTTAACGTTTATTTCCAATCGTGCTTGTCCTAAAATCCTATGTTTTAAGAATCTGGCTAAATTGACGGTGTTGATATCACTAAAAGGCAGATTACATCGTACATTTGCGTATGAAACAGCGAGGCTTCCCATATATTTTTCGTCTAATATTAGGACACGCCGGTTTGTAATCAGTACAAAATCTGGATGTAATAGTGATGAACGTCCCAAAACACATAAGCAGATCTGTTCATCCGGTTGTAATTCTGCTTTTGCGATCTGTTGTATGCGGTTTGGTAGACTGTCGAAATCCACCATTGTGCTTACACCTTGCGATAGTAAAATGTGTAATATGAAATCCGCCGATAGACGGTTTATAGGTTGTGTCAATCGGCGGAACTACGGTATTATCCAATAAGTTGTTATTCGTATTACCGCAAACTAAATGAAGATTTATTTTTTTATTCGGCAATTCTAATTACCTCAGACCCGGTAGGTGCGGTTTCCTAACCGCACCGAATTTCTCAGCAAAATTACCGATATATTTATTTTATCTTCATACAGTTTACGGTACGAATAGAAGAATCAAAAATCGGAGTTTCCTCCTACAGAACATGTATTGTCCGATAATGATCAGTCAAAGATCATGATGGAGGTGGCGGGAATTGAACCCGCGTCCGAAAGTATATTGATAAAGGCTACTACATGCTTATCACAGGCTTTATGTTTTGCCTCTTAGACTCCCCTGTGCAAGATTCCAAGACGGCTATCTCAAGTTTATGTTCGCGGTATGTCCCTTGAGAACGACCAGACCGCTATCCCGTATTGCGACGCTTTAGCCTCTCTGACGGGAGGCAGATCAACCAAGCGTAGCTGTCTTAAGCAGCTAATGCTAATTCTTGATCAGCAATTATAATTGTTCCGCCTATTTTACGAGGCCTGCGGAGACCTCGACATGCAACCTGTATCGCAATTACCTCCGTCGAAACCAAGTCACCCCCGAAATAAATTGTGAAAATCTATGTGTATGATCGTATTTCTCGGGTAGCCTGTTCGCGATCTATTTTATCGCGTTTGTCGTATAGTTTTTTACCTTGTGCGACTGCTAACTCTACCTTGACATTGCTTCCTAAAAAATATGCCTTTGTTGGAATTAGTGTCATCCCTTTTGAATGTACGGATCGTTCAAGTTTCTTTATTTCGTTACGGTGTAATAACAGTTTCCGAATACGTTTTGGTTCGTGATTTGCTCGATTTCCGTGATCGTATAATCCGATAAACGCATCAATCAGAAATATCTCTCCTTCTGTTATTTGTGCGTAACTATCCGTGAGATTAAACTGCCCGTTCCGTATTGCTTTCACCTCAGTCCCCTGTAAGACGATTCCTGCCTCAAATCGGTCACCCAAATGATAGTCGTGGCGTGCTTTCCGATTGACAGTTATGGTAGGGTTCTGCTGTGTTTTTTTCTTGTTCTTTTTCACAATGCGTTTAATTTTAACATATAAAATTGTCGTATGCAAGCGAATTATAGATTGTAGCTAGTTTATTTCGTAGGTTGGGTTGAACCACAGTGAATTCCATACGCGGATTCACTGAATCTTCCATATTACTTATAGGCATCAATTTAAGCATTGGACTCTTCTATAGAAGGGGATTCCAATCCCAATCTTCCTCCCTCTTCTGTAGGAGGGGATTCCGATCCCCGATTCTTATACCATTTCTATTTTAATAGTTCACATTACGAATACTCTTAGTAGTCCCCTGATAAGGGGATTTAGGGGTTTCTTTAAGTTAATAATGGATGATCATTATTTAGATATGGTATTAGATGTATGGATACTGCGTATTGTAAAAAAATGTTAATATTTGTCGTCTTGAATTCTTTACACTTTCACGGAAACCTTCACGGAGCATTTTTACGAACCCTTGTTCTATATGGGTTTATAATTTCAACTATACCAATCCTCCGTGAATCACACATGTTAATACTAACATAACACAAGCCTGTATGGAATGCATCTTTGGGTTTCATCTTATACCATTTCTATAGATATTTAGTTGTTATACGTGGCTTGAAATACCGCACAAACTGAAAGTTTATGCTACATTTAAGAGACCTTAATTATCAGAAATGGTATAAGATCGTGGATTAGAATTCACACTCCTACTAAGAATTTAATGCTAAAATTGACGTCTATAGTGACAAATTATTTACGCACCCAAATAAGAACAGCCCCAGCGGGGCGAAATGTTTGTAGAAACGCCATACCTCCCATAGGTCAAGCCCCAGAGGGGCGAAAGGTGTGTAGAAAACGTAATAGTCCTAAACAATAAGCCCCAGGGAATGCCTAATGGCATTCATACCCGGGGAACGCCCACAGGCGTTCATACCGTTGATTCCTTGATTCACGGGGCGAAAGGTGTATCGCTTAATATTATCCAAACTATAATAATAATTTGGGTAAAATAAAAACGAAGTAATTTTATACCCGTTACACATTTGAAAGATGTATTATTTAACACAAGTTGCTACTAACGGATTTGATCGTTTCAACACAGCTTTTCAGACACTTTCCTCAACCCCAGAGGGGTGATATGTCTATAGAAAAAACTATATCAACATCCTGCACTCCAGCGGAGTGCTATGTCTAAAATTGTCCAAACTATAGGAACTGCTAAAACGTTGATTTATTTTGGGTATCAATCTCCTATTAATTGCTTAAATTCATAGATTGCAAAGGAAACGAAAAAACGGAAAAAGTTACACTTTTTGTCACATCGTGTGACATTTGTTTTCGGCATAATTATGTCCTTCAGCCCAGTACTGGACTGGGTTTGTTGCAGTATAAATATAAAAAAGTAAAATTTCTAAATTTCTCATTTTTGTGTTGTTTTCTCTGCTTTTTGTTTGTGTGTAAAATGTTCACAATTGTTGATAGATTGTTGATAATTATCAGTTGTTCGTTTATAGTTGTTAATTGTCGATTGTTGGTTATCAATTACTGGTTTTTCAGAACCAAGATTAACTGGATTTCTCAAGATATTTTTTAAAATATATCTATACATTTTTTGAACCAAGGTGTATGGAACTGATTATCCCGTAATTGCCTTTTGTTCTGGTGGTTTGATTGCAAGTAGTAGATTCTCTACCGCTTCAACGATTTCAGGATCGTTCTGGTTTTCAGATAGTTCTTCATCTGAACTGATTGCTTTGGTTATTCTCCCTAAAACAGATAAAATAGTGGGTTTGGTTAGATTCTTGTTGTGAGCAACAGTCAATCTATTGATAGTATCAAGTGTCTTTGTTAGTGAGTTCGTGAGAGCAGGTATCTGTTTTGACGAGGTCTCACTGTCTTCCAGTACGGTTTGGATTCGTTGTAGATGATTGACTAAGAGATCCACTTGTTCTGGAATATTGGAGAATTGCTGTTCAGTGCATACACCAATTTTCCATGCACGCTCTTCCTCCCAAAATACTCCATATTTCTCTTGCGGAAATCGTGAGTCACCTTTCTTTAGATATGAAAAAAGAGGTATTAAGGTTGTGCGAAGCGGTTGCATACCCATAGCATCGTCTTGTGCTAACCGATTTAGGATTGGATCTTCATTCATCAATGTTGTAACCGCTTTTGATGTTGTAAGTCCATAGGCGTGGTAACGGACCATAGTTTCACGATGATGGTCTGTTATGAAGTTGGATATACACCTCTTTAATTCGCACCGGACAATACCCTTTAGATTTTGCATGGTATCCTCGTCAATGCCGTTTTCAGATTGCTTGAGTATATCTGAACCCGTAATTTTGATAGCGTACTTCTGTATAAGTTCAATAACATCATTGACAACGACACCTGGGGTGGTGTAATTGAACTTTCTTTTAATTTCTTTATGTAGTTCGTCAGTATCAGTTTTATAAACACCTTCAAAAATTTCTGTCCTTAGTTTTGACATTCCTCCACTATTCATGGTTATCCTCCATATTTTTAGTTTTTCAAGTTTTTTTAGTCGGTTTTTTAAACCTTTCAATTTAAAGTGCTTTGAAGTAAGTCTGAGACTGACTTCATAACGAATCACCAAAAGCAGGTGATTTTTTAAAAATTTGAAAAACTTGAAAACTGTATTTTCGGTTCAATCTGCTATAAACCCATTCTGGTAAAGGGATTGTACAGAATTGCCTAATATTTATCAATCGAACCTCAAATATATACATTATCATAATAAAATAAACCTTTATCGTTTATATTTTCCATTACACACCATATTATTATAACATACGTGTAAAACATATGCAACTTTATTTTTCACACACGTGACTTCAGATGGTATTATGCGGATTTTTATTCACTGTTTTTTTATTTTAATCAGGACTTACGCAGTTTTAAATTTTATTGAAGGATTTGAGAGTTGATGTTTTAAGTAATCACTCAATAAACCATCTTTAAACTCGTAAATCTTTTGTCCAACAGCACGTACAACACGCGTCATAAAGACCCATACTTGGAAACTACACGCAATATGATTTCTCTGGGCACGCATCTTACGACATTGGCATTTACCAATACCGGTTACTTGTTTCATCTCACGATGAAGGAGTTCAATCTTCCAACGGAGACGACACTTTTGGTGAGTCATATCCACATTTGATTGTGTCAAATCGTTTGTCACTATATATTCCGTGCGTCCGGTATCAGACACAAACCGGAATAACTTTACGACAGAACCTTTCGGAAAGTTTTTGAGATGTACGCGTTTACCGCTTTTCTTTTCTGCTTGAGACCAAGATAGATCTTTGACTGCCTTGTGAGGTTCTACACCTTTGGTATCATTCACAAGACGGTTTCGTTTCAACGGAACATAATAGATCTTAGAAAGTCTATCAATCGCTTTCATCACTTTCATGGACGCATACCAAGAGTCCATCAAGACTGTCCGGAATGGGAGTTGTTTCTTAGAATAAGCATCGTGCAACATATCCAATAAATGATCGATTTTGGTTTTACCGTCATGATCTCTGTCAAAAATACGGTAATCAATGACCCAATATTCCTGTGTCTTAGGGTTGACATAGAGACAGGTGACAATACCGATACCTTGAATCACCTTTCTGTCACTACCACTCCATTGAGAGCGTACTATTTCAATCCGTTTAGAATGTATTTTTGACAGCACAACATCATCAAAAATCAGGTATCCTTCTTCATCAAAGTCGATGTCGTCTTTGACGGATGCCCAGAGTTCACTTGTAGGAATGTTTTCGTCTCTCAGAAAGCGATTGAGTTGATCGTGGCTCCAACGGTCTGTATGTTTAGCAAAATAAGTTTGTGTAAAATTAGTAAAACTTGAAAACAAATATTGACAATAATCGGAAAATAAGTCTTGCTTCTTTTTAGAATGTGTAAATGTGTTCATAATCAATAAGAATAACACATTTTGTAATTTTGCGTAAGTCCTGTTAATACTATTTTCAATTTATAGGTATACATTATGATTTATCTGAAACAAGGATTATCATATACGTATTTATGAGTCCCGGGGAATGCCTAAATGGCATTCATACCGTTGATTCGAGGGGCGAAAGGTGTGTAGAAACGAGGGAATCGCGGGTTAGTTGTCTGAATCGCGGATTACACGGATTACGCAGATTTCACGGAAAAGAGGGGTTTGATAAAAGGTGAATGTTTTTTATTAGGATAATGTCTCTAATTTTTATTCTGCGGATGATTCTAATTCCTGTAGAAATGCTTCAACGCTGGATGTCTGGATTGCTGTCCGATGCAACCCTAACAAGTGATCAAAGTCTTGAATGGATTCAAGTGCTTTCGCCACAGGTTGTACATCCTCAAATGGAAAACGTTCGGTAAGAACAGACAAAATATTTCTAATACAAGCTTCAATACCTTGTTCAATACCTTGTCCAATACCGCGCTGCATTATGAGTTCGATAAAAGGAGATTCTTGCATCATTTCCTCCAATATGAGTTTTTGAAAAAGACTTGCATCGTATGTTAAACTACCCAACGTTGATAATGCAAACAATAGTGTGCCACGCGTCTGTGTGTCAACGGGTGCGGATTCCGTCTTTTCGACACACTTTTGCAACCATGCTTCCGTGTTCATGCCTTCAGGTGGTTTCATTAAGGGTGTGAACGGTAATAGACCAACCGACACTGCATCCAAAAACAACTCACCTTCTAAATCTGCCAATCGAATTACCTGATATTTGTGTTGCAAACCAAATGTATCATCTCCATAACTATAGCCACCTGGATCCGTTTGTCCTGCGTTTTGACTTAAATAGAGAACGACTGAATAGACTGGAAGTTCATACCGTAGCAGAAGTTCACCAGCATACGCAAGAACACGCAACGGCATCGGTTTATCTCTACTGTCTTGGGTTTGTACTTCTATATGAAGTAGTACTGTTTCATTATGCCACCGTACCTTAAATGTCATGTCGTTACGATGGACTTTTACTGTTTGTTGCTCCGTATCAAGTGTCTCTAAGACTTCAACATTGGATGTAGCAAAAGATAACATGGTAAATGAGTTGTTTAATCTGAACCGTGAACTATAGGATTAGTTGGCAGTAAAAATATGATTCAGGTTCTCTTCTTAACCGTTTTTACTGCATGTTCAAACGCCCTTTTATAGATTGTACGTTCAAGTCTATTTCCTACAAAATTTTCAAGATTGTCTTTTTCATCACGTACACGTTTCGCTTCAAAGTTAAAGGCATATAAATTATGACATGCTCGTCGATGTATGTGGTTTTGACCATTCTTATCTTCAAGATAATCTAAGTAAGAAATTGCGTCTTTTTTACATTTAATTGTCCAAATCTTTCCATTTTCGTTATCCCAATCTTTGATTGAAAAATTTTCTTCAGTGACCATTTTTACTAAATGATCGGCAAATTTAATACGCCTTTCTTCATATTTCTTTGGGTCTTTTTCTCTTTCTCGAGGTGACAATCGAGTCCAAGAAAATCCTGGTAACTGCACATATTTAAATGCCGCGCTTAACATCCAACTCTGTGAATCAACTGAATCAACACCACAATAAAAAGCGAATAACATTAAGAGTGTTGACCCCATTGAGAAACAGTGAATATGAGAATTTGGGAGAAGTTTACGGACTATACAAATAATATCAATTGCTTTTTGTTTACTTCCATTACGAGCAAGTGGTGCTAAACTTCCGATGCCGACAATAGGAGGTTCTGGTCCGCAGATCTTGATAATTTCATCAATGCGGCGTTTTAAAGTCTGTGAACTATGTCCGTGAATTACAGGCATCAAATGGAAACCATCTGGAATATCACCGTTCCGAGAATTTAATTCGTCAAACATTCGACGCGTGTTTTCGACAGTATTTTTCCAACGTTTACCTTTTGTACGGGCTGCTGTTTTTGGTAGGAAAGGATGGTCTAAAACAACAGAGATGTCTGCCCCAAGCTCTAACCCAATTGAAAGAACATCATTAGGGTCAATACTAATGTCAGTGTGTTTTTGGAAGTTAAATGCACCAGAATCAAGTATCAAAGGACCATTAAACTCAATAAATTCATGAAGTTGACACTTTTTTTCTTTAATTTCTAATGCAGCAATTTTAGTTTGTTTATTCGCTAATAAATCAAAGGCGTTAAGCAGAACTCCTTGGGTGCCAGTAATATTCCATGGATGGAAACGTAAACGAGCCTGGGGAAAATCTCCAATGCGGTAACTGGCAAATAATGTTGGTGTTTCAAAAGAATAATCAGAAAAAACTGAAGAATTATCCACATCTTGACTCTTCAACTATCATTTTCCACTTCTTGACTCAACCGTTCTCGCATTTTAGGTAAAAAATATCCTGGTAAGACATTTAACTCCGCTTTTTCTACAACTCCTTTTAATAATGTATACTCTTCCTTAACTATCTCTTCAGTTAAAGGCTTTAACTTGTCAGGCCGATTAGATACTGCTTCACCACGTTCTCTTAAATCTAATTCATACTTATTACGACCACTATTTAGGTAATCTGAAACGTAGTTAATAGCAAGTTCAAAGTTGGCAATAGGTTGTAGTTCAATTGGTTCTCCTAATCGTCGTTCAATGGCAGGATATTGACGAAGGTCTTTGGGTTCTGGTACGGTTGCAATAACAAAGAAGACTGATTCCTTTAATGTATCAAAAAGGTGACGTAGGTCTTGGGCATATCGTGATTGCCGTGAACGAGTTAACCCTTCAAAAATCTCTTCAAATTCGTCAAATAATAGTACAACACCTGTACAGATATCTAATTCTTTTAATAGATTAATAAATCCATTTAAGAAACGTATTGCAAGTGAAGAACTCGTTATATCTACAGGTGTTTTCCCTCCTTGTATACTTATTATTTTTTTCTCTGATGTAAGAAGTTTATGTCCTTTCATCCAGCGAAGAAAAACGTCTTTCTGGCGTTCTTCTTCTGAAAATAACGGTATTGTAGAAGGATGAGTGATACTATGAAGTACTTCCAATATTTCATTAGCTGAAATTACCTTTGTTGAAAGTGACTTTATTAGATTTGAATCTGATCGTAGAACACTAACTAAATCATTCAGGAAAAAACCTGCCAATTTATCAATGATTTGTTCATGAATATCAAAATAACTTTCTCCAGGAGCATAAATATAAATTGGACGTAGATTATTGATAAGTTTATTGCGTCTTGCTTCATCTATTAAACGCTCAAAATACTGTAAAATATTTGTTTTACCTGCTCCATTTTCACCGTTGATCCGTAAGCGTTTGGCATCGGAAGAAAAATTCTGTAAACTATAAACAAACTTTTTCTTAATTTCGTCCTGGTCGGTACAAACATCAAAGCCTGTTTCACCATATCCTGGGAATGGATTTTCAAGAAGAAAGTATTTCTCATAAGGATTAAGTTCTTCCCGTTCAACTTCAAATAAAGAAAGGTCCTTTTTCAATGTCACTATAATCACTCCCATCGGACAAGTTTGACCAGACTACCCTTGACACGCATTCCATCTTCAAGGTAACGATATTCTAACCATTGTGATTTCTGACGATTGTTCTCGCTTCTCTCTTCAGTTTGTTTCCTACCTAACAATTCTGTAGAAAGACGTTTGCCGAGGATTTCATTTCTTGGACGGATTGTAATGATTTGGTTTTTACCTGAAATGACACGGCGGATTGTAGCTGGGGCGAGTGTTATTTCACCGGGAAAAGTTTCTAATAATTGATTCATCTTCATCTCAAAAGCCTGAAAAGATATACGAAGCTCCTGGCAAACTAGATGTGCCAAACGACCAAGGTTTGCATAAGCAGATGTTTTATCTGTCTGATTGTACTTTTTTAGACAAATTTCTTTAAAGTTCTCTAATGAAGGTTTATTCTTATCCCATTCTCCACCCCAATATAAGAATTCTTCAAATGGTGATCGATATGCATGTCCAACAGATATCGCCCAAGGATAAAATGTATCAAATGCTACAAAAGTAATATTATATCTTTCTTTTAAACTAACTCCTAAAGTTTTCTTAGCTTCTTTATTATGATGTTCCGGTATTTTAATCTGCCCTTGATCCTTTAAGCATTTAAGGAAACTAGCATAAGGTGAGTAATTTGTTAATCCTTCATTCATTGGCAGTAGTTGATTTCCTATGTTCCAAGCATCAATAAAACTATGATATTTCTCAGTTAAATATAGAATATCAGATTTTCCCTCTCTTTGAGTCATCCATTGTGATTCTTTAAAGATTCGAAGTATATCCTTTACGCGCCGATCAAGATCCTTTATTTTTCCTCGACTCTCTATATCAATAATCTTATAAAATGTATTCAGAGAGAGTTGATTATCTGTACGATGTGTATCAATAGCATCGGCAACAGAAAGCAACTTATTTATAGTGATCGGGTCCATTTATCATTCCTCCTGAATCTCCATCACATCGTGTGCAAAAAATCCTTGTTTTGCTTGTGAGTAATAGGCCAGTTCAATTTTGCGAGAACATTTCTTATTCTCCAATCGAATCGTACTGAAGACTTGTGCCATATCCCATAGTAGATAATGTATAGGTGTGAGTACTAACTTTCCATTATATGAATCGTATCTAACGGAACTAATTTTAGTAGGTACTGACGGTGTACCAATATGTAGACTATCTACATTTTCTAAGGTTGACAGTGAAGCCATATCTTTATCACCGGTCAGAAGATAAACACCTTGTTGTAATCCTCGGTCTCGTTTAAGGTTTTTTGTGCTTTCAATAATCAATCTATCAATGTTTGAATTACCGTTGGACTGACCTAAGTGCTCAGAAAGAGTGGTTAGCATTTCTATAGGTCTCCACTGACGAATATGGTTCAATTCTCGACTAATACAAGAAACTTGTGGACGCTGACTCAAAACGCCACATTTACCAATATGTGGTTGTGTACCTCTCACAGATGCTTCCCAAAGATCACTTACTTCCTTAGCTTGTCTTTGTACTTCAGTCATAACAAAAACTGGTACTACTGTCCATATCAATACCTTAGATAAAGTTTTGTGCAAGAAAGAGGGAACTGCACGTCGTAAAGCACTCGTATCAACAACAAGTATCAAGTGGATTTGTTCTGAAAGTCTTTCCATTACATCTCGAAACCCCATTTTAATATTCTGTCTTTCCATTAGGCAAAACTCTGGACGTAGAAGCCCCGTTCGCAATATACTGTCAGCAAGTTCTGAACATATAAAATCAGCGGCTCTATGTTTTTGTGCCTTTTCATCAGATATTTTGGAAAAATTACATCTAATTTGTTGATTAGTTAAAGGCGTGAAAGTAAAAGGTAAAATCGGGTGTATCTGCGCAATTTTCTCGGATTCGTCAATTACGATTTCACCGAGTTTGATATATTCATCTTTAGGCAAATGAGTACCATCTGTATAGGAAACTTCCCAATTACTCCAGAATCGGTATTCCGCAACAAACTCATCTAATTTTAGCGTACGACTACGCATCAGAAATTCTCACTTTATACTCAGATTGCAGCTGATAATTCTGTAAAATTTCATGTACAACAGCCAACAAAATAGACTTTGATTTTAATTCTGTCATGAAAGTCGGTTCGCTAAACTTATCTTGAATATGATCTGAGGATTCTTCTAAGTCTGTATGTAATTCCTCAAATTGAGAGATAGCCTCGTTTATTATTGGATCAGGCAGATAAAAATCAACTTCCTTTTCACCTGATATTGGCTCATTAGTTTCTAAATCAATTGAGTTCAAATTTTCCACTTTATCCGAGATAGTATTAAGACAAATGATGATTTCACTTTCATCTTTCCAATCATGAAAGTCCAAAAGAGAAAGACCTTCTACTTTATAGATATCAACTACTTTGTGTGTTAGAGGATTGACAACTTCTATTTTCATCATAAAACACCTTCACCAATAGAATTAGAATATTATCCCCATAACCAATTTTTTAACTGGGTTTGTTTTTTTCCAATCGTACCGTAAGTGACTATTTTTTCTATATGAATTGGAATTATATTCCCCAGTTCTTCAAATACTTTTAAATACATTCGTCCAAGAACAAAACATACTGAAATGTAATTATTTTGAATTACATTTAAAAAAGATGATTTGACATCAGATTGGATCTCAGCTACTCGCATTAAGTTCATCTTTTGGTCATACAACTTAGTTTGGTGATCTTTCGAAATAAGTCCATAAGCAGCAGACAAAATATAAACATCTAATTGCTTTGCTTTGAGCGGACATTCACGAAGAAAACGACGTAAAACAAAAAATAGGGGCCCGTTGTATCTCTCAATCGCAGGTAACGGCTCTTGAGAAGGGTGTTTCCGCTGGGAACAAGATAAAATCAGCAAACGACGGTGACTGTTCATAACATTCTTTCGCAAATATAAGATCGTATTCAACAATAAACTGAATTTCTTATATTGTAAACTACAAGTTATATTATTGCAATGGGAAAATTAATGCTTGAATGCAATGGGAAAATTAATGCTTGAAAAGACAAGATAGAAAACAGACTGGATTTATTACTACCGATTACACTTCCCGATACTCACCCTGAAACACCTCTCTAACATGCCAACCGATATTCCCTTCATCAGGATTAAACGTTCGACTTTGAGGTAGGTTGATTCTCTCCCCATGAAAATTCATCAACCACTCCTGAAATCCAACTGTTCCATGTGCTTCATTAGAGACTAAGATATGTAACTGTTTTGACAATGTAAAAGCCCCACGGTCAAATAACTTATGATGCAATGAGCATAAAGCTAATCCGTTTATTTCTTGGTCAGATCCACCTGCCATCTGCCATCTAATATGACACGCATCCAGAGCAACAGGAGAATTACCTAATTTGACATCATATCCACAGACTGCACACCTGTATTCATAGGCTCTTAAAACACTCGTTCGAAAATTCGACAGACGTGTTCCCGTATCAAAAACTGGGAGAGGCAGTTCAATCCCAACGGCTTGCAGAATATCCTCATGAATGGATTGGGGGAAATGTGCATCTAACAGATTTTGAACTATTTCAAAACATAGTACATGATCATTTTGAAGTTGTTCGCTTATAGTTTCGTTGAAACCACCAGAAACATTGTGATTTCTCAGATCAGTTACATGCGCATCACCACTTGCTGTTTCTCTAATCCTATCTGAATTATAGTAAACTTTAGAATTAATGATACATGTTTATAACTTCATCAATGGTTATATCAGCATTGTATTCTCTGAGACGTTTGATATTCGCAAAGTCGTGTTCAATCGGGTTGTAGTCCGGTGAATAAGGTGGCAAAAACAATACCTCTGCTCCCGATGCTTCTATCAACTCACGCGTCCGAAGCGTCTTGTGGATCTTCGCATTATCAAGAACAACCACGTCTGAGACAGACAGCCGTGGACATAAATAGGCTTCAAGCCACGCATTGAAACACGCAGAATCGCAGCTTCCATCAAACAAACAAGGTGCCGTAAAAGTCGAACCGATACGCGCTGCGACCAGCGTCGTTGTTCGTGTTCTTGTGCCTGAGATCAAACCTAAGACACATTCACCTTTCGGGGCATAGCCATGACGCCTATAACTTTCAGCACGAAAACCGCATTCATCAACATAAACTATCTTTTTACCAGCGGCGTGTTTCTCGGTGAGTGTCTGACGGTAGCCCCTACGTTTCTCATCGCACCGCTCCTTATATCCGATTGTTTTTTTTTCGTGTGATGCCGAGTTTCCGCAACCCATAGGCTATAGAAGACTCTGAAACACCGAAATGTGAGGCGCGTTCGTTTTGCGTCAAGTCTGGGAAATCAGCGACATGTTTTTTCAGTGCTGCCTCGTCAAGCACTCTCATGCTTTTGGGCCCCGGTTTTTGGGTCGAAAGCGGGTCTTCAGCGGCTAACCATCTATAAATCGTTGAACGATTCAGAGAAAAACGACGGGCAGCTTCGGCTTTTTTCCCGCCAGCTTCAATAAAATCTAAAACGCGTTTGCGTAAATCTGTTGAATATGCCATAATAGACACATTCTACTACAAAATACAAAAAATGTCTCTTTAATTCTGATGGTCACTATAGTCACTTCCCAGATGCCATCGTTTTGTAATCGCCAAAATGGAAAATGTGGATTGTAGCTATCGCGTCTTGGACCAAAATCTCTCAACAGGTTTCTTAAGTTATCTTCTATATCGTCAGTATATGAGATTAACCTATCTTCACCACGTAACAATTTTCCAATTGCATATAGAAGTAACAAGGGTTTATGGGGTGCTCTTTCACCACCACTTGTCCATAGTCGGAAAGTTTCAAAAAGCCGAATTAATTCCGCCCTATCCATAACCAATATCCTACAATATCATTTATGACACACCAAACACGGTTCCTCGTCATCCTCATCGTCATGCACATCTGTGAGAATTTCGATGAGGCGTTGATTTGGTTTATCTTTTTTCTTTGATGCCTTCGCTTGTTCAGTACGTTCTTTGATCTGCTCTATACGTTCAGGGTTTGCCAATTCCTCTAAACTCTCTCCCTGACTCCATGTGAACCGTTCACCAGTCTCTGGATTAAACTTTTCGTAACTCTTGGCAAGTTCAAACAGATCTGGATGTTGTTCTAAGAGTCCAACCCATTCGGATTTACGTTGGAAAAAACAGAAGTAACAACCGGAACGTGTTCGCCAGTTGTAGTAGTCTGGCATACCGAGACCGCTTTCCTCCAGAATTTGGTATACATTCTCTTTGGTAATACCGTCCTCTTTGAACGGATATTTGGGTTCGATGTTTCGGAGAGAGGTGGTTTTTAGCGGTTTATATCCAACACGATCTTCGTCAGCACGGATAGCAATGTAGTGATATGCATGATCTTCACCGACATATTCTTCAAACGGTCTGATCTTGAGTTTGATAGTGCACCAACGCACTTGGGAAGAGGGCAGCATCCCGCCGTGAAGTGTTAGCCAGTGGTCGAAATCTCGTTCTACGTTGAGACGTGCAATCGGTTTGCCAAGGAATGCTTCTAAACGGTCAAGAAAGTCGTAGGTCTCTGGTAGTTCTTTCCCAGTATCCGTAAAGAAATACTCCATTTCTGGAACTCTGTCACGCATATAGACTGCAAGTGCAGAACTATCTTTTCCACCTGAGAGTCCAAGAAGATGCCGTATATTTTTTGCCATGTTCTCCCCTGTTTACATCCTGTTATTGATTTAGCACATATATAGGAATAAACAAATGTTATTCTTCCGATTCTTGCAATATTTCTTTTGAAATTCGCGCTAAAACTGCGAGACGAAGTTCTGAATCATTTTCTACATCCAGATCATTAAGAACCTTTTTAATCGCCTGTTCAATTCTATCCGCGTGTTCAGGGTTAGTTAAGGTAACAACCCGTTCCTGTTCCTGTTCATTCGGTGAAGTGATACCTATCCGTATTGTCTCACCTTCAATTTCCGTGTGTTGCAGTTTTTCATAAGACACTGCTTCAAAATGGTTAAATTTTCTTACGATTTGGGATAGGTTAATCTCAAATTGAGCGATGTCTGTATCTGTCCAAGATGCGGGTGGTTTTTTCACAACAAAAGTCCCAATTGATTCAATCCAACTTGTGAAATCATGCCCTTCATTGTAAAGGTGTATTATAAATCCTTTGAGTTGTGGTTCAATAACGAATTCTAATAAAGATTCAGCCCTTTTGCCTAATTCAGTTCTAAGTTCTGCTCCTGTCGACTTCAAGGCAAATGCTTCTGCAAGCATCCGTTCAAGTAAGTTCAGCAACCCTTCGTACGCACCCCCAAGTTCGGATAGTGTGTCTTGTAATGTGTTGAAAAAGTCTGAAAGGATCTTTGGATCTGATTTTTCTGTACCAAAACTTGGAAAACCTAATACCTTAGGTAACGCATTAAAGAGTAATTCGTCTGGTTCACTTGCTTTGTTAACCACCTCACGTAGATTTCTTGCGTTATCGCTTAACACTTGTGTTTTTTGTGTATACGCAGGAAGTTGTGCAACAAAACGGATCAACGGTGTAATGATTGTCAAAAGGTCCGGATTTTCGCTTTCCATAGGTTGATTGAGCATATCCAAAAATCGTTTAAATAGATCCCTACGTATACCTTCCATTCGGAACCGTTTAAGTTCAAAGTGTTGAGGTGCTTTAAGTAATCTTTCAAAAACCGGTACAGATAGATCTGCAACAAAGGTTCCATTTTCATAGAGTGCAACTTCAGTTTTATAGTAGATAATCGCCGCACACAACAAAATTGGTAGTGGACCTTCCCGTACTCCATAGGGAAGAGACATTAGACTTTTATAAAGTTTTTCAACAGGTTGCCGTTCCTCTTCACATTCAACAAGGCATTCCTCAATTGCATTCCATATATGTTTGAGACCATTTGCATCATCTGCTCTTGGGGGATGGAACCCAAACTGTCCTGTCTCGTAACGATGTATCCCCGTATTCCATAGCAATGAACGGAATATACTCATCTCAGCAGGATACCCTTTGATACCAAGATCTTTTTGATCCCCATTCTCAAGCATGTGTTGAATCAGTTTTCTACGGGCGGAAGTAGAAGCACCAGATATTTTCCGCCTATTTATGAGTTCATTCTTAATAATTGGTGTCTTATGATACACCTGATCACATATTATTGACAAATATCGGTTTCGTTCACGTATCGAAGTTATTTTTATGTGTTCCCTTTTGTAATACCAATCACATGTATCTTGATTCATACTCTCAAAAGTCTTCATTATTTCATCCTGTACATTGCGTTCAGCCTCAACTTGTCGTATTGAGAGTTCTCGTCTTGCGACAGCATCGCCTTCAAGTTCAGGTGTATTCTCGTTAATCCAACGTAAGTAAGCAAGTTGGGAGACTGCGTCACGTAGAAACCCAATGGATCGTGGAATAGCAACCAAAACCCTACTGTATGTTTCAGGATCTAATAACTGCGCTTTTTCAGTCAGTAGTTTCACTTCATGTTCATGTGATGGTAGTGTATATAGCACAAGTCCATCTGCATCATCCAGTGGCTCAGATATATCCGAGTCAAAGTTATCAATATCGGTATATCTAACATTGAAATATCGTAGTGTACCAGTCTGATATAAATGTCTGCTGGCAATAAGAGGACGGGTTGGCATGTGGTTCGATAAATCAGTCGCAAGTGTTACATGTGTATCAACATGTTTTTCTGCCTCGCGGAGTCTCTCTTCAATGTCAATATCACTTCCTTCCCAAAGTGAGAAGTTATCATTGAAACGACGGTAAATTACAATTGAACGGTTCTTTAAAGTGGAAAGAGCATCTTGAAATTCGGTATTGGACGCTTGCGTACTATCAAGTGCGTAACGAAGTAATTGTTCAGAGGCTTTTAGGTTTGGAATTGGCTCGCTTACGATACCGAGTAGACCAATAGTCTTTATCAATCTAACAGTCATTTCTGAAGGATTCTCTAATTGATGAATAGCGGATTCAATCTCTGTCCATTTCTTTCCAGCATCAGCTGTATAGAATCGGCTCGCATGTGCAGCATTTAGATAATCGTATAAATGGGAAAGTGTATATGTTGGTAATACTTTTCCATCATAATGATTGTTAGAAAGAAATTCTTGTAAACCGTACGGTTCACTGGAACTAAGAAATGCAAAAAGTGATCGTTCATTCTGAGCAAAACGTCTGAATAAGGGTCCGATGAGGAGTGCGACAGTCGGATGAAGTGGGAAACAATTTTCTAATAATTGTGTGAATTCTGTATCCTCAAGTTGATGTGGTTTTAGTGCCAATTCAAGTGCAGTTTCAAGATTTTGGTTTACATCAATTTCTGAACGATTTTCTAATGCCTCCCCTACCAAACGTAGCACCTGTTCAGTGGGTTCAACAAAGGCGACATCCTCAAACCGTCCCTGTATTTTTGCCCACTCTTCACGGATGGAGCAAAAGATAACATGGCGAAGTCATCAGCGAAACTGTACATCAGATGCTTCACGATTTCATCATATTGTGCTATGTAAAGTGTTTCGCAGTTAGTCGTTTTGGACTTAGGAATTATACAGTTTCCCATCCCATAGATTCAAATAGATACCTCCAAAAGACTTGTGGGTCCTTCCTATAATTATACTTATAACACCCTCTGCCACATACAATGGTGCATACGCAATGCTATAGTGATGATGTGATCCGTACCACGCTCGTTTTAAAAGAGACCAAAACCCTTCTATTGTGTTAGTATGAACATCTCCATCTACAAATTGACTTTCGTGACGAATAACAGAATGTCTAATCTCTCTGCTAACAATATTGTAAATCCGAAATTCATCTGTGATTAGTTCAGATTCATCCATGCTTACATAAACCTTACCGTCTCTTTCAACAGCGCCAATCACTGCCTGTTTAGATGTTCCACGACCTCGCTTTATAGGTTCATCGTCTTCGCACTTATTTCGTTTTCTCGGTTTACCACCAATATAGGTTTCATCTGCTTCTATAATACCTGATAATAACGGATCTGTTTTATCTGCCATTTCTGCACGTATACGAGTCATCATATACCACGCAACTTTTTGCTTTATATCCAAATCACGGGCTAATTGACAACTTGATAAGTTTTCTTGGCATTCAACATTAACGCAATCGCTAAAAACCATTTCTGTAATGGTATTTTAGTACCATGAAAATACTGTGCCTTGTGTAACTTTGAAACTGACTTTACATGAGTTCCAATTCCATCTGCCGATTCTACCTGTTTCTTTGCGTTTAGTAACTCGATCTCCACCACAATGAACATAAACAGGATTATCACTCCATCGGATATGCTCTAAGAATGATATGCAGGTTGACTGATCGGGAATAATTCCATGAATTCAACTAAATTCATATCTATTTTCCTTTTTTTATAATGAGACAACTTGCCAATCTATCACACAACAATCATAATCAACTGCCGTTATATTACATATTGTGCCGTATCATCAATCATTGTCAATCAAAAAAAATGATTCTATCGTTTAAATTTAAATCACAATCGTTAACTGCCATAATATCAGTTGAAAGTGTGGAATAGTCTATGACTGCACAATTTGCGAAATGGTAATTACGGGTTTTTCTGAAACATTTAGCTGAAAATTACGTTCATTAATAATGCTTTAAGTTGTCTTCACAATGTTACACAAGTAAAAATGTTGTGTTTTTTCAAAAAGTATGATACCATATATTACTGCAAAACGGCAATTTGCCCTAGTTACAAACGTGTTTTTAGTCAATTGCGTTACAAAATTTGCAGTAATATATGGAGGGTATGATATGGATGACCAAGAAATTAATGAGATTTCAAATACTATACTTGAAAAATTAACAACTTTTATAGATGAGAAATTTGAATCCGTTGAAAAAAGGCTGGGGCAAGTTGAAAAAAGGCTGGATCAAATTTCTGATGATATTGAATCTATTAGAGAACATCTTAATCTTGAGAGGTCTAGACATACAGGTCGTGTGATGCCGTACAAGAAGAATCATACAGACTATGGAAGTGTATGGCGTCCATAATTATTTTTTTACAATGTTTTAAAAAGGGGTCATAAGCAAATGGATTTTAAAGAACTTATAGAAAAAGGCAATCAACTTAAAGATGACTCAAAACTTTCAGAAGCTGCAGAAATATATTCTAAAGCTTACGAACTTGCTGAAAACGATCGGCAAAGGTCGGAATGTTTACAATATTTACTACATGTGCATACTGATAGGTGTATATCAGTATTTTTAGAGATAAGAAATATTCCTGGATACTACAATTTTGAGTGGCCTTGGTTCCCAGGTAATATACCACTAAATTATACAAAACCTCCAACAGATGAAATTTTTGTTTAAGTGATACTGAACAAATAACACACCAATCTGTTATTATATCATAAAAATCTTTGAAGTCAATTTAATAATATTGTCTTCAAAGATTTTTTCATGTTATAATGCGGAATAGAAAATTGCCAAGTATCCTAAATTGGGGAGTAGCTTAATTGGTAAAGCAGCTGGCTGCGAGCCAAAAGGTTAGGGGTTCAAATCCCTCTCCTCCATAATATAGAATACCTGACATTATTTACATCAAATATTTTATAAAAAATTAATCATACATTAAAAAAATACGGTGTCAAGAAATTTAATTGAATTTTACGGAGAATTAATTGATTTTTTCTTGAATTTTAGTTGATTACCTAATTTAGGTTATTGTATTATTCTGGTAATAATTACCTATATGTCAAAATACTACAAATTCTTAACTTTTATACTTAACTCTAAGTATTTTGCATAGGCATTTTTCAATGCCTCATATATACGATCATAGTGATTATACGTTTTCTTTAACAAAGATTTACAGCCACTACCACCCTTAATGGATCCCTCAATCAATTCAGCAACATTAACGGGTATCGATCCTTTCCATAACTCTATATTTTTCTGTTCTAAATAGTTGTACATCATCTACTCTTGGTATTTCACTCTCAATAATAGATATAAGGTTCTCAGTAAAGTTTATTTGATGATCCAAACTCTTTAATAATGATTAGGAAAATCATTTAACCTGTCCATGGTTACAAACGCAACGCCTCCCCATCTACCTCCATGCCAAGTGAAACTCCAATCAGTACTCCCTTTCCAATCTCCATTTAGTTTGACAGTAAGTTTATTATTCTATCCATTGCCTGATTTCATCTACACCAAAATTTATGATAAATTCTGCGTAATGACTTGAAAACAGATCTCTAAGGTATGTACCAACTTCAATGTCCGATTTTACTCCATCCTCATTCTCTTGCACAAGTTGATATTTATGTGCTTTTGTAATTGTGTACAAAAACAGTGTGTGCGCGTAGACAGAAGCAATATACTTTCGATTACCATTTTCAATTTGCTCCTCGCTAGGATTTCTGTTTTTGGCTCTGAAATTCATCAAAACATTACTATCCATATTGATGTATATCTTTTCTAACTTCTCCCCATTAACTATAGGATGTATTACTGTGGTATAGTCCATTGTATATCCAGTTCCCGATTCAAAACGTTCCCATGATATTGAACCATTCTTTTCTGTCTGATTAACCAATATCGGTTCCGGTAAACCTAAGGTAGGTGCGTCCTTTTGTTCCGGTTTTGGGGTAGGTTCGGTAGGAACTTTAGTTTCGCTAATTTTAACCCAAAATATTTCATTGTATTCTCCTACTGGATCTGCTAATGTGACTTTTATCTCAATTTCATCTCCAACATCCAGTTCTTCTTTTGGACTAAGATGGAGTTTAATAGTTCCATCTTGTGGACTGCTTTTACGAGCATTAAATACATCCTCAACTCGGTCAACCTTTCCTGGAGCATTCCCACCTGTAGTTTCATTTTTATTATAATTCAAAATGGCAATTTTTAATTCACCAGGTTCTTCAATTCGATCAAAATAATTATTCTCCACATCTGTATCAAAAAGAATTGTTTTCTCTCCACCAGACGGTATAGAAACGACCTCCCTATCAGCTTTCCCTTGTGATCGGCGTTTGAAGGAAGAAGGAAAACGTTGGGGGTTAAACGGTTCAGGAACAATGTCTTTTCGTTTCTTCTTAGAATGGTTTGTATTTTGTTTTCCTTTAGCTTTAAGATCCAGATTTAAAGTCTGATCCAATAATTTAAACAATTCTTCGTTATGTGTAATATCCTTTAGAAAAGTTTTGAGCAATTCTTTTGTACCTTCACTCTCAACTGATATAGAATCCTTCCTACGTTTTTGAATTTCCGCTAAACGACCATCCTTAGCCGTAAGTTTTCTAGCTAAAAAATCTCTTAACTTCAGGGATTCCTCACCCTTCTTTAACCGATCTCGCGATGCCATAAATAATTCTTTGCTAAAACTCCTTTTCATATTTGTACAATCAACATGAATTAGGAGATGGTTCTTAAGAATACTCATTTTTAATGAATTGGATATAAATTCAGTTGTATAATGTCCATGAACTTGTCCATTGATAGAAAACAGAACACGCATATTATTTTTGAAAAACTCTCTATCAATTGTATCTTTAGTTTCTTTTACTGATTTATCCTCAATTTTTGTTTTAAAGATATAACAGGTAACTTTCATTTTACCAAAAAGCGTGTCATCATACTCATCTGAAAAAGAATCCTCAACATACTTGTTGTCTTCTTGTTCTAATCTACGTTTTAACCCGTATAAGCCTCTACGTAAGGAACTTTGAGGATATCGTTTTTCGTCTTCAATGGTGTAGACAGGGAGAACTGGTTCAAACAGATATTCATTAATACTCCGGTTCAAATCTCTTGAAATATCAGAAATTCTTGGAAGATCGTAAGAGTAAAGTTTAATGACTGTACCAGTAATGAATTTTCTTTTGAAGAGACCTAAATCCAGTTCATCAATAGAGAATGCGGGGATTTTCCCGTCAATCTTTAAGTATTCATACCATGTATTCTTTTTTGTACTTTCTTCTTCTATGGACAGTGGATGTTCTCTGATAAGAGTAAAACCGAATTCTCCAGTATTGTCGAAACGTTTTGAGGCAATTAATTGGTAACGTTTCTTACCACAAAATACAATTGCCCCACTTCCGCCCATATTGTATTTTCCTTGCACAAAGTGTATTTCATTTTTATTACCACGTAATAAGGATAAGAAAGTATCTTTAAAGTCTTCAGGGCGTTGTCCTTCACCATTATCATAGATTATTAGAGAAGTATTTTTCCTTGGACCATCGGCTAAAATCTGTATATTTTCAGCTTGTTTATTTCTTGTATTTGCCAGATCCCAATCTCTATGTTTTGGGAAGAATAAGGTTCTGGCTTCTTCCATAGATTGTGGGGCTTGAAGTGATTTCGGATCGATGTTTGCTTCAAGGCATTTCTTCATTAAGACAGCATCAATTGAATTTGTGATTTTCTCTATCAATGCTGCAATTGGAGTAGATTGTTGGTTTTCGACTATAGCAAAGTTGTTCTCTCTATCACCAAGGAGAGACCAGTTATCTGACTTGAAAATGTTGGGATGATTGTTGATAATTGTATCAACTTCTTGCTCAGTTTGAGCAAAATATAGCTTATCAAAAAGTTGTTTCATGTTCATTCATAGTTTGTTTTGCATAGCATAAATATCAATTAAGGCTGGACATCTAGTATTCAAGCCAAGGTGCAATTACATCCCAAGCAAGTTGTAGGATGTTTTTTGTCCGTTTTTGGATAAGGCACTTCGTCCAGTCGGTCACTTCAGCAATAGGTTCTAACATATCAAGCCGTACTTGTTTCTTGAGTAAATTTTCGGTCCGCTTCGGAAAAGTTAAACCTTCATTCTTGGCTTCTTCAAATTGATTTTTTCTTTCTTCTTCTGTTTTTGCGGCTAACGCACGGTAAAATAATTGTTTCTTAGTCCAAGGTGCGTTACCAACGTATGAATTTTCCTTTTGTGGAAGCAAAATAATGTTTCCTATCGTATGCCGGGTATATAATTCCTTATATATTTCATCATCCCAACCATCGGATTTTGAAACAGGGGCTACATGTTCAATGGTTTTATATTTATCATCTTGCCACTTACTAAAGTTAAGAAATGCTAATTGATCACTATGTATTGTATCTTCTTCACGTGTAAGGAGACCTGGATTTCCTTGATCTGTCGTAGAGTTATCGGAAGCTGCAAAGAGCAAAAATCGACACAAAGGCTTTGAAGAACTGGCTAAAGGCACTTCACATACGCGAGAAACCCAAGTTTCCTTGTCTTCCACTCCGATACGCGGGATAGCCAAATATTCTTTCAATGTTTCCTTAAGTTCATCTAAACTGGGTAGCGAATTTGAATAGTCTAAACCAGTGCAAAGTGTTCTCATCATCTTTCTAAAGTCAGTATCAATTCCTCCAGTAGTACCTGTTATTGAGCGCCTTAGAGCGAGAAAAGCGGTAAGTGCCATTACAGCATGAGTGAAAGTATCTTCTTTTCCATCTTGCTGATATTGTGCCCAATATCGTGCCATTATTGGAAGTGCCAGACTCGTTTTCATATCAGATATGAACGCGCAGCATAGTTTAAGTCGATTACTTGTATCGTTGGAATGAATACTATCAAGAGTGTGGATAGAATCTTTGTTCCAATAAGTTTGCCGAAATTCTGCGATATCCGCTAACGATTGAACGATTCGACGTTTAAGGTTTGAAGTCGCAGCTCTTTCAAGTATTGTCCTCAAATAAATACGCTGATCAGCAAGGTTCTCTGGTAACTTGTAACCTTCCATGTATAAAGCGAATGTAACCAGTAAGTCTCTTGTCTCATTTTGCCGTTTATCATTTTCAAGATAAATGTGGTCTAAATTTTCTTCAAGCCTTTCAAACTGCTTTGCACTCTCAGTTATACTAAAGTTTGTATTTCTGTTTTCACGTTCAAAACTCATTACATTAGGTTTGAACGTTTCGATAGCTGTCAGTGGTTCACCAGTTGTATTTAGAGAATCAAATATATCAAAGGCAGCATTTTCGTCGCTTGTCTCAATCCGCATTAGAACAACTGATTTCAATACGTAGTGAGAAAATAATATAAGTCGGACGAGACCATGTGAATCGGAATTACTAACTATATCTGAAATTGCATTGTACTTTTCCGTTCGGTCAGACAGCATATCCAATTTTTTAAACAAATTACACAATCCATCATTCTGAAAATTATCATGACTAATTTGATTGAAATCTAGGTCACTTTGCTCTGTAGTGTCTGACGTATCATTTCCATTATAAATACCAAACTTTACTTGTTTTTTTATATAATCATAATTTTGAAAAAATCGAAGTGTATCAGCGTTATCATCTGTTTGGACTGGAGAGAAAGTAGAACAGTTTTGTAAACAGTAATTGTCAAAATCATGCAAGAATTTGGCAATTACAGATTGATATTTTGCCTCGGAGTGGCTAAATGCCCGGTTATCATCTTGAAAACGAACTACACGAGGGAACCCAGATGTATTACCATTACTGTGAAGTTGACCTACAGCACAGTCATATAGTCTTTCAAGAATAAACTCAATTTCCTTTTTTATCCAATCTATTGTAGGTTCTCGAAGGTTGTTAGTGTTGTCTTTTTGTAGGGATAATTCTTCAGTTAAAGCACAGCAGAGGAGGATTAATGTTATTAATCTCTGCTGTCCGTCAACTACAGAGAGTGAAGTGCCATCAAATGAAGATTCAGGTTCCTCTTTTACAAGTATTAATGTGCCGAGGAAGGTATATGATTCATCATTAGACGTAGAAAGATTATAGAATCTATTTAGGCAATCCTCTAGGAGACGCTTTATATTATCCGCGTTCCAATCGTAGGTCCGTTGATATTCAGGAATGCGAAAACCTACGTTTTTATTATGGCAAGTCATTGTTCCTTGATAATGATCAGATTTTGCGGAGTAAATCTTTGAGACTGGTTGTGACACGTAGAAACTCCTTATAATGAATTATTACTTATGACATACCAAACAAGGTTCCTCGTCATCCTCATCGTCATGCACATCGGTGAGGATTTCAATAAGGCGTTGATTTGGTTTATCTTTTTTCTTTGATGCCTTCGCTTGTTCGGTGTGTTCTTTAATTTGTTCTATCCGTTCAGGAGTTGCCAATTCTTCTAAACTCTCGCCTTGACTCCATGTAAACCGTTCGCCAGTTTCTGGATTGAACTTCTCGTATCCTTTGGCACGTTCAAACAGATCTGGATGTTGTTCCAAGAGTCCAACCCATTCGGATTTGCGTTGGAAGAAACAGAAGTAGCAACCGGAACGTGTCCGCCAGTTGTAGTAATCAGGCATTCCGAGACCGCTCTCCTCCAGAATTTGGTACACATCCTCTTTGGTAATACCGTCTTCTTTGAATGGATATTTGGGTTCGATGTTTCGGAGAGAGGTTGTTTTTAGAGGCTTGTAACCAACCCGATCCTCATCGGCACGTATAGCAATGTAATGATACGCCTTACTATCTCCAATGTTTTTTTCTACATATTTCTCAAAAGGTTTTATTTTCAGTTTGATGGTACACCAACGCACTTGAGATGACGGCAACATATTTCCGTGAAGTGTTAACCAGTGATCAAAATCTCGCTCAACATTTAGTCGTTTAATCGTTTTACCGAGAAATACCTCAAGGCGTTCAAGAAACTCATATGTTTCTGGTAATTCCTTACCGGTATCAGTAAAAAAATATTCCATCTCAGGAATTTTGTCCCGCATATAAATAGCGAGTGCTGAGCTGTCTTTGCCACCCGAAAGTCCAAGAAGATGGTGTATTTTTCTTGCCATTCTGCCTCCGTAAATAATTTATTGACAATACTTTTTAATATTAAACAACACTCTGAGAAAATGTAAAACTAATTATTTTTTTCATATTCTTCTTCCCGTTGCATCTCTTTATTAACAATTTGTGCTAATACCCAAAGACGGAGTTTCGATCTTTTATCTTTATCAAGGTCTTCAATCAATTCTTGAATTTTCTCAACCATTTCATTAGCTTGTTTCTCATTCGATTGAAGTAATGTAACAACCTGTTCTTGTTCATCTCTGTTTGGTATAGTTGTACCTATCCTAATCGGTTTGGTTCCAGATAATACGTCCAGTTTTCTCCTTTCATAGGATATCACTTCAAAGTGTTGGAACTCTCTTATTAGTTGTGATAGTTTAATCTCAAATTGTACTTTGTCTGTGTCATTCCAAGAGGATGGTAGTTTGTTAATGACAAATGCAGCAATTGCCTCAAGCCAATTCTTGAATTTAAGTTCATTATCACAAATCCGTGTTATAAACCCCATTAGTTGTGTACCACTTGTAACTTCCTGTAATGATTTAGATAAATCTATTAATTCCTTACGGAGTCTTTCATTCTTATATTCTATAGAGAAATTGGATGCTAATTGTTGTTCGATAAAATCAAGGAGAGAAGGATATGCCTGCTTCAATTCAACTAATACCCTTCGTAATGTTCTAAAAAATTGGACAGTATTCGGGTTTATATCTGTTTCGACACAAAGAGGCACACAGTTTACGGATTTAGGCAGATCATGAAATAGCAGTCTGTCAGGTTCACGTGCTTCAATAACAGTTTTACATAGGTCTTTGGCATTTTTACTTAAGCTTTGGGTTTGCAAAGTATACTTAGGAAGCCGGTTAACAAATACCATAAGTGGTGTTGCTATTGTTAATAGGTTTGGTGTAACTGTTTCTGGACTCTGAGTTGAAAAATCTATGATTTCTTCTATAACATTCAGATACTTTACTAAAACATTTGTTCGTTGACCTATCATTTGAAACCGTTTAAGTTCAAATTTATCAGGTGCTTTTAGTAATCGTTCAAAAACCGGCATTGACAGATCAGGTACAAAAGAACCGTTTTCATAGAGTGCTACTTCTGATCGGTAACATAACATCGCAGCACACAACAAAATCGGCAATGGACCGTTTCGTACACCGTATGGTGGTTTCCTAAGACCTTTGTATAATAATTCAATAGGTTGTCGTTTACTTTCACACGCGGTAAGAAACTTTTCAATTTTCTGCCATGTTGGATATATTTTACTCTTATCACGTTTTTTCGGTGGATGGAATCCCCATAAATCTGTTTCGCAACGATGTATTCCTGTCTTCAATAAAAGGGACTGGTAGATACTCATTTCAGGAGGATTTCTTTTGATACCAAGGTTTTCTTTATCTCCACTTTCAACCATGGCTTGAATTAATTCTCTCCTTGCAGCTGTAACAGTACCAGAGATTTGCCGTCGATTAATAAGTTCATTCCGAAAAATCGGAGTTTTATTGTAAATCTGTTGACAAATTTCTGATAAATATACATTTCTTTCTCTAAAAGTTCTGAAAAATTCTTTTTTCCCTTTGTAATACCAAAAACAAGCATTTTCATTGTCTTCATCAAAAATTGTTCTTAATTGTTTTCTAACATCTGTTTCCACTTCTAAAAGCCTTGTCGAGAATTCACGTCTTGCAATATCATCTTTCTGTAACTCAGGAGTATTTTGTTGAATCCACCGTAATCTTGCCACTTCAATAACCTTTTCTCGTAAAGAACCTATCGCGCCGGGTATTGCAATTAATACACCTTTTTCTGTTGTTTTTTCCGCCTTTTTACATAACTGATCCGCTTCATGTTCACTTGCGGGTAATGTGTAAAGGATCAGTCCATCTGCATCGTAGGGTTCAATCAAATCCATCTCAAAATTATCTAAATTCGTGTAGCGAACGGTGAAATATCGTAGAGTGCCTGTTTCGAAAAGATGTCGTCTTGCAACGAGGTATTGGGTCGGTAGATAGCGTGATAAATCATTTTCAAGTACCATATATGTGTCAACATGTGTTTGTGCCTCACTGAGTTTCTCATCAATATCAATATCGCTTCCTTCCCATATTATAAAAGTATCGTTATAACTCCGGTAGGTAATTATTGAATTCTTTATTAATTCATTGAGTGCTAAGTCGAATTCCTTAGGAAAAGATTTTGTATTATCATCAAGAATATAGTAGAGAAGTTTTTTGGAAGCTTTCAGATTTGTAATAACTTCACCTGTAATATTGAGTAGTCCAATAACTTTTATCAACTTCACCGTTACTTTGGAGGGTTCTGGCAATCTATTTATAGCTGATTCAATTTCTACCCAATTCTTACTATTGCTTGAAGTGTAGAGTTTATTCCCTTGTGTAATGTAAAGGTAATCGTAAAGGTCTGATATTGAGAACAAAGGCAGGATGTCTTCCTCACAATGCTGTTTTGTAAGGAAATCTTGTAATCCGTTGGGTTCACTTGAACTAAGGAAAGCAAAAAGAGAACGTTCATTCTGTCCAAATTGCCGGAATAACGGTCCGATGAGGAGTGCTACTATTGGGTGAAGAGGCAGACAATGCTCTAACAAGAGAATTAATTCGGTCTCGTCTAATTGCGGGGTTTTCAACCCTAATTCAATTACAGGATTAAAGTTGACGTTCCATGAAGTATTTGTACGATTATCTAACGCAGTTCCAACTAAGCGTAAGACTTGTTCTACAGGTTCGGTGAAAGGCACATCTTCAAAACGTCCTTGTACTTTTGCCCATTCCTCACGCTGTGATATAGCGGCATGTTTGGCATACATATCAAATGCTTGGTGAAGAATAGTTAATAAAAATAAAGGTGTTTCCGTGCTTCGATCAGCAATTTCAGCTAAAGCCTGTAAAATAAACACATCACCTTTAGTAGGATCTTGAGAAGCATATTCGAGAAATTTCCCAAGTTCATCAATTACAAGTAATATTCCAGCCCCTTTATGCCTTTTCACTTGTTGTGTTGCTGATTCAAAGAGTTTAATAATTTCAGATACTTGTGGAAGTTTTCCATTTTCTGCTGTTTTTAACAAGCTATTGATTTGTCGAATTGACGAACAGGTCTTTGATATTCCATTGAAAGAGATAAGACCTTGCTGCAAACCTTGAAGAATAGCAAGGGAAATTGGAGCACGTTCCCCTGAAATAAGAACAGGACAGAAACCCAACGAAGATGTTTGTTCTTTACCGTTTAGGTTAGTTAATCGATTATATAATATTCTATCTCCTTGTTTAAGTAAACTTAATGCTTGTTCTGTTCTCGTAGAATCTAAATCTCCGAGTAGATTTGCTGCAAAAAGAGCGAATGCAGATTTTCCTGATCCATAAGGTCCAGTAAGGGACCACGCTTTTGATGATTCATTATTCTCTAATGCTGAAACGATACGTCCTAATACCTCGCGTGCTGTCGCAGTTACCACATATCCTTCCAATACATTTTCATCGGTATAAAAGTCTCGCTCTAAATGAACAGAACGATGAAAACGCCCTCTAACGTGAAAAAGATCTGATAATGGATTATTCATAAATTCTCTTAAATAAATCAAATGAATCTATTTTTTCGTGCCGTGAAATCTCTTTTAATCCAGCGGTATCATCGTACGTAAACGCCCTGTTAGTCATCAACTCAAGATTTTCAAGATGCATTACCATTGTATTTTCATCTATTTTAAGAACTTGCCCAGGACTGAATTTTGAATACATAATTTTTGAAAAAGAAAGTGTGCTCGTATCTGAAGGTTGATGATCCCAAAAGTCAGAGATAAAAAAAGTAATTATTGAATCACTTAAAGATGGTTTAGTACCTAAATTGAATTGGTATCTGTTTTCGTTTGGCACTTCGCTAATTAAGTCTAATTCAACAAGTGGACAATCAAATGTATCCTCAATAATTGAATCTACTGCTGACCGAGAATTACAATATGTCCGAATGAAACAACCGATATCTTGTTTAATTGTTTTTTCAGAAGGTAGTTTTCTTATATTTTCTTGCTGTTTTAACCAGTCCATCAGGTCTTTAATAAGAGATTCACGTGTAAATTCTGGGTAATTGAAGAAACTAAATGCCCAAGACCATGTAGCTGCACTAACTTGGTTTCTTGCAATATTCCAATGGAGCCACCACAAAGTTGCAGGATTTTCCAAGTAGGGGTCAAGACCTTTTTCATCGTCGAAGATCGCTTTTCCAAAGTCTGTACCTTTAAACGCATTCCGTTTATCTGAACTGTTTTGTATTTTTTCAATTATTTTTGTTGTTAAACACCAATGCTGAATAGAACTTACCATATTTTTTCCTACGCCTAATGTAACAAGAGCGTCCTCATCAGAAAAAACGTTTGCATTTTTCTTAACAGCATCAAAACCTTTTTTAAGCCACGTGTACCTAAACGGAAAAGTTTGATGTCCTGAGAAGGAGGGATTTTTAAAGTAAGGTGTGGTTGTGTTTTCAGCAAGTAATCGGGAATCCATACCATATATCTTACCATAAATTTGGGTGTAATTTCAATAGGATTTCTACAGGATTGGAACAGCAAAATCATCCGTTTTCAACGCCAAATTGTCCCATCTTTAAAATAATTGAAAAATAAAGTGAAGAAAATATAAACCACCAACAACTAACATACAACATCACAGTCGCATAAAATAATTTGTCAAAATAGAAATAATATTATATAATACTATATTGTTCATTATATGTATACCAATACTAATCCATCATTTAAGGGTTCATCATGTATAAGTTAAACAGATATACAAATAAAATGCAATCTCATAGGAACGGCATATCTTTGGTACAAAACAGGTGTAATTATTTTAGTTTTTCTAATTTTGAAATTTTCACCTGTATAATTCAAACCTTCATAAACCTTGTCCTCAACAGGGTTTATAGGGTATTGCAAAGACCAATTCTTAAAAATCAACTAAAAAAAACTTGAAAAACTAAAAGAACTCAAAAAACTTGAAAACAGACCGACTTTGGACAATACAGGCAAAATGCGGATCATACCCAACAGTGTTCCCATAAATACAAATCGTCCATACAGAAATAATTATCTTCATAGAATCGGTGTCTCCCTGTCCGTTAGTTCAAAATATAGCAAATGGCAAGATCAAAGAATCTCCAATTATATTATTTATGAGATATATTCAAACATCTTGTCAGAATGGATGGTTAAGATATTTCACATGCAAACGATTCCAAATCAATGGATGAGAAAAAAAGTAAAAGACACAAGATTTATATTTTTTGTAAATTCTTGTAACTTAAAAAAAGTGGCTGTAAACCCAGTGTAGGACTGACGGGATAGGACATTTACCAATGTCACACCATGTGACAAAAAGTGTAACTTTTTACAACGATATAATACACACAATATAACTAATGTGAATAGAGAATATACACTTTTACTTCACATTCTTGAGTCCCGGGGAATGCCTAAATGGCATTCCCCCTACCGGGTTTGGGAAAATTAGAATTAACGTGAGTTTGATAAGACACACTGTAACCTGATCTTTTAGTTAACACCAGAGTGCACAAACTGGAAAGTTTGTGCTACAAAGACTATCTTCAGGACAAAATTCTGTTTATCGAACTGACATTTTTTATTATCAAACTGACGTTAGAATTACCAAAATATTTTATTAAACTTCATAAGTCATTCACAAGGACTTGGATATTGATAGAAGATAATGATTTAGAAAAATCAATCTTATCCGTGTAATCCGTGTAATCCGCGTAATCCGCGATTCTAAAAAAAACAATGATTTAGAAAAATTACTCTTATCCGCGTAATCCGTGTAATCCGTGTAATCCGCGATTCTGACAAACACAAAAGAAGTAGTTCTGACAGAATGGAAATCAGAAAACCATAGACATGCAACGCATATATTAACAATTGTTATTTTCACGGAGAATTAATAGGGTCAAATCTGTAAACCCTTACCACGACTGCGTTCATAAATTACCTCCGTGAAGGTTTCCGTGAAACGTACTATCAAACTTAGCCGTGTAATCCGCGTAATCCGCGATTCTAACAAAATACAATGATTTAGAAAAATCAATCTTAGCCGTGTAATCCGTGTAATCCGCGTAATCCGCGATTCTAACAAAAAACAATGACTAAGAAAAATCACTCTTATCCGCGTAATCCGTGTAATCCGCGTAATCCGCGATTCTGACAAACACAAAAGAATTGGGGATCGGAATCCCATCCCATACAAGAAGCAGTTCTGACAGAATGGAAATCAGAAAACCATAGACATGCAACGCACATATTAACAATTGTTATTTTCACGGAGAATTGATAGGGTCAAATCTGTAAACCCTTACCACGACTGAGTTCATAAATTATCTCCGTGAAGGTTTCCGTGAAACGTACTATCAAAATTTCTCTCAAAATCAGCAAGTTTTTAACAGACTTCTTCCCATTCACGCTATATCTTTTGACAATAACAATTTTATATCAAATTAAGATTACCCTTGAATAAAGCGGACGTTAATGTGATAATTAGGATACAGATATCTTGACATGCACGCTTGATTTTGGGAGCGTGATATGAAACCTAATGCTACGAAATCTATTCCTTATGCACTAATTCTTTCAATAGGTCTTCATATCGTTTTGGTGGCTATCCTGAGTCTACTCTATCAAACCAAACCTACCCAGATTTCTGATGTAACACATTTTGATATTCTGCATGTCCCTTCCCAACGTTCCCTGCGTACTCTAAAACGTGAACGTTTTGTTCCCCAAGAATATAATACACCAATCCCACAGAAACAGATTGCGTCCGTGGCTACATCTCCAGTGGCATCTGTACAACCGACTGCACCGATTACCCATAATAATCCTGTAGCACCTGTTCGGGATTATACTTTACCCGCTCCACGCACATTAGGAGAAACCCTCCACAACGGTAGTTCTCCTGTTCCCACGGTGGGTGGAAATCCTGTGAGTGGTACCGGAACGGCAGTATCCAATTTACGAGGGATAACCCGTGGCACAAAATCCTCATCTTACAAACCGTCCGTTAATCATATCTTTCCAAAAGTAAGTGATCTTCCGCTACCAATTGTATTACTGGAACGTATTGGGAATCACATTGTCTCTCATCTAAATTCTGACTTAGTGGATATTGTTTTCATTATTGATGGAAGCGGGAGTATGAAGGATAATATCAATGCAGTACGGAATCATCTGAATAGAATGACACAGATTTTTCAAAATGCGGGGATAGATTTTACTATGGGGATTGTCATCTTCCGGGATAGCACAACCTATAGTATGCTCGGTTGGGATTTCGAGGTGACACCACAGACAAAATCGGTTAGTGAGATAAAAAAAGCACTTTCGAAGGTCAAGTGTAGAGGTGGAGAAAAGGCTTTAGATGCACTTATTCGGGCTGCTGATGAGGTAGAATTTCGACAGAACAGTGAGGTGCATTTCATCTTGGTCACGGATGAATATGTGACTGGTAACTACACTGCAAGGGATGTGTTAACGAAGATGAGGAGCAGTAACATTAAGGTTGATGTTATAGGTCTTGAGGAACCGTTTCATGGATTTATTACGCGTAAAACGGGTGGTATTTGGTTGCCTATATCAAGTTTAGGAGCACAATGAATTAGCGATGAAGATTCTTGAGAAGTTATCACCCTTCACAGACCTTGTTCTTTCAACGTTGCCCCCATCTGATCCGCCAAATCCCACGGCAAGAGAAAATCTATATTACGCATCTTGGATAACCGCTATTTTCGTGATTGTGTGTGGTTATGGTGCGATGAATCACGAAATGTGGCGTGATGAAATCCAAGCATGGCTTCTTGCGAGAGACAGCACTTCATTCTTTAACCTCCTTGCCAACATGAAATATGAGGGACATCCTGCTTTTTGGCATCTCTGTTTAATGCCGTTGAGCCGTATATCGGTGTCCCCTATTATGATGCAGGTGTTTCATCTGCTCATCGCGGCTACCACCGTATTTCTCTTCAATCGTTACGCCCCCTTCAATCGACTACATAAATTCCTTTTTAGTTTTGGGTATTTTGCATTATACGAATACGGTATTGTGGTTAGGAATTATGCGATCGGTGTAATGCTGATTACTATCTTTTGTGTGCTTTACAATGAACGGTACAGGCGTTTTATTTGGGTGGGTATTGTCCTCTTTTTAACATGCCACACCAGTGTACATGCCCTGATTGTGGTTATAGCAATCGGATGTGCGTTGTTGTGTGAATATCTGCTATTTTATTGCTGTAAGGAAGATGTACCGTGGGAGAATAAACACCATGTCTGGATAGGTTTTTCGTTGATTGGTCTCGGTATTGTTACTGCTGTTTTACAACTTAATCCACCTGCGGATACGGGTTTCGCTGTGGGATGGAATTTTAATTTTACGGTAGAACGTATGAACAATATCGTGAAAATCATAACCAACGCATTACTTCCGTTTACCAAAGCAACGATGGGACATTGGGGAAACATGCAACTCCATAGCTACGGGTTGTTCCAGAAATATCGATTACTGCTCTGTTATCTGATTATCTTCTGGTGTGTTCTGCGTTTCTTAAAACGTCCTACCTCCTTATTTATCTATCTGATTGCTACGATTGGTCTCCTATCCTTCTTCTATGTGAAGTATGGGGGCAGTATGCGTCATCACGGTTTTTTATTCATTACGTTTGTTATGGCAAGTTGGATCTATTATGATGCCCCGGAATTCAAGTTTCCAGTAGATATTATCAGTGTCTATGCACAACGATGTTTTTCTGCTATATTTATGGTGTTCCTAATTTTCCATTTTATGGGTGGTATGAATTCGCTTTCGATGGATACACAATATATCTTTTCTAATGGGAAAAGAACGGCAGAATATATCAAAGCCGAGAATATGCAGGATTTACCTATGGTTGGTATTACCGATTTTGCGATCAGTACGGTTGTGGGTTATTTAGGGAAAGATCGGATTTATTATCCCCAAGGGAGTCGATACGGTTCATTTGTAAGATGGGATAAGGCACGAACACACGGTGTTTCTGATACGGAAGTTATTGAGGCTGCAAAGGAGATTAGTGCCGAGAATTCCGAGGATGTGTTGCTTATTTTGAATCGCAATTTGCCTGCGGAATTGATTGAAGAGAATTCGCTTACATTTTTGAAGGAATTTACTGGGTCAACAATTGGTGATGAGGGTTTTCGTCTTTATCTATTGAAAGGATCTATGTAGTTGTTAGTTATTGGTTAATATGGTGAATGCGGTTTGTAACCACGGGGAATGCCATAAGGCATTCATACCGTTGATTCATAGGTGTCAATTTTAAACTATGACTTTTTGGTTTTGAGTCCCGTAGGGACGGAATGTCTATAGAAAAAGGATCAATTAACTAAATGAGTCCCGTAGGGACGGAATGTCTATAGAAGTGGTTATCACCAATATACCAAGCCCCGGGGAATGCCATAAGGCATTCATACCGTTGATTCGCGGGGCGAAAGGTGTATCACATAAAATTGATAGGGTTATGAGGTTTCATTTCTTGCTTTAGCAAGCTGCGCACGAAGTTGTTCGTTTTCAACTTCCAATGCTTGTAAACGTAAGGCTTCTTCTGATGCCTTCTCTTCCGCTTGGTTTAGTAGGTTTTCTGCTTCAATGCGAAGATGTTTTTCTTCCAAAAATGTAGTAATCGGTGTTCCATCAGGTAGAGACGGACGTAAAAGTCTAACACCCGTATCTTGATGTTCCTTCCATCGGAACCAAAGATTCAATGCCTCACTAAATATGCCACCCTCCACATCCGATTCCATCTCTATAATGTCCCCTGAAGGACTACGCTGCCATCCACAAAATTCTGACGGTTTATCCATTTCAGGTTGGTGAATGAAGTATTCTTGAACGCCTATATCTCTTAGATATACGTCTACTTTTTGATTCCTATCATGATGAGCAGTTGCATCAGATAGAAATTCAAAAACAGCCACTGGTGATGCCCCTTCTGCCCATGTATAAAAACTACGCCGTAGAGGATATTTATCTACACCAAAAACAACATAAATATCTGGTGCGACAAACTTCGTAATGTCCCCTTCGTGATAGTATACGAAGTTGTCAATCCCAATGTGAATATGAGGGTCAATTTCAAAATATCCTAAAAATTGGTGATATAAAGTAGCAATCTGCTCTCCGTGGAATCCGGTTGCTGCCATGGGTTCATCGTCCTCAAAAGGATAGCCTTCGATATAAACAGTCGGTTTTCCACTGGCTTTTGGAAAAACAGGTATATACTTTTTCTGTTTGATACTGAAATCGTTTAAGGTATCCATGCTTATCTCCACTGTATATTGGTTTTGGAATATAGTGTACAATAAAATTAATACAACATTTTCTGTTGGCTCAACTTACGTTCGCGTCCCACACCTTTTCTGTAGGAGCGACCTCCTGGTCGCGACCGGGAGGTCGCTCCTACAAGCAAAGTGTGTAATTATAGTAAAATTCATAATTACTTGAACACAATGGTAGGTTCGGTTTCCTAACCGAACCTATGTCCAATCGTGCGGTTAGAAACCGCACCTACCAGGGAGTGTAAACATATTTTTGGATTTCACTATAAATCTAAAGTTTACTATTAACGTATTTTAACCGAATATACACATTTTTTCAAACACAATTGGTTATACTTTGCAGAATTATGCAACCGTTTTCCTCCTAAGTCGCGTCATAAGGGTTCAATATCATTTTTGAACCTATTCTCTCTGGAGGTATCCGATGAAACACACCGATGTTGAACTGATCCAATACACCCTTGCTGGTGATGAAACCGCTTTCGCAGAACTTGTGAAAAGGCATCAAAAGCCTGTTCATACATTGGCTTGGCGTAAAATCGGGGATTTTCAGATCGCTGAAGAAATTACACAGGACACCTTCCTGAAAGTATATCAAAGATTGCACACCCTGAAAGACCCAAACCAGTTTTCTGGTTGGCTTTATGTGATTGCGACACGCCGTTGCTACGCTTGGCTCCGCAAAAAACGGATACGTACCGATCCGTTGGAGGATGTAGATACCACAATGATACACAAAGATGCTTATTCACACCATGTCATAGAAGACAGGAGAAATTCTGCTATTGATGCGCACCGCGAAGCCGTCAAAAAACTCCTCGCAAAGCTGAAAGAGAGTGAACGGACTGTGATGACGCTCCACTATCTCGGTGAAATGACTGTTGAGGAGATAAGCAAGTTTATTGGGGTGTCCGCGGGGACAATCAAGAGTCGATTGCAACGTGCGCGAAACCGACTCCAAAAGGAGGAAACAATGATTAGAGAAGCACTCGAACATTTCCAAATATCACCAAACCTGACAGATAACATTATGCAAGAGGTACATCGTCTTAAACCTACACCTACCGGGAGTAAACCGCTTATCCCGTGGGCAGTTGCTGCGTCTACCGCTGTTTTGATTGCATTGATGTTGGGGATAGGAAGTCAACACTTAGCACGTTTCCAGCAACCCTATAATTTGGAAGCACAATCCGAGATGTCAGTTGAACTCGTTGAGGCACCTATTGTGCCAATACTTGAGATGGAACCGGATGTACGACGCCAGATTGGAAATACGAATGCTGTTGGTAAGAGTAATAGACCGAAACAAAACCCTGATGAGGTATTATTTGCTTCCACACAAGTACAAGGAGAAAATATGTCTAACCAAAAACAACAATGGATTCATGCAAAACGGGTGAAAGGCGCTCCAGCCATGAACCTGAGCACTACACCTGATGGGGATCTCTATGCTTTCTTAAATTTTCTTTCTGTCTATAGACAATCTAAAGATACAAATACATGGCAACATCTCTCCAGCATAAACAAACTAAGAACTAATTGGGGAGGCGATCCATCAATAGTGAAGTGGAACAATACTTTGTATTTCAGTATATCCAATAATTTTTATTCTTCTACGAATAACGGTGAAACTTGGGATTTACTCTATTCTTGGAAAAACGGAGAAAACGTGTTCCCACTTAACGACTACGAGTTTCCAATTAAATTCATTATAACAGAGCAAGCTTTTTACCTTGCTTTTAGGAATGGTGTTTTCCAGTCTGATGACAACGGCAAAACATGGAAAAATATTAGCGTTGGATTGAAGGGAAGATCTGTACATTTTATTAACTCATTTATTAATATCCAGAACACGGTCTTTGTTGGAGCTAACGATGGTTGCTACCGTTACAATGGTAATGAATGGGAACGCTTGGAATTCCCAAGCAAAGTTTTCAGTGTTGTTTCAACTGCAGCAGATGCGGGGAAACTCTATGTTATGGCGGAGTTGAATTGGTGGAAAGCCGATCAAGAGTTCAAACGTACTTGGGGAATATTCCGATCAACTGACCTCGGAGATTCATGGGTAGATATTACACCTACACATGCTTGGCAATTAGATGGTGATCGTCCAAATTTAGTATTAATTGCTGTAGGTGAAACACTTTTGGCAATGGAGCATGGAATGGTACGTTCGTTGGATAGTGGGGACACATGGCTGAGTCCTCAAACACAAGACACATCACCACAAATGGGTAATCTTTCCCCAGTTGCAGTCATGAATGACCAGACTATTTATGTTGGCAGCGGGGACGGTCTATATTCTTCCACTGATCTCGGTGAATCGTGGCACAAGGCGAACATAAGGCAAAATGGAGGAAGTATATATGATCTTATTGCATTAAAAAAGGCTGATAAAGGTCAAACTAACCCTTCGTCGCTCTATGCAATAGTAGAGGGAGAAACAAATTCGTCAAATGACATACAAAAAACAGATGATAGCGGGAATTCTTGGAAACGCGTCCAAATTGCGAAACCAATGACAGATCCTATCAGAAGGGTAACTCCGGATTTTACCCACATTTTAAAATCAGGGGAAGTTCTTTATGCCAAGGGAAAGGATGGTATTGGCGATGTTAATAAAGTGTATATACATCGTGTATCCAATGATAGTAAAACGATTGAACGGATTCAAGGGATGCCGACTTTCAGTTCGGAAGGGTTAGATGATAAGTTTTCTGAAGAAGAAGTTCATGGCGGAACTCAGTTTTTTAAACAGTTGACACAACCGAATTACGAAAAGGGTAGTAAGCCTCGAAAAAACCTTATAAAGCAAGGGTTACGCGGACCGTTTGCTGTTGATAAAGACACATACTACATTGAATTCAACTTTAAGCTCTTCCGGTGGAAGATGGGGGATACAGAATTGTATGACACGGAACAGGAAGAAACAATTGAATTGAGTGAGGACACAATAAAGAAAGATCTCAAACTTGCGGTTTCAGGAAACACTGTCTACGTAGGAAAACGGGATGGACATTTCGTTGTATCGTTTGATAGGGCAACTAATTGGATTGATTTCACACCGGCACTACCATTTGCTGTTAATGACTATAAACAGATTTTGGTTGCTGGAACTACTGTATATGTAGCAACGGACGCTGGCATGATTACATCTGATGATGGAAGAAGTTGGAATACCATCACCGATGCAGTAGGAGATAATCTCATAATGGAACACTTAGCAAATGATGGAAATGCATTGTATGGTACTACAGAGAAGTCCGGTATCTATCGCTTAGAAAATGGCAGTTGGAATCAGATTGTATCTGAAATACCAGACAGTATAACTTCTATGGCTGTTGATGGAAATACCTTATACGTAGGCACACGCAACCAAGGCATGCTTCACTATACTTTTGAATAGCATTTAATACCTTCAAGTATTTACATACAAACACTATTTTATGTAACGTGAAGAGGAACTGCATAAGTCCTGATTGAATCTAACTATAAGCTCTTCAGAAGGTAACATCATCTAACCTTGAGGATTTAAGCACTTCCTCAAAAAGCGAGTCAAGTTGAACAAGATCATTGATCTGTCTTACTTTATTAGCAAAACTGTCGGGAACTTCATTAAACTTATGTTGGCTCAGTCTGATTACAGAGTTCTGCTTCTCCTGAATTATGCCCTGCATCACGCCTTTTTCTATAAGTAATTCGGCACTTGTCATAACCATATCTTGTACCTCTTTGTCTTGTATATGCGTCTGCATAACTTCTAATAAATCTGTCCGATCTTCCGATGGACGACGAAAAAATATTAACTGATATAGATACAATAGTACATTCTGATACTGCGATACAGATACTGAATCTAAACTTTGAATATATGCTAATGCCTTATTTAATGCATTCCGAATAGTTGATGTGTCAGCATCCTCTTGTTGAATAACCTGCAACAACCATCCTAACGGATTACCTGTTTTCGTTAGATCCCTAACATCCACATCCTTCACACCGAGGAATAATGTATCAAACTTCGGTACAAATGGCGTAAACAAGGATGGCACTTCCATCGCTGTTGTAAGAGATATAGGCGTCTTCCATTTTTGAGAACCCGTATAATAAACGATTGGAAGGATTGGACGCAATCGCCATTCACTTCTTGGTATGTCTGATGCCTCTAATTCCCGTCTTTGACCATCCCAAATTTGACACATATAAAACAATACACGGAATGCCATCATCCGATCAACCGTGGATTGATGTTCTATTAGAATATAGATCAACAATTCTTCAGTGGTTTTTTCACTTTCGAAAGGAACACTGAAAATCATATCAGATTCTAATTCTTTTAGTGAGTCAGAAATATAACTCCTATTCAGTTCAGTGAGTCTACTAAAATCAAGATATTCCACTAATTCACTTGCGACAATCTCCACTAATCCACGCACATTCTCTTTTTCAGTAAATAACCACCGAGCACTCCTATCTGGATAATGTGCTGGAGAGATATCAAAAAGACTGCGTATTTCTTGTAATAGTTTATCCTGCTTATCTTCTTCTTTCAGTATTTTCCTCCAAATACGGATGTTATTTTATAAATTAACATAATTGGTACAGAATGTCAAACTGATCTATAGCTGGGGGTGTGTAAACTTTTTGTCACCATAGGTATTATTTTACTCATTAGTCTCTTCTGTAGGAGGGAACTCCGATTCCCGACTCTTCTCTTCCTCTTCGTAGGGGCGGGGTCTCCCCGCCCGATATTTGTATCGCAATCTTCATCCAGATTGTGTCTTGCGGTATAGCACAAACTAAATGAAGATTAAAATAATAATTCGGTAATGTGTTAGAAATTCGAATCAACGGTATGAATGCTATTTAGCATTCCCCGTGGTTAGGAAACCGAACCTACCGAGTTTGGAAAATAGGAATTACCGAATTTAAAACTTAATCCTCATACAGTTTGTGCTACAAAATTGACACATATAGAGACAAATTATTTACATACCCTATTGATTTAATAGCCGTAAAGGTGTATCCTTATATAAGTAAAGTATCACTCCGTTCAATTCAACACACTAACGTTTTGCACAATAGCATTCTAATAAACATTTGAGGTATCTCTTTATGGTAAATCATAAATTATATATCTTCTCAACCGTAACGATCTTTTTCATGTTAGGTGTTTTCATAGGTGTCCTTGAAGCGGGACAAGCCGATGAGACGATAATTGATGAAGAACAAGCAATTATTCAGGAATTTGTTAAGAAAGCACAAGAATACGTGGAGCTTAATCAGATTAAGGAAGCAATAGAAATCTACGAGAGAATAGTCATTTCAGACCCAGAAAACCAAGATATTCGATTAGAACTTGCAAGACTCTATAAGGTGACATATCAGTACGAAAAAGCTATCGGAATTTGGAATGAATTGCTTGAAAGTGAACCACGAAACAGAGAATATCAAGAACAACTATTTAATAGTTTACAGGATGCTGGTAAAAGTAGTGAAGCGTTTGAACTCGCACAAGCATATAGTAAAACACAACCAGAAGTCGGTTTCTATTATACGCAACTCGCAGGACTCTATGCTGATGAAGATAATATAGATGCAGCTATAACCAACTATGAAAAAGCAATTGAATTCTCAGACGGTAGTGTAACAACATGTTTCATTCTTGCGAGATTATATTTTCTAAAAGAGGACTTCAAAGCTTCTGAAAAAGCACTGAAGACCGCTATGCTATACGCATCATCAGAGTGGGAACAGAGTAGAATTCAACAGCAATTGATTAACCTATATCGGCATCAAGGAAATATAGCACAGGCGGCACAAAAGGTTGAAAATAATGACATTACATTCGATTTACAGAGAGAATATGCACGACTTCTTTTAACAACAGGGGAATTGGAAAAATCTGTAAATGCTTTCAAAAAAGCTCTTGAAATGACCACCGATTCTTATGATATAAATAGGGTTACCGAAGAACTGATCAAGGTATATATTAAACAAGGTAGAACCGACTTAGCATTGGATTTCTTTGATGCTGAATCATCAAAACATCCCAGAACAGAAATCGCGGAAAGATATTATAGTTCAAACTACGTTACAGTGGAATTTCATCATGATTACGCACGCGAAATACTCATAAATGCCTATAAAGATCAAGGGGAATTTGAGAGTTTGAGAAACCTCTTCATAGAGAGAATTGAAGAGGAAGCAGACAATCCAACTAACTTAGAAATGTTGGCTGATATTTATTGGAACTCCTACCATTATCCTCAAGCAGCTAATACTTACCTTAAACTCAGTAAAGCCGAACCTTACAATATACGAAGTTTTTACCTCGCAGCCGCTGCATTCCAGAGTAGTGACGAACCTGATATGGTGAAAAAGGTATTGGCAGAAGCGGATAACGCTCTTGCAACCAGTCAATATAGGAATGATTGGTTATACATCGGTTCTCTTGCCACAATATGTCGGGACAGAAATTTGTATGACCACGCAATAAAACTCTCTAATGAGGCTATTAACATATTAAAGGAATCGGAAAACGAATGGACTCTCAGGTATATGTACGAAATACTTGCCAAGATTTATCTTGATGTCAAACGTTATGAGGATGCTTTTTTAGCAATATCATGAAATGGCGAATGCTACAACAAACAGCTATACGCGACAAAGAGCAGCAAGAGGAATGAGAGAAATCGCTAAAGTTGCAAATGTATATGAAAAATTGATACCAGAGCAACTTAGACAGCTTCAGCAAAATCCTAACGATCCCGATCTAATCCTAAAACTCGCTGAAAGCTACCAATTATCTAATAAATATAATGAAGCAGTTGAACAATATGAAAAACTCACTATGCTCCAACCTGACGAATCTCAGTGGTACAAGCATTTAGGGGACCTGTATCAACACGTTGCGATAGAGAAAAATAACACAGACGAAGTAATTGAAGATACGGCACTTTCTCTCGGGGGAAATCTGAGTTATGTTGAAATCAAAGACAGTGAAACTATAGACAATACTACCCAACAGTTAACTGTGTCAACATGGGTAAAACCTACCGTTTTTCCGAATAGATATACCCCAATAATTTTTAAAGGTGATGAATGGGATGACAACTTTGAAAAACGCAGTTATCTCCTTAATCTTATGGACACTGGTGCCATTCAATTTTCTGCCTCTCCAGCAATGACACCTGATGTTTCTATCTATTCCCCTGCCGGATCCGTCAAACTCAACACATGGACACATATTGCAGGTGTCATTGATACAAAAAACGACCTTCAAAAGCTATTTATTAACGGTGTTGAAGTAAGTCGTAGTCATTTCAAAGGAAAGGCCAGTATTCATAAAAGCCGTCTACCCCTTCGTATCGGATGGACACATGAGGCAGACCATCCTTGGCACGCATCTTTTATTGGACAAATTGATGATGTACGGGTTTGGAACATTGCACGTACTGAATCCGAAATTCAATCTGATATGAACACTCAACTCAAGGGAGATGAGGACGGCTTAGTCGGATATTGGAAATTTAATGAAATAATCGAAGAAAAAATAGCAGATGTTTCACCTAATAGAAATGTTGGTAATACCGTTGGAAATGTAAAACTTGAACAGTATACACGACCAATTATAAAGTCATTACAGAAGGGAACAGATGGCAAAATCTATTGAGGCTTATGAAAAGGCGATCACACTTGAGCCTACTTTGTATGAACACTATGACTTGTTAGCACAATCCTTTGCAAGAAGTGGACACACTTCAGAAGGCTGAAAGCCGTATATCGACGCACATTGGACACACCTCTAAAACAGTATGAGTACGATTCAGCAATCATGGCTATTTCTAACCTTTATTCTGACGAGAGCCAAGAAAATAAACGACTCGCTTTGCTTGAAGAAATAAAACCGAAAATGGAAAATAGTGCTACACTTCATATTCTCTTAGGTGACCTGTATAAAAAAGCAGATGAAACCGAAAAGGCAGAACAGCATTATGCTGAATGGTTGAAAATACGGGAGAGAGAACTTAACAACGAACAGGAAGCAAGGGTATTACACGATTTTGCTGAAGAACTCCTTGATAAAGAACTCTTTCCAGAAACTGCCTTAAAATTTGCTAAACGTGCATTCCATAAAAACACCGGTTCAGATTATATCTATTCAGATACAATCGGACAAGCGTGTATGGCAAACGGGTCATTTGGTGAAGCACTCAAGTATTACAGTTATGCGATAGGCAGTAAATCCTCTGTATATGCATCGGAAAGAGTTTGGAAAAAAATTATTGAGGAAGGAAAGAAATACAAAGAGGATGAACAGTTCATATACATGCTTGATGTCTTACTCGATTCTATCCCTCAGGTAGAAATTAGTAATCGGGCAAATGCACACCGTATGATCGCACAATTCTATGGCAAGCAAGGGATGCAATGAAAAATCAGAATACTATACTTTAAAAGGTGGGTTCATCCCTGAAAATCGATGGTTAATTTTGGGACCATTTGAAAGTATATTTGGATTCGGTCATTCAAACGCATATATCCCTGAAGAGGTGACACAGATTGACACAACAGCAAAATACTATGGTAAGAATGAACTTATAAGTTGGGAAAAATCAAACATATCAGTTGTTAGATGGAAGTTATTATATTCACGGTAACAATGATTCAAGCGCTGCATATTTTTGGGCTACTGTTATCTCCCCTGATGAACGGGATGTTAATATTCGGTTTGACAGTGACGATATGGGAACCATTTGGTTAAACGGGAAACAGATTTTTAAACATGACAGAGCCAGTGGTACGCAACTTGATCGGTATACCATACCTTGTACACTAAAGCAGGGAGAAAACACAATCTTACTCAAAGTATGCCAATCAACACAAAGTTGGGAATTCTACTTCCGCTTTACAGATGCAGACGGTATTCCGTTTAAAGATCTCAAATATAAAACAGCAGATGAGTTGTTGATCGCTACACCTCCTGAACCTACATTTCATCTGAATAGTATGCTTGGTATGATTGAATATTATAGTAAAAACGACATGCAGGATAAAGCGATGGCACTGATCCAACAAACTGGACTTATTCATGAACATTTCTGGCTAACTCTCGGACCGTTCGATAACACAGAAGGGATTGCATACAATACAGAGTATATCCCCGAAAACACACCGAATATTGACATGACTGCAGAATATGAAGGCGTAAACGGACAGATAAGTTGGGAAAAATTTACGGATGCTGTGTTCGACGGTTTTATTGATTTCGGAAAAGATATTAATTGGTCTGCTTCCTACGCATTGGCAACTGTAACCTCCCCTGATGCACGAGAAGTCCAATTCCGAGTCGGAAATGATGACCAAGCGAAAATATGGTTAAATGGCAAACAAGTGTATGCTAACACAATTGAAGGATGGGCAATTGTTGACAACAACATTTTTCCTGTCAAACTCAAAGCAGGTAAAAACACTATCCTTATCAAGGTGTGTAATGCGAAACGTGAATGGGGATTCTATCTAAGGATTACGGATACTGATGGAAAACCATTTAGCGATTTGACTTTTGACACTTTTCAGGATAATTAAATCATGTTCTGTATATTCCCACCGAAAAATATTGCTTATATACTAAACTTTAGATTTAATCAGACACTTTACTTGTAGGAGCGACCTCCCGGTCGCGACCAGGGAGGTCGCTCCTACAGAAGAAGGTGGGACGCAAACATAAGATGTATACATTCCCGTCCAAACAGAAATCTAATTCTGCCTACATTCCTCCGCATAACAATAATCTGAAATATAATCCTCCTTATGTAATACCGTCTCTAATTGAAAATGTTTCTTTTTTTGTACCACAAACTTTCAGTTTGTGACCTGAAAAATGACTACCATAATAACCGCCTAATGAAACAATAATTTATAGAAATAGTATAAATATGTACCATCATTAAATTTATGCACCAGTTTAACTCAGTGACTCGCGGTCACTATAGAGTAATCTGAGGTAATCCATGCAAAACAATGATGTTGAAATAATTCGTCGTATTCTTGATGGTAATGATACCGCATTCGCTGAACTTGTGAATAAGTATCAAAGAACAGTTCACGCACTGGTATGGCGTAAGATTGAAGATTTTCATATCGCCGAAGAATTAACACAAGACATCTTTTTGAAAGTGTATCAAAAATTGAATACCTTGAAGAAACCACACTGTTTCACAAGCTGGCTCTATGTGATTGCTTCGCGACGCTGCACTGCTTGGTTGCGTAAAAAGCGTATGTTAACGCAGCCAATTGAAGATACTACGGATTTAGAACCTGAAAAAAGTAAATACTCAAAGTATGTCACTGAAGAAAACGAACGTACAGCAATAGAAGCACAACGTGAAATCGTCCGAAAGTTGCTTGCTAAACTGCCAGAGAGTGAACGAACTGTCATAACATTACGCTACTTCAGTGATATGTCCAGTGCAGAAATTGGTGCGTTTTTAGGGGTATCCGCAAATACGGTGAGAAGTCGTCTTCGTCGAGCACGGAACCGTTTACAAAAGGAGGAAACAATGATAAGAGAAGCACTCGAACATTTCCAAATATCACCAAACCTAACCGATAACATAATGCGAGAAGTTTCACGTCTCAAACCTGCTGCCCCTTCTACCAGCAAACCTATAATCCCGTGGGTGATAGGTGCTACAAGTGCAGTATTGATTGTGCTAATGCTCGGTATTGGCAACCAGTACTTAGCATATTACCAACAACCTTATAGTATAGAAGCACAAACTGAGATGTCGGTTGAACTTCTTGACACTCCCATTGTTCCATTAATTGAGACAGAACCGAATGTGCGTCGACAGTTTGGAAATATAAATGCAGTTGGTAAAGACAATAGTCCAAGACAAAATCCGGATGACGTATTATTGGCTTCTGCACAAGCGGAAGGAGAAGATGTTTCTGTCCCTAAACAGCAGTGGATTCAGTCGGCACCAATGTCCGGAAGTTCTACACAGGAACTCCTTGCTACATCCGATGGGGATCTCTACTCTTATACAACTGGACATCTCTACAAATTGCCTGCTGACGGGAAAATCTGGCAACATCTCTTTGAAATTTGGACACTGAATCATACCCAATTAAATAATCCAGTTCTTGCTGAGTGGAACAAAACATTGTACTTTACGCAATCAAGTGAACTTTTTGCTTCAATAGATGATGGTAAAACATGGAATTTAGTTTACTCTTGGAAAGAAACACACTCTAATCCGATTGAAATGATTCTAACAGACCACGAATTTTTATATCGCTTTTGACAACGGTATTTTCCGTTCTAATGATTACGGTGAAACTTGGAAGCCTATAAGTGGGGTATTTGATGGAAGTATTAATGCCTTAGTTAAGGTACAAAACACACTTCTTGCAGGAACAGATAACGGACTTTATCGTTTAGATACAGAAGGCTGGAAACGTCTGGAATTTCCAGAACCTATAGAATGGGTGTATTCAGTCGCTGTAACTGAAAACATGATCTATATTTTGGCATCACTCGAGAGATCTGCACTTAATCCTGCCAAAGTGTCACGTGGACATGAACGAGGGTGGGTGTTATTTGGGTCAAGCAACCTTGGTAATAGATGGATTGATATAACCCCAATAAATGCATGGGCAGTAAATGGCTTTATTCCTGAAGCCAAACTAATTGCAACAGGTGATACCATTTTACTAATGGAAAGAGGCATGGTTCGGTCTGCTGATTCGTGGAATAACGTGGTCACCTCCACAATTATCAGGTACCACACCTTTTATGGATAGTTATAGTCCTGCTGCAGTAGTGAACGCTGATACTATTTATGTCGATGGGGGTAGTCTACACCGATCCACCGATTACGGGAAATCATGGGAAATAGTGAATATTACACCAGATAATAAAAATGATGGAATATATAATCTCATAGTGTTCGCAGGAGGTGAAAAAGATAATAACACGCGTCCTTTCCTTTACGGTAAATTCGGAGCAGAAGGCATAAAAACAACCGATAAAGGTAAGTCTTGGAAAGATGTTCCCGTTGAAATTTCGATGTCAAAACCCTTCAGGGAAAATTCCTTAAGTATAAATCAGATAATCAAATCTGGTGATATACTTTATGCAAGCGTAGACTATCAGTTAAGTGGAGAAAAAGTACGGATCTATAAACTCTCATCTAATGGCAGCAGGTTTTTACCAATACAAGAGATCCCAATTTTTGACTCAGGTAGGTTAGCGCTTGAATTAGAACGTAATCTCTCTGTTGATCATTTGCAAACCCAATTTCTTGGAGCTCCACAGTTCTTCAAACAGCTGGTTATTGGAAATGCACAACAACAAAAAATGCTTATACAACGTGGATTAGAAGGAGCTTTTGATGTCAGTGACGATACGTTCTACATGGAATATAATTTTAAGCTCTTCAGATGGAAGATGGGTGATACTGAATGGTATGATACCGGTGTTGAAGAAACTGTTGAATTGTCTGAGAGTAATGCAAAGAAAAAACTAAAACTTGCTGCCTTTGAGAATGCTGTCTACGTCGGGAAACGGAATGGACATCTCATAGTATCCTTTGATAGGGGAACTAATTGGATAGATCTAACACCAGCCCTACCTTTTTCCGTTCAAACATTCAATGAAATCGTGTTTGTAGGAACTACTGTGTATGTAGCAACAAATGCTGGTGTAATAGCATCAAGTGATGGGAAGCAGTGGTCAATTGCCTCCAATTCTGATGACGCAAATCTCATTATGGAACACTTATCTGTTGATGAAAACACCCTTTATGGGATTAAGGACACAGGTATTTATCGCTTGGAAAACGGTATTTGGAAACAGATCGTCACAGAGATACCTGATAAGGTAACTTCTCTGGCTGTTGATGGGAAAACCTTATACGTAGGTACAGAAACCCAAGGCATGCTACACTATACTCTTGAATAACATTTAGACATAATTCAGTGGACGGTGTACCAGCACCGTCCATTCCTACCCATCTCCTAATTTACTTTATACCAATTCTAATTGAAAATGTCTCTTTTTTGTACCACAAACTTTATGAGGATTAAGTTTTAAATTCGGTAATTCCCATTTTCCCAAACTTGGTAGGTTCGGTTTCCTAACCACGGGGAATGCTAAATAGCATTCATACCGTTGATTCGAATTTCTAACACATTACCGGATTATTATTTTAATCTTCATTCAGTTTGTGACCTGAAAAATGACTACCATAATAACCGCCTAATGAGACAATAATTTATAGAATTGGTATAATATCTTAATCTCATTGATAAATACACTCCTAAAATGTGAGACTTTTTCATCTCAGTATGCGTCACTATATTATGAATATGTCAATACACAACCATACACATTTCATGTACAGAGGTATCTGATGAAAAATGAAGATGTTGAACTCATTAACCGTGTCCTTGATGGCGATGATGATGCATTCTCTGTCTTAGTGAATAAATATCAGAAATCAGTTCACACACTTGTTTGGCGGAAGATTGAAGATTTTCACATAGCTGAGGATATCACTCAGGAAACATTCCTAAAAGCATATCAAGAACTGGCATCCCTGAAAAAACCACAACGATTTTCCAGTTGGCTATATGTAATTGCGACAAATCACAGTAACACATGGCTACGTAAAAGACGTTTATCCATGCAATCAATAGAGAATACAAGTGATGTACAGATAGAAAATGCAACATACTCAGAATATATAAGCTCGGAAAACGAGAAAACAGTTGCTGAAGTACAGCGTGAAGTCGTCAAGAAAATACTTGGACAGTTACAGGAAAGTGATAGAACTGTCATGACTCTTTACTACCTCGGGGAAATGAGCTATGAGGAAATCAGCGAGTTTTTAGGAATATCGGTGAGTGCCATTAAGAACCGACTTTACCGTGCACGACAACGCTTAAAGAAGGAAGAACCAATGATAAGAAAAGCTTTAGACCATTTCAATATCACACCAAATCTCACAGAAAATATAATGAGCGAAATTTCAAAAACGAAACAGGTGACACCATCGGGTAGTAAACCATTTATCCCGTGGGTGCTTGCTGCTTCAAGTACTCTCCTTATTGTGTTCATGCTTGGAATAAATAGTCACTTCTTCGTCCGTTTCCAAAAACCTTATAGTTTAGATGCGCAGGCTGAAATGCAGGTAGAACTTGTTGACACTCCAATTGTGCTTAACCTCGAATCCGAATCAGATCACCCAACACAACTAAAAAATGCTAACCTAAGTGAAAATAACACCTCTAATCGGCAGCCTGATAACATCTCAGTATCAGCGGCAGAAGCACAATCAGAGAAAATAAATAAACATTACTCACAATGGAAACTACCCAAAAAGGCAAAAGCGCGCTTAGGAAAGGGTGGTATTAAGGTGATTCAATATTCACCGGATGGAACGCTACTTGCTGTGGGTACGAATATCGGTGTGTGGTTGTACGATGTGGAAACTGGTGAAGAGAAAACCTTATTTCCAGGAATGTGCCAATCTATTGCTTTTTCACCTGACAGTCGCTTCTTGGCAAATGGGGGTGGTAGATCATCAGGAACAAGAATCAATTTGTGGGAAATTGCTACGGAACGTGAAGTATTACTCACGGATATGTATGATTCTGCTTCAACGCTAAAATTCACCTCAGATGGGAAAACACTTATCAGTATTAGCAATTTAGGGGATACAATTACCAGATCAGATGTTGAAACAGGAAAAGGAATTATGAAGCATCTCAAAACTGGGAGATTAAACGCTTTTGGTCCAGATATTCTTGATGCTGGTGTTTATGCAATCACACATGATAAAGTCGCAATTGGAAGGAGGAATGGAAAGATCCAAATACGGGACACATCAACTCATAAGGAATTATTCAATCTCAACGGACATTCAAATACGTTTAGGAAAAACAGCAAAGACCAAATCTTAGCATTGACATTTTCATACGACGGTACGCGCCTTGCCAGTGGAAGTACCGATACAACAGTACGTTTATGGGATACTGATAAACCTGATGACAGTATCATACTTCAAAAACATACAGGTTGGACAAATGTCTTATCGTTTTCACCGAACGGAAAGATGCTTGCCAGTGGCAGTACGGATAAAACTGTACAGTTGTGGGATACAACTACAGGAAAAATCCTCGCTACATTTACTGGACATATCAACGGCATTACAGCATTAGCGTTTTCGCCGGATAGCACAACGCTTGCCAGCGGCAGCACAGACGGCACGATTAAGTTCTGGCATACCGAAACTGGAAATCCATTAACTAATCGTATCACGGGGCACACGCAATGGACAAGAGCAGCAACCTTCTTTAAAGACAGTTCCACGCTTGCGAGTGTAGCATTTAATGGCGTCATTACACTTTGGGATGTGAAAACAATGCAAAAGTCTACTGTTCATACTGTAGGACATCGAGATTTGGTCTCGACATTAGCGTTTACACCGGATGGTACGAAACTTGTTAGTGTAGGAGCAGATGGGAGTGCAATCTTCGAATCGGCTTCTGGACATCCTTTTTCTTCGTGGCAACCGGATCATCTGGTTAGTTTGACTGATGTTCGTACGGGTCGCGAAGTAACAATCTTAAACTTTAGTAGAGGCATCGCACATATGATTTTTTCTCCTAATGGAAAGACAGTAGCATTTGGTAGTTTAGGGGAAATTCATTTGTGGAATACGGAAACCGGTAATGAACTGAACATCCGCATGGATAATCAGGAAACCAATATCCACAATATGTCATTCGTCACTGTCTTAGCATTTTCCCCAGACGGCACAACCCTTGTTAGCGGAACTGATCAGGGTGATATCCAAGGGTGGAATGTTGAAACAGGAAAAGCATTACCAGTATTTGCAAAATTGAAAGAACAAAAGGACTTGGATAATATTTCAGCACTTAGTTTTGCACCTGATGGCACCTTGCTTGCTGCCGGAGCACATAATCGGATTCATATATGGGAAGTGAATACTGGGAATAAGCTTCTATCAGTTAAGACCGAACATAAGCGAGGTAAAATGATCTTCCAAAGCTACCCAGAACCGTTGGTATTTTCACCAGATGGAACGATTCTTGTTAACGGACATATCCACGGTGCAATTCAATTGTGGGACGTTACAACTGGCAATCAGATCGCTGTCCTTGATGGACACACACAGAAAGTGGAGACGTTGAATTTTTCACCTGATGGCAAAACTCTCGTTAGTACTGCCGCAGATGGTACAATCCTCTTGTGGGATTGGGATGAAGTCCTTGCTGATTCATCCAAAAGCAAACAACAGTAAAACAGGTTATAGAAGAGGTAACTACCTGCAGATTGCAAGTGCTTGCCTCCTTATCCTTGATTCACTCAAAAGTCCAATTAAGTCGCACACCTCACGTTAAACCTCCGCGCTTACTGTCATCTCCAGACTATATTTCAGTTTCCACATGGACAGAGTTTTAATGAACCTACCTCAAAATAATCTCCTGTCAATTAGCAGTTATACCATTTCTCATGTTTAATGCATCTTAGATGTAGCGTAACTTTCAGTTTGGGCAGTATTTCAAGTCCGCACAACAACTATTCATGGAAGAAACATTTATAGAGATGGTATTATATCCTTATCAACAGGATAGAACTAAACCCTCTTTTCACAAACTCTCATCTATAATAATGTTGATAATCAGCATATTGCAGAATTATGAGACCTTTTTTATCTCAAGTAGCATCATTAAATGTTGATATCAATTGATGACCATTCCATTTTCAGAGGTGCTGATGAAGAACAACGATGCAAAACTCATCCAACGTGTCCTTGAAGGCGATGATACGGCGTTCTCCACACTCGTGCAAAAATATCAGAAGTCCATTCACGCATTAGCGTGGCGAAAGATCGGAGATTTCCATATCGCAGAAGATATTACACAAGATACATTACTGAAAGCGTATCAAGAACTCTCGACGCTAAATGAACCGCAGCGTTTTGCGAGTTGGCTCTATGTGATAGCTTCAAACTACTGTAAGATGTGGCTACGTAAGAGAGGTTTATCAACGGAGTCGTTGGAAAACATAAGTAGCACCCAATTAGAGAAAACGACCTATTCTGAGTTTGTCATTGAGGAAAAAGAACGGTCAGCAGAAGAAACACAGCGTGAAGTCGTTAAGAAATTGCTTGCGAAACTGCAGGAGAGTGAGCGCACCGTCATGACACTTTATTACCTCGGAGGAATGACACACGAAGAGATAAGTGAGTTTTTAGGAGTATCGGTAGCTGCGATTAAGAATCGTTTATACCGAGCACGAAACCGATTAAAGAAGGAGGAAACAATGATAAGAGAAGCACTTGAACATTTTCAAATATCACCTAACCTGACTGATAATATTATGAAGGAAATTTCTCGGACAAAACAGATGACACCATCGGGTAGTAAACCGTTTATCCCGTGGATAGTTGGTGTTACTGCTGTAACGATAGTGATGCTGATGCTTGGATTTAGCAACCAATTCTTATCACGTTTCCAGAAGCCATATAATTTCAATGCGGCTTCAGATATGAGGGTTGAATTGATTGATACTCCTATTGTGCAAAACCTTGAATCTGATCCAGATGACCGAACGCAGTTCGAAAATGCAAATGCAAAAGGTGAGAACATTGAAGTTGGGCAGCAAACCGATAGCATCGCTTCACTTGACTTAGATACAATAATTTCAAAGATAAAACACAACGATAATGCTGTTACCTCCGTAACCGGTGATTTCGTAAGGGAACGCCATCGAGGGAATAATAAAAAGGGAATTAGAGGAACAGAATTTACATTGACTTTTGAAGGCAAGAAAATCAAAGTAGAAGGACAGGAGGGATTCCCTTCTATCTTGTATTGGGATGGTGAACGCACATGGGAGGGGGCAAAGTCCCAAAATCTGATATTTAATTTTGAAATTGCACATGGCAAGGAGAAAACTGATCTTGAGATGATTCAACAAGCATTCAAACAACAAGGTATTGAACTCACTGATGATGTTAGCATCGTTGCTGGGGACGAACCGCAGAGTTTCACACTTATTGAGAACAAGACAGATAAAACTTACCATTTTTGGTTGGAGGGAGAAACGACGCTGTTTGTTTACGATTATCAACTCGAATATAGTACTCGACCTATGTGGATGATTTTTTTCTGACTATGACCCGAGGTATTGGCTTACCTTTGCAATCGTTTCAGGAAACTCCTATTTATCCGAGCCGCTTTGGCATTTGCTTGAGAAACATGATAGCAAAATTATTGGTAATGAGATATTGAACGGTGAAAAGACATCCGTTATCCGTCTAACTATACCTGTTGTGTCCAATGGAGACATCAAAAGACCTGATAAGTCCTATAAACTCTGGGATTTCTCATGACAAAGGCTTTCGATTGGTTAAATCAGAAGAAACATTTACTGTTGAAAATCCGACAGAATGGAGCTCCTTCAAAGCGGGTGTAACTTATATTAGAACCCGAAAAATTGATTATCATGAATACATACCGGGTGTCTGGTTTCCTAAAAGAATTGAGTCGTCTACGGCTCAAAAAGCATCATCGGAACAACAGGGTGGAGAAAATGTTATTTACAAAGATGTCCCTTCTCACGAAGCAGTGTCGGGTAAATACCGATGTCACTGAGTTATTAAGTTTAGGTCTACATCCTGCTACACCTGTAATCGATTACGCGGATGGCCGGCAAAAGACAATAACCGATGTGTTAAATCCAAAGGTTATTGATACTTGGATACTTCTCAATAATGCTACTATGTCAGATAGGAAAGATGCCTCTAACCAGCAAATCTATAAACCCGCTTCAATTGACTTAGGTACGATTATCGCCAAGATGAAGGAATATGATGATGCGATACTCTCAGCAAGTGGAAAATTCGTTATTGAACACCAAAAAGAAACTGGGGCAGCCAACACAGAATATGCCTTGACGATTGAAGATCAGAAAGTCCGTATCCAACGAGAATGGCTTCCTTCCCCTATAGTAAAAGATACTCCACTCGTAGAACAACTTTTACCAAATGTAGAGTTATATGATGGGAACCAAAGATGGGACATATATAAGTACAAGAAACTACTCTTAAGCATTGAAATTGTACGGAATAAAGAGCATTCTCTCCTACAAACAATTAAACAGACGTTCAAACAACAAGACATTGAAATTGCTGACGATCTACACATCATTGCAGAGAACGCACCAGATAGTTATACGCTTGTTGAAAGCAAGACCGGCAAAACCTATTCTGTCATATTGATAGGAGAGACAACATTAAAGATTTATGATCTTAAACATGTGGAATATGCCGTTCGAGATTATATGGAACATCAGGACCGCCGACTCCATGATCCTGTTCGTCATCAGTGGGGTATGTTTTCAAACCTTGATCCGAGATATTGGCTTACTTATCCAAGCGCTGGTGGAATAACCTATTTAACTGAACCACTTTGGCAGCTGCTTGAAACACATGAGAGTCAACTCCTTGGTAGCGAAAATCTGAATGGTGAAGAAACATCCGTTATTCGTGTAAATACACCTGATCAATCTCTCAAACTGTGGATTTCTCATGAGAAAGGTTTTCGTTTGGTTAAGATGCAAAGAGCATTTCTTATAGAAAATCCGAAAGGTATTTTGGAATTAAAATACTTCCAACCGGGAATAACTTATGTTGAAACACGTGAAATTGATTATCAAGAATATTCACCAAATATTTGGTTCCCTAAGAAAATTGAACGGTACTATATTCCTAATGCAGTAGAGGAACCACAACTCAAGGAGCAGGTTATTTTAAAAACTGTAATTCACACCAAACAATGCCAAATAAATACTGATGTCACTAAGTTAATCCGTTTAGATCTGCCTCCTGACACACCGGTTTTCGGTTTAAGGATGGGAAAAGATACACCTAAGGCAGAAAAAATCGATTATTTACGAGAAGAAATCTTTCGTACTCTTAAACGTCGTCTTGACTTACGTAAAATAGATAACAAGCTTGTCGAATTTGATCATGAAAATCCTAATGTCTTTCTGCTAAGAAATCAAGTCCACGAAGAAAAAAGCAAACTACGACATGTAATTTCTCTTATAATTTCTGAGTATATGACGTATTCCAAGGATTTCTCAGTTATTGAGTCTGGTGGTCTGTTCTATGACCTGATGGAACAAAACGGTATTTATATTCAGATGGGTAAATAATCACTAAAATCCATGAAGGTTCCATCACAAACTTTCAAATTTCTTTGACTGTACCCCCTGCGGGTGAACGGTGAATATTATACCATTTTCAATTAATACACTTACATTATGATTTAAGTGAAACAGGAACAATCATATAAGATTTATGAGTCCCGGGGAATGCCTAATGAAGATTAATTTTTTAATTCGGTAAATTTTATTTTTGTGCTATCCTCTTGTTCAAGGAGGTATTTATTCATGGCAAAACATCATAAACTTGAACTCAGTGAAACTGAACGACAAAAACTCGTTGAACTCCGTGATAAAGGCGAACCGGCTTATCTACGAGAACGCGCTGCTGCCCTTTTGAAAATAAGCGAGGGGTTTTCCCCTCACAAAGTCGCCCGAAAAATGCTCTTGAAAGAACGCGATCCTGATACGGTCTATTCGTGGCTTCACCGATACAATGAAAACGGTATTCAAGGTTTATTCTATACACCCGGTCGTGGTCGCAAACCTGCTTATTCCCCTAAATCCCCCGAAGAAGCAGAGGCGGAGGTCTATAATACTATCGCACAGGGACCTGAACAACATAATCCGCATCAAACACGATGGACACTCCGATCCCTTGGAAACATCGTCCCTTGGCTCAGTGATGTGTCTGTGCCGGGTATTCACAAAATCCTTAGTCGACTCGGTCTCAGCTATAAACGCGCTCGCTTATACATACATAGTCCGGATACAGACTATGCCCAAAAAATAGACAGGGTCCAGCAAGTTTTGGAAGAGACCCGTCAACATCCACAGACCTGTGTTGCGCTTTACCAAGATGAGTTCTCGTTTTATCGCAACCCTACCATAGCAAAAGACTGGGCACAAACAGGCACGAAAACACCTTTAGCCCGTCAGAGCTACAGACACAACCAAACGTGCTATGGGATCGGGGCTCTGAACCCACATACTGGAGATGTTGTTTACCAGCAAGTTTCACGCTGCACTGCTGAAGCACTTCATTCTTTTTACACCGAGATTTGCCAACGCTACGCAAACAAGCAACGGATATATTTGATACAAGACAATTGGTCAACCCACTTTCAAGCTAACTTATTGGAAGCACTTCTCCCGCAAACAGCATCGTTTGTGAAACCGAAGCCACCGAATTGGACAGGTAAACCCTCAGAGAAAATCGGAACACTACAAAAACTTCCGATTGAGATAATACAACTACCGACTTATGCGCCGTGGACGAACCCGATTGAAAAGTTATGGCGATGGGTGCGTCAATCGGTTTTACATAACCATCGTCATTGCGATGATTGGGAAATCGTGAAAGACAAGGTGATTAGTTTTATGTCGCAGTTCATAGGAGGATCACAGATGCTGCTACGCCAGATCGGATTATTACCGAATTAAAAAATTAATCTTCATATGGCATTCATACCCGGGTAACGCCAAAAGGCGTTCATACCGTTGATTCCTTGATTTGGTAGGGACGGAATGTCTATAGCAAAGGTTTATATCCACATAATTGAGTCCCGTAGGGACGGAATGTTTATAGAATATCTTTGAACTAAATTAGCTTCTCTGATTTGCTGTTAATGTAAACTAATACCATTTCTAATTGAAAATGTCTCTTTTTTGTACCACAAACTTTCAGTTTGTGATCTGAAAAATGACTAACATACTAACCGCCTAATGAGACAATAATTTATAGAAATGGTATAAAATATGAAATTAATGGTTGATTGATCTGAATTATCCTCCCATTTTATATTTCAGCCCCCTTTCATTGAAGCTAAAATCTATATCTATTCGGAAATATCGGGCTTAAGTTATAGATTATGGTATAATTCCCCATAGTTCAGCAATCATCCCACTACAAGTATCCATACCTTCCGTTATCAAATGGATAGAATTTTAACCCAATTTAGATGAAATAATTCCTCCTTTTTCAAAATTGTGAGATTATTTTTCTTCTCATCGCGTCACTCTATATAGATGCGAAATGATACATATTTCCTTTAAGAGGTATTTGATGAAGAACAACGATGATGCTCTCATCCAAGATGTTCTTGATGGTGATGATACGGCGTTTGCCACGCTTGTAAAAAAACACCACAAATCTGTTCACGCCCTTGTGTGGCGGAAAATCGGTGATTTTCATATCGCTGAGGAAATTACACAGGATACATTCTTGAAAGCGTATCAGAGACTTTCAACGCTAAAAGAACCACAGCGTTTCTTGAGTTGGCTCTATGTTATAGCAACAAACCGTTGTAAGGCATGGCATCGTAAGAAGCGTCTGTGGACACAACCGTTGGATAAAGCAAGTAATTCAGAGTTAGAAAAATCAGCTTATTCCAATTATGTCATCGAACAAAATAAACGAAAATTAGCTGAAACACAACAGGAAGTCGTCAAGAAACTGCTTGCCAAATTACCTGAGAGTGACCGGACAGTCATCACACTCTACTACCTCGCGGAAATGTCCTATGAAGAGATTAGTAATTTTTTAGGTGTATCGGAAGCCGCTATTAGAAATCGTCTTTACCGAGCACGACGCCGTCTAAAAAAGGAGGAAACAATGATTAGAGAAGCACTCGAACATTTCCAACTTTCACCGAACTTAACCGATAATATAATGCGAGAAGTTTCACGTCTCAAACCTGCTGCCCCTTCTACCAGCAAACCTATAATCCCGTGGGTGATAGGTGCTACAAGCGCAGTATTGATTGCACTGATGTTTGGTATAGGGGGGCAGTTCTTAGCACATTTCCAAAAGCCGTATAGTTTAGACGCACAATCTGAAACTTCAGTTGAAATTGTTAATGCACAAGTTGTTCAAAACTTTGAGGTAAAATCAGACAACCGAAATCAGTCTGGAAATAGAACAGATTTAGGTGGTAGAAATGATGGCAATGATGAGAATACCAAACAGGTTATAGGTAATGGTGATGGTGATTATACCCGATGGAATCTACCGGAAAGGGCGAAAGCACGTCTCAGCAAAGGACGCATAAATGGAATAAACTTTTCACCAGACGGAACTCAAATTGCAGTAGGTAGTGCTACTGGTGTTTGGATCTATGATGTTCGCACAGGTGCTGAACTTGCCCTGCTTACTGACCATACATCACGTACAGGGGAAGTAGTATTCTCTCCAGATGGTAAAACATTGGCAACGGGATTGAATAGTAAAATCTTACTGTGGAATACAGCAACAGGAAAACTTTTAAAGACTTTTAAAATAATAGAGGATGGGGTGGTAAAAGCACTAAGATTTATTGACGACGGCAAAACCCTTCGCTGTGACTATTACGACGGTTCAGTTCGCTTATGGGATATTACCACTGGCGTAAAAAAGGATTTCCGTCCTGCACCCCCACGTGGATTAAAAGGAATACCGAGACACATTATGGGGCAGGAAGTTACAGCCGCAGACTTATACCTTAACAATGTTGACAACAAAGGCATTTTTGCGGTCGGGGAAATAGATGGTAAAATTCGGTTGGATGATGCTATGACCGGACAACACCTAAAAACTCTTCAAGACCACAAAAACCGTATTTCAAAGTTGTTATTTTCACCTGATGGCACTCTTCTTGTTTCTAATGCCTATAATCAGGCTCCACTCCGTTTATGGGATGTAACCACCGGAAAATTGCTAAAAACGCTAACTAAAGATCTGGATATTCATAGGCAGATCCTGAATTTCTCTAAAGATGGGAAAACCTTGGCTTGTTCGGCGTGGATGAGGAAGACAGGGGATCGAAAAATTGAGTTATGGGATGTTGCAACTAAAACACTTCGTACCACTCTTTTCACAAAGTTAGACTCTAATATTCATCATCTGGCATTTTCACTTGATTCTAAGACGGTTGCAACGGTGAACTGGAACGATGAAATCCAAGTATGGGATGTTAACACCGGTAAAGAATTGTCTTCTTTTACAACAAACCATACGCCGGGGTCTACAACATTAGCGTTTTCATCAGATAGTACCATCTTGGCAAGCGGACAGGGCAAAACAATAAGGTTATGGGATACGTTCAACTTTACAGAACTTTCTCACCATATAGACACTGATACTGGCATCATTACCATCGTCTTATCACCTAATGGCAGAATATTGACTGGTGTAAGTGACTTCAGGATCGAGATAAAAAGAGGGAATGATTCTGTCATCGAAACTGTACGCGGTAGATTGCATGTATGGGAAACACACACAGGGAACAAACTATCTGAAACACCAGTTGAATCTCACAAAGGAGACGGACCAGAACATCCAGAGCAGAATTTTAATTCATCTGCTTACCTTGGAATGTATAATCCATCTATTTTTTCTAAAAATGGTCACCTGCTTGCAACTGTTATAAATAAGAGAGGTGAGCACATGCTTATGACTAATCCAAATTCAGAATGGGCAAACAACCGATTTACTGTCCACTTATGGGCTGTTCCCTATGAGAAGTCTCATGCCACTCTCAAGGGACATACAAAAAAAATTAACGTATTAGCATTCACCCATAATGGAAAAATGATTGCAAGCGGAAGTGACGACGGGACAATTCGACTGTGGAATACAAGTACTGGGACACAGATGTTAAGTATCCCCTCAAGAAAAACCAATTCCTTAGCATTTTCTGAGGATGGTAAAATCCTTGCAAGCAGCAATCCTGTTAATATTCAACTGTGGGATGTTGGTACCGGCACACAACTGAAATCTCTTAAAGCAGAAAACGATTCCGTGACCGTTTTGACATTTTCAACGGATAGCAATATTCTTGCATGTGGCAACCGAGACGGGACAATTCGACTGTGGGACCTTTCTACTGGGAACGAATTAACAACCTTCAAAGGTCATGTTGATCGGATAAACGCCTTATCTTTTTCATCAGATGGCAAAATGCTTGCCAGTAGTAGCGTTGATGGTGCCATATTCTTATGGAACATCTCTGCTTAAAGAAACTACGATCCCTGTAATATTTCTCTTTTCTGATCACGTGTTTGTTATTCTTAAGATGTATTGAAAGTGTCTACAATTGATGGCAATTTTCACAATCATAAATAGCGAAAACTATCAATCAATTATTACTTCCATTTCACTTTATTCCATATATTTCCCACCGCGGTTTCTCACCTCAAATAGACCTTACATCTTGACAAACCCGACTGATTTAGTAGAATAGTATTTCAATGTTTCCGACCAATCCTATCTAACCATTCTTACTTTTAGATAATCATCAATATTCTGTTATTGTATTTATGGTATAATTCAACCTTCAGAAATAAATCGTACACATTTAAGACCTTCCCTTCTATCAATAATTAACCTTTTACTCGAATGATATATTAACCTCCTTATATCAGCATGTTTTATTTTGCAGAATTACGCGACCATTTTACACCTATCATGCGTCACTATAGTTTGATATGACATTAATCAATTTATAGTTTCGGAGGTATCTGATGAAAAACGACGATGTTGAACTTATCCAGATGTTTCTCGCTGGCGATGAACTCGCTTTCACTGAACTCGTAAAAAAGTATCATAAACCAGTTCACGCACTGGCTTGGCGAAAAATTGAGGATTTCCATATCGCTGAGGACATCACTCAGGATACCTTCCTAAAAGTGTATCAGAGACTCCATACCTTGAAAGATCTCAGTCATTTTTCAGGATGGCTCTATGTCATAACAACAAACTTATGTACCACATGGCTACGCAGAAATCGAAAACAGACTGAACGATTGAAGGATGCAGAGATAACAATGACACAAAGTGATACTTACTCACAACATGTCAGAGATGATCGTGCTAACAGTGTAACGCAGGAACAACGAGAAGTTGTTAAGAAACTCCTCGCGAAGCTGAAAGAGAGTGAACGCACTGTGATGACACTCCACTACCTTGGAGAGATGAAGATTGAGGAAATCAGCAAATTCTTAGGAGTATCCGTAAGCACAATCAAAACCCGTCTCATGCGTGCAAGACAACGTCTAAAAAAGGAGGAAACAATGATTAGAGAAGCACTCGAACATTTCCAAATATCACCAAACCTGACCAATAATATTATGCAAGAGGTGATGCGTTTAAAACCTACACCTTCTGGAAACAAACCCGTAATCCCATGGGCAATTACTGCAACAAGTATTGTTTTAATTGCGTTGATGTTAGGAATCGGCAACCAGTACTTAGCATACTTCCAACAACCTTATAGTTTAGAAGCACAAACTGAGATGGCAGTTGAACTTCTTGACACTCCCATTGTTCGATTACTTGAGACGGAACCGAATGTGCATCGACAGTTTGGCAATGCGAATGCGGAAGGTAAGAACGACACCCCAAGCCAAACCCCTGATGATCTCTTATTGGCTGCTGCAGATATAGAAGGAGAAGACACTCCAACGACTAAACAACAATGGATTCAGGGAAACGCACCTGAATATCAATATGGTACATCAGTAAGATCTCTATATCCTACCCCTGAAGGAGATATCTATATTTTTGCAAACGATCGTATAATCGCTAAATTACCAGCAAATGGAACTGAATGGGAAGTTGTCAGTGATGTTAGTACACTGCACGATTATAGAAATCGGGATGATGAAATCCCTATCACCACTTTAAACGATACACTCTATATTGTCCTATCTGATGAACTCTTTTCATCTACAGATAAAGGTAAGACATGGCAGTCAGTCAGCAAATGTCCTCAAGGAAACATACTCGATTTGGTGGTAATAGACAATGTGTTTTATCTCGCCATGCAACATCAGATATTTCGTTCTACAGACATTGGAAAAACATGGGTAGCAGTGGAAGATGGCTTGCCAGCGGACATACGTGCAGTTAAGGTTATTCAAAATACGCTTTTTGTTTCCACACCCATTGATTGGGGGCAGGCACTGTATCGGCTTAATGGTGATAGTTGGGAACGCCTGCAGTTTCCAAATGCTGAAATCCATAGTGTCCCTTCCTTTGGGGGAACTAAAGACGTTCTCTATGTAATTGCATCATTAAATGTAAGGAAAATTGATGGACGGAAGCAGGGGTGGTGGATTTTCCGCTCAGCTGACAAAGGAGATTCATGGACAGATGTAACACCCAAATACGCATGGAACATAAATGATGATCCACCTTCTGTAACATTTGCCTCAGCAGGAAATACAGTTTTGGTAATTGGTGCAAATGATGGTGCTGTCGTTCGTTCAATTGATAGGGGAAATTCATGGACACTGAAGGAAATCACCGGTATACCTGTAAAGTCTTACGGTATTATCGATACATTTTCACTTGACGAAAACACATTTTATTCACTTGGCAATTCTGGCTTCTTACGTTCTCTTGATGGTGGTCAATCGTGGAATAGAGTTGAAATTAGCCAAGAAAGTCGAATAGACCAACTCATCTGGATTAAACCTGACAAAAAGCAGAACACATCAGGAGACCTATACTGTAAGATAGTGAATGAGATATTTAAATCCAGTGATGCGGGAAAATCTTGGCAGATAGTTAATCCAAAGATCAATATTAGAGAATATAATATAGACGGACCTCCAGTTTTTACTCGAATCAATAGTTCCGGTGATATTCTCTATGCAAAATATGGTGGATATTCGCTATCCAGTCTAAATACAGGTATATACCGTATATCGGATGATGGGGACACATTTGTACCCATACAAGGCATGCCTATTTTCGATTCACGAAGATTACAATCTCTGATGTCTGCAGTATTAAATGGTAATTTGGATTTATCAGAGAAAACCTTTGAAGAACAATTAAAAGAAGAATTCCTCGGTGCGGATCAGTTCTTTAAGACGTTGGGGAATTGGGATACCGATGAACAAGAAGGAATTACTGAGAGAAAACTATATTCAGAATATATTGAACTAATAAGTCAAGGGGTACGCGGTATGTTTGCCGTCAGCGGCAACACCTTCTACATGGAATACAACTATAAACTCTTTCGATGGAAGCCGGGTGAATCAGAATGGTATGATACCGGTGTAGAAGAGACAGGTGAACTTAACAGAAGAAAATTTGTAAAATCATTAGAACTTAAGGGTTTGTCACAGGAAATGATATACGATATCATCAGGGCATCGGCAGATTTTAAACTTGCTGTTTCAGGGAACACCATCTACGTCGGAAAACGAGATGGACAACTTGTCGCATCGTTTGACGAAGGGAATAATTGGATCGATTTCACGCCGGCTCTACCATTTCCTGTCACCTATTTTAAAGAGATTCTATTTGCTGGACCTACGGTGTATGTAGCAACAGATGCAGGTGTTGCAGCGACAGAAAATGGCAAAAGTTGGTATCCTCTCTCCGATGCATCAGGAACACCTGTCAACATTGATAAACTTGCTGTTGATGGAAACACTCTTTACGGGTATAGCAAAAAAACAGGTATTTATCGCGTGGAAAACGGAAATTGGGTGCAGATTTCCTCAGAGACACTACCTTATGTGAATTCTTTGGCTGTGTATGGGAACACACTATATGTGGGTTCGATGGAACAAGGCATGCATTTATACAAACTTGAAGATAACTAATACCATATATTTCAATTCCTAAAGGAGAATAAAAATGCGAAAGATCGTCGTTACAGGTATCATCTTTATTCTGATAATGATTGTTTGGATCGGTTATTTGAAATATGACACAAAGAATTTCATTGAAGAATTGTCTCATGAACCACTAAAACAAGTCGACAAAGATGCAAAGAACACAACAGAAACTACCAAGGACACCGTTACTAAAACCGAACAAACGGGTTTTGAAAACCCACTGTCGTCTTTACCAGAGGAAAAAACGGAAATTATCCAAGAAAATAATCATTCCGACACCAACACAGAAAATAAAGACAACGTTTTGCAATCTGTACAGACCCCTGAAGAAACTGGAATCTCTCCTGAACTAAAGAAAGTCTTCTCAGAATACCATAATCTCTATCGGAAATCGGAAGAGTTAAGCCTTGTGCTTGCTCCCCTTATTACACGTTCTGTTGAACTATCGCTCCGTCTCACGACGATTGGACAAGATCTCTCCGCAGCCAAAGATCAAGAAACAAGACGTAAAATAAGATCGGAATGGAATGAAATTGACAAATGGATTGAAGAGAACAAACCAGACATTATCAAACTTCAAAACGAAGCCACACAATTGTCTAATGAACGGTTACGTATCATCAACGCATACGGTTTTGCGACCGAAACAGATTTTTTGAAGGTTCATCGGAAAGATTATGAAACTTGGGTATCTGACGAAGGGCTAAGTCAGTTATCTATTTTCAGAAGGTAATTTACGGGCGGGGAAACCCCACCCTACGATAATTTTATGGACTGGATCACCGAAATATTTACTTAATCCTCATACGGTGTAGACAATAACCCTCTCTTTGTGCCACAAACTTCCAGTTTGTGTAGTATTTCAAGAAATAAATATCACCTTATCATGGGAGAATCATTTATAGAAATGGTATTACTTAATCCTCATACGGTGTAGACAATAACCCCCTCTTTGTACCACAAACTTTTAGTTTGTGATCTTACTCCCTATCCTCCCCAATCACCCATCTCACTTTTCAACTGCTAAACCCAACCAAATTGCAAGGTTATTTAGTTTTCGTATTTTCTGCTATATTTTTCACATTTCTATATAAACTACCTGTAGGTTGGGTTGAGGAACGAAACCCAACAGGTAAAGCTGTCCATCAGGGAATGTTGAGTTTCACCTACGGTTCAACCCAACCTACGAAATAAACTATTAGTAACACTAATCAACTGATAATTCTTTAAACTAAATAACCCAACCAAAATACGTAAGTCTGTATATGTTGATAAATTGATGATATAATTCTATTCAAGGAATCAATCATACAGACTCTGTTCGTACCTTCTCGTTATCTGTAAAATTCATAATCCGTATAATCAGATAGTGTCCTCCTATATGTAAACCTGTTCCATTTTCAAATTTATGCACCAGTTTACCCTCAAATTTGCGTCACTATAGGGTAATCTGAGGATATTCATGAAAACCACTGATATTGATCTCATCCACCGCATTCTTGATGGCGATGATACTGCTTTCACAGAACTTGTGGAGAAATACCAAAAACCAGTTCATGCACTTGTGTGGCGTAAGATTGGGGATTTCCATATTGCCGAGGAAATTACCCAGGATACATTTCTAAAGGTTTATCAGGAATTGAAGACACTGAAGAAACCACACAGTTTTGCAAGTTGGCTTTATGTAATTGCTGCAAACAACTGCAGTACGTGGCTACGTAATAAGCGTCAAATGCCAGAGTCGTTTGAGGATACAAACACCACACAATTGGAAAAACCAACCTATTCGAGGTATGTCATCTCGGAAAAAGAACGAATAGCAATAGAATCGCAGCGTGAAGTCGTGGAAAAATTGCTTGCAAAACTTCAGGAAAGTGAACGTACAGTCATCACACTACACTATTTTGGTGAGATGTCAAGTGCGGAAATCGGAGCGTTCTTAGGTGTATCTGCAAATACGGTAAGAAGTCGTCTCCGACGCGCACAACAACGCCTAAAAAAGGAGGAAACAATGATTAGAGAAGCACTCGAACATTTTCAAATATCACCTAACTTGACTGATAATATCATAAAGAAAATTTCTCGAACAAAACAGGTCATACCGACATCTGGAAAACCAGTTATCCCATGGGCAATAGGGGCATCAAGTATTGTTTTTATTGTGTTACTATTGGGATTCGGAAGCCAATACTTAGCACGTTTTCAGATACCCTATAGCCTGGATGCACAGACTGAAATGACGGTTGAACTTGTTGACGCTCCCGTTGTGCTAAATCTTGAGACGAGGTCAGATGCACGTCGTCAGTTTGGAAATCCAAATGCACTTGGTACAAGTGAAAATAACGGTCAGAAACCAGATGAGGTTTTATTAGCTGCTGCAGAGCCAGAAGGAGAAACCGTTTCTGTTCCCAAACAGCAGTGGATTCAGTCTGAAGCCATCAAAGGAAGTCGTGCTACAAGTTTGCACGCGACACCTGAAGGAGATCTCTACGTTTATGATTTTGATTTTCATAATAATATCTATAAATTACCTGCTAATGGAACAATGTGGCAATCTATCTCAGAAAATATCCGTTTGGATACTGTTTGGAGCATATCTCCAGCTATTACAAAATGGAATGATACACTCTATTTTATGCCAACGAACAAACTCTTTGCTTCAAAAGATGAAGGTAAAACCTGGAATTTACTTCATTCGTGGCAAGAGGGACATGGAGCAATCGAATTTGTACAAATGGAACAGGTTCTTTACGTTGCGTTTGAAAATGGAATCTTTAAATCAGAAGATGCTGGCAAGTCTTGGAATGCAATACACGATGAGAAAATCGAGTATATTGATTCACTGATCAATATCCAAAACACTTTATTTGTCCAAGCTTATAATAAACTCTACCGTTTGGAGGATGATAAATGGCAACTTCTTGAATTTCCAGTACCCGTCAGGAGGATTTTGTCAGTTGCAGTTTCTGAAGATAAGCTTTATGTTGCGGTATTCTTCAATTGGGAGGAAGCGAATGTAGATAGAGAAAAAATGGAACAGGGACTGGTACGTGGTTGGTGGATATACCGTTCAACGGACCTTGGCAACTCATGGCAAGATATAACACCGACAAACGCTTGGAACATAAAAGGATGGCCTCCCTATCCCAAAATGATTGCTACTGGTGAAACACTACTCGTAATGGAACGGGGTATGGTGCGTTCTACCGATGGCGGGGCCACATGGATGCCACCACAACCACCGGACACCTCTCCGTTTATGCGGGATGATAATAATGCTGTAGCATTAAATGAAAACACCTTTTATGTCAGTAGCGATGACGGTCTCTATCGTTCCACTGATGGCGGCAGTTCGTGGGAAATGGTAAAAGTTCCTCTGGATAAGACGAGGAGGATATTTTACAACCTAATCACTTCAGAAGGGAGCAAAAAAGGACAGAACAAACAAAATACTCTCTATGGGATAGTTGAAGTTTGGAAAATAACAAAAACTACTGACAATGGCAAGACTTGGAAGGACGTTAAAGTTGATCTGCCTATGACAAAACAACTTACAGAACCCATACCACATTTTATCCAAATTGTTCCTTCCGGAAATGCAGTCTATGCCAAAGGTGGATCTGTTGGCGGAGGGAAAATGCGCCACTACAAAGTATCTAAAGATGGATATACATTGGTACCTATTCAAGACATGCCTGCCTTCAACTCGATTGAATTAAGAATGCATCTACATCAAGTACAAGACCTTTCTATTGAAGCGCTACAAGACAGTTTTTCAGGGGCGACTCAATTCTTCAAACAGATGCTCCAGCTACCTCCACAACTTCGGACAAAACTTGAAGAACTTGGATTACTTGGGCCTTTTGCAGTCAGTGGTGATACATTCTATTCGGAATATAACTTTAAGCTCTTCAGATGGGAACCCAGTAATACTGAATGGTACGACACTGGACAGGAAGAAACTACTGAATTGTCCTTGGACATATTTAAACCCCACTTCATCATTCCCAAACTTGCAGTATTAGGCGACACTGTCTACTACGGAAAGCGGGACGGCAGCCTTGTCGTATCGTTTGATAGGGGAGACAATTGGATTGACCTCACACCGGGACTACCGTTTAAGGTGAAAACTTTCAAAGGGATCGTATTTGCTGGTACTACAGTGTACGTAGCGACGAACGCAGGCATCATTACATCAGATGATGGAAAAGCTTGGAAAGTCGTCACTGACTCTGATGGAACCAATGTTATCATGGAGCATTTGGCAGCCGACGGTACAACGCTATATGGCATCACCAAGAAAACAGCAGTATATCGTTTGGAAAGTGATAGTGACACTTGGAAACTACTTGATTCAGAGATACCTGCCATCCTATATTACGAGGGAGGGGATATCGTAACTTCTCTCGCTGCAGCTGATAACACGCTATACATAGGTAGTGAAAGAAGCGGTATGCTTCATTTCACTATTGAAAAATAATGTAGTAAAGTCTATAATGCTATAAACACTATTGACAGCACGTTTATTGCGGATAGTATACATATTTTTAGATTTGACAATAAAATCAGGGCATTTTGTCTGGGCGGTGCTAAATACCGCCCTTTTCTTCTTTATCCTTCTCTCTTTCCTTCCAAATTCTCATAATGCAGAATTATGCAACCGTTTTACAGCTAATTTGCGTCATAATAGTCTGATATGTATTTGATCAAACTATCGCCTAATGGAGATACCTTGTGAAAAACGACGATGTTGCGCTTATCAGAAAGATACTCAACGGTGATGAAATCGCATTTGCAAAACTCGTGAAAAAATATCAAAAGGCAGTACATACGCTTGCTTGGCGAAAAATTGGAGACTTCCACATTGCAGAGGACATCACCCAAGATGTCTTTCTAAAAGTGTATCAGAGACTCCACAGCCTGAAAGATCCAAATCAATTTTCTGGGTGGCTCTATGTAGTTACAACAAACCTTTGTAACACATGGTTCCGCAAAAATCGGATTCAAACCCAGCCGATGGAAAACGTTGAGACAACCAAGATAGAAAAAGACGCATATTCACGACATATCGCAGAAGAGCGAGTTAAGACCACTATTGAGGCACAACGTGAAGTAGTCAAGAAACTCCTCGCGAAGTTGAAAGAGAGTGAACGCACAGTCATGACGCTCCATTACCTCGGTGAGATGTCAGTCGAAGACATCAGCAAGTTCATAGGGGTATCTTCTGGAACGATAAAGAGCCGACTTCAACGAGCGCGCAACCGTCTTAAGAAGGAGGAAACAATGATCAGAGAAGCACTCGAACATTTCCAAATATCCCCTACCCTGACTGATAATATTATGAAGGAAATTTCTCGAACAAAACAAGTTACACCAACATCTGGAAAACCAATTATCCCTTGGGCAATAGGGGCATCAAGTGTTATTTTTATTGTGTTACTATTGGGATTCGGAAGCCAATATTTAGGATTATTCCAGAAACCTTATAGTTTGGTAGCACAAACCGAAACCACAGTGGAACTTGTTGATGCACAAGTAATCCAAAATCTTGATGCAAATCCAAGTGTGCTAAATCAACTCAATCAACAGAATTCGGATAGAGATGGCAGAGAAAATGCTGATGATGAGAAATCAAATCAAACATCAGGTGATATAGGAGACTATACCCGATGGAATTTACCGGAAGGTGCTAAAACCCGAATCGGAAAAGGCAGAATCTATGACATTGCGTATTCGCCGGATGGCACGCGTCTGGCTGTAGCAAGTTCGATCGGGGTATGGCTCTATGATGCAAACAGTGGAAAAGAACTTAACCTGTTAACAGAGCATACGGACAAGGTCTTGAGCATAGCATTCAATCTTAATGGAAACATACTGGCAAGTGGAAGTGATGATGGCAGCATAGACTTGTGGGATACACGCACCAGTAAACATCTTCGGACAATGACAGAGGATACGTCCTTGATCACGAACGTGGTCTTTAGTGGGGATGGCAAAATGTTGGCAAGTGCAAATAAGGATAACACTATTCGACTGTGGGATACACAGTCAGGCAAAATCCGAAAGACTCTTAAGGGGCATGCAGATAAGATCTTCAGTATATGGCTCAGTTGGGATGCCAAAATGTTGGAAAGTGCGAGTAAGGATAACACTATTCAACTGTGGGATACACAGTCAGGCAAAATCCGAAAAACCCTCAACCTTGAGCATTCACAGGAAATTGACAGAATGGCGTTCAGCGCGGATGGCAAAACATTGGCGAGTTGGTGTATTGAAAGCCCAATTTATCTATGGAATGCACAAACAGGTGAGGTTCGCCATACTCTCCCGTTAGAACAAATGGATATTGTCAATGAATTTGCATTCAGTCCAGATGGAAAAACGATCGCAAGTGCTATGCACAGCGGCACCGTCCATCTGTGGAATGTACAGACAGGTGAACACCTTCGAAGCCTCATAGGGCATACGCACTGGGCATTGAACGTGGTGTTCAGTCCTGATAGCAAAACACTCGCAAGTGGGAGTTTCGATAATACTATCCGTTTTTGGGAGGTCCAGACGGGAAAAACACAAAAAACGCTCACAGGACATTTGAGCGATACCGTGCATGTAGCGTTTAGTCCAGATGGAAAAACACTTGCAAATGCAATGGAAGATGATACCATCCGTTTATGGAATGCACAGACAGGAGAAGTTCGCCAAATTCTCAAAAGGCAAAATATGCCTTCAATCGCGGGTGTAGCGTTCAGTCCAGATGGAAAAACACTTGTAGGTGGCACAGATGGAAGTGATTCTTACGCCATTCGTCTGTGGGATATACAAACAGGCAAAATTCACAAAACTTTCGGTGGACATACGGATTATGTTACGAGCGTGGCATTCAGTCCAGATGGTACTTTGTTAGTAAGTGGAAGTTGGGATAAGACCATCCAGCTGTATCATGCGCAGACAGGAGAACTCCTCAAAACTTTCTCAGGACATACGGATTGGGTTATGAGTGTGGCGTTCAGTCCAGATAGAAAAATGATAGCAAGTGGGAGTAAGGATAACACCGTCCGTATATGGGATGTGCAAACAAGTGAAGTCCTTAAAACCCTAACAGGACATGCGGGTGTAGTCTTTAGCGTGGCGTTCGCCCCCAACGGCAAAACACTCGCAAGTGGGAGTCATGATGGTCTCATCCATCTGTGGGATGTGCAAACAGGTGAAATCCTTGAAACCACAGAACATACAGATTGGGTTATGAGCGTGGCATTCAGTCCAGATAGCCGAACGCTCGCAAGTGGAAGCAAGGATAGCACCATTCAACTGTGGGATACACAGACAAATATAACCCAACAAATTCCCATGGGTCATACGAGCTGGGTTACAAGCGTGGCATTCAGTTCAGATGGCAGGACGCTCGCAAGTGGAAGTAAAGACGGCACTATCCTGTTGTGGGAACATAAACCTAAGACAATCCAGCAAAAGTAAGTTTATCATGAATCAAATTGAATATGAGATCACCTTAATAGATTCGCCAGGATCTAAATTCCCTCCTACCAAGAAATTTCAGCTAAATGGCAATTATTGATGTAATGTATATCTCTGCGTTAATTCTCACCCATATTGACTAAAATTGTACTATAATTCCATTAATAGTAAATAACTATAAATCTTTCTTATCTCTATCCGCATAAATTCAAAAAATGTGAAACTTTTTACTCGCTTGTCGCGTCACTAAGGGTTGATATCTAATTGAACATACCCTTTGCAGAGGTATCCGATGAATAACAACGATGATGTTCTCATTCAACGTGTCCTTGATGGCGATGATACGGCATTCTCCGATCTCGTCCGAAAATATCAAAGGTCCGTTCACGCATTGGCGTGGCGAAAGATAGGAGATTTCCATATCGCCGAAGATATTACACAAGATACGTTCCTGAAAGCATATCAAAAACTCTCAACACTAAAGGAACCTCAACGTTTCTTAAGTTGGCTCTATGTCATAGCAACAAACCGTTGTAAAGCATGGCTGCGTAAGAAAAATCTGTGGACACAACCGTTTGACAAAGTAAGTAGTTCAGAATCTGAGAAAGCAACATATTCTGGACATATCATAGAAGAAAACAAGAAAATGGCTATGGAGACACAACGAGAGGTTGTTCAAAAACTACTTGAAAAGTTACAAGAGAGTGACCGGACAGTCATCACACTCTACTACCTTGGGGGAATGACATACGAGGAAATAAGCGAGTTTTTAGGTGTATCAATAGGAGCAATTAAAAGCCGACTTCACCGAGCAAGACAACGTCTTAAGAAGGAAGAAACGATGATTAGAGAAGCACTCGAACATTTCCAAATATCACCTACCCTGACTGATAATATTATGCAAGAAATTTCTCGGACGAAACAGGTCGCACCAACAACTGGAAAACCACTTATCCCGTGGATAGTTGGTGTGACTGCAGTAACAATAGTGCTGCTGATGCTCGGTTTTAGCAACCAATTCTTGTCACGTTTCCAGAAGCCTTACAACTTCAATGCGGCTTCAGAGATGAAGGTTGAATTAATTGATACTCCGATTGTACAAAACCTTGAATCTGATCCAGATGACCGAACGCAGTTAGGAAATGTTAATGCACAAGGAAAAAACAACGGATCCGATCAGCAAATCAATAATGCCGCTCCGGTTGATTTGGAGACAATTATTACAAAGATGAAACACTTTGAGAATTTCGTTGCATCTGTAACCGGTGATTTCGTCAGGGAAATGCATATAGATGGTGATTTCGTCAGGGAAATGCCTATAGAAGGAAGGCATATAGAAACAGACAAGAAAGATGAATATAGCTTGACGTTTGAGGGTGAGAAAGTCAGGGTTGAATGGAAAAAACGGAGTGCTATGAATTTACCACTCGTTGAGTATTGGGATGGAAAACAACAGTGGGGGGTAAACAGACCTGACAATTTTCTTTTTAAGGTCGAGATTACCCCTAACAAGAAAAATACTGTCCTTGAGAAAATTCAACAAGCGTTCAAACAGGTAGGGATTAAAATAACCGGTGATGTCCATATCGTCCCTGGTGATTTAGCCAATAGTTATAAAGTCAGTGAAAGAGATAAAACATACTTTGTCTTATTCATAGGAGACACAACCCTGAAGGTTTATGGTAGCGATGTTAGATATACAGTTCGACCTAACTGGATGAATGCCGATCGTGATCCACGGCTATGGCTTACCTTCTCATATTCTGACACTCACGATTCCTATCTATCTGAACCGCTTTGGCATTTACTTGAGAAATTTGATAGTGAAATTATAGGAAGCGAAGTACTAAACGGAGAATTAACCTCCGTTATTCGTCTTAGTATACCTAATCGGCCCACTGCAAAACTCTGGATTTCTCACAACATTGGTTTCCGCATGGTTAAATCAGAAGAGAAAATGTTTGCTGCGGAAGACCCGAAAGCGGGGGCAACTTTTATTATAACTCGAGAAATTGATTACCACGAATATTTACCGAACGTCTGGTTTCCCAAGAGAATTGAGAGAACTATTGCTCTAGTGAAATTACCGAATCCACAGCAGCAAGGGGCGAATATGATATCTAAAACCATTCTTCGCACGAAGCAATGTAAGGTAAATACCGATGTAAGTAGATTACTCCGTTTAAACCTATCTACAGATACACGTGTTTTCGATTACAAGGTTAATCACAAGCACACGATCGACGATCTTGAAGTCAAACCAAATTTCCAGATGCAGCTTGCTAATTCCAATTTAGCAAACAATAACAGGGCAACCGAACAACATATATCTGATTCTACCTCCCCAAAGACGTTGAAATGGAACCTGCCTGAAGGTGCTAAAGCGCGTATCGGTAAAGGATGGATAGATAAAATTGAGTATTCCCCAGATGGTAGGCTTCTGGCGGTTGTGAGTTCTATAGGGATATGGCTTTATGATGCACACACTGGACAAGAGCTTGATTTGCTCATGGCTCATACCGAACGAGTTCAGTCAATGGCATTCAGTCCAGATGGAAAAACCCTCGTTAGCGGTAACTCAGATAGCACTATTCACCTATGGGACACACAAACCCATACACTACGAAAAACCTTCAAGGGACATACGAAGCCGGTGTTAAGCGTGGTTTTCAGTTCTGATGGAACTTCACTGGCAAGCGGGAGTAAAGATAACACCATCTGTCTGTGGGATGTGCAAACCGGTAAACTCCAAAAAACGCTGAAAGGACATACGAATGCTGTCTTAAGTGTGATGTTTGATCCCAAGGGGGAAACTTTGGCAAGCGGAGGTAAGGATAACACCTTCCGACTATGGGATGTAGAAACAGGAACTCTCAAGGAAACGAATCTCGTTGAGAGTGCGGAGATAAGGAGAATGCGGTTCAGTCCCGATGGAAAGACACTTGCTGCTTGGGATTGGGGAACTATCCATCTGTGGGACGTAGGGACTGGTGTAATTGACAAAACACTCAATAGACACGAAAGGGGCGTTGTCTATGACATAGCGTTCAATCCAGATGGAAAAACATTCGCAAGTGCAATGGGCAACGGTACCGTTAGTCTATGGCATACACAAACAGGGGAACAGCACAGAATCCTCATGGGACATAAGGACTTTGTATTGAGCGTAGCATTCAGTCCAGACGGAAAAACACTCACAAGTGGAGGGTTTGACGGCACCCTCCGTTGGTGGGATTTGGAAACGGGTGAATGCCGCAATACCCGCACGGAACATTACAGTAGTATTTTTAATGTATCCTACAATCCAGACGGGAAAACAATCGCAAGTACGATAAGTAATGACACAATCAGTTTGTGGAACGCACAAACTGGTATACTTCTTCATACTCTTAAAATACTACATACAGATTCTGATTCAATCAACAGTATTTCATTTAGTCCGGACGGAAAAATGTTAGCAGGTGGAGGCTATGGAAGAGAAATCCATCTATGGGATGTGGAGACAGGTGAACGCCAAAATACACTTAAAGGACATGATACCATCGGGAGTGTGGCATTCAACGCTGCCGGGAAAATACTTGCGAGTGCGAGTTGGGATACTAACACCATCCGTTTGTTGGATACAGAAACAGGAACAATCCGTCATACCTTTGAAGAACATACGGATGTGGTTAATAGCGTGGTGTTTAGTCCAGATGGAAAGACGCTGGTAAGTGGTAGTGAGGATAAGACTATTCGTCTATGGGATACACAAACAGGGAAACTACGCAAAACGCTAACAGAACATAAGGACGAAGTGACAAGCGTAGCCTACAATCCTAATGGAGAAACAATCGCAAGTGGAAGTAAAGATAAGACTGTCCGTCTATGGGATGCACAAACAGGGAAACTACGCAAAAAACTCAGAGGACATACACACATGGTAACGAGTGTGGCATTTAGTCCAGATGGAATTACATTGGCAAGCACGGGTTGGGATAGAACCATCCATCTATGGGATGTAGAGACTGGTGAGCATCGTAATAAGTTAACAGGCCATACAAATTGGGTCGGTAGTGTAGCGTTCAGTCCGGATGGGAATACATTGGTAAGTGGAAGTAGAGACGGCACCATACTGTTGTGGGACATCACCCCTACACCAACAAACTAAAGTCATACCAATTCTAATAAATAATATGCCATTACATAAATCTTATGGAATTGAATATTATTGGAAACTATCTTCTGTAGGAGCGACCTCCCGGTCGCGACATGGAGATTGCCCCTGCAAAATCTCCACAATCAATGCGACAGTATATTTTAGAAATGGTATTAGATTGAATAGTGAAACAACAGGCACCCAAATCTAAGTGATTTTCCAGGAGATAAAAAATGAAACGCACCTATATGTTGTTTGGAATGACATTCCTGTTCAGTATTTTTCTGCTTGCCGTAAACACTTGGGGAGCTCCGTATATTTCTTTCAATTCTTACCGTGCGGGGCAACCTGAACTCTACATCATTGATACAAACGGCAAGAATCTACGCAACCTAACAAACCACCCTGCAGTTAACTTTTCCGCAACGTGGGCACCAGATGGACGTTCTTTTGCTTTTTCGTCGAACCGTGATGGAAATTTCGAAATCTATATTAAGCCATTCAATGAAGCTCAGGTGCGTCGGTTGACAAACCATCCGGAGGACGATCTTGATCCTGTCTGGTCAGCTTTTGCTACTGCGTGGTCACCTGATGGAAATTGGATCGCTTTTGTATCCCTAAGAACAGGGGGATATCATATCTACAAAATAGATATCAACGGCAAGAATCTACAGAGATTGACTAACAAGGGTGATAATCACAACCCAGCCTGGTCTCCAGATGGGCAATCAATCGCTTTCAATTCTTATAGGAATAATAGATTAGCTCTCTATGTAATGGACGCAGATGGAAAAAATCTTAGACAGATTAAAAACCCGCTACATGATGGGGGTGGGCCTCCTCCAAGGTTTCCTGCTTGGTCACCTGATGGGAAACAGATTGCTTGTACTGTCAGTAGTAATGGGATAGGTGTCTACATCATGGATACAGATGGACAAAACGCACGTCGCGTGTCTCCTCTTGGGACTTGGAGCTACAATCCTGCATGGTCACCTGATGGTAAGTGGATTGCCTACGATGCCTTCGTTGGAGAAATTCCGGATCCTCAAAAGCCGAATGTGGTGCGACACATTTTTATCGTTTCTGTCGAAGGAGGCGAGTCACGGCAAATCACACAACATCCTGGGCAACATTCTTCTCCCGAATGGGTTCCCGAAAGTTTTTTCTCCGTTTCTCCGACTGTGGCCACCCAAATAGCTCTCTGGGGTCGGTTGAAACAAGCTGAACGTATGAGGTAATTAAGGTAATCACTGTTCAACGTGCAGAAAATACAAAGTTTAAGTCTATAAGGATTTATAGGAGAAAAAAATGAAACGCACCTATATGTTGTTTGGAATGACATTCCTGTTCAGTATTTTTATGCTTGCCGTAAACGCTTGGGGAGCTCCGTATATTTCTTTCAATTCTCTCAAGGTAGGGGAAACTGGCGTCTACATCGCCATCGACATCATTGATACAAACGGCAAAAATCTACGCAACCTAACAAACCATCCCGCATCAGGCTGTTGCGCAGCGTGGTCACCAGATGGGCGTTCTTTTGCTTTTGCGTCTAACCGTGATGGAAATTTCGAAATCTATATTAAGACATTCAATGTAGCTCAGGCGCGTCGGTTGACAAATCATCCGGAGGGCAGTGCTGGTGATCCAGCCTGGTCACCTGATGGAAATTGGATCGCTTTTGTATCCACGAGAACAGGGGAACGTCATATTTACAAAATAGATATCAACGGCAAGAATCTACAGAGACTGACTAACCAAGGAAAATTCAACCATAGCCCAGCCTGGTCTCCAGATGGGCAATCAATTGCTTTCGATTCTTTTGGGAATGATGGCAACGGTATCTATGTGATGGACGCAGATGGAAAAAATCCCAGACAGCTTATAAACCAACGACATGGAGACGGGGTTCCTTCGCATCCTGCTTGGTCGCCTGATGGAAAACAGATTGCTTGTACTGTCGCTAAAGATGGGCTTGGTATCTACATCATGGATACAGATGGACAAAACGCCCGCCGCATCTCACCTCTTGGGACTTGGAGCTACAGTCCTACGTGGTCACTTGATGGTAAGTGGATTGTCTACGATGCCTTCGATGGAGGTGCGAATCCTTTCCAAAACCTGAATCCAGATGGAGGTGCGAATCCTTTACAAAACCGGATTGGAGAGAGACACATTTTTATCGTTTCTGTCGAAGGGGGCGAGTCACGGCAAATCACACAAAATACTGGGCAACATTATTCTCCCGCATGGGTTCCCGAAAGTTTTTTCTCCGTTTCTCCGACTGTGGCCACCCAAATAGCTCTCTGGGGTCAGTTGAAACAAGTTGAACGTATGAGGTAATTAAGATAATCACGGTTCACCATGCAGAAAATACCAAGTTTAAGTCTATAAGGATTTACCGGAGAAAAAAAATGAAACACACCTATATGTTGTTTGGAATGGCATTCCTGTTCAGTTTTTTTATGCTTGCCGTAAACGCTTGGGGAGCCCCGTATATTTCTTTCAATTCTTACCGTGCGGGGCAACCTGAACTCTACATCATTGATACAAACGGCAAGAATCTACGCAACCTAACAAACCACGGCGCAGGTGACTTTTACGCAACGTGGGCACCAGATGGACGTTCTTTTGCTTTTGCGTCGAACCGTGATGGAAATTTCGAAATCTATATTAGGACATTCAATGAAGTTCAGGTACGTCGGTTGACAAACCAGCCGGAGGACGATCTTGATCCTGTCTGGTCAGCTGAGTTTCCTGTGTGGTCGCCTGATGGAAATTGGATCGCTTTTATATCCGAGAGAACAGGAGGGTATGATATCTACAAAATAGATATCAACGGCAAAAATCTACAGAGACTGACTAACCAGGGAGATAATTTCTACGCAACCTGGTCTCCAGATGGGCAATCAATTGCTTTCAGCTTTAATTTCCGTATCTATGTGATGGACGCAGAGGGAAAACATCCCAGACAGATTATAAACAGATTCCAAGTAGGCGGAGCTCATACTTCGCCTACTTGGTCACCTGATGGAAAACAGATTGCTTGTGCTGTCTCTAATAGAAATAGAGATGGGAGTGGTATCTACATCATGGATACAGATGGACAAAACGCCCGTCGCATCTCACCTCTTGGGACTTGGAGCTATAATCCTGCGTGGTCACCTGATGGTAAGTGGATTGCCTACGATGGCTTCGTTGGAGAAATTCCGAATCCTCAAAACCCGAATGCGGAGCGACACATTTTTATCGTTTCTGTCGAAGGGGGCGAGTCACGGCAAATCACACAACATCCTGGGCAACATTATTCTCCCGAATGGGTTCCCGAAAGTTTTTTCTCCGTTTCTCCGACTGTGAACACCCAAACAACTCTCTGGGGTCGGTTGAAACAAACTGAACGTATGACACAATAAAAAAAATCACGGTTCACCATGCAGAAAATACCATTTCTAAGCGATTATACTGCATTATTTCGTAAATTGGGTTTCGCTTGCGACACCGCCAAATGCCACACGGGGAATGCCTTATGAAGATTAATATTTTTATCCGGTGCACATTATTGTGCAGTCTGTATACATCCCTGTACGCAATTGTGCTACAGTGTCTGTACAATAACAATTTCTCAGAAATTCAAGCGGTTCTTGGTGGCATATAAATTGCATTAGTGTATATATAATTCAATACTGACAACGTTGATTGGTCACCAAATGACAGAATATATCTTGAGTAAAAACAAATAATATGGGGAAATTGTTATGAAAAAGCTACTCTTTCTATTCACAATCACATTGGTTGGTATAACACATACAGTTAATGTATCTGCAAAGACAATCGTCACAGATGGACTCATTAGTTATTGGACATTTGATCGCAATACTATTAACGGTATAACAGTTAAGGATGTATGGGGTGGAAATGATGCAACGATTGTAGGAATTCCGAGAAGTACGGATTTACAACCGGGCACTTACTCCTGACGAAGTGATTCACAATTTTGAATCTGATATTGGATTAGGTGTGGAACCTGTTCAAAATTACCAACTGTCTGGGGTGCTATAAAATCAAGGCGGTAAAACTTTCTACTTGACCATTTAAACTTTTTGTATGAAACCTTATGATGTTTTGTCTCTACACTTCCTAAAGGAGAATATAAAATGCGAAAGATCGTCGTTACAGGTATCATCTTTATTCTGATAATGATTGTGTGGATCGGTTATTTGAAATATGACACAAAGAATTTCATTGAAGAATTGTCTCATGAACCACTGCAACAAGTCGACAAAGTTGCAAAGGACACAACTAAAACTACCAAGGACAAAGTAGTCAAAACCGAACAAACCGGTTTTGAAAACCCACTGTCGTCTTTACCAGAGAAAAAAACGGAAATTATCCAAGAAAATAATCATTCCGAAACCAACACAGAAAACAAAGACAACGTTTTGCAATCTGTACAGACCTCTGAGGAAACTGGAATCTCTCCAGAACTAAAGAAAGTCTTCTCAGAATACCATAATCTCTATCGAAAATCGGAAGATTTAAGTCTTGTGCTTGGTCCCCTTATCACACGCTCTGTTGAAATATCGGTACGTATCACGACGATCGGTCAGGATCTCTCTGTAGCCAAAGATGAAGAGACAAAACGAAAAATAAGATCAGAATGGAATGCAATAGAAAAATGGATTGAAGATAACGGACCAAACATTATGAAACTTGAAAATGAAGCCACACAATTGTCTAATGAGCGATTACGGATCATCAACGCATACGGTTTTGCTACCGAAAGAGATTTCTTGAAGGCACATAGGAAAGATTATGAGACTTGGGTATCTGACGAAGGGCTAAGTCAGTTATCTATTTTCAGAAGGTAATTTATAGCACTATACTCTTGGTAGGAGGGGATTCCAATCCCGACCCTTCAAGTTCCTGTCCCCTCCCCTTGGTAGGCATTCATACCCGGGGAATGCCATAAGGCATTCATACCGTTGATTCCTTGATTCCTTGATTTCTTGATTCCTTGATTTGGTGCATTTAGCGTTCATTTGAACATGGTAGTAGGCACGCTCCGCGTGCCATTATGACAAATATCTGTGTAATTATTGTCAATAAAAAAGTATTTGATATTTTAGGAGGTTGTATATAATGTTCAGAAAATTGTGTATAATAGGATTGGTTTTTCTGATGAGTCTTACGGTGATGACACTGACTGCTGATGCTCAACAAAAAATTCTTGGTCCGTATCTCTGGATGATTGTTAAAACTGTAGATGGACAAGGTGGTGCAAATTCTACCTATGTTGATTCACTTGATCAAGCCAGCAACGGCAAAGTCACCGAAGAGAAAATCGCCAAACACGGCGCAAGAGAAGGAAACGAAGTTGGAAATTATGAGTGGACACCTGGCACACTTGCCAATAACGGAGATATTAACGCTCTCGTTAATAAAATAGGTTTGGAGGTTGGTGAGTTAGATCATATAACGTCTTATGCCCTAATTCTCCTCAAAACGAAAAGAGCGCAAACAAACGTAGCAATGGGTGTCAGTAGTGATGACTCAGTTAGAGTTTGGGTTAATGGCGAAGTTGTTCATACCCATGCAGAGAACCGGAGTCGCGGCAAAGAAAACACCTTCCAAGATCAGTTAAAGGTTGATCTAAAAAAAGGAAATAATTTAATCATGATAAAGGTCAGTGAACGTGGTGGTGGATGGGGTATGCACTTCGGCGTAGGCGGCGACTATGAATTAGCCGAAATTGATGCCATTTTTTTGCCAATTGAACCCGCTGGCAAATTAACAACACAATGGGCACAAATCAAGAATATCCGGTAATTCTGATCTGTTATATCACAAAAGAGTGTTTTCGGTTTTCTCTATATTCAATGAAAATTTCTGCAATGAAATTTTGTTTAAAACCTGTAATTTGTATAATATTGTACTTCGTGCAGTAAAGCATTTATAAGTAATACCATTTCTGATAATTAAAGTCCCATTAATAAAATCTCTTAAATGTAGCACAAACTTCCAGTTTGTGTAGTATTTCAAGACATAAATATCACCTAATCATGGGAGAATCATTTATAGAAATGGTATTACTTCAGGCACTCAAACCTAAGTGATTTTCCAGGAGATTAAAATGAAACACACCTATATGTTGTTTAGAATGACATTCCTATTCAGTTTTTTCTGCTTACCGTAAACGCTTGGGGAGCTCCGTATATTTCTTTCAATTCATACCGTGCAGGGCAAACTGGCATCTACATCATTGATACAAACGGCAAGAATCTACGCAGCCTAACAAATCACCCCGCAGGCTGTTGCGCAACGTGGGCACCGGATGGGCGTTCTTTTTGCTTTTGTGTGGGACCGTGATAAAAATAACGAAATCTATATTAAGAAATTCAATGTAGCTCAGGCGCGTCAGTTGACAGATCAGCCGGAGTTAGATTATGCTCCTGCTTGGTCACCTGATGGGAAACAGATTGCTTATACTGTCAGTAGTGATGGGAACAAAATTTCCGGTTTATTCATAGACGGTTACGCATTTTCATGCTATACTATTGGCAAAATCCTTCCCAAGATAATATCCCACTGAATTAAAATCTGGAAATATAAAGACATTTGCCCATAGGCAAGGAATAATATTATGCAAGAAACAAGAAAGGAAAAATTACAGGAAATTGCAGAAAAGGCGTTAACGGAATCTGTTGTCCGTGTGGTATGGCAAAAAACTGACGAAAAATCTGGTAAACACCTTATCTGGCCACGGGGTAGCGGATTCTTTGTTGATCCAAACCTGATTGTAACAAATATTCATTGTATTGCAGGAGCTCCATCCTTTTTTGCGGAACTCGTTAGTACAAAAACGGAATTCTCTATTGAAGGTGTGGTGGCATTTGATGTCAAAAACGACCTTGTCATTTTTAAAGCCGTTGGGGCAGGAACGCCGCTGCCCTTCGGTGATAGTGGGACAGTCCAGATTGGCGATATTTTTTGTGCAGTAGGCTACCCCGGAGAAGAAAAAGGTATAGCTACACAAATCACACTGCAAGGCATTAGAAATAGCGATAGACGTTTACAAATTAAAGAGGATTTTGCTCCCGGATATAGTGGTGGTGCTGTCCTAAATAGCGTGGGTGAGGTTATAGGTGTTGCTGTTGGTGCTGCCACAAGCATATTGATGTTTAGTGGTGGAACAACTTTGTCTACGAGTCACGCGATTCCCGTAAGTGCCTTACAGTTTTTACTCGCGAACAGGATAGAAATGATGCCATTGGATGAATGGCAAAAACTTCCACAGATACAAGGTTTTTCCGAAGTTGTGCAAGCCCAGATGAATATGAGGCAAGGTAACCACATGGAAGCGTTAAAGTGCCTTGATGCTGCAAGTGAACTCAATCCAAATTCAGTGGAGATATACACCAATCGTGCAGGTTTAAAGATTCTTATGGGCGAAGCAGAAGATGCAATTGTCGACTGTGATTCTGCCATAAAACTTAATCCCGATTTTGTTGAGGCACATATCAACCGAGCCGCCGCGAATTTATCATTAGATCAACACAATGCGGCAATTGCTGACTGTGATGCTGCCCTCAAACTTGACCCTGATTTTGCTCAGGCCTATGTCATCAGAGCATCCGCTAAATTTGATACTAAATTTGATCCAGAACAACACAAAGAGGCACTTGCTGATTATGATATTGCCTTAAAACTCAATCCAAATGCAGCAGAAATCTATTTTACGCGCGCACATGTGAAAGCTGTATTGGAGGACTATAATGGGGCAATTGAAGACTACGACAAAATGATTAGCCTAAATCCTGAACCCAATCCATTATTGAATGTTTACGGGCATCGAGGAGATGCAAAACGTTTCAATCGCGACTATGAAGGCGCAATTGAAGACTACGACAAAGTTATTCAATCCAACGCACAAGACGACGAGGCATACAACAGTCGTGGTCGTGCAAAGTATTACCTCGGTAGATCTAAAGCGAAACAAGGTGATAAAACTGATGCTCGTAAATGGTATCAAGAGGCGATTGATGATTATTCTGAAGCTATCACGTTAGACCCTGAGAATAGAAGTTGTTACTTTAATCGTGGTCTTGCAAAACGCGAACTTCGCGACTATGAAGAAGCGATTGCGGATTACGATAAAGTAATCCAATTGAATCCCAAGAGCGATACTGGCTACTTCCAACGCGCGTACGCAAAACACCAACTTGGTGTTTCCAATGTGGATGATGGAGATGTAGCTGGTGCTGATGGATACTTTCAAGAGTCTATTGAAGATTATACTGAATCCATTAAACTTGACCCAGAGTACGCTATTTCTTACTACAATCGCGGTTTAGCGAAACTCCGTCTTGGTAAATTAAAAGCAGTTCAACAGAACATCGCTGAAACCAGAGTACTATATCAACAATCTATTGAAGATTATACCAAAACCCTCAAACTTGACCCTAAATACACAGATGCCTATAATGACAGAGGATGGTCAAAGTATATTCTTGGACAATTAGATACCGATCAGGGAAACATTGAAAAAGCCACGAATCTTTTTCACGCAGCAATAGTCGACAGTGATGAAGCAATTCGTCTACAAACAGACAATCCAAGTGCTGCCGCCTACCACACTCGTGCTACAGCAAAAGCTGCTCTTGGGGACTATGATCATGCAATTGAAGATTTTGATGAGGCCATACGGATTAAGCCTGATGAGGCACTCTACTACTACGAACGAGGACTAGCAAAACAAGCACTCGGCAAGCATGAAGAAGCAAAAGCAGACATTGCAAAGGCGAAGGAATTGGACCCTGACGTTGAAAACAAGTCATACTAACAAATACTAACAAAATAATATTCAAAAATCCTTTGAATACCATGATTTTGAAATATAAACTTAACCAAGTTATGATTTAGGCGTGCTTCTGTGCCCCTTTTCTATTTCCTTACCATATTTAAACACCCGCAAACTATGGTAGATTTTAGAATTACTTGAACACTGCAAATCAGTCAGGTTAGGAATCTCGCCTGCAAGGAATGAGAGTGTTCATTTATATTCATAATTTACTATGATTTTGTATACATTCCTTGAAAAACCACACAAAAACCAATTTTTACCGAAAAAAGCATTTTTTTGTAAAACGGCAAGAATCTACAGAGATTGACCTGGGCGAAACCTTTCACTCGCATGGGTTCCCGAAAGTTTTTTCTCCGTTTCTCAGACTGTGGACACCCAGACGACCCTCTGAGGTCGATTGAAACAAGATGAACGTATGACGCAATAAAGATAATCACGGTTCACCATGAGGAGTATACCTAACAATGACCAAGAAGGTATTTCCTATTATGATAGCCTTCCAGACGGTCCTATTTATTCAACTCAATTAACTATTTTCTATATTCTGCACCCAATTTTCACTTAACCTACGTCTTAAAAGTAAAGACAAAAAAACAAGGTGTAATATGAAAAGGAATGATGTTGATTTAATTCACAGTATACTTTCAGGGGATGATTCTGCTTTTTCTGAACTTGTGCAGAGATACCAAAAGCAGGTTCATGCACTTGCATGGCGTAAAATTGGGGACTTTCATATTGCCGAAGAGATAACACAGGATACTTTCTTAAAAGTATATCAGCGACTCTCGACTCTGAAAAAACCACATCGTTTTGCTGGATGGCTTTATGTGATTGCAACACATTGTTGTCAAGATTGGCTACGCAAAAAACAGATATCTGCTGAGACATTAGAAAATTTCAATAGTGAAGATTTACAACCGGAAGCATACTCACGATATGTGGCTGAACAGCAGGAAAAAACAAACGTTGAAGAACAACGGAAAGTCGTTAAGAAACTTCTGTCTACACTACCGGAAAGTGAGCGGACAGTGATAACTTTGTATTACTTCGGTGAAATGACATGTGAGAAAATAAGTGAATTTTTAGGTGTCTCGACAAATACTATCAAGAGTCGTCTTCGGAGAGCGCGGAACCGATTGAAAAACGAAGAAGCGATGATCCGAGAAGCAATCACGCACTTCCAAATTTCACCTACCCTCACAGAAAATATCATGCAAGAGGTATCGCGTCTGGAACCTACCACACCCGCTGCCAGCAAACCGTTAATCCCTTGGGCAATAGGGGCATCAAGTGTTGTTTTTATTGTGTTACTATTGGGGTTCGGAAGCCAATACTTAGGATTATTCCAAAAACCTTATAGTTTAGAAGCACAAACCGAAACCATAGTGGAACTTGTTGATGCACAAGTAATCCAAAATCTTGACGCAGACCCGAATGTGCTAAATCAACTCAATCAACAGAATGCGGATAGACATGGTAGAGAAAATGCTGATGATGAGAAATCAAATCAAGCATCAGGTGATATAGGAGACTATACCCGATGGAATTTACCGGAAGGTGCAAAACGGAAGTTCGGAAAAGGTAGAATCACTGACATTCAACTCTCTCCAGATAGTACACGCATTGCGATTGCAGACACTGGTGGTATATGGCTCTATGATGTCGAATCGGGTGATGAAATCGCGCGTCTCACAGAACATACACGTAAAACCGAACAAGCTATGCCGCGAGTGCTTTTTTCACCTGATGGTAAATCATTCGCCAGTACAGGATATGATAATATCATCCGAATATATGAAACTAAGTCAGGAAAAAACCTATTCACCCTTAATATGCCAATCGGACCTGCGCGGTTGTTCGAATTCAAAAAAGATGGTTCTTGGTCAACCAATATTATTTCAGCAGATGAAGTGGAATCTTTTAGGTTCATTCCTAATGCCAAAACAAGATCAATGGAGATTCAAGGTGGTAGACACCTTCAATCTATAAAATATCTACCTGATGGTAAAACTCTGGTGATTCAAAATTCAAACGGGACAATTTGGCTTTGGGATATCAATACAGGAGAACAGATAGCTACTTTCAGTCCAAACCTACCTGTTCCCGATCTTGATACCTACCAGACTTTGATGCAGTTAGAAAAACTTCCTGTTCCAGCCAGATGGACGTTAGCAACGAATGCTTTTGTCAATACAACTGTAGGAGGAATTCATGTAATTATTGCATTCGCAATTGGCGATAAGAATGGCACAATTAGTATCAGAGATGGACATACTGATAGACAGATAAGTACTCTTTCACGCGAAGATCAATCTAAAAAGAACGATGTTCCGGGAGTGGATCTACCGATTGTAGACAGAGTGAAACGTCCGGGTACAGTTCGTCAAATCCCAAATAAACTACCCCATGACTGGGTGAAATGGATAACGAAGATTGAATTCTCTCCGGACGGAAAAACTCTTGTGAGTTGGAGTCACCACCGGATTGTAGATAGATTGAACGGAAAATGGTCAGCCCGTCAAGGACCAACAGAACTTTGGGATGTCGCGTCAGGAAACCGTCTCGGTATTTTACCTCCTTACGAAATGCGTTGGTCAGATGTAGACGTTTTATTTACACAAGACGGAAAAACCCTCGCCATTAACGGTAGTGGTGGATGTGCAATATGGGATATCACCACACAAAGTGAAATCGCTCTATTCCAAGGAGAATTGGATGTTATATTTTCCGGTAATAGTAGGCAATTCGCTCTGATTAAAAATGAGGAAATGGCAATATGGGATATCACCACACAAAGTGAAATCGCATCTATCAATACAGTTCCTGGTCAATATAGCTTTAAGCAGAAAAACTCCGCATTTTTTAGACAAAAACCAAATCACACAGCGATTTCATGGTCAGGTGACATAATTGCTGCATTAGATCAATTTGGTTCCGTTGATTTATGGCAATCTAAGAAATCATCAGAATTACGTACCCTCACCACAAGTTATACATATCCGTTTACAACATTAGCCTTTTCTTCGGATGGCAAAACACTTGCCAGCGGTGATGGTTCTGGAAACATTCAAATTTGGGATAGGAATACTGGTACAGTGAAAACAACCCTAACATCACCTACCAAAAAATATATTGGCGGTTTAACATTTTCTACCGATAATGCGACACTCATGAGTGAGAGTATAGGCATCATTGAAGAGTGGAATATTACAACCGGAAAAACAGTTAATACTTATACTATTCAAGGGGCAGCTGCACATGAGGTTAGCGGTGCCGATTCACATAATTCTGTGAGTTCAGCTGATTATATTTTTTCTATTCCCACAGGAGTAACTACCTTAACTCCATTCGGTGGAAAAATTGCAGGTCATATATGGTCTCCCCCTGGAAAAATGACTCGTGATAGTGGTACATTTAAGGTATGGGATATCCCTACCAGTGAACTCCTATGTACCGTCATAGATGAAACTTTTATATTTAGAACATTAGCATTCACATACAATGGAAAAACGTTTGCTACCTATGGAAACGGTGGAGTGTCTTTGTGGAATACACATACAGGAGAAAAACTTACTACATTTAATATACCTAAAGATCTGAACCCCGTAAATAAACACGCTTTAACTCCTAATATTTATGCTGGAGCATTTACACCTGATAGCAAAATACTGGCAGTTGGGGGAAGCTATAAAAACCACTCGCTTTTCTTATGGGATATTGTCAACCAATCAAGTATTGCAATACTGAAAGGACATGAATATCCTGTATGTCGAATGGCATTTTCACCAGATAATACAATCCTTGCCAGCGGTGATGCGGGAGGTGATATTCATTTATGGAGCATGCAGGATTTCCGTCATCTTGCAAAATTTAAATCCCCTGGTGGATATATCAACACAATCGTATTTTCGACTGACAGTAAAACCTTCGCCACTACAAATGGACATGCAGGAAGTTATTCTCTCATAGATCAAGGTGGTATTATCTACCTATGGGATGTTCCATCTAAGTAATGAAAATTCGGTGGGATACCTACCTCTTAGGATTAGTGGACAATCCAGTTTTAAATTAGCCTACCATACATGATGTTGTATACACTAAACATACAAATCTCACTAAATTGACGCCTATGGTTCTTGTTTTATTCAACCCCAATTAACTATTTTCTATATTCTGCACCCAATTTTCACTTAACCTACGTCTTAAAAGTAAAGACAAAAAAACAAGGTGTAATATGAAAAGGAATGATATTGATTTAATTCACAGTATACTTTCAGGGGATGATTCTGCTTTTGCTGAACTTGTGGAGAAATACCAGAAGCAGGTGCATGCACTTGCATGGCGTAAAATTGGGGACTTCCATATTGCCGAAGAGATAACACAGGATACTTTCTTCAAAGTATATCAGCGACTCTCAACACTGAAAAAACCATATCGGTTTGCTGGATGGCTTTATGTGATTGCAACACGTTGTTGCCAAGATTGGCTCCGCAAAAAACAGATATCTTCAGAGACATTAGAAAATTTCAATAGTGAAGACTTACAACCAGAAGCATACTCACGATATATGGCTGAACAGCAGGAAAAAACAAACGTTGAAGAACAACGGAAAGTCGTTAAGAAACTTCTGTCTACACTACCGGAAAGTGAGCGGACAGTCATAACTTTGTATTACTTCGGTGAAATGACCTGTGAAAAAATAAGCGAATTTTTAGGTGTCTCGACAAATACTATCAAAAGTCGTCTTCGTAGAGCGCGGAACCGATTGAAAAACGAAGAAGCAATGATCCGAGAAGCAATCACGCACTTCCAAATTTCACCTACCCTCACAGAAAATATCATACAAGAGGTATCGCGTCTGGAACCTACCACACCCGCTGCCAGCAAACCCATAACCCCCTGGATAATTGCTGCATCAACTACTATCTTGATTGCATTGATGTTAGGGATAGGGAATCAACCCTTGGCGCGTTTCCAGAAACCTTATAGTTTGGATGCACTGTCTGAGATGTCGGTTGAACTTGTTGACACCCCGGTTCTATTAAATTTTGATCTGAAGGTGGACTCCCAAAATCAACTTCTAAATTCAAACGGACTTAGTAAAAACAGAGATAATGGAGAGAAACCTGATAAGGTTTCCTCGGCTGCTGCACAGGTACAAGAAAAAGATATCTCTGCCAATAAGCAACACTGGATTCAATCCGAACCCATCAAAGGAAGCCAGGTAATTAGTTTGCATGCAACACCAGAAGGGGAACTTTACGCTTTTGCTGATAGAAATATCTATAAATTGGAAACTGTTGGGAAAGGATGGCAACACATCTTTGATACTACATTACTGAATACTTATTATGAGGAGGGGGAGGCAGTTATGAAAAAATGGGACAATACGCTCTATCTGATACTGTCTACAGACCTCTTTGCTTCAAAAGATGATGGTAAAACGTGGGATTTAGTTCACTCATGGCCAAGAGATCTCTGGTATCCTATGGATTTGGTTCTAACAAAACAAGCATTTTATCTGCTTTTTTATCTAGGAAACCCTCTAACTAACGATCTTTTTCGTTCTGAAGATTCTGGAAAGACATGGGAGGTCATAAGTGGTCCGATAGATAGAAACATTCAATCAATTGTTAATATACAGAACACGTTGTTTGCAAGGACAAATTATGCCCTCTACCGGTTTAGCAATGAAAACTGGAAACGTATAGAATTTCCAGTGTCTGTTGGATATATCCGTTCAGTTGCTGTAGCGGAAGAAAAGTTATATGTTATGGCATCTGCCAGTGATGATGTGTTAGATACAGGTAAAGTTTCACAAGGACTTGAACAGGGTTGGTGGATATTTCGTTCTACTAACCTCGGTGAGTCTTGGGATGATATTACCCCAACAAATGCTTGGCGTGTAAAGGGGTTGCCACCCCACCTCAAACTTGTCGCAGTTGGTGAGACACTTTTAGCGATGGAACATGGTATGCTCCGGTCTACCGATAGTGGAAAAACATGGCTACCTCCACAATTATTAGGCACTGTCCCTTCAATGAATGCTAATATAGCTGCTAAAGACTTTGCCGCAGCAGTAAACGAACGTGTTTTTTATGTTAGTGGGAGAAACGGACTGCATCGTTCCACTGATAGGGGTAAATCATGGAGTAAGATTAATATCGCTGCGGATAAGAGTAAAATAGACACTCTCATCGCGTATAAAGGAAACGGTGAAAGGCATAACATACCTCCAACTCTTTATGCAAAGTATGAAGGAAGGATCGTCCAAACTATTGATGAAGGTAAGTCTTGGAAGGCTGTTCAAATAGAAATTCCAATGACTGATCCTGATAGAGAAAAACCACCAGATATTACACATATAACCGAATTTGATGGTGTTCTCTACGCAAAGGGAGGTGGATCTTTTAGCAGAAGCAAAACACATATATATAGTGTATCTACAGACGCTAATATACTTGTACCGGTTCAAGGCATACCCATCTTCGACACATTGGAATTATATGGCAAATCGGATGAAATAATGAGAAACCAATTTAACGTGCCAGATAAATCGCTCATGGAACAGCTGCAAGAAGAGATTCCTGGAGCAAAGCAGTTCTTGAATCAGTTAGCAAACACAAACCAAGAAAATAAATTTAAACTTTTTATGCATGGCTCACGAGCTCCATTTGTTGTCAGCGGTGACACATTCTATATAGAATACAATTACAAACTTTTCCAATGGAAACATGGTGACCCTGAATGGTCAGAAACGGGACAAGAAGAAACAACTGAATTGACTTTGGATATAGCAGCAAAAAAGCCTAAACTTGCTGCTTTAGGAAACACTATCTATGTTGGGAAACGAGATGGACATCTCGTTGTATCGTTTGATAAGGGAACTAAGTGGATTGATCTCACACCGGCACTACCATTTCATGTTAATGACTATAAACAGATTCTGTTTGCTGGAACTACAGTGTATGTAGCAACGGACGCAGGTATTATTACATCTGGTGATGGAAGACGTTGGAATACCATCACAGATACAGCAGGAAACAATCTTATAATGGAACACTTGGCAAATGAAGGAAATACCCTTTATGGGGTCAAGGATACAGGTGTTTATCGCTTGGAAAACGGTATTTGGCAACAAGTTGTTTCAGTGATTCCTAACAATATAACTTCTCTTGCTGTTGATGGAAATACCTTATATGTAGGGACACAAAGCAGTGGTATGCTTCGCTATATTCTTAAATGATAATATTCTTGTCTATAGTGATGTTATAGTCGCTGTCTATCTATAAACGATGACACCTCTTATCCAAAGAGAGTTAAGGAGTAGGGTACCATCCTACCCAAGAGAAGTTTCATTATCCAATTATAGTTCTGCACTTACGGTCATCTCTAACCGGTGTTCAGGTTTACGCTGTTTTGTTGAAAGGAGACGATAATTGAACCTGAATAATAGATCCGTGAATTTGCGCAACTTATAATCCGCTGTGGTGCGGACATCATGACTAACTCCTTCGTAAAAATAGTATTGGGCAAACGGAATACCTCCATCGCTCTTACCATAACCGAGTTTGTGGTTAATTTCAATCCGTCCTTTCCCAAAAACACTATAGATAAACCGATTCTCAAAGGAGAACGTCTGTGTTTTCGCATCAGGCTCTTCATCAAGTTGTTCTGCGTCAATTGTACGATTGTATCCACCGACACCACTCCACCGTATTGCACGACTGATTTCATATTGTAACTTCAATTCCGTTGTCCTCTCATATTGGCTTAGATCGGAAATTGGTGTGGGTGGCAGATCAATCAATTCATTGTTCGATTCCTCATCTACATTTATCTCTTCAAATTCAGGAAGATTTAGTTGGCTATACCTCTCCTTTTCTCTACGTTGTTCCCAGTTTGCACCAACAGAGAAACGTTGTGTTGGATTTACTGAGAATGCGACATCCCAGGTTCGGTTATTTCTATATCTTTCCTGGGTATTGATCCTCCTATTGAGTGAACGTCCAGTTCGAAAATTTACTTCAAAACTAAACCGAGGTGACGGGGCAATTTCCACACGATGATGTTGATTGACACGTCCGAAGAGTGTTTGTGAACCTTGTAGACTTTGAAGTAGGTAAAGTGATATTGCGTCTTCTGCTTCTTGTTCCTCTGTTAACCATAGACGCGTTTGTATTCTCAACGCGTTGAGAAACCATGTGAATGGATTCTGTTTGTTATCTGCCAGTTTTGGTGTAATCGCAGGAGTAGTTAATGTGCGCAAGGTTTGTTCTGTAGTCTGTGTTCTGATTGCATTTAATTGGTTTCTGGAGCGGCGTGCAAGGAACAGACGAGGTTGAAGACGTAGTCGAAATGAAGCATCCACAGCTGTTGTAGGTTTATCGCCGACATTTTGATATCTCTTTATATATGTTCCCTCTTCCCGGTCTTCCACATAACGCAGGTCATCCAGTCTGACATAACCCCCTTCACCGGGTTGGATCCGATGTCCTGTGAGTGGATGAATATCTGTATAAAATTCACGACGCTGGGTTGTGAGTTTTTTATCTAATTCATAGGTAATTTCAGCATCAACAGCACGATTGAACGGTGTGAAATTGAGCGTTGTATCTGCCAATTGGGTAGTGATATCTGTACCGAGATTGGAATGTGCTTTCACCATACGGCGTGCCATGTTTGTTTTCAGATTTACCCACTGTGCTTGTTGTGAAAAGAGACCTACTTTCCAGGTACGTGCTGTAGTAGCACGTATCCAATCAGAAATCCCTAAATTTTCACCATCAAGGGTTAATAAAGGCTCTTTAGCATGCATCTGTTCCAGTTCGTAGCTTGTGTTAATAGAAACCCATTTGAATTCAACAAGATTAATGCTCCCCGAAGAACGATTTCGTCTTCTGTTTCGTGCTGCAGTATAATCATCAATTGAGGAAAACCTATTGAGTGTGCCAACAAATTCAAAAGGTGAGAGAAGATAGGACAGACTCCCTTCTTGTCGAGACTTCTGTATATTCTCGTCTATACCTGTATCTTCTTTGTTGGGATCTATTACAGATGTACTACGATAGTCATTCCAACGGATATTGGGCAATCTTTTTAGAAGAGGTGTTTTTTCAGTAATTTTGCTTGTATTATTACTCGCTATTGTCGTTGGTCTTCGAATGATGTCAGGTTGAAATGTAGTTCTGTTTAAACCATCTCTCCGTGTGAATGTAGGTGAATATGTGCTTCCACTCCTTGAACGCGGTGTAAAGTTTGCTCCCCAATTGATATTATTTTTCAGTGTTGTCTGTCCTTCCACGGCATCTTCTACGGATCTACCACCGCCCAGGGCAAATTGTAACCATTGGTAAGGCAGTAATTTAAAATCGAGGTTTAATGCCTTCTCATCAGTAGCTTGTGAGATTACACCTGGGTCAAACAATAATGCGTCCTCAAAACCTTCTTTGGCGTATTGTGTTCCATATCGATCTCTGCTTCTGTTGCTGCTCGATGCCCCAACAGGTAGAAAATTAGCATCCATTGTACGGACATCAAGATTTCCAATCAGTTTTGGATTGAACTTATTAGACCATGTTGGTATTTCCCATCCTGTGTATCCGTGAAGTTTCCATGCCTGACTTACATCTTTTCTGTCAATAGTAGAATATGTATTCATGTCAACAGCACTAAATGCCATTTCTCCGTTGACCCAAATCTGTTCAGTAAGGTTTAATCGACTCTCTAATCCCCATACTGTGTGTTTTTGTGGTGGTGTGAGTAGAAATCCGTCTCCATCAGGATCAAGCGTATTTTCACGGAGTGCTTGTAGATCTTCATCATCAAAAAGAACTAACGCCTGTTCAGGATCATCAATATCCGATTCCACTGCGTAAGATGCTCCGAATGATAACCATTCCCTCGGGAGCGTAAAAATACTATTTAGACCATATAGATTTTGTTGATAACTACGATCTTCTGGTATATATTCAAAATCAACACGGATGACATCGCTGCTTGTGATGAGGTGTTTGCTGTTAAATTCTATGATTGGATCACCGTACTCGCGTATGATATAATCGTTGTTTTCACCGCGTCGCATCTTCTCCCCATTTAACCAAACAATTTCACTGCCAGCTTTAACGATAACAAACCTATTGTCCACATTAAGCCGATATTCACTTCGTCCTTCTTCACCACGTATAACTTTACTTGTCGATTGACCTTTCGGGAGTGCACTTGGGATAAGATGGAATTTACCCCAATCGAAATCACCTTCAACTTTTACACCTTCTAATGCCCGGGGAAAAAATATAAATTCGGATGGACCTAAGGATGCATCAAAATCACCTAATGTACCTATAACGTTTGGGTGGGTAATGCGAATTAGTTTCTGGTTAATATCCTGAATATCTTCCGTCATTCCTTCCGGTTGAATAGGTAAATCTTGATCAGACAACATAGCCAATACTTGGATATTATCTGAGACATTCCCTCTAACATTGATACGGAATTCTTGGTTTTGAGATAATGCGCGACCACTACCGACAGATATGCCGAAAGTACGACTACCAGAATACTCTAATTGTGATGGTGTGGTTGAAGATTGGGTACTGGAAATGGTAGGAGTAGTTTTCTGTCCACTCCCTAAATCAACAGAAGTATCTTCTTTCCTTTCTTCGACAGATACATCTGACAGAGGATTTTTAAAGATATCCCGCTTATATATCTTTAGGATATTGAAGGGTAATGAACGGTAGGTAATTATCCATTCAATAACTTTTTGTTCACTTACACTCTTATCAAAGGTAATCTTACCTGATAGGTAATCAATCTTGTAATCTTTTCCTCTGTCAAGTATGTCTCCACTATTATTACTAATCTTTTCACTTTTCTCGATTATAGGGGGATGTTTGAGTGTCCATTCCAGTTTACCTGGGTCTAATTCAATTTTTTCTGTTTTATTAATTATGGAGAAAGTAGGTAATTTAAGGAGAGAATCTTGATTTTGAGATTCTGTTTGTGTGTATGCCCTGTTTATCCAACAGAATAAAAATATTATGAAAAAGAAAATAGGTATAGAAAGTAGAAATCTTGCATATCCTTCCCTGCTTCTACCTTTCCATTCTTGAATCCTTCCATTCCTGTTTATCTTATTCTGCTTTGTTCGCATCTGAGGTAGAATTCACCTTGAAAATCACATTGAAGACTTTAATATCCCCTGCATCCGTATCACTAACATATACTTGTCCCTTATCAGAAACAGCTATTCCGCAAGGGTTCAATAATGTATTTATAGTGAAATCAATAACAACATCACCTACTTCGGTAAAGATCTGAATTCGTCTATTTCCACTATCTGTGACATAGAGATAATTCCATTGGTCTATGGTAATCCTTTTTGGTTCAATGAACTGTCCAAGTCCACTACCCTTCTCACCCCATGTCCGTATAGGGTTTCCACTAAAATCAAAACTTTTTATATTGTGATTTCCAGTATCAACTACATACATAGTGCCATGAGGATTTACAGCAAGGTCTGTAGGATTCCAGAACTGTTCTCGACTACTTCCAAAACTTCCCATTTTCATAACAGGAACGAGACTTCTATTGAATTGTATCCAACGGTGATTTAATGTATCAATCACAAATACTTCACCATTCCGTCCAATACCAATTCCCTCAGGAGCTTCAAATTGAATATCTTGTATAGTAGTGTTAATAGTGTGAAAAATTCGACTCAGTAGATGGCAGAACTGAACTCTATTATTACCTGTATCGGCAACATAGAGAGTATCAAAACTGAGAGCAACGTCACTTGGAAAATCAAACTCACCTTCTCGCCATCCGTGGCTTCCTAATTCAGTAACGAAATGTCCATTACTGTCAATAACTTGCACCCTGTTATTTCCAGCATCAGCGACGTAAAGCTGCCCATAGGCATCAATAATTAGTCCCATAGGATTTAGAAATTCACCGGGGGCTTGACCTGTTCTACCAATTGTCTTCAGATAGTGGACTGCTAATATCGGGGGCGCATTACGCGTTCGTATTGATGGAACAAAGTCAACATTTGGAGTAATTGGTATTTTCGGTACGGGTGTGTTATTTGGTTCAGGAATAGTACAACTTATATAGCAAAAAAGCACTGCTATGATGAATAATCTTTTTGAAGTGTAAATCAAAAAAGACAGTAAGGTGTATACTCTATTTGTGAATGCCGTAGGAAGATGTTGTGTTGGTACAACCTTACATCCGCTGCATCCTAAATTTGAAAACAAACGTCGTTTGATCGTCATTGAATTCACTCGTTATTCGGGGAACAATGATCCTTAGATTTTTGGATTTATTACTCCGTTTTTTAAAATAAACATAGAATCTGTGCGTATTTTTTGGCATTATGTTTGTTTTTTTCAAATCTTCAGTCGGTAGGACTGCAGGATCACCTTGTATACGAATAGTCTTATCCCATCGAAAAACATCTGCTGCGAATTCAGGTGGTAATTTGGGTTTAAAATTCTTTTTAAAGTAGAAAGAGTATTGTGATCTATCTATCTGTTTAACGATTTCACCTGATTGGTCAAGCATCTGGCAATCTTCTTTTATTAGACTAATCCAGTGATTTGTACGGTTGTGTAGAATGATCGCGAACCCATCAACATTCTTTACATCGTGAAGCGGAAGAGCTATTGCAACTATACCGTTTTTTGCATAAATTATAGCCCCTGCTTGAGGGGTTATATGTGCATCTGGGTCAAAAACTGGAACAAGTCGTTCTGGACGTAAGAAATCATTAACAGAATCTGTAAAGGATGCACAGCCACCTAAAGTTACTGAAATAGTTAATATCACCAACATCTGGGAAACATACATCCCAATAATAGATAACTTCTGGCCAGAATTCGTCATTTTACAAAAACACCTCATTGATAGTGTTCCTCCTTCTAAGTCTTTTATAAATCAGTTGTCAGTAGTCTATTTGAATTGTAGCATCCTATTCTAATATGCTAACATCGCTGCACCGACAAGTCCTGCTTGGTTACCCAATTTTGCGGGAACAATCTCCATATCGCTGGGTATATCCATTGTACGTTGTTTAAATTCCTTACGAATATGTTGAAACAGTAAACTCTCCCCTGCAGCTGCAATTCCACCACCGATGATAGCAATCTGTGGATTTAGAATGTGTGCTATAGATGTAAGTGCAATTCCGATATATCTTCCAGTCTCAGAAAAAATCTCAACAGCGAGTTTATCACCGTCGTTAGCGGCATTAGCTATCTGCTTCGGGGTTAACTCATCATGATTCAAAGATGTTTTCTTACCTTCTGCTATCAGTTGTTGTGTTCTTTCAACAATCCCTTTTGCTCCTGCGTATGCCTCAAGACATCCCGTATTACCGCATCCACACTTACGACCCTTTGGTTGGACAATAGTGTGTCCCAGTTCACCTGCAGTATTCCAACTCCCGTGGTAAACCTGTCTGTCGATAACAACACCTCCGCCAACCCCGGTACCGAGAGTGAGTGCTACAACATTTTCATATCCCACACCTGCACCGTGGTGCAGTTCACCCAATACCATCACATTTACATCATTATCAATATATAGAGGTAGATCAATATCGTCAAGTTCGGTCGATACATAATCAAGTAATGGGATATCTGTCCACCCTGGAAAATTTGGCGAAAAATGTATAATACCAGAATTTGCGATGATGAGTCCTGGTGACCCTATACCGATTCCAATTATCTCCCTATTTTGGTGTGATTCAGATTCTGTAGCATTGATGATCTTTCGGATTATATGTGCAATACGAGTAGCTATAGGTTTTGCCCCCTCATCTACTCGTGTTGAAACAACCATACGGTACGAAAGCGAACCGTCTTCAGATAGCAACCCTGCTTTAATGTCTGTTCCGCCAAGATCAACACCTATACTGTATTTCATATTGGTTGTTTGTTGTTAATTATTGGATATCCATTTTATACGAGCACCATCACCAGCATTACATATATAAATATCCGGTTCAATGCCGGTGTGTTTAGGATACTCTTTGCTAACCTTGTTTTGAAATTCTTCTACTGCGTCTTGATATACCAAATTCACTGTGCATCCACCGAAGCCTGCACCTGTCATACGCGCTCCAATAACACCATCAGTATTTTGTGCGATGTTTGTCAACAGATCTAACTCACCGCAACTTACTTCGTAAGCATCGCGTAATCCGGTGTGGGAGGCATTCATCAGAATTCCGAAAGTGTCAAGATCATTAGCTTTTAGGGCAGAAACGGCTTTCAGAACACGGGTGTTTTCCTCCACTACATATCTACACCTTTTTTGTGTAATTTCAGGTAGTTTTTCTTCATATCTTTTAAATTCTTCTAACGTTATATCTCGAAGTGATGTGATAGAAGACATCCATTGTTTGATTATCTTTACCCCACTTTCACATTCGGCACGACGTTTATTATACTCTGAGGCAGCCAGTTCGCGTTTGACGTTTGTGTTACAAATTACAATCAGAATATCTTTTAAGTTAAGCGGTATGTGTTCGTAGTCCAAAGAACGACAATCCAAAAACAAGGCATGATCTGCTTTGCCTAATAACGATATAGTTGGATCCATAATACCGCAATTGACTCCAGCGAATTCGTTTTCTGCACGTTGACATATAGAGGCTAATTCAAGCGGAAAACATTCAAGCAATTCAATTTCACTGTTTGTATTTATACTTGAGTGTGGTATTTCTAAACCGCAGCCTCCTAAAAATGCTAATGTACTCGCAACTTCAAGTGCAGCAGAGGAACTCAATCCTGCTCCTATAGGCACATTTCCGGTTATGACTGCCGTAATTCCATTGAGTGTGTGTTCACTCCCCTGAAGAATCTCCTCTTGTAAGAAATGTGCGACCCCTTTCAGATAATTACTCCAAGGTGGTGTTTGGGAATTACGAATTGAAGTTAGGTTAAAAACACATTCCTCATCAATGTCTAATGCATAAAGATGCACTTCTTGATCAGACCGTTTAGAAGCTGCAATGCAAAGGTATTTATCAATTGCAACAGGAAATACAAACCCATCATTATAATCAGTATGCTCACCAATTAGGTTGACTCTTCCTGGAGCAGATACCATGAATTCCGGTGTGTGTCCAAAACGTTGGCTAAAATCTTGCGTCAATCTATCACTAAAAATAGATTCATCCTGTATCATTCGATTCCCTCGTTGTATACATTTGTGTGTATGATGAGACAATATGCTCAATCATTTAGATGCGGAAGATGAAAAAAACTTCAAAATACGTGCTACCACCATGTGCAATTCTGGACGGGGAATATAGGTATCCACAGAAATATCTGGCATATTTTGGTTGGTATCACGATTCTTTTCAGGTAGGAGCTGTTCTTCGGGAGCATGTAAAGCTGGTTGGGGATGAGACCGTTGTGTATTATCTAATTCAGAGGTACATTCTGCAATAACAATTTCACCAACTGGCAGATGGGATCTCAACTGTCCATTTCCCGTTTCGGTTAAAACTGTTATATATGGGAGTGATGTGTCGGATAATTTCTCTAACTGAAGGAGTAACGGAACGATATCAGGAAAAGAAAGTTCTGATTCAACAGGATTAGCGGTAAAAATAGAAAGTAATGGAATAGATTTGTTTACTGCGGTTAAAATCGCTTGAGAAAACAAATCTAAATGACGGTGTCCCAAAATGGAATCGGGTTCAAGAATAAATAGACTAACAGGATGTTCTGCAATATTTTCCTCAATAGCAAGCACATCACTGGTAAGATCATCCGACGTATCCTCATCATTTAGAATCTCTTCTTCATCAGTAGGTTGTATATCTAATAGAAGATTGAGTCTACTTTCAAGTGACAAGGGAAACAATTCCTTACACTTCGGACAGATAAAACCGTTCCGTTCTAATTCTCCTCGGAAAGAAACTTCACTACATTGTGTGCATTTATGCCATAAACTAATATTTTCCTCAATAATTTCGGTATTTCTTGTGACTTCCATAGGGGATCCATTCGACAGGTAAAGTAGCAATTATCTACACAGGATATATGGGTGTTATTGAAAACTTGCTAATGCCTCAGCCTCTGTATCGTATCTATCAAAAATTGTTACAAGTTTTGCCATTATGATGAGACTTCTGATATTCCCACCAATATTAAGGAGAACAACTCTCCCATCATTGCGTCGTATTGAAGCGTATGCGGCAACAATGACACCTAATCCGGAACTATCCATCATTTGGACGCGTTCCATATTTAGAATCATGGACACCGGTTCACCTTCTGCAGCACGAATTTGATTATCTATTATGTTTTTTAGTTCTACAGTATTCGGACCTACAAGGTTCCCTTCAATATCAAATATAATAACATTTCCTTTATTTCGTTGGACAATTTTCATAAAACTTCCTTTTCTTATATATTCCTTGGGAGGCACAATCGCACCAAAAGGTGGATAACAGCATTCGTCAACTAAGGCTACAGGTTATTAAGATACTCCGATGGATTCGAAACTAACCGTCAATCAATGAAACTCTAATTCTCAGTTTGTCTATATTTCACCATCTTTACAATGGTGCCGTCAGCTTCGTAATCCACCTCATCCATGTAGGCCTCCATGAGAAAAAGACCTCTTCCACTACTTTTTAGTAGGTTTTCTGGTTCAAGCGGATTTGCAACATCTTCGCGTTGAAACCCTGAGCCTTCATCTGTTACGATAATCGTAAGTTGACTATCGTCAATAAGGAACTCAAATGTTGCGGTTTTCTCCGCATCTTCCTTATTGCCGTGCTTGATTGCATTTGTCCCTGCTTCAATAACAGCTAAATTAACATGCTCTTGTGTCTCTTCATCAAACTTCATCTCTCTTAGTATGTCGCTGATGACAGTGTCAAGCAGATAAATTAGATGCATTGTGCTTGGGAGAGAAAGTAAAATTCTCCATTGAGTTTTCTCGCCCACGTGTTAGGCTCCTTCCAGTGTTAATTATTCATTTAGATTATACCATAGTAAAGACGTCTTACTGTATATTAATATGCTATGGTTGGAATTCTTCTTATCCTTCAATACGCTTAATTACAACTACAGCGCGGTCATCTTTGAGTTGTGTGGTACCGCTATATTCCATTAGATCGGTCTGTAGAACATCACAAAGTTCTTCTGCAGAGAGTGTCAAGTTTTTTGCCATGTAGTCAATCAACCGTTCTTCTCCATAGAATTCATTTGGTGTTTTCCCTTCTGTTTCGGTCACACCATCGGTATAAAGCAGCAAGACATTACCTTTTGACAATTGACAAGTTGCCGAAGAAAATGTAGCAATATCAAACGCACCTATCAACATCCCACCCGTATTCAGTAAATCTACTTGACAACCATTTTGAGTGGTTCCGCCAGCATTTTCTGTGCCAGTGATGAAATGAATCGGTGGACAATGTCCTCCATTAGAATATGTAAAAATACCTGTATCTATTTCTAATATGCCGTATACCATTGTGGCAAATTGCTCAAGATCGGTGTTATGAAAAAGTAATGTATTTATCCGTTTCAATATTGTCGCAGGACTGTCTGCTTCATTACTAAGTAAACGTGAGGCAGTTTGAATCATGACCATTAGCAGTGCTGCAGGAATTCCATGTCCTTTCACATCCCCCAAAACAACACCAAGACGTGAATCTCCAAGGGGGATAAAATCATAAAAGTCACCGGAAACAGAGGTAGAACTTCGAAACAAAGCAGCAAAATCATAACCTGGAAACGTTGGTGGTTTTTCCGGTAGTAATCTCTGTTGTATTTCTGCAGCCGCTTGCAGATGAGATCCGAGTTCAGCAACACCCGCTTCAGTAAAACTATCTCCCATTGCATTAATCAACGGATTAATATATTTTACGGGACGGGTTCGTCCCAAGACAGCGTTAATTCGCGCAGTCACCTCACGTAAATCAAATGGCTTTGTAATATAATCATCACCACCGAGTTCTAATCCAACCAATTTGTCTTCGGTTTGTGTCCGTGCAGTTATCCATAAAACGGGAATTGCATTTGTCTCGGTATCTTCTTTTAACTTCCCAATAACTTCTAAGCCATCCATTTGTGGCATCATAACATCAAGCAATATCAGATCTGGCTGATAATCCTTTGCTTGCTGGAGTCCGTTTAGTCCATTATTAGCTGTGATGACTTGGAATCCATCTGAGGTTAAACTGATTTTCAGGAGTTCAAGTATATCAGTGTCGTCATCAATTACTAAGATAGTTTCATTAGATGATGTCTCTTCAGATTGGAAAATAGTTTCTGCCATATTCATTGCTCTTTATGTAATACCATTTCTATTTAAATAATTCACATTACGATCACTCTTAGTAGTTCCCCTAATAAGGGACGGGGAATGCCCGAGGAATGCCTAATGAGGATTAAGTAAATATTTCGGTAATTCTAATTTTCCCAAACCCGGTAGGTGCGGTTTCCTAACCGCACGGGATCTTTCTCCAAAATTACCGAATTTTAAAATTAATCTTCATATGGCATTCATATTACTGATTTTACATTCAATTCATCTAAGATAAAAACGGAATCCAGAATTGAAAGTTGCATCCCATATTGTTTTTTCCAGTATCAACCCAAATTTTACCTTTATGTGCTTCAACAAACCCTTGTGCAATGGAAAGTCCTAAACCGCTACCACCTTGTTCCCGTGTTTGTATATTACTAAGTTGTCTGAATTTATCAAATACGGTTTCTCTATCTTGTTCAGGAATCCCCGGACCGGTATCTATTACTTCAACATGGATTCCATCCTCTTCATCAATATTATCAGAAAGAACTTCATCTCGAGGGTATCCTTTACGAGATATTTTAACATCTACTTCACCGTTTTCTGGTGTGAATTTAATTGCATTCCCAACCAGATTAGTTAGAATCTGACCCAGATATTCTGCATCTCCACTGGGTTGAGGTAATTCCGATTCGACATTTAGATCTAATTTCACAGTCTTTTCATCTGCTTGGGGTTTAAGTTCCTCAACTCGTTGTTCAGCGATCTCAACGATGTTTACAGGTTCAAGCTTCATAACAATCCGTCCTGCTTCAATACGAGAAATATCAAGGAGATCATTAATCATTGTAGCAAGACGTTGCGACTGGCGATGTGCGCGGGTTAAACTTTGTTGTTGAACTTCATTCAAAGGCCCGGCTTTTCCATCAAGTATAAGAGATATAAAGCCGATGATTGATGTTAGCGGGGTACGTAACTCATGAGATACAAGAGCAACGAAATCAGATTTCATCCTATCAATTTCATGTTCGCGCGTTATATCGTCAAAAACGTATATCATACCAGCCATTTTATGGTTTTCATTAGATGCATCTTCATTATTGGTAGTAACCCCTGTAGAAGCGAATTGACTGGAAACAACCCGGAGTATACGATTTTCTCCTTCTTTATCTAAATTTATTTCTACAGTTGCGCGTGTATCCTGTCCTTGTGTATTCTCTAATACAGTTAGATTAGTAGTTCGTAGCAAATCAGTGAATTGATTTGGAAACTGGGAGGTTTCGTCAAAGTTGAGCAGATATTTTGCTGCAGGGTTGAAGTAAAGTATCTGATCAGTTGTATCAACAACAATAAGTCCTTCACCAAGACAATCAACGATAGTCGTCATCTGTTCTTCCGCATTAATTAATTTTTCGACAGCGACTTTAAGGCTATGGTGCATGTCGTTGAATTCTTTTGCGAGCATGCCGACTTCGTTCTGACTGTCCACAGAGATCAATTCATAATCATCATCCTGGTACCATTGCATTTTTGCTATCTGTTTACGAACTTGCTCAGATTCCTGTTGAACCACATTTTTAGCTTCTTGTCCAATTTGTTTTGCGGTTTCTGTAAGTTGCATAACAGGTTGTGTGATTCGTTGTGCAACCATATAAGCGATTGGAATAACAATCACACAGGAAGCAAGAGTAACCCATAAAACATACTGATTGAGTTTAACGACCCCCGCGAAGGCTTGTGAAGTTGGATATGAAACAAAAACAATCCAGTTTGCAAAATTTTGACCATTTTTCCAGGGTTGTCGTCTTGAAGGTCGTGTTCTTGCCCATCCATATACGCGGGATTCAGAGTTCCGATCTTCTTCACCTTCAGCTTCATATCCGTAGAAATCGCCCTCCCTGCCTTTTTTTGCTTCAATAATTGCTCTTGCCGTAGCGTTTTCTATTTGCATCTGATCATTTACTTTATAATTACTCTCTGCTGAAGCGGCAATGATTCTGCCAGATTGACTTGTGAGAATAGTGTATGTCTTTTCCATCTCTGGACGTAATTCCACTATATTAGTAATCTCACGTAAGTTCAAGACTACCCTAAGTACACCAAGAGTTATTCTATCTTCGATAGGGGTTCTTTGATCTCCTGTACGTATTGGTATTGCAGCTGAAATCAAATGTAGATTCTGTGTCTCATCATACTCAACATCCTCAATATACTGATAACCTCTATTATTGCTATAGGCTTTGCTATAGGCTCTTTCCCACCAAATTTGGTCCTCAACATTAGAGAGTTTATTATTTTTATGATTATCTTCAAACGTATTATTATTAGAACAAAGTACATAACCTTCAGAATTTGTAATAGTGATTTCGCTTCTATTACCACGCCTATTGCTGCGTCTTCTATATCCACTCCCCGCATAAGATTCAAACAACCGCACACTATCCTCTAAACGACCCCAAGCATCCGAATAAACCTGCATATCCCCTTTTGCATTATTAGACTCCATAACGACGGTTTTTATATTCCGCATTTCTGTATATATTTTTTCTATCTTATCGGAAATTGCGCGGTCAATACGGAAAAGTTTTTCTTGTGCTAACTGAACTAAACCTTCTCCAACGCTACTTTTCAATGTGCTTGTACCAAGGAATTTTATTGTTAACGATACCACTAACAGTGGTGTGAGTGATACAAGCAGAAACAAAACTACCTGTTGTCCACGCAGTCCCATCTTAAACCAATTACGTTTCACAGGTTTTTCGTTTTTCATTGATGCTCTCCTATATAAAAATAGGCATCCCACATCCTGGCAAAGCTAAAATAACAGTATTAAGGGTTTGCACTTCCTACACTATGTAAATGCATTGAGGGCAGCTTCTTTTGTATCGTAAACCTCTAAAATTGTCGTAAGACGCGTAATTTCCAGTATACTACTAACTGCTTGCTGCGGATTCAGCAGCACCAATTTGCCGTCCGATCTTTGTAAAATTTGCAATGTAATAATTATGACACCAAGCGCCGTACTGTCAAGCAATGGAACATTAGTTAGATCAATTATCAGATTATTATTCCCAATTTCCATTTGTTGTTGTAGTGCCTGACGAAACTCTACAACAGTGTTCCCAATTATTTTTCCATCTACATGAACAATTGCTGTATTTTGAGCATCCTTCGTGATATCAATCATTCCATAAAACTCCTTCAGTAGCAAAGTGCTATTGGTACTCAACACATAACTATTGAGTTGAACTATGCATAAACACTAATCTTATATCCTATTATCAAGCCTGCGAATAATAATGTAAGAACGATTTAATAGTGCAATACGGCTATCATGGATACCTTCAATGTTTCCGCTATGTTCCCTAAGTGCAGATTCGCTCTCCTGAATCTCGATATCTTTTTCAGTTGATTTATATGCAACCCATCTACCTGTTTCATTAAGCAACGGCAGACAGTATTTTGCTGACTTTGCTAACGATGCAACGTAACGTGTCATAACCCAGTCATAAGCATTTCTATATGTATCTGTTTCAGCACAGATTTCCGCACGTTCTGGCAAAACCTGTATTGATGAATCCATACCCAATTGGGAAGTCAGATATTTGAGAAATGCTACCTTCTTATAAGAAGCTTCAACAAGCGTCAGTCGGATATTGGGTATATATATTTTAAGCACAACCCCTGGAAATCCGGCTCCAGTGCCTATATCAATCAGGTTGTGTTCTTCCTCAATAGCGCAATGTTCAAGAACACTAACAGAATCGAGAAAATGCTTATAAATTACATCTGCGTCCTCATTAATTGCGGTAAGATTTATATGCTGATTCCACCGTCTTAATTCGACACTATATAAAACCAATTGTTCGATTTGATTTTGTGTCAATGGAAACCCGTAGTTATCAAATACCTGTTCTAATTGATAATGGAATTGCACTCCTCTCTTCCTGTTAGCAATGATCTGTAATTCTGTTCCGTAGATACTTTCACGTAGATATGTTTAGATTTTACTGATGTAGCATAACCATTAATATTGATATATCCGCCGGGGACACACCCGGCAGACGCGAGGCTTGTCCAATAGAAGCAGGACGTATTTTTTCGAGTTTCTCGCGTGCTTCCGTTTTTAGCCCACGGACATCTGCATAACTGAAGGTATCAGGTATTCTAAGATCCTCTAATCTTTTGAACTGATGAATCTGGCGTTGTTGCCGTTGGATATACCCATCGTATTTAATCTGGATTTCCACTTGTTCTTTAACGGCATGTGGCAATTCTTCTGGTGGTGGTGCCATACCTACTATGTGCTCATAGCGGAGTTCAGGCCGTTTGAGCAAATCTGATAATAGTGTAGGCTGTTTTAACTCACCTGTCTCAACGATAGTAGCCAATCTATCAACAGTAGATGCATTCGGCACTAATCGTGTTTCGTCTAAACGTTTTAATTCAGATTCTATAGATGCCGCTTTCTTTTGGAATTTATCATATATATCATCTTTAACAAGACCAATTTTCCTTCCTATCTCAGTAAGTCGTAAATCTGCGTTATCTTCTCGTAATGCTAATCTATATTCCGCTCGTGATGTGAACATTCTGTAAGGTTCACGGATATCTAAGGTAACCAGATCGTCAATAAGTACAGCAATATAGGCTTGCGACCTATCAAGTATAAGTGGATTCTCCCCTTGCACCTTTAGCGCAGCATTAATCCCTGCCATAAGTCCTTGTGCAGCGGCTTCTTCATAACCGGTGGTTCCGTTAAGTTGACCAGCAAAATAGAGACCTAAGACTTCCTTAGTTTCAAGCGTAGGTTGAAGTTGTGTTGCTGGTGCAAAATCATATTCAACAGCATACCCAAAACGCATAATTTCAGCTTCTTCCAATCCTTTGATACTATGTACCATTTCCACTTGAACATCTTCAGGCAAACTGGCAGAAATCCCGTTGAGGTAAATCTCATCTGTATCTAATCCTTCTGGTTCAACAAATACCTGGTGTTCCGTTTTTTCAGCAAAGCGGACAACTTTATCCTCAATTGATGGACAGTATCGGGGGCCAATCCCAACAATACGACCACTATACATCGCTGATCGGTGCAGATTTTCTCGAATTACTTCATGGGTTTTTTCATTTGTGTAGGTAAGATAACATGGAACTTGTGGTTGTATTATCTGTTCTGTGGAAAATGAGAAAGGAAGTGGATCTTCATCCCCAGGTTGAATTTCCATTTGGTTTGTGTCAATGGTGTGTGCGTTGACACGTGGGGGAGTTCCTGTTTTGAGTCTGCCAATCTCAAAGCCGAGATTCAGAAAACTTTCAGAAAGTTTTTCTGCAGAGGATTCACCCGCCCGACCAGCACTATAGGACACATCTCCAATATGAATTAATCCTCTCAAAAAAGTGCCTGTGGTCAGAATGACAGTATCTCCATAATATGCTGTTTGTGTTTGACTTTTAATCCCAACGCACCGCCCGTTTTCGGTTAGCAATTCTTCTACCAGGACCTGTTTGATGTCAAGCCGTTCTTGCCCTTCCAGCACGCGTTTCATTTCATCTTGGTATGCTTTTTTGTCTGCCTGTGCCCGGCTTGACCGAACAGCTGGCCCCTTTTTAGTGTTTAAACGCCGGAATTGTATTCCGGTCTTGTCAATATTCTTTGCCATCTCTCCGCCGAGAGCATCTATCTCCTTGACAAGATGTCCTTTTGCCAATCCGCCGATTGCTGGATTGCAGGACATTTTAGCAATAGTATCTAAATTTATTGTTACGATAAGTGTTTCGCAACCCATGCGTGCAGCAGCAAGAGCAGCTTCACAACCTGCATGACCTGCACCTACAACAATGACATCGTATTTTTTGTGATATATGTTCATGATTTGCTTCCTACTTCTATTGCGGGTTTTAGGGGGGCCATGCGTCCCATTCCTTATCTCCTTTGACATCCCACCAATCTGTTGATTCTATAGTCCCAGACGTTGATGCCAGCGTGACCTTATTTCCTTCAAGCTTAGGTTGCGCGAAAAAAGCGTTGGCAGATAGATAATCCCCAGTAGCACTCTTGATATAGCGGAGTGCAGTGGAGTCAAACGACACGGATGTCTGATAACCAGCGACGTGTTCGCCACCGACGATCGCGAGATTGATAGTCATTTGTGCTCCAACAGATGGGGGTACCACAGTAGAAAGTTCAAAGTGAATACTGCCGCGCGTGGTCGTTAACCACCACAAGCGAACGGTATCGTCTTCATTCTCACTCGCCAGTCTACCCCCATCAGAACTGAAAACTACATCTTCGTCAATACCCGTGTGTCCTACGAGGATTTTGTATGGAACATTTTGCGCGAACGTGGTCAGTGGTCCAAAAGTTAGTAACGATAAGACAGCTAAAGTTATGGTAGATTTTAGGCGGACTTGGACACTCTGCCCCAGCGAGGTTAGGAAACCTCGCATACCGAGGATCAAAAAATATGTTTTTTTCATCAGTTTTCCTTTTCAATTTAATTTGGTTTTAGTCCATGTTTATTGCTTGGACGATTTCTAATGTATTATATCTACCTAAACAGCAGAGGGTTGTTCTTGGAGCACAGGAATCACATAACTCCGAATCGCCACACCGTCAATCGTTTCTGTCTCTACCTGCGGATCTGGTTCTCTCCGATGATCAAAGACGATATAATATCCTTCCGGACTGCCCTCTAACTTAAGATATGCAGCGAGCTGCTGCTTGCCTGCGCGATAGCGGTGCGGGCCTTCCCAAATCTTTGTCTCAACGATGTACTTTCGCTGTTTAAAAGTGATAAGCAGATCCATCCTGCCTCGCCCGGTGGGTACCTCAAGGAACATTGCCCCACCTATAGTCCGCACAAATTGGTCGAGATAGGCAGAGAGGAGATATTGCCCAATAAACTCTTGTGGGGTTTCTGGCACCTGAAGAATCTTGTACCCCGCGCGCGCAATAAAATCCTTGAAGTTATCAAGAAGGCATGTCATCGCAATCTGTTCATCAGGGGTGAGATAATCCGAAAGGTCTGGACTGCTATTCTCAGGGAAGTATTCGTTTTCCATTCCGTTAATCAGCGGTTGGAATATTTGGATGATACACTGCTGATAAATAGGATTAACAATCTCACACATACCATCAGTGCCCTCGGCAATGACCCCATAAGTAGCGAGTTCACTAATGCGGTCATCGTAGAGAATAAAAGGCACTCCTTTGTCGTAAGAGGCGATTCGCATGAGGAGGGTCTCAAACCGTCTGTCTCTACGGATGTTTGTTACCAGATGTGTAAAGTTAGTGTTCCGTTCCCTAATGAGTTGCGAGTGTGCTTTTGAAAAATGCGTTATGGTAATCGGCTCGGTCTTTGAAATGTCCAACTCCACTGTGAGTATTTGTGCAAACCGATTGACGAGGAACGGTTGTCCGGAGGTCTGTTTATGAATGGATTCAATGACCTCTGGGGTGAAGGCTTGTCCGACTTCGTCAGTGTATTGTTGAAGGAGTTCTTGTACCTGTTCAAGCGTGAAGTTCGGCAATTTGAACTCATCTTGTATATTGAACGGCGAAACAGACCTATCGTAATCAAGCTGCGCGATGCTCTTGACACCGACGATGCCGACACTATAAGGACAGTGCATCTCATCAGAGAGATAAATCTGGCGGAGTGTATACAAGAAATCGCTTACCACAGTTTGTGGAATGCCATCAAACTCATCTATCAGAAGCACAACCCTCTTGAAAGAAGGGACATCTCTGTGAGCATCGCTGTCCAGAAAATCTGCAAGCTGTTGAAAAAACATCATCATTGAAAAATCATCGTTTAATGTCGTATTCTCCAGGAAGCGCGTTAATGCCTCAGAAGGGACACCACCCCGTTTTTGAAAAACGCTCTCAATTTGCATGCGAATTAGACGGTAGAACCGTTCATAAAAGACAGCAGGCTCGGCACTCCGCATCATTTGAAAATCCAACTGGATCGGAAAATAGGTTGGCTCTTTTGCGGTGAGGGCGTCAAGTGCGAACCGAAAAAAAGTAGTCTTGCCAGTTTGGCGGGGGGCGAAAAGCACAACGTACTTGCCTTCTTTAATACGATTGATGAAATCGGTGATCTCTGCTGTACGTGATACAATATAATTAGTATCAGGAGACACACGCCCTTGGGTGCCAAAACTTCTCATTTCTTTCCTCTAATCGTTAACATTTCCAATACTTTATAGTAGAATCCATAATTATTTGGACATGGCGGTAGGTTCGGTTTCCCGGGGAATGCCATACGGCATTCATACCGTTGATTCACCGAACCTGTGTTCATCGTGCGGTTAATGAAGATTAACTAAATATTTCGGTAATTCTAATTTTCCCAAACCCGGTAGGTGCGGTTTCCTAACCGCACTGGATCTTTCTCCAAAATTACCGAATTTAAAAATTAATCTTCATGAAACCGCACCTACAAGGTAAGTGTAAACATATTTTGGAATTTCACTATAATATGTGCTTTTCACATCTGTTTTCTTTGTTCATGGTAAATCTAAAGCCCTTCATAAATGATGTTGATAACAAGTTTCCCAACAACTTCCAAACTCTTTGGACTACATTTATCTACAGTGTCTTCAAGTGTATGCCAATGCGGATAATCGAAATCAATGATATTTACCATCGGTATGCCAGCTTTAATTAATGGTACATGATCATCCATTATGGCATATCCTAATTTGTG
>CBDBFU010000003.1:0-214170 GCA_965205025.1 Candidatus Poribacteria bacterium
GATCTAACACTTTTTTCAGAAATGGTAGATTTAAGGAAATTGTCTCTTTGGGAAGGTGAAATCACTGACATTACACCCATTGCTGGTTTGAAGAATCTAACTGAACTAAACCTTATGAGAAACTCAATCAGCAACATAAAACCGATTGCGGATTTTATGAATCTTGAGAAGTTAATCCTTGTAGAAAATCAGATTAGTGATATTACACCTATTACTGAACTAACGAATATTAAAACCTTATGGTTTGATGATAATCAAATCAAGGACATTACTCCCCTTGCTGGATTGACAGAGCTGACTGATTTAACCCTTATGGATAATCAAGTCAGTGATCTTACACCGATTTCTGGCTTGACAAAGATAACATGGTTGCGACTATGGAACAATCAAATTAATGATTTAACACCCCTAACGAACTTAAAACAACTAAAAAATCTTAACCTATATTCGAATGAGATAAAAGACCTAACACCTTTAGTAGAATTGAAACAATTAACAACCTTAGGACTTGAAGAGAATTTCATAAGTGATTTAAGTCCACTCTCTGATATGAAACAATTAGATTCATTATTTCTTAGTGATAATGAGATTAGTGATATTAGTCCAATCTCAGAATTAACACAGTTGACAAGATTATACCTCAGTGGTAACAATATCAATGACATCACTCCACTTTCTAAGTTGAACAATTTACAGAATTTATTACTTGATGTAAACAATATTGATTCCATAGAAGTTCTGAATGGGATGACGCAACTTAAGCAGTTATGGTTAGGGCAAAATAAAATACATGATATCACTCCACTTGCTGGGATGACTGAACTTCGAGAATTGCATATATCTAATAATCAGATCCGTGACATTACTCCACTTGCTAATTTAACTCAACTGATAGAGTTATGGATATGGGACAATAAAATCAATGACATTCAAGCGTTAAGCGAGTTAACGCAATTGACGAATTTGGCTATACAAGGTAATCAGATCCAAGATATTAGTCCAGTAGAAAACCTAAACAGATTAAGAAATTTAGGCGTTAGCGGAAATCCGATAAAAAACACAGAAATACTTCATAAACTTTTAGATCAGTTTCCAAATTTGAAATTGGACATCAAATCTGAACTGCCATCATTAAAGTCAGATACAACATTTCCAGATGTCAATTTAGCCGATGCAATACGAAGTCAAATCGGTATAGCACGTAATGACCCCATACCGTTAGAAAGTTTGGATCAATTAGAGACACTATCTGTGGTAGACAGAAACATAATAAACCTAACTGGACTAGAAAAAGCAGAAAATCTAAAGGAATTAGTACTCAGAGGTAATCAAATCAGCGATATTACATCCCTTGCCACATTAACTAAGTTAACTAAACTATCCCTTAGAGATAATCAAGTCAAGGATCTTACACCACTCAAAGGTTTAACACAGTTACAACAACTGCTTCTTATGGAAAATCAGATTGAAGACATCACACCGTTGTCAGAAATGACACAATTAAAGCATCTGTGGTTATGGGAGAATCAAATTACTGATATCACGCCTCTTGCGGGGTTAACATTATTAGAAGAGTTAAATCTATCACGGAACAAAATCAACGACATTAGTCCACTTGCCAATCTAACAAAGTTAAAACAATTGCGACTCCACAGAAATCAGATTTCTGACATTAAATCCCTAAAAGAATTGATAAATTTAGTAGAATTAAACCTTGGGGGTAATCAGATTAGTGATATAACCCAACTATCAGGTATGACAAAACTTACGAAGTTATGGCTATGGAGAAACCAGATAAAAGATATATCACCGATTTCAGGATCAACTCTATTAACTTTATTACACATTGAACGCAATCAAATACAATACATTGATGGTATTGAGAACCTTACAAAATTAACCAGTTTAAATGTAGAAATGAACCCGATTATAGATATGGATCCACTACGTAAACTGCTGAAATTGAATACAGTTGTAAGAGTGGATATCCCAGCACCCGTAGAACTGAATATTAAGCCTCCACCTGCAAATAAATAAAGTGAGTGATATACCAAAATCATAGCAGGTAGGAAAAGGAGTTATTATGGACCCGATTCGAGAATATCTGAAACTTGAAACACGACGCCAGTTCTTTAGCAAATGTGCGACAGGTCTTGGTGGTGCAGCACTTGCATCACTATTACCAAAAAGTATTGTCAATGCACTTGAACAGCAAGCAGGAACGCGAGTGGGTGGTCTACCTGATTTACCACACTTCGCTCCAAAAGCAAAACGCGCTATTTATCTATTTATGTCCGGTGCTCCTTCACAAATGGATTTGTTTGACTATAAACCCACAATGGGTGAATGGTTCGATAAAGACCTACCAGAAACAGTTCGGATGGGGCAACGCCTAACGACAATGACATCAGGTCAAGCACGTTTCCCAATCGCTCCTTCTATTTTCGAATTCAAACAGTACGACAACGGAAACGAAGGCGTATGGTTAAGTGAATTACTACCTCATACCGCATCAATGGTAAAAGATATTGCCATAATCAAATCAGTACATACCGAAGCAATAAATCACGACCCAGCAATAACGTTTGTCTGTACTGGAGACGAAACTCCTGGCAAACCGAGTCTCGGTGCTTGGCTCAGTTATGGTCTCGGTACAGAAAATGAAAATCTTCCATCTTTCATTGTAATGAATGCTACTTGGAGTGGTCCAAAAGGAGCACAAGCACTCTATAACCGTTTATGGGGATCAGGTTTCCTCCCCTCTGAACACCAAGGTGTCCTTCTTCGTAGCCAAGGTGATCCTGTCCTTTTCCTATCAAACCCGAACGGGATGAGTGAAAAAGCACGAAAACGGATGCTTGATTCACTTGTTAAACTCAACCAAGAACTCTATGACGAAGTTGGGGATCCAGAAACACATGCACGCATCTCACAATACGAGATGGCATTCCGTATGCAGTCCTCTGTTCCAGAACTCACCGATCTAAAACAAGAGACTGATAAAGTAAAAGAGATGTATGGACCTGAAGTTGATACACCAGGTACATTCGCAAATTGCTGTATCCTCGCGCGTAGAATGATGGAACGGGATGTGCGACTTGTACAGATATTCCATCGCGGTTGGGATCAACACGGAGACCTTCCCAAGAATATCCGAAATCAAGCACGCGATATTGATCAACCCGCAACTGCTCTTGTACAAGACTTAAAACAGCGCGGCATGTTGGATGAAACTCTCGTTGTTTGGGGAGGGGAATTCGGACGGACAGTATACTGTCAAGGTGCACTCAAAAAGGATAACTACGGACGAGATCATCATCCCAAGTGCTTCACACTCTGGATGGCAGGTGGTGGTATTAAAGGCGGGGTTGTTCACGGTAAAACTGACGATTTCAGTTATAACATCGTCAAAGATCCTGTTTCAGTTCGAGACCTAAACGCTACAATACTCAACCAACTCGGAATTGATCACGAAAGATTGACCTTTAAGTTCCAAGGTCTTGACCATCGCTTAACAGGTGTTGAGGAAAAAGCAAGGATCGTAAACGAAATCTTGGCATAGTTACATAAATCGTATATAATATCGTTTAGGATTACAGTATACGTTCATTTGTATTCAGTCAGAAGCAGAAATGATAAGGAGATAAATAATGGATCCACTTAAGGAATATCTCAAACTTGAAACACGCCGACAGTTCTTCGGTAAATGTGCTATGGGACTCGGTGGTGCAGCCCTCGCCTCATTGCTGCCAAATACGATTGTAAATGCACTTGAGCAGCAAACTGAAATATCAACAGGTGGGTTGCCAAATCTACCACATTTTGCTCCAAAAGCAAAACGGGCAATCTACCTATTCATGTCCGGGGCACCGTCTCAGATGGATATGTTTGACTATAAACCTACGATGGGTGAATGGTTCGACAAAGACCTACCCGAAACTGTCAGGATGGGACAACGTCTAACGACTATGACATCCGGACAATCTCGATTCCCAATTGCACCCTCTATCTTTGAATTTAAAATGCATGACAACGGTGGTGATGGAGCATGGATAAGTGAATTACTCCCGCATACCGCATCTATGGTAAAAGATATTGCTATCATCAGATCAGTACATACGGAAGCTATTAACCACGATCCTGCTATAACTTTTGTCTGTACAGGAGATGAAACCCCCGGCAAACCAAGTCTTGGTGCATGGCTTAGTTATGGTTTAGGAACTGAAAACCGAAACCTTCCTTCATTCATCGTCATGAATGCAACTTGGACAGGACGAAAATCCGCACAAGCACTCTATAACCGTCTATGGGGGTCTGGATTTCTTCCATCAGAACACCAAGGTGTTCTTCTTCGTAGCCAAGGTGATCCGGTATTATTCCTTTCAAATCCAAATGGAATGAGTGATAAAGCACGAAAACGTATGTTGGATTCCCTTGTTAAACTCAACCAAGAACTCTATGAAGAAGTCGGAGATCCAGAAACACATGCACGCATCTCACAATATGAAATGGCATATCGTATGCAGTCCTCTGTTCCTGAACTCGCCGATTTGAACCAAGAACCGGACAATATTAAAGAGATGTATGGACCGGATGTTAATACACCCGGAACATTCGCAAATTGTTGCATTCTCGCACGCCGAATGATGGAACGCGACGTACGACTTGTACAGATATTCCATCGTGGATGGGACCAACATGGGAACCTACCAAATGACATTCGCAATCAGTGCCGTGATATTGACCAACCCGCCACTGCTCTTGTCCAAGATCTGAAACAGCGTGGTATGCTTGATGATACACTTGTTGTATGGGGTGGCGAGTTCGGACGAACCGTATACTGTCAAGGCGCTCTCAGAAAAGACAACTATGGGCGCGATCATCATCCCAAATGCTTTACCATGTGGATGGCAGGGGCAGGTATTAAAGGCGGGATCGTACATGGTGAAACGGACGATTTCAGTTACAACATTGTCAAAGATCCCGTTTCTGTCCGAGACCTAAACGCTACAATTCTAAATCAACTCGGAATTGATCATGAAAGATTGACCTTTAAGTTCCAAGGGCTTGATCATCGTTTAACTGGCGTTGAGGAAAAAGCAAGGATAGTCAACGAAATCTTAGTATAACCTAAACATTTTCTGGTGGTCGTGTTCTGGAATAGATAACTACTGCATATTCATCTCTGTCTACACACAATACTTTTGCATTTTCAGTTTTCAAGACATAAGGTGTATAAATGCAAGTTTACCATGGAACCGAACAGACACTTGATGCAGATACATTCCTTTCAATTTTGCAAGCGGATTATGAAAGCATATTTTTGACAAGTTGTATAATTGAAGGTGTATTCATATATTCAACTCAATACCCAGAAAAAGTTGAAGAACAGCTCATAGTTGACAAGGAAATCGTCTGCATCCGTTGTGAGTTTAAAGACGCATTCAAATTCGAGAAAACCATTTTTCAAAAAGACGTCTTTTTTGGAAATTCTGTTTTCCATGATGCTGTTCACTTCGGTGGAACTGTTTTTCAAAATACCTGTGACTTTGGAGAATCGGTGTTTGAGGGTCCAGTATTTTTCCGCGGAGCAGTATTTAACGGAATGGCACGCTTTTCCGAAACCCGTTTTCAGCAGGTGATAGATTTTAAGGATGTGTTATTTACGGAAAACACAATCTTCAGAAGTGCAATCTTCAAGGATGCATTACATTTCAACCAAGGGATTTTTGGTAAGAAATCAGATTTCGTACAAGCACGATTCTCAGATGCCGCTGTCTTCAATGAGGCTGCGTTTCGTGGTGAAACTGATTTCACTGCTGCACGGTTCGCTGTTGCAGCTTCTTATCGAAACGTGAGTTTTAATGAAAACACGATATGGCAGTGGGTACGGAACAAGTTAACTGATCAGCCAGAACAACCCACAGAATTCTATTTAGATAGTGAAGACATTAACGGGGTTTTGAACCCATTTTTCAAACGTTACGTATCGGATCAACAATTCATACGCGCTTTCAAAGAAAAGCATCCGTTTTGGGCATTGGTTTGGAGATGGAGTTCAGATTATGGTCGCAGTCTCGGTCTTTGGGCACTCTGGTCACTATTGATTGCTCTCTCGTTCTCTTTTGTGTATATGCCTGCACCGACGTGGTTTCCAGCATGGCTACAGGAAGTTATGCCACAATTCCACCAAGTAACCGTTACGGACTCAAGCACAGACTTAACATTTTGGAAATCTTTTTACTTTAGCATCGTAACCTTTACCACATTGGGGTTCGGAGACGTGGTCGCAGCAAATACCTCAGCACGTATTCTCGTCACAATGGAAGTAATTTTCGGATATGTTATGCTGGGTGGACTGATAAGTATTTTTGCCAATAAACTTGCCAGCAGGAGTTGATATCAAATATCGTGATAAGTTACAGGACCTTGAAGTAATATATAATCAGTTCCTGATTCTGGTTGATATTTCTTAGGAGAGTAAGTATCTAAACTAAGATTTACAGAAGTAAATTGATCTTTACAAAGTTCAATAATTTTTTAAGTTTTTATTTCGTATCATATCCCCTTATATAAATAATCTGTAATTCCCTCAAAAATCTGAGATGAAATTGAGTACATCTTATATTCATCCAGATAGATGAAATTTTTAATCTCTTGCTCCACGTTTTCTCCTCATATATTCCTCATAATGCCGTTTTCTGGTGTTAATAATGGACCAAACTGAGAAACCGATACCTATTACTCCAAGAATTGATCCTGTGATAATAACTGCAGTAGTCATTGATTAATCCTCATTTGACGTCCATCTATGATGTCGTCTCATATGAAATCTGTCTTATTTTAGAAATTCTATCATACACGATAAAACTGATTAGAAGTGACACGATACTCAAACACATTGAAACGTATGTTATACTTCGAACACTGATCAAACCTGGATTGGATTGACCTAATAAGGAACAAGCAAATAAGACACTATAGAATGATATAAAAGCGATAGAGATTCCATTATGTATTGTTTTCCATGATTTTTCACGATCATTGAAATGTTCTATCTCATTAATGTTAGATATATGGAGAATCAAACCAAACACGACAAAGTCAGCAGCATGCAGGAAATTCATTGTTCGATTTTGTGATATGAACCAAATTAATGCTCAAGATAGGACAGGAATTAACCCCACAAGTACCGTATATATAAGCCACTTGGCTTTTACATTTCCCATATTGGATTCCCTGTGTTCTGCAACTTCACACTCAACATTATCCTATGCAGTTTCTCCATAATTTAGAGTATTAACCATTAATAAAAATAATACCCTATTTAATGGTAATAATCAAGAATAATAGGAACCAATCAATGTATATTTTATTGAAATTTAGGAGTATTGTGTTATAATGGTGATGATAACAAATCCAAAATATCAATATGTAAAGTAAGGGGTTAGGAACAATTATCACACGGACTACACTATAGAGTGATACAAAATTAGTAATGATGAAAAAACTAAAAGCAGTTGTTGTTGGTGCGGGGTGGTCAGCGGAAGGACATACAAAAGCGTTTCAACATTATGGGGTTGAAGTACTTGCTATTTGTGCACGTAAACCTGATATCGTCAAAAAAGTTGCTGATGGTTTAGAAGTAGCTGATGCATCAATTGACTGGCGAAAGAGTTTGTTGGAACATAAACCGGATATTGTTGCGGTGACAACACCTGCCATTTTACGGACAGAGGTGATAGAATTAGCTGTTGAACTTTGTTGTCACATTATCTGTGAAAAACCGTTAGCACTTAATGCTGAAGAAGCGGAACATATTTACAATCTCATAAAAGACACCGACCTAAAGCACGCATTCGCTGCAACACACCTATACGATCCAAGTGTCGCATACATTCGCGATCTGATTACAAAGCAGAAAGTCATTGGTGAATTGACTGCAGTTGATATTGGATACACACGCCGAATACAAGGATCTCCTTCTTCTTCTAATATGGTAAAACCGTGGAATTGGATGAGTTCGCTTGCACACGGTGGGGGCGCGTTAAACAATGGACTGACACATCGACTCGGTATGCTTGAACGCATGACAGGAATGATTGCAACTTCGGCTGTAGGTGAAGCCAAGATTTATCCACATAAGGCACCAGTTGTACCAGAAATTCGAGACTTTCGTGTATGGCGAAGTAAGATGATTACCCGCGAAGAAGCAAAAAATTATGAGTGGCAACAATGTGATGCGGAATGGGATTATTCAGCATTTTTCAAACTGAGAAATCCAAATTCTGAGGACACTAATTCTATTCTGGCAACAATGCGTACACATCCGGGGGTGCCATCGCATAAACCAACAGGTGGATGGTTTTTCTATGGAAGAGAAGGGACATTGGTTGGACGAGGCGGACATATTCTATCACCTATTACAAAACATATAGGTGAGGAAACTGAAGAATTGTCTGTTCCACAGAACTTTACAGATGATTTACCACAAATAGGAGAAGAAATTCAGAATAAGTGGACTGCACTCGTTCGTGATTTTCTGGCTGATATTCAGAGAAAACCACATGAACCGTATTTGACGCTATACGATGGATACCGTTATCAAGTTGCTATTGATGCTATACGTGAGAGCAAAGGATGGGCGGAAATGTGTGATTAATCAGAAGGAACGCGTTTCATAGGAGATTGATGTATATGTACGAAAAATATGATGAAACGATTGAGGCGCGTGAATTACTTGATGCATTAGAAGGAGATGCATCTGGAATACTACTGAATAATTGTACGATTGAAGGAGTCGTAGACCTTCATTCAACACATCTGGAACGAGACGAAAACGACAAAATCTGTATCAACAAAATACTCGCCTTTAATGGATGTATATTTAAAAATGTAGTCAATTTCAGAACCGTTGTATTTAATGAAGAAATCTCCTTCCGACGTTCTATTTTTGAAGCGGATATAGACTTAGACGAAGCAACAATCTACATTCAATGCGGCTTCCGCGAAGCAGCATTCCACGGACGTGCTAATTTTCATAGTGCTATCTTCCACAAAGGTGCAAGTTTTTGGCGTGCATATTTTTGTAATGTTTGCGACTTCCATCAAGCAGAATTTCACGATAATGTTATGTTTCACGAAGCTCAATTTCTGAAGGAAGCAAACTATAGCAACACACTTTTCCGACAGACCCTTGACTTTACAGGGGCACAATTTGCTGAAGGAATAGTCTTTAACCGTGCGATTTTCTATGGAAGGTCACTTTTCACCGGTGCAAAATTCGCTGATGTTGCATCGTTTAGGGATGTACAATACACTCCAAACACAATTCGACAATCCCTAAAAAGTAGATTCAATAAGAATTCTAAAACCCCTACGGAATTCTATTTAGATAGTCAGCACGTGGATGAAGTTGCAAATCCGTTCTTTAAAAGGTATGTTGCCGATCAACAGTTTATCCGCGCATTCAATAAAGCGAACCCGATATTGGCAGGTTTATGGCGGTGGAGTTCTGACTACGGACGCAATCTTGTACTTTGGGCATTTTGGTCAATCTTTATCGCGTTCCTATTTGCCATAGCATATTTACCCTATCCATCTTGGACACCAGAATGGATGCAAAGTTGGTCCCCACAATTTCATCAGGCAACTGGTATGTATAGTGGTGAACCGTTATCATTTTGGAATTCGTTTTATTTTAGCATCGTCACCTTCACGACACTCGGTTTTGGCGATGTTGTTGCTGACAACGCCACAGCACGTCTTCTTGTCACCTTGGAAGTGATATTTGGATATATGATGCTGGGTGGATTAATCAGCATCTTCGCAAACAAATTAGCAAGTCGGAGTTAGTCATTTAAAATAACAATTCTTCTTTGATTTGAATATCCTGTAATAGGTATACCATATTAACTTGATAGTCACTGTAAACAGAAATATAATAGCAGTCAAATGCTATAAATTAACTATTCCATTTCAGAGTATAATATGACTAAGGATTTACTGATGTCATTTAGGTGTTTGACTACCTGCATTGTTTCGGGCTTTATATTCCTCCTACTGTTTGTCTTCACATCATACATAACTGCACAGGATTCCTCTAACACATCCCCTACCGACTACTTCAACCACATCACCCTATTCTCCGATGGCAGAATCACCCGATTCACACATACTCCAATTCAGATATATATCTCCCCTATCATAAAAGAGAGTCCGTTTTTACCTGAAATCCGATATGCTATGGAGAAATGGGAATCAGTCTCTGAAGGAAAAATCAAATTCCAAGAGACAGACACCTCAACAGATGCAGACATCCGTATCTCATGGGGATATTCCAATCTTATGGATGTTCATGATACCCGCTTAGGAAGCGCAGTCTTAAGACGGTTAACCGATAAGACGTCCCCTACTACTAATGTCGATTATCAAGTGGAAGGCATTACATCAAAACACAGAAAAGACATCAGTGTTGAAGTCATCCTTATTATGGAGGGAGATGAACCTGATACAGAACTATCCCAAGAAGAAATGCGGACAGTATGTCTACATGAGATTGGGCATGCAATCGGTCTATGGGGACACAGTCCTCATCCGGGGGATATCTGTTATCCAACAGCATCAGCACAAACTCCTTCTCAACGAGATATAAACACATTACTAAGACTCTATGATACACCAATTGATACACCACAACACGATATTGCGATAAAGGCATTAAAGACCGAAATCATATTGGAACCAAGAGAACACTATCCTCGCTTTTTACTTGGGACTGTGTATTATGATAAAGGTGATATGGATTCTGCGATCCATCATTTAAAGGATTGTATTAAACTAAATAAATCCTTTAAACCTGCAATTGAAAAACTCCTTCAAGCATATAAGAATTCGGGTCAATTAGATACTGCTATAGACCTTCTTGAACAGAGGATAAAAAAGAAACCGAGTGCTACTGACTATAACACCCTCGGTATTTACTATTACAAACAAGGTGATTTCAATACAGCAATTAATGCTTTTGAAAGCGCTGTGAAACTTGACCCATACCTAAAAGCAGCAAAACACAACCTTCATCAACTATTTAGAGAAAAGGCGTTCACTGCTATGAAGGCAAAGAATTATTCAGTTGCAACAGAAGCTCTTGAAAGAGTAATACAACTTAATCCTCTTGATTCAAGATCGTATACCCTAATTGCTGATGGATATGCACATGTTGATGACTACGTTTCTGCAATAAAATACTATAAAAAGGCATTGGAACTTAATCCTGTCAGTAAGCTAACTAAAAAAGGACTGGCAAGATGTTATAATAACTACGGTGTGAAACTAAGAAATAGTCAAAAATGGGATGAAGCAATAAATACTTATCGTAAAGCACTGGAATTACATCCCAACCTTCATATTGCTCGAGTCAATCTCAGTGATGCATTTTGGCAAAAAGCAAACACTCTACGAAATTCTGGTGAGGTAGCAAAAGCAATCGATACCTATCTTGAATTGCAAAAACTCAATCCAAACGACACCCGAATCTCCAGTCTACTTGGTGAATTATACCTAAAGAAAGGTAATTTCCCAGCTGCTGTTTCTGCTTTTCATAAGGTATATACGTCCAAACCTGACGAACCACAGGCACGGCACAATTTAATTGCTGCATACCATCAGTCAGCACTAAACTTAATTAACCAACGAAATTATCAATCCGCTATAAATCTACTTCAGAAAGCAGTTGTTGTAGCTCCTGACGAACCGAATATACGTGTTAGTTTGGCACATGCATTTCAGAATATTGGGGACTATGACAGGGCACAAGTCCAACTGACACAGGTTTTAAAGGACAAACCCAACAATGAACAGGCATCAACTGAACAGATTAACCTATATATTCGACGTGGGAACTCTTTAGTTAAACAGAAAAAATATACAGCCGCACTCACTCAATTTACATCTATTCCTGACGAACAAAGGGATACGGTAATTCACAACATTATCGGTTATTTATATCTCGTGCGACGTAAATATTCAGAGGCATTGACTGCATTTGAAAAAGTTATTGCCATTGAACCACACAATTTTTCCACATATCAAAATCTTATATCCCTTGAATCGCAAATATCAAGTCGACTATTTGAGAAACAGAAAAATGAAAAACTTATCCGGGCACGTTGTGCACTTGCTATTTGCTTGATGAGTCAGCAACAATTCGATTCTGCCCTTACAAAATATAAAGAGGCAATGGATACAAATTCAGATGAATATAAACAGTTATTGGTTAACACTGGAATAAAATTGGTGCGTGGTTTTGAAGCACAAAACGATACAGTTCGTAGTGCAGAAATACAAAGCTTACTGCATGAATTAAAGCCTGATATAGATAAAACAATTAATGATCGGTAAATGATCTGATGTATTTCAAACAGTTCTATTGTACCGTTAGGTATACTCCCACCAAGACTATACTATATAATACCAATTCTATTTAAATAGTTCACATTACGAATACTCTTGGTAGTCCCCCTGATAAGGGGCGGGGAATGCCATAAGGCATTCATACCCGGGGAATGCTAAATAGCATTCATACCGTTGGTTCCTTGATTCTTTAGGGGGTTTCTTCAATTAACGTGAGTTTGATAAGTAGTTAGGTCTTTCACATTTCCTCTTAAAGTCCCCCTGATAAGGGGGATTTAGGGGGTTAAAAACACCAAAATGACGATTTTTTCAGCAAATATGTCCGTTCTCTGTTCATTTTGCGTCCATCTTGTTAATTATCAAACTCACGTTCAATTAATAATGGGCGATCATTATTTAGAAATGGTATAACTCACAACTCAGGTTATAAATAAAAAGGTCGGATTGTAACATCCGACCTTTTCTTTGAAAATGTATGGAAATTTATGGAGTATCGCGTAATTCACGTCTACCTTGTCCGCGTTGACCATCATCCCCACCTTGTTGTCTGCCACGGAACCTATTCCGGCGTTGTGCATCCGCTTCTATCCGTTTTTTCATAGAATCCGTCAATTGCTTCATCTGCTCTTCAGACAATACCTCTTTCAGACCAGTCTGTAATTCTTTGATTGCCGTCGTTGAAATAGTGCGCATACCTTGCATCATAGCTTGGAAATCACCTGACTCACGTAACTTAGTCATTTCCTTCATTTTTGCAGTAATCTTATCGCGTGCTTCTTGGTGAACAGAACGTGCCTTAATGAGTGTTTCGTCATCCACCTTTATAGCAAAAGTCAAATCCAACCATGAATTATCAATAAAGGAAGATGGATTAAAATTCCCCATCGTATTACCACCACGACGCTCTTCTCCTCCACGATCCCCACGTTGTCCACGTTCTGGTTGATCATTTCTATCTGGACGTTGTGCTGAAGTAACATGTTCAAAAACAAAGAGACAAACTACTGCCAAAAGTGCGATTATGCCGAGTGTGAAAAATTTCTGTTTCATTTCTTTCTCCTTAGTTTAATGTATAATCCTAATTTCAGTTTCAAAGTTATTGCTTAATCAAAAGTCTTAATGTAAGAATCGAATTGAACACCATCAAGTCGCTTCAAAATGCATGTACATCTAATTTCGAATGTTTAGTCAAGTTAAATAAAAAAAGGTTCGATTTCATTTTCATTAAAACGGCTTATTAAATCCAAACTTACATCTCTAATACAATTTGGGATGTTAGTTCTTCTCAATATCTCGTTTATCCGTTCTTAATAGTGGGTCTGTCTTTGTCAGTTCTCCATTTGGCAACTCATAATAGAGGTGTCCATTAAAATCATAGACATTTGGAATACCTTTCTTCCGATTTACATCTTGTGCTTTTTTTACTGCACGATTCCCAATACGTAAAAACTCTTGTACTTGTAATAGGTTTTTGAATTTCATTTCGTTACGATTCATGGTATACCTTTTTCTTTCAAGTCCGACATAAATGTCTCAAATACGCTTTCATTCACTATTGTAAACTGGTTATTCTCACCAAAAACAACTTCATGAAAATGGTTCTCTGAATTATAGAACAAATACCATTGATGAACTTGTTTTTTATAGATGTGCCAAAAGTTGTATTTGCTCCGATAGAAGCGACGAATGATGTCTTCTGTTGGCACATGATGTCCACCTAACCTTACTCGGTTTCTTACTCGAGCAATACAGGTTTCAGGGGATTTAAGAAATATGAAGATTATCGTGACAGTATATCCCGCCTGTTTTAATTGAGAAATTACTTTCTGGAACCCTTTACCAGCGAGAGTCACTTCAACAATAAAATCTTTCTCCATCTGGATAAGACTATAGATTTCTTCAAAAAAGAGTCGTCCCGCTTGTATGCGTACTGAATTGAACATTTCTGGAGAATGCACGAGTCTTTCTGCTATTGCATCAGCACTAATATATACCAGATCCTCCAAACTATGTAAATATTCTGTAGCGAATGTAGTTTTACCAGATCCGTTCGGTCCAGCGACGATTATAGCGTTTCTTGACAAAGATTATGCTCCAAATTTAATCTATAATTTTGTTCTTAACAATTGGGTTGTATCGTTATATGTCTATAAACAAACTCTTCATCTATTATATCAAGTAACCTATTTCTGCAGGAATAATATTTGCATATAATAAACCCTTTCTTGATACCTGACAATGGATATGTTAAAATTGAAACAGAAGGATAACAAATGGATTGGAAAACTGCCCTACCCGATATAGTAACCCAACCCACAACAAGACTCAGGTTTGGTGAATCTCTCGCAAAGCATACTCACTTTGGAATTGGTGGCAAAACATCCGCCTTTATTGAAGTTAGTTCTGTAGATGAATTATCAGAATTAGCACTGTTTCAACATAAATGGCAAGTCCCCGTTGCTGTCATTGGACGAGGATCAAACCTGCTGGTCAGCGATAACGGTTTTGATGGCATCTGTATTAAGTTAAAAGATGATTTAGCTAAACTTGAGATACAAGGCAATAACGTCACAGTTGGAGCAGGTCTTTCATTACCAAATCTATCCAAAACGATGTCTCGGAATGGATTGAGTGGTCTCGAATTTGCTTTAGGTATCCCTGGTGCTGTAGGTGGGGCACTCATTATGAACGCGGGGGCATGGGGAAGTAGCTTTGGAGATGTGGTTAAAAACGTAACTGTGATGAGTGATACAGGTGAACTCATTAAATTAACACACGATGACGCAGGTTTTGAATATAGACGTAGTGGTTTAGATAAATATTTCTGTATTACCCAGGCCACTCTGACGCTTGAATTTGGTGATGTTGATACAATTACAGATAAAATGCAGAAACTCTTCAAACAGAAGACAGATACACAACCTTTTGTTGAAGAAAACGCAGGATGTATGTTTAAAAATCCCTCCGGTGATTCCGCTGGTCGTCTAATTGATATATGCGGATTAAAAGGTCATCGGATCGGTGGGGCAGAAGTCTCTACGGTTCACGGTAATTTCATTCTAAATATTGACAATGCAACTGCACAAGATGTACTGGACTTAGTAGCATATATTCAAAAACAGGTCCGAGAGAAAACAGGGATTTACCTACACACCGAGGTGAAAAGATTAGGATTTGATGAACAAATGAACTCAAATTTACCATGATTTAAACTGAATGCTGTCATACTACCAATCCTAACCTAAATATATACATTGACACCTGTGCCTAATTACTTCTCAAAATAATATTCTAACATCTTAGACATATCATGGATTATATCCTCTTAAAAGACATCCGATTTCATGGGTTTCACGGTGTTCCCGCTGAAGAACGTCAAGTCGGAGGACACTACGAAGTCGATGCTATTTTAAAATACTCACTTAAAAATGCTGGAAATACTGATGCTCTTGAACATACGATTGACTATGCAAAGGTCGTTGACCTTATTACTGACATTGGAACACAACAATCATTCAAATTGATAGAAGCCTTAGCAGAGACTATTGCTTCTGATATTTTAAAACAATTTCCAGTGGAATCTGTCAAATTAATTGTGAAAAAACTAAATCCACCAATTAAACAACCTATTACCTATTTCGCCGTTGAAATCTGTCGTAAAAAGGAATAAACATGAGATCTGCTGCACACCTATCTATCATCATTCTATTGTTCTGTTTAATAAACATCACTATACAAGCAGGAGGAAAGAAAACACAACTCTTTCCAGAATTGTCACATGGACTAAATATCTACCGGTATGAATGGGATGTTGAAACATGTGTTATGTATGTAGCTGAAATGTCAAGGGACGAGTCCACATTGCAATTTGAGGTCGCTCTTGGTAATTCACAAGTCTTAGGTAAAGAAACTGTTCGATCTATGGCAGATAGTCGCGACCAAAATGGGGATCGTCAGGTCCTCGTAGCAGTCAACGGCGGATTCGGCGTTTTAGGGGATATGCGTGGATACGGTGGTGTCTTGGAAAACCTACACATTCAGGATGGGGAATTAATCACACAACCAACTGATATAGATGCATGCTTCGGTGTAACCAATGATGGTGAATTCATTAGTGATCCTGTGCAAATGAAGGCAAACATTCAGATTAACAATCATAAACTTGAAATCGGATGTATAAATCAACGAAGACTTGATGGGTGCAAGATTACACTTTATACACCCCGATTGGGAGAGTCAACCCATACACTACGACGTAGAGGTAAAGAAATAATACTAACCGGTCTACAACTTCCATTGACACAATACTATGAGAATCCTTATCAAGTTAAAAGGGTTAATAACAACGGGAATGCAACGATCCCGAGTGATGGGGCTGTTCTTTGGATTAGTTCTCAAATAAAGGATACAGCTGTTCAACAATTCAATCCTGGTGCCAGTGGAACACTTTCGGTGTCTCTTTCACCTTCTAAGTGGAATCAAGTACGTTATGGAATTGGTGGACGAATTCGCCTACTCAAGAACGGAAAAGTGAATCGGGAAATTGCTGATAGACATTTTAAAGAAAAGAAACACGTTCCCGGCAAACGGGATCAGTTCCTAAATTTAAGCCATGAACCCAGAACTGCACTTGGATACAATGATAATACACTCTTCTTAATTGTTGCTGACGGAAGGCAACCTAAATATAGCACAGGATTAACACTCTATGAACTTGCCAGTATTCTGATAGAACTTGGCGCGAAAGAAGCTATAAATCTGGATGGTGGTTCATCCAGCACTTTTATCGTTGATGGTAAAGTCATAAATAAACCCTCAGGTAAAGAAGAAAGAGAAGTCCTTAACGCTGTTTTTATCACAAAAGACTTACAATAGAATAATCATGGAGATTTAACGTGAAACATTACACTACAATTATAAGCATCTTTTGTCTAATTTTCTCTGTAGCGGAAAATCTACAAGCAGAAGATAAACCTACATTATTAAAAGCAATTCCACTCTCTCAAACCACCATTCTACTACAATTTGACTGGGAGTTGAATGCAGAAGAAGCAGAAAACCATTTACATTACCAAATTACACCTGATATTACTATTGAAATGGCATTATATGGAAATACCCCAGACCGAGTACTATTATTCACATCTCAGATGGAAATTGAGAAATCATACCGTCTTAATCTAAAAATCACTGAATCTGAAATAGACATAAAACTACCTGCTGAAAACGAGATTACCTTCGGGGCAGGGGACAACGTCACATTCTCTGGAGGTTTACAAGATACCACACTTATAGTGAATAAGAATCGAAAAACAAGAAATAATAACGTCGGTGCTGAACCTACACTCAACTGTGAACCATCAGGAAGTATATTCTTTATTGCCTTTGACCTATACGATGCATTTGAGGATATGGGAATAAGAGATCCAAATCAAGTATTAGATGTTTCAATCAGTTTACATTCCAATAATAATGAAATTGATTCAGACCATACTCTTATCTTACGAAGAGTACTACTCCCCTGGCGGGAAGGAAGAGGAACAGGAGACAAAGCAAAAGATAACGAACTTACTTTCAACAGTCCTTTACATCGTAACCTACCATGGAATAAACCACCTGCTCAAGCCATGTTATCCGGAATTGATGGCGACAATGAAAGCGATTACAACGGGTCAGAGGATGTTGCTCATCGGATTGATGGTGAATTTAAAATACAAAAAACAGGAAAACGTCATACATTCAAAAGCGAATTAATGACGGAAGCAGTCCGTTTTTGGGTGGCAAATCCCGATTATAATTACGGTTATCTTTTCGCATTACGTGAGGGTAACAAACCCATCATATTCTCTTCAAAAGAAGCACCTGATGAAACACTTCGTCCTGTCCTAACTATCCGATACAACACAAAATCAGAGGTCGAAACAACAGATGCAAAATAAATAAAAACCTTATTGGGACAATCGAATAACATTGTCCCAATAAACAGGGATGTGATATAATTAGTATTACTTAAAGGGTAGAATGGCAATATTTGATACAGTTACGAAATCACAGGTTCAAGCATATCCTATGGATTTCGTAAATTATTGTTTAGGTCTTCAACAAGATGATGTAACCTTTGTTGAACTGATTACACCAGAACAACCAACTATTGAGATGCATCAAGCAGATCTTCTCATTAAGGTTAAACTTGGTGGTCAGGATAAGTTGGTACATTTAGAGTTTCAAACCTCCGATAGTTACGATCCTGATATGTCTCTACGGATGGCAGGTTACGTAATACGAATTCTTGAAACTTACCAAATGCCAGTATATTCCAATGTCATTTACCTTCGTCCGGATGCTGGTAGAAGAGATGTCGGATACTATGAGCAAGCCATAACTGGAAACCGTGTTTTCGTTGAATACCAAGTAATCCGTCTAGCTGAGATGGATGGACAACAGATTCTTGAGACTAAACCTGTGGGGTTACTACCATTCTCACCCCTCATGAAACGTCCTGATAATCTGGATGCTAAACAGTGGTTGCGACAATGTATTCAAGTGGCAGATAGTATGGAGGTTCAAGATAAACCGGCATATCTCGCGGGTATTGCAGTTTTAGGAAATTTGATTTATGACCACCAAACAATCTTAAATATTATTATGGAGGAAACCATGCACGAATCCACTCTCGTTGAATACTTAACGGAAAAAGCTGCGGCCGAAGCACATAAACAAGGGGTGCAACAGGGGGTGCAACAGGGGGTGCAACAGGGGGTGCAACAGGGGGAGAAAAAAAGGGCAATTGAGGATATACTTGATGTGTTGGAAATTCGCCTAAATCCTAATGAAGCGAACGACTTGAAACCAGAGTTGGAGATAATTGACGACTTACAACGTCTTAAGCAGTTACATCGCGCAGCAATCATTGCAAATACAACTGAGGATTTCAAGAAAGTCTTAGATTCAGACGATAATTGAAGGATTCCTATCTATACACATACTTCTGTAAATGTTCAAATGTTCGTTCCACTGCTCCTATATTCTCCTCAATAACCTGTCTTCCAATCTTACCGGCAGAAATTCTTGCATCATCACAACCCATCCATTCAACAATTACATTCGCCATCTGTTTAGGAGTCTCCACGCGTTTTGCTGCCCCTCTATCCAATAATAAAGATGCTTCGTAGGCATTATGGATAGTAGGACCAAAAATCACAGGTTTCGACATCGCAGCCGGTTCCATCACATTGTGAACCTTACCCTGAAAACTACCCCCAACAAACACTATATCAGCTATTTGATACAATTTAGCTAAAATACCTACTGTATCTATTATCAGTACATCAATATCGATTAAATCAACATCATTGCTTAGTTTAGTATAACAGTGGTACGATAATCCTCTATGATCCAATTCGTCTATAATCTCTGCAATCCGTTCGGGCGTAGGTTCATGCGGAACCAAGATTAATTGTGGAGTAAGTTCAGGATTATCTTCAGCGAGAATTTCATACGTATCTAATACTACCTTTTCATCATCCCTATATGTACTACCGGCAATAAAGACAGGTCGGGTTAGAGTAGATTGTCCAGGGAAAAAGTTCGTATCCGGGGCAACTGAAATTGCTCGTTTGTAAACCTGATCAAAACGAGTATCCCCAGTAACAACTATTTCCTGATTTGCTTTACATAGTATTCGAAACCTATCCGCATCTGACTCAGATATAGTACAATACAACGTCATATACTGGTGTATACTCTTAAAGAAAGATTTACTGAACCAAGATAGACTTTTTGAGCCAGGATGAAGTGTACCAGCAATTAGTATGAGAGGTATATCGTTCTTGGAAGCTTGCCATACAAGATTAGGCCAAATATCGGATTTCGAAAACACCAGACAGGTCGGTTTAATAAGATTAATTATACGTTTAGCATTTCGATCTGTGTCAAATGGAAGATAAACTCCTGCATCAAGATATGTATATTTCTTTACATTAGATGCAACCGAAGGTGAAAAAAAGGTTGAAACAATACGTACATCTGAATAGATCGCTTCAATCAGCGGTTTTGCCTGTTCAAATTCTCCAACAGAAGTAAAATGAAACCAAACTGTCTTATCTAATTTTCTGGATTGACTAAGTTGATTCTCTAATTCCTGAAATACCTTCCGACGACCAATTATGCCCTCGCGTATTTTGGAATTAAAAATCCCTACCACCTTAAAACCTATGAATATCGCAGGAAGCGCGAAGATGTTATAAATAAATCGCCAAAACATAATACAATATTATACTAAGGAGCAGAGAAAAGATAGGTATTTGTATAGAAGCATACCGGAGCAACACACCCCGGTTCTATTGCTTCTAATCTTATTATAGGTAGGTTATATTGCGTCTAAAATTTTCTTTTTAAGGGCATCTTTAGCCATTGCACCAACAATCTGATCAGCAACTTCGCCATCTTTAAAAACAAGCAACGTAGGAATACTTCTTACGCTATATTTCATTGCTGTTTCTCGATTATCGTCTACATTGACCTTGCCAACTTTGAATTTATCTGAGTTTTCAGCGGCAAGTTCATCTAAAATCGGTGCAATCATTTTGCACGGTCCACACCATTCCGCCCAGAAGTCAACAACGACAGGTGTATCTGAGGTCAACACCATTCCTTCAAATGTGTCGTCGGTTATTTCAAATGTGTTTTCAGCCATCATAACTCCTTAATACACTGTGAATGCAAAGATGTTTAGGGTATGTTTCCACCAAAATGTCAATGGGTCTTACAATTATGTAACCAAAATTGTGATACTAATTCCTACTATTGATGGAATGATAACATTCTGCTTATAACGAATTTATAATGTATTATTTTACAGCATTCTGGAATAAAATTCCAATCAATTAATGCTGCAGAATGTAAAGTTCTGTCATAAGCAAAAATAAAAATTGGAGCAACTTAAGCTATTCTGGGTGTAAACCCTATCAGATTCTATTTTCACACTTTTCTTATACAAATAAAATGAAGAATAATTAAGAATCTAACAACTAATATACATATATCACAAAAACATAAAAAAATAGTAATAATACTTGAAAAAATAAGTGCTACGAAAAAAACATAGGTTAGAACACAAACTAAAAACTATAAACTAATAACTAAAAACTAATGACTATCTATAAAAACGATCCTAATTACAAAGTTTCATATACGTCAAATATGCATACCTTTATAACCGATGGGAATCTCAAAATCAGAAAGGACAACAATAACACAAAATCACACAATTTGGAATTTCCTATAAAACCAATTCAAAGTGGAGTAAAGTCAGTATATAACAGGGTTTACAGAAGTAATTTACACCAATTTCAATGTCACACCGTGTGACAAAAAGTGTAACTTTTTCATTTATTCGGTACATAGATGAATACAACATTAATACGATCTACTGTCTGAGTATTTAGGATTAAATGACTGTTTTTACACCTGATTTATTGTCTGTATATTAGGATTAACAATTCTAATTCAGGAGAAACTGAGTATCTAATGATAAGTCTATTTTTTATTCAGTTTTGTATATCTAAAATACCGTACTCCAACGGAGTGCTATGTCCTAATACACTTCGTATGAAAAACATATAAGTACTTAATACACACTTAAGTTATATTGTAATTAACGTATGTGATTCACGGAGAATTGGTATCATTAAATTATAAACCTATATAGAATAAGGGTTCGTAAAATTGCTCCGTGAAGGTTTCCGTGAAAGTGTATACACTTCAAGACGATAAAAATTAACAGATTTTTACAATACATAGTATCCATACATCTAACATATCTGGAGTTGAGATGAATACTAAAGATGATACTTGAGATAAAATTGGTATCCAAGTACGATAGCAGCGTAATGTTTAGTGACAAAACTTACATACCCATCAGGTTAGATTTTCTTGACATTTCTTCAGAGATGTGTAATACTATATCGTAGTAATGATTAAATGTGATACCACTTGGTCAGTATGACCTTGTAGAATTGTTGTATAACGAAATACTATCATAAAGTTTTATGTTTTTTAGGTAAAACATTATATAACTTTTTGTAACTTACAACTTTATAGAAGAAAGGATATTAAGTTAGATGTTGAAAACACATCAGAAAACAATTGGATATGTAATTATCGCTTTGATGTATGTTGGTGGTTGCATTTTCCTGATGTCAGGAAGTAATGTTACCTCAGAAACCGAATCCGCATGTTCTTGCTGCAGTGGAACTAATCAATTGTCTAATTCTGAAGTTTGTTGTTCTGTTGTTGCAAATTCAGCTGGTAACCCTACAGATAATAATACCAGTGATGACGCATTCGTAGTTATTAGCAAAAATAAAAGTGGCTTTACTACTACTACATGTAACGGCAAAATGAACCTTTGTACAATCCCTGGGTGTTGTGACAAAACAGTATTATAAATAGTGCGTAACAATGTGGTAAGAATAATGGGTGTACAGTCAAGAGTAATTCATCAATTCGTCTTCTCACCTAACAGTCAGTATTTCGCTGCTACCACGAGTCGTGTATATATTGTTGAGAATGGAAAGCGGTAAGTCTGGTTACACGTACCCATGAGGATAAGAAGTGTGGGGTGAATACCTCTCATTTATCAAATGGGTCGCGTTTAACTTTTGCTACGTTAAGGGAATTTTACGTCTGGAATGCTGAAAACCCAAACCTATAACAAGTCCCACATACCATATTAACCCACTAACAGTTTTAGTGTTTTTGACACACGCAGATATTTTGGTGAGTGGGTGTTGGAATGTGGGCATCTTTTTATGAGATATAATTCCGCGATTGAAAATTGTAATTACAGGACATTATAGTCTGAAGTTGGATTTGTTATTATGGATGAGATAAAGTCAGCAATAGCTACAATCTTACAGGAAGCAATTCAGGATGCAATTGATGCAAGTGAATTACCAATAAACACCCCTCCAGATATTCCATTTTCTCCTACCAAAACACCAGATCATGGTGATATAGCAACCCCCATAGCATTAGGGTTGGCAAAAACTGCGAAAATGCCGCCTCGGACAATCGCTGAAACAATTCATAAGCATGTGGATTTAGAAAAACATTCTATAATCAATGATATTGAAATTGCTGGACCTGGATTTATTAATATATACTTGTCAAATGAATGGTTATTTAATACGATAAGAAGCATACTCTCAGAACGGCAAGAATATGGAAAAACTAATGCCGGTTTAGAGAAAAAAATACAGATTGAATTTGTTAGTGCAAACCCTACTGGTCCCTTAAATATCGTCAGTGGACGTGCTGCTGCTGTAGGGGATACTCTGGTAAACCTATTAAATGCTGTAGGTTATGATGCTGTGAGAGAATTCTATGTCAATGATGCTGGTGGACAAGTAGAACGACTTGGACAGTCAATTGATATTAGATATAGACAAGCATTAGGTGAAGAGAACTTAGAGATTCCTGAGGGTGGTTATAATGGAGAATATATTACAGAATTTGCTAAAAAAATCGTTGATGAGGATAGTAATACACATCTACAACTTAGTGATGATAAGCGTATTTCACTTTTTAAGGAAAAAGGTATAGCACATCTACTTGGAAAACAAAAAACTACCCTTGAACGATTTGGGGTTAACTTTGATGTATGGGCAAGTGAGAAAGCAATACGGGATAGTGGAAAACCTGATGAAATTATAAATATATTTCGGGAAAAAAACTATCTCTATGAAAACGAAGGTGCTACATGGTTTAAGATGACAGATTTTGGTGACGATAAAGATTGTGTCGTCATTCGAACAAATGGGGAATATACCTATTTTGTTCCAGATGCTGCTTACCATTTAGATAAACATGATAGAGGATTCACTAAAGTAATCGACCTGTTTGGACCAGATCATCAAGGACATATTACCAGACTCAAGAATTTCGTTCAGGCACTGGGATTATCAGATGATTGGTTAGAAGTAGATATTATACAACAAGTAAATCTTGTAGATTCAGATGGGAATCGTCAAGATATGTCTAAACGTCAAGGACAATTCTATACTCTTGATCTCTTAATTGACGAACTTGCTGAAGCAGTTGGTGAAAGATATGCAGTGGATGTCGCTCGATACTTCTTTCTAATGCGTGCTAACAACACACACCTTGACTTTAACATTGAATTAGCTGTAACCCAAGCAAATGAGAACCCCGTTTTTTATATTCAATATGCGCATGCAAGATGCTGTAGTATTTTTCAACAAGCAAAAGAACAGGGATATGAGATAAAACCCGTTGAAGAAGTGAATTTAGAATTACTTGATCAACCACAAGAGCATGAATTAATTCGTAAAGCTGCAGATTATCCATCAATCATTATTTCAAGTGCAGAGGATCGAGAAGCACACAGAATTCCACACTTTCTTCATGAATTAGCCGGATTATTCCATCCATATTACAATCAATATCGTGTACTTGATTCATCGAATAATGATAGATCCTATGCCAGGTTATTACTTATTGATTGTATACAAACTGTATTAGCAAACGGTCTCAGACTATTAGGTATTTCTGCACCAGAATCAATGTGATCAAATACAATTAAACATTAGTATTGAATAGTGTAATCGGATCTAAACTCTTATAGGAGATAAATATCAATGGCAGTAAATTATAGAGAAATTGATAAATCACATGTATGGCATCCGCTTTTTCAACACCAGAGTTTAAATGATTCTGATTTAACAGTTTTTAAATATGCTGACGGTTGTACAATTGTTGATGATAATGGTAAGGAATATCTGGATGCATATTCCGCATTATGGAATGTCAATGTGGGTTATGGAAGGCAAGAGATCGTTGATGCTGTATATAATCAGATGAAGGATTTACCCTACTATCCTCATTCACAAATCAATGTCCCTGCAACACAATTAGCTGAGAAATTAGCTTCCATTCTTCCTGGTGATTTGAACCATGTTTATTTTTGTAACAGTGGGTCCGAAGCAAATGAAACAGCGATAAAAATTGCACGGCAATATGGCAAATTAACATATCCCGATCAAAACAGATATAAGATCATTAGTCGTTATCAGGGGTATCATGGGTTTACATTTGGAGCAATGTCAGCAACTGGTCAGGTTGTTAGACGTAAAGCCTTTGAACCACTTGTACCTGGATTCCATCATGCACACCCACCCTATTGTCATAGGTGTCCATTAGGTTTAGAATATCCATCCTGTGAAGTGGCATGTGTAGAAGAAATTGAAAGGATGATCAGAGCAGAAGGGGCAGATACTGTTATTGCAGTAATTGCCGAACCCATAATTGGGGGTGGTGGGATCATAGTTCCACCTGATGACTACTTCCCAAGGCTCCGACAAATATGTGATGACTATGGATTACTACTCATCCTTGATGAAGTGATTACTGGTTTCGGACGAACCGGAAAAATGTTTGCTTGTGAGCAGTGGGATGTGCAACCTGATATAATCACATTGGCAAAAGGTTTAACAAGTGGGTATTTACCACTCGGAGCATGTGTCACCTCAACAGAAGTATTCAACACATTCCTTGGATCACCAGAAGAGAAACGTGAATTCTCACAAGTATGTACCTATGGTGGACATCCTGCAGCATGTGCTGCAGGTGTAGCAAACTTGAAGATATTAGAAACAGAAAGACTTTGGGAGAATGCTGAAAAGATAGGAAAGTATTTATTTGACAAACTCTCTACCTTGAAATCAATACCAATCGTTAGTGACGTTCGTGGAAAAGGTTTGATGATTGCTGTAGAATTATGTGAATCAGATGGTTCGCGTCTATTAACTAAAAAGACAAACAAAATTGCTGGACTACTAAAGGAAAACGGGTTGATTGTTGGGAAAATTGGGCATGCAATTGAAGAGGAAGAAAATATACTTCATATCGCACCACCACTAATTCTATCTGAAGCAGAAGCAGATACTATTTACCAGATATTACGTGATGTACTTCTGAAGCAATAATTTCAATTGGTGTTTCTTAGTAATTGGTATCTTGTCTGCTTGTGTTGCAATGGCATATTGTAGAGCATTTGAACATCCACAATTCCGTTCTTCGCCGGATATCTTTGAAACTAAGTTTTTTACAATCTGTTTGGACACCTCTACATTGGAACGAAGATTATCAAGTATCATCTCTGTGGTAACATTATCGTGTTCAGCATGCCAACAATCATAATCTGTTGAGCATGCAAGGACGGTAAAACAGATTTCTGCTTCACGAGCAAGTTTTGCCTCTGGGACAGCTGTCATACCAATAATGTCAAAACCAAGTTGTCGATAAACATTGGATTCTGCTTGTGTAGAAAATGCTGGGCCCTCCATACAAATATAGGTTCCGCCATTATGTACAGTCACTCCTTCTTCAACAGCGGTATCATAGAGTAACTTACTTAAATCCTGACAAAATGGATGAGCAAGACTAATGTGAGCAGCAATTCCTTGACCAAAAAAGGTGGATATTCTGTCCTTTGTATGATCATAAAGTTGATCGGGTATAACGAAATGGCGAGGTTCTATTTCTTCCCTAAGACTGCCAACTGCACTAACCGATATAATTGATTCAACACCTAACGACTTTAATGCATATATATTCGCTCGAACATTTATGTCAGAAGGAAGAAGTGGATGACCAACGCCATGACGCGGTAGGAAGACTACGGATTGTCCCTCAAGTTTGCCGATAATTAGGTCATCACTCGGTTTACCAAATGGTGTTTCTACATCTATTGCTTCTATATCAGTTAACCCCTCTATCTGATAAAAACCACTACCACCTATAATGCCTATTTTTACATTCATAAATACATTATCTCCAAAGGAAAGCAGAATAATCTGTTAAACACAATTATGCCATTGTTACAATGTGGAAATTGGATCTTGGAAGGAAAATCAAGTTCAGCCGTTGCAACATATATTAGAATAAAAGAACTTGATTTGATTTTTGATTTGGGTAGATGTCCAATGAACTTCATCGGCACTAATCACGTCTTTATTTCACATTTTCATCTTGACCACTATTTTGGTTTACCAATTTATATAAGTCAACGTTGGTTAGCTGGAATGCCACCTGGAAATATATATGTTCCATCATCTGGTTTCAAGCAACTCAAAGATATACTCAATAAACTTTCAGATCTTGATGCAGGAAAAGTTTGGAATTATCACATTATACCAGTAGAAACAGGAGATGTCATACCATTTCGTCGCAATCTTATTGCACATATCTTACCTGGTAATCATAGTGTTCCCGCTGTTTCCTATCTAATATGTGAAATTCGAAATAAATTAAAAGATAAATATAGAAATCTATCTGGTAAAGAAATAGTCGAACTAAAAAAATCAGGTACACAAATTACCAAAGAAATTCAGTTACCCTTAGTTGCTTATCTTGGAGATACTCGAGGAATTTCAAGTGATTCACATCCACTACTTAACCAATGCAAACTATTAATTTGTGAGTGTACCTTCATTACACCTGACCACCGTGAACGTGCAAAGAAGACCAGACATTTTCATCTTGATATGTTGCCAAATTTCTTAGAAAGGTTTGAGAGTGAATATATAGTGCTTAATCACTTCTCAAGGAGATATACACCCGATTTAATACGAGAAGTAGTCTATAACCAATTACCACCTTCAGAACACTCTCGCGTTAGTCTATTTATATAATACCATTGATTCTACAAATATTCTATTATAGGTTATTGAACTACAACGGAGGGATTGTGAGAAGATACAGGATGATATGAATATAGTACGTTCCTGTCTACTACTCATATAAACATCTGGTTGGTGGAATTGACTAAGGTAGTATGTGAACACACTTATTTATATATAGATTTAATATATCTTTTGCCACAGTCTAATAAATAAAGTTAATTATCAAACTCCAATGATGAATTAGGGAGTGGATCAGCAAATAGACCTAAACTCAGTCTGAATTCCACTCCACTAATATATGTCCATACCCACTAAATTTACCCAGAATGTATCGTGAAAAATTAATTTCCTGCTCCAGGATATGAATTAGGATCTTGATCGGATGTACCGTTTTCTTGTTCAACATAAAACTTGTAACCATCCTGATCTTGATCGAGTTCATATTGGCGGACAATTTGTTCTGCCTCACGGAAATAAGGTGTGTCACCTTTGGTTAGACTCATATATGTCTTGAAACCTTCATAAGCATTACTAAATTCTCTGATCGCCCGATAGCATACAGCCTGCTGATATACTGCTTCATTACGCCATGTAGACTCAGCGGCGTTATCAAATAAATTTTCATACGCACCAATTGCTCTTTCGTATTGCCCATTTTGTTGATATAGATAAGCAGCTCTAAATAATGCATGTGCAACAGCAAACTTCTTATGTGATAAGTCTTTAATAATGACTTTATAGGTATCAACTGCATTAGGGTAGTTCCTTATATCTTCCCAATTCTTAGCAATTTGTTGATAATTCTGAACAATTAAATCTGTCTTGCCTTGAATCCATTTCTCTGATGGCAGTACGTATCTACCCATTTCTTCATAGAGTTGTGCTTTTTTACTCTTATTTCTCAGAATTTCATCTTGTAGCTGTTTGATCTCAGTCAATAATGTATCAGTTTTTTTCAACATAGTAGTTACCTGTTCTGCTTCATAGGTATCAGGAAACTTTTGAACAACTGCTACAAATGCACCCCATCCACCAGAATTAGTATAATCATACAATTTATAGAAATAGATGTTTCCAACCTGGTTTTGTGCTTGTACTGATTTATCATGTTTTGGAAATTCCTCTACCATTCTTTCATAGGAAGTAATAGCTTCAGGATAATTCTCTAATGCCTCATACGACTGCGCAACTTTGTATAGAGATTGTGCTGCAATATCATATGCTTCATCAGTTCCTTCAGTATCATATAATGCCTTATAGTTTTGGTAGTTAGCAAGTTCTTGCGTAATTAATTGACGGTTCTTAAGAATACCAGCAATACTTGCTTTAGCTTCACTGGCATAATAACCAGTTGGATCTAATTCTACGATTGCCTGATAGTGTTCATTTGCTTTATCCCATTCATAAGATCTTTTATATATTTCACCTATCTGAAAGTGGGCACGTTGCGCATACTTACCTTTAGAATCCCGCTCTATAATCTCAAGATATAGAGACATAGCATCCTCATAAAGTTTCTGCTTCTTTGCTAATGCCTTCTGTTTCTCATCAGGATCTTCTGAACGAGTTGTAACCGCCTCTGCTTCTTCAAAAGCATTATCTGCATTCTGAATTTTCGCACTTAATGGAACTAAATTTACACCTCCGATACATCCAGTATAAGTTATAACAAATATACTGAAGATCAAAAGTGGCAAACATCTACCTAAATATCGTCTTAATTGGTTTCTGGGTATTAGATGAGTCATCAATGTAAATCCTCCTAAGGAATAAAGTGAAACCAACCAGTGAGTTGATGAAATTCACTGGTTATCGTTTTATAGATTCAGTATAACAAAAAACAAAATTTTGTCAAGTAAAATGAAATGTCAGAATCTATTACTTAAACCCAAGTTGCAAGTACGTAAATAATTTCTTACTAATTGAATCGTATTCATAAAGTTATTGACAAACTGGAATGAAATTCGTAAAATAAACGAATAAATGACAATTGTTAATCTTGGGTTTTCACGATTTTAATGGGGAGACTGGTATGTCAAATGCAGATTATAAAATTGGAGTTGTAGGGGTTGGACGAATGGGGGCAAATATCGCACGACACCTAAATGATGAAGGATTTCAGCTTACTGTAGTATACGACGTTAGTTCAGAACGTTCTCAGGAATTGGCAGATGAAATTGATGCAACTGCCGCAAACGAATTATCTCAGGTTACCACCCTTGCAGATTATATCATCACTGTTGTAACAGATGATAATGCAATGCGGGAAATATATTCTGATTCTGCAGAAGACAGTTTGCTAAAAGGGGCATCAGGAAAGGTCTTTATCAATTGTGCTACTATCAGTCCACAAGTTCACGTTGACATTGAAGCACTGGCTGAGAAACATGGTGGTGAGAGTCTTGAAGGATGTATGGCAAGTAGTATCACACAAGCCAGAGAAGGAACACTATATCTAATGTGTGGTGGTAAAAAACAAACTTTCAACAAAGCACATCCAATTTTAGACTCTATGAGTGTTTCACTAAGGTATATAGGAGAATCTGGAAAAGCAGCACAAGTTAAGGCATTGGTAAATATGGTTATGAATATCAATACTGCAGGATTAGCAGAAGGACTTGGATTAGGTGCTGCACTTGGTTTAGACCTTGAAATGTTACAGGAAGTATTTGCACAGACTGGGGCTAATTCACGTGTACTTGAGACTGATGGGGAAGATATGCAAATACGCGACCATGAATGTTACTTTTCTGCTGCACATGCATCAAAAGATTCTGGAATTGCTCTTGACTTAGCTGATGAAAAAGGAATTTCTCTACCTCTCGCACAAGCAACAAAAGATCAGTATGATAGGATGATAGAACAGGGTTTGGGAGAATTAGATAAATCAGGTGTTGCTGAATTGACCTTTCCTGATCGTGGTAAAAATTCCTAAGTATTAGATCAATTCTATTTAAAATCCTGTCGGAATATATCCTGTTAAGTTGTATTTATTGTTAAATCCATAAGAGATATTATGTTGAAAGGTGTAATCCTCGCAGGAGGACTTGGTACTCGTTTATATCCCTCCACTAAGAACACCAGTAAACACCTACTACCTGTTGGCAATGAGCCGATGGTTTTTCATAGTATAAGACAACTTACTACATCTGGCATTAAAGATATACTTATTGTAACGAATCCATCATATCTTGAAGATTTCAAAGATGTGATAGGTACGGGGGAACAGTTTGGTTGTCAAATTGATTACCAAGTGCAAGTAGAAGCAAAAGGCATCGCACATGCACTTGCTTTAGCAGAAGAATTCACTATAAGACATCGAATTGTTGTCTTACTAGGGGATAATATATTTGAAACAACAATTAAGACATATATTGAAGATTATTTAAAACAGGAATGCGGAGCCAGAGTAGTACTTAAACAGGTAATTGACCCTGAACGGTACGGTGTAGCCAATATTGAAGAAAATAAAATATCCTCAATTCAGGAAAAACCTGATAACCCTCATAGTGATTATGCTGTCATAGGACTGTATTTTTATGATTCGACTGTATTTGACATCATACGAACAATTAAACCTTCATCTCGAGGTGAATTTGAGATTACATCGGTTAACAATGTTTATCTTAGACGTGGACAACTCGAATATAGTATTCTTCAAGGTGCATGGGTAGATGCAGGAACCCACGAATCCCTTGTGATTGCTAATGAAATGCTTTTGAATAGGACGGAATAGCCTTGAAGGCAACACAAAAACCCTTTTTATCTATTGTTGTTCCAGTCTACAATGAGGAGCATAATGTTGAACCTTTATATGAAAAAATACGGAATGTCTGTGAGACAGTTGGGAAATCCTTTGAAGTATTATTTGTCGATGACGGGAGCAATGATAAGACATTCGAAGTACTTTCAAATTTAAGGGATATTGAACCAAATTTGGCTGTAATCCGGTTTCAGAAGAATGCTGGGCAGACTTCTGCAATGGCTGCAGGTTTTGAATATGCACAAGGTGAAATTATAATCAGTATGGATGGAGATCTACAGAATGATCCGGCTGATATACCAAAACTACTTGAAAAACTCGATGATGGGTACGATTTAGTCTGTGGATGGCGTAAGGAAAGGCATGACAAATTTTGGAGTCGTAAAGTTCCTTCCATAATTGCAAACTGGATAATAGGAATAGTTACAGGGGTAGCAATACATGATAACGGTTGTTCTCTAAAAGCATACCGGTCTGAAATGATAAAACAGGTCCCTTTATATGGGGAGATGCATCGTTTCATTCCTGCAATGTCTACTGTTGTTGGTGCTCGGATTTCAGAAATTGTTGTCACACATCATCCTCGACAATTTGGTACAAGTAAATATGGTCTCGGAAGAGTTTGGAAGGTCTTCCTTGATATTTTAGCCTTTAAATTACTGCTTTCAATATTTGCACAGACTACAAATAATGACAGAATTGACGCAACACAAGAATCTATTAGCCATCAATACATAAAATATAATATATATCGTATATCTGCATTCCTTAGCCTTCCATTCTTAATCTCTGGTTTCTTCTTGTTTAATATATCCAATATCATAGGATTTAGTCTTATGAGTATTTTTGCTTCCATAATCGGAATTGGTATAATTACTGGTACCACTGTATCAAAAGCTCATAGAGAAGCTGCAGATTTCAGTACACTTGCTCGATTTTTTATAATTCACTGTTCAAGACGTCCTATTCGATACTTTGGACCATTTAGTACGCTAATTGTCTTAATTGGATGTATAGTTTATGGGTTTTTCCCAAGTTTCGCTCCTTTTATTATTACTCTTGGAATATTGGGGTTTTACATTGGACTCTTTGGTGAAGTCATTTCTTATACAAACGCAAAAAAAGTTCATGATTATACAGTGGAAATCTTCCTAAATTCCAGAAACGAGGTTATGGGTCTTGACAACAATATTCAATGATTGGCAATCAGAATTCCCTGTAACTCAGAAATATGTCTATATGAACCATGCTGGTGTAGCCCCGCTATCAAAGCGTGTACAAAAGGCTATGGTGAATTTCGTTGAAGATGCAACTGTGAATGGGGCAGTTAATGTAGATGATTGGGTTGATACAATTGAGGAGTGTAGAGATAGTGCAGCAAAGCTATTGAATGCTAATAACTCTGAAATTGCATTTATGAAGAATACCACACAAGGTATACTCATCGCTGCAAACGGAATTGATTGGAATGACGGTGATAATGTTGTAACTACTGCAGTTGAATTCCCTGCAAATATCTATCCTTGGTGGAGTTTAAATCAACGATACGGTGTAGAAACCCGTATGGTATCAGAAAAAAATGGTAAGATATATTTACAAGATCTTATTGATACTATTGATGATAGAACACGGGCTTTAACAATAAGTCATGTTGAATTTGCATCTGGTTACCGAAATGACATTACTGCAATCGGTAAAATATGTCATGAACGAGATATATGGTTTGTTGTTGATGCTATTCAGAGTCTTGGGGCAATTAAGGTTGATGTCAAGAAGAGTAAAATCGATATACTTGCTGCTGATGGTCATAAATGGATGTTAGCCCCTGAGGGTGCCGCTGTTTTCTATTGTTCAGACAGTAAACGTGACCGACTTATCAATACTAATCTTGGATGGGCAGGTGTAGTAAATCCACGAGATTTTCTTGATTATGATATAACTCAAAAACCTGATGCCACACGATTTGAAGAAGGATCATATAACACGACAGGTATATATGGACTTAATGCTGCAATAAATTTACTAAAGCAAGTTACAATAAAGAACATTGAGGAGAGGATACTTGATCTAACTGGTAAGTTAATAATAGGTTTGGAGAAAAAAGGTTATATAGTTGTTACACCAAAAACCAATTCTGATCGCGCAGGGATAGTTATTTTTGAGAGCGACAAATACACTCCAACTGATTTATTCAAATTACTTCAAGATAATTACATCATTGCAGCAGAACGTGGAAGTGGTATAAGAATTTCTCCACATTTCTATAATTCTGAATCTGAAGTTGAAAGACTACTAAATACACTTCCTGATAATTAATTATAACTTTCAAATAAGAAAACAATCTGAGAAAACAGAGTGATATTACAAACTATGAGAATTCTTCAACTTAATAAGATATTAAAATTATACTTTCTCTCAATATTAATCTTATATATTGGATGTACTTTCCCTGGTAGTAAAAAAGATACCAACCGAATTAGATTTACAATCCAAAATACACTGACAGAACCTCAGAAGAACATACCAATCAATCTATCGTTAGAACGACTAAGAACAGTAAAATCTGATTTTTCTTTGAAAGCATTCTCAGTTGTTACAGGAAAAGCACCAAAAGAAGCGATGATTCCAGCTCAAGCTGATGATTTAGATTATGATGGAGTCCGTGATCAACTTACTTTCTTATTAGATTTTATCCCACAAGAAACAAAAGAAATCTCAATATTATATGATCCTGATGTACAAGCAACATTTACACTTGAAGTGAAAAAACAGTCTCGTGCCGGGATATTCCCTGAATTAGACGCTTCAGGGGCAATTGAATCTGACCTAATGGCTTATATATTAAAAGCAGATGGTTCTGTAGTTCCCTATGGAAAAAGAAGAGTAGATTTATTCAGTGTAGATGGCATGTTTCAAAATGAATTGGACTTCAATGATCAACTTACACCAGAATTCAGGCAGCATTTTGAATCGAATAATATACAACTTACACAGACTCCTCAGGCATTAGATATAGAGATAATTACTCCTGAATTTAGTTGGATAATCCACGACTTTGATAACCAAGAAGATTATTATATACGTAAATCAGACGAACAACTGAATCTGTATAAATCAATAGGGTTATCTTTAAACCAATTATTAACAGACGATAATACCACATTTGTCCCTCTTACTTCTCAAGAAACAATCATTGGATGTGGGGGGTATGTTATATACAACAAAGTAAGTAGAAAAATATTTTCATTGAATAATCAGAATGATTACGTACGAATTCTTGCAAATGGTGGAATGAGATCAGTCATTCAAAGAGTATTACCTGAGGTAAAAATATTGGGTGAAAAATATAAGATGACAATCAGTACTTTCATCTATAGTAGAAATACATGGATTAACCAGACTATACATTTCGATAAACAATTATCCTCTGATATAGCTTTGGCAGTTGGGATACCTAAATTTGAGAGCGAATTCGGTATTGATGAAGAATTACAATTGATCTGGTCTTGGGGAACTGATCCGAATGGTTCACATCCACTCGGTTATGCACTTTTTTATGATGAACCTAAGAGTGATGGAATCATAGAAATTGATCCTTCAATATTATCTATTTCATTAAAACCTAATGAACGTGGACACATATATTACCGTGTATTATCTATTTGGGATGGAGGAATTAATACTATTCTTACAAAAACAGAATTTCTAAAATATCTAAAGAATATGAGAACAATTATGGAAAATAAACCAACAATTAATTTCATACATGGAGAAGATAATTAGACTTAGATTGACTCTAAACCTATGGAGGATTAATGCTCAATAAAGAAGAATGTCTCAGTGTGATAGCATCCCAACGTAATGATGAAATTGTCATCACAACTATGGGGACGAGTGTGCCTTGGGCAAGAATCTCCTCACATCCATTGGATTATGCATCGGTTGGTAGTGCGATGGGACATGCTGCTGATTTAGCTATCGGTATCGCTTTGGCAAGACCGGATAATAAGGTAGTTGTATTAAATGGTGATGGAAGCATGTTGATGTGTTTAGGTACGCTTGCAACAATTACTGGCTTGGATAAAATGCCTACTAATTATATATTATTTGTTTGTGATAATGGTACCTATGAAGTAACTGGGAATCAACCAGTTCCTCGAAATCCAGATTTATCATGGATAACCATTGCAAAAGGTGTAGGTTTTCAGGAAGTGTATGAATTTGATGACATTAAAGTCCTTCAGGACAATCTACCAAAGATATGGAATAAGTCAGGTCCAACATTTGTGAGTTTAAAAATTGAACAAGCAAATGAACCACCCCCAGACAGATGGGGAGGATTCAATTTTCCATATTTACAAGAAACCTTGGCAACATCAACCCATAATTTAAGGACTGCTTTATCACAATAAATAATCCGATAGGAATTACTACTATGGTAACAAAATTAGAAAAACGGAGAATGGGACGGACTGAAATGCATCCAAATTCATTAGGACTTGGTGCTGCATGGTTATGTCATAAACCTGATGATGAGGTCATCAATTCAATTCGTCGGGCAATTGAACTTGGAATTAATTATATTGATACTTATCCTGGACATGCAGAACATCTTTGGGGTAAAGCTCTTTCTGATGGATTAAGAGAAAGGATCTATCTACAAGCAAAAGTAGGTACACATCCTGAAAGAAGGAAAGATTTTACTGAAGATGGAACACGTTGGAGCGTTACCAACAGTATTAGAGATTTACAGACAGAATATCTTGATGCAGTCTTGATTCATGATCCAGAAAATATGGAGAGTGTATTAGACAAAGGTTGTGCATTAGACACACTCTTGGAGATGAAGTCAGAAGGTATTATACGACACATTGGTGCGGGAGTACGATCTCATGAATTCCATAAAGAATTGATACAAACGGGACATATAGATATCATACTTACCTTCCTTGATTACACACTACTATCACAAACTGTTGCCAAAACAACAATCCCGTTAGCACGTGAATATGATGTAGGACTAATTCTTGCCAGTCCATTAGGAATGGGAAGTTTAACAGGTGTAGAACCAAACATTGAAGATGAACGTAGAAGAAATCCTGATGGCGAACCCCAAGCACATTCAATGTGGAAATGGTGTAAAGAAAAAGGTGTCAATATCCGTCATATAGCAATGCAGTTTTGTCTTGCTGCACCGATAGATGGCATAGTAATGTTCGGACCAGCAGATAAATCTCAAGTGGAAGATGGTTATGAAGCAGCTACCACAACAATTCCTGAGGAAGTATGGGAATCTTTTGAAAATGAATTTGGTATAAGACGTGGTATGTAAACCAACAGGACTTACCCACTTCCTTGGTAGGTGCGGTTTCTATCCCAACCATAAAATGAAGTTTATTTGTCTATCATCAAACTCACGTTAAGATTTAACACCTTCAGACAATTCAGACGCAAACTTCTTTACTGCCTTTAACATTCGTTCTTTATTGTGCATATTATCTTCAACTACATTTACAATTGCACTCCCAACAATTACACCATCCGCAATCTCTGATACCTCTTTCGCATGTTCAGGAGTTGATACTCCAAACCCAACACCCACAGGCTTATCTGTGTGTTCTCTGAGATTAGTTATCATAGGAGCTATTTCATCCGATAGAGTTGCACGCACTCCTGTCACTCCTATTAATGAAACACCATAGATAAATCCTGTACTGACCGAACCAATTAATTCCATTCGATCAGAGGAACTAGTAGGTGCCACAAGAAAAATGGTTGATATATTATATTTTGAAGCTACTTCCAATAAAGGTTGACCTTCTTCCGGTGGCAAATCCGGTACAATCACCCCATCTACTCCTGCTTCTTGTGCTGATCTACAAAAAACTGATTCCCCCATTGAGAAGATTGGGTTGTAATAACTCATCAAGGCAATAGGTATTTTTGTCTTCTGTCTAAGGTTAGAAACCATGTCTAAGATTTGTTCGAGGGAAATGTTGTGAGTAAGAGCACGTTCACTGGCTCTTTGAACTGTGGGACCGTCTGCTATTGGATCAGAAAATGGAACACCTAATTCTATCAGGTCTGCACCTGCATCTTCAAGTGTTAGAAGTAAATCTGGAGTTAATTCGGGGGTGGGATCACCTGCACAAAGGTAAGGCATAAAGGCACAGGTATCTGACTGTCTGAGCTCTTGAAATGTCTTGTCAATTCGATTCATGTATAATTATTTGAGAGTTCCACTAAGGATATTTTCAATTATACATTGTCGATAATGTCTTGTCAAGTATCAGGGTTATTACCCAGTCAAAATATAGTTGTGAAATACTACCGAATAAACGCAAATACATTTATGAAAATAGAAGTTAAGCGTCAAAAAGATGCAAAGGTCTCTCCAACAACGCAGAGGAAGCGCATTAACCTTAAGATGGATACTGATAATATGACTCCAGAGGAAAAGGAGAAATTCAATAAAACATTTGAGATGCTACGAACTGAGGATGAATACGAAATCCGTGCTTGGAGAGCAAGCGGAGGTGAAGACCCTTATATTCTGTTCCAAGGTACGAAAGAAGCATGCGAAACAGAATATGCTAAACTCAAGCGCATACTAACAACTTCGGAATCTTAGGTTAGGGTATGTTATATCGGATTGAGAGTGCAGGCATCGGATTTCGCTGCCAGCATTACATAATCAGAAAGAGGATGGATCGTTAGATAAATTGTTAATATATGCTTTCAAATCAAAAGCGTTGTCGCCAACAAATAGACGTTTGAATATTTCATCAAAAACATAGTTTTTCACACTGGGTTATCTTCTACTTGAGGGTCTTGCGTTGTTGTAGGAATATTGAAATCAGCTGCAGATGGTATTGGTTCAGTGAATGTCTCCCCACGTGCTTCAGCTGCCTGCCTACGCCGATCCCAGTCTAAAAATTGTTGAATTATATCCATTTTTTATTTATTGTGCGCTTCCTGATTTTTTCTTTTTCTCTCTTCCCAGAGTAATCGAAATAAGAACACAATGACACCTCCACCTTCCAAAAATGTAATGATTAAGGTTAAAGTCGCAAAGATTTTCGGACTATTATTGAATAACGTTGTGATGGCACCCAAAGAAGGTTAACCGGAAACAAAAAATATTAAGTATAGGATATATCCAATGACAACAATAAAAAATATTCAGGACTTATGCATTTCATCTTAAAGTCCCCCTGATAAGGGGGATTTAGGGGGTTAAAACACTGAAATGACGGCTTTTTAAGTCAAATTTTACCTTTTTCTGCTTAAGTTGCGTAAGTCCTAATATTAAGAAATAGTTTTTTGATGCCTTAGCATACCACGTATAACGAGCTAAATTATGTTCTTTATCTTGTTGGGTGCTTTCATGATTTTCTATAGACATTTCGTCCCTACGGGACTCCAATTTTTACAGCTAATTAATTCTATTTAGACGAAAATCGTAATGTAGATATTTCAATTGAAAACGGTATTATGCTACATAAAACGCGAGTTGGTAACCCATAGTTTTGGATTCCGCTGGAAAAATGTAAAATTGGACAAATTGAAGGATTAAATGTACTATTAATCATCTCTATTTTGGCTATAGGTAATGAAATGAAACAAGTTCTTATTGATACTGATCCAGGGGTAGATGATGCCTTAGCATTAATCTACGCTTTCAAATCGCCGGATATCAAGGTAGAAGCCATTACAACGGTTAGTGGGAATGTCAATCTTGAGACTACATCACAAAATCTCCTCAAAATACTAAATTTGATGAATCTTTCAGAATTTCCTATTATTGCAAAGGGTGAAGCACAACCGTTGATAAAACCACCAGTAGTTGCTGAGGATGTTCATGGGAAGGATGGTTTAGGTAATATCAGTGAATTACTCAATTCTGCGGGGAAGTTGAAATATGATACTGCAGATTGTCAATTTACAGATCAATCCGCAGATGACTTAATTCTTGAGATGGTAGACTGTTATCCTGACGAGTTGATTATAGTAGCTTTAGGTCCATTAACCAATATAGCTAAAGCAATTCAAAAGGATTTGACTCGTTTTCAAAAGGTACACAGTCTTTATCTCATGGGTGGTGTATTTACTGAATATGGTAATATTACTACAAATGCGGAATTCAATGTTTTTGTTGATCCACACGCAGCCCACGAAGTATTTAAATCAGGTGTACCTATTCACATTGCCCCATTAGATGTGACACATCAAGTCAAATTGACAGGTGAACGGTTACAAATAGAACTTGGAGGACGGGAGGATATAATCTCATATTTTATATATGATTCTACACAAGCAGTGATGCGGTTTTACCAAGAAAACGTTGGCTTCTATGGATTTCATATTCATGATGCACTACCAATTGGCATGCTCAATCATCCGGAATTATTCAAGAGTGTAGAAACTCACGTACAAGTAGAAACGGAGGGAGAATTAACCAGTGGCATGACAGTGGCTGATCTTCGTAAAAAGACTGTTACAGATCCAAATGCTAAAGTATATGTTGAGGTAGATGCGGATTCTTTTCTTGACCTTTTCTTTAAAACAATCCTAACCTAAGCAATGCATACCCTATCATCTTATCCCCATTGGATTCCTTGGAATATACCGAAAATCTGCAGTGGGATCTCTCCTTAAACTTCGTGGTATATCCAATTCAGGCATTTTCAGACTATTAAATACAATCCGTTGTTTTTCAGTTAGCTCATTTGTAATTTCTTGTAGTAATTTTCCTATCTCTTTTAAGAGGACATTCCTATGTGTAAGGAACTTCCTTACTTTTATACGTACATTCGAAAGTCTCCGTTGTCTTTGAGCTGTGCTTAGACCACCATCGTAACGGTAAAGCTGTCTATCTTGCGTCATGACGCGATACTCTCTTAAATCAGACTCAATCTGTCTTTTTTCAAAATCGTAATCATCTAATACATCCTGAATTAACTTCAATTTTGGATGAATTATATTCTTTTGCTTGTCAGAGAGTTGCAATGCATCAGTACTTTTGGAAATCTGAGTAAGCCTAACCTTACCACACCCGACTATTAGAAGGATGAAAAATAGTAAGGACATGTTCTGTAGAATATTCATATCTGTAACCTCAGAAATTGTTCCAAACAGTGAATATATGACAAATGATTTAATCAGAAGTCAATGGTTTATAATTGGATTGTATTTTACTTACTAAGTTAATCCATTGAACGATAGACGAGATATTATGATTACAGAATGAAAGTTTTCAACTTATGAATCCAGAGAATACAATTCACCATACTTTGTTCTTAGATATTTCATATATGGTTCAATTGTCATAGATTTCCCTGTTGCACGTTCAATTAACTCTGGAGCAGTAAATTTCGATCCATGTTGATAGACATTCTCTATTAACCAATTGTGTAGTGTCTGGAATTCACCATTCTCAATTTCATTTGGAATTTCAGGATGTGCTTCCAACGCTGTCATATAAAATTGTGCTCCTAATATATTCCCTAATGTATATCCTTGAAATCCTCCACCAATGAGATTGTAATACCAGTGTACATCCTGTAATACACCATCTTTATCATCAGGTGGAACGATCCCAAAATCTGCTTCAAATCTTTCTCTCCACGCATCAGGTAGGTCTTTGATTTCCATTTCTCCTTCCAATAATGCGAGCTCAAAATCAAAACGTAACATGACATGTAGATTGTAGGTTACCTCGTCAGCTTCCGTACGTATAAGTGAGCGTTCTACCTTATTAATTGCGCGATGGAATGTATCAAGAGACACATCATTTAGTTGGTCTGGAAATAACTGTTGTAATTGTGGATAAAAACACTTCCAGAATCCCTTACTTCTTCCAACAATATTTTCCCAGAGTCTGGATTGGCTTTCATGAACACCTGCTGAAGTTCCTCTTGCCAAAGGTGTTCCTTCAAAATCCATGCGAATTCCTTGTTCATATAAGGCATGTCCAGTTTCATGCATTGTACAGAACATGGCTTCTCCCAAACTATCCTCTTTAGATCGGGTGGTAATGCGGACATCTCCTAACGAGAATTTGGTCATGAATGGATGGTGTGTTTTATCTGACCGTCCCCGATTTAAATCATACCCAAATTTCTGTGCAATGTCTAAACCGAATGACAACTGTTTTTCTTCTGGGTAGATTTTGTGTAAACAGGTGTCATCTGTTGGGGGTTGTGAAGTAATTGCAGATGCAATCGGAACCAGTTGTTCACGTAGTTCTGCAAAAACTCTCTTTACGTCCGTTGCTTTCATGCCATAATCTCTGGGTTCAATTAATGGATCTGCAATGTGGTCATATCCAGGGAAGAAATTTGCGGCTTGACGACTATATTCCAGCGTTTTTTCAAGGTAGGGTCGTACCCTTTCAAAGTCATTTGCAGGACGTGCTTCAGTCCATACTTGATAGGATTCCGATGAATGTGTTGCAACTTCTGCTAAAAATTCGGATGGAATTTTTATTGCTCTATCATACTGTCTACGAGTAAGTCGTATTAGACTCGCTTCATCTGAACTATAATCAAGACTCTGTTCGTAAGGCATTAAATCGTCAAGTAGTTTTCCGATTGCAGGGTCAGTAAACTTCTCATGTGCCAATCGCCTTAGAGTGGCAGATTGTCGGGCGCGTGCTGCTGCACCACCAGGTGGCATGTAAGTAGATTGATCCCAATGAAGCAGGCCAGCAGCAGCTTGTATATCATTTACTTCAATTAAACGAGTTTTAAGTAGGTTATAATTTGTTTCCAAGATACTTCTCCTCTAAGGTTGGTCTCCTCACATTCTACCATAGTTTGTTATGCCATACAAAAGAATTCACAGCACAACTGACTGTTGTTAGTTGGAACTCCTTCATTCCTTACTATTTATGTCCAAAACATTATAGTTTAATTTAGAGAATTCATGTAAAATAGTTTACAAATTATTTAGATAGGAAAACGAATGAAATATATTTATCTATATCTACTGTTTTTGTTAGTTGCTACATCTGTTTTTGCACAAGAAATCACATTCTCCACAACAGACTATCGACAGGACATGTTATTATCAAACGAACCAAATGTTATCGGTTTTGAAGGTTCATCTGTGATAGTTGAATTTGAAACGATAATTGATGCACCAACCAGTGTTGTCTACTATGGAGTTCCACATACAGAAGATTACTTGACAACACCGCGATATCGTAAGAGTGCTTTGGGAATACATATTGATGAAAAGAAAACCGAACATCAAATAAAGATTGACGTATCTAAGCTTGAAGATGTTCATTACGATACGGGTCTAATTAAAGGGAATGGAGGCACTATAGTTTACCGAATTGAGGTATTCGATTCCCGTGTAAATACAACTCGTGCGTATGATCGTAGATTAAAGTATAAAAGAGAAGGAGATCCAAAAACAGGGATCTATTCTACTCTTACAACGATCACAGAAGGTCCATTTATTGATCTCCTAACTCATAATTCAGCAGTTATATCCTGGATGACAGATAAACCTACTGAAGGAATTGTCAGGATATATACACAGGATAAGACCAATACCCTAACTGAAAAAGAAGACTTTTCCTCTAAAGAAGATAGTACACATCATGAGGTAACTGTGGCAAATCTTCAACCCGATACAACCTATTTCTACCAAATTTATACTGATGAGTTTTCCAATACTTATCCCTTCAAAACCGCCCCGATACCAGGGAATGCATCCACATTCAAGTTTGGATTTATGTCAGATTCACGTGCAGGTGTAGGAGGAGGAGAACGTGCTCAGAACGGAGTCAATGCAAAAGATTTAGGACGATTTGCAATAGAACTCTACACTAAGAAAGCTGATTTTGTTTGTTTTGGAGGGGATTTAATCAACGGATATACATCCGATGTATGGGATTTTACTTCACAACTGAAAACTTGGAAACGTACTATACAACCTGTTGGCGCGCTTATCCCTTTTTATGAATCAATTGGGAATCATGAGCAGGTTGGAACATATTACACAGTGAAATCTTCAGACATGAAACAGGATGAAAATTACATACAATTCGCAGGCACCGTTGGTGAGAATAGTGCTGAGAATATATTTGCAAAAGAATTTGTAAATCCAACAGGTAGTTTTTATGGACACGGCATACCAGACCCAGAGAGGAAATGGAGTTCCAACATCGGTGGTAAGGATATTGGTCCATCCTACGAAGAGAATGTCTATTCATTTAATTATGGTAGGATACATTTTATATCTCTAAATAGTAATTATTGGACAACAGGTTATAGAAGTCAAAGTAAATTTGGACAAAAGTCCCAGGATAAAGATGCTATCAATCTTGCCCTAAATCTTTTTGGTGGAAACAGGGAAGGTTATTTGATGAATTACCAGTTGAATTGGTTAAAAAAGGAATTAGATGCAGCACAAAACGATTCAAAAATTGATTGGATATTTATCATATTGCACGAACCGCCATTTCCAAATGGTGGACATGTAAAAGATGCAATGTATTGGGGGACACCAGGACAGGGTGAACTTGGCGGATATAACGATATAGATGCTCCGATAGGAGATGTAATTGATATGCGGAATAGGTTTTGGACAGTCGTATCCAGTAAATCTAAAGTCTTAGGAGTTTTATGTGGGGATGAACACAACTATAGCAGAACATTAATCGATTCTTCACTGAATCCAGAATTCAAACATCCCGTATGGCAAATTATCAGTGGTGGATGTGGGGCTCCCTATTATGTACAAGATAAATCTGTTCCTTGGGTAGACAATGTCAGAGCATTTACTATTGATAAACATTTCTGTTTGTTCTCAGTTGATAATAAACAGATAGGTTTGGAAGTCTATAATGATAATAGTCAACTGTTGGATAGCATACCTGATTTAACAAATATTCGATAGGATGCTATTTATGAAAGTTAAATCGGCTCGGTTAGATGAGGATTTAGTAAATATTTCGGTAATTCTAATTTTCCCAGACCCGGTAGGTGCGGTTTCCTAACCGCACTGGATTTTTTCCAAAACTACCGATTTAAAAAATTAATCTTCATGAAACCGAGCCTACCAATGGGTGGGAAAGATCGGAATCCCCTCCTACGGAAGAGGTTAATGCTTAAATTGACGCTTATGAATCAACAAAATAAATATATAGTATTGTCTAAATTTCGTAACAATTGTTTGTTATAATACAGTATATAGAAATACCGTCATAGGAATTATTTTGACTGTTATGTTTTTCAGAAAAAACTTCGTTATTCTCATGAACCTAATTATTCTTGTATGTGCAATTTTTTTCATTGGTTGCTCTTCAAATTCGAGTGGTGAAAATGGATCACAGAAAACAGAACGATCCGTTATCAGAAATAAGGGGTCGGATACAATGGTAAATTTAGCTCAGGCATGGGCAGAGGAGTATGACGAGGTGTCCACCACTATTTCTGTCTCAGTGTCAGGGGGCGGTTCTGGAACAGGAGTTGCAGCATTAATCAATGGAACAGTAGACATAGCTAACTGCAGTAGACAAATAAAAGAAAAAGAAAAGCAGCAGGCATTAGATAACACAGGAAAAGAACCGATAGAATTTATTGTCGGATATGATGCATTGGCTGTATATGTACATAAAGATAATCCACTCTCACAAGTTACAATACCGCAACTCGCCGAGATATATGGAGAAGATGGTGAACTCAAGAAGTGGAACCAATTGGGTATAGCAAATTCTGGATGTAAAAGTGATAAGATAATACGCATTAGTCGGCAATCCAACTCCGGGACTTTTTTCTATTTTAGAGAAGCACTTTTGGGAAAAAACCGAGATTTTGAATTGGGGTCATTGGACTTACACGGGTCAAAGGATGTTGTGGAGGTAGTAGGTCGTACACCTTGTGCTATCGGTTATAGCGGCATGGGATATGCCACCGAACATGTGAAAATGTTAGAAGTTGCAACAGACAACAATGTCCTATACTATGCTCCGAATCTTGACAATGTAATTGCCAAAACATACCCTATCGCACGACCATTATATATGTATTCACTTGGCGTACCAGAAGGAGCATCAAAAATATATCTTGATTGGATCTTGTCTGAGGATGGTCAAAAAATCGTTGAAAAACTTGGGTTTGTACCCTTAACGAAGAATCAATAAGATCTACATATCTACTCTCACAACAAAATTGATCTCAATAGTTAAATCTTAATGAGTAAACAACCTAATAAAACTACAAACCGTCCATTTTCTGAAATAGTCATAGAACTTTTCATTCGCCTCTGTGGGATTAGTTCGATAATATTTGTTTTTGGAATTTTCTTCTTTGTATTTAAAGAGGGGGCAAGTTTTCTATTTAATGGATTGAATCTTTGGGAGTTTTTAACAAGCGAAGAATGGTATCCGACATCGCTAAACAACATAAGGTATGGTACTTTAGCTTTAATATTGGGTACATTCAGTGTAACTGTCTTAGCGATGTTAATGGCAGTTCCATTTGGACTTGGTGCTGCTATTTTTGTCTCAGAGTTCTGTTCCCCCAAATTAAGAGAGACATTCAAAATAGTTATAGAATTACTTGCTGCGATTCCTTCTGTTGTCTGGGGTTTCATCGGTTTGACTTTGATGAATCAACTGATTATCCAAGTATTTAATGCTCCAATCGGTTTGACTATGCTCAACGGTAGCATCATGCTTGCGTTAATGAGTGTTCCGATCATTGTCTCTATCGCTGAAGACGCACTAAAAGCGGTACCTGACTCCTATCGTGAAGCAGCCGAGGCACTTGGTGCAACGAGATGGCAGGTCATCTACCGTGTGTTATTACCCGCTGCAAAGAATGGGTTATTGGCAGCTGTCTTACTTGGAGCAGCCAGATCTATCGGTGAAACAATGGCAGTATTAATGGCGACAGGGCATTCAGTGAATATCCCTACAAGTCCGTTATCTTGGATTCGCACACTGACTGCTACGATTGCTGCTGAATTAGGAGAGGTAGCGAGAGGGGGAGAACATTGGCAAGTACTATTCATCATCGGTATCCTTCTATTCAGCATCACATTCATTGTGAATTTAATTGCAGATTTAGTTATCAAAGGGATACGCCAAAGTTAAACTCAGAGAATAAAGCAAATTATGGATGTAAATACCGACATATCACCAGAATTAATGTTTACCGAATCTCAAATAGGTAGACGGAACAGGTACATTGAAAATGGTGTGAAGATATTCTTCCTGATAATGACCTGTCTGATGATACTTCCACTACTTCTAATTATTGGGTATCTTTTCTATAAAGCATATCCAGGACTGTCATTCGAATTTTTATTCACAAATCCAAAAGACAATATGCGGGCGGGTGGGGTATGGGCACCGTTATTAGGTACAATTTATTTGGTTGTAGTTTCACTTGTGGTTGCTGCACCCATTGGAGTCTTTTCTGCAGTATACCTAAATGAGTATGCAAGGGATAATTGGTTTACCCGAATAGTGAATTTGGCAGTCGTGAATCTTGCTGGTGTCCCAAGCATAGTTCATGCCTTATTTGGTGTAGGAGCATTTGTTCTATTCGCCGGTTTTGGGGAATCTATTTTGGCGGCTTCCCTCACATTAGCAATTATGACTCTCCCTGTAATCATTGCAAGTACGAAAGAAGCCTTAAACGCCGTACCCATGTCGTTCAGAGAAGCGTGTTGGAATTTAGGTGCAACCCGTTGGCAAACAATTCGACGAATTGTTCTCCCCAATTCTATTAGTGGGATCTTGACAGGTGTTATCTTACAAGTTTCTCGTGCTGCTGGTGAAACAGCCCCTATCATGTTTACAGGAGCAGTATTCTATAAGGCTATTCCTGAAGGGAATCCCTTTGCCTATCATATTATGGACCAGTGTATGGCACTCTCACTACATCTTTATACCATTTCTACCCAGGCTCGAGATGTACCCGATATAATAATTTATGGAACAGCAATTGTACTTGTAGGGATTGTTCTCTTTGTCAATGCCGCAGCAATATGTGTTCGTGTATATCTTAGAACTCGGAAGAAATGGTAATTGTTTTATTATTACAATAAACATCTTGATATAACTGATGAACAATCACTTAAATAACGAACAAACCGATAAAAAACAGCGATTGGCCGGTATAGTTGAAAATACTGTATTTAATATTATAATTCAACTACTCATTCTCGGTTCAGCAATCGCTTTTGTACTTGAAACTGAGCCAGAATTAGCAGAGTATAATTCATACTTTCTGATAGCAGATTGGTCTTTTCTTATCTTATTTACGTTAGAGTATGCATTACGTATATATGCTGCCCCGGATAAGAAGGCTTTCATCTTTAGTTTTTTCGGTTTAGTGGACCTAATTGCAATTCTACCATCGCTCGTGCTAATTCCTGGATTGGGACATCTACCCGGTTTTCATGTTTTACGTGTATTAAGATTCTTACGTGTATTCAGAATCTTTAAAGCAACCCGTTTTATTTTAGCGGTAGATAGGATGATAGACGCATTAGCGGAGGTAAGAAGGGAACTCCTTGCTCTTGTGATTTTATCTGCCATGATGGTTTATCTGTCTGCCTGTGGTATCTACTACTTTGAAAAGGTGGCTCAACCTGAGCATTTTGGCACAATTCCAAAATCAATGTGGTGGGCAATTGTATCACTCACAACAATTGGTTATGGTGATGCTTATCCAATTACACCCGGGGGAAAAGTCTTCACTGCGTTTGTAGCATTAGTTGGGGTTGGACTCATTGCCATTCCCTCTGGATTGTTAGCCTCTGTTTTAACAGAAGCAAGAGTGGAGGAAAGATTGGAGGAAGAACATGATAATAGGAATGACTAATCAGAATTTTCTAAGAATAACCATAGCTTTGGTTGTAATTTCATTTGTAATAGTTTTTCTCTCTGGTTGTGGAATTTACTTCTTTGAAAAAGATATACAACCTGAAGTATTTGGTTCAGTGTTGAATTCTGTCACCTATACTTTATTGATATATACAACAATTGGTTATGTAAATACTGCACCTGTTACATTAGGGGGTACAATAATGAGTTCCATGGTGGCATTTGTTGGTTCTATTATAGGGATACTGTTTTTAGTTAACATAATCATTGGAACATTACGAACCTGTACAATAATACGTCGAGAAACTAAGAAACTTTTTGGATAATTGAGTAAAGGGAATAGTGATAAACAAAATTGAGATTGCAGATCTTAGGGTTCATTATGGAGATATACCCGCACTAAATGGTATATCTTTTAATGTAATTGAGAATGAAATACTTGGGATCATCGGTCCAGCACAATCTGGGAAAACCACACTATTAAAAGCAATTAATCGAACTCTCGATTTTACACAAGGTGTAACAATCCAAGGTTCGGTAAAACTGGACGGAATTGATGTCAGCTCAATTAGGGATGTCTACGGATTACGGAAAAGGATTGGCATGGTCTTACCATTGCCTGTCGGTTTACCTCTATCAATTTACGATAACGTAGCATTTGCCCCAAGAACATCAGGACTTCGAAACAAAGCTGAATTAGATGTTATCGTTGAACGATGCCTACATCAGGCTGCATTATGGGATGAAGTTAAGGATAGATTAGATTCACTGGGAACAAAATTATCGGGTGGTCAACAACAAAGATTGACGATCGCAAGAGCACTATCCCATCAACCTGAAATTCTATGCTTGGATGAATTCTCTATCGCTGTTGATCCAATTACAACCATGCGGATTGAAGAAGTACTGAATACATTAAAAAATGAGATGACTATTCTGCTGGTAACCAACCTTGTTCAACAAGCAAAAAGGTTAGCAAATCGTACAGCATTTATGTTAAATGGTGATCTGATAGAAATTGATGACACAGAAGTGATTTTTTCAGAGAATCCCGCACAACAATCAACTTACGATTATATCAACGGTAATTTTGGATAACATAGAATTATTCCATAAATAAATTTGCTTCATATAACTGAAGTGGGACGAAGTTCAATTGGATACGAATAACTACTGTATTGAAACTGAGAATCTTAATCTATGGTATGGGGATTTCCAAGCCTTAATAGATGTTACTGTAAGAATCCCTGAAGGACAGATTACATCTCTAATTGGACCATCTGGTTGTGGAAAAACTACACTGCTTAGATGTTTTAATCGGGTAAATGAACGTTACGGGAACGTAACTACTAAAGGTGAAATACATATTTTAGGGAAAAACATCTACGATCCTGATGTTTCACTCTTAGAACTGAGAAAAACTGTCGGAATGGTGTTTCAAAGACCAAATCCACTCCCAATTTCTGTGTATGATAACATTCTTTTCGGTATTCGTATTCATTCTCAATTTAGAAGTCTAACACGGTCCCAATCAGATGAAATCGTTGAGGAAGCACTTACCTCTGTATTTCTGTGGGATGATTTAAAGGATAAACTTAAGACAAAAGCGACTTCGTTACAATTAGAACAACAACAGAAACTCTGCATTGCAAGACTCTTACCTCTTAAGCCGAAGGTCATCCTGATGGATGAACCATGTTCAGCACTCGATGCAAAAGGAACGCAAGCAGTCGAAGAATTGATGTCTATCCTCGAAGGATCATATACGTTTCTAATAGTCACTCATAATATGGCACAGGCTCGACGTGTAAGTAAGGAGTGTATTTTTATGTTTCTTGGAGAATTAATAGAACACAAAGATACACAGACACTATTTGAATCACCTGAACATGAGAGAACTGCTGATTATGTCCAGATGCGATATGGTTAAGTTGCAATAAACAAACTACACTTTGACAATTTTCATAGATTTCCCAAACATCATTGCTAAACAATTATTCAATTCAAAGGGAGATTAACAACCAAATTTTTGTTCCCAGTCTAGTATAATTCAATCTTGACATCCAATTATCATGGACAAGACAAAACTGCTTTTTAATTCAGTTGCAGTTCTAATTCTAATAATAGTCCTATTTGTATACTTGATTCTAACATTCAAAGTTCCAACGGTTGATAGTGAATTTAGTTTCGAGAGAATGAACATCAACCGAATAAACTTATTGAAGGTACGGTTGTTGTGGATGATTCCTGTCTTGTGTGCGGCAATAGTCCTGAGTATTGTGTTGGCGTTTGTTATAGAGGAATGGCTACCAACAACAAATTTAATTCGTAGGATTATTGTTCCTCAAATTGCCATACTGTCAGGTATACCATCAATTATCTATGGAATATTTGCTATCTATTATCTTGTATTTAATTTGATTTCCTCCTCGAATACAAGTCTTGCTATTATTGTCATTCTGTTGGTAATCCCACTTACAACTTTGTCCGCTCAAAATGCTATTAGAAATGTTGACATATCAATCCGACATGCAGCGTATGCAGTTGGTGCTACGAAATGGCAGGTAATCTTTGATCATGTATTACCACTTTCACTAATTGAAATCTTGGGTGGTATCTGTCACACAATATCACGAGTACTGTCAGTTGCAGCATTTTGTATATTAGTATCAATTATGATGGAATCTCCAATTAATGAACAAACAGTCATAAACATAATATACAATATTGGAATTTTACTTGTGTTGGTATTGTTATTCAGTTTTATATCAACTTTTCTGAAGAAAAATCCAAATAGATAAGGAGAGTAGGCATCAGTGTTATTATGCAACTGATGCAGGAACTCAAAAAGAATCAGTCAATTCAACAGTATGAATGTCGTTAATGCAATCTCCGTATAGAATTCGTTGGAAATCTGCCTTTACCGGATTATTCAATCAGAATCTTATACCATTTCTATAGATTATTGTCTAATTAGGCGGTTATTATCGTAGTCATTTTTCAGGTCACAAACTGAATGAGGATTAAGTTTTAAATTCGGTAATTCCCATTTTCCCAAACTTGGTAGGTTCGGTTTCCTAACCGAACCGAATTTCTAACACATTACCGAATTATTATTTTAATCTTCATAAAGTTTGTGGTACAAAAAAGAGACATTTTCAATTAGAAATGGTATTAGGTAAGAATCAACATACAATATTTCCATTGGTATAATCTATGGCACCAATTATACAAGTCAATAATCTAAATGTTTGGTTTGGAAATAGACGTATTCTCAGAAATCTATCATTTGATATTGAACCAAAACAGGTAACTGCATTTATAGGTCCTTCAAACTGTGGAAAGACTACAGTAATCCGTTGTCTAAATAGGTTGAATGATTTACAAGCAAATTATAGACATACAGGCGAAATACTTTTTAATGGTGAGGAATTATATGCTCGAAAAAACAAAACCGCAGACATTGCGCGAAAAATTAGTATGGTTTTTGAGAAACCTATTCTCTTCAAAAGGTCCATATATGAAAATGTGGCTTATAGCGCGAGGATACGCGGTATTAAACAAGTAAGTCAAATGAGTAACATTGTTGATGAATGTCTGATGAAGGCACAATTGTGGAATGAAGTTAAGGATAAACTTCACACCGATCCAAACTTTCTATCTATTGGTCAACAACAACAACTTTGTATTGCTCGTGCATTAGCATGTGATCCGGAAATCCTAATTTTTGATGAACCCTGTGCACAATTAGATGCAACAGAGACTCCCACACTTGAGACAATTATACAAACTCTTAAACAGCAGGTTACAATCATTTTTGTTACAAATAAGAGAAGGCAAGCTGCGCGTGTATCAGATGTAGCAGGTTTTCTATACAATGGTGAATTAGTAGAAATAGGTAAGACAGAACAGATTTTTACGACACCTACAGATAACCGCACAGAAAACTATGTTACCGGTAGATTAGGTTAATACATATATTGTTTTGAGGTATATATGCAAAACCGTCTTGAATCTGAATTAAAAGCACTTCAACACCAACTACTCAATATGGGTGGTATTGCAGAAAACATGCTGCAGGACGCTATTCAATCAGTTTTAAATAGAGATGATAGTTTGGCTGAAAGAGTAATCGCTTTAGATGACTCAGTGGATAAACTCGAAAATGAAATAGAAGCTAAATGTATACATATAATTGCAAGACACCAACCTGTAGCTTTTGAATTACGTTTCCTTACGATGACACTCAAAGTAAACCAGAATATAGAAAGGTTAGCGGATAAGTGTGTTTCTATTGCGAGAAGATCTATCGAACTCATAGAATATCCACCTATTCAACCTTTCGTGGATCTTCCATCGGTATGTGGAATAATTCAAGAAATGGTTAAAGACTCTCTTGATTCACTTGTGCATCGAGATGCAGAACTTGCTGAGCAACTTCGAGAACGCGATAATGAGGTGGATGAAATCTATGAACAGACTTTAAGCGATTTGTGTGTGATACTGAGGCGTCATCCTGAAAATATACAAGCAGGTATAAGTATGTTGTTATTATTCAGACATTTAGAAAGGATAGGGGATCTCGCTGTAAATATCGGTGAGGAGGTGTTTTATCTGGTTAAAGGGGAAGTTTTACGTCACTCAAATTAGATTGATAAATGACAAAATTCTTTTATCCATCTGATGAATTTTCTTTCTCTTGATAAAAATGAACATCTCGTTGGGGAAATGGGATTTTAATACCATATTTTTTTAGTTTATCCCAAACCATAAAATGTAAATCACTGGCAACATCAAACCGCATAAATGAATCAGGAATCCACACAAATAATTCAAAGTCTAATGAAGATTCTCCAAAACTTGTAAACCTGACAAATGGCACGGTGACATTTTCCATTTTTGGAGAAGGATCTTTTATCACCAATTCATGTTCGGCAGCAGCTTCTAAGAGTGCTTTCTTTACAATTTGTACATCCGAACTATATGACACTCCTACCGGAACTCGAACCCGAAAACGGTTATTATAATGTGTGAGATTATGCACTGGTTCTGTAATTAATTTGGAATTAGGTACAATAATCTCTTTTTCATCAAGAGCCACAATCACAGTTGATCTTAAGTTAATACTACTAACTCTACCAAATATATCCACATCCATTACCTCTACCAAATCACCAATTTTTATTGGACGTTCAAAGATCAAAATAAAACCTGAGATTAAGTTCGCAACTGTATTCTGTAGACCGAATCCTATTCCAATACTTAACCCTCCGAAAACTATCGCTAAACTTGTGAAATTCATACCGATATTTCTTAGACAAATTAGAACTCCGATTGTAATCATTATAAAATGAAAGATTCGAAGGATTATAAACTGTGTATGTCGTTCAATTTGAAATGCTTGCAATACTTGGTTCTGTAGAATCCACTGTGTGTATTTAGATAGTATAAACATGCCAAATATAATTGCAAAGCCGTAGAATATATTGGCTAATGTTAAGGTGGGTTGTTCGGTGTCTGACTTAACAGTATCGGCATCTGTTTCAACATCATCTTCCGATATAGGATCTTCGACTGCTGGTTTTGAACTATCTTCAGAAGATTTAAAAAGTTTAACAAGATCATATCGAAAAACCTTATCAAATATATCTATAGTAATACCTGAAAATCTGAATGCAAATCCAATACCGAGAATTAATGTGATGAGAAATAGGATAGCTACAATCCTATTATCTATATTATTAGCAAATTTCAGTTTGGAAATTACACGCCGAAACGATCTACGTAAAAGTGCAGTCCCAAGTAACCAAACTGCTACAAACCCAATTAATTTAACAATTTGGAATACCTTAACTTCATCATCTAAGGTTAGGACAGTTATATTCAGTATTTCATTTAATTGGCTTAGCAAATTTTCCATAATTTAGCTTGGATAATTCCCTCAGACAGAAAATAATTTCTCTGATGTCATAAAAATTGCTTCACTGTATTGGCTAACAGCACTTCTATAACTTGGAAATTCACTATAGAAATAACGAATTCAGCATTGAAGATATATCAAGGAATTAAAGGAATAATGGATGGTATCTATTTTAATCGATTGAAATAGACTGTTTTGAGTGGACGAATAATACATCATTCACACCTGCATATCTTTGCAGGATAAGGTCCAATTCATTAGAATTTAGATCTTCACTTGTTAGACCTACAATGACCAAATCCGCTTGTGCTGATCTATGGGCAACTTCTTCCTCCATAGTTGCCTCATTCTCATAAGAAACAGAAGTGACATTTTGCATGGATATGGGTAATCTACCTTCCTTGATAACAGTGGATAGATGATCAGTATCGAGTTCAGTATCCCAAGAGTCAGCACAGGCGAACAGACGTATTTTCGCCTTTTTCCATTCTGGATGACCAACGAGTATATAGGCAAGCAATAGCATCATTGGGACATTTGAGATGTTGTCATTTGTAACCCATACATGAATTGATGATCTATAGCCAAAACGATACTTAGTTGACCTAAGGATCAGTACATTGAACAGTGAATCTACTGCCAGAAGAGCTCCTTGTTGAACTTCATCAATCTCTTCTGGATGCTCTTTATCAAATTCAAGTAATATTGAGTTATTAGGTAGACCTGATATACCGGGCATCTGCATTACATGGGACAAAGCAAGTTGGAAATTTGGACAAATGAGTGAATCCACAAAAACACCTGCACCACTTGCTTCCGATTGTTGAATCAATGCCTCAACATGCATTCGTGCTGATATTTCATCGGTAAACGAATAATCCCCTTGAAAATACTGTATAAATTGTCCGAATCCCTGTCTATGACAAATCCAACGTAATAAATCAAAGTGCCCGAGACGTCTTTCCCCAAATTGTGTGATTGCAACTATGGAAGGACGCCACCCACTTTCAGATATATTTGCCCGTTCCTTTTGTAATGTTGTTTGCAGCCATCGTGTCAATTGAAACATTGCACCTTGAAAAATTCCTGATAAACCACGGTGTTCATCACGACCTCTACGCAATCCTATGTATATCGCCATCATGATTGTTATAGATATGATTGCAGAGAGAAAACTGATTTGAAACATCATGATACCGCACATTATTGTTCCAAGTAAGGATACATACCATCGAGAATGGAAAGTTGGACGATACGAGGGATTCCCCGCAAAATGTTCGAGGAAGGAGACGATACAAAGGGCACCATAGGTTACAAGGAAAAACATAGTCAATATCTTTGCAATGAAGTTTATTCCACCTATAGCAACGAAGACTACTGCGATAATTCCTGAGACAAAGGTCGCTGGGACAGGATCTTGTTCTTTACCAACACCAAAACGTAGCAATCTATTTAGACTTGGGATTGGCATGACATTGTCTCTTGCAAGTGCTTGAAGTGTTCTCGGTGCCACCATAATTGACCCAAGAGCAGAAGATAATGACGCTGCACCTAACCCAATGTAAATGACTGGTTCCCACAGAGAGATCTTGCCCATGATAAACTGATCATTAGCAAGGTCGTCTGGTGTGGCATTCCAGCTTAACTTCACTGCCACCAGAATATAGACTACCATACCTGCTAAGGTTGCACTAATTGTGCCAAGTGGTATACTCCGCTGAGGATTATTGAGGTCACCAGATAAACCCAGACCTGCAATCATACCTGTAAATGCAGGAAAACATGTGGCGAAAACTATACCGAATCTGTCTGGTTCAGAGATAGTTGCAATGATATTCAGTGCCATTGGAGTCTCGCCTTGTTCAGGTCTACCGAATAAAAATGACAAAAGTGCACCACCCAGAATAATACAAATTGCCCACAGCATTGAAACCCCAATATTCGCTCCTTTAGTCAGCATGATTATGACTAAAACCACTGTTCCAGGAATACTTAACCAGCGTAGATTAATATCACTCTCAAATTCATAGCGAAATTGAATATAATCAAAGATAGGGTCAAATGCTTCAGCAAATGCAACCATATAGAAAGCAATTGATATCGCCTGTGAAAGGAATAAGGCTATACCTATGGTTCCACCAATACTGGTACCAAAGGATCGACTTACAATATAGTAAGCACCACCCCCTGCAACTCTTCGATTAGTGGCTACTTCTGAAACAGCAAGTACAGTAGGAATTGTTACCAAATGACCAAGTACTATAATGGCAAGAGTCTTCAATAAACCGACATTCCCTACGACATAACCGAAACGCAAGAACAATATCGCACCAAGAATCGTACTTATTGATGCTAAGAAGACTGGGGCAGTGCCAAACCCATGACCGAATTGAGGGGTATTTCCATTACCTGATGTACTGGTTTGTTGACCTAACTTTGAAATCATGGTTGATATCCTTCTTCGAATGGACTTACTGATATGATTAATCTAAAAATCCTATCTCAACAAACACTACACTAAACAAAGCAGAAGATAGAAAATGATAATCAATTATAAATAGTGAAAAATTAGAGTTTAAATCTAAAGATAGTCAGATACTTATGATGTAATTTCTTTGTTAAAGGTTCACTATCGTAACTAAGTGAACCACTCAATCGCAACCCTAATCGAGTTGTTAGGTTGAACGTGAGTGCCGGTTCTGCTAAATACTTAAAGTTTTGAAATCCAACTTGCGGGGTGAATTTCATTGATATATTCAATTTTCGCCAACCGATTGATGAAAATGCTAACCACCTGAAGGATGTAGGATCAAATTTTCTGACAGTTAGATCTTTATAGGGTTGTATATTCTCAAGAAAATACCCTAATCCACCAGATATCCTTAATGTTCCTTTTTCATAAATTCCAGGTCGAATATATCCACCTATCTGTACTGTGAGTGCAGTTCCTTGGGTTATATTCCGTTCTAAATCCGTGAACACCTCAATACCATAAGTCTGGATTCGCATCCCACCCTGGATCCGTCCTTTTGCAATCTCTGTAATTACACCCTCTTTACCCGAACCACGGGACCCAAATATTCCTGCCCAACCATTAATTGTCTTAAATGGTACTACTGCTGTTAGAGTGATAGTCTGTAAGGCATCATCCCCAGCAATACCAATATCTAATGTCTTAGAATCCTGCGGTAAATCGGCAAACTGGCTATATGTTGGTATTACAAAGTAGATCGAGAATAGGACAATAAAAATGATTCTAATAACAATCTGATTCATATCCTATATTACATCCAATTATCATTATTCATTCTTATAGAGCATTTATAGTAATACAAGATAGTTAAATGATAAAGTTGATCTTAAGTTATTCCTTTGTTGATACCATTTTCGATTAAGATACAATCTTGATTGAATAAATAGAATCCTTAGATAAACGGACATATATTACCCGTTAATATAGCAAATGTCAAGTAAATAGACATAGAAGGGTGTGTAATGTTATGGCTCTATCGGCGTAAATATAAGTATTAGACTCTTTGTTGGAGTAGATTCAGATCTTCTCCTCATCTGTAAGAGGGAATTCCGATTCCCGACTCTTCTGGGGTTTCAAGAACACACATTAAAATAAAAAAGTTTGGTACTTCATAACTATGAAATACCAAACTTTTATTTGTTCAACTCAAAATAAGGATAAAATTATCCAATTTACAATGAGTAGGATAAAACTCTATAAGAATTTAGGTAATAATACATCTATATACTATATTCACTATAAAGTTATACGTAAAATAGAAAGATAAATATACTGTAAATTGTCTGTTAGGGGTTCACTGTTATAGGTTACAGTTCCACTGACACGAAACCCAAAACGATCAGATAGATCGAAGGTTACAGCGGGTTCCGCACAAATCCTGTAGTTTTTAAACCCTATTTCAGGTGTGAAGGTTAACTCAGTATTGATCTTATTCCAGTCAAGCGTAGAAGAAACTAACCATCTAAATGCCGTTGGGTCAAATTGTCTAATTTTTAATTCTTCAAATGGTCGTATAGTTTCTAAAAAGTAACCAAAATTTGCTGAAATACTCAGTGAACCCTTTTTATACTCTCCAGGTTGAATAGTACCACCAACTTGAGCAGTCAATGCACTTCCATCCATCAGATTACGTTCAAAATATGAAAATGCTTCTAATTCAAGCTCTTTAACATTTATGATACTTTCAACATGTAACTTTACTATTTCTGAATGTACCCCATTTTCACCTGAGGAACGAGAACCGAAAAAACCTGCCCAACCATTAATGTTTGTAACCGGTACAACGGCGGTAAGGGTTACGGTCCTATGATTTGAATCACCAGTAACACCAATATCAACTGTATTTTGATCCTCAGGTAAATCGGTAAATTGTCCATAAACTGGTAATGAAATAAAAAACAAGAGAAACACAATAAACGCAAGTATACTTTTCTTTAAAACACAATCTAATCGGGATAACCCTACTTGTGTTTCTGTTACGTAATGCATACAGGGGGTTTGGAAACTTACGGGTTAATTCTGAACGCTAAAATAATCGAAAAAATATTCGATTAAAACACCTGCCAAACAGTGAGAAGTCATACCTCCAAGATATAACCTACAAAGTCTAATTGTATATTTGTAATGTAAAATTTAATGTATTCAGAATTATATCAACTTAGACGATGATGATATTCCGACTATTTATTGTTGTTTAACAACGAAATTATTCAGTTATGGTTTCTACAAAATTGCATAATTTTTGTAGTAAATTTAATATACCAAAATTATGGAAAATCCCATAAAAATGATTGTGATATTTTACTCTCTAAATTATGAAATTTCAAATAAAAATGCAGGAAATTTACCTTTATGTCGCGATTCGGAGATCGCTCCTACAGAAAAAATTACAAATATGTCGCGATTCGGAGATCGCTCCTACAGAAGATAAATAGTAGAATGTATCTATATTCGACCATTGAATGCATTTGGCATGCGAATTCTATTCTCTTGTCACAATACAAAATACATGATAGACTGATGATGTTTGAGTATCGTATTTGAGGTAGATTTTTATGGAATATAATGAACTTGCAACAAAGAAACCGTTTATAGTAAACAAAAATCTTGGGAGTGCTGTAGAAGTAGAACCTGAAGAATTAACAGCAACAAATGCTGATGGATTACCTATAATTCTTCCTACCCAAAAACAAAAATACGATTTTGATCGTAAAGGGTGGCTACTTGTTCCAGAAGTATTATCGAAAGAAGAAATATCTGAAATACAGGCATTTTGTCATGAATCAATAAGTAATGATCAAAATATAACTGAATCCCAAATTTGTGGTTTAGAAGGACCATTACAAAAATTAGTGGATCATCCCGTTGTTGTTGGATTATTAAATGAATTTCTTGCATATCCCCCTGCTGCCAGTGAGGAATGTTACGGGTTTCGACTTGAAAAATCTGATGTCATATTCGGAGAGCTAAAGGATGAGAAGCAGAACGACAAGCAAAATTACAATGGAAATGGTCTGTTTCGTCTACCCGGTGATTCACATATTTATCGATGTGTCCCGGGCAGAGCATGGAGTGGATTGACACGGGTGATATGGGAATTATCCGATGTCAAAGCAGAGTCTAACGATATTCGGGTCATTACAGGAAGCCACAAGAGTGCTTATGTTTTTCCGCAACACATTCATACAGACAATTCGGCAATCTGGGAGACCTATGAATGTCCACCAGGATCTCTTATCCTACTTACTGAATCTATAACTACAAAGCATATTACGACTGCCACAGATCAGAAAGTTGATCGATTACGAATTACGAATTTATATAATACAGTGGCAAGCCGTTGGTGTAATTGGTTACCCTCTTCTGAACTACTCGAATCAATGCCACCAAAACGACAATCCCTCTTTAGAGAAACTTATGCAGGTGGCAATGTCACCAAGGGACATTTTGGTGATCGTACTTCTGCATATCCAATTAATATCTAAAATAGGTATAAGATGAATACACAAACAGACGTTCTCACACATAATTCTCAAGAGGTTATCATTCCTCATGAACACTTTGAATTACCTACGCACAACTCTGATGGTGATTCTATTCCCCCGTTGACACCAGAGCAGATCTATGAATTTGATACACATGGGTGGATACTATTTCCTGAAATCATCACAGGGGATGATCTCAAAGAAATGCAGGAGTTCGCATATCGTCTTCATCACGATCCAGATTCGATCCCTGAACATGAAAGGAATACACTTGGTGGACCATTACAGAAATTGATTGACCACCCTCTTGTGGTGTCATTACTGAATGAATTCACTGCACATCCGTCTGTTACAAATTCACACTGCTACGGTTATACAGTAGAAAGTACAAATCTGTTCTATAGAACGGAGGGTATGGGAGGATTCGGTCCACATAATGGGAACGGTATGCTACGTTTTCCTGGAGACGTCCATTATTATAATGCTTTTCCTGGAAAAGGATATAGTCCACATACCCGAATCGTATGGGAATTGAATGAAGTAAAGAAGGGACAAGGTGGCACGCTATTGGTTACAGGTAGTCATAAATCTGTATACACCGCTCCTGCAGAAATCCAAAACCCAGATTCAGACATTTGGACGACTTACGGATGTCCTCCAGGTACACTCATCATCTTTACTGAAGCATTAACACATAGCGCAAACCCTTGGACGAATACGGATAACGACAGAATGGCTATTTTCAACCTGTATAGTCCAGTTGACAGCGGTTATGCAAGAGTCTATCAACCCCATCCAAAACTTCTCGAATCAATGACAGAGATGAGACGTACCCTCTTTAGAAGTCGCTTTGTTGTTGACAATAGTGATAACTCAGATAGTTGATTGAATTGAAAGGAGACCCACTTGTCAAATCAACCTAACATATTATGGATATATGGAGAAGATCTATCTCCTGACTTAGGATGTTATGGTACACCCGCAGTGAGTACACCAAACATTGATAGGATTGCTGAAGAAGGTACACGTTTCCCAAACGCATTTGTAACATGTCCTGTATGTTCACCGAGTAGGTCAGCACTAATTACCGGGACCTACCAAACCCATTTTGACGCGCATAATCATCGTAGTAATCGGGATAAACCTTTGCGCGAAGATATGAAATTGATTACCGATTACTTCCATGAAGCAGGATACTACACATGCAACAGTCCAGGTCCTCCGTATAATCGTAAAGGTAAAACTGATTTCAATTTCCATAGAGATAACCCATTCGATGGGATTGATTGGCGTGAACGGTCCGATGGTCAACCCTTTTATGCTCAAATAAATATACCAGATACCCATAGAGTTTTTAAACCTGATCCAGATAGACCAATCAATCCAGAGGATGTTGAGCTGCCTCCGTATTATCCGGATCATCCCTTGATTCGTAAGGATTGGGCACTCTATCTTGAAAGTATCCAGATTTTAGATAAGAAGATAGGGAAAATTCTGGACCGATTGGACGAAGAAGGTTTAACTGAGAATACAATTCTCTTCTTCATGAGTGATCATGGACGCGCACATATACGTTGTAAGCAATTTCTCTATGATGGTGGTATTCATATACCATTAATTGTAAGATTTCCTGGACAGGTTCACGCGGGAGAAGTTAATGAAAAATTAGTGAGTGGTGTGGACTTTATGCCAACTTCACTGTCAATGGCTGGAATTGATATTCCTGATTATGTACAAGGTGAAGTGTTCCTTGGTGAAAATGCTACAGAACGAGAAGCAGTCTTTGCAGCACGAGACAGATGCGATGGCACTGATGACCGTATACGATGTGTTCGGACACACAATTACAAACTCATCCGAAATTATCATCCTGAACTCCCCTATATGCAGTTTAATGGATATAAGAAACTTCAATATCCTCTGTGGTCTTTAATTAATGTTCTAAATGAGAAGGACGAACTCACAACAGCACAACAACATTTTTGTCAGGACACCCGTCCTTATGAAGAGTTGTATGATTTACAATCTGATCCGTATGAGACAAAAAATCTAATTGATGATGAAAAGTATGTTACAGTTAGAACGGATCTCACAGGAAAATTGGATACATGGATTGAAACTACTGGAGATATGGGAGTTACACCTGAATCTGATGAAGTGAAAACCTACTGGGATGAACACATGCTGGAAGGTTATAATGACAGAATGGAAGATCGAGGTCTATCACCTGACATTAGTGATGAGGACTATGTGAAATGGTGGGAAAATAAACTGCTATAAAATCCTGCCTGTCCCAACTCTTTCCACCCCCTTGTAGGCGGGAATTCCGATTCCCAGCCATTCCATCCTTCCTTCTTCTGTGGGAGGGATTCCGATCCCCGATCTTCTCTTCTGTAGGAGCGACCTCCTGGTCGCTACATGATTCACCTATTACCTACCGGTATATGCCTTCTTGAGTTCAGACCAACGCACCGATTTCTTGCCAGCAGGTGAAACCGACAACGCACCTTCATGCCAATCTGCCCCACTACCCTCAGCCAACTGTGTGAATATGTTTGAAGTTAGATCGTATTTATATATACGATATGTAGGTTTAGTATAGCGTCCGTTTACATATTCAAAAGCACTGAAGAGCACTGATCGTCCTTCATTCATCCAAGAAAGAGATGTACAAAACCAATTATCTGGAATATCCAATATCTGTTTCACATCATCCTCAATATTGTGTATGATATACCGAAAATGTCCTATCCTCCAATGTTTGACTACTATGCCATTATTACCTTGCACTTCTTCGGGAATCAATTCTGACTCACAGTATAGTATCTGTTTTCCATCCGATGACCAGCGTGGGTAATAATGATACCGAGGACCTCTTTCAGGATCGGGTTTTGTCCATTGGCGTGGATTGTCTCCGTTGGTATCCATCATCCAAAGGTGCTTTTCAACAAATTTATGGTCATCATTGACATATATAATCGTTTTACCATCGGGTGACCAGTCAACCTGATTGATATGGGACCTTGATATTAGACTCAGTTCACCTGTATCTATGTCTATCACATAATGAGCGGATAGGCCTCGGGTGAAAACGATTTTCTTTCCATCAGGAGAAAACGAAAAGTCAATCATTCCCATATCTATGTCCGTGACTTGTTGAATACCGGTACCGTCAGCATGCATGAGATAGACATTTGTGTCCCCTTTCTGGTCTGGTAACGTAGTGTTACGTGTAAATGCAATCCGTTTACCATTAGGTGACCAATACGGGATTCTGTCGTAATAAGGCGTGTCGGTGATTTGTTCCATGTTCTGACCGTCATCGTCCATAACATAGATGTTGCTATTCTCGTTATGGATGGCACTAAAGACGATTTTTGCGTGTGAAGTTGCTGCAAATAGAAAAAGCAGACCTATCAGCAAGATTAAACGTAGAATATTCATCAGATCTCCTATGGTATGTTATTGATAAAAGGATTAGACTTTCGTAGGAAGGGATTCCGACCTCCGATCTTATCTTCTGTAGGAGCGACCTCCTGGTCGCGACATAATTTATTGATATATAATTTAGGGGCCATATTACCTATCGGTATATGCCTTCTTGAGTTCAGACCAACGTACCGATTTCTTGCCAACAGGTGAAACCGATAACGGGCCTTCATGCCAATCCGCCCTACTACCCTCAGTCAAATGTGTGAATGTATTTGATTTAAGGTCGTATTTATAGATTTGAGATGGAGGATGCTGGTTGTGTACAGTATCATATTCAAACGCACTGAACAAAACAGTCTGATCACCATCCATCCAGGCAAGAGAGGTAGTATACAAATTATCCGGTATCTCTAATACTTGTTTTTTATCATCGACGAGACTATGTATGATAACCCGAGAACGTCCAAACCTTCCTTGCCCAGGAACATCTTGATTCTCATCTTTTACAAAAACCAGTTCTCTTTCAAAATACACAATCTGTTTTCCATCAGAAGACCATCTCGGATAAGCATGATATAGACGTCCTCTTTTAGGATCGGATTCTGTCCATTGGCGTCGATTGTCTCCGTTGGCATCCATTATCCAAAGGTGTTTATCAGCAAACTGATGGTCATCGTTGACATACACAATCTGTTTTCCATCGGGTGACCAGTCAATTTCATTTATATGCGATCTGGTGATTTGTATTATTTCACCTGAATCAATCACTATCATGTTCTGATTTGAAAAGTTTTGAGTAAAAAGAAGCTTCTTACCGTCAGGTGAATACGCTAAATCAATCATTCGAACTTTTTCATAGTGCGTGAGTTGCTTCACATCTGTTCCGTCTGCCTGCATGATGTAGACATTTTGATTTCCTTCTTGGTCTGGTAGCCTTGTGTTACGCACAAATGCAATCCGGGCACCATCAGGAGACCAATATGTTCTACTGTCATAATATGGTGTATTAGTAATTTGTTTTATGTTTTCACCGTTATCGTCCATGACATAGATGTTACTATTCTTGTTATGGGATGAACTAAAGACGATTTTTGCGTGTGAAGTTGCTACAAATAGAATCAATAGACTTGCCAATAAGATTATCCGTAGAGTATTCATCAGATATCTCCTATGGTCTGTTTTGTAATTATAGGAGCAATTAATGTGCCAAAACTATATAGATGAATTGTTGTGATGCTGCACAATTTAGGGCATTTTTAAGGGTTGTTGCACTTTACGGTGCAAGTTATACCATTTCAGATAATTACAATCTCTTTAATGTAGCATAAACTTCCAGTTTGTGCGGTATTTCAAGACATGCTTAGCAACTTTTCAAAAGTGAGATAGAATACCTAATTATTTTAGATGTATGGATAATGTGAATGGAAAGAAATGTTAATATTTATTGTTCTGAAATGATTGTACTTTCACGGAAACCTTCACGGAGCAATTCTACGAACCCTTACTATATAAGGGTTTTTAAATTTAATCACCCATTTTTCCGTGAATCACATACGTTAATATATATTTAACTTAGGTGCAAACGGAATGCATTTTATTAGATATATCCCTTGCATGATCATCCCATCTTACCTATAATAATTGTATCTCAAGGGAATCACCAACGAATATACATGCCTTACGTCAACATCAAAACAACCCACAAACCCATCAAGACATACTATGCCGAACTGGATAAATACACTCAACTCGGTGCAGAAAACGAAGGTACAGTCCGAACAGCATTCCAAAATCTCCTTCAACACTATTGTGGTAAATCCAACCTAACACTCCTCTGCGAAAGAACAAAACATATCGCTGAAAATAGACGTATCACACCAGATGGGGAAGTGGTAGACTCCTACGGAATTCCACACGGATATTGGGAAGCAAAAGACACACAAGACGATCTACATACTGAAGCAAACAAAAAATTCGCTGCTGGATATCCATCCAAAAACATCGTCTTACAATCCCCGACACATGCACTCCTATATCAACACGATGAACTGCAACTCGACCTTGATCTGACAGAACCAAGAAACCTTGTACAAGTCCTTGAATCCTTTTTTGCCTATCAGGCAGAAAACATCTCCGCATGGCACGCAGCAGTTGCAGAATTCAAGGAGATGGTGCCGGACTTAGGCAAGCAATTAGCAGAGTTAATAGAAAACGAACGTCAAAACAATTCGCATTTCCATGAAGCATTCTCTAAATTCCATCAGCAGTGTCAAGCTTCAATAAATCCGAACCTATCTATACCTGCAGTTGAGGAAATGCTCATTCAACATCTGTTGACAGAACGACTATTCAGAACTGTCTTCGACAATCCAGATTTCACACGTAGAAATATAATCGCGCGTGAAATTGAGAATGTCATTGATGTGTTAACAGAAAGATCCCTGAATAGATCCGAATTCCTCCGTCCGTTAGAACGTTTTTACACCACCATAGAAAAAACTGCCAATACCATAACCGATTTCTCACAGAAACAGAGTTTTTTAAATACGGTATATGAACAGTTTTTTCAAGGATTCTCAGTTAAAGTTGCAGATACACATGGGATCGTCTACACCCCGCAACCGATAGTTGATTTTATGGTGAAAAGTGTAGAACATATCCTACAGAAAGAGTTTGGTCGGTCAATGGCAGATGAAGGTGTCCATATAATTGATCCATTTGTTGGAACTGGCAACTTCATTGTTCGGATCATGCAGGAACTTGATCCCATAGCATTAGAACGTAAATACACCGCAGATCCGCCAGAACTCCAGTGTAATGAGGTTATGTTGCTACCTTATTACATTGCGAATCTCAACATAGAACAACAGTTTTACACCAAAACCAACCGATATGCATCCTATGAAGGTCTCTGTCTTGTGGATACATTCGAGTTAGCAGAGGATAAACAGATTCCGCTTTTAGCACCAGAAAACACTCAACGTGTCGAAAAACAGAAGCAGACACCCATGTTTGTTGTTATCGGTAATCCACCTTACAATATGGGACAGGTTAATGAGAATGATAATAATCAGAATCGTAAATATGATACTATGGATAAACGAGTTGCAGAAACCTACGTAAAAGACTCCCAAGCAACACTTAGAAATAAATTGTCAGATCCCTATGTAAAAGCGATTCGATGGGCATCAGATAGAATTGGAAAAGAAGGAATGGTTGCTTTTGTAACTAACAATGGATTTCTGGATGGTATAGCTTTTGATGGGATGCGAAAACATCTTGCTCAAGATTATAATATTATCTACCATATTGATTTTAAAGGTAATGCTCGGACTTCTGGTGAACGACGAAGACAGGAAGGGGGTAATATCTTTGATGATCAGATAAGGGTTGGTATCGGGATTAGTTTCTTTATAAAAAAAGACAATTCTACTTCAAAATCCACAAGAGTTTTCATGCATTCAGTAGATAATTATTTAAAGGCAAATGAGAAACAGTCAATATTAAGTCAATTTTCAGATATTTCAAATGTTTCATTCAAACAAATAAAGATAGATGAAAAGCATACATGGCTCACCGATGGATTGCACTCAGAGTTTTATGACTATATTCCAATTGGTATTAAATCTTCAAAAAACCTTAATGATTCTCAAAGCACAATTTTTAATGTTTACTCCTTAGGAGTAGCGACAAATAGAGATAACCTGGCATATTCATCTCATATGAATTTGTTAGAAGATAAAGTTAAAACATTCATTGAAATCTATAATTCAACCTTAGATCGAAGGAAAAGGTATGATACAGAATCCTCTGTGAATGAGTTAATAGATACTGATGATCCGCGGATTAAATGGACACGACAAGTTAAGAAATCTCTGGAAAAAATGGAGACTAACAATTATGAAGTAACACACATACGTAGAGCATTATATAGACCGTTCAATAGTCAATATCTCTATTTTGATAATTTTTGGAATGAGGAAAGATATCAACAACATAGAATCTATCCAATTCAAGAAACCGAATTAGAAAATGTGTCAATCTGTGTTAGTGGAATTGGCGGCAAAAAACCATTCCAAACTTTGATTGTTGGTATAATACCAGATCTTCATCTAACTGGTGATTCGCAATGTTTTCCTTTCTACACATACGACGAAGATGGTTCAAACAGACGAGAGAATATTACGGATTGGGCATTAAATGCATTCCAAACACAATACAAAGACAACACCATCACCAAATGGGACATCTTCCACTATAATTACGGACTGTTACATCATCCCCGATATCGTGAAAAATACCAAGCAAACCTAAAACGAGACCTACCCCATATCCCTTATGTCAAAGATTTCTGGGGATTTGCTAACGCTGGTGCACGGTTAGCAGAAATACATGTCAACTACGAATCACAACCTGAATACGACAAACTCAATCTCATTCAAAACCCCGATGTTCCGCTGAATTGGCGTGTTGAGAAAATGAAACTCTCCAAAGACAAAACATCGCTTGTTTATAACGACTTCCTGACGATTGACGGTATCCCACCGAAAGCCTTAGAATATCGTCTCGGCACACGTTCCGCATTGGAATGGATTGTTAACCAATACTGTGTCAAAACCGACAAACGTAGTGGCATCGTCAACGACCCCAACCGAGAGGACGATCCACAATATATTGTTAGGTTAATCGGTCAGGTGATAACTGTTAGTTTAGAGACTGTGGAGATTGTTGCTGGGTTACCTGCATTGGATATTCAAGATGTTGATTAACAAATTCTCGCAAAATAATTTGATATGTTGTAACCAGCGATTAAGAAAGAAAACAACTCTTCATGTACAGCAAACTGTTAGTTTGCTGATAATATCTATATCCTCCTAAAATTCTTTCCCATTCAAATTGTCCAAAGTTTAGAAATAACAATACAGGAGAGAATACCCCTCATATCCGCGTAATCTATTTAATCGGTGTAATCCGTGATTCAAATTACACCCGCATCAAGCCGAGATTTATACTGCAACCTCGTAAACCTATAGGAGCGGAGAAACACCCTACAGCGGTGTGATAGCGACACCCTTCTACTACTTTTTCCTTGAATAATATGTTAAAATAAACTAATCTGTTAACCGAAATGCGATATAGGCGTTATTCTCATGGCGTAAAACTGAAGTTTGGGAGATTCACAATGCTAAATGGACGGACGATTTGTCTTGTGGTCCTCTGTGTCCTTTTTATTTCCTCTACGGTATTCGCGCAGACCGATACAATTATTGAGAAGATATTTGAATCAGAGACGCGAGTCCGCGAACATGTAAATCAGGAAGTCAAAGGCATTGAGACAAAAGTTGACAACCTTAGTACAAAGGTTGACAACCTTAGTACAAAGGTTGGAACTCTCAGTGAAGATGTAAGAGAAAATAAGACGAATATAGGGAACATGAAAGAGGACATACGCGAATTAAAAGGGGCGGTGGATCGGATTTGGTACGGCATATTAGGGATCTTGGGAACTTTGATACTTTCTATAGTCGGTTTTTTTCTCAGGTCATGGTGGCAAAATCGAGGTAAGGCAGAAAATGTGAACGTGGTAGATAGCTTAGCCGATCAAATCACCAACCTTACCTCAGCACAAGCAGAAAATTCAGCACAAATCACCAGACTCATCTCAGCACAAATGGAAATTTCAGCAACGAGAAACGTTCCCGGTCACCCCCAAGTACTGAGTTTGGAGGAGTTAGACGAGTTAACAGGCGACATAAGGTCTGAACGTTATGATGAAATGGAAAGAATCTGATGGAACACACTAAGAACCCTACATCCGCAGAAGCCTATGTCGAGAGGGGTAATGAATTATACGATCAAGGTAATTTTCAGGCTGCTATTTCCGATTTTGACGAGGCAATCCGTCTTGACCCTGAATATGCCATCGCATACAACAACCGAGGAGACGCCAAAGACGAGTTGGGAGACTTTGAAGCTGCTATTTCCGATTTTGACGAGGCAATCCGACTTGACCCTGAATATGCAACAGCCTACTACAACCGAGGAAACGTCAAAAGCAAACTGGATGACCTTGCAGCTGCTATTTCCGATTTTGACGAGGCAATCCGACTTGACCCTGAATATACGGGTGCATACAACAACCGAGGAAACGCCAAAAGCAAACTGGATGACCTTGTAGCTGCTATTTCCGACTATGACGAGGCGATACGGATAAACCCCGAATATGCGGGTGCATACAACAACCGAGGAAACGCCAATAACAAACTGGGAAAATATTTTCAAGCCATTTCCGATTATGACCAAGCGATCCGTCTTGACCCTGAATATGTGGACGCCTACTACAACCGAGGAAACGCCAAACTTCGACTGGGACACCCCGAGGCTGCTATCGCTGATTATGACGAGCTTATTCGTCTCAACCCTAATGATGGGGATGCCTACTACAACCGAGGTGTTGCCAAAAGCCGATTAGGAGAGCATTTTGCTGCGATTTCTGATTATGATGAGGTGATACGACTTGACCCTAATGAAGCGAAAGCCTATAACAACCGAGGCTTTATGAAAAGTCAATTGGGACACCTCAAGGCTGCGATTTCTGATTTTGACGAGGCGATACGACTTGACCCCGAACATACGATAGCCTACACAAATCGAGAAAACGCCAAAAAAGAACTTAGAGAACGCCAGAAAGAAACTTAAGTAACCCTCTTCCTTTCATTCATCCACCCATCCAATAAATCCCGTTCTGACGACTTACCGCTCATTTGATACCTTGATTTGGTAGGGACGGTATGTCTATAGAATATATGTCTTAAAATATACTGAGTCCCGGGGAATGTCTAAATGACATTCATACCGTTGATTCCTTGATTTCTTGATTCGTGGTACGAAAGGTGTATAGAAACGCATTACCTCACCAAAGTCCAAGCCCCAGCGGGGCGAAATGTATGTAGAAAAGGTGAAACCCAGAAAAAAAGCCCCGGTGAATGCCATACGCGCATTCATACCGTTGATTCGAGGGGCGAAATGTGTATTGATGTAGTTTTGATTCAGATGACTGCTTTAATATCAGATCAACCTAAAATATCTGATTTTTATCTAAACTATAGTAATGGTCAATAGGAGAAATAATGGCAAAAAGTGTTCAACTCAAAGTACCTGTTGCACTGAATAACCAAAATAGGTTGTGTACTCCGGAACAAGCAATTAAGGAACATGACTATACTTGTCCATCATGCCAAGATAGAGTTATTCTTAGAAAAGGCACTAAAAAAACTGCCCATTTCGCCCATAAGTTTAGTGAAGTGTGTAATCAAGAAACAATCCTCCATAAAACTGCGAAACATCTAATTGTTCAGACTATCTCTGATTGGAAATCTGGACATGGTGATGTACCTATCCTTCAAAAAGTTTGTGAAGTCTGCAAGGATACCATCAAACAACCACTACCGGATAAAGTCGAATCCGCTGTGTTGGAACACAGGATGGATGAGGGTTTTATTGTAGATGTAGCGCTCATGGTTAAAGGAGCACCGGCTGCAGCCGTGGAAATTCGCGCATCTCATGCTGTAGATGAAAAGAAAGCACAATCAATTTCAATACCTTTTATTGAACTTGACGCACACAAAGTTATAGAAAATCCTAACATCTTCTTACCTATTCGCGATACTTTCAATTGGCGTTGTCATAAATGTGAAAACGCTGAAAAAGATTTCGAAGCGAAAGTAAACAGGATTTCTAAGCAAACAAGTGTTCCGCTTCCCACTGGTAAATACTATCGGTACGGTCCCGGAAGATGCTATAAATGCAAAAGGGAAATAATCATTTTTGCCTGGCCTAAAGCATCTGAATGGGATAGTTCCCAGCCGAAAGAGAAACCGATACCAAAAACAATTCAATTGCGGTATGGACATACTATAGGAAAAAAATATTGGGTTAATACCTGTCCATATTGCAAGGCAATTCAAGGTGATTTTTTTCTTTTTTATGAGTTTGAATGTCCATTTTTCGGTATCAAGAGGAAAGATTCGAAACAAAGTTATGATGAAGACATGCAAACTATCGTTCGGAACACTCTAATTCACGACTTATGCTAATGTTTACTATAGTATGTACAATTTTAGACATAGCACTCCGCTGGAGTGCAGGATTGCTATGCTTCACTGCTATAGACATATTGCTCCGCTGGAGCAAGACGCACAACTTATCCGTGTGTTAGATGCAATCAATAGTGAACTAACTACACCGACCTTACGATGTCTCCTCACGCCAGCGGCGTGATATGTCTATAGAAATAAGAGCCAGACAGCCCCGCACTCCAGCGGAGTGCTATGTAAGTAAATAGGTGGCAACTTGGGTTATAATACCATTTCTAAAAAATGGGTTCGCATTACAGGCTTTTGTTAAATGTAATCTAATACACCACAAACTAACAGTATGTGCTACAAAAAGAGACATCTTCAATTAGAAATGGTATAATAATTTTTGATAATAACCTCTATCATAAGCAACTATTATCATACTTTTTTCACACATAGAGAACAACAATGATTACTAAGACATATCTACAATCATTAGAATGGGAAGAAAAGCGTAAAACCAAGTTAAAGGATTGTAAATTTAAGTGCGAATGTGAGGGTGGATGTGTTCGCAAAGCGACACATGTACATCACCTACATCATTATACTTTAGGATATGAAAGCATGGAAGATTTACAAGCTTTCTGTTCAAAATGCTACCATACTAAATATTCTATATTTCGTAATTTCTATGGCAATCCTGTTCGGGATTGTTGTCTTGTTGGGGAACAACAAGAAGTAGAAAAGACACTCCCGTATGATGTTTGGAAGGAGGCAAATTTTCATTTACAGATGGACACTCCGAAATACAGTTTGATAGCTGAGAAAATAGGCACAGACCCTATTATCGCTGCACTACTGGATAATCTTGGAATCATGTTTGCGTGTGATGAGTTGGCTGTAACGGATAAAGTTACAGAGGTAATAAATAAATTCGCAGATGTCGTTCCTGCAAGGCAAGCTAATTTAGAAGGTTATTGTGATATTGCCTATAAGATAAAACCTGAATTTGAAAAGTATTTTAAAATTTCATCCGATACCAACATTGATGAGAATGAACAAGGATCGTTATGACTTCACTATTATGTAGTTTTCTCGTACGACCGCGTTTCTCAGAAACGGGTGTTGCAGGCAGTTGGTTTGTGTGAGTTGTCTAAACCACAGATTACACGGATTAGAGTGTTTGGAGAGGGTAAGGAGTAAGATCACAAACTAAAAGTTTGTGGTACAAAGATGGGTTTTCTGAATCTCGGATTATGCGGATAAGAGTTTTTGTCTGTGAGAATCTTCTTCAATAGAAATGTAAGAATCGGGGATCGGAATCCCCTCCCACAGAAGAGTTAATGCTTAAATTGACAATTTTAGTGACAAAAAGTTTACACACCTAATATATAAGGAGAAATCTATGGGAATCATAGATTGATTTTGGTGAGGAAACTCCTGATCCTATGGAAGATTCATATAAAGGTGACACTCAACCATTATCACCTGAGGAATTTAAAACACTATTAGATGAGTTAACGGACATAAGTATGAAATTTACAAGGTCTGATGTTAAACCATTATCCGATTACGCAGTAAGTCGTGAAGGTATATATGAAGGCCATCCAAAATTATGAATTATCTGATTGATACCAATTTTTTGTTGCGAATTATAGGTAGTAATGATCCGCGTTATGCGAGGTAGTAATGATCCGCGTTATGCGAGGTAGTAATGATCCGCGTTATGCGGAATCGGTGGTTCAGACAAATAAAACTCATTACCTAAAAAACAAAATTGTATCAAGAAACAATCAATCTTCTACAGATATTGAAAATATGACATTTTCGCTATTTTCTGGTGGATTCATTCGACTTAATGAATTTCTGAATTTCTGTGCCGCCTTTCTGTGTTTAGGATTATCACTGTTTTCAAGTTTAGAAATATAGTTTTGTAATTCCTCAAAAGAATTAGTTTGGAATGTAGGATTGCCCTTTGTTGGCACTAAATCATTAAAGACAGTAGGTCTTTCTCCCCAATCCACATCAACATGCTCATTGACTTTTAACGATCCGTTTTTGATAAGCTCCTCTATGATAGGATTATCTAAATCCTCTTTTATAGTCACTTGTGATTTGGCTAAGTCCTCATTTGATTTTGGATCAACATCATCTGATCGCTCACGGTTTTCTGTAGCCAAATTCTGTTGGTTACTACCAGGTTGTTGTCGCTGTTTTGCATTTTTTATATTCTGTCTATTCTGTCGCACAATTTTCATTTCTGCTTGAGTTGGAGCTCTAAACACTTTTTCGGGCGTACTTAATTTCTGTTGCTGAGATATACTGTAGGCATATAAACCTAAAGAAACTATCGCAATTAACAACAAAAATATAACGGTAGTTCTTTTTAAAAATTTTTGATTTAGCATGTGTTATACGCCTCCACAGTTGTAGAAAATGAAACTAAATTATAGCGTAATTTACAAACCTTTCATTAATTATACTTTAAATATAATCAAAAGTAAACATAAGAGAATAGTGCTCTTAGCCTTGTATATCGTCGAATCTGCAGTTCAGACAAACCAAAACACATTACCTAAAATACCAACCGTACAAAATACCACTCTTCTCTGTGTAATCCGTGTAATCCGCGTAATCCGTGATTCTGAAAAAATTTGAAGATAGTCAACACGATTGGCTACAAATAGAAAACATAACAATTGAATAATTTTATGGGAAACAGACGACTGGAAACAACTAAACATAGAAACTCATTAAATAACAGAATACACTTGACATCCACATTTAAGCATGTTACTATTTATATAACAATATATGAATGCAATACTTTACATTGGGTTCCAAAACAATACATTAGAAGGCAAGTAAAAGACACTAAATTATTCATTTTTGCAAATTCTTGTCACCTTAAAAAAGTGGCTGTAAACCCAGTGTAGTACTGGTGGGATAAGGGATTTACCAATGTCACACCATGTGACAAAAAGTGTAACTTTTTTAAACATTTAGATAGTATAGTTATTACAACTGTGAAGTTTGAAAATGAGTAGATTATCCGTGGTTCAGATAAACAAAACGACATAAAAAACACAACGGAGGAATCTTATGTACAAATTCTTTCTACCTATTATGGTGTTGTGTATACTCATGATCGGTTGTATTCCGGAATCTCCATTAGATTCTGATGATACCGACGATCTAATAAACATCTATACAAAATATTCTTTGGAAGGAGCTAAGGTAGTTGCTAACGATGGAACTAACACATTTCTTGGAGAAATCACTGGAAAATATAATATCAACTCTATATTCAACAAGTACGGTATGTATGGGAGCAAATATAGTGTAACGTCTATATGGAATCCATATAGTATATATGGGAGTGAATATAGCGTATATAGTGCCTTTAATGAGTACACTTTCAAGCCACCAAAAATAATAAAAAACAACAAAAGAATAGGTTATCTCACCACTAACAATCTTGTTACCGGGGGGTTAGTCCATCCCTTCTTCTGTCGATTTTCTAACCACAAATCCAGGGTTATTTTCTTCTGTAGGAGGGAACTCCGATTCCCGACTCTTACATTTCTTCTGTAAGCGGGGATTCCAAACCACGATTTTTCAAATTCCTATTCATCCCTTGGTAGGATCGTTTTCAAACAGTGCCGAAGTTCCAGCATTGAAAGAGAATCTTACAAACAATAACCATTCTTTTCCGCGTAATCCGCGATTAAGAAAATAAAATCATCCGTATACCAAACCCTCTTCTCCACGTAATCCAACGAATTCTCAGCGAATGCCCCAGTGAATGCCCTATGAAGATTAAATAAATATTTCGGTAATCCATTTCATAAATTATCGTAGAAACGGGGTTTCCCCGTCCGTATATTACTGAATTTAAAAGTTAATCTTGATTAGACATTCACCCGAACTGTATCCGTTCTAAAGATACATGGGTATCTTCAATATAGAGCTGTCTACGAAATATTTATAGAAGATATATTTGAACCACATTCTTGAGTCCCATAGGGACGGAATGTATATAGCAAAGATGCTTGCTTAATATTCTTGAGTCCCGTAGGGACGGAATGTTTATAGATAAACGGGACTGTATCCGTTCTAAAGACACATAGGTGTCTTCAATAGACCTGTCTACGAAATGTTTATAGAAGGTCATACGTCTCATGAAAACTCCACCTATATGTTGATATAGACATTCCGTCCCTACGGGACTCATTCGGTCAATTGATCTGTTTTCTATAGACATTCCGTCCCTACGGGACTCATAACCTATAAACCATAGTCTAATTGACACTAATGAATCAACGGTATGAATGCCGTTTAGGCATTCCCAGGGACTCATAAATCTTTATATGATTGTTCCTGTCACACTTAAATCATAATGTAGGTGTATCAATTGGAAATGGTATTAATTCACAATTAAAATATCGTCACAAATGGTAAAGACTGCTACAATAGTTGACATAATAGGGTTATCTTCTTTATTTAGATAAATACATTATAGAGATATCCTATGGATTTATAAAATATATACTATGTAGCAAATTAGATTAGAATAGGTGGATAATGAAAAATCAGAAGATTATCATCATTGGTGGCGGTGTAATTGGTCTTGGTATCGGGTGGCAACTGGCGAAAGCGGGGGCAGATGTCACCATTCATGAACGAGGACAAGTCGGACGCGGTGCATCATGGGCAGCCGGTGGTATGCTCGGTCCAATTGCTGAAGCACATATAGACGAACTCGACCTGCTCAAACTCAGTAATCAAAGTTTAGACCGTTACCCAGAATGGGTCGATGAGTTAGAAACAGAAACAGAAATGCGTATCGGTTACCGCGCAGAGGGTACACTCATTATAGGTATTCAACCAGATGATAAATATCAGCTCGAACATGCATATAATTTATATAAAGATTTAGGGTTGCATGTAGAGTGGTTGAGCGGAGATGAAGCACGTAGAATTGAAGGGGCACTATCACCTTATGTGACCGCAGCTATTCGTTGTGAAACTGATCATCAAGTAGATAACCGACTGATGACACAGGCACTTCAACGTGCTTATGAGGCACGCGGCGGTGTGATACATCATAATAGTCCAGTAAGGAGAATTACTATAGAAAACGGAACTGTAACAGGAGTTCAAACACAAGAAGGTTTTCAAGGTACAGATGTATGTATTCTTGCCGCAGGATGTTGGTCTGGTCAGATCGACGGGTTACCGGATTCAATTATTCCTCCCGTTCGTCCCGTAAAAGGTCAGTTGTTGGCGTTACAAATGCGTAAGGATATCATGATCAGTAACGTCATCCGTACTGTCAAGGCAAGGTATCCGATGCCAGTATATTTAGTGCCGCGAAAAGATGGAAGACTTGTCATCGGTGCAACAACTGAAGAGATCGGGTTTGATACGGATCTGAACGTTGGTGGAATATATGAACTCCTCCATGGAGCGTTTGAAGCTGTACCTGGTATTTATGAACTTCCACTCATAGAGACTTGGTCAGGTTTACGACCCGGTAGTAGCGATAATGCTCCCATACTTGGTAAAACACCTGTCGAAAATCTAATTTATGCAACAGGACACTATCGTAACGGTATCTTACTCACACCCATCACAGCCTACGAGATCGCTAACCTTATTCTAACCGGTGAGACTCCAGAGACAATTGCCCCATTTCATTTGGACAGGTTTTCAAAGGAATAGGATCAATAGAAAAGTTGGTGATGTTAGTGTGAATATAGTATATTAAAAAAGCAAATCGTTTGTTTCGAAATAGTCCATCTTTGATATTTTAGACACAAACACCATACACATAGGAACATGTCATGTCTTATCCTAAGAGAATGAAGGTATATTCTATCTATAAAATGAATAGACTGCTACTCCCCAGATGAGTCTTATGACTACCCAAGCACCACCAACGATAAACTCACCCAAGATTAAGCCTAAAAACAAAGGTAGCACTTTCTGGTAGAGTCGTATTCCTCCGAACCTAAGAATAAGATTCTTCGCAGCCCAACTAACAAATACTGAAAACCAGAGCCATCCAAATGTCCAGATACTACTCGCTACAGCATATCCAGTCGGATGGAAAGGGAACATTGGAAAACGGGTTCTCAACCACCACAGTAAACCAGTAAATAAGAAACCTACCCCCATGAAACCAACCGCTGGTAAGTTCGTTTCACTGGGATAATACAGCCAAGTTCTAAGTCTGTTATAACCCCCATTACCTAATCCCGGATTCGCACCAATTTCATAAGATACTACTAAATATGACCAAAAGGAAGCGAGAATCCCAAAAAACACACCACACATCATTGCTATTACCATCCTATTTGTTTTCATGTTTCCCACTTCAGCGAGTTTAAATCCTTCCAATGTATGGGGCATAGGATGGGCGCGATAGCCTCGATTAAAAGCATAGTATAGAGACATCATTGTTAAACTACGCGGTGGAATCATTCTCGATCCAAATGAATCCATAATAAACTGGCGCGGATTAGCAACAAACATCTCATGTGTAGGTGGACCTACCTCCGCCCTAACTCTTGTAATTCCAAGTGCAAGTAGATAATAGATTAAAAAATATATCGCTATCATCCAAAATGCCATACCTCCATAACCAGAAAAGATAAATATAAATAGGATTCCGGCTATTAATCCAATTAATGGAAACCAGTAATTATTCGTATCATGCATATCAGACGATACTTTTGTTGAAATATCACTATGTGTTCTAAATGTATGTAGTAATTTACTACCAATATTATAGAAATGTTTTCTTCCTCCATATAGTCCAAAACAGGCAATGGCAAGATATGCCCCTACTCCTTGTGGTCCATCATAAGGAAATCCAGGTAATACTTGAAGTCCCATTGCCCTTCCAAGGATACGCTCTCCTTTCCAAAACAGATAAAAAAACCAGAGCGAAAAAGACATCTCTAACGGCATCAAAAATGCCAGTCCTACACCAAATGACAAGATATAAATCGGTGTCCATCCAATTGCATCCCACGGTTTTTCTGTGAAATACCTACCAAGGTCTGCCTTACGCACCGGTATTTCTGGAAACACTGGAAAGAACGCATGTATACCATTGATTAGATCAATTCCTCCTGCAATAGCAAATCCAATCCATAACATCTTGTTTTTAAAGAGTCTTCCATCTTGATAAGTCATTTCTATCGGTAAGCGAACTATGGGGTAAGTTAACCGTTCTCGTTCTATCCACTGTTTTCGTAACAACAAGTCAATACATATCATTATCCAAATTAACACGGATAATAATATTGTCCACCAGAAAATAGGTTTCCACCATGCTAAGAGATATTTATTCCTATAAAATGTGGTATCTCCATCATAGAAATCTTGTAATACAGACAGATTGTTAAGTGTCATCCAACTCGGTAAATGTCTCCAAAATAGCTGTTGCCACTCATTTTCTGGGGTGGCAAACCAAAACGCATTCGGAATTACCGGTACAACTGTCTGCATCATGTCATGTCCCGCAATTGCTGATGAGAGTGAAAGAATCACATAAATCGTTAGCAATTCACCTTGACGTAAAGCATATCGAGGGAGTAATGTCCTAAGTAGGAGATTAAGACCTGTCAATAAAGTAAGGGTTATCACTACATTGTAGATCAAAGACATCGTAGTTGGCAAAGTACTCCAAAATCGAAGATGGTTTGCCATGATAAAGTAGGTATTTGGTGGAATGAGTATGATGCCTATAAGGACAGAACGAAAAGTAACACCGTATAACTTTTTATGGTATTCTGTATCTGTTCTATTTATATGTTTTTCAGATAAATTTGACATATACTTAGTATGTGAAAGATGGGGATCTATTATATGATATGTATTGGAATGTGTTGGAAAGTGTTCTTATACTATTTTCAATTGAAGTCATATATTACAATTTTACACTATTAAGGACCAATTAACTATAGATTTATAGTTCAAATGGGACGAAATGTTTATAGAAATAATTCGTTGACTTATCTGTCCCAGGAATTAGTCTTTTTGAAAAGCAATAATAGAATTGGAAAAAGTAATAGAGATAGAATTAGATACAAACAGGAATTGTATAACCACAAATTAGATCTACCAGCATAAAGGATCGAGGATAGACCGGTGAATGAACTAAGAATATCAAGATAATATATATTAAACGGAAAAAATGGCAAGAGCGGGATCAGAGTGATAAAAAGAATAATTACATAACTTACACCTTTTGCAGTTGTGATAGGAAAACACAATCCACAGATATAACCAATTATGCTAAAAAGGATGCCATTAATTGTAAGTATTATCCCACACTTAGCCAATTGCCATATCGTATATCCTCCAATATAACTTGATAATGAGAATATCGGAATTAGAAACCATACACTCCATAATGTCCAAATTACAACAGCAAATATTTTTCCAATTAAGATCTCCATATCCGTAAGTTTGGATAACTTAAGGAATGCGATATTTCCAATACCAACATTTAGACTATTAACATTATTCTTTTCATGTTGCTCTATACTCAATATTTCAACAGCATGCCGCGGAACAAGAAATGTAATAAATAACATACTAATGATGAACAGTGAATATGTCTGATGACCAGGATTAAAACTATCTGCTATCTGGTTTTCAATTCCATACGAATAATACTCTGTAAGACTACTAAAAAAGACTATTATAAGTAAGACTAATACAGTAAAATGCATCAATCTATATCGGCGTGAATTCGAATATATAGATATGTCCTTAATTATTATTGACAGCATTTTATTTATACACAGAAGAAAATTGCTTTTTTACATACCTTAGAACTGACTGTATATTGACTGAATAATATAATGATGTTATTCTAACAATATGTTCTATCTCAATCCCATTAACAATTTTAGGAGTTATCTATGTCAAAACTCAATATCGCTTTAATCGGTGCAGGACGTAGAGGTGGGGGTTCCCATCTACCTGTAATTGCGAAACTAAAAGATATATATAATCTCGTTGCAATCTGTGATATCAATGAGGAAACCGCAAAACAATATGCCAAACAATACAATGCCAACCCATACACTAATGTACGAGATCTCGTTGAACACGAGAAAATTGATGTCGTGGATATTACAGTTCCAGGTGTTGCGCATCATTCTATTGCCTGTTTTCTTGCTGATGCTGGGATACATATAATCTGTGAAACTCCTATTGCTGTAACATTACCAACATCCGATATGATGATTGAAAGTGCGAAAAAGAATAACATTAAACTTGAGGTGGCAGAAAATTACTATAGAGCACCAAGGGAGAGATTCTTGTCAAAGGTGATTAACGCCGATATCATTGGAGATGTCGCACGTATTTATCGGATCTTCTATGAAGGTGGATATCATGGTATGAGTATGCTTCGTTTACGAGCTGGTAGTGAACCAAAATCAGCTCTCGGTATTACCCAATCCTCACCTGTAATTCCAATCATTGACAGAATGAAACGTAATCATACAAGTGAAAATTGGAGTTTAGGTTTTATTGAATTTAACAACAATGCTACTGCACTTATGGTCTACTCTAATGTCATACACGCACGTTCTTTAGGACGAGGACAAACAGGTATATCACAAATTGATGGAAGTAAAGGGACGATAGTGGGTGACGAAATCTATGTTACTCCTGCGGATGATCTGCAATCAGGTGCTAAAGGAATACCACATCGGGCAAAACGAACAACAATTGATGTTGACGGAGTTGATGTAATTGATAAAATTGAGCTTGAACTACCTAATCAAACTGTAACTTGGGAGAATCCACTAAAAAAGTATCCTCTCTCAGAAGGACAAATTGCTGTCGCAGATGAACTCATTAGTATTGCTAAGGCTGTTAATGAAGACATTGAACCTGAATATGGTTATATCTTGGCAAGGCAAGACCAAGAAATGAACATTGCTATGAATGAATCAGGTAAAAGAAGCAAGGAAACAATTATGTTTCCAATCACTGACCTAACTGAAACAGAAAAAGGTACACATGAAAATTATGAAAACCAGTATGGACATCCAATAGAAGATATTGAAGCAGGTATTGATACCTTCTTTCCTCGTAGGTGAGAAATTCTTAAATTTTTGTAGACTTTGAATCTCACCTGGAAGGTTAGTCTACTTATCAAATTACCTTTGTTTTTTGTCAGTAAATCTCGAAACCGAATTCAAGACAAATCCATGTGGATATGGGTCTGCTTCTACCTGGACAGTATAATCAAAGTTTAAATTGACACTTATAGTGATATATTATCACGGACCCAACACATGGTCAAGGGAATCTATACTGGAAGCAGCCTATCCAAACATCAATGTCTATGGTAGTGTATATCATTGCACGGATTAACCGAGATTAGGAAGTCCTACATACTGATGTTGTAATGGAGAATTCAAGGAAATAAATCTGCGTTACTCTTACACCGAACACACGTTAAAATAGTTGTAAATACACTTTCTATATGATATACTTTAATCCAGTTCTGTGTATAATTTAAAAACAGGAGGAATTTAGATAATGATTGGCGGAATAGGTGGAATGGAAGTATTTATTCTTCTGGTTCTTGCACTCGTTATCTTCGGTCCTCAAAAGTTACCTGAAATGGGTAAGACTTTAGGAAAAGCCATTAGAGAATTTAAAAGTGCCGGTGATGAAATAAAACAAGAAATCACAAAGGTTACTGAAGATATTGATATCGAACCTGAGAAAACTATAAAACCCCCAAATCAACCAAAAGCCTAAAATCAGGTAGAATATGGAATCCAATGATGTTGAAATGTCTATTTGGGAACATCTTGAAGAACTCAGACGACGCATCATATTAATTGCAATCGCTCTCGGTTTTTTTACAATAATTTGTCTTTCTTTTAGTAAGCCAATCGAAAAAGTAATTAAGTTTCCTTTAGAAACATCTTTTAAGATACTGCTGGCTGACACTTTGGATTCATTCTTTGAATCTGAAGGAACATTAATAGGTTTTTTTTCCTTATCACTAAGAGCAGGGGCATCAAAAATACAAGCTGAACTCTTCAAGGTAGGTCCAATTGAAGGGATCATGGCTTATCTAAAATTAGGAATTACAGCTGGGTTTCTATTGGCTTCTCCGTTTGTTATATATCAATTATGGGCATTCATATTTCCAGCACTTACAATTAAGGAAAAGAAATATGCCCTACCTCTCTTTATAATTATTGTAATCTTCTTTATTATTGGCGCTACATTTGCGTATTTCATTGTTACCCCTGTCGTATTAGAATTCTCAGCAAAACTATTTCCTGATCTCGCCAATAGATGGGATCTTGACAAATACATCAGTTTTATTACAAAGATTATCTTAGGATTCGGTATCGCTTTTGAACTGCCAATAGTCATGGCTTTTCTTGCTCGTATCGGAGTTATTGATTGGCGTGGTTTTAGTAGCAAACAACGACATGCGTTATTAGGTATCGCTGTTTTATCCGCAGTACTAACACCCGCAGATCCGTGGTCAATGCTACTCATGGCAATACCTTTATTCCTTCTTTATCAACTCGGTATTTTTTTCGCGTTCCTCATGGAAAAGGAGGTTGAAATATAATGGCAAACGAATCTTTAAGACAGCAACTCGCAAACCTATACAAGCTACAAGAACATGATAGAGAGTTGTTGTCATATCACAAACGTCTTACAGAAATTCCAAGGCACATAGAGAAGTTAGAACAAAGTGTGACAAAATTCAAGACAGATATCTCTGCAAAATCTGATGAACTTGCTGAAATTGAAAAGAATCTACGGTCAATGAATATAGAATTAGAAACAAACGAAGAACAAAGAGAGAAATTTAGAAACGAACAACGAGAAGTAACAACAAATGACGCTTATGCCGCACTCGAAAATCAAATTGAATACCTAAATCAGAAAGATGCTGAAACTGAAGAACAGATATTAGAACTGATGGAAAAAGTTGATCTGATGAAGGAAGAATTGGATAAACTCAACGATGAAGTGGCAAGTGAAGATAAAATAAAATCGAAAAAAACTGCAGAATTTCGTAAAGAACAGAAAGTATTAAAGGCAGATATTGATAAGAGAATTCAAGAACGATCCCAATTTCTACCTAAAATTGATAAGACACTCGGTAATCAATATCAAAAATGGATTCAAAGAAATAAGGGAGATTTTGTAGCTTTAGGAAAAAATGGAACTTGTGGCAGTTGTCGACTTACTATCCATCCCCAAAGCCTAAAGGAAGCACAGAAGTATGAAAAATTGGTCTATTGTTCAAACTGTAAACGAGTTTTATATGTAGAACCACTCTCTGCTGGTGAACAATATCCATAGATTATTAAGTTAATGCCTTGTGCTATTTAACATTTAGCATTTTTACATTTTACATGTCCGTCTTGTTTAGGTTGAATTCTATTATTCTCTGATACCTGATAACTTCTAAAGTAGGAGGGAACTTTGATTTCCGACTACAGACTGGTCGCGATTCCGAGTTCGCTCCAACAGAATATGAACAGTTGTGTAAAACAACAAAGCTGATACATAACTAACACATCTATTTATTAGGACTTTAATGCCATTTTTTGATATAAAATCACAACCAGAAATAAGTGCCTTTGATGGAGTTTCAATTCGAACAGTTCATGGTGAGAAATTAATGCTATCCTATGTGCATTTAGAACCACATAGTATAGTGACTGAACATAGTCATCCACATGAACAGATGGGTATGGTATTAGAAGGGATATTCGAATTGAATATTGACGGAGACTCCAGAATACTTACTAAAGGTGATACATACCTAATTCCATCTGATACCAAACATAGTGCCCGAGCCTTTGATAACCCCGCTATTGCACTTGATATATTTAGTCCACCACGGGAAGATTATATCAATTGACTAAAAATCTATATATTACAGTTAAATCATTAGAATCTACTGGATTAGTCAAAGCAGGTATAAGTCAACGAATAGGTGGAGTAAGTCCACCACCATACAGATCACTAAACCTTGCAACCCATGTTAGGGACAATCTGGACAATGTCACCAGAAATCAACAGAAATTATCTAAACAAACAGGGATAAAGACATTAAAGTATTGCAATCAGATCCATAGTGATAAGGTTATTGATGCAGACCAAATAACTCACCCATATTGGAATGGAATTGGTTCTGCAGAATCTACTCCAACCGGAGATGCTCTTATATCTAAAATCAATAACACAACATTAGGCGTATTTACTGCAGACTGTATCCCAATATCTATTTTAGATCTCAACACACCATCAATAGCAATTGTTCATGCGGGTTGGCGTGGAACAGAAGCACAAATTGCTATCAAGACACTTAATAAAATGAAGGAGGATTATGGAACAAAAGCCGATAACTGTCTTATCCATTTAGGTCCATCCATACAGAAGTGTTGTTATGAAGTTGGGGCAGATTTACTATCAAAGTTTAGTCAGAAATTCGGTGATTCTGTTGTCTATGGTAATCACCTATGTTTACAAACAGCGAATGTTAACCAGTTGATTGACTACTCAGTTCCTGAAACTTCCATTTCAATTTCGCCATTTTGTACCTCTTGTAACCTCAATCGTTTTTATTCTTATCGAGTTGAAGGTCAAGAAACTGGTAGGATGTTATCATATATACAGTTAATATGAATTGAATCTAATAGAGAATACCCATATCAGCTGGTAGGACCAGTCATCTAACCTTCTCATTTAAATAGTAGAACAAATTCTTACTTGTACCTTAGAAAATTCACCAACAATAACAAGTAAGAACAATCAATTTACGAATCATAGCCACACCTAATCTTATTTGCTTTATTGTAAAAAAAATGGTATCATTAACCAACCGAGAATGGGTATTCGGTTTTTACCGAGTGAGGAATTGAATGCGTTCATTTTTTCTCTCATTATCAATCTTGTCAAGCCTGATCGGCCTCTATTTTATTTTCCGCGGATGTATACATCCAACATTATACACTAAGGAATTATCAAAAGAGAATACAACTGCTGTAAGGGTTACCCAAGTATATACTGAGGCTACTTATCGGGTTGTTCTGGGTATCGGTTTTACTTCATTTGCTATCTTTACAGGCATATCAGGATTATTGATTTCAACTGATGAAGTAAAAAAGGAGATTGCCTTCGTAATTGGTAAGATTACAAAGAAGACATCAGTTTCATCAGAATCAGACAGTGCCCAAGACGAGAAGGATGAATCTTGAATCAAATTACACAGAATCTTGATACCGTGAAGCAACGCATTACAGATGCCGCACAACGGAGCGGGAGATTACCTGAAAAGATAGGACTTATTGCTGTAACCAAAGGAGTTGACGTTTCACAGATTCAAAACATAATTGATGAAGGGGTCACTGATATCGGGGAAAACAGGATTCAAGAAGCACAAAAAAAATATGACATTATCAATCAAAGTAAAGAGAACGGAACACAAGAAAATAATATAAACTGCAATTGCAACTGGCATCTGATAGGACATCTACAACGAAATAAGGTTAAATCTGCTTTAGAGATGTTCTCACTAATTCATTCAGTAGATAGCATTCGCTTATATAAAGAGATATCTAATCGGTCTAAAGAAAAAAAGAATCCAACGAGAGTCTTATTACAAATTAATACAACAGGGGAAGTCAGCAAATTCGGTATAGCTGTAGATGAAGTAATAAGTTTTATAGAGGAGGCACATACATATCCTAATGTGGCGATATGTGGATTGATGACAATTGGTATTTTAAGTGTTTCACCAGAGGATAATCGTCCAGCTTTTGAATTACTCAGGAATCTATCTGAGAAAATTGAAAAACAACAATTTTCTGGTGTTGAAATGCAATATCTATCAATGGGTATGACGAATGATTTTGAAATTGCAATTGAAGAAGGAGCAAACTTAGTTAGAATAGGAACTGCTATCTTTGGTATAGATAACTAATAATTATTTGACGATCACTCTATTGTTGAAGTTGATAGTGGTAACGGAATATAATGCTGAGTAAGAGAGTATAAATGACGATTAGTGGAGAGAATAAGTGGAAGAATACCTTAAATTAGGTGTGATTGGTATAGGGAAAATGGGAGGTATTATTGTCAGAAGTATTGTAAATGACCTTCTTTCTCCACAACATATCTCAATTGTTGATCTTGATCAAAAACTTGTATCCCAATTGTGTGATGAAACTGGGGTGACAGCCGTATCAGACATACCAGAATTGTTAACTACTACAGATTATATTCTATGTGCTGTTCCTCCTGTTGCTATTCCAAATATCCTACCTCAGATATCCGAAAGTATAACAGATAAACAGTGGTTGATTAGCATAGCAGCTGGAGTATCAACAACAACTTTGGAATCATATTTTGATTCTCCTCCACCAATAGTACGAGTTATGCCAAATATTGCCGCTTCAGTTGGGGCTGCGGTTTCTGTCATATCTGCTGGTATTGCTGCTAAGGAAGGACATCTAAAGCAAACACAAAATGTGTTTGATACTTGTGGTATTACACTAATCATGGAAGAACGTCATATAAATGCTGTAACAGGAGTAAGTGGTAGCGGTCCTGCTTATGTCGCACTTTTTATTGAGGCATTAGCTGATGCAGGAGTTCTGGTTGGTCTTCCGCGTCAAGATGCACAGACTTTAGCAATCCACACTGTATTAGGAGCAGCAACTATTATGACGGAATCTAATGAACACCCAGCAACGTTAAAAAATCGTGTAACGACTCCAGGCGGAACAACTGCCGCTGGACTTCATGCACTTGAAAAGGGTGGATTAAGGGCGACAATTACTGAAGCAATACTTTCAGCCACAGAACGAGCAAAAGAACTTGATACGAGTAATTAAGAAGGAACAAAGTTGTGGAACTATTGGCTGGATTACTCAAACATCTCTTAAACATTTACATGCTTGTTATTATCCTGAATGTAATTTTATCATGGGTTGTATTCGGTACACAGAATATAGTCATTCGTCGGATTTATCTGGTTACAGGACAATTCGTTGATCCCCTATTGCAACCGATTCGAACATTTCTAAATCCAATGACTCGAAACATTGGAATTGATTTTTCTCCAATTGTCTTAATTGTACTCTTAGGTATACTTGAATCATGGTTATAATTTTAGAGGCTTTAGCCTACTCTGGCTTGTATACATGATTCTTCTTAATCTTTATAAACAAATCAAACCTGTCTTATGAAAAAGACGAACACACCTACACGGAACTCTAATTCAGATCCTTCTAAGAGTCTAATCCATAAAAAACCAGTTTCTACAAAAGTACAAGAGTCTACATTCGAATACAGACTTGCTTCGGATATAGTCCAATTTTGGACAACACAAAACGTCTATTCGGACAAGGAAAAAAACTCTGAAACACCAACTTCTGTGATTCGAGAGATGCCTACACCTGTTTCTACACTCAGTTTTGATACATTACGTAGGAAACTATATCAAGATACATACCTTAAATTTGAATTGATGCAAGGCAACTCTGTCAATTACACTCCATTATGGGAGACTTTTCCATTTAGTATTGAATCTATTGTAATAAAAGGCAATAATGACACTGCAAATATGACCAAATTTAGAAAGCAATGTCGTCAAATTTTTGCACAACATCTAAAATCTCAACAAGAGAAATTTATTAATCTTGGTATTTTTGCTGATTGGAAATCTGCTGAAAAATCTTTAGATACACGATATGAAACAAAAATGTTTTCTCATTTTGACAGATTACGTGAACATAGTTTTTTACGAGATGAATTACGACTCAGTCATTGGTGTCCAAACTGTATTTTACCTTTGGAATCTGGAAAAACTGTAAACACCATTTCTACTTCAGAATTATATACTTATGTTAAGTTTCCATTAAATATTGGTTATGAAGATTTTGGAAAGAATGTCTACTTTACCATTCAATTTACAGAAAAACAACTATGGGAAGTAGTCGGAACTATAGCATTAGGGATAACAAATAATGTTACATATTGGTTAACACACTATCAAGATGATTATCTAATTTTTGCTGAGCCTCATCTAAAGAAATTCGTTGGTAGAAGCAAAAAACCTAAATTATGTCCTAAACCTATAGCAAAATTAGATGTTGGCACACTAAAAGATTGTACTGTTACCCATCCACTTTTTTCTCTAAACGAATTACCTATCGTTATTATTCCAGATGGGGTAATCTCTAATATTGCTGAATTTGATAATCGTAAGGAATTAATCTCTGGGATCATTCCAATAAACCCATCACATCATACACTAAGTTATTCAATCATAAACTCTTTAGATGATTTCGAAGAGACAGACTTAAAATCACTTATACATTCTACATCAACTGCACCAATATTTGACGAGAATGGAAGGTTCACTGAAGATGCAGACACACTATGTGGGTTAGATTTGTCTCAAGTTACGCCTTTTATAACTGATGAATTTGAAGCAAAAGGTATGTTAATAAAAACGCGAAAACAGATGACAAAACAGCATCAATGTCAAATTTGCGAAGGCATTTCAGTGTCTCGACCTTATCGACACTGGGTTTTTTCATTCGGGGCAAGTGAGATAAAGCGAGAAGTAACCAATTCCCCTGAATATTGGGAACATTATGATGAAAGTCTACGAAATCTTATTCTTGGTGAAGTAGCAAAAGTTAATGAATTGACTGTATCTTCAGAAAGACAGTGGGGAATACCGCTACCTGTTCTAAGGTGTGATAACTGTAATGAGCTATTAGCAGATAAAAAAATACTTCGATCTGTGAGGAGTTCTATTCGTAGAGGTGCTGAACAATGGTTTCGTTTGAGTGTTGAAGAACTCTTGCCAGCAGAAACTGTATGCGAAAATTGTAATTCCAAAGATTTTAGGAAAGAATCAACATATATCGAAAGTTACTTTGCAAATTTGTTGCAAGCACTTGATACATCAGATTTTAAGAAAACGGTACATGAATCATTTAATAGTATTGCATTTGTACCTGAAGCAAAATTTATTGAGTGGTTGGGACAATTAAGTATAATTTCTGCTTCTCTTCAACAAAGTAGACCAACAAAAGATAGCCAACCCTATAAGAATCTACGAATAATTCCATTATCAGATATATCAAATGATTCAGAGATTCAGGATACTATTATAGAGAAATATCCCGCCGATGTAATAAGAATTGTATCTTTAGGCACAAATTTACAGAATGCTAATTCTGACGAGGACATTCCTGAGTATCTTGAATCCCAAATGAAAAAGACTAATAGTAAGTATATACAATTGAAGATTTTACTAACAAACGCCATAGAAGTTAGTATGAAACTTGAAAATAGTAATAGCACAAAACAGAGAAGAAGGAGAACATTTAATCCGATTACTTTCAAAATACAAAACCTAAAAGAGACTGACTATTTGACATTATCAAAAATTAACGATTCAATTAGTAGGATAGACGAAGCATACCAGTCAAAAACATATCATATCATCTTTGATTTACTATCGGATTTATGTGTTGAAGAATTTGTTAAGTATATACAATTGTGTCAAAATGACCTTACTGAGGAAAACTTAAAATCTACCCAAAGTACAATAACGGCAATTTTGAAAGTTGTAATTCAAAGACTTGCTCCTATTACACCATTCTTAGCAGAGGATTTAAATAAAGCAGTATTTACCTCTTCAAAAAGTATTTTTGAAGAAAAATGGGTTAATTTACCACAAACTAATTGGAATGATGACATGGTTGAGGAGTGGAAGACTCTCATATCAAAAAACAATAAATGAAATATGACAATGGTGTGTTATATAACGTGTTGAAAAAAATTAGAAACCTAAAGACAATATTACCATTAGTTTTAGTGGCAATACCAATTTTTATTCTTGATTATGTGACAAAATTATTAATCCAAATGTATATTCCTGAGGGAACAGGATACCCGATAATTCCAGGTTTCTTCAATTTAAGACATGATAGAAATAGTGGTGCTGCCTTTGGTATATTAGCTGATCAACGTACCTTTCTTGTTTTAGTAACTATTGTTGCACTTATTTTTATCTTTTTTTACTATTTTCGATTTAGACACAGTGGATGGATGCGGATATCACTTGGGTTTCTATTAGGTGGGGCTGTTGGGAACTTCTTAGATCGAATTGTCTTAGGTGAGGTCGTTGACTTCCTTCAATTTGGAATAGTAAGTAAAAGACTATACTGGCCAACTTTTAATGTCGCTGATATTTCTGTTTGTATCGGGGCAGGGATGTTAATTGTATATCTTTTTCGTCTTCAAAGTACAGAATGAGTATTACAGTAAATTAATGATGAACATAATTTTCATGGATAGATCTGTTCCATTTATATTAGGATGATAAAAAATCAATGAATAATTATACAATACTATACAGTTTTCTCCTATTATTTTTGCCATTCATGATAACCAATCAATCACAGGCACAATTCATACCACAACAAACACAAGAGACACCGGATTCTGAATATCATGAAAGTGCTTTAAGAAGATTTGAAATTATCACCTTAAGTGCTTTCCCTTTCACTGCTGTTCATAGTTATTTAGGTGTACGAGGTATACAAATGATACAACAGAATAAGATCGCTCCTGTCCTAACACCTAAGAATTATAGAATCATGGGAATTAGTGCAGTTTCTTTATCTCTATTTATTGGGGTGTGGGATTGGTACCATACTCGCAATGTTGATAGATCTGAACCCAGTATCCCTGGTCACGAACATCCATCTCCACCACAAGATGAGATTCCTGACGATGGTAGTATTGCTCGTGCAACCTACTATGGACCATATTCGACAAATATATATTTGAATAATCAGTCTCCTAATCAAATTCCCTCCATGAAACCGTTATGTATGGGATTGAATAAATGGATGAACGAACAATCTACGCTGATTTCTCTTACATTGCTTGAAATACGCTTTTAAGGATAAGTTTATTCTGATATATTAATTCTTACCATATTCCTATGAGATAATTTTGAATAAATGCGTATACTCTTTATGGGCACAAGTGAATTTGCTGTTCCTGCTTTAAAATGAACTTATTGTCCAGAATTTCAATATCATTGGGGTTGTAACACAACCAGACAGACCCAAAGGCAGAGGAAGAAAATTAAGTCCTTCCCCAATAAAATCACTTGCAACAGAACACAGTCTTCAGATAATCCAACCAGAGAAAATTAGAATGAAGGAATCTGTAGATGAATTGTTAAAACTCCAACCTGATGTCATAGTCGTTGCTGCCTTTGGACAACTTCTCCCACAGACAATATTAGACATTCCTCCTTGTGGAGTCATTAATATACATCCTTCCATACTTCCAAAATATAGAGGGGCAGCACCAATACAATGGGCAGTAATAAATGGAGAAAAGGAGACTGGTGTGTCTCTCATGTTATTAGACCAAGGTGAAGATACAGGAGATGTAATATCTATTGATAAAGTAAAGATTACTGATGAAGATACAGTAAAAACTGTACACGACAAATTAGCGAATTTAGGAGCAAAACGACTCGCTGCTTTAATAGCAAAATTACCTAAAGAAAAACCTCCTTCAGCAATACCACAGAATCATAAGAATGCTACCCATGCACCACGACTCACTAAAGAGATTGGACATATTAATTGGAATCATAATGCTACTGATATCCATAACCTAATACGAGGAACTATGGGGTGGCCAGGAGCATCAACTGTATACGGGGAAGGATTACAGGTAAAAATCATAAAGGACTATACCACATAAAAATAGAAAACACTGCTGTTGATACCACATTAAAGAAACAACCAGGTAGAATACAGATTACTGCAGAACGCAAAATTGTATGTAATCACTGGCGAAGGTGAACTTCAGATACTACAAGTTCAACCTGCTACAAAAACTGTCATGGAAGTTAGTGACTTTATCAATGGATATCAAATTAAGACTGGAGATCGTTTCTATAGGTTAAATAGTAATCCAGAGTAATAGGATTGAGTATGAATAAACTTAACAACATATTATTTAGATTAACTAATGTTGCCATATATCTTCTCATTGTGATGACTATTATCGGTTTCTTAATTGTGGCTGTCATAATTCCACAGTGGGTTAAGTCAACCGAGATATTAGTTCCTAATCTAATCGGAAAGGATTATTGGCAAGCTGTAGATACACTTGGAAATATAGGATTAAAACCAGACGACATAATTCAGCAAGCGAATAGTAATCAACCAAAGGGACAGGTCATTACACAGGAGCCACCTGCAAACTTTAGTATAAAACCACATCACAAGGTTAAAATCACTGTAAGCGTTGGAACTGACCTATCCCCTGTGCCTTCTGTAATAGGAAAATCTATTGATGCCGCATACGAAACTTTACAATCTGCTGGTTTTCGGGTTAATACTACAGCACGAGTCCACTCAACGAATTACCTTCAAGATATTGTGATTGCTCAGTCTCCATCTGAAAATAGCAATTTCCAAATGAATGCAGAAATTAACTTATTAGTTAGTAAGGGCAGAAAAGCACAGAATATACAATTACCTGATTTAACAAATCAACCCTTAAATGAGGTGTTAGCCACACTTCAAGAAATGGGAATGGATGTTGATGTAAGCTATAGTCCACACCCTACAATTCCAGATGGACACATCATTGGACACAAACGATTACTACAGATTGGTGATCGAATCACTCTTAAAGTGAGTGGACAACGAGAATTAACTGAAAATACAGGAAGATGGTTGAAACACAAACACACTGTTACCGAAATCGGAAATATGGCTAAAAAAATCGAGATTGTTATTGTCGATGCATATAGTGAACGTAAATTAAAACCTGTTTACATTTCACCAGGAACAGTAATTGACATGGAGAAAATGAGAATTCGAGTTTTTGGTCCTACCCTTGTCATTGTATTTGAAGATGGGAAGAAAGTATCTGAACGACAATATCAGTAGAATTTCTCCTATCAAATTGATTAGAATATTAAAGTATATCGTATATTAACTAACAATGAATATTAAAAATGTAGACACACCTAAAATTGCACCATCCCTATTAGCAGCTGATTTCAGTTGTTTTGGTGATGAGGTGGAACGCGTAACACAAGCTGGGGCGGATCTACTTCATTTCGATGTCATGGATGGTGTCTTGGTGCCAAATTTCGGTATTAGTCCTCCTTTAATTGCTTCAGTACGTGATAAGACAAAGCTCGTATTTGATGTTCATATTATGGTAGCACATCCACTTTCTTATATTGAGGCACTCGTTGACGCCGGGTCAGACATAATTACATTTCATATTGAATCACATGATGATCCAAATAAAGTTATAGAAGCAATTAAAAAATATAATGTTTCTGTAGGAATAGCATATTCCCCGAATACCCAAAACAGATGCTGTTATACCATACCTATCCTATATTGACCTAATTTTACCAATGAGTGTTGAACCGGGATTTGGTGGGCAAAGTTTTTTGCCGAATACCTTAGAAAAAATTAAAGAATTGCATAATCTCATAAATGATTTAGATAATTCTCCTGATATATCTGTAGATGGTGGAGTGACAACAGTAATTAGTCCTTCCGCAATACAGAATGGGGCAACTATACTTGTTGCAGGTACAGCAATTTTAAAGAGTGATAATCCACAGGAAATTATAAAACAGTTACGTACAGTAGAATAGGTCAATTTATAAATTCTGAGATGTATATGCATACATTTTATGTGCCACCTAACCAAATAAGTGGAGACTTTACGAAAATTTATGGTTCAGAACATCATCAATTACGGAATGTTCTGCGACTAAATTCGGGAGATAATGTACGGATTATTGACGGTATTGGAAATATATTAATCGCAGAAATATCTAATATTCGAAATGATTCAACTATTGTCAGCATAATTGACCATCAGATTCAATTAAAAAAGAAACCTGAGATCAGTCTTTTTCAAGGTATACCGAAAAACAATAGGATGGAGTTGATTCTACAAAAAACTACTGAACTTGGTTTAACTAAAGTCGTTCCAGTACTGACAAAACGATCCTTACAAGAAGTGAATGAAAACCGAATTGAACGCTGGAAAAAGATCGTTATTTCTGCCACTAAACAATGTCAGACTTCGTGGTTAACTAATCTCAGTGAAGTACATGACTTCAAAGAATGTCTAAAGCAGTTACATTTCTATGACCTTAAGATAATTTTTGTGGGAAAATGAGGAAAAATATCATATTAAAACTATATTACAGCAGACCGAACATATTGGATCTATCGCAGTATTAGTTGGACCTGAAGGTGGGTTCGAGGAAGAAGAGGTAAAATACGCAGTTGAATACGGATGTAAACCTGTATCGTTAGGATCAAACATATTAAGAACCGAAACAGCTGCAATTGCAATTACTGCTATCATAAATTATGTATACCAGAATTAAGTGAATATGAAGATTATGAAAACAGCAAAACTAATCACTATGGGATGTAAGGTGAATCAATACGATACTCAATCTATGCGAGAAACTCTCGTTCGTCATGGATATAGGATTGTTGATGATAAGCAACATGCGGATCTATATCTTATTAATACCTGCACCGTAACTAACGTTGCCGATCAGAAAGCAAGACAAGTCATACGGAAAGCTATACGACATAATCCAAACGCTGATGTTTGGGTTACAGGTTGTTATGCAGAAAGTGATCGTAAAGCAATAGAGGAGATTCCTGGTGTGACATTCGTCTTTGGTAATAGAGAGAAGGCAGACTTTCAATCCTATCTTGATCAATGGTCCGGTGAAAAACCTATACAGATTAAACCCATTCAGCATGATGCGATTCGTGAACATGCCAGATTTAGCAGTGGGGTAAGTAATGCTGGTAAGAGAACACGAGCATTCATAAAAGTCCAAGATGGCTGTAGTGCATTTTGTTCTTACTGTATCATTCCATATGTAAGAGGAAGAATGACAAGTCGTTCACTATCAGAAATCGTTGAAGAGACAAACCGTATAGCAGAAAGCGGGATCAAGGAAATTGTCATTACCGGGGTCCATCTCGGTGCTTACGGACAAGATACGGGTAGAGACAAAGATATAGCGGATATTTTAGAAAATATACACGAAGTAAATGGGATTAAGCGAATCAGATTCAGTTCAATTGAACCTATGTATTTTCCAGATATTCTATCTGAACGGATGTCAGCCCTACCAAAATGTATGCCTCACTTCCACATTCCAATCCAATCAGGTTCTGATTCGGTTTTACGGAGAATGCGACGAAGATATACTACAAGACAATTCTCACATCTCATTGAAAAACTTCGTCAATGCTTTAATGATGACGTAGGTATTACCACTGATATAATGGTTGGATTTCCTGGAGAAACCGATAGTGATTTTCAAGATTCTCTTCGTTATGTTAGGGAAATTGGCTTCAGTCAGTTACATGTATTCCGTTATTCTCCCCGTAAAGGAACACCAGCTGCCTCCTATCCTAACCAAGTTACCCCATCTGTTTCAGGTGAACGCAGTAAAAAAATGATTGCTTTAGGAGAGGAACTGAGTAGGATTTTTCGACAGAGAATGATCGGTAAACACAAAGAAGTACTGATTGAAGAAAGTAGAGAGGGAGAGAATAATCTACTTGCTGGATTTACAGATAACTACATCAGAGTATTAATTGATGGACCTGATACTGCAATCAATGAAGTTCTACAGATAAAATTAACTTCAATTAATAATGAATATTTACTTGGAAAGTGTGCATAATTAAGGAACAATAATACCTTATAACTTATCCCATAATAAACCTATCTTATTGGAGAACTATTTTGAAAAAAATAAAAAATGTAATTGTTTTACTTGTTATTTGCTTAGCTGTTTCTGGATGTGAAAAAATAACTGATACAGTTATGATACCTACTGATATTCCAGATACCCAACCACTTACTGTAATGACATACAATGTATATGTTGGCAGTAGTGCTGAACCTCTCTTAAGTGTAGAAAATCTAATTCAAGCTCCTACGGAAGTTGGTATAATGTATAATAATGTTATGGCATCCGATTTCCCAGGACGAGCTGTAGCAATCGCTAAATCTATAAAGGAATATCATCCCCACATAATCGGTTTACAAGAAATCTCTCTTATCCGTAAACAAAGTCCAGGAGATTTTCTCCCTGACAACCCTACACTGGCTGAGGAGGTAGTCCTTGATTATCTCAAATTATTGATGGATGCTTTTAAAGCAGAAGGGTTAAACTATCAAGTCGCTGCTCAAGTTGAAAACATAGACGTTGAAATGCCGATGTTTTCTGACACTGGTTTAGATGATGTTAGATTAACCGATTATGATGTCATACTTGCTCGAGACGATGTTGATATTTCACGGCAAATGAGTGATAACTTTGATGATACACTTAAAATTGAATTGCTCGGATTAGAAATAAAGAGAGGGTACGCTGCCGTTGATGCCACCGTTTCTGGCACAACATACCGAGTTGTGAATACCCATTTAGAGGCATTTACAGAGGTGATTCGAGTCCCACAAACTAAAGAACTTATAGCTATTCTCAGCGATGAAACCCTACCAACAATTCTGTTAGGCGATTTCAATACACGCGCACCAGATGGAACTGCTTACCAACTACTATTAGACGCAAACTATATTGATCTTTGGCAAATGGATACATCTGGGAATGGGTATACATGCTGCCAACATGATGATATTCTCAATGAAGTCAGTGATTTAAAAGTCAGAATCGACCAAATATTCGTACGCAATTTCACTCCAAAATCTATTCTGACATATACTGTAGGAGATAAACTCGATGATAGACTACCATCGGGGTTATGGCCCTCTGACCATGCAGGTGTTGTAGCACAGATAGTATTAGAATAGTATTATAATGTGAATTCGATATAATACCATTTCTAATTGAAAATGTCTCTTTTTTCTACCACAAACTTTATGAGGATTAAGTAAATAGTTCGGTAATTCTATTCTTCCCAAACCCGGTAGGTGCGGTTTCCTAACCACGGGGAATGCTAAATAGCATTCATACCGTTGATTTGGATCTTTCTACAAATTGCCGAATTTAAAAATTAATCTTCATTCAGTTTGTGACCTGAAAAATGACTACCAAAATAACCACCTAATGAGACAATAATTTATAGAAATGGTATAAGATCAACACCCGCTTTACAGACGGAAATCTCCTAACATTCTAAGAATTAACTTTAAAATAAAAAGGGTGCGTTCTCATGAATTGAGAACGCACCTTTGTTCTTGTATATTTTCTCTTTCAAATCTATTCAGGTTTTGTAACAATGATATCAATCTGTGGCATTCCATTCTGTATTTTTCTAACGCCAACACTCTTGACAGGATTACGGTTTCCATCGAAGCGTAAGATAGTTGTTGCACCTCTAAAGTCTGTGATAGCAGCAATAGCATCTCGAAGTGCTACTGGATCATCTACTGATCCTACAGTGTTAATTGCCATTGCTAAGATTTTCAAGGCATCATATCCTGTAGCTGCAATACCATCAACAGAACCATATACCATTTCATAAGAAGAAATAAAATCCATTGCAGTTGGATCTAAGTTGGTGCAAAAGTATGAATCATCCAAAGGTGAATTATCATCTAAAGTAGTGAACATTAGCGGGTCATCCCAACCATCACTACCAATAAATGTTGCGGTAATTCCTTTGTCTCTTGCTTGTTTCATAATGTTTGGATTATGAGGTGGAAAACTGGCGAGAAGAAGGACATCAGGGGCTGCAACTTTGATTGCATCAAGTTGGGTATCAAACATTGTTGTGCTTCCTTCGTATTGTTGTTTTTCAACAATACTACCACCAAGATCCGTGAAATTCGTCTCAAAAGATTCAACAAAACCTTCAGAATATACATCCTTGTCCTGCCAAATCATTGCTGCGGTTTTCTTTTCAAGATCTTCTTTGACAACTTTCGCCAGAAGTTCAGCCTGTAACACATTTGATCCCGCAATAAGAAACATCCAATCGTTTGGATCAGTTTCCTCTGCTGTCACCTCTGCCCTTGTTGCCCCTAAGAGTGTGGGTACACTGGTAACTGGACCAACTTTAACCGCATGGCTTGAAAAGAGCGGTCCCAATATGGCGACTACATTCTCATTTTCGACTAATTCGCTGGTAGACTGAACGACGGTATCAGTTTTTTCTTCCCTAAAGATCAACTCAACCTGCATACCAAGCACACCACCCTTAGCGTTCAATTCATCTTTTGCCAGTATTGCACCCTTACCAAAACTCGTGTAATTAGGTTGAGGATGCAATAAACCAACTTTCAGTGTTGTCATTGGTTCTGTATCAACTTGACTTACTATACTATCGGTCACTACATTTTCAACTTTTTCACACCCAGTAATCCAAAACATTGAAAAAACAATAAGTACACATAATGACACTCTAAAAATATTTATGCTCATGCTTGCCTCATTTTCTGAATATATTAATTTAAATTATATTAATGACTTGAAAATAAATTTGTAATACTGCGTTTGGGATTATATTATTGTAACAGTGCTAATATAGGTTATATTTCTACCAGCATCAGAAAAGAAATATAACCTAATTGTTGTTAGTACATGAAGACTGAAATATTAGACATTAGAATTTGAACGCAGCAGATGTGCTCCCAAGGCTCCATTCAAAAGCGGTAGTAAAGCATCAATAAAAATCCATACCAATGAACGGGTATCTGCTGAAATTGCTGTAAAGTCTGCCCCTACCTTAAGAATTCCAAACCAATTCCAGAAGAATATTATCGCGCTAAACATAAATCCATAAAATAGTGTATTAGCAGCAATAAACTCTTGTACACTTGAATTTTCTGTAATTCGACTCATTCGTATATATGAAAAAATTATCCCTAAAACAATCGAAATAGCTGATAATGGGTTAATATAACCCCATAATGAACTATATGGATTATCCGTATCAGATGTGTGATATACTGGTTCGAGTATGGTGTTTAATGCAATTATTGCTGCAATTAATATGAGAACAACACCAATAACTTTTTTTAAGGCATCCATGATTTACTCCTTTGTAAAGTGTGAATACATTGATGTTTACCACCAAAAATAATTATGTCAAACTGATATTTAAAAGTCAATAGGAAACTATAGAAAATATTGTCACGTTTATATTGACATCAACTAAACTATCTGAAATAATGAATACGAAAGTAATTACATCTTTATTCATGCTGTATACTGAATGTAAATTACTTATTTGATATCATAGTTTGAAAATTTGTTTGTTATTTAGATGAATATCTTAATTTCTAAAGGAGAGTATTTATGAAAATTAGAAACATCACTTTATTCCTATCTATGCTTCTTATTATTGGTATGATTGCCGGAATATCAAGTTGCAGTAGGATAAGTGAATTGATGCCTGATCCGGCAGATCCAAACGATATTACTATCGGTGTTATCGTTTCTCTAACAGGGAAAGATGCAGCCCCTTATGGACTCCCAATGAAACGTGGTTTTATGTTAGCTCGAGATGAGATTAACGCCATGACTGATCTGAACATAAGCTTCATAATTGAGGACGATAAGAGTAATGAGGATGGGGCAATTGCAGCAGTAGAAGAACTGGTCAATAGAAATGTTCCGGCTATAGTGGGAATTGCTGTCTCAGATTACTTAGAAGATGCCTTCCCTATTGCACAAGAAAATGAAATTGTTGCATTTAGTTCAGTATCATCAGCAGCCGGATTGAGTAGTATTGGAGATTATGTCTTTCGTGCAGGACTCGCAACAAATAACATGATCCCCAATGGGGTAGCGCTTACCAAGGCGAAACTTGGGTATTCAAAAGTTGCAACCATTTATGATAGTGAGGATACCTATTCCAATAGTAGTAATGAGGAAGTGGTAAAAGCACTCACAGCTAACGGTGTTGAGATTCTAACACAAGAAACTATTGCAACTGATGATACCGATTTTGAAATGCAATTATCTAATATTATGAGCATGCAACCTGAAGCACTTTTTGTCTCTGCATTGTCACAAGAGATGACTCAGGTGATTATCCAAGCAGGGAATTTAGGTATAACTGAAACTACTCAATTAATTGTTCCCGATTTGACGAATGCCGAAGTTCAGGCTGCAGGGGATGCTGCGGAAGGAGCTATCGCTTTTGCAAGTTGGTTTAGCGAGTCAGATGCACCAGGAAACAAAGAGTTTGTTCAGAAGTATATGACAGAATTTGGTATTGAAGCTGAACCATGGGCGGCACAGTCTTATGCAACCCTATATATCCTTGCTAATGCAATCTCTAAAGCAACAGATAACAGTTCCAGTGCAATTCGAGATGCACTGATAGAAACCAAGGATTTCCCAACTATCTTAGGTAATTTCTCATTTGATCCCAATGGAGAAGCTATGTATAACCCAGTTGTATTAATTGCCAAAGATGGTACCCTTCAAGTTCCCGAGGTTGTTGTAGATACTGACCCTCAAGTTCCTGAGATGACCGATGCTGGTTCCACTGAAGATGTGGAGATGACTAAAGATGAAGTCTCTGAAGATCTTGAGTAATTTTAATAATCATTGGATATATTAACAAAAAAGCCGTCATCAGATAACTGATGACGGCTTTTTTATATGGTGTTATTACATACAAATATAAGAGTTCAATTTCGTGCCTCAGGAGTCACCTTGAGTTTCACCTGTTTCCCATCACGTGTCACTACCACCTCTACGGGTTCACCAATTTTTACAGCATCAAGAGCATAAGTATAATCATAGATATTGGTAATCTTCTTTCCACCAAACTCAACGATAATATCTCCTCCCTTTAATCCGGCTTTATCTGCTGGACCACCTGCACGGACACCAGAAATTTTAACCCCTTCACCTTCGGTCGTATAATCGGGTATGGTTCCAAGATAGGCACGCAGAGTATCTCGGTTTCCACCTTCTGACGGGCTCCGCTCAACTTTAACATATTCAGGACGTATATCCGTATAAACTAATTCAGAGATAAGTCCGTATGCCAAATTTGAAATCCGTTCTAAACCTGCATAGTTAAGTGTCTCATGATCATCTGTTGGTCGGTTGTAATCCTCGTGACCTCCTGTAAAGAAACTCAATACAGGTATTTCTTTAGGATAAAATGCCGTAACATCAGTAGGTAAATAGGGATCTACCTGTAATGTCAGATCAAACCCTATAGGTACATTTCGTTTTTCAATTAGTTTTGTCCATACCGGTGATGAACCGGTTCCCTGCAGTATTAACTTATTATCACGAAGACGTCCTACCATATCAAAGTTAAGATAGGCAGCAATATTCTGTATAGGTATAACAGGTTCATTCACAAAATGGGTTGATCCAATTAGTCCGAGTTCTTCTCCTGACCATAGGGCAAAGATGATTCCTTTAGTGAATTTACCAGGATTATCAGTATATTCTTGACTAAACATTTCTGCTAATTTCAAAACAACTGCTGTACCGGATGCATTATCATCCGCACCATTATGAATTTGACCTTCTTCACCTTTTCTTGCTAATGATCCAATTTCACCGTATCCAATATGGTCATAATGTGCTCCAACGACTATATATACTGGAGTGTTTGTTGTTACATCTGGTGGGAACTGTGCAAGAACATTGTTATCTGTCTTTTTTACCCTTTCAATCGAAACAACAATCTTAACCTTCACATTAGGTAGAGGAAAGTGTCCAAGAAAATGAGGGTTTTCCGTATCCAGACCAGATTGGACTTCAACCAGTTTCTTTTCATAGTCAGAAAAGAGTGTATTTGCAACCTTACTTGAAATAGAGGCAGATACAATCCCTGAATCTGCAAGACTACTGTCAAAATCAAGTGGAATCAACTCACCTGCATTAGGAGAATTCGGTCCAGCGACAACCAAAAAAGCTGAAGCACCATTTTCACGCGCTTGCATCGCTTTATAACGTAATCCTGCATATCTATTTAATTCTTGCCGACGTTCTGGTGTAACACCTTCAGGAACATATCGTAATGCCACAACAATCTTATCTTTTACATCAATGCCTGCATAGGAGTCGTAGCCGACACCCAACTCACCTGGAACTGTAAGTCCATATCCGACAAAGACAACTTCTCCTTCAACCACACCATTACGAGAAAAGGATAGAGGTAAGAAGTCTTCATTGACATTATACTCAAAGGATTCGTCAGAATCTCCAGAGGTCTGCATAATTGTAAATTGATTCTCATTTGGAATTACTTTCCTACCTGCAGTAAATTGAAAGGATTGAAGATAACCCCCCTCTTCACCAGCCGGTTGAAGATTGAATTTAGTAAATTGTTCAACGATGTATTCAGCAGCATGTTTGGCTCCATCGGATCCTGTCATTCTTCCTTCCAAAGTATCATCTGCAAGGAATTCTACATGGTGTTGTATGTTACTCTTACTATCAATTAAAAAATCACCGTTTGTGGAGTCTCCATGAGATTCTTCTTTGGAAACTACTTTATTTGATAATTGGATCCTTGGTGAGGAGGATAGCGAATCAATAGCTGCTTTATGGTTCCACGAAGCAAGATATAATTGTGAGACTTCTTGGCTATTTCTATTGGATGTCCAACATAGACGATTACCATCAGGTGAAAAGACTGGTAGACCATCAAACCCATCTGTTGATGTAATCTGAACAGGTTCATGTCTACCCATACTATCAACTATATACAGTTCAAAATTTGAAAATCCCAGCTTATTTGAGGCAAATATTACATATTCACCACTCGGATGAAAATAGGGTGCCCAAGACATTGAATCAAAATCAGTCAAACGTATAATTCCTGTACCATCAAGTTTCATAGTAAAAATATCTGCAACACTCCCATCAGGAGTAAAATGACGCCATACGATACGTTCCCCGTTCGGAGTAAAAAAAGGACCACCATCATAACCGGGCATATCCGTCAAACGTCTCTGGTTAGAGCCATCCGCATTCATGATGTAAATTTCACCGAAATAAGCAGGATCAACTTCTAACTGTTTTAAATCCTTAGCAGATAAATCCTTTTTTGGATAGGCATCACGTAATGAACAGAATACAATATATCTACCATCAGGTGAATATGAACCCTCGGCATCGTATCCATAAGCATCTGTCAATTGTACCAAATTACTTCCATCCCGTTTAGCAGAGAAGATATCCATTGTTTCATCATAATCCCAACTATAACGCCGTTCTTTCCCTGATTCACGAAATGCTATTTCCTCTTTCTGCTTTCCTTCGGCAAATACATCGTGATGGGTAGATGCATATAATACTTCATCTGTACCAGGTCGAAAGAAAGCACAAGTGGTCTTTCCAATACCAGATGAAACCCGATGAGTGTCACCTGTTAATAGGTTAAGGAGATAAATCTGATAAAACGGGTTATCGGGTTCTCGTTCACTCTGAAATATAAGGGAATTACCATCGTCCGAAAAATATCCTTCACCAGCTCGTTTCCCATCGTAAGTGAGTTGACGGATATTCTCAAGATATTGGGATTCTTCCGCAATAGTATATTGAGTAAATAATAATACACAGGAAAGAGAAAAAACTATAAACACGACGCATTTTATGAAACACATTTCATATTCCTCAAAATTGTTATTCTTTGATTGTATTCCTAAATACTACATGACCTGTATATACAATATCCATGTAATTCTGTTTAAAGATGTTTGTTAGCCATTTCTCTTAGGAATGCAAGTCCTTCTGACGCAAGACTCTCTGCGCTTGGAGCAATATCACGCCAAATACATGTAGCAGCCGCAATTTCTTTAACAGCAGGTGTGAATGACTCTATTACAAGCCATCTATTATAATTTATCTCAGCAAGTGCACCAAACACACCTTCCCAGTCAACAAGTCCTGTACCGGGGGTGCCACGATCATTCTCACAACAATGCATGTGATGTAAATAGTCACCAGTATTAATAATTGCATCTGCTTGATTTTTCTCTTCAATGTTCATATGAAATGTATCCAAATGAACTTTAAAATAAGGACTATCTACTGCCTCACAGAGTTTTACTGCATCTTCAGCAATGTTAACAAAGTAGGTTTCAAAACGATTGAGTGGTTCGCTTGCAAGTGTCACACCATGTTTACCACCAAATTCCGCTGCCTCTTGAAGACCTTCTACACACCATTCCCATTCCTGAGTGTTTCTACCCCTACCAACAAGTTTTCCAACAGCACTATACATAGGTCCAACAAGTGTATCTGCACCTAATTCCGCAATTACCTCTATTGTCTGTTTAAGATAACTCTTTCCATTCTCACGGATTGTAGGATCTTCATCAATTGGATTTCTATCGCCAGCCATAATATTACAGCCAATTGTTTCTATGCCGGTATCCTTCAGCAATGATTGGGTGTACGGTATATCAACTGTATCTGGATCGAAAATAGGAATTTCTACACCATCGAATCCCATTTCCGAGACTTTTGGTATCAAGTCCGCTGTTTCTTTATCAAACTTATCTGCCCAAAGTAATAAATTCACACCGATTTTTGCCATTTAGTAGTCTCCTTGTTTTCAGTAATAATATAATACCTTATTTCTATAATTCAAACGAGAGATTAAGTAATCAGGTTGACCATTTAATACATCATTAACTACTTATCTAAATATTCAGAAGCTAATACATAAAAGAGTTTTGTATTCACACTATCAAAATTATTTCTGAATGAATCTTCAATTACATATTCTAACCGAGTTCCCTTTGGTAAGAATACCGGCTTTTGATAATGGTAGATATCTAACCATTCATCTAACCAGTCGATTTCTGATTTCTTAATCCAAGCCATCTTGACCTGTTCGTTTTTGGGTGTAATTCCAATGATCTTAATGCCTGGTGCCTCAACATACTGGGGTAAGAGAACAGAAACCACAAAAACATCATTTCTAAACTCATAAGAATGCTTTATTTTTTGTTTATTAAGTTTTAATTGTTCTTGAGTATTTGAATTTAATGATGCTGTATGAAGCTTGGCTGCTTCTTGTTTTTTGGATATATATAGACCAAACTTTAGTGTGCCATGCTCTTCTTTTCCTGTACCTTGGTATAATACATTTAAGATAATGTCCGTTCCTTTGGTTAATAAAAAACCAACTCCATCTGGCAAGAGAGTAGGAAAGAATCCTTGTGACCATGTCCCTATTCTTACATCAAAATCAGAACTATTGACTTCTCTCCTATCAGTTTCGTTTATATATGAAAAAGAATTATCGGTTCTATTATGTGTATCAAGTCCAACAATTATACGACGCACAATTTTAGGATTTGTAGTTTTGAAATCTATTCCACGTATATATAGATCTTTCTTAGAGTCTGTCTTGACGCGAATTAAAAGTGAAGCATGTTTACCTTCGGTAAGTTTATTAAACACAATTGGAATTTCATTTAGCAAATCAGGTCTACCGAGCGTCCATTGTTCTACTGGATTCTTATAAGGGGTGGTAGATAATTCACCTTTTGGTGTTCCTGTTTTGACCCAAGAGGAAATCAAATCTACTTCAGTATCAGTTAGTTGATGTGAATTCGTAAATTCTCCATAACCATGTTCCAATCTTGCTGGTGGCATATACCCACGATTTATACTTCTAATAATATCTGACGCATGTGACTGAACATCCATATATTCATCAAGTTTAAATGGGGCAATACCAAAATGATGATGACAGCTTTGACAGTTTTTCTTTAACAAGGGGGCAATGTGTTCTGTATATGTAATTGGATTTAGCTCTTTCACTTCAGGTAAATGAATTGTACAACCAAATGCAGGTGTTTCTTCGATTGACACTTTTTTACCCGTGATTACTGCAGTTAGTGCATCTATCAAGTATTCATGCTTTACACGAGTGACATATCTATTATCATCAATCGCACCACGATACCTAAGTACTCCTGATTTATCAATTAGATGAACTTGAGGAGTCATAGTAGCATTAAGGTGTCTTGCTAAACGTCCATCAGAATCTTTTATTATTGGAAATGTATACTCCGCTTTACTGAGATAATTCTTAACATCATCCATGGAATCGTTTTCATTAGAATAGATTCCAAAAATAGTGACCCCTCTATCGAAAAATTGTGTATGTAGACGTTTTAAACGCATTGCATAACGTTGGGCAACAGGACATTCTGCTGAGAGAAATACAAAAACAACATGACCTTGATTCAGGATACTATTTAAATGAAAAGTTTCATTTGTAACAGATGTGAATGAGATATCACCGAGTTTTGTTCCGATCTGAATTTTACCAGAACGTGCTGTAGATTCTTGAATCACACGATGTTTCTTCGGAATTGTAAATTCTTCTTCGGCATTTACAAAGTGAGATAGACAAAAGATAAGTAGAAGAAGGGAAATGTTAAGTTTCATCAGGTAAGTGATCTATAGTACTGTAGGTATAGAATATGTCCTCACTTAAAGTATATTCTCATTTCACTGACTTCGTCAACTGTTTTTTCATGCTTACTTTGTTTCAGGTTTTTTCTTATAATTACGCGTTGTGCTAAATACTTTTAGCAACCAATTGTTTCACATAAATATGGCTTTGTATGAATATCTTTCATGAAGTTAACGTCAGTTTGATAAATAGAATTTTAGACACCATAGATTTGAACTGCTATATCGGTGCTACTCAGAAACTTCCCATACGACTTGTCGCATTACGCCTCTCTGAAGAACAAGCAAATAGCCAGCGTCGTGTCATCAGACGCGATGCGAAGCGAAGAGGGAACACGCCATCAAAGAACGCCTAATACACGCTGATTGGTATATTTTTATTATAAATGTTGATGCGACACGGCTATCCGTAGAACAGATTGCGGCAATCATTCGCATTCGATGGCAAGTTGAACTCCTGTATAAATGTTTCAAAAGTGTCGGAAGAGTGAACACATCACGCAGAGAAAAACCCTATAGTATTTTATGTGAGGTATATGCCAAACTTATCACACAACTCCTAAGACACTGGATTATGATAGCAAGCGGTTGGCGATGATACACCACAATATCATCAAAACAGCAAAACTCATCAATCTATATGCACGCAAAATTACAATAAGTTTTGGTAAATCCAAAACCGCACTACGAAAAACTCTTGAAGAAATAAAACGAACTATACTAAAAAGTGGGAAAAGGATACAAAATCAAGGGAAAAACACAACATTAGAGCGTCTAAAAGCAGTAGAAAATCCTTAAGTTGACACCTATGGGTTTCGCTGCTCAACCTAACCTACGAAACTGTTAAACACGGTTATGTGCCAGCTCCAATGAATTGAATGTATTCAAGTTATCATCGTTATGTAAAATGCGGATTGTACGATGTAATGTGGGGTGCAAATGAAGGAATTATATTTGATCCACATATAATATAGAGAATGAATTGATTATTTTATTTGGTTTCGTTCCTCAACCCAGCAACGAAATACCTTGACTATTCAGTGTTCTGATATTCCGCAATAATCTTTGCTAATGCTCTTAATGCGTCATTCACAGTTTTGGCATCGGGAAATACCTTGGTAACATCTGGGGCGAGACAAATCAAGTTTTTGCTATCGTGGTATCTTTCCGCGTATTTTCCACGAACGCCTTCGCTGAAATCGTATTTATCAAGCATATCAGCATCATCTTGTTCTAATGTGGTCTGTTTCGTAAGTTTTTCTTTCATTGGCTGTTGCCTTTCGGTAATCCCATTGAAATTCCAATTTTAAAACTTTCGGAAATAGTTGATTAGTAGTTATACATTTGTCCTTATATCACATATTTTATAGAATAAAACAACCTGATTACTAATGCTACTAATCATAGAAATGTCGCATAGATTCAATTAAACTATAAAGATAATGACACGTAACTACATCGTAGAAGTAAGGGTTACTATACGTTTAAGATTAGATGGTGAATTAGTATTTTTACCTACATATATTTTGATATAAGATGATATGACAAAATTTTATGAATTGAATAGATTGAATAAGGTTAGCAGACCGTGATATATCTGTAAGTAGATATTTTTCGGTAGTTATGGTATCCTTTAGGTAGGAGGGAGTTATGGCGAAATTACGTATTATATACCTTATACCGATTTTAGGATGTGTTGCTTTATGTAGTATCTTTGCATGGGCACAAAAGAATAGTGAAACCGAGAAAGGAAGGATTTCTTTGGCTGAGATTGGAGTGACACCAGAGCAGAAAACTCAAATTGATGCTATGTGGAAACTAAAACTACAAAAGCATAGACAAGCAGTTAAGGATTTGAAGACTTTAAACCGTTATGTTAAAGATAAACTCATGAGTGAGAAAGAGATCCGTGAAACACTGGAGAAATTTCGTTCAAAACGAAAAGAGATGCAGGATAAGATTGATAAAGCAGAGGATGCACTAATAAAGAGTCTATCCCCTCGCGCACAACTTCACCTGACAGTATTTGGTATTTTAGATAACGGTTTACCGCGTAGAACCACGAAAACGCAATCGGATAAAGAGGTAGGACAAAAAAATAACGGTGTTTCAACTCCTGTTGAACAACCACCGTCAAATACATTACAATAAGATGGTGGAGGATACCAGACTTGAACTGGTGACCTCTTGCATGCCATGCAAGCGCTCTCCCAACTGAGCTAATCCCCCACTATGCTAATAATTTAATAATAACATATCGTTGTTAAAAAAGCAAATAATTTTAGGACTTCAACAAGATGGATAAAAGCGAACCAGATATCTTTTTTTATTTCGCAGATCAACCGGATAGCGAGGTAGGACTTGCGATGGGGGCGCTACTTATTGCCCAAAGTGAATATCCCGAGGTTGATATAGATAATTATATACATAAATTAGACGAGATGGCTGAAGAGGTACGAGAGCGGATATCTCAAATAGAACTACCTCACGAACAGATAGCTGAATACAATCGTTATTTTTTTCATGAAAACAGGTTCAGAAGAGAGGTTATTGGCTTTTATGACCCGGCTAACAATTACCTCAACGATGTAATTGATAGAAAAACGGGAATTGATGTAACACTGTATATACTGTATATCGAAATTGGTAGGAAGGCAGGTTTACCTCTTTCCGCCATTAACTTACCCTCTTATTGTATTGTCCGGTACAAGTTTAAACATTTTGATATTTTCTTAGACTTAGGTGACGAAGGCAATATTATGTCTGAGGAAGCATTTCAAGAAAAGTTAGAGCTTGTATTTGGTGAAGAGGCAGGCATTCAACGGAGATTCCTTAATGAGGATGCGAATAAAGAAACATTAGCTCGGATTTTACGCAACCTTGCAAGGATATATACTGATGAGAACGAGTATGATAAGGCAATACAAGCCTTAAAACGAATTACATGGTTAACGCCACAATATATGACTCCGTACCGTCGACTTGGAAATCTGTTCTATCAGGTTGGGGATTATAATGAAGCTTTAGATGCTTTTGAAACCTATCTCAATGGTATAGAGAGTCCAAATAGTGAAGAAAATGTTATTGAGAATATACGAATACTTCGTAGAATTATTGCCAAAATGAATTGATCTCCCAGGTGTAGTACGAGGATGCTAACTTGTTAATTTAGTACTATAGTAAACAATAAAATGAATACTACATTTTCTATTGGCTCAACTTACGTTCGCGTCCCACACCTCTTCTGTAGGAGCGACCTCCCGGTCGCGACCAGGAGGTCGCTCCTACAAGTAAAGTGTCTAATTAAATCTAAAGTTTACTATAAATGTATAAGCGAAACGATATTAGAATCTTCAATTGAGGAGGGATTTATGTTGTGTCATAATTACAATTACATTTGGTTATGCTTAATACTACTTCTATTTAACACGCTCACACCGGTATTTGCACAAGGAGAAAAAGCAGAAACCCTTGTAGGACATTGGACATTTGAAAAAGGTGAGGATTTAAAGGATATTACAGGCAACTTTCCTGATATTACGCTCAATGGGGCGACAATAGAAGATGGAAAATTGAATGTTGACCCCGGTAAGTGGGCAATTGCAAGTGGATATACTGGTCCAGATATTGAGGAAAAGACTTTGGTATCCTGGGTTATTATGGACGATCTCAACGTTCAAGCAGGTTCAATATTAACCATCGACCGTCTCTCAGATCCAACATTTGATGGTATTGTCTTTGGAGAACGTCAAAAAAATCGTTGGATGGCAGGGAGTGGTTGGTTCCACCGAACAAAAGATCCTGAACCAGGTTTTGAGGAAAAGAAGACTGGACAGTTGGTTATGATAGCTATTTCGTACGGTGATGATAACGGCACTGCACACGTGGTGCTATATCGTAACGGAAACAAGATAGGGGACTATACATTTGGTCAATTTGTTGTGTTTGCCAACAAGGATGCAGAAGCAATTTGGGGTAAACGCCACGGAAGTGTTGCTGGTGGTCCAGGTGACCTTGACGTTCATATTGAAGACTCACGGATTTATAACACCGTACTCAGTCAAGCAGAGATAAAGAAACTGATGCCAAATACACTTGATGTTGAAGCACATCGGAAACTCTCCACAACTTGGGGAAGATTAAAGGCTATGTAGAGATCTTTTTTGTGCAAGATATTCTGTAAATATTAATTCCTTTAGATATTCTTTACTGTAGTTTGGACAGTTTCTGTCGGTCTCTTGTCGTGTTTCAAGGGTGTCCTCTATTTTCCTGATAGTTTTGGGGTCGGTATAACTCACTGAAAAGCGCTTTTATGTCAAAGCGGTCATCTTTCATAGCCCTCCGCTGGAGTGCGGAGTTCTCTGCCTCTTATTTCTATAGACATATTACGCCGCTGGCGTGAGGAGACATCGTAATCGTAATGTCGGTATCGTTAGTTCTCTATTGATTGCGTCTAACACACGGATAAATGTAGGTCTTGCTCCAGCGGAGCAATATGTCTATAGCAGTGAAGCATAACAATCCCGCACTCCAGCGAAGTGCTATTTCTAAAAATTGTCCAAACTATAGTATTCTCTTATAAACAAAGGTTAAATATGTTGGCAAGTAAAATCATATCTAAATGTGCAACTGAAACTTTACAGAATTGTAATGATTTATTTTCAATATAAGGAGCGATGTTGTAAAAAAGATGTTAACCAAAGCTGACATTGAACATGAAAAATCACAGCATGATTCCCAATTTTTCAAGGTTGCACTTGCTCCTAAAAACGAGGAACAACAGTTGTTGTTTACACTTAAAAACCTTGGAAAATTACCGGATGGTTTTAACGGTAAGTTGTTTATGCCATTGCTTAAGCATCGTAATCCGAAAATTCGATGTCTTGCTGTAAAAAACGTCGGAAAGTTGAAAAATGAAAGTTATTTAGAGAAACTCATAGCGTTTGCCGATACAGAGAAGAATACCGAAACACGTCGTGAAGCAGTATCAGCAATAGGAAGACTCAAAACTGAAAACGCAATTCCAATTTTAACCAGATACACCACAGATAATGATCCAAAAATTATATTGCAAGCACTCCGTGGATTACTTTACTTCCGAGAACATCCTGATGTTAAATCAACATTAGTTTCACTTGAACAACATCCTAATGAGATGATTCGCGAACATATAGCAAGTGAATTAATGTGTCAAAACCAAGTCAAAAACTCAAATAAACATAATCATCCCACCAGTCCAGATCAACTTAAAAATGTCATGGTCAGTGCTGATGTTCAAGATGTGTTGAAAATCATTCCAGACGAATCAATACATCTAACTTTTACGTCTCCACCGTATTACAATGCCCGTGATTATACTATTTTTCCGAGTTATGAATCATATCTCGAATTTCTTACCTCTGTATTCAAAGAGACACATCGTATTACCAAAGAAGGTAGATTTTTTGTATTGAATACTTCACCTGTTATCGTGCCGCGGATTAGTCGCGCACATTCCAGTAAAAGGTACGCCATCCCTTATGATATTCACCCACGACTGACTGAAATTGGATGGGAGTTTATTGATGACATCGTATGGATGAAGCCAGAACATTCTGCGAAGAATAGAAATGGGGGTTTTTTCCAACATCGTAAACCCCTCGGTTACAAGGCGAATTCTGTTACAGAAAGTGTGATGGTATATCGTAAAAAAACAGATAAATTGATTGATTGGAATATACGGCAATATGATGATGAGACAACCACCTCAAGCAGAATAATGGGGGATTATGAAAAAACAAACGTTTGGCGAATTAACCCGGCCTCTGACAAAATTCACCCCGCAGTTTTTCCCACTGAATTAGCTATGCGTATTATACAATTTTATTCCTTTAAAGGTGATCTTGTTTTTGATCCATTTGGGGGGAGTGGGACAGTCGGACAGGTAGCCCTTGATCATGAAAGGTACTTTTTTCTTTGTGAAAAAGAAAAAGAATATATAGAACGTGCTACTCAGTCGGTCAATAATGCAATGTTCTCTAAAGTGGAGCCTCGGATACTTACATTGACAGAATTACAAGCTGAATTTGTATAGAGGATTCAAAATATGACGATTACGGGTGCGGTAATTAAGAATATAATTCGGAAACTCCTTGCAGGAGAGGATTATCGAACTGAAGTTTTAGCATTGATTAATGCTGAATTTTTGCAGTATGCTGTGGACTTTTTTAAGCGTGTAGCTTGCGCAAAGTTAGATAATAAGTCAGTAACTGCCGATTGGTACAAAAAGGAATTTCTCAATTCAGATTTATTTCGGCCAGAAGAAATTGCAATCCATTCAGGACTAAATAAAAAGACAATTACTAATGCCTACAATTCAGCCAGCAAAAAAATAGTATTAGAAGCCTCTATAGATCATTATGAAACACTATATAACGCTATTAATAGTTTGACTGAACAAGATGACTTGGATGTATCGTTGACAATTAAATTTCGAGATGTTAGTGTAGATTTGGATATTAATGAGAGTTTAATTGTTGTCAATACCCTCGCAGTCAAACGTTCTGCACTTCGCGGAGCATTATGGAGTACATCTGGGAAACAGGTCGAAAAACCTTTAATGATGACTCTTTGTGCACTTTTCCAAGTACCAAAAAAACATTTTGATCAGAGAAATCTTCCAGAGTCAGAACGCGAATCCGACTTTTATCTATTCGATGAAACAGGGAAGGACTACCCTTGTGAAGTGAAGTTAATGGGAAAAGGGAATCCCGAAAGTGCTGACGCCGTATTTGCAAGAGGTAGTCGTGTTTTAGTGGCAAACAAACTCTCTGAGGCAAATAAACAACAAATGGATAATGTTGGAATTCTTTGGGTTGAACTCCAAACTGAAGATGGGTATAAGCGTTTTGAGAATGTACTAAAAGCCCTGTCAATTCCATGTAAACCATTTACAGGTAATCTCCAAAATCTATTAGAAGAGATTTTATCGATAATTCTTTCTGATGATATTCAAGAGTCTGTAACCCCAAATGTGTTTTTTGCAAGAGAATCTACTGGATTCAAAGTCTGATTCAGAATTGCTCATAGAAATTGAATGAAAATCTTAGGAATTGATACCTCTACCCCTATTGGGAGTGTTGCTCTCATAGAGGATGATAACATTGTTGCTGAACATACACTTAATATCGTCCAAGCACACTCTTCAAGACTTATGCCTGCTATTGATACAGTCCTAAAAAAGTGTGGAGATATAACACCAAAGGATTTAGATGGATGTGCTGTTGGAATTGGACCAGGATCATTCACAGGTATTCGAATTGGCGTAGCCACTGCTAAATCGCTTTGCTATGCTGTTGACAAACCGATTGTCGGTGTATCTACTTTAGAGGCAATTGGCTATAACCTTCGTTGGACAAATGGGTTAGTATGTCCGATTCTTGATGCACGGAGAAGTGAAATTTATGGATGTATCCTTCACGGAGGTACAGATTGGAAACGTTTGACAGAAGATCTATGCCTGTCAATTGATACTTTCTTAGATGAATTGGATAAGCAAACCTCTTCTAACGCCAATGTTAATTTTGTTGGTGATGGACTTGCATCCTACGGAGATGCTATCCGAGAAAGACTTGGCGAACAAGCATATTTTGCTGAATCAATCTTCAATGTACCACGAGGAGCCACAATTGCACACCTTGGTGCACAACGTCTCAAACAGGGAGATAGTGATAGTTATTGGACTATAGTCCCCAATTATGTTAGAGTAGGATTATACTGATTCCTAAGGAGTTTCATATCTATGTTACATCTTCAGAAGTGTTTCATCACATCTCTCTTCGTTGTAATTATCAGTGTCTGTTTTTCAACATTTACATATGCAGTGAAAATCGGTACACGGATATTCACATCGGATCTTGCTAACGATATTGAATATACAGAGAAGTATTATGGGAAAGTGAATATACTTATAATATATTCACCTGATTTGAAAGAATCGGAGAACATAACAAAACAATTTAGTAAGAAATATGATACTTCGATAGTGTGGCGACTTCAACCAGAGAGCAATGATATTGGTATGGTCATTGTGGATAAGTCTGGGTATGTCCGTTGGAAATACTTATATGAAACCTTGGATTTCAAGGCACAAGATCTACTGTCAGAACTTAGTAAACTCAAAAGAAGTAAACCATTATCTATTGATTCACCTGTCCCAGATTTTAGATTGACTGATACTGATGGAAAAACAGAATATGCTCTATCAGATTATAAGGGTAAAAAGAACGTACTTGTTAGCCTTCTACTTCAAACTTACTGACCGGTATGTTCAAACTACACATCGCAGTTTGCGATAGACAAACAACTATTTGACGAAGAATACGATACCGTTATCCTAACAATCAAACCGGAACCCCACGCAATCGTAAAGACATTTAAAGATCCTGAAACAATGGATGTTCCCATACTTGCTGATCCAGGATCTTCTGTTCATGAAGCCTTCGGAATTATCAAACCTTATCGTTTCCATAGACGTGACATGTACTTACCAGCTACATTCTTAGTGGATAAAGAAGGCAATTTGAAGTGGCTTTATGTTGGCAAAAGAAATACTGATCGTCCCTCCCGAGAACTTATTCTTGAACAACTCTCCAAACTATAACTATAGTAGATGTGTGTAACACACAACCAGGCACGACGTGATGACCAAATGAATCGTATTATTAAAAACACGTCCTCCCTTTTGAGTGCCCATATAATTGGCGGTCTTGCTTCGCTCGTAATCACAGTCTGGTTGATGCCTCGTTTCTTTACTGAGAAAGCGCAAGGTGGCTATTTTGTTGCTATTGCACTCACGAATCTCATAGCAAGTTTAACAGAACTCGGTATGCAGAATCCCTTGATAAGGGAGATGACACTACATCGTGAACAAACACGACACTACCTGGGCAATGCACTTCTTGTTCGTCTCCTGTTGTCAGTGTTCGCGTATGCACTTATGATTGTTGTCGGTATATCTCTCGGGTATAGCACAATAATCGTTATGATGATTGTCTATTTAGGTTTAGCAGCGATAGTGAATTCTATTGCTCAACTTTATCGGTGTGTATTTCGCGCACATGAACAGATGAAATATGAAGGACTAACAGTGATTGCTGAACGTGGAATATTCTTTCTGGTTGGTGGGGCATTAATTCTACGAGGTTATGATCTTCTTAATGTCTGTCAAGTATGGTTAATTGCGAGTGGAATTAACCTATTTATGAGTATAGGTTTTACCAAATACCGTTTTACACCGCTTCGTTTTGAACCGAATCGACAACTTGTAACCGTTCTGATGCAACAGGCATTACCTTTTGCAATTGGAAATTTATTTAATCTACTCTACTTCCGAGTAGATGCAATTATACTATCGAAACTAAGTCCTTATGGTGTAGATGCGAATACATGGTACGGTTTACCCTATACGTTTGTAAATGCCTTCACAATTATTTTACCGGGAGCATTTATGATGGGAGCGATGTTTCCAGTACTCTCTCGTGCTTATGAGCAGGAACGAGATAAGTTGGGAGAAGCATATACGTTTGGTGTGCGATGGATGACGATTACAGGTGTACCGTTAGCGGTCGGATTGGCAACGCTCTCTCATGAAATTTCTGCCCTACTGTTTGCAACCAAATCTATTGATACCATAGAGAAAATCGCTGCTGCATTGCAATTGTTAGGTATATCGGGTGGAATGATCTTTCTGACAAGTGTAGTATTGACAGTATTGCGTGCAGCAGATAAACGTCGTGCTTTTTCAACTCTCATGGGAACAACAGCACTCTTAAACATAGTATTGAATGTATATTTGATTCCACGGTACAGTCATGTGGGTGCAGCAGTAGCTATGGTTGTTAGTGAAGCTTATGTGCTTATAGTAGGATTTTGTTATATCTCTAAATACATTACCAAACTTACAACCACAGGTTTTATATATAAAACTATCGTAATCTCTGCACTTATGGGGATAGGTGTGGTAATGCTAAAAGGAGTATTCCCAGTTTGGATTCTAATTCCGTTGGCTGTGCTATTTTATGGAGGTGGGATATATCTTTTAGGTGAATTTCGGGCAGAGTTTGAGTTTGAATAGAATGTGTTTCTTCAAGTGATTTGGGAATCTATTACGCAGTTTCCTTTCCTCCAGCATCTGATGATGAAGCAACATGAGTTGGGATGCTTGCAGGGTTTCTAATGCGTATGTTTTACCATTGAGATCAATAAACTCAACCTCAAATGCATTTTCCTCGTATTCTTCTACAATTGTGCCTACCTGATGGATATAAACATCTTTACCATAATCTCGTTGTAGTTCCTTTTCACGACGATCTAAGTCATTAGTAATCCCGTATCGGATTATTTCGCTGCCTTTTTTAGATGGTATTTATAGGTGTTTTCGCTTTGGCTCAATGGGCACTCCTCTCGCTTTAATTTTTTAGGTAAGCATTCATCAATCAGAATGTGCATAGGCTTGTGTGAGTAGCATTTCCTTTGCTAATTCCAATGCCTTTATTGCTTGCATATGGCTAACAGAAGGGAAATCGTCCAAGAATTTCTATAAACTGTCACCTGCTTCCAAATAGTCAATCAGGTTTTTGATGGGACACGCGTATTCTTAAAAACCGGTGTACCACTCATAATTCTTGGATTACACGTGATTATCTCGTGAAATACCCGCATTGTTTCTTTAGTCAATTCCATGGTTTAATTCTCCGTTTAAATAATATTGACGATAGTTAGGATACCACGAAAACTCAATAATTAGCAAATTTACCTTATGGGTTGTGTAGTTTTCTCGTATTTAGAATCCAGTTGTTAAACACTGATGTTGTTAGAAATGAATCTTGGGGAGATACAGTTATATTTCTAATGAGAATATATACTCTGCAACATTTCAAAATATTTGGGAAATGTCTTACTAACACATTCAGGATCATTGATCCAGATTCCTGGAATTTTCAAACCAATAAGCGAAAATGCCATTGCCACACGATGATCACTATAGGTGTCAATTGCTGCAGGGGTAATAGCTGAAGGCATAATATCAAGTCCATCTTGGTGTTCATCTACCGATACCCCTAACTTCCTAAGTTCGGTAACCATCGCATGAATCCGATCAGTTTCCTGCCATCGGGTATGTTCAATATTTCGGATGCGAACTTTACCGTCGGCAAAAGGGGCAATTGCCGCCAAGGTTAATGAGGTATCCGATATATCCTTCATATCAACATTAATACCTTTTAACTTTTCCGGTCCGTTTACTGTAATACCTCTTTCAGAAACAGACACCTGACATCCCATCTGTTCTAAGACATGCACAAATTGAATATCACCTTGTGCAGAATCTGTGGATAGATGCTTTACCGTAACATGTCCACCCGTGATTGCAGCGGCAGCAAAAAAGTAGGATGCACTGGAAGCATCAGGTTCAATATGGTAAGGTCGAGGTTGATACTGTTGTCCACCAGGAATGTGGAAATGTTGATAGTTTTTGTTGATAACTTGTGCACCGAACGCCTCCATAACTGCTATCGTGATGTCAATATAGGGTGTTTTGAGATTTCCAATAACTTCTATATCCATCCCTTTTTTAGCATAAGGGGCACTCAGCATCAAAGACGTTAAAAATTGACTGCTTTTACTTGTATCAAGAGTGGTTTTACCCCCTTTAAGTCCATTTGCTTTAACAGTAACAGGGAGATAGCCATTTTCATATTGTGAATGTGCCGAGACACCAAGCTGCTGTAAGGCATCTAATAAATCTGATATAGGACGACCCTGACGCATTGGTTCATCACCATCAATAACAAACTCACCATGTCCGAGAGAAATATAGCTGATTATGGATCGGGTAGTTGTCCCAGAATTGCCAACATAAAGTTCTGCTTTCTTAACAGGTATATTTCCACCATTTCCAGTGACGTAAAAGGTGGCTTGTTCTGAATCTTCAGTAATATCCACCCCCAGTTTTCGGAGAGCATTGCACATATAGTACGTATCATCGCTAAAGAGTGCACCTGTTAATGTAGAATCGCCTTGTGCCAGAGCAGCAACTAACAGGGCACGGTTGGTAAAACTTTTGGAACCAGGAACTTCTATTTCTACGTTGGGAGGGTCGTGAATCGGTTGTATTTCAATCATGTCGCTTAGGACAGGAGTCCTAATTCGGTCAGCAATTCCCTAAGTTCTGCTTTAGCAGTTTCATCTAAGGGTAGCAACGGACTTGTTGTATATGCATTACAGACTCCTAAAATCTCCAAGCATGCTTTCATACCACTTACACCTTGTCCGTAGGTATACATTTTACTGAGTCTAATCATCCAATTTTGAAGTCGATTAACCTCATCAAGGTCGCGTGCTTTTGCTGCGTTGTAGAGTGCTACAGATTCCTTCGGTGCAACATTGGCAATTGAGATAACTCCCCCATCTGCACCAAATAACAATGCAGGCAGCTAAGGCGAAATGTGAACCAAGCATAATGGTGAAGTCGTCCCGGTCACCCAACAATGCAATTAGATTTATACTATTTGCCCAATCACCGGAACTATCTTTAATACCAACAATATTGTCACAATCATCTGCAAGTTGAACCACTATTTGAGGTTTTATCGCAGTCTTGACAGTTGATGGGATGTTGTAGATGAGTACGGGGAGTTCTGTACTTGCAGCAACTTCCTGATAGAACTGGATGATGTCAGCATCATCAGTAGAGGGGTAGTAATAACCGGGGGTTGCAGCGACAGCCTCAACTTCATATTGCTCCACAAGTTGGATGTTCTGTATCACACGTTGTGTACTTGTATCCATGACACAACAGATTATAGGGATACGTCCAGCGACAGTCTTAGTGGCAATATCTAACGCTCGTTCACGTTCTGCATTTGTTAAAGTCGTAAATTCACCAGAAGATCCTAATAGATAAATTCCGTGAACTCCGTTTTCTATCAAGCGATTGAGTTGTCTTATAAATCCTGCTTCATCAACACGTTCTTTTTCATCAAGTGGTGTAACTGTCGGAGTAAAAATTCCCTCATAACGGATATTCATTATTTTCCTCTTTATGTATCCCTAAGTTATACTGATTTCAGTTTAGCAAAGCCTATTTTAAATGTCAATAACTTCTAAATGTGGTAATATAGACGGCGAAACTACCTAAATCTTGACAATTCACACATAAAATCTACGGTAGTCATATATAATGGTCTGATGTTTAGAGAAACTACGAATCGAAGGTCGAACAGAAAATGAATATTCGAACACAACTGACACTTAGTTACATAGGTATCGTGTTGCTGGTATTATTTGCGATATACTTAATTCTTGAGGTAACGCTTAAGGGATTGCTCAGTAATCGTATTACTAATGAATTAGAAATTCAGGCATCGCTTACCAGAGAATTCTTAATTGAGGAACTTCCACAAAAGAGAATTTTACTTATGGGGTCATTGATGGTTTGATCGATAGAATCGGTGAAGCAGGAAATGTACGATTAACCTTCATTGATCACACTGGAGTTGTTTGGGGTGATACTGAGAGAGACGGAGACTCATTGGTTGAAATGAATAATCACTTGGATCGTCCTGAGATTCAGCAAGCAATCAAAAATGGCAGCGGTATGGCAAATCGAAAAAGTGCCACAACCCAGACTAACTTCCGATACTTCGCGCTACCCATAGAACAGCATGGAAATTTGATTGGATTTTCACGCGTAGCAATGCCGATGGAAACAGTGAATAACTCGCTTAGTAAAATCCAACATCCCCTTTTATTAGTGAGTATCGCAGGTTCTATTCTGGTCATCATTATTACAGTCTTTACGACCGGTGCGATTGTCAAACCCATTAAGAAGTTAACGCAGATGACACAGTCCGTTGCAACAGGTGAAATGACTACTCCTGTCGAAGTTAATTCTGCAAATGAATTAGGACATCTCTCTCGAAATTTCAACATTATGACAGATAGAGTGCAGACGCAGATTGATAGAATATCATTAGAGAACCAACGTTTAGAAACTATCTTAAACAGTATGAGTGAAGGTGTGCTATTGGTTAATGGTCCATCTGAAATAACCTATGCAAATCCAGCAGCTATTACCATGTTGAATCTTCCAAAAAATTATGTGGGGAGAGCCCTAATTGAAATTAACCGTATTCCTCAACTTCAAGCATTAGTTCGAAATGCAGAGAAAACACAGGAACTCGCTTTCTCCGAAATTCGTCTTGCCAATCTTAACGAATCGGAAGCAGAGGTTACAGTCGTTCCTGTTGCATCACAAAATGAATATGTGATCGTTATCCATGATGTTAGTAAACTACGGAGATTGGAACGTATCCGAGCAGATTTTGTCGCAAATGTCTCCCATGAACTACGAACTCCTCTCACTACAATTCATGGATACGCTGAAACACTATTGACTAATGGTAATACAAAAACTAAAAAGCGGAAAGAATTTCTCGTGAAGATCTTAAAACACTCTGAACGTCTTTCACGTTTAGTTTCTGATCTGCTGGAATTGGCGCGGCTTGAAACAGGGGAGGTGGAATTGAAACTAACACAATGCCACCTAAAGGAATTCCATGAACAGGTTTTGGATGTGTTTGAACCGGTGTTAGAGGAATCTGGGGTAACTCTCGAATGGGAGATACCAGAAGATCTCCCACAGATTAACGTTGATAGTCAACTTTTTATGCAGGTATTTGTGAATCTGATTGATAATGCAATTAAATACACACCTGACGGTGGTGTGATTACGGTTTCTGCAGAACCGAGTAGGACAAACTCTGATGCTGTCAACGAAGTTGTCGTACATATTCAGGATACTGGCATTGGAATTCCATCAGAGTCACAACCGCGTGTTTTTGAACGGTTTTATCGTGTTGATAAAGGAAGAGAACGGAAAATGGGAGGAACTGGTTTGGATTGGCTATTACTAAACATATCTTGTTATGCCACAAGGGACGTATATGGTTGGAAAGTGAATTGGGGCAAGGGACAGTGTTTCACTTCGCAGTGCCGATTGGTATACCAACCTAAATTTGCCACTTCTGTTCTGTCCATGCCATCTCCCAAAACATGTATTCGTACCGGCTACTCATCAGAAAATTGTGCTGAATTCTTTCTTTTTCTGTAGTACTACTTTCAGTTGTAATTTTGTTTAACAAACCCCTCAGCCATTCACCTAAAGCATGAAAATCAGGAGAAGCATACATATCTATCCACTCTTGATAAAGCGGGTCAGGTGAACCTCCTTGTTTGGAAAGTGTCGTGCCGATTTCTGCATAACCCCATTGACAGGGTAATACACCTGCTATAACGTCTGCTAATGTCCCAGTTTGTGCTACTTGGAGCAGATGACGGGTATAAGCATGTGTGGTTGGTGCCATAGGAGCTGCTTCCATTTCTTCGGGAGAGATGCTAAATTTCTCACAGTATCCGCGATGTAAGTCCATTTCGGTGTTCAATGTTTCGTTTAGTAAATTAGCAAAAAGTGCCATTGTTGATTCGTCAGGAGCCTTTATAACTCCATACGCGAAGACCCGACTATAATCTAATAAAAAAAGATAATCCTGAATTAAATAGAACTTGAACTTTTCTTTAGGCAGACTTCCATCTGCCATTCCTCGTACGAATGGATGTTGAGATCTGCTTCCCAAATAGGGGCAGCGTATTGCCTGAGTTCATCTGTGAATTTTGCCATTTGTGTCACATAGTCCCTTGATTATAAATTAGAATGTATATACTATTCATAATACCTTAAATACATTGAGGATGTCAAAATGTTTGAAAAACTTGGAATTGTCACGAATATCTGGGCAAAAGAAATAGAAAATGGTGCACGTTTTAGTGATTTGATGGTGGAATTCGGTGAAAATGGATTTAAAAATATGGAAGTACGTGAAGGAGATTACCTACGCAATTCTGAATTTGGACAATTGATTGATAGATTAGAAGATGTGATGATGAAATACACCGATTCAGAATTCAAGACTATTTGTCATACAGTATGGGATTGTGTTTGTGAGCAGAAAGACTATGATACGAACTATACCGAACATCCTAAACTGTTTAATGAGGTGGTCGGTTTTGCTCAGAAAGCAATCGAATTGACACTTAGTTATGCCATGTCTCATCCATGGTTGTCGGAACCTGATGATCTTGAAACGGACACACAACAAATTGTAATCGCTAAGAAAATAGCGTATATGCTGTGTCCATCAGGCGCAAGATTACGTCTCGTAGATTTGGATACTGAAGGAGAAATTGATGAAAACGCTGCAATAGCAAATATTAAACGGTATACTTCCATATTATCAGATTATCCAATGACTTTTGCCGTGGAAAATGCGCGTCAGTCTGCATCGTTGACCCTAAAGTTAGCTGTGGCAGGAGGTGCAAAACTTACTTATGACGAGACAAACACTTACCGTCCTGATGGGACAACTCTAAATACACCTGGTGAATTTTGGGGACGCGTGAAGATGGACGATCTTACATCGGTACATTTTAAGCAGAAAACAGAAGAGGGTGTGTTATCAGAGGTAGGGGATGGATATGTAGATTTTAGAGTAATAAAAAAGCATCTAAAATCTGGGAATTATACGGGTGATCTGTTGCTTGAAAATACGGCTACTACACACTCTTTAATCGATGCAATAAACAGTAGGGAATACCTGCTTGGATGTTAAGGAGGTAAGATCTAACCCAACAATGAAGCTACGAGTGCTTCCATCGCTTGGGTTGTACCGACGTCAGGAAGAGATGACATTGCTGCCCACGTTTCATATCCACCTTGTTCTGTTAATGCTTCGTCTGTGCAGATGTAACCAATATATCCGTTTGCCAAACTAACAAGAAACAGAGGTCTTGCATCGGATTCTGATTTGATGTTTATTCCTGTCTCAACGAATACTTCTCCGGGTAGAGCAACAATTGCAGCTTCACCAAGTCGTAGGACTTGTACCGGGGACGTTAGTTCTTCCGGGAGGGTTGCTAAACGTTGGCATTCGAGAGCGTAAACATCAACAAGAGCATTTGGAATTGGTTGTCCGACAACCCAACTAAACGGTCCAGTTTCGTATTCATCATAAGTTCCCGGTTCAACAGCTAATATCTTTTCTGCTACGGTTAAATCGTCATCTGTAATTGGTTTCCGTGGGAACGTTAATGTTTCCAGTTTTCCACTAAGTTGTAGGGTATCATGCATCTGCATGAACTGCATCTCGGTGATGAAATGTCCTGCAATGACATTTGCCATTTTCACCGCTTGTTTATGTCCACCCGCTGTCCATCTCGTTTTTCCACTAAAGTCTATATTATTGATTTGTCCTGATGCCGCATTCCAAAGGAGAGATATACAAGATTCACCTAAATATCGTCGCATCAATCGATCAAAGTGACCAAAGTAGTCTGCAGAAATAGCACTTCCGTTGTCTGTGCCAATGTAGTGAAGTGAAAAGTTAGCAACTGCTGAAATGGGTGTACTATCTTCAGCTTCAACATATAACATTCCTATTTCTGGATCAATTGGACCGATAGGTTTCATAAGATCAGGATTTTCAACCCCAGGATTCATACGGACAGTGCCGTCCTTCATGTGCCATCGTCGGTTGAAAGTAATTCGATCTTCATTAACACTTGAAAAACCAACACGAGCAGGTTTTAAACGTATTACTGCTAACTCAACAGCATCTGCAATTTTCAGTGGAACCCAATCAGTGTAATATGTATCTTCATCAACACCCAGTAAGTTAGCCACAGCCACAGCAGTGTGTGTATGTGTTGCGTTTACCATGACATGTTCAGGAGGAATGTTGCATCGATCTGCTATACGTTGTTTTGCCTGATCAACCATCTCTTCTGTTACTGCGATCAAATCACAGGTAACCATGGCAATTCGTGTGGATTCGTTCTCAACAACGAGTGCCTTCGCAAACAGTTCATCATCAATGTTCTGTGCATATCGTGGACGAAATCCACCGGGAATTGCTGTTCCGAGTGGAGGAGTGATATTTGATGTTGCGGATCCGGCTATGATAGACATATTCTTATTATAAGTTAAAAAGGTGCAGTTTTTAATTCGGTATCGTCAGTTTTTGATTCCTCTTGATTATTGTCAGAATCATATAGAGTTTCGGCTTCCTGCAGTTCCTCGGAGGATGGGACCTCACTTTCATCCTTTGCAGTTGTTAATTGCTTCACCCGTTTACATAAATCATCAAATAGTGTTGGATTCGTTTCAGCAGCCTTAAATTCAGCAGAAAGTTGTGTCCACTGTTGTTCGGATATATCATTTTTGGACTCTACACTGCATTTGCATTTCATATAGTTCCATAGGTCGGCTTTACTAACACCCGCCTTTTCGAGTTGTTCAGACAATTGATTAGCAATAGCGAAAGTGGCTTTCTGGGCATTAGAGATGTTATCACCGGACTGTAATTTTTCTGGTTGCTTTGTGTTACCACCACCTGCTTTACGATTCAGGTAGAAGTTCAATACTTCTCTTATCACAGGAACAGGTAATAACTGTTTAATAGCATTTCGCTGTGCTTTATGAATTGCTTTTGGAAACGCGTACGGATCTGGACGACTCCCATTCATTTTTGCTTGTTCACACGCACCCCATCGAGACGATCCCGTTATAGTATCTACAGCCTTGACAGTAGCAATCCATGAGTTATCAAGTTCTTCATATTCTATTTCTTCTACTTGTATACCGCCTCTTCTGTTCGCAGCTTCGTTAATACCTGCTAACGTTAACCCTTCAACAACGCGTCCTCCTTGTTTGAAAGAGTAAACGTAATCCTGAATTGTCTGTCCAGTCATTAGTTCAACGATCGTTTGATCGTCAACTTGATCCACAACTTCGAATTCCGCTGAAACCGGAACTATTTCTTCCTTCTTTTCTTCAGACATAAATGCCTCCGAATCTTATATTATATATAATACTACTTACTAATCATAACACTTTTTTCATTATACTTCAAGTGGTTGTAGGTGTGTAAAATCTATGGCAATAACAAAATTTTAACCAGACAGATCAAACATTTTTATAAAATATCATAAAAAATATGAAGAAAACACCTATCTCTAACAACTAACATACATAAATCACAAAAACAAATAAATACATTTAATATATTTGTCATAATGACAATAATAGTATATAATACTATATCGTTCAATATTTGTAAACAAAAAAACTAAAAACTAAAACTAATGACTATTTATAAAAACGATCCTAATAACGAAATTTCATTTACGTCAAAAAATGCGCATCTTTTGACGGTAGAAAATGTCAAAATCAGGAAGAACAACAAAGACACAAAATCACACATTTTCGAAATTCTTATAAATCAAGTTCAAACTGAAATAAAGTCAGTCTATAACAGGGGTTACAGGGGTAATTTACACCAATTTCAATGTCACACCGTGTGACAAAAAGTGTAACTTTTTTCATTTTTTCGACACATAGAGAATTGCAATAACAACTGGGTAAACTGTCTGAGTATTTAGGATTAAATGTCTATTTTTATACCCTAATTTTTGTCTGTATATTAGGATTAAATGTCTGTTTTTGTACCATTTTAACATTCAGAAATATCAGGTATTGAAGAGTATTCTCAGGACAAATATATGTCCATTATATACAAACCATAACAATGAGATAATGTTACAATCTACCGACCTGAGAACTTGAAGTGACCATTTATTTTTGATATAATAAACCGAATTCATTATTGGAATACTACCACTTATGACATCCTCACTACTCAATATGCATACGATTACGAAAGATTTTCCCGGGGTGCGTGCACTTGATGATGTCAATTTTGATGTGCGATCCGGTGAAATACATGCTCTTTGTGGTGAGAATGGGGCAGGCAAATCAACCTTAATTAAGATTCTCGGGGGAGTACATCCTTTTGGCACTTATGAAGGGGAACTGCACATTAATGGTATTGTACAAAGGTTCAGAAATGTTCGAGATGCCGAAAATTCTGGTATTGCTGTCATTCATCAAGAATTGGCATTGATTCCTGAGATGACAGTTGCCGAAAATATATACCTTGGTAGAGAACCACACAGGTTAAGTGTAATTGATAAATCCCGTTTATACAAAGATGCAGGAGAGTTATTAGCTCAATTTGGATTGGAGATTCCATTACACGGACAAGTCTATAAGCTTGGAATCGGTCAGCAGCAACTTGTTGAAATTGCCAAAGCCTTGTCCCGAAACGCACATTTACTTGTACTTGATGAACCCACAGCAGCGTTAACAGAAAGTGAGGTGGAAATCCTCTATCAGATTTTGAGACAGTTGCGGGATAAAGGTGTAACATGCATATATATAACCCATAAACTAAAAGAGATATTTCAGATTGCTGATCGTGTAACGGTATTGCGTGACGGAAAAACAGTTGGTACACAATCAATTGAGGAATGTACCGAAGATAAACTAATTTCACAAATGGTTGGTCGTGAGTTGACCACACTATTTCCGGATCGTAAACAACCCTCGCTATTATCAAAAGATAAAAAAATAGCATTACGGGTTGAGAACATAAACACCTATCCGCATGAACCACCGTTTCTTAAAAATATCTCATTTGAGGTGCGTCCTGGTGAGATCCTTGGCATCGCTGGACTGATGGGAGCAGGAAGAACAGAATTAATAAACACAATCTTTGGTGCGAATACTGGAAAATGGGATGGAAATATATACAGAAACGGAAGACAGGTTGAAATTCACTCCCCCAGAGATGCAATACAACAAGGCATGGCATTAGTTAGTGAAGATCGTAAACGTTATGGACTTATTTTGGATGACGATGTTGTTACGAATATGACGCTTGCAAATCTAACTTCGGCAGGAGAAATTACATCATTCGGTATCATAAATCGCGGTGTTTCGTATGGAAAAAGTAAAGAATATGTGGAATCGCTACGTATAAAAACGGCTTCGTATGATATACCTGTTCGTCAACTGAGTGGTGGGAATCAACAGAAAGTTGTTTTAGGTAAGTGGTTGATGACGCAACCAAAAGTCCTGTTTTTGGATGAACCTACACGAGGTATAGATGTAGGTGCAAAATCAGAAATACATACTTTGGCAACACAATTGGCTGATGAAGGTGTTGCGATTGTATTGGTTTCTTCTGAACTGCCAGAGATTTTGGGTATGAGTGAACGTGTCTTGGTATTACATGAAGGTAGAATCACAGGTGAATTTATCAACGACAATTTGACACAGGAGGATATCCTGCGTTGTGCTGCAGGAGCATAATGGAAAAGGTATATAGGACTGAGAGTCCGGAGGAGACACAAAATCTTGGTGAAACGTTTGGGAAAACATTGAAACCTGGTGATGTGGTTGCCCTCATAGGGGATCTCGGTACAGGAAAGACCTGTTTAACACAAGGGATTGCGCGAGGTATAGGCATTGCTGCAGGTGAAGTTGTCAGTAGTCCTTCCTATATACTTATCAACGAATATAATGGAAAGATTCCTATCTATCATATTGATCTATACCGTCTGGAAAATATCACGGAAATTGCTGATCTCGGTATTGGTGAATACATAGACAGTGATGGTGTCTGTATTATTGAGTGGGCAGAACGAATGGAAGAAGATTTACCCGAAACCTGTATAAGAATTTATATAACGTGGGAAGATGAAAACACCCGAATCATCAAAATACAACATTCTATACCTTGATAGTGGTTCTGGAATTGGCGGTGGACAACGTAGCCTACTACTTCTGCTGCAGATGTTAGACAAACAGCGTTTTACACCTTTTGTTGGTTGTCTCGGAGGGAGTCCGTTTGCAGAGGAAGTAGCAAAAACCGACGCGGAGATCATACCATTATCTCTTCCTGAAGCACATAATAAGACTGATAAGGTTAAGAGATTTACATTCCAAGATTTATTCAATGATTTCAGGCAGCTTCGTGTAATTCCGCAACTCCATCGCGTTGTAAAACAGCATTCAATTGGATTAATACATGCCAATTCCCTTGCTGTAGCACTTCTTAGTGGGATTGTTGCGAGAATTAATCGTATTCCTATTTTGATGCATAAGCGATATGCTACATCCTACGGAATTTTAGACAAGATATGTGAAAAACTACTACATCGTGTTATTCTGGTGTCCGAGGCAACACGTTGGCATTTTGCATCCGATTCAAAACAGATATTAATTTATAACGGGGCAGATTTAGAAGCATTCCAAGCTTCTCAGACTGAAGTAGATAATCTACGTACTGAACTCTTATCGGATAACAAAAATGAGGTGGAAAGTGAATCCACATCCCCTATACTCGTCGGTGTTGTGACAAGAATAACTCCTGAAAAAGGTATCCATATACTTATAAAAGCTATGTCAGAGTTAAGAAAATCTCACTTAGAGGGTGGTGTGGATGTTAAACTACTTATTGTAGGTGGTCCTTATTTTCAGAAAGATTATGAATATTTGGAATCACTAAAACAGGAAGTTGTAGAATTGGGTGTTGAGGATTCTGTGATCTTCACCGGGTTTTTACCTGATACACGTGTAGTAACCACTCTACTTGATATAGTATTAGTGCCTTCTATCATTCCAGAGGCATGTCCACGTACTATCATTGAAGCGATGGCAGTGGGTAGACCGGTGATTGCAACACCACTTGGTGGGAGTAAGGAGTTAGTTACACCAGAGACAGGTATCTTAGTTCCACCAGAAGATCCAAAAGCATTTGCATCTGCAATTAAAACGCTGGCAAAAGATAACAATCAGTTAACTGCAATGAGAGAGTCTGCGCGTCAACGTGCTGAAGAATTATTCAGTATTCAGAAGAACATGGCATTAACAGAGTCCGTGTATACTGAATTATTGACATTATGTTGATAATATGTGCATAACTTTCTGTGATTTCACATAAGACATTCGAAATTGCAATAAAATTATAACTTTTTCTGCGATAAGGTTTATAGCAACGCATTCCAGCAGTTTAGGTTACAAATATATTGATATTTTTTAAGTTAATTCTTTAGTTAAAATGTGTGGATGTCAAATTATATAGATTATAACTTAGGGTAAATTGTGTAATACACTTATTTTGAATGAAAATAGTGTATAGTTTTAGGTTTTGGAGAATTTGAAATGGCTGATGGGACAGTAAAATCGACCAATCCTATTCAAGGAACTCAGGTTAGTCAAGGAAGATTGAACCAGATGTCTGAGTTTATAGGTGAGGAGGTAAGTGACACTTCCAACTGGATTGAGATCTATCGTACTGCTGATGAGTGGGAAGTTAAACTGATTCTTGCAACTTTGGCTGCACAACAGATTCGGTGTCGTCCCATACAAGTAAAAAAGCAACGTCAAACTGCGCTTTTTGTTGATCCTGAGCATGAAGTTACCGCGATGGAACTGGTGAGTCGAATTGATGTTGCAATAGCAGATAATGAAATGGTAATGCAATCTAAAGAGACAGCAGAAGCGTTACAACAACGAGATATGGCAGCAGTTCCAGAGGAGAATCCACAATTGACGACCGAATCTGGTGAAACTCTTTTAGCGCAAAGAGAAGATATTGGTAGTGTTGTTCATGTTGATGGACAAGGGTATGAACTCCGTGTGGGTCCGGAACCTTATATTACCATTTCAGATAATGACTGGGAAGAATTCACGGATTTTAGTGCACAACGTCAAGAGTTCGTAATGCTTCTTCGACATGAATATCCTGCTCTTTATGATTGGATCCAAGACGAAAAACTATTATCAGAATTCACACGACTCATTGAGATGACATATCAAGATGGATCACCCATTGTAGTTGCTCATCGTCAATATACTGAAACTACTGATGACGATGCAATGGATGGAACACCTTTCAACGGGTTCGCACAGTTAAGTATAACCGTAGCAGTTATTTCACTTCTCACTATATTAATTCGGGTGCCATGGCAGGTAAACGCAGTGTTGGCTGCAGTTGTGGTGTTGTCAGCGATTATAGCATTTTTCCAGATACGGATGCATGCAGAACGTAATATTGAGGGAGAAAAACCGAGTGGTAATATGTTAGCATTCAGTGCAATTATTCTATCGTGTTTAGTAGTGCTGTTTTCGTGGTGGTTGGATCAGCGTCCCGAAACCGAGACACCAGATAAGCCACCAGTGCGTGAGAATACAGGAAATCGATAATAGTGACATAGTAGATAACAGTATATAGTATATCCTATTGTTTTAATTGAAATATTATACATTATGATACTTAGGTTTCTCTACCCTCATTTTCCCATATTGTCTGAAGCAATCTCACGAAAATTCAAATATTCGAATCACCCTTTAGAATTAGATATCCATCATACTATTTAACCTTTTAACCAAATTTATTACTGGAGAGTAACTTTATGAAAAATCAGATTAAAACCAGTTTTTTGTTTTACATATTTACGTTATCCGTATGCCTCGTTTCCTTTTCCGTAAGGGATACTGTGGCACAAGACAACTCTGAACCCGATATCGCACCTGCCAATGCCAACTATACTTTTGAGACAATTGACGTTCCCGGTGTAGACTTCTTAGCGGTGACGGCAAGTAGCGACTTTGAGGACTACGCCGGTAACACCCCAAGTGCCGATGGTGAAAAAATGATCGGTTTTACCCTAATTGATGGGGTTTTTACAACCCATGATTTCCCTGGGGCACAAGGCACTTATTTTTACGCACTTGGTAATAATGGGGTAGCTGCAGGGCACTATCAGGATAGCGATGGACTCTACCACGGAGTCATCTTAGGAGAAGATGGGGAACTGCGCCAATACGATTTTCCGGGGGCAATCGAAACCCAAATCTTCGGTTATAGTGACTCCACTGGGAGACTAACAGGTAGTTTCATAGATGCTTCTGGTATTCGCCGTGGGTTCTCAGGCGACACAATCGTTGAGTATCCTGGAGCACCGGAAACTTATGCCGATTTTGTGAGCGGGTTAGGCAATATCGTGGGTAGTTACGTGGATGCTGTAGGCACATATCATGCATACCTGCGTGGACCGGGTGGAAGTTTCGCAACGCTCGACCTGCCACTAAAGGGAGAGTTGGACTACTTTTTTCTCCACGGTCTCAACGATGGATTGATTGCGGTTGGGCGCGCCAAACTGGTGGGTGGTGTCCCGCGTACTTATGTCGGCAACCCCCTCAACCTACAAGAATTGCGAGTTCCGGATAGCGTTGGCACGGAGGGTTGGAATATCAATCAGGACGGATCCGTCGTTGGACACTATGACACTGCAGATGGACGTAGACATGGATTTATAGCAAGACCCATAGAGAGCACTGATACAAGAGTCAGCAATAGACGTATTGGAGCACCCGTCGGCTTTATATTTGAGAGTATTGATGTTCCAGGTGTAGATTTTTTAGCGTTGACTGCGAGTAGCGACTTTGAAGATTATGCCGGAAACACGCGAAGTGCTGACGGTAAAAAAATGGTCGGCTTTACGCTCATTGATGGCGTTTTTACCACACACGATTTCCCTGGGTCCCAAGGCACTTATTTCTATGCGCTCGGTAATAATGGCGTAGCTGCCGGACACTACCAAGATAGTGATGGCTTGTACCACGGTGTTATCTTAGAAAATGGTGAGTTGCGTCAATACGATTTTCCAGGTGCTGTCCAGACGGAGATATACGGTATCAGTGATGCAACAGGTGCACTGACGGGTAATTTTATAGACGCTTCAGGCGTTCGCCGTGGGTTCTCAGGCGACACAATAGTTGAGGTACCCGATGCTTCGGCAACTTATTCCGATTTTGTGAGTTGGACGGGCCATATCGTGGGTAGCTACGCGGATGCTGCAGGTACATATCATGCCTACATGCGTGGTGTGACGGGTAGGTTTTTATATATCGCCCTTCCAGCAGCACTAAATCTGGAATACTTTTTTCTTCACGGTCTAAACGAGTCAAGAAGTGTCGTTGGCCGCGCGAAAGAGGTAGGTGATGTCCCGCGCACTTATGTCGGCAACCCTCTCAACCTACGTGAGTTGCGGTTTCCGGGCAGTATTAGCACAGAGGGTTGGAATATCAATCAGGATGGATCAGTTGTAGGACACTACGACTCACTGGATGGACGTAGACACGGGTTCATCGCCAAACCCGTTGATAAAGAAGAAAGCGATTCTTTTAGCAACGTCTTCAATATGACGTTGACCAAAGGATTGAACATGCTTTCTTTACCTTTAGCATCACCGAAACCGATGACTGCAAAATCACTCGCTGGCATAACGGGTGCGACTGTTATAATAGCACTTGATGCTGAAAAACAAAGTTTTATCGGTTGGACACCAAGTGCACCTGACGAAGGGTTTCCAATTGAAGGTGGACAGGGATATATCGTCAATGTGCCTCAAGCACGCAATTTCGCATTCGTCGGAGCACATTGGACAAATGAAAGATACACAGGTGCAGCACCGTTTGCTAAACCAAACCTTCCTGCACACGAAACATGGGCATTCGTAGTAAGTGGACATTTGGAAGGGAAATCAGCTACGTTTGAAGGTTACAAAGTAATTGTACGTAACCTCAGAACAAACAGCAAAATTACTACCTCTGTGCAAGGGGATTACTTCGCTGCTGCAACTGCTGACCTAAATCGGATAAGTGTTGTGCAAGTTGGGGACAATCTTGAATTGACCGTCACTGATACAAATGGTAATATTGTCTCAGAGAAATACATCGTTCCTGTAACGCCTGGTAGTTTAACCAATGCTGTGCTTCCTGTTAATCTTGACAGCATCGGTCAACCGAACAAGAATCAGTTGTTGCAAAACTATCCAAACCCGTTTAACCCAGAAACATGGATTCCGTATCAACTTTCGATTGCCGCACCTGTATCCATTTCAATTTATGATGCGACAGGTGGACTTGTTCGGACACTTGCTATCGGTTACCAATCTGAGGGGTTCTATCATAACCGTGGTCGCTCTGCCTATTGGGATGGCAAAAATGCTTTAGGAGAAAGAGTGGCAAGTGGTATTTATTTCTACCAGTTAACAACACCTTCTTTTGAGCAAACGCGCCGACTAATTATTGTTAAATAGTATCAATTCGATAGGAGTCACAGCTCTACCGGTATACAAACATTCTTCTAACACATGACGTTCGATATCAATCAGTTTTACACAGTTTTACAGCATGTTTCTTCATATTTGTGTCCTCTAAGATAATACACTATACTCTCTAAGAGACACACATCAGTTTGTCAAGACTCATATAAATGAAATTTCAACTTGTAATTTTAGGTTGGTCTGTCCATAAGAGTGAAAACCAGCACTTACAAATTAATAAGTAATTAAAACAGTAAGGCGGGATCATTCAGTGATGATCCCGCCTTACTGTTTTGAAAAATAATGAGTCTATCTACCGGCTTTTAGAAGTCCCCATGTCGTTGAAACTTTGCCTTTTGGATTAACCGGTAAGGGACCGTCAGGTCCATACACTAATACATCTTCGTATCTGGCAGTTGTTGCCCATGTTGCGACCCCGATTCTACCGACGCCATCTCTGGTAGCATCGTCAACCTCGGCAACCTGTTCATCATTAAGAAACAGTGTGTAGCTGGTGGGAGTAATAACAATTTTTATGTCGTACCAATCACCTGTAGCGATAGTGTGATTGCTATGCGCTCCGGCTTTTCCACCACCCCATGCTTCAACCTGAGAACGGCTGTTTCCCCAACCGCCAAGGTTCCACCAGTATTCTAACCGTGCTTGTTTTTGCATACGTGGTGGGTGTTCTTTAAGTGCCTTTCCTCGGGGTTCCATGGGACCTTGGCACCGGAACATTATCAGGAAACCTTCTGCCCCACCTATTTTATTTCCTCTAACTTCGTAGGTGTAATCATTCCACTCCTCATCCCAAAAGTCATCTGCTACAACACTCATACAATTGGAATCATTTGAGAGTTGGTGGTATTCTTTATCTTTGAATTCCCATTCACCCCATAAGGGTACCCATTTATCTTTTGATTTATTCGCGTTATCGAAATTATCCTCAAAGTAGATTTGCGACAATGCACCTGTTGCAATGCCGAAAGTAAAACATACTAAGAGGATAGCTAATCCAAAGTTCTTCATTGACAATGCTCCTTTAAGAAAGTGTTCACATATACAGTGAATCACCAAACATTTCTAATGGTTATGAGCAAATTCAGCCGAATTCAGTAAAACCCAATATAGGTCTTCGTATGCTAAATCTTTACTCCTATATAGACTACGTTCTAAATAACGTTGGAAATAAGTCTGTTCTTGGCTGGTTGGTTTGCGGGATAGCACAGTAAGATAGATAAACTGAACTCTGTCAATTGTCTCACGCCAATTGTCAAGGACATATCGAATAAAACTATCACGTGCTTTATAATTAGCACTGTCGTTGACGAGAGAACCGTTAATCATCATAAGTGCTTTTGGTACAGTTCCATTGAATGCTTCAATTTCTTCCATCTCCCCATTATCCAGTAGGAATAGATACTGATTTAGATATTCGCGTTTCATACTCTTTAGTTGAATAGCGGTTTTGCTTTTTTTCAACCTACCCAAAACAGTAGCTTGAAGCATAGAGGAGAAGAATTGTTCAGCGGTCAAAGGTTTCATATAAGCGTGTGAGTAATAAATGTCGTCGTCCTTGTTACTCTCATTTGTTTCAGAACTTCTTTGGTATGCTTTAGAATGGAGAATAATCCGCATAAGATGTTGTAAGTCGTATCCGTGAATAACGAAATCCTCTGCTAACCATGTCAGTAGTTCAGGATTAGTTGCGGGATACTCCTCTCCGAAACCATCAATAGGTTCAACAAAACCTCGTCCCATAAAATGTTTCCATATCCGATTTACAATAGCTTTACTAAAGTAAGGATTCGATTTAGCAGTCATCCATTCTGCTAAGGCTTCACGTTTTTTGGTGAGTTCCCCTTTATATTCTGTGCCATCAAGAAACCGCGGAGGGACAGATTCCTTCATACTATCAACATATATTTCTCTATTCTGTTTTGGGGAATTAGTAATGAGAAAGTTCTGCCTCTCCTCTTCCTCACCCAACATATTTTTTTCTTCAATCATCCCTTTTTCTTCACTTTGAATACCTGTGAAGAAGGCAGCAACACCGTAGAAATCTTTCTGGAGCCACGATTCCGTTTTATGATCGTGGCATTCAGCACATTGCATTGGCAGTCCAAGGAACAATCGTGATGTATGTGAAGTCAATAAGACAGGTGAACGTTCGTAACGTAGAACATAGTTTCCCGCATCATTGTCCCGTAATTCTCCTTCTGCAGCGACCAATTCTTTGACAAACATATTGTATGGCATGTTAGTTCTGATAGATTTTTTCACCCACTTCTCTAATCCAACCCGTCGATCATCACCATCACCGCGTCTGCCAATTAACCAATTTACCCATATTCCTGTCCAATACTCAACAGATTGCTTACTTTTAATAAGTTCATCAATTTTTCTTGACCTTTTGTTTGGAGCACTATCATCAAGAAAATCAGAGACTTGTTCAGGTGTTGGAATGACACCCGTCATATCTAAATGGATCCGTCTTAGAAATGCTGCATCACTTGTTTGTTTAGAAGGTTTTAATCCTTCCCGTTTTAAGACAGCATCAATGTGTCTATCGAGATGTTTAGAACTTGATGGTATGTATATATTCTTAGTGTTCATTGTAGGTATAGCAGTGCAGCTAACTACTAAGAACGCTAAAGCAAGAAACAACAGCCAATTTCGGTATATCATCCAATTTGTTCTCTTCATGATAGTCTCCTTAGGAGTAAAATAAGTATATTTGTAATTTTATATTTTAAGTTTAACCCATTTTGTATTGGTTTTCAAGGGAATTGCTGTATTAATCCCAACGGACACCTGTTGGAATAATACCTATATCTTCACCACGATTCATCGCTTCAGCAGCATCGAGGATACTTGCCAAATCATGGTGTGGTTCAAAACCTAACATGGTCTTGATTTTGGATAAATCGAATTCAAAATAGTTAGGGTTTGTAAGTTTTATATCAACACAATCCTTCTGGTAACGGTCACATAGGTATGGGATTATTTCTTCTTGGTTGAAAACAGCGTTTCCTCCCAGAGTGAACTCTTGCCCGACAGCAGCATCTTTCTCTAAACCTAATATCAAACCCTGAACGATATCTCGTATATCTGCGAAATGCTCCTTGTAGGCACGTCCATCAGGATTTCGTTTTAGGATGAATTTTTCCTCACCGTTCCAAGCATTCTTTACAATTCTTGCTATTTCTAATTCAGCAGGATCATTACCTTTATAGTTGTTGTACCGATTGTAGATTGTACTAAAGACAAACAGTTTTGGCAATCCATCTGCATTCAGAAATTCACTTGGTTCGACAACGGTGCTAAATCGGAATACTGTGGAAGGAACATTGTATTGGTGGTGATAAGTCATACAGAGTTCTTCGCCTATCCATTTCGTAAGGAAATAGGGCATGTTATGGTATTTTGCGACCATATCTTCAGTGACTAATTCGTCAAAAAATCTGCCTTTCTCAGTCAATTCCCAATAGATGGCTTCAGTGCATGCATATATAAGACGGTGGATATTTGGATTGAATTCTCGGATACACTCTAATATATTAAGTGTTCCCATACCGTTTATAGCTAAATAGTCACGGTTATTAAATGGACCACCGAAGGCAGCAGCAATGTGATAGATGGCATCAACACCTTCAACAGCTTTTTTGACATCTTCAAATTCTCGGAGATCGCCAAGAACAGTTTCCACTTTGGGATTATCATCCCACCTTCCAACACGGTTTTTGTCCTCTGGATATGTAAAACTTCTTATTTCATGTCCCTTTTCGATTAGTTGTTTGACAAGGTTTGAACCGATTCGACCCGTACCGCCAGTAACCAATATTTTCATACTTATTTCCTAAATTCAATTAAACACAAAGAGTGATTCATTTATTTAAATGAATCACTCTTAAGGATTCTATCAAAATGGTTGGTAGAGTTAAGTTGCTCATAACTACAAATGAGTTCATTGTAAGGATTTTAGTTCTGCCCAGGTAATTGCTAACTTATCTCTTGGTTCAACATCAAAAGCAGTGCTGACGAGTTTAATATTGTCAAACGCCCACCACCAATCGTTTTTTGCATCAGTGAGACTGAAACTAATGATCATTTCTTTAGCATCCGCCGGATTATTAATAGGTATTTCTAAGGATTCGTTCACTTGTTCTAAATCATTTAACTTTTCCTTATTTTTCTTAAGAGTAGGAATGGTAACAAGTGTCGTCTCACCTAAACTCGCGAACAGTAAGATTTGTTTTTCGCCACCACCGTCAAAACGGACTGTGATCTCAGCAGTTTGATCAGCATAAGGACGCCAACTTGAATCTAATGATAAAACGAGAGATCTTGCTTTTGCCCCTTTGATATTGATGGTAGGTGTGATTATATGTCCATTCCAATCACTTTCTGCATCGGGGTCACCATTTACTTCCCAGTCATCCCATTCATCTGGGTCTGACACCACTCCATTACCAATACCTTTACCGCCTTTGTTTTTTGAAGTAAACTGACTCCGTTCCTGGTCTCCAGCAGTTTGTGTCCACCATTCAAGGCTAACAATTGCCCATGTTCGCCATTCAGGCATACCGAGGTTTTTTGGATTCTCATTTTTGATCTTCCAACCATCAGGTCCTGTCCCCGACCAAACTTTAACTCCCTTAACATCTTCTTCTATGCTATCTTCAAGTTTCACATTCTCAAAATCTTCTTCAAAAAGTACCGTATCTCTACCCCAAATTGTTGGTATACTAATCAAGAGAGTTATCAGTATAATTGCATACTTAAAAAGTTTTATATTGCCGTTCATCAGATTGGTCCTCCAAAGGTTTAACCAATTAATAGTATGTTAGCAGAATAAACTTTATTTAAAATTATAGAATTATTTTAAAGATTTCAGTTCTGCCCATTTCACAGCTAATTTATCTCTTGGTTCAACATCAAATGCAGTACTTACAAGTTGAATGTTATCAATTGCCCACCACCAATCATTTTTTGCCTCAATAACCCCAAAACTAATTACGATCTCAGCGGCATCCGCGGGATTGTCAATGGGAATTTCCAACGTTTCGTTCACCTGTTCTAAATCGTTAAATTTTTTCTCATTTTGGTTTAGAGTAGGAATTGTGGCAAGTGTTTGCACTCCGGAACTCTTATACAATAGGATTCTTTCCTCTTTACCACCGTCGAAACTCACAGTGATTTCAGCAGTTTGCGTATCTTCAGGACGCCAGCTTGAATCGAATTTTAGGACAAGTGATTCGGCAGCAGCCCCTTTGATATTTATAGGAGGCGTAAGTAGGTGCCCATTCCAGTCACTTTTTGCTTCCGGTTTACCATTTACTTCCCAATCATCCCATTCATCAGGATCAGCCACTGCTCCGTTCCCTATCCCTTTACCGTCTTTCTGTTTTGAAGTAAACTGAGTCCGTTCTTGATCTCCAGCAGTTTGTGTCCACCATTCAAGGCTAACAATTGCCCATGTTCGCCATTCAGGCATACCAAGGTCTTTGGGATTTTCGTTTGTAATTTCCCAACCATCAGGTCCTGTTCCGGACCAAACGTCAGCTGCTTTAACCCCTTCTTCTATACTGTCTTCAAGTTTCACGCTCTCAAAGTCTTCTTGAAAAAGAACTGTATCATCTCCCCATATAGCAAGGGGTGTAAGACACAAGGTTATCACAAGTATAGTGTTTATACTCGATTTTATAATTCCATTTTTCATATTCATCTCCGGATGGTTTTCAGTAAATAACCCATTTGATTTGGATATTAAGGCATTTTCGCCTTAATATCCAGGGATCAGGGATAACTATTTAACCGATTTTAGTTCAGCCCATTTTACGGCTAATTTATCTTTAAGTTGTACATCAGTTGCAACAAAGGCAGTACTAATGAGTTTGACATTATCAAATGCCCACCACCAATCATTTTTTGCGGTAAGAAGACCAAAGCTAATTACTATTTCATCAGCACCATCAGGATTGTTAATTGGTATTTCTAAAGATTCGTTAACCTGTTCTAAATCGTTAATTAATTCTTCATTTTTGTTGAGAGTAGGAATAGTGACAAGTGTTTGCTCACCTAAACTATCGAACAAAAGGATACGTTCTTCTTCATTCCCGTCAAAACTTGCGGTGATTACAGCGGTTTGATCAGCATAGGGACGCCAACTTGAATCTAAAGATAAGACCAGTGAATTTGCACCTGCCCCTTGGATATTTATGGGAGGCGTAATAATATGTCCGTTCCAATCACTGATGGAATCTGGGTCACCGTTTTGAGTCCAATCATCCCATTCATCAGGGTCTGAAACTACTCCATTTCCCATACCTTTACCATTGTTCTCAGAAATGAACTGCCCCCTTTCTTGGTCTTCCGCTGTTTGTACCCACCACTCAAGTTTTACAATTGCCCATGTTCGCCATTCAGGCATACCAAGGTCTTTGGGATTTTCGTTTGTAATCTCCCATCCATCAGGTCCTGTATCGGACCAGACGCTTGTTCCTTTAACGCCTTCTGCTATACTGTCTTTAAGTTTCACACTCTCAAAATCTTCTTCAAAAAGCACTACATCTGCCCCCCAAATTATTTGGGTGGTGAGACATAGGGTTACCACAAGAACGATATGTGAAAACCCTTTTATAGTTTTAATAAACATGATTATCTCCTAAGATAGATTTTTGAATTAATTTTACATTCAACACCGATGCGATTGGAAAATCTTTAACAATATTACGACGATCAAGTATTTCTTAAACGAAACTTACGTTGTGTTATGAAATGTATGTCTATGTTATGATGTATAATACTATCTATCTAATTCCAATTATGATCATAATCAATTAGTAACTGACAGCGTAACCGTCAGTTCTTGGGTCTGATCCACCGATAAGTGCTCCAGATTCAGGGTGTACCTTGATAGCTTGTGCACTTCCTGGTCCACCCCAATCCCCAACGGGTTGTATTTCATGTCCTCTTTCTGCCAATTGTTCTCGGACATCAGAAGGAAAACGGGTTTCTAATTGAAGGTGATTTGAACAGGTGTGTGGAATTGTAGATTCCATCGGGTTTTGTAGACTACGCCATCTCGGGGCTGAGACAGCTTCTTGTGGCGTCATTCCAAAATCAAGCATGTGGGTGACTAACTGTAGGTTTGTTTGAACTTGTGTATCTGCCCCAGGAGTTCCACACGTTAATACGGGTTTTCCGTCTTTTGTAACAATTACTGGATTCATTGTGTGCCGGACTCGTTTTCCAGGGATCAAACTGTTTGGATGGTCTTCCTCCAGATGCCAATAGGTCATGCGGTTGTTTAACAAGATACCTGTATCTCCAGCGACCAAACCGGAACCGAACCCTGATTGAATGCTCTGAAGAATGCAAACAAGATTTCCTGCACTATCCGCAGCACAGAAGCATGTTGTATCTTCGTGTGATTCTGGCAGTCCCGCTGAAACATCAACCGCTGCTTTTTCCAAATCAATTCGTTCGGCTTGTTCCGCTGCATAAGATTTAGACAGCAATCCTTCTATTGGAACATCTATCCAATTGGGATCTGCCATGTATTTTTCACGATCGGCAAATGCGAGTTTTTTCGCTTCAACCATCACATGTATACTTTCGGCAGTATTACATCCCAAGGCTTGTAAATCAAATAATTCAACGACGTTCAATTCTTGCAATAAGATATGTCCACTTGAATTTGGTGGCATTTCATAAACATCATAGCCACGGTAGTTTATTTGTATTGGGTCATCCCAATGTGCATGGAAGTTTGCCAAGTCTTCAGCAGATAGGAGTCCATCATAAGTTTGACTGTATTCAGCAATAGTCTTTGCAATTTCACCTTCGTAGAATATATCTCTTCCATCTTTAGCAATTTTGCGGAAGGTTTTTCCGAGATTTGGATTTGCGAGGATTTCTCCAGAAGGTATCGGTTCACCATCATTTGTAAAGATTTCTCGACTGTCTGGTTCAGCAGCGAAACGTTCGTTTTCACCACGTAATCCACCTGCCAGTCTATGGCTAACTGGAAATCCTTCTTCGCAAAGTGAGATGGCAGGAGTGAATACCTCTTCTAGTTTTAGATTGCCATACTTTTCGTGTGCAAGTAGCCACCCATCAACAAGTCCAGGAACAGAAACACTCCGTATGCCTTTCATAGGTATACCACCATTTTTTAGGTATGTTTCACGAGTTGCAGCACTTGGCGCTGGTCCTGTTGCATTTACAGCTGCGACTTGTCCTGTTTCTGCCCAATAGATGAGGATAAAACCATCGCCACCCGGACCGGAACCAGCAGGTTCAACAACACCGATTGCAGCGGCAGTAGCGATTGCGGCATCAACAGCATTACCCCCTGCCATCATTGTTTGTATACCTGCTTGTGATGCGAGAACGTGTCCTGATGCCACCATACCGTTTTTGCCCATTATAGATGGCCGAAACGCTGAACCGTGGGGTGATTGCATTTGGAATCCTCCGTATTATGCTAACATCTTCGCTGCAAAAGTTTCTACATCAACGCGTTCGTGTGTTCGGGCAGATTCGTTACATGCTTCCATCAATATCCATGTGCCTAATGTGGTATCCTGTATCCACTCACGGTCTTTGCCTGTAGTGATAGCTTCAGCGAAAGCATCAAATTGTAGTCTGTCGTCTTCAATCAACCCTCCGTGCAGATCTTGTAGTGTGATGTTTTCAATTTCTTTTCCTGTTCGAAAGAGTTGCAGGTGTCCTCCATCTCTGCGTATGTCTCCTTCTTCACCGTGGAATGTCCAACTACCGCTCCATCCAAATGCTCCCATGTGTCCAGCACGAGTACCAGCATACGTAAATGGTGCACCATTAGCATATTCCATCAATGCATTGCCACCTGCTGTCCCCCATGCTTCTATCTGTCCTAAATCGGGATCACGTCGGTTATGTACTTGTGCAGTAACATATTTTGGTAAACCTTTAGCAGCAACGAGTTGGTCAAGCTGATGGTTACAACCAGCATGGAAATAGAGTCCATCCACATAAGCGTCTGGTTGTCGAGAATCGGGGCCTGTAAATAGATTTTGACGTATCCAGAATCGACATTCTCCACCCAACATTTCACCAATTCCGTCATTTTCTCTGAGCCAATCCCGCATTTTCGCAGCTGCAGGATTCCAACGTTTGTTCTGTCCTTGAACCAAAATAGTTCCAGGATTTGCTTTGTGTGCTTTAATTATGTCGTGAAATTCTGCTTGGGTTGTTGCAATAGGTTTAACACAGAGTGTGTGCATGCCGAGGTTTAAACTCTCAACGATGAGTTCCGCATGGACTGTCGTTGAGGCGTAGATTAGACATGCTTGTGCATCGTGTTTCTCTTTTGCTTCGGTTATGGTTGTATAAATACGTTCTGATAAACCTTCAGGTGCACCATCTATTGATTCAACACCGTTTTTTGCAGCCTCAAGATTTATGTCTACACATGCAACAGGTTCAAGACCGTGCGTATTGACCTGTGCTTGTAAACGTCCGTGTGCAAAATGTGTGCAGCCAACATGAATAGTAGGTATTGGCATATTCAGTCTCCTTTCAAAACCAAACAGTATGATAAAACTATTATGAATTAATCTTGGGAAAAATCTACAGTCGGAGGATTGATGAAATCGTGATATTTTTGAGCGACCCTACCTTCGGTTGCATCACCGGCATGAATCAATACTCGGAACCTGAAGTGCATTTCCTCACCTTCTTTAAGAGTGTAAGAACCATCTTTAGCTGGATCGCGTTCAAATGTTCCACCCCCAAAGATATTACTCCCCATTAACCCATAATTGCGAACGTGCCAATAGGTTGGATACCGCGGATTTACAATATGATCGAATACTGCAATCCCAACTGGAGTGCCGTCAACAATACCGGAATAATCACACCAGTTAGCGCGTTTACCCCAAGTTTCACCTTCGTTGATTCCACCGAAAGCGTTTTCAATTTTTCCTCCATCTGATGCATTCATTGATGGATGAACCCGAATTGACATGATGCCACCCTCTTTTGTATCGCCAAAGTGTACATCTCCTGCAGAAGCGATAAAACTTAAATCAAGATCAACAAATGATCTATCCTCAGGCAGGTTATAGATGCGGAAGTTCTGTCTATCCGTCATCAATACTGTTCCATCTTTAGTTTCCCAATTGTTATCAGTATATATCCTGCTGAGAACAGAACCACCGTGTTGTTGTGTGAAACCTTGATGAACAACTCTTCCGGAATTATCACCTTCACCCCACAAATCAATATCATTGACTTCACCGTATGCTACATAGAGTGATCGGTGATGGACATGGTCTTTTGAGGTTTGGCTTGTTTCTCCTCGTGTCACTTCTCGACCGTTTGGACCTAAAACAGGGAAGAAATAGGGTCGGTATTGTGATTTTGCATAGCGAAATGTTGTAAAATGTCTTCCATTAAGAGTAATGTCAATTGTTTCTGATTCGTTTTTTAACTCAACCCCTGTTTCTTGCGGAACAGTCCCTGCAGATAGGGAATAGGTACGTGAGTCTCCTGCGTTAAGATCATTAAGTATCCAAGCTAAAGATGTAGATTCCCCATCATCGCTTGTAAAGCACTGGGCTGTTATAACATCTCCGGTTCCTGAATCTGTTAAAATGACATCTTGGTCGACAAGTTCACTTACACCGGGATGGTCGACGTTAACTACAACAGGACACCCATCCCGGTTGTGGAAATCTGCGTTAACAGTAAGTGTTAGGTCGTTCGGATTTGCCATGAATCTCCTTAAATACCATTCATTATAATTATTAGGTGTTATGTATTATTGCAATTTGGATAGTAGAGACTTATTAGAACACTAACTTATTTGTCTGGATTGTCAGCACTAAGTTCAAGTATTGCCTCTTCTTCACTATCATAATTTTCAAAGACAGTTGCTAATCTTCCAAGAACGAGTAGGTTTCGAATATGTGCCCCTGCGTTTACAAGTGCAGTACGTCCACCTTTGCGTGTGATAGTAACATGAACAGAAACAAGTGTGCCTAAACCACTACTATCCATACGTGTAACTTCTTCAAGGTTAAATATTACATGTGGTGAATCGAAGTGTTCCTCAAGTTCTTCATGTATTTGTTGTCTAATTTCAACATTGGCAGGACCGATCATACGTCCTGTGGGACGTATAACAATTACACCTTCTCTATGACGAATTTCAGCTAACATTTTCTTTCCTCGTAGTTAAAGTAGTTAAACCGCATTTATGGTGTATCAGGTAAATAACAATTCCCGAATTGTGCATTTCCTCGACGAATACCGTAGGTGTATTTACCATTGATTCACCGTAGGAATTAGTAATGTATAGAAAATATTAATCCACTATAAACGCGGAGATAGTTTAATAGTGTTAGTATAACGAATCTATGTAGTTAAGTCAAGAATGTACTTATTATTCAGTACGGTAATTAAGTTTCTAACGTCCGGAAGATGGCGATTGTGGCCAGTGAATTCCACGTTGTCCGGATAAGCTGCGATTTGCTGATGGACGGTACTCACCGTCAGGTAGACCGACAAGTTTTCCATCTTCGATCCATTTTAAGTCGTTACCGTATATTTCCGCTCTCAGAAGTTCTGTCAATCTATCGAGTATAGCTGCATGTCCGGGTGAGTCAGATAGGTCATTTAATTCTCTCGGATCCTCTTCTAAATCAAAGAGTTGTCGGTAGTTTCCGGTTCCATAGTAGATCAGCTTATAGCGTCCTTCATGTATCATTCGGGTTGCGGTACCTCCTTCACCTACTTCTCCGTATAACCATTCGCGTTTATTGTCCCCTACCATTGGGATTCCTTCTACTGTATCAGGTATATCTACTCCAGCGAGATGAAGGAGTGTTGGCATTACGTCCTGCCATCCAACAAGACGATTATCTACTCTATTGTGTCCTACTCGGTCGTCCCCTGCTTTTCCAACAAGGATCATAGGAACGTTGGTAGAATCTTCATAATAGAGTCGTTTTGCCCACATTTTGTGATTACCCAACATATCACCGTGGTCAGAAGTAAAGAGTATAATAGTGTCGTTTAAGAGTCCTTCTTCGCGGAGTGTTCCAATAACGAGACGTAATTGATGGTCAATGTGAGTGCAAAGTGCATAAAATGCTTGACGTGCCGAACGAATTAGGTCTTCATTATAGAGTGAATCTTGCCTTTGTCGTGATTTTAATGGCAAAGGTAAATTATCGAATTCTTTAGACCATTCACCGTGATATGGCATTTCTACATCAACATTTCGATACATATCCATGTAGCATTGGAGTGGTGCTAATGGTGGATGTGGATGACAGTAGGATAGATACCAAAAACTGGGACGAGTAGGGTCCCGCCGTTTTATATAACGCACCATCTGCTGTGTGCTCCAGTTGGTGACGTGACAATCCTCCGGTAGGTGCCAAGGACGGTTGAGATAATCGTTATTACACATGCCGTGTGCGAATTGTTGTCCGGCATAACCTTTATCTCCGAGAAAGAGTTCATAGTCGTCAATCACTCCATATTGAGTTCTACCTTCCTCACCTAACATAACATCATCAAACCCTATACGGTCACGTTGGGGATAGACATGAAGTTTTCCAACTGCGTATGCTTGATACCCCGCTTCTCGAAAAGTCTGAGCAACTGTTGGTAGTCCATTTATTCCTTTTTTATCGTTGAATACCCTGTCTTTGTGTGTTCGCGTTGTTGTTCCAGTCATTAACGTTTTCCTGGCTGGTACACACACGGGACATTCGCTGTAACCACGTGTGAAACGAGTTCCTGCACGAGCAAGTGAGTCGAGAGTAGGCGTTTGGATTGTTGGATGTCCACTGACACCGAGGAGCGAGTTTGGCCAATGGTCGGTTGTAATGAGAAGGACATTCGGATTATCAGACATTGGTGATTTTCCTTCCTGTCGAAACTGTATTGTTATATTTTGCTATCCTATCAGAAGATATGACAATTGACAAGTGAAAATGTGCGATAAGTCTTTACCCAACAAGGTTTTTATGACATGCAATCACAACATGTCATAATTCAGTGTTTAAAGATTCATATTTTAATGTTGAGATCACTATAAGCAATTTTGGAATCAGTGGCTTAGAGTAATGTTCCCTATCCTTATTAACATCTTTGATCTCACCTTATTCCAGAGAAGGTAGTTAAATTGTGAAGAAAAACTAAGTATGAGGTCTCATATAAGAATATAGGATGGTTGGTTGAGCAGGTGATAGGAACTCCAGTCTAACAATTTACTGATCTTAGGAGGAATTATGACAAAAAAAGAGGGAAGGACTCTTGAAGTAATCATTGGTATTATTGGAGTTCTTGTTGTTGGTATTATACTATTACAAGTGTTGAAAAAACAAGCAATTGAGACAGATGAAGTACAACGAGTTGTTAAATCGGAAGATCGACGAATTACGAAGTCACCATTTATTAGGCACACATCTGAAAGAGTTGCGGAGACGATTCCTGAAACCGAACAGGAAAAATTGGATGTAGGATCTGGTGAAGCAGGAATGTCATCAGTACCAGAAAATGTGCCCACAGCTCAAAGCGAGGATAGTGACATCAAAGAATTTCAAGCGTGGCTCTCATCCATTCTTGAACAGGATAAATCTGTCAAGGAAGTTAAACCTAAAAAAATTGATATAGAAGAGAATGGAATGGACTATGCTCAAGAGAAATCCATGATAAAGTCGGTGATAGAACTTCAATGGAGAAACGCCTTTGAAACTTACGATATTGAAGGTTATATGTCTGCGATTTGGGAAGACGATTTCTTCTATATTAGTGATATGGGAACACCTAATATCATGGATGATGATGTTATATTTCGGGGTGGTCAAGAGGAACGCCAGGGGGCATTAAGAATCTTCAATAATACTCGTGACATCAAAATGGATATATCTAAAAATGGAGATGTTGAATTTTTGAGTGAGACACTTGCCATGGTTGAGTATAATTACGACGTAATATTCACTTTTGAGGAGAATGAAGCTTACCCGTCGGGACGTATGGTTTTTGTTATGGAGCATCGAGAAGAGGGAGGTTGGCGTATTCTTGAATGGTATGACTTTGCGAATCCGGACCCGTAAATTTGCTTTATCTATCAAAGTACTATGTCATAATCTGTTATTTCTAATTTCTTGGTGCAGGTACGTACTTCCGTAAGCTGTTTACAATATAATTATGGTCTTAATAACATCTGGATTAAAATTTGGATATGTCGATTGTGTCTCATAGCTGTTCCTTCAAATAGGTTCGGTAAGTTTTAAACATACGATAGGTTGATGTCAATTTTTTGTTTTTACTCATGACTGTATTGATGTATAATATACTATATATACGGTGTAAATCTCGTTTTATAATATACTTAGACCTACTTTAGAGGTGCGTGAAAAGTTAATTATGGTGTTATTTGACCCATATTTATAATATTTACCCGTAAAATGACAACTTGTGCACTATTGTATTTTACAAGTGCTTACGATAAGTACTTCAAAAAAGTTAGAATAATGTAGAACAAGAATGGAGGAACTATGAGTAACGGAAGTAAGTGTCCAGTCATGCATCAGGCACATGCTCAGGGCACGATAGCGAATCTACAGTGGTGGCCAAATCAGTTGAATCTGAAGATGCTCCACCAGAATCCCCCTACGTCTAATCCTATGGGTGAGGATTTCAACTATGCTGAAGCATTTAATACGATTGACTTATCAGAACTGCAGGAAGACATTGAAAAGGTAATGACGACCTCGCAGGATTGGTGGCCCGCTGACTACGGTCACTATGGACCACTCTTCATCAGGATGGCTTGGCACAGTGCAGGTACATACCGTATCCATGATGGACGCGGAGGTGGAGCATCTGGTACGATGCGTTTTGCCCCACTTAACAGTTGGCCAGACAACGCAAGCCTTGATAAGGCGCGACGGTTGCTTTGGCCAATCAAACAAAAGTACGGTCAAAAACTCTCATGGGCAGACCTAATGATCTTCACTGGAAACTGTGCTCTGGAATCAATGGGACTCAAGACTTATGGGTTTGCTGGTGGACGAGAGGATGTATGGGAACCCGAAGAGGATATCTATTGGGGATCAGAAACTACCTGGCTTGGAGATGAACGTTACACTGGTGATAGAGACCTTGAGAGACCTCTCGGGGCTGTTCAGATGGGTTTAATCTATGTGAATCCGCAGGGACCAAATGGTAACCCGGATCCAGTTGCTGCAGCGATAGACATTAAAGAGACATTCCGTCGTATGGCAATGAACGACGAAGAAACCGTAGCACTCATTGCAGGTGGACACACGTTCGGAAAAACCCATGGTGCTGCTGATGCTGACGAGTATGTCGGTCCTGAACCCGAAGGGGCTTCTCTTGAAGAACAAGGACTTGGTTGGAAAAACAGTTATGGCAGCGGCATAGGTAGCGACACAATCACCAGTGGATTGGAAGGGGCATGGACAGTTACACCTACTAAGTGGGACAACAACTTCTTTGAAAACCTATTCGATTATGAATGGGAGTTGGTGAAAGGTCCCGGTGGAGCATGGCAGTGGACTCCAAAAGACGAAGCTGCACAGGATACTGTGCCGGATGCACACGACTTTTCAAAGAAACACGCGCCAATGATGCTCACCACAGACTTGTCTTTGAAGGAAGATCCAGACTATGAGAAAATATCCAGACGTTTCTATGAGAATCCAGATGAATTCGCAGATGCTTTTGCTAAAGCATGGTATAAACTGACACATCGTGATATGGGACCTCGCTCACGGTATCTCGGTTCGTTAGTTCCTGAGGAAGCACTACTATGGCAAGATCCGGTACCGGATGTTGATCATGATTTGATTAACGAGAATGACATCGCTGCTCTTAAGAGTCAAATTCTCGATTCAGGTCTATCTGTTTCTCAGTTGGTTTCAACCGCTTGGGCATCTGCATCGACATTCCGGGGAACTGATAAGCGCGGTGGAGCTAACGGTGCACGCATTCGTCTTACCCCGCAGAAAGATTGGGAAGTCAACAATCCATCCGAACTTGAAAAAACACTTCAAAAACTGGAGGAAATTCAAGAAGAATTTAACGCATCACAATCCGATGGGAAAAAAGTCTCGTTAGCAGACTTGATAGTTCTCGCTGGATGTGCTGGAGTAGAGGCAGCTGCGAAAAAGGCTGGCGTTGATGTGCAAGTCCCATTCACCCCTGGTCGTACGGATGCAATACAAGAACAGACCGATGTTGATTCATTTGCTGTACTTGAACCAACAGCAGATGGTTTCCGCAATTATCTTGCAGACGGACACCAGAGAGTAGCAGAAGAATTACTGGTTGATCGAGCACACATGTTGACATTGACTGCTCCAGAGATGACAGTTCTTGTCGGTGGTTTACGCGTCCTGAACACAAACAGTGATAAGTCTGATATTGGTGTCTTCACAAAACAGCCGGAATCATTAACTACCGATTTCTTTGTCAATCTACTTGACATGGACATCGAATGGTTAGCATCCCCGACATCCGATGAGGAGTTTGAGGGACGTGATCGTACTACTGGTGATCTCAAGTGGACAGGCAGCCGGGTTGATCTCGTATTCGGTTCAAACTCACAACTTCGAGCAATTGCAGAAGTCTATGCATGTGAGGATGCACAAGAGGCATTTGTACATGACTTTGTGGATGCTTGGAATAAGGTTATGAATCTCGATCGATTCGATCTTGACTAATATCATAATGTAGGGCAATGAGAAGGTGAATTTCTCTTTCTCGTTGCCTTCATCATTTAACTTTTCCTATTAAATTAATGTGAGTTATGAATAAGCGAAATTAGGTATGGGTTTGTATGGTAGATTCGGGGAATCCACCAAATCAAGGCTTAAGTTTATATTTTCATTACAGCAGTATTTGTCAGATAAGGGGATTGAAACTGCGTTATCTCACCTGCCCTGCGTCCGGGAACTGGGAACAAACGGACAGACAAAGGCTTATTTAATTGTATTGATAGAGTTGCTACGTCGATCAAAATAGCAGTAATTTGGGATATGGAAGCATCACCTGGAATGGGTATAGTATCAAGACCCGTCCCACAGACAGTCGAATAGAGTAAAAGACTGTCTAAATTGAAGTAACCTTCTTCACTGCGTTTACCCAATCCAACATCTTCAAGGACAGGGAGCATTAATCCTGAGTATCCGCATAGTGGAAGTGATAGGGCACGTAATGTACGTGTTATACCTGCTGCAACTGTCAGAGTACCCCTTTCACCGAAATGCCCCGGAAGTTGTTTTTCCATAGCATAAGCAATGCTGTCTTCACCCATTGGTGCAGGTGAAACGTCAATACCCACAAACTTTATTCCCCACTCTTGTGCTAACTCTTCAGCAAGTTCTACTATTTTTCCCCCTTCCGCTTCAATAATACTCTTCATATTAATTAATGCTTCTTGCAAATTGGTAGCATCTTTGAATGCTTGTTGTACAAGGTTTGATGCTTGCCAACCAATTCCAAAGTTTGTTCTTGTATCTTGCCAGTATGCTGCAGGAAAGAAGGGTGTATTAGGTGGACAGTTCATTAAAGCTGCAAATCGTAGGTTGCCGTAACCTGCATCGGTTTGGTGTGCAATCTGATGTATGATATTGGCAGTATTTTCGGCGATTTTTGTACTAATATATCCGGCTTGAGTGGTAAGGGTAACGGTAGTAAAGAGTATTTCACTCTGAACAATTACATCTACGACACGTGAAAGATTACTCGCTGTGAAACGGTTTTCGGGTAGGATTGTACCTAAATTGACGAAATCTATCCCTAATGCTTTTGCTTCAGATTCTAATGTAAGAATAGAATCTAATTGTCGGGCATCATTCCATGTTTGACTACTTACCCGTGTAGTTTGTACTTCGTAACCGTTGTCTGAAAAACATGTATGACATGCAGTGTTAAATTCTGCAGCACGTTGAAGTTGGTATGGAGAATATGGGAACGGAATGCCTGTAGTAATAGTCCGAATTATCATATTTATTTAGAATACATCTTATATAGTCTTGTAAGTTTCTCATTTTTAGATATTGAATAGTAAGTAAAACCTTAATAAATTACATTTCATCTTCTCCAAAAAGTCCAAGATTTCGATATCGTTTACATCGTTGATGTATGAGTTGTTTCTCAGTCATCTGCATCAATTCTGTTAGGTGTTTCCGCATCGCACGCTTAACATTCTTGGCTGCCGTTTCAGGATCTCTATGCGCTCCTCCGAGAGGTTCACGTATCACTTGATCAATGACACCTACTTTTAATAGATCAGGGGCTGTGGGTTTATAGCCTTCAGTTGCTTCGGGGGCATGTTCGCCTTTATCTTTCCATACAATACCGCTACATGCTTCAGGTGGAGCAACACAATAGATGGCATATTCCATCATTAACACGCGATTTCCAACTGCAATTGCTAAGGCGCCACCGCTACCACCTTCGCCAATAATAACGACAAGAATTGGGACACGCATCTGTATCATTTCGGCAAGGTTTTCTGCAATCGCGGTTGCTTGTCCATATTCTTCGGATCGGAGATCAAAATGAGCCCCAGGTGTATCAACAAAACAGATTAATGGACGGTTAAATTTGTTTGCTAACTGCATCAGACGTCTCGCTTTTCTATAACCTTCTGGGTGGGTATACCCAAAGTTCATTTCTTGTCGTTCAACAAGATTTGTTCCTTTCTGCTGTGCGAGGTAGACGACAGGTTGCTCCTCAAACCATGCGAATCCTCCAATAAGTGCTCGATCATCTCCGTATAACTTATCGCTCCGTAGTTCTACGGGTTCATCAAGAAGTGCATCAATATATATAGAGGCTTGTGGACGTTGAGGATGCCGTGCTAATCTAACCTTATCCCATCGACTTAATTTTTGAAAAGTTTTTCTTGTCAGTGTTTCGGCATTTTGTTTCAGTGCAGTAAAACCTTCTGTAAGATCTAACTCTGGGTGTGCTTCTCTGAAAGTGTCTAATTGTGTAAGGTGCCGTTCTAATTCAATTAGTGGTTTTTCAAAATCTAATTCTGTTGAATTCATCAATTAGTTCCTCTCAAATATCCTTAGTGAACTGTTTTCCCGGTAACTGTTGAATAATTCCTTTGAGTTCTAACATTAAGAGAACACTTGACACCTGATTAATCGGCAATTGGGTAGTCCGAACGATTGTATCAATATGTGATGATGGTACTTCAATTGCATTAAATACAGACTTCTCCTCATCGGTTAAATCTGGAGGTGGAATGGAAGGATTAAATTCTTTCTTCTCAATAGCAAGACTTTTTTTGTTTTCTCCGCTCTTTGCCATAGTCGAGGATGTTGCGATTTCTGGGTTGTTCTCAATACGCAAGTTGGGTGAAGCGGTAGGAATTTGATTTATGAGATGGTGTGGAAGTGCTTCTAATAAATCGTCTACAGTACTGATAAGTTTAGCACCATTATCAATTAACTTATGAGTTCCTGTTGATAGTTCAGAGAAAATTTCACCTGGAACGGCGAAGACTTCTCTTCCTTGTTCGGAAGCAAGACGTGCTGTAATCAAGGCACCACTACGATTTGAGGCTTCAACTACGACAGTTCCAAGTGTTAAACCACTTATAATACGGTTTCGCCTTGGGAAGTTTTCAGATCTCGGTTTCATACCCATCGGGAATTCTGAGATAACAGCCCCAGATTCTATAATCTTCTCTTCCATTTCACTATTTCCTGAAGGATAAGTTAAACTTAGACCGTTTCCCATTACAGCTAATGTTCTCCCATTTGCCTCAAGAGCACCTCTGTGCGCACATGTATCTATTCCTTTGGCAAAACCGCTGGTAATCGTAATTCCACGTTGTGCAAGTTGATATGCTAATTGATAACTAACGCGTCGTCCATAGTCTTTCGCTTCTCGTGAACCTACGAGGGCGATACTAAATGCGTCTTCCGGTATCAGTTCCCCTCTAACATACAGTAGTAAAGGAGGGGAGTCTACCTCCTTTAACAATGTAGGATATTCCTCGTCATATAGAGTGATAACTTGGCACCCATATTCTTCAATCAACTGCAATTCCCGTTCTAATGGAGATCCGAGTTTTTTATTAGCTAAACTTTTTCGTATAGATGGTGTCAGTTCGTCGATTCTGTCTAATTCTTGGGGTGTTGCGTTTAGTACTGCTTCAGTACTCCCTAAAGTCTTGACTAAAAAGGGAACTGTTTTTGATCCGACACCTTGAATGAGGTTGAGATGGATAAGATTCGTTGTTTCTGGTGATAACATCGGCTAAAGATGAACCTTCTTTCCAGATTTACTGCATTGATTGATATCAAATACGGTCAGCATTACCTTATTGCATAGGTTTAGCATCAGCAGTTGGTGTTGGAAGTGCGTAATAGAGTTCTATTTCCTGAATCTTTCTAAACTCAGCTGAAGTAGGAGCCCCAGTTTCAGATCTTTTGTAGCGACTTTGACCTCCGATCCGGCGTGAATCCCATCTACGTGGTACTTTTAAACGGAATTTCTTTGTTAGGATTGGTTCCTGAAGAGTAGTCTTATATTCTATACGAAAATTGTCTTTCACCTCTTTAACAGTTATCCACTTACCATTGTCATCCATATATTGGATCTCGAAGAACTCCAGTTGTCCTTCTTTTGCCTTAATGATAATGTGTTGTATTGTTTGAGGAATATTCCAACTTAAGATTGCCTCAGTAAAATTATCTGATTCTTGTTGTGAAGCAACATCCCTTGCATCTTCACGTATAGTAGTCGTCTCACCTTCAGTATAAATATTGTCATCATGAAATTTTGAGTCTGAGCTTGCAGCTGAAATTGCGATGTTTTGACTCCAGTTTTGTGCCGGGTTTGATGCGAGAATACAACCAGACAATCCGATTATCCAGCATAGAATTACTATTAAGAAACTAAACCGCATTGATTACCTCCTAATAATTGTGATAAATGTACCGGATGTTATTCTAAATTGAGCAGTTCATCAAGTTCTTTTTCACGACTTTCAGCAGCTGTACTTTCTTTTGTTTGTTCCGCTGTCTTATAGCCGTATAATTCAATTTCTCGTATTTTTGCTTGTGCACGGCGATTTTGACCATACTGTCTGAAACCACCTGTTCGAGCTCTTTGGGCTCGACTAAGACCAGCATCATCTGTAGTTGATAAAATGCGTACACGAATTTGTTTTGTGGGAAACGGAACTAAGACTGGGATTTCAATTGGATTTGTCTTGACACTTTTCACGTCTTTAATCAATTTCCAGTCTGTCTCTTTAATAATCCCACCTTTATCAGCAAAAATGTCAAACGTCTTGATGTTTTCTGAGTGAATAACAATACGACGGATGATTTTTTCTTCGGGTAGTGTAATGATAACTTCAGAAGCAGGATTTGAACCAAAATTAGTGTTTGCACCTACAGGGAAGGTCGATTCACCAATAGTGTTCATATTTCCATCAATCATTTGGGGACTTGATGCATTTGTGCCTTCAAGAAGAGCGTAATTTTCACTCCATTCTTGTTCAGATAGCAAGACACTACATCCGGATATGACAATTACAGAGATGCAAGTTATAGAAAAATGTGTAATGGTTTTCATAAACATCAGATTAACTCCTTAGCATAATGTTGATTTACTATACCACGAACAATATATAGTTGTCATGTACTGGTTAAGAAATGATTTTCCAAGTTGATCCTTCTTTGGAGTCTTGGATTTCAATATTTAGTTCTTTGAGTCGATCACGAATCATATCAGATGTATCCCAATCCTTACGGTTACGGGCGTCTTGTCGAATATCTAAAAGCAGGTTTAGTACTGGATTAAGATATGCATCCGTTTTTCCAGTATCTTGTTCGTTAGTTGTATAGATTCCGAGGACTTCACATATCTCAATTAGTGTCTTGTAAGCCCGTGTGTAAATATGTTTGGATACTCCGTTATTTGCGGTAATTGATTTATTGATTGTGTTGACGAGTGTGAAAATAGATCCTACTGCTTGGGCTGTATTGAAATCATTATCCATCGCATGTATAAAATCGGTCCGCATTGTTTCTATCGCTGACACCAAAGAATTGCCAGCCGTTGTCAAATCATCCTGATTTTCTTTGGACTCGTCTATATCACCGGAATATTCTTCCAATGTATTTAAGCAATTGTTCAAACGTCTAAGTGCTGATTCAGATGTTTGTAAACTCTCTATACTATAATCAAGTGGATGACGATAATGCGCAGATATGAGGAAATGCCTGATAACTTCAGCCGGATATTTATCAAGTGCTTCTCTCAATAAAATAAAGTTCTTTTCGGATTTCCCCATCCGTTTACCATCTATTTTAAGAAAAGCAACATGTACCCAATACCGTGCGAATGGAACTCCTGTTGCTAATTCACTTTGTGCTATTTCATTTTCATGGTGAGGGAACAACAGATCTTCTCCACCAGCGTGTATATCAATAGTTTCGCCGAGATGTTTCATCGCCATACATGAACATTCAATATGCCAACCTGGTCTACCGCGTCCCCATGGACTCTCCCAATACGGTTCACCAGGTTTCGCAGCTTTCCACATATCGAAATCCCGGGGATCTTCCTTACGGTCATCTACCTCAACGCGAGCCCCTGCCAGTAAATCTTCAGGTTTTCGGCGTGAGAGTTTGCCATATTCACTAAAGGAATTTACACGATAATATACGCTTCCATCAACTACATAAGCTGCACCTTTGTCAAATAGTATTTGGATCAGATCTATCATTTCAGGAATGTGTTCTGTAGCTTTAGGGTGTATATCAGCCGGTTGAATACCGAGTCTTTGTGTATCTTCAAAGTATGCTAAACCGTTTGTATGAGCAAGTTCACATGCACTAATACCAAGTGTGTGGGCACGATCAATTATTTTATCATCAATATCAGTTAGATTCTGTACTAATTTAACTGTATATTCTTTATACGTAAGATATCTTCTGATTATATCGGTAACAAGAGCTGTCCGGGCATTTCCAATGTGAATATAATCATAGACTGTAGGTCCACAACTATACATTGAAACATATCCTTCGATTTGTGGAGTGAATTCCTCAAGTTGCCTGCTCAGAGAATTATATATTTTTAAACCCATTCGCTGTTCCTTTACTAATGTCCAGGTGATAGGTAATTTTATAAGAATGTATAAGTATCAAGAATTAATATTTTCTGATTGATGCAATTGCTTGAGCTACTATAGCTTTTTCCTCGCCAACAATTCCTAAACCTTCTGAGGTAGTAGCTTTAACACTCAACTGTGTTTCAGAAATCTCTAAGGTTTTGGCAAGGATGCGACGTATCTGGTGAATATATGGTGCTAATTTCGGACGTTGGGCAATTACTGTGCTATCAATATTTTCAATTACATATCCTTGTTCTTTAACTTTCGCATTGATTTTCCGGAGAAAAACTTGACTGTCCATTCCTCTATATTTTGGGTCTGTATCGGGAAAGTGTGTTCCAATGTCCCCCAAGGCGATTGCCCCCAAAAGTGCATCACAGATAGCATGTGTTAAAACATCGGCATCTGAATGACCTAATAAACCTAAGTGAAAAGGGATTTCCACACCACCTAAAATCAATTTACGATTTTCTATGAGTCGATGAACGTCGTAACCGAATCCTATCCTCATCTAATGTATTTCACAATCTATTCTAATAGAAGGTCTATTATATCTTAATTTCGATTGTTATGCCAGACTTCCGCTATCTGCATATCTTCTGGGGTTGTTAGTTTTATATTTTTATAACTTCCCAGGACTAACTTAACTGGGTTACCAAGTTTTTCAACTAATGCAGCATCATCTGACGCGGTAATTCCTGTTTGTAAAGCAGTTTTGTAGGCTTCAAGTAATAGAGATTTCCGGAAAACTTGAGGTGTTTGTACATGCCACAATCTATTTCTATCAGGAGTGTGATCAATGAAGTGGTCTTCGTTTGCCACCTTAATCGTATCTTTTACCGGAACTGCTGAAACAGCTGCTCCCCATTTTTCTGAGGCTACAAGGCATTCAAAGATTATTTTCTCGTCAAGAAAAGGACGGACTCCATCGTGGACAATCACATATTCAACATCATCTGAAAGAGCACAGAGTCCATTAAATACGGATGATTGTCGAGTTTCACCACCAGAAATCAGTTCACGAACTTTCTTGTAATGGTAAGGGATAATCGCGGTTTCATTGCATATATCAAAATCAGATTTGTCAACAATAACATATATTTCGTCAATAGCACTATTGTTTTCAAATAGGTCAATTGTATGGGATAGAATCGGTTTATCGTCTAATATGAGATAAGGTTTTTTTATAGAGGTTTCCATTCGATGACCTGCCCCTGCAGCGGGAATAAGAACGTCAATTTTGGTGTTCATCTGTTCCCATCTCATCCAATGTTGTCCCCCAAGTTAGCTGAATCCGCATTACGAGCAAAGATCATTTGCCCTGTACTGGTTCGCAACATTTGTGTGACAACCACATCAAGTGTTTGTCCGATACAGTCTTTTCCATCTTCAACGATAACCATAGTCCCGTCATCAAGATATCCTACACCTTGGTTTGGTTCTTTTCCAACTTTCTGAAGTTGTACTTGAATAATCTCTCCTGATCCAACAATAGGTCGGATTGCATTTGCTAATTCATTTATGTTGAGTACTTTAACACCTTGAAGTTCTGCTACTTTATTTAGATTTAAGTCGTTCGTGATAATCTTAGCAAAATGCTTCTGTGCGAAATGGACAAGTTTCGCGTCAACCTCCGTTAGGTGTGGAACATCTTCCTCAATAATTTCAACGGCGATATAAGGACTATTTTGTAGAGAACGCAGAATATCGAAACCGCGCCGTCCTTTATTCTTTCGTAAAATATCTGCTGAATCTGCGATATGTTGTAACTCATTTAATACAAAACGAGGAATTAACAATGTTCCATCTATAAATTGTGTTTCGCAAATTTCAAGTATTCTTCCATCAATTATAACACTTGTATCTAAAATTTTAAAACCGTTAACATCGTTTGTAGCGAATGGTGTACCGGTTTGTGTATAACGATAGGAGTTTAACAATCTGACAACAGGTGTGCTCTCAGATATGTAGTACCCACTAATCATACCAATATAACCGATTCCAAGTATTAAGACAAATTTAGAAACCGTTGCCCATAATTCGTCGCTTGGATAAAAGAAAGGACCAGATAACTGTAAAAGTTGGAACACTCCAAAAGACACAATCAAACCTAAGGCAAGTCCTACTATACTTGCGACAATCCTCCGCATTTGAGTGACCTGAAGTGAAATTTCACCTGCAACAAGGAGACAAGCAATAGCGAATCCAACGAATCCTCCGGAAATACTGGTATTTGGTAGATAGCAAGCAACAGTACTTGCTAAGATAAAAAAAAGACGAATTCCCCATATTTGCATCATGTCATTCCAAGTAAAGTAGTGATACTTGCTTCACCAGTTTAAATCTTATTATATTAATTACTGTAATTGATTTACAAATGTGATGATTGGTTAGTTTTTCGGAATTTTATCTACAAGAGTGTTCTAAGTATTTTCCACAAAATTGCAGGTGTAAAGAGTTAGTTATAATAGGATATTTAGACAATCATATATATTATTTACCCCAATTAACTCAATTATCTTGTTGGTTTCTAAACCTTTTTGATGGTATTCTGGATAAATCACTCGTGTGAACCCAAGTTTTTCTGCCTCTTTTATTCGTTTTTCGATGTGCGTCACAGGCCTAATTTCACCACCTAACCCTACCTCTCCAATCACAACAGTTCGAGAGTCCATTGGGATGTTTCGGTGACTGGATATTATTGCCATTAACACACCAAGATCAATTCCAGGTTCAACTACATGTAATCCCCCGGTAATATTTACGAACACATCTGAATCACTTATGTCCATAGCGATTCTTTTATTTAAGACAGCAATAAGAAGGGCTACACGGTTACGGTCAATCCCTGTTGCTGTATTGCGAGGTGTGCTATAGTGAGTCGAAACTACAAGTGCTTGAACTTCCAATAACAGTGGTCGAGTGCCTTCCATACTTGATACAATCACTGAACCAGAGATTTCTTCTTTTCTATCACTCAGAAAGAGTTGAGACGGATTCTGAACATCAACAAGTCCACTGTTTTTCATTTCAAAGATACCGAGTTCGTTTGTAGACCCGAACCGGTTTTTTATTGCTCGTAAGACACGGTATATATGTTGTCGTTCTCCTTCAAAGTACAATACTGTATCTACTATATGTTCTAAGACTCTTGGACCTGCCAATGTTCCTTCTTTCGTAACATGTCCAACGAGAAACATAGGTATATTCTGTTTTTTGGCACATATCAATAAATGTGTAGCACATTCTCGGATCTGAGTTATACTTCCTGGTGCAGATTGAAAATCAGTTAAATAGACTGCCTGAATTGAGTCTATTACAACAACTTGAGGTCGGAGTTTTTCTATATGTCTTTCAATCTCTCCTAAGTTATTCTCACATAGGACATACAAGTTATCAGAGGATACCCCCAGACGATTAGACCGTAACTTTGTCTGGTTTACTGATTCTTCACCCGTAACATAGAGGACACTGCCATACTTAATGCTTAAAGCATTACTCGCTTGCAGTAGAAGAGTGGATTTCCCTATTCCAGGATCTCCGCCGATTAAAATAACAGAACCAGGAACAATTCCACCACCGAGAACTCTGTCGAAACTCGACCATTCCAGTTAGGTGACGTTCAACATCGGTTGAAGTCACTTCAGAAATTAATTCAGGTTTGTTAGACGACTCTCCAATATTTCGATGTAAAGGAGATGTAGTGACAGCCTCTCTTTCTTCTGCAAAACTATCCCATGTCTGACATTCAGGACATTTTCCGAGTGATCTTGGTGTTGTATAACCACATTCTTGACAGACAAATTTGTTCTTACTTTGAGCCATAATTAATAATGATAAGGTGGATATACTTTCAAGTCAACCCTATAGGTGATTGATAATTTTACCAATCGGCTGTATTGAGTCTTATACCTGTAGTCCAACGTCTTTCTGTACTCCACCAATTTTCAACACCGATAACCAAATGTCCTCCCCGATAAAACCGGTAACTTACTTCTGCGTTTAACTCTGGTTTATCGCTTGTCAATCCTATACTTTCAACCCCTAAACCTAACCGTCGTGATAACAACCAAAAGTCAATTCCCGCCCCAACCTTGGACCGCATGACACCAAATCTACCATGTAGGTAATCTGTTACATTATATCCGTATTGAATTTCAATACCAATTTTTTCCTCTCGTATACCTAAGCCGAAACGGTATTTGCTTTTTGATGGAGGCGAAAGTGAAAATCCAAATTCAGCATCTAAGTTTTCTTCAAGACTCAAATAACGAAGTTCTGAATCCCATGTGAAATCGGGAAATCTAATCTCTTTTAATTGTCTATCTGTTTCTTTGTAAAAATCAGTTAAACCTGTAAGTAGTTCATTAATATTATTGAATGTCTTCTTTACATCTGTAATTGGTTCAGGATTATTGAGGAGTTGTGAAACAGTTCCATCGCCATGCTTTATAGTGTTTAATAATTCGCTAATATTAGATTCTAAAGAAGTGACAGAAGCAGTTGCTATTTGAAGATTCTTTATAATTGGTTCAATATCTACACTGCTTTTTTCAATGAAGCCACTCCCTTGATTAATAAGACCTGAGATTTGGGTTTTTATAACACTGGAGTCTTTTTGTATTTGAGTTGCTATGGTTCGAAATTCTGCGGTCCCCTGTTGTAAATCTGTCATCATAGAATTTACTTTGGGGTAATTTTGGTCAATTATTCTCATCAAGGTACGACTGACATCACTGACTTGTGTGCTGAGTATCAACGAATCGCTTCCGAGTTGGTCTAACAATTTGTCAACTTTAGAAAGAGTGGTCTGGAAACGTCTGTCGTAATCCGTAGTGAGACCCAGTAAAGTCTCAACGGTTTTATCCATATTCTCGCCAAATCTTTCAAGGGTCTTACTTGTTAGTGCAACTAATTCTCGTGTTTCTTTTATTCCTTGCTGAATTTCTTCCTGGTTCGCTTGAAGAAGTTCGTTTGCAGCAGAGGTTAATTCGATAGCTTTACTAAGTCCAGAACTTGTTTGTTCGAGTAATTCAAGTGGATTGACAGGATCAATTCCTATAATTGGCAGATCACTTGGTTGTAATGGAGGATTTCCAATATCACCATTATTTAATGCGATGTAGGTTTCTCCTACAAATCCACTCATGGAGATCCGTGCATCGCATCCTTTTCTCAACCATTCAAAGGCGTTCTTAACCCGGGCTTTAATTTCTACAGAATTCGTCTCAGGATTGAGAATAATGTTTGTCACCTTTCCAATAGAGACACCGGATAGGTAGACTCCAGCACCCACATAAAGACCGTTTACAGCTTGAAATTGGAATGTTATATCGTTTCCACTGGTTGCCCACGGCCAATTTCCTGCGTTGGTGAGTAGTATCGAAAGTAGAATTACTGCAATTATGACCATTAATCCTACTTTCACAGAGGGTGTCCAAAACTTCATTTGACCATTCCTTTCTGTATTCGCTTCTTAAGTTTAAAATGAATTCTCAACAAGTCCTACTAACGTTTTCCTGTAACTCATTACCATTCCTACCTGTAAATTCCTTTAAAGTTGGATCGTTGATGTTTAAGATCTGATCAGGAGCACCAAATAGGATGAATTGTTGTAAGATTGGATGATCTTCATTGATTATTTCCTCTGGAGTTCCGTAAGCAATTTGTTTTCCTTCATGAAGCATTACCATTAGAGTTCCGACACTAAAAGCACTATGCATATCATGTGTAACCACAATAGAAGTTACCTGTAATTGTTGATTTAAATCACGAATTAATTCATTTATTTCGGTACATGTGACCGGGTCAAGCCCGGTAGTAGGTTCATCGTATAATATTATTTCAGGATTGAAAGCGAGTGCTCGAGCAAGTCCTACCCGTTTTCTCATGCCTCCACTGAGTTGTGCAGGTCTTAGGTCTTGTACACCATCTAAATCAACTAACTTCAATTTTTCATCTACAATTTTCCGCATATCTTGTTCCGATAAGTCCGTATGCTGATTTAGCATAAAGGCAATATTTTCAGCAACACTCATAGAGTCAAATAATGCTGCGGATTGGAACAGCATTCCTATTTTACGACGAATCTGATTCAAAGATTTCTTTTTCAGTGTGGTTATCTCTGTTCCATCAATCCAAACTTCACCTGTATCAACTGCGAGAAGTCCAGCTATAACTTTGAGTAATACACTTTTACCGCAACCACTCCGTCCCATAATTATAAGTGTTTCACCACGCGGAATCTCAAGATCTAATCCGTTTAATACTTTATTCTCACCGAAGGCTTTTCTGACGTCTTTTACTGAAATCATAAGTTTGTTTTTAAACTCTTAAGATCAATTAAATCAATCCAAATATATTAAATAAAATATGGTTCAACACAAAGTCTAATACAAGTATTGTTATGAGAGATATAACCGCAGAACCTGTTGTTGCTGTTCCAACTCCCTCTGCCCCACCTGCTGTAGAAATGCTGAACCCTTTGTAACATCCTACTGCAGCAATTGCCATTCCAAAAGAAGTAGCCTTAATTAGACTTATTAGAACACTTCCAACGTATAGATGTTTTTGAACTTCTAAAACATAAAAGTAACCGTTGAAGCCGAATAAGGAGACGACAGCAACAAAACCACCGAAAATACCGGCGAATGTTGAAAATATTGTGAGGGTGGGGAGCATAATTGAACAGGCAAGAAAACGAGGAACAACAAGATATTTTACAGGATTTGTTCCCATGACTTCAAGTGCATCAATCTGTTCTGTAACCTTCATCGTTGAAAGTTCAGCTGTAATCGAAGCACCTATGCGTCCTGACAGCACAAACGCTGTTATCATAGGACCGAGTTCTTTAACGACTGAGACACTCACAAATTGTGCAACAGATCCTTCAACAGCATAAGGTTTTAACTGAACATAACCCTGGACCCCTAATACCATGCCTGTGAAGAAACCCGATACTAAGACAACCGATAACGAGTTAAAGCCAATCAGCAAAAGCTGCTTGATCAGCAAGTCTAACTGGAGAGGTCGTTTGAAAATTTGGTATATGGTTTCAGTAAGTAAACTGACTGCATCCCCAATTTCTGAAAGCATGTAATGGAGACGATTTATTATTATGTTCTCGAATTCTCCAGAAGATGCAGTCTCAGGGGGAGAGTTACTCATAGAAATGTACCGAAATTATCTCAAGATTAGTTTAACTTATATTTCTTAACGAAGTAATTCAAAGAATGGTATCCAGTTATGAGATAATTTCTATATGCTGGTATTTTCAAACCGCATCCGTGCTTTGTAAAATTGCAAGGGAATTGTTCCGGTAGGACCGTTGCGTTGTTTCCTAATTACAAGGGCTGCTTCGACCATTTCGTTATCATAATCATCTGGATCTTCGAAATTATCTTCTCGATGTATAAAAGCTACAACATCAGCATCTTGTTCAATCGCACCAGATTCACGTAAGTCAGAAAGTTGAGGTAACTTGTTTGGTCGCCGTTCAATTTCTCTACTAAGTTGGGCACATGCAATAACTGGCAGATTCAATTCCCATGCAAGGACTTTAAGAGAACGAGAAATATCAGAGATTTCTTGCTCTCGAACATTGTAACGTTCATTCCCGCGTAATAGTTGTAGGTAGTCAACAATAATCAACCCAAGATTTTCGTAATTTGCCTTCAAACGTCGCGCCTCAGCACGTAGACTTTGAATAGACATTGTTCGATTGTCATTTATTAGGATATTTGCTTCACTAAGGCGAGACGCACTTTGAACAAGCGGAGTCCAAGATTCCTCACTGAGTTTGCCAACCCGCAAATCACCAAAATCAATATGCGATTCGGCTGATAACATTCGTAAAGCAATATCCTGTGCTGGCATTTCAAGACTAAATAAGGCAACAGGTCTTTCTTGTTCAATGGCGATGTTTTGTGCCATATTTAGGACTAAGGTAGTTTTCCCCATACCGGGTCGTGCAGCTATTATAATTAGATTTCCAGACTGTAATCCAGAGGTTAGCAAATCAAAGTCATAAAAACCTGTAGGGATGCCTAAATAACGTTCTTTTTTATGGTATAACTTTTCAACTGCATCAATACCAGTTTTTAATAAGGAGCGGATATGTTCAAATCCCCGCTTGGTATCGGATTGACCTAATTCAAATACAATTTCTTGGGATTGATTAAGGATTTCACCGATTTCTATACTTTCATCTTGTGCAAGTTCATTAATCTTACCTGTTACCTGAATCAATCTACGCCGTGTTGCTTTCTCGCGTATAATTTCAGCGTAAAATTCTGCACTTTCAGTTTCTACTATTGGCGCTTGAAGTTGATATAGGTAATCTGTTCCACCAGCTCGGTTCAATTGCTGTTGCCGATTCAGTTCATTTGCGACAAGAATTGGATCTGCCTCACTAACCTGATTATATACAGCAAGAATTGCATTGTATATCAGTTGGTGGTCGGTTGTAAAAAAAATATCAGATGTGGAACCTAATAATTCTTCAATACGAGGAATTATTGCTTTTTCAGTCATCATTGACCCAAGCACAGCTTGTTCTGCTTCCTTATCCATAAGGGAGTCTAATGCTTGTGTCTGCATAAGGTATACCTAAGATTGACTGAAGTCAAGTATATGGTTCTATGCTGATTTATGGGTTTCTATTCTTCTCTTTCTACAACAACTCGAAGCTCCGTAGATACATCAGCATGTAATTTTACATTAACTGTAAACACACCAAGTTCTCGAATAGGTTCAGAGAGATCTATAACGCGTCTGTCCAATTCAAGGTTTGCTGCTTCGCGTAAAGATTCTACAATATCCGCTGGGGTGACAGAACCAAATAAACGGTCATTTTCTCCTGCGCGGCGCGTTAGATGACATGTGACCCCAACAATCTGGGCAGCAATCTCACGGGCGTATTCTCTGTCTTTAGTTTCTTGTTGATCGATAATTCGTTTCTGATGTTCAAAATGTCGTTGATTTCGTTCTGTCGCATGTACGGCATAATCCATAGGAAGAAGATAATTTCTTGCATATCCATCAGCGACTCTTACGACATCACCTGGTATCCCAAGTCCATCAATAGTTCTTTTTAGTATGACTTCCATTTTTCCATCCCATTGGCGTGCAATTCTCATAATACAACTAATGTATTGTCTTAAAACACATAATTGCATCGCTCAGTGATTAATTATGTTTACCGCGTGAATGGTAATAATGCCATGTTACGCGCACGTTTCACAGCACGAGTTACCATCCGCTGTTGCTTCGCTGAGAGTCCTGAGACTCGACGGCTTACTATTTTTCCACGTTCGTTGACAAATTTTCTTAGGGTTTCAATATCTTTGTAATTTACGGATTCGAGTTTACTATACCGAGATCTACGACGATATGACATGTATTTCTCCTTCGGACATAATACCATTTTTACTTAGTATGTTCACATTACCAGATAATAGTCCGTAGTACAATTGGAATATGATATATTGAAAAATTGTTTCATTCAAAAAGGCTATAAAATATAGACATTTCGTCCCTACAGGACTCAAGATAGTGGACAACACGTTTTCTATAGACATTTCGTCCCTACGGGACTCAAGAGATGTGTGTAATAGTTTTTCTATAAACATTTCGTCCCTACCAAATCAACGGTATGAATGCCATTTAGACATTCCCGGTAATAAAGAACGGTTTAACTGATGAAAGATATTCAAATAAACCTTTATTCTTGTGAAACGATTGGTTCCTAAAAGTTATCTAACCCAACGCGTTATATTTAGAATGGGATATCGTCTTCAGTTGATGAATCATTTCCACCTTCAGATGGTGAAGATGTTTGTCCACCTGACGGTTCCATGGGTGCTCCAGAAGATGCATCATCGGAATAACTGCCGCCTTCATCACCATCACGTCTTCCACCAATTAATTGAATACGAAAAGCCGTAACAGAAAGTCTGCTTCGTTTTGTTCCATCTTCCGCTTCCCAAGAATCGAATTTAAGTGATCCTTCAAGAAAAACAGGACTTCCTTTACTCAAATATTCATTCACAACTTCGCCTTGCCTACCCCATGCAGCCACTTCAACGAAAACGGGGTTTTCTTTCTGCTCACCGGTTTGTCGGTCAGTGTATCGTTCGTTCATTGCGATTCCAAAGTTTGTGACTGCAGTTCCACTTGGTAGATACTTCATCTCGGGGTCACGGGTAAGGTTACCCATTAGAATTACTCTGTTATAACTTGCCATGACTTGCTCCTTAATTAGTTAATTGCGAATATTGGATAATATCCTCTTAAATACTGTAAAACATAAGGTTTCTGGATATATCGGCTTGCTTCGCAGGTTGGAATGATGTTTAATTATTCAGGTTCGGCAGCTTCTTCATCCGAGTCTTGTGACACTTCTTCCGGTTCGGTGGAATCTTCATCAGATTCAGATATTTCTTCTATAGGTGAGATATCTTCATCTGGTTGTTCTGAATCTACTGGTGGTTGTTCTGAATATACAGGTTCTGCAGTGTCTTCTATAGTATTAACACTTGGTACGACTGTCGTTTCTGTTTCAGGTGGGGCTTCTTTTAATTTTTCGATGTCTTCTTCAAAGAGCACAATCATGTGCCTAAGGATTGCTTCAATTACACGAAGTGCTTGGTTTATTTGTGCGATAAAACTGGGGGCACATTCAAATACATACACCACATAATAGCCTTCTGTATGTTTACGAATTGGATAAGCAAGTCGTCTTTTTCCCCATACATCTGTATGGATAAGAGTTGCTTGTTGTTCTATAATGCCTTTGACATTTTCAATAAGTGCATCTGCTTCATTTTCCTCATGGTCAGGCGTAATGATAAGCATGAGTTCGTAATGGTTCAATGTATATCCTCTCTTTGGACTCACGGCTCCACTGAATAGATTATGGAGCAGAGAATGAAATTATCATAATGTTCTATCTTTGAGATAGCATCTATTCTAAATTGTTTAACGTCGGTTAATTATACCACATTTCAAAGGGTATATCAAATTTTCTTATTGCTGATGGTGTGTAAGTTCTTGGCATTAATTCACGCTGTTTTTGTGTATGGCTAAAGTGTTAATTTTTGTCGTCTTGAAATGGTCGCACTTTCACGGAAACCTTCACGGAGCAATTTTACGAAGCCTTATTCTATAAGGGTTTATAATTTTAACATACCAATTCTCCGTGAATCACATACGTTAACTATTGCATAACTCAAGTGTATATTAAATGCTTCTTTGGTTTCAATTGTCCAAACTATAGCAATCCTAACCCAAGTTGCTACCTATTTACTTATACCATTTCTAAAATATACTGTTGCATTGATTATGGAGATTCTGCAAGGTCAATCTCCATGTCGCGACCGGGAGGTCGCGACATGGAGATAGTTTCCAATAATAATCAATTCCATAAAATCTATGTTATAGCATATTATTTATTAGAATTGGTATAACATAGCACTCCGCTGGAGTGCAGTATGTTGATATGCCTTTTTCTATAGACATATCACCCCTCTGGGGTAAGGAAAGTGTCTGAAAATCTGTGTTGAAACGATCAAAATCCGTTAGCAGCAACTTGGGTTAATCCTAATATACAGACAATAAATAAGGTCTAAAAACAGCCATTTAATCCTAAATACTCAGACAGTAGCTTGTGTTGTTGTTGCATCACTCTATGCGTTGAAAAAATGAAAAAAGTTACACTTTTTGTCACACGGTGTGACATTGAAAATGGTGTAAATTACCTCTGTACTCCCTGTCATAGACTGACTTTACTCCACTTTTAACTTGATTTATAAGAATTTCTAAAATGTGTGATTTTGTGTTCTTGTTGTCCTTTCTGATTTTGTGATTTCCAACGGTTAAAAAGGTATGCTTTTTTGACGTATATGAAACTTTGTAATTAGGATCGTTTTTATAGATAGTCATTAGTTTTTAGTTATGAGTTTATAGTTTTTAGTTTGTGTTCTAACCTATAATCTTTTATCCTTTTTGTGATATATGTATGTTAGTTGTTAGAGATGTGTGTTTTCTTCATAATTTTTTTATAATTTATTAAAAATGTTTGATCCGTTTCATTAAATGCTTGTTTATGTCATAAACTTTACATACCTTTGTTAAGCGTTTTGATTGATATAATCAATCTCATGTGATATAATCCTAACTTACGCAAATCTATTAGGAAATACCTTTAATGCAACATCTTTTTGAAAACTTCGTGTAGCCGTACTAAAATGATGACTAAATTGTGTTGCTTTGGAACACAAACCATATAGAGGAATTATGCCGACTATATTGGAACTTTATCAGAAAACCTTTGCAAAAGATAGAGAATTGGCGGAGGCAGCAAATAAACTCTTTCCCGATGGTGTAACGCATGATAGCCGTCATATGTCTCCATTTCCAATCTATATCACACATGCTGAAGGTGCTCAGAAATATGGACTTGATGATCAGTCTTTCATTGATTATTGGGCAGGACACGGAGCATTACTCCTTGGTCATAATCCTCCTGAAATCGTTGATGCGGTAACAGCACAGATGCATCGCGGCACACATTATGGTGCATGTCATCCGCTTGAGTTAGAATGGGGAAATCTTATAACACAACTGATACCTTCAGCTGAACGGGTCAGATTTGTTAGTTCTGGTACGGAAGCAACACTCATGGCAATTCGGCTTGCTCGAACTTATACGCAAAAGAATAAGGTGTTGAAGTTTGAAGGACATTTCCATGGATGGCACGATAGTCTAATTATGGGTGCACATAAACCGTATAATGCCCCAATCCCTGGTGTTCCACAAGAGATACTCGATACCACTATCCTATCTCCACCGAACGATATTGATGCTGTTGAGCAATTATTGAAGACAGATGAAGATATTGCATGTGTTATTCTTGAACCGACTGGAGCATCTTTCGGTACGATTCCTACAAATGGTGAGTTTTTAAAGCAACTACGGGAACTGACACTTGATTATGGAGTGGTGCTGATTTTTGATGAAGTCATCACCGGATTTCGCGTTTCTCCTGGTGGGGCGCAAGGATACTACAATGTGATACCTGATCTCACAACACTTGCCAAGATTGTGGCGGGTGGTCTTCCTGGTGGGGCACTTGTTGGTAAGAAAGAGATCTTAGAACTGATTTCAATGGACGCGGAAGAAGATGGACTGAAAATGCCACATCCCGGGACATTTAATGCAAATCCGATCTCAGCATCTGCAGGTATTGCAATGCTAAAGATTGTCAAAACCGGAAAACCTCATGAACAAGCAAACCTTATGGGGCAGAAACTTCGTGATGAACTCAATCAGGTAATTGATTCATATAAATTAGACTGGGTTATATACGGAGAATTCTCTGGAATTCGAATTCTCGTGGGACATGGGGAGAATGATATACGTGCTATGGATTTTGATCCGTATACATGGGACTATCGTAAACTAAAGGAGAATAGCGATTCAGAATTACTTACTTCACTACGATGTGGTTTGTTGCTCAACGGTATTGACTTGGCATGCAATGGTGGTATGACAACTGCTGCACATTCAGGTGCGGATATAGCAAAAACTGTCGATGCATTTGTACGTACAATTGAATTGATGAGAGACGATGGGTTAATCCTGAAATTATAAACAGAAACATTGAGTTTGATATAACATTAATGCAGTCGGTTTATTAGTGTCCGATAAGTGTCTGTGAATGGATTACTATATTAGTCAAATCGGTAACGATTCCAACACAGGTATTTCCATCAAACACCCGTGGTGTAGTATTGACAGGATAAATAGCACACAATTAAATGCTGGTGATTCTGTTTGGTTTCAGGCACAACAGACGTTCAAAGGAAATCTTATCGTATCTGGATTAGATAGTGAATGTTTAGATAAACCAATAATCTTCAGGTCTTACGGTGAAGGTAGAGCAACGATTGATGCTGGTAACGGTTCAGGTTTTCTTTGTAGCAATACTAATGGCGTTCATATAATTGATCTCAACTTTATCGGGGACGGAACAGATCGTAATCATGGATCCGGAATTAGGTTTGTCAATACACTTCCGGAACATAAAATACTCAAAAATATACGAATTGAAAAGGTTGAGGTAAGTGGTTTTAAACATTCTGGAATTGGCATCGCTACAGAACCTATTGATGGTACATGGTGCGGATTTAGCAATGTGAAGATAACTCATGCTAATGTCCATGATAATGGGGATGCTGGTATTAAGTGTTATGGTGTATGGAATCCAGAAAATGAAGGATATTCTCATCAGGACGTTTATATAGGTTTCTGTCAGGTTTACCAAAACGAAGGACTTCAAGGTAAAAAATCACATACGGGGAACGGTATTGTACTTGCACAGGTAGATGTAGGGACTATTGAATATTGTCAGGCATATGAAAACGGGAGGTTAAACAGTTCTGAGGAAGGTGGACCCGTTGGTATATGGACGTGGGATTCTAATCGTGTCCTTATACAATGTAATGAATCGCATCACAATCGAACCGATAGTGGTAAAGATGGTGGTGGTTTTGACCTTGATGGTGGTGTGCGTAACTCAATTGTTCAATACAATTACTCTCACGATAACGAGGGTGCAGGATTCTTATTAGCACAATTTGAGGGTGCAAGAGCATTTCACAGTAACGTGATCCGCTATAATCTGAGTGAGAATGACGGAAGAAAGAATACTTACGGTGGTATTCACTTCTGGTCTACTGGGGCAAATGGTGGTATACAAAACACGACAATCTATCAGAATAAAGTTATTACAAGTGAATCTGTAAATGGGAATCCTGCTGCTGTTGACTGTGTAAGCGAGGGAATACATAATATTCGTTTCTACAATAATACTTTTATAACCGATGGGAACGCTCCTCAAATACGCGGTAAAGCAAATCCTGCTGTGAGTTTTGAAGATAATACTTGGTTGATTATTTAACTATATTTTGGACAGTTTTAAGCGATACACATTTCGCCCCTCTGGGGCTTGGTCCTTAGGGAAGTATTGAGTTTCTACAAACATTTCGCCCCGCTGGGGCTACCCTTAGGACAAGTAAGTTTATTTTTTTAGTTAGGTTTATAGGGAAAACTTTGAGAAAATGAGAATACTTTGAAAACTGTGCATGTACCTAACAGAAATTGTCCAAACTATTGTAAATAATTATTCACACCCCTCATTTAGTTTTAACTGGGAGAAAATCGAAAAAGTCTAATAGAAATTTGGGACAATACTTGAAAGGAATCTAAGAAATATGAGGACAATCACATATCGTGATGCGCTTAAAGAGGCTTTAGTTGAAGAGATGGAGCGTGATGATGCTGTCTTTCTCATGGGGGAAGATATTGCTGAATATGGTGGTGCATATAAAGTTACGGATGGTCTCTTTAAGCAATTTGGTAAAGATCGTATCCGTAACACCCCTATTTCTGAGGCAGCAATCATCGGCACTGCCCTTGGGGCTGCTGTTACGGGTATGCGACCTGTAGCAGAACTCATGTATATTGACTTTACAGCAGTTGGTATGGATCAGATTGTTAACCAAGTTGCAAAAATACGTTACATGGTGGGTGGACAGTTAGATGTACCTCTTGTTATTCGTACACAAGGTGGTGCAGGAAGGTCTTCCGCTGCCCAACATGCACAAAGTCTTGAAGCCTGGTTTGTTCATATTCCAGGACTTCTTGTTGTGATGCCAGCAACTCCTTATGATGCAAAAGGATTACTCAAAACTGCCATTCGTAACGACAATCCAATCATGTTTATTGAACATAAACTACTTTATACTGAAGAGGGAGAGATTCCTGATGAGGAATATACGATACCTTTAGCGGAAGCGGATGTAAAACGTGAAGGTGAGGATATAACTATATTAGCAACATCACGAATGGTATTAAAAGCACTCGAAGCGGCAGATGAACTTGCTGTGGACGGTATTTCAGCGGAGATTGTTGACCCCAGAACTTTGATGCCACTCGATAAGGAAACTATATTTGAGTCTGTTATGAAAACAAATCGTCTGCTTATTGCACATGAAGCGGTTGGAAGGGCAGGATTTGGGGCTGAAATTGCCGCATTGGTGGTGCGCGAAGTTTTTGATTATCTTGATGCCCCAATTGAACGTGTAGCTGCAGCCCCTGTACCTGTGCCTTTTGCTCCTGTGATGGAAAACTTTGTGATTCCGGATGTGCCGCAGATTGTTGAAGCTGCACGTAAGTTAGTTAGGTATGAAATATGAATATTAATAATTTGAAAACATTGATAGATAGTAATGGGAGAAATAACATGGAACCACAAGATCTTATACGGTTGATTACCCCAAAAAGGATATTATTTGTGATTCTCGGTGTGCTTATATTAATATGTTTAGCCACAAGTTTTTATACGGTTGAAGCTGATGAGGTGGCAGTTGTTTTAATGTTCGGAAAGGCTGTCAGGCAAGCAGAACCGGGACTCCATTTTAAATTACCACTCGGTATTGAAAATGCCATTAATGTACAAGTTAGAAAGGTATTTAAAGAGGAGTTTGGGTTTAGGACACTCAAAGCAGGGATCCGCACACAGTATGATACAAGAGATTATAGTACTGAATCTTTACTATTGACAGGGGATCTTAACATCGCGGATGTTGAATGGGTTATTCAGTACAAGATAAATGATCCACAGAAATATCTGTTTTCTGTTAGGAATCCGAGACAAGCATTACGAGATCTATCAGAATCCGTGATGAGTCGCGTTATCGGGAACCGTACAGTAACAGAAGTATTGACTATCGGACGTATTGAAATTGCAGCAGAGGTAGAACAATATTTACAAAAACTTCTTGATCTGTATGATACCGGATTGGATGTTGCAAATGTGACATTACAGGATGTGAATCCACCGGAAAAAGTGAAGTCTGCATTTAATGCTGTCAATGAGGCAAAACAGGAAAAGGAACGTTTAATCAACGAAGCATGGCGTGATTATAATCAATCTGTTCCGAAGTCCAAAGGGTTGGCGTTACAACAGATTTCAGAGGCACAAGGATACGCTCTGAAACGTGTTAATCAAGCACAAGGGGATGCAGATAGATTTAAGGCTATACGAGGGGAATATCAAAAAGCCAAAGAGGTAACACGGCAACGGCTCTATCTCGAAACTATGCAGGATGTCTTACCTCAAGTCAAAGAGATCTATGTTATTGACGGTAAAGCTAATACACCTATTCCCATTCTACAACTTAAAGAATAAATATCTATAAACGACGTCTTGACAAGGAGTTTTCTGATGAAGTTAAAGATTCTTATACCATTGATTATCGTTATTATTTTGGGAATTATACTTTCTTCCAGTATGTTTTATATTGTAAAAGAAGGTGAACAGGTTGTTATAACTGAATTTGGTCGTCCAGTAGGAGATCCCGCAGTTACGGCTGGATTAAAACTAAAAACCCCATTTATCCAACAGGTACATCGTTTTGAAAAACGTATACTTGAATGGGACGGTTCACCCAACCAAATTCCCACAAAAGATAAAAAGTTTATATGGCTTGATACAACTGCACGTTGGCGTATTAAAGACCCTCTCAAATTCTATGAAGCACTTGGCACAGAAATGTTGGCACAGTCACGTTTAGATGACATCATTGATTCGGCTGCACGCGATTTAGTTACAGCACAATTGCTAATTGAAGTTGTCAGAAATTCAAATCGAATATTAGAACAAGATTTTGAAGTTCTTGAAGAAGAAGAGGGACAAACAAAGGAAGCATTAGAAGAGATTCAGATTGGTAGAGAAGAGATTACACGCAGGATACGTGAAAAGGCTCAGGAGGTTGTTCCGCAGTTCGGTATTGAACTTGTTGATGTACAGGTAAAAAGGATTAACTATGTTGATGAAGTTAGACAGAAAGTTTTTGATCGTATGATATCTGAACGTCAACGTATTTCGGAGAAGTATAAATCAGAAGGTGAAGGTGAAGCTGCTAATATCATGGGACAGAAACAGAAAGAATTAGAGCGTATTCAGTCAGAGGCGTATAAAGAGGCAGAACAGATTAAAGGGGATGCTGATGCTCAAGCAATCCAAATATATGCTGATGCACACGGACAAGATCCAGAGTTTTTTGCTTTCCTACAGACTTTGGAAACATATCGGAAAACCAGTGGTGCCAGTACAAAACTTATTCTTACAACAGACAGTGATCTCTATAAATATCTCAAGGATAGCCAATTGCTAAGTCGTTGATTTGTTGTGGCAATTCCCGGGTCTTTTGTAGGAGGAGATTGTGATCCGCGATCTTCTCCTCTTCTGTAGGAGGGATTCCAATTCTTGACTCTTTAGGCGCGGGGATTGACGCTAATGAGTATCGCTTCCTTATTGTTCTGGTTCTACTGCTGCTATAGACAAATTACCCATGTGGTGAAATCTAACCAAAATATCTAAAACTAAAAAACCCTGTCCGACAACACCGAAACCTTGACAAAGAGGGTTGCACATTGTTAGACTTAATACAACGCGCCCCTCCCCAATACAAAAATCGCAGGTAAATTGTGAAAGGATTTAGTACGAATGGACGAAATGTTAAAGCCACTCATTGATAACTTAACAGGCGGAGTTGGAAAGAATCTATCTAAGGCAAGTGACAAGTTGACCACAGGTGCTATTGACCGGCTAAACGAGGTGCAAAACGCAATAGCTGATGGAAATGTAGCAATTATAAATGAGGTCACTCGGCAAATAGTGGATCAAATAGTCGTTCCAGAAGAATACGCTAAAAGGGCAGTAGCTAAATACGGAGAAAAAATAGTTAGGGAACAAACCATCATTGATAAGATATTTGGTAGAAGTAAGAAGATTATACAGGATACTCCACAAGACAAGTATGAAGATAATAGTAACGTTGAGGATATTACCGATGATTGGTTAAATCAATTCAGAGAAGTGGCGTGTAAAAAGGATTCAGAAGAAGCTCAAGAACTATTTAGCAAAGTGTTGGCAGGTGAAATCAGAAAACCAGGTGCGTTCTCATTATTCGCACTAACAACCTTAGCAAATATGGACCAAGCTGTAGTTCAGTTATTCAATAAGTTTTGTTCATTATGCATTGTTTATTTAGAAGATCCCGATGAATTTCTTCAATCAGATTCTTATTTCAATATTATAGATGTAAGAATGCCTTTTCTAACAGGTGATATATCAGACGCCGGCACTATTAAACCCATTCACCCATCAATATTAGAGAAATTTAACGATAGATCTGATTCTATATATGAAGAATACGGCTTTGGTTTCAAGGAAATTCAGTTATTAAAAGATTTTCGTCTAATTGAGAACTCATCTCTTATGTACTACAATTGTATTTTGTTTAATAACGAACTCTGGATAGTTACATTGCCAACTCCACATACTCCATTTGAAGAAGAAGATATTAAAGACATCAGAATAGCAGGTTACGCTTTAACCTCTGTTGGAAGAGAATTATTCCATCTCACAGAACGTGTCACTCCACCAGAATATTTTGATACAATATCTGAATTTCTAAAAGATTATTATGATGTAAGACTGTGTAAATTCCCTAATTCTCGAAAGAAATCATCTCCCAACAAAGATGATTGAAAGACAGGACACAAACCCGCAAAACCTTCATCCTAATATACGAAAAAGGGGCAGAAGATTGGACACAGAATCTACTACCTATGGGGATAACGTCCAGGTCATCTAAAATCAAGTGGGTTTTCTGCTTGGTAGGAAGTCAATTTGGGGCTGGTTCTACTTCTCAAAGATGTGCTGGTTTGAGTGGCTAAAAGATAAACAGCCGACACATTGACCAAGCATTGCTTTTTATAATGTCTTATAATGATATAGTTCAGGAATAAAGGATTTATCACACCTATTATGAAGGAAATTGAATTATGAAGGAAATTGAAGATGCCAAATCATTCCGATCTTTTCATTGAAATACCACAAGATAAATGTAAAAAAGAAGCTATTCCATATCAAGACACGTTGAATATTGATACAAAAGAATGCGACTACTGTCAAGTAGATCTAAACGCTGTAGAACATTATCATGAAGATTTCTATTTAGATAACAAGAAGATCAGTGTATTTCGACAATGCTATTATACTTGTGATTGTAATGGCATATGGATACTTGTCCATAAAAACGCAAACGACACATACACAGAAGTATACAGAAATCCGTTAGATATTGCTAATTGCCATTTAGAAGTTTCAAAACTATATCTTCTAAACATAGATGTAGATAGGGAAATATTTCTAAAATCATATCTTAAAAACTACCCTGAAACAAAATCAGATTGGGAGGCTTATCACCGTTTATACGAAAAAATAGTAGATTTAGGAAATCATATACGGATTATGGCTATGTTAAAAACAGACTATCCATTAAATAAAATGGATTTTAATGAATTTCGGTTTGGACTCACAATATCAATCTGCACTTTACTTCAATATTCAGGACTTCATCTGTGGCTACTACGAAAAAGACAAAGTTTTGAACAATCCATAACACTTATCTGCTCAATTATGGATAGTCAACATTCTCCTATATCGCTAAAGAAGTTTACCAAAGAATATAATATACCTGAATTAGATAATCTGAACACTAACTTAAACTTTAATTCTGGTAAATACCATGACATAAAATATCTTCGCGACAAACAATTAGAACATAATGACTCTGACTTCTCGTGGACTCAACAACAGGTCACTCCAGAATTACTCATTGCTGCCTATAGTGACATAATAATCGCTGTAAACGAGTTAAATAAGGTAAAAGGTATAGAAGTGTTCTTTAATAACCAACTTGAAACAGAAGATGAATCTGATGTTATTAATTTCTTAATTAGAGAGTTAATGATCATTGAAGGCTCTTTGAAAATATATGAGAATAATAGTAATAACAATAAATAGATAATGTTGGGCAGATTTTTGTGTTCTCGGCTTGGTAGAAAGCCAATTTAGAGTAGGTGCTACTCCTCAAGAAGTACCCAGTTGTGAGTGGATATAAGAATAAATGCAACAGAAGATTTTCTTGAGAGAAATTGGGCAGCAGAATAGGTTTACATATATCCTTTTCCTTCTGAAAATCTAATTTCAGCGTATATTTCTTTATACAAATCCATTATGGGACTGGAATAATGTTCTTGCATTCTGATATTGTTTCTTGATGATCCATAGGATCGATGATTGACATTATTCGGATTAGACAGACTATAGTTGTCTTTCAGTATAAATTCTTTTCCTTGAATTTCTTTTAAATTTTCAAATATGTTTTTAACTAAGCATTCTGCTTCTAAGTTTGTTATTCTGTGAATGAATCTGTGCTTGTTGTTTGGATATGCTTTATATTTTAAAGAAATAACAAATACTGGTGGTTCTGTTTCATCCTCTATCATACTCAAGTCATAGTTTGTAGTTTCATTAATTGATTCTAATAAGATTTGCATATCCATTTTCATCTGGTTTTTTTCAATGAGTTCTTGACTCTCTTTTCGTGTATTCATATTATATTAAATCCTTTTTAACAATGTTTTAGTATACATTATATTTTACCATAAGAAACATTCCTTTCGCCAACCAAATCACGTCACTCCTTATGATAATTCATTATGTAATAAGTTATGTTGAGATTGATTAATTTGATTTTACGATTTTACCTGTGAAAGATGATTGCATAAATCAATTGTTTGTCAAACCCATTGACTACGACATGATTGAGACACCTTTATTCTATTTTCAATGCCTAATAACTTAAGAAATTGTTTTACAATATCGTTAAAAACTTTATGTGAATAAGGAGATAATACAATTTCGTCTATAAGATTTAATGATGAATCAATATACATATTGTGTGTTTTTTTATTTTTATATGAGTTTTTTAATGCTGGATTATTTTTAAAAAGATCGTCCATGTGATTTTTTGTATTATAAACTTGTTCTGAATTAAGAGGTGCAAGAGAATGTGGATTATGGAAAAGTGATATTAATATTCTAACTTCTTTTTCATATTCAAAATCTTTCATTTTATAGAAGAAAAATATATAGTAATATTCCTCTAATAAATCTTCATCCATACTAAATTCTGACGGATTTTCATCAGTGTATATAACTTCCTTAATTTTACGTGCTGAGTTTTCATATTCTGAATTGTCTATAGAATGTATTAACTTCATTGCATTAGTTTTTATAGCAACACCGTCTTTACCATGTGTATATTTATCCCACATTGCAGCACTTTCATGTTCTGATATATGCCATGAAGATATATATGTAGATTCTTTATAACATTCTATTGCATAATCTAAACCTGCTGGATTTGTATTACCCATTTTTCTTATAACTTCTCTAAAAATAACACCTTCCGATTTATCTTCAAATAAATCAGATCGGATTAATGGAATATAGTTATACATCAAAATTTCACATAAAGATGAAAACGACATGTATCTCCACAATATGGTTTTTTCGCAACATTCTAAGCATGGTGGGATTTTACTCTTATCATCTATAAAAGTTTCCATTATGGAATACTCCTTAATTTGTTAAATCTTAGCAATAAGCGACTTTGGCTTGAAATAAATTGATTTACTGCACAGAAATTATCTTCTCTTCTTTGAGTTTTTGTATCAATTCCTCTTGTGTTCCTGTTCCTTTCTTTGAGTTACAAGAGGTGCATAAGAATTGTAAATTTTCTATGTGGTTATCGATTCCTTTACATTTGTTTGACTTGGGAATAGGGGCGGTCTGATTATCGTGCGGACTTCTCCCTGTTACACTTTTTACAAAGCATTTGGCAATTATCTTCGCTGGTCTTGCCTCCCTCGGACCAGGGTGTGATGTGGTCTGCTTCCATCTCTTTGATTGTGAATTCGTCGGCACAGATAACACAAATGCCGGACTGTTTTTCGTATACCTTTTGCTTCATGCTGTTTGAAAAGGCGCGTATGTTCAGGTGCTTCTCCTCGCGAGTCAGAATGTACGGGTATATACCCGCATTCCGTGTCACATCATCGTCATCTGTAAGACGGGCGGTTTCCTGCTCAATCTCATCAGCATCAAGGTCAGCATCTTTAAATTCGTTGTGGAGCGAACCCCAATCTACACCCTTCATGGCTGGTCTTGTGTTTGTGAAAGTGGATTCAATCCAATCGATCACTGATTGAAAATACTCCCATAAGTGTAACGCGTTTTCGTCGTGCTGATGTGTCCCCATGTAGTCTTCAATTGCGTCTTTGCTGATCCACTTAATTGCTGTCTCCAAATAGTGTTGTCGGATTGGTGTTCCATTGACATAGGCATTGCCGATTTGGTATGCAGCGCAACCGGTCCGACTAAAATATCGCTTGGCGTCTGACAACCAGGTTCCGGCGTAAACGGCGTTAAGCAACTCTTGATTAGTCAACTTCTCTCCCGCTATGTTGACCGTTTTGAACCACTCCAACTTTTCGCTTTCAGTTCCAGTACAGACGTAGACCATTAACTTGTAATCTAATATCAATTCTTTTTTATCTGATGGGAGATTGTGGAAGTATAGATCATTGAACGAAAAATCCCCATCTACATACTGTGCAATGGAGATTGTGCGCTGCTGTCCGTCAATGATCTCGAAGGTACCGTCTTCTCGGTCTGCCCAGTACATCACGTTCAATGGAAATCCTTTCAGGATGGAGTCAATGACAGCATTGCGTTTCTTTTCTTTGTAGATAAACCCACGTTGAAATGGTGGTCGTATATCCAGTTTACCACCGTACCCGGTCACGCCGTCTTCGCCATCGTCGTAGTAATCCTCGACAAGTTCTTTCACTGTGAGGTCTAACAACTCTATTTTCATTGCTATATCCTTTTGTTCTGGATAACGATTCTGAAATAGGGACATTTGCCGTTTATGCTCAAATCCTTATCGTCGTTTCCTTTTCTAAATCGAATTATCTGGAATTGATCAGGGTTGTGTTTGTCCAAAAAGGTAATCGGCACACCCATTTCTCCAGCATAATCTACGGGGATATGATCCGTTTTATTCACGTTGATAGCATCGTAATTATCGTACTTCGGGTATTCCTCTGGCGAATATCTTTTGAACAAAACCAATTCTTCATTTCGCTTCTCGTGGTCGAGGTTTGTGAACCAAGCAGCGTTCCCCAATCTGCCCTTGACGACACCATCCACCAGTCGGTAGGCACTGCCCTCCTTCTTGTTTCTAACCAATTCTCTCGCATAGTCTTCAGGCACATCAAAAAGCATGTCGCTCCCAGCAGGACCGTAACCAAGCCAAAGCTTGGTATCCCTGATAAGCGGAAATATCTCCTTGTACGTTATCGCGTTCATGTTGCCGATGACGAGGAATTTCTTGTCGTATTCAACCAGTTGCGCGATATACTCCCTGAACAATGAAAACGGCGGATTTGTAACCACAATGTCTGCCTGTTTAAGCAACTCAATACATTCATGGCTCCTGAAATCGCCGTCTCCCTTAAGTTGAAATTTGGTGGGTTCTGTTCCATTCCCGCCATACTCAAGTCCGGCAGCAGCTTCCATGTCGTGTTTACTGAATAGGTCTATCTGCTGATTCTTGTAGCAGGTTGTGATCAGTTTTTTGAGTCCAAGTTTCGCGAAATTCAACTCAAAGTAGCGAAAGAAATTGCTGATGGTGGGATCGTCGCAATTGCAGTAAACAGTCTTGCCGCGAAAAAGTTTCCTGTAATGCTTTAGCTCTTTCTCAATGTCTGAGAGTTGTGTGTAAAATTCATCCTGCTTTGCTTTATTCGCAGCGTGCAGAGACCTATTCCCCGCCATAATATGTCTCCCTATAATTCCCTATTGTAAAGTGCTGTGTAGATACTATTTTTACTGATTGCGAGAAAAAACTCACATTCTTCAGTGATGGCATTTCCGCGACTCACTTGTTGGTCCTGTATGTCATTTATAGACGATAGATCAATGGAGTTCATTACGCCGTGTTGGGAGTTGATTCCATTGAAGACTTGTTGTAAAATATAGAGGATATAGTGTCGTGATGGAAATAATACAGATAACCCCGAAAACCCTCGATAATATGACCCGTATATTTAACATCGTAAATACTCTTATCTTTGATTGTTGACAATTTATATTGTAGCATATTCCAAATAGTTAATCAAAATCGTAGGTATCTTCATGCTGACTTGTGAACCGACACCTACGAACTCCCAATTCCTCATCCAATAGCTTGAACATCTCAGGTGGAATATAGAAAACATGGATCATGTGTTTTTTATGCCATCACCTATTTTCAATTCTCTCCACATGGTAGCACTTGCCTTGTTACAACTGCGAATAACGCCGGAGTGGATATAAAAAAGTTGGCTGAAACTTATACGTTCCAACCAACTATATAACTTATACCATTTTTACTTAGTATGTTCACATTACCAGATCATTATAGGCGTCAATTTAGGGAATACACCTTTCGCCCCGCGAATCAACGGTATGAATGACATTTAGTCATTCACCGGGGCTTATTGTTTTGCGTTTTTACGTTTTCTACACACCTTTCGCCCCGCGAATCAACGGTATGAATGCCTTATGGCATTCCCCGGGACTCAATTATGGGGGTATACACTTTTGCTATAGACATTCCGTCCCTACGGGACTCAATACATATCAAGTCTGGGGGAATTAGAATTACAGATTTAAAAAATTAATCTTCATTAGGCATTCCCCGCGGCTTAGGATATTGGCGATAACGACTTCTATAAACATTTCGTCCCTACGGGACTCAAGAGCGTTTGTTTGGTGTTTTCTATAAACATTTCGTCCCTACTAAATCATGGAATCAACGGTATGAATGCCATTTATGCATTCCCGTAAATCGAACCTACCAAGGGGTAGGAACAAGATCTTGAAGGATCGGGGATCGGAATCCCCTCCCATAGAAGAGAAGATCGGCGTTCGGAATCCCTTCCACCCAAAAACCTAATGCTTAAATTGACGCGTAAGGTATGTCGCGCAGACAAACGACACATCGTTTCAGCAACACGATGCGTGTATTTATCTCGCAACTTCTGTCTCATATCCCACGGTTAATGGTAATGTTTCGACGCACAACAATACACCCAACGACGAACACAGATGACACCACAGAGCGTCGTAATCTGTAGTTCTCTTCTACGCCAACGATGAGAGGGTTGATCACACTCTGGACACGCAACAGGTTCCGACTCCTTGGCAGACGCCTCTTGATTCACAAACATCTCTAACAACTTTTGGGCAATGGATTGAGCTCCTTCATATACACGCTGCTCCGCTTCCATCAAATCACAAGAACCCGGTTTTAGGTTTCCTATTAAATCGTTCATTTCTTCAACCAGTACTTTCGTAGCTTCTGCAATTTCTTTGACTTCACAACCTTCTAATGATAAACTAAACTTCGGTATCCTCTCTTTTTTAATAGATGATATTTAGATAGGATACCATTTTTCTACAGTTTTACAACCCCAAAGTTAAACTCTTCAAGTGACAAAAACTTTACACACCCCACCCGTATCCAAGATTTGACAATCATAAATTGCTATGATACCATTAATATAGGAAAAACTTAGAAGGGAATGAATCATGTCGAATGTCTTTGAATCCTTGCAGGAACGAGGATTTGTTCAACAGTGTACAAATGAAGAATTAGTTTCTCGTGTCTTGTCGGAGAATCAGATAACCTATTATGTTGGGTTTGATCCAACTGCAGACAGTCTTCATGCAGGGAGTCTTGTGCCAATAATGGCAATGGCACATTTACAACGTGCTGGACATAATCCTATTGCTATTATCGGTGGTGGAACGACCCTGATTGGTGACCCAACTGATAAAACCGAGATGCGACCTATGATATCCGCTGAGGAAATTGAGAGTAATGGAAGCAGGATATTAACACAATTACAGCGTTACCTTACATTAGATGATACCGAAGGTAGGTTTTTAAATAACGCAGATTGGTTAGTCTCTCTAAATTACATTGATTTTCTCAGGGACATTGGAAAACATTTCAGAGTTAATGAGATGATCAAGGCTGAAGGATATCGTCAAAGACTTGAACGGGAATTAGGATTATCATTTCTTGAATTCAATTATCAATTACTTCAAGCATACGACTATCTCTATTTATATCGAAAATACAATTGTGTTCTGCAACTTGGTGGTGATGATCAGTGGGGGAACATCCTTGCAGGGACTGATCTTGTGAGACGGATAGAGGGAGAAAGAGTCTACGGATTAACCTTTCCCTTATTAACAACTGCGACTGGTGCAAAGATGGGGAAGACTGCTGGTGGGGCAGTTTGGCTGGATTCAGAAAAAACATCTCCTTATGAATTTTATCAATACTGGATAAATGTGGATGATAGGGATGTCAAGAGATTCTTAGCTTATTTCACTTTTTTACCTATGGATGAAGTTAATCGTCTTGGTAGTTTAGAACATGATGAAATTAGAGAAGCAAAATCAGTGCTTGCCTACGAAGCAACGAAACTTGCACATGGATCTACTGAAGCGGAAAAAGCACAAGAATCATCGAAAGCTGCTTTTGGTGGTGGAGGCGTTGATCTTGATGCTATGCCAACCACTGAAATCCCCGCGGTAAGACTTACTGATGGAATACCTATAATTGAACTATTTCATGAAGTTGGATTAGCCACATCTCGTAGTGAAGCGCGTCGGTTGATTCAGCAAGGTGGAGGGTATATTAACGAAAAGCAGTATAAATCAATCGATGTTATCATTGATTCTACATTCTTGGATGATGACGCCTTGCTTCTACGGGCAGGTAAAAAGCGTTATCATCGCATTGTTTTCTCTGGATAGAGGTTATACAAGACCAAAGCAGCTTGAACGGTACTTGATCAAGCATCAAGATCTGATAAAACATGGAATGTGTGTGGGTTCTAACAGTATTCGTAAACGGACAGTTAGAAGAGGAATATCTATACAATTGAATTACAATGAAAACCGTGTTTTGTGAGTTCCGTAGATGCATCTGTCCAAACAGTTCGCGCGTGTTTAACAGCCGTGACTGCTTCAGCTTTCGTAGGTTCTGGTACGTTACCTGGGTAACGGGCATCAGACACCCAATCGGTTAATTTCGCTAGGTTTGGATGCGCGGTTTTGAAGTGCCAATTATTAGGTGCTAAATTCCGTAGGACATTTAGGTCATGCGTTCTTGGAAAATCGATCTGCAAGAAGATTAATACCGCCTTTAAAGCCTTTTCAGCGGCTTGTTGCGCGTGCCAACACACTTGACGCGGAGGGATATGTGACAGAGGTAAAAGCGTTTCAGCAGTTATTAGGTCCTCCCCAGCATAGCGCAGCCAGCGAGCCGTTTCTGCAAATACCTCAGTTGTTTGCATAAAGTATTTTTCCTTCTTGTTGGGCATAGCGTAGCACCGATCCGATCCGCGTGCGGTGTTGTTCCATTTCTTCTGGTGTTGTCACAACGATGTCCTTCGCTACAGGTAAATCAGCCAAGGCGACACGGATGTCAACAGCCGTTTTCCGCTTATCCTTGTCTGCAAGCTTTTCAAAAACGATAAGCAAATCTATGTCACTATACCGATCAGCATCCCCTCGTGCTTGTGAACCGAAGAGAATAATCTGAAGTGGGTCAAATTCATGGACTATGCGTTCTGCCATGATAGAGATAAAGTCGTTATTCATCTTTCTTTCCTTGAAGTTTTATGGTAAGTCCATAAACGTGAATGCTTACTATTATAGCATGATTCACGGTAAAATTGATAATACAAACCAAACTTGACATAATATAAAAGAGTGTGTTATAATATTATTATTAGTTCTTAATTAAACTATTTTCTGCAAAGTTCGTTATTATTTAATAACTAAATCAGGCTAACTCCATAAAGTATATAGGTTTTCAATGCAAAAGCGTCCACACACTACCACCTTAACTGTAGAATTTAGTTGGATTCGTTCAACTTTATTTATTTACCTTGGGTTATTTATAACCCTATGGTTATTTCCCTATTTATACAGTGACGTTAGGTGGTGATTGTCTGTTAGCCTAATATAATATAGAGTAACTGAACTCAATTGTCACCACCCAGTGTCGATAAAGAATCGATGTTGGGTTATTTTATTTAACAAATTAAGTAGTACAAATTACCTTAAGAGTTTGGCGGAGGGAATTGAATACCATGGTAATCGTTACCAAATCGGATGCAACACCTGACCAGATTGATGCTATAGTCAATAGGATTGAAAGTGTCGGGTTGAAAGCCCAGGTTTCAACTGGAGAACAACGCACCGTAATCGGTGTAATAGGAGATAAGACATTGCTTGGTGATATTCCAATGGAGTCGATGTCTGGTGTAGAAAGGACAATGCCAATTACCGCACCTTATAAATTAGCAAGCCGTCAGTTCCGTGATGAAGCCACCGTAATCGGTGTTAACGGAACTAAGATAGGTGGCAAAAGGTTATCAGTTATGGCTGGTCCCTGTGCTGTAGAAAGTACAGAACAGATTGTAACCATTGCTAAACAGGTTAAACAGGCTGGTGCAGAATTTATTAGGGGTGGTGCCTTTAAACCTCGAACGGGTCCGTATAGTTTCCAAGGATTTGGTGAAGAAGCATTAAAAATGCTTGCTGCAGCTAAAGAGGAGACAGGATTAGGTATTGTCACCGAAGTCATGACACCTCACGAAGTTGAAATCGTTGGTGAATCAACAGACATATTTCAACTTGGTACGCGGAATATGACCAATTTCTATCTTCTAAGAGAGGTGGGCCGTGCGCGTAAACCTGTTATTTTGAAAAGAGGGATGTCATCAACAATAGAAGAATGGCTACTTGCAGCGGAATATATCCTCTCTGAAGGGAATCCAGATGTGATTCTATGTGAAAGAGGCATCCGTACATTTGAAACACATACACGGAATACGCTGGATCTTAATGCCGTTCCTGTTGTACATGAACTCAGTCATCTTCCGATAGTCGTTGATCCGAGTCATGGTACAGGTATCCGTAGTCTTGTATGTGATATGACAAAAGCCTCAGTGGCAGCAGGTGCAGATGGATTATTACTTGAAGTCCATCATGATCCCGATAATTCAATGACAGGTGATGGTGCACAATCCCTATTCCCTGATCAATTTGAAGCTTTGATGAATGAATTAAAGCCGATTGCGATAGCAGTTGGTCGTGAGATATAAGGTATAGGTAAGAATTTACATTATCCATAATAATCGGTCTAATTAGACTTTGGAGGGTAATTCCGTGGACGATTTTGAAACGAATCAGGAAAAGGTATATATTTTTGATACGACACTCCGTGATGCAGAACAGACACCCGGTGCTGCACTTGGGATTGAAGAGAAGTTAGAGATTGCCAAGCATCTTGCTAAGTTAAATGTTGATATTATTGAAGCTGGTTTTCCTATTTCTTCACCAGGGGATTTTTGATGCTGTGCAGAGGATAGCGAACGAGGTAGAAGGTCCTGAAATCTGTGCATTATCACGCGTTGTAGAGAAAGATATTACTGCTGCCTGGAAAGCAATTCAGGATGCTCCACGTGCCAGAATCCACACTTTTGTCGGAACATCAACCATCCATATGGAACGGATCACACGGACAACACCTGAAAGGACATTAGAGATGGCTATTGATGCTGTCGCTTATGCTAAGAGTCTGTGTACTGATCATCCAGATGCGACTGTAGAGTTTTCTCCTATGGATGCGGGTAGGACTGAATTAACCTATCTATATGAAGTCGTAGAGGCAGTGATCTCTGTCGGAGCGTCGGTAGTTAATATACCAGAAACTGTTGGTTGGACGGTTCCAGCAGAATTTGGGAATCTTATTGCTGGTATCAAAGAAAATGTGCCGAATATTGATGATGCTATAATCAGTGTTCATTGTCATAATGACTTGGGATTGGCAGTAGCAAACAGTCTGATAGCCGTTGAGCATGGTGCCCGTCAGGTTGAATGTACCATAAATGGACTTGGAGAACGCGCAGGGAATACTTCATTAGAGGAAGTAGTCATGGCAATCCGAACTCGAAGGGATTACTATGAAGGATATTATACCGACATAAATGCTACCGAAATAGTTCCTATAAGTAAACGTGTGAGTAAGACAATGGGTATTCCAGTTCAACCGAATAAGGCTATTGTTGGTGAAAATGCATTTGCCCACAGTTCAGGGATTCACCAAGATGGGATCATCAAATCACGTGTAACCTTCGAAATCATAGATCCAGAAGAAATTGGATGGAAAGAGAGTCGGTTAATTCTCAGTCCGAGGTCTGGTCGCAATGCCCTAAAACACCGTTTAAGTGAACTTGGATATGAAATAGACCAAGATCAATTAGAGAAAAGTATACGAACGGTTTCTAAAGGTTGCAGATAAGAAAAAAGCCGTACATGATGCTGACCTTGAAGCGATTATGAGTGATGAAATACGATCCGTTCCAGCAACCTTTGAATTAGATTATATACAAGTGGTCAGCGGAACTAAGATAGCATCAACGACTACTATTGGAATTCGTACTGAAGAAGGTGTGGTTGAGAATGCATCTACGGGGGATGGTCCTGTTGATGCAGCCTTTTAAGGCTATTAGTCAGATAGTTAAAATCAAACTGAATTTAATCGATTATCAGATTCGGTCTGTGACGGAAGGTGAAGATGCTATTGGTGAGGTTACGTTGAAGGTACAAGACAATGGACATGTTATTACAGGAAATGGTGCGAGTACAGATATTATAGAAGCCAGTGCTAAGGCATATATTCACGCTGTAAATAAACTAATTCAACTCCGTTCAGAGGGTTAATTTATCAATATCGTTATAAAAACAAGGGATAGACATTTAGTCTATCCCTTGTTTTTATAGTAAGCCATGATTTTTTCCACACTACGTTAGGTTCGGTTTCCCGAGAATGCCTAAATGGACTTCATACCCGGGGACCGTCTAAAGGCGTTCATACCATTGATTCCTTGATACACCGAAGAAGAATTAAGCGAAGGATTTCAATCAAAAGGATTTGCACAAATCCGGAGCGGTTAGGAAACCGCTCCTACCGGGGAGTGTGCACATGTTATTTGGTTACACTATTATTGTAAGTTATTCTTGATTTACCAATCTTCAACCAATTGTACTAACAATCTAACTCCATAACCGGAGGCAGAATCAGGAATATAAGTAGAACCTTTCATGCCCCATGCTGTGCCAGCAATATCAAGGTGAACCCACGGATAACCAACTGCAAACTTCTTTAAGAATGCAGCCCCTGCAATCGTACCTGATGTGCCATCACCGATATTCTTTACATCAGCAATAGTACTCTTTACACCTTCATCATAATCATCCCATAACGGTAATTCCCAAACCCGTTCATGTGTTTTTTCACCTGCTTTTTTTAGCTTATCCATAAGCTTATCATCTGTGCCTAATGCACCCAGCAGCAATATGTCCAAGGCAAGTAATTACTGCGCCTGTAAGAGTTGCTAAATCAACAACCCCTTGTGGTTCATACTGTGCTGCCCAACCGAGAGCGTCAGCTAATATTAATCGTCCTTCTGCATCAGTATTTAGGATTTCAATTGTTTTTCCACCATAAGAAGTTACAACATCCCCAGGTTTAATTGCTGTTGACCCGGGCATATTTTCTGATGCGGCAATGAGACCGATAACCTTCACATTCGGTTTTAGGTTTCCAATTACTTGCATTGCTCCTAAAACAGCAGCAGCTCCGGACATATCGTGTTTCATTTCATGCATCCCACTCCCAGATTTGAGTGAAATACCACCTGTATCAAAGGTAATACCTTTGCCAACGAGAACAACTGTTTCGTTATCATCCCCTTCTGGGGTATGTTCCAATATAATGAAACGTGGTTCTTCTGCACTTCCTTGTGAGACTGCTAATAGCGTTCTGAATCCTTTTTCTTCAAGAGTTGCTTTGTCAAAAACAGTACATTTCAGTCCAGTAGATGCTGCCACTTCTTCCGCTTTTTCAGCAAGTTGTGTTGGGGTTAGATGATTACTGGGTTGATTGCTAAGATCTCTGGCAAGTGTGGTTCCGTCCGCTATAGTTTTTCCTCGATTAACAGAACGGTCCAGTGATGTTTTTTCTATATCACTACTAACAAGAAGTGTAAGTGATTCAAGTTTTTTATTTTCATTTTCATCATTATCATCTTCTGTTTGGTGTTGTTTAAATTCATATAGAGATAATAGACTTGCTTCGACAGCCCCTTGTATCCAATCATCTTGTGCTTCAGGAGGAATGGGAACTGCAATTGATGTTATACCAAGGTCACGTGCATATTTAGCGGTATGTCCTGCCACCTGTCTTACCTTTTCTGTGTCAAGTTCGGAAAACTTCCCAAGACCTATTAGTATAATCCGTGGAGCATTAATTGATCCATTTGTATATAGAACAGCAGTGGACTTAAGCTTTCCTTTAAAGTCCCCGAGATTTAATAACGATTGAATTCTGCCCTCTAAAGCGGAATCAGCAGCTAAGAATAGATCATTGTGTAGATCTTCCTCAAGTATAGGTATAATAACTGCATCAGTTTGTATTTGGCGAAAATCACCAATTTCAACAACGATGTTCATAAGTGTCCTTTCAGTTAATAAGTAATCTGACATTTATCAAAGTTATGGTCACACTACTAAAGACGTTGCCTAAGAGCGTGTTGTGTTATGAAAATGCGTTTTGTTTCAAAAAGTTGCTTGATTTTTTGCTTATGAGATAGCATCCTAAGAGTTATTGACACTTTTCAGGAGGACACCTCATGGGAGCATATATTATCACATCAAGGACGTTTTTTCAATCCGCTTTGTACGCAAACGCTTTCTTTCGAGTTCCATTCAAAAGTGTTTTCAATCGTGTTAACCTTCTTGAGATACTATAGGTAAACATGAGTTTGATAATAGGTCTATGAGCTTCATTTTTACAAAAATATTACGCTCATAGACCCAGTAGGCGGGGAATGACTAAATGTCATTCATACCGTTGATTTGGCGGTTTCCTAACCACGGGGAATGCTAAATAGCATTCATACCCGGGGAATGCCATAAGGCATTCATACCGTTGATTCCTTGATTCAAATACAAAAATCTGATTTATCAAACTCACTTTACATGTAAGGTTTCAGGTCCCAGAGAAGAATGGATCCATCGAAACTCGCGCTTGCTAAAAGTTCGTTATTGGGGGGAAAAAGCGACTGCTTGGATGTCCGATACATGCCCCCAAAAAGTGACGATGTGTTTGCCAGTCGCAACTTCCCACAAACAGATGGGCACCTTCTCTAATCCTTGTCCCCAATAAGAACCATAAGCGAGGTATTGTCCACAAGATGAGAATGTCAACGAATGCACAGTTTGACATTCCTCCTGCAACGGTATACGTCTATGTATTTCTTGACGTTTTAGATCCCACAGCAGAATACCTTCTTCTCGATCTTCTCCAGCCCACGCCAGATGGGAACTACACGGAGAATAGGCATAACGCCATGCATGCCGAAATGGTAATGCCATCCCAATCGCGCCACTGCACCTTCAGGGAGTGCCCAGGTTGTCACATCATCTCCGTCTGTACTTCCTGACGCAGGGGTTACTAATTTATTGGTTTTCCGTCAAAATATCTCCTTGTGTTCTACAGATAAGGAGTTAAATCCCAAAGGTAGATCGCTCCATCATGTCCACCACTTACCAATAGGGTGCCGTCCTGCGAAAATGCGAAGCACTGAACATCGGTGGTGTGTCCCCAGAACGTGGCAATGTTTTTGCCTGTTACGACCTCCCATAAGCGGATAGGCACCTTCTGTAGACCCCGTTGCCACCACGAACCGGAAAGTAAGTAATGTCCACAAGGTGAAAAACATAGTGTAATTGGTCGCCCATTTCCTTCGGATTGTGACAGGGTCATAAGCATTTTGCCATCTGTTGCATCCCAAAATACGATCTCACCAGACTTGCCACCAGCAATGATGTCTCCGTTCGGCGAAAACGCTATCCCAGCGTCTTTCTCAAAGTTTGTCGAAGATGTTAAAGGAAGTTCAGCAATCTGTTCCCCTGAATCAACATCCCATAAACAGGCTTTGCAATCCCGGGACCTTGATATACTCGCGAGTCGTTTTCCATCTGGGCTAAATGTCAACCCAGTATGATTAAACCTCGATTGGTAAGTGAATTCTTCATCATTAATTATCGTGGTAAGCTTTTTCCATTTTTCGCTTTCTGTCATATCATTTAAGATCGGTAGTCGTTCCCAGATGTGTATGTTACCATTTTTGTCCACGTTTGCGATCCTGTGCCCTGTAGAAGCGTAAGCTTTGGCGCGGCTTAAGCCCTCATTCGGTCCGAAGAGTTCTGCAATTGGTTCATTCTTGCCGACTTCCCACACGTTTAATTTATCTTCATATTGGTTGATAGAAATGAGTTTCCCATTGGGAGTGTGATAAACGTTATGTGAAGTACCGGGCAGTTTTTCGTTGTGTGGTCGGTATGAACGTCTACTTGCGAGGTCCCACAGGTGGATATTGTCACGCCAAAATCCGGCGGCAAGTGTCTTTTCATCAGGTGAAAAGACTAACGTATCCATCGTAGGAATATGTCCATGAAGGGTTGAAAGTGCGTGTGAAGGACCTTCCGCTTTCGCCCAAATTTTGATTTCACTACGGCTTTCGACTGCTAATTGTTTTCCGCTGCTCGAAAAACAGGTAATCCAGTTATTCCCTCGATGTTCAAACTCGTCAAGTTTTTCGTTCTGTTCTATATTCCAGACCTCAACCTTGCGTTCAGAAATCGCAGCGGCAACCAACCCACCCTCTGATGAGTAATGTGGAAAAATCCGGGCATCTCCATAATCAGTATGAATCGTTTCCAGTCGTCCTTTTTCTAAATCCCAAACCCAAATTGTACCATCCGAACTACCAGCGGCAAGCTGCCTTCCATCGGGTGAAAAGCGGAGGTTCTGCATCTCGTCGGGGTATTCCGTGAAACAACCGATTCGTTCTGCCGTCTCGACATTCCATATAATAACGGATTCTGGATCAGAATCCCTCTCGCTCTTTTTTCCTACCAACAACCTTGCATCAGGAGAAAACCGGCATGGATGAATATCATAGGAGTCTCGGATTTCAGTTTCGCTGAGTTGTTTTCCAGTGTGTGGACACCAAACGTATATTTTCCCATGACTGCTAAAACTAATTGATGCAATGCGCTGTCCGTCTTGAGAGAAGACAGGTTTAGAAATATCGCTCCTGCCGTGATCGTTTACTTCGACTATACAAACACTGCTTTCAATATCCCATATCTTTATATCCCCCGCAAAAGTGTGTGTGACAATCCGACGATTATCAGGGGAAAATGTAACAGAGTCAGTCATCCCGCGTTCTGTATCCCAGAGAGCGATAGGAAATAGTGTAGGGGAGTTCGTATAACCAGAGTCCGATTTCTGATGCTACTGCGAAGTACTGCTCGTCCAGTGAGAATGCCATATCGCGGATACTACCCCGTCCCAACCGAGCGATAGCACCATCGGGAAGTGCCCATTTGGCTATATCACTGTCGTCAGGGCTAAAGGAAAGCTTTCTGTTTTCCATGAAAATACTTCCTTGCGTTCTACAGATAAGGAGTTAGATCCCAAAGATACATCCCTCCATCATGTCCACGGGCTTACTAATAGGGTAGGGTGCTGTCTTGTGAGAACTTGAAACATTGGACATCGGGGGTGTGTCCTCAAAATACAATGTTCACTAACAACTATTTTCCTTTACGCATTCCTGTCAACACTACCAATGGTTCTGTGCTTGTGACAGTTAGAGAAATGATATGTATTTGCAGGAACATCAATTCTATCGCCTCGTTTGACGGTGTCCGTAGCATCTTCTACTTTTGCCTCAGCAGTCCCAGATAATACACATACAACTTCATCCTGTGTATGGATATAATCAAGGTATGCACCGCCTGGACGACCTGACCACTGATATGGATCGAAACCTTCTGATTCTAATTGTGCCTTTAATGCTTCAACATCGTCATTTTGTTCTAACCAATTTGATTTCCATTTCATTGATATTCTCCTTATAATGGTTCAATTTTTACCGGGACATACTTTTAGCTCTGCGGTATGTGTTATTGGATCGTATCCTGATCCTGTTAATACATTTACAGGTACATCTGAGAAACTGAAACTTGCAAAAACCGTACCGCGTGGGGATCGGTCAGTAGCCTTAACTTTAATCTCAATAGCCCCTCTTGCACTCCTCATTCTACACCATTCACCATCTGTCAATTTCCATTTTTTCAGGTCATTTGGATTCACTTCGAGAGATTCTTCAGGTAACAGATAGTCAATTCCTTGCGACCTTCCCGTTTGGGTTCGTGTATGGTAGGATTGTAACCTTCTCCCTGTTGTAAGCCATACCGGGAATTCATCACTGATAGTTTCAGCCGGATCTCTATAGTTAACAGTAGAAAATATTCCTTTTCCATTGATAAATGAATCTTCGTGTAATCTTGGTGTGCCGGGATGATCTTTATGTGGTACAGGCCACTGATACTCTCCGTTATCGATTCTATCCCAATTCAAGCCTGCATAAATTGGTGATAGATCACATAGCTCATTGAAGATTACTTTTGGTGCATTGTAGTCAAAACCGTTGAATCCAAGCCTTTGAGGCAATCTGACATATTATCCACCAATCAGGTTTTGCTACTCCTGGTGGTGTAACAGCAGCACGCATCCGTTGTACACGTCGTTCAGTATTTGTGCATACCCCATCAGTTTCTCCCCAAGCGGATGCTGGTAATACAACATCTGCAAGTTCTGCTGTCTCGGTTAGGAATATATCAATGACGACGAGATGCTTTAAGGAACGGAGTGCATGTTCACAATGTTCGCGGTCTGGATCAGATATGAGTGTATTCTCACCATCAATAAGCATGGCATGGATACTATCACCACACAAATCTAATGCTGTGACTTTTGTAATCCCTTTCTCTTTGTCGATTTCTTTGCCATAGACTTCCTTAAACTTCTCCTGATGTTTAGGAACGGTGACCGATTGAAAACCGGGATAGTTATTAGGTAAAGCCCCTGAATCTCCGGCGCCTTGAATGTTATTCTGTCCACGCATAGGGTTGATACCTGTCCCTTCGCGTCCAACATGCCCCGTCATCAACGCGAGGTTACATAGACTTTGTACATTTTCTACACCGCAGATATGCTCAGTAATACCGAGTGTATAATATATCGCACCTTTATCCGCTGCTCCATACCACAGTGCTGCAGTTTCAATGTCTTTTGCTGGAACACCTGTGATTGATTCTGCCCATTCCGGTGTCCATTGGCTAATGTGTTCAAAGAAATCATCAAAACCAGTTGTTCGATCTTGAATGAAATCCTCATTAATTAGTCCTTCCCGTGCTATGACATGTGCCATACCGAGAAGTAATGCGGTATCTGAACCCACCCGTAACGGTAGATATAGGTGAGATAATTCTGCTAATCCTATCCGTCTTGGATCAGCTACAATTAACTTTGCTCCACGAGCGATAGCCTTTTTAAGTCCAGTTGCAGCAACAGGATGGCATTCTGTCATATTTGTACCGATGCAAAATATAACATCGGGTTTTTGCATATCAACTAACGGATTAGACATTGCCCCGCGTCCAATTGTCGCTGCCAGACCGGCAACGGTTGGAGCATGTCAGGCACGGCTGCAATTGTCTATGTAGTTTGTACCGAATCCCGCTCGAATGAATTTCTGCATTATATAGGATGCTTCACTGGGTGCGCGCCCAGATGCAATTCCATATATACTATACTTCCCGTGTTCCTCATATACCTTTTTAAAACCGTCTGCAGCTTTATCCAGTGCCTCCTCCCAAGTAGATTCGTGTAGGTCTCCGTCCTCACCCCGGATAAGAGGTGTTTTAAGACGATCAGAGTGTTGGACGAAATCATAAGCGAACTGACCTTTTACACAGAGTGCACCTTCGTTTGCTGGACCATCCATTGCTGGATGAATCCCTATAATTTTCTCATCATTTGTCAAGATATCTACAGAACAACCTACCCCACAATATGCACAAATAGTACGCGTTTTATTGATTTCAGAATCTTTTACATGCTCAACGGCTCTGAGTGCCTTTTTATCCGCAAGCGCACCAGTAGGACATGTTTGGATACATTGACCACAGAATGTGCATGCCGAGTCCTTTAGTAATCCATCAAATTCGGTAATAATCTGTGTATGAAATCCTCGATTCATTACATTTATGGCATGGTCACCTTCCTGTTCCGCACAAACCCGTACGCATCGATAGCAGGATATACAGAGTTCATAATCCCTAAGAATAAAAGGATTATCATCTGACTTAGTGGTGCCAGAGTTTGTACCAGAAAAATGAGATGTATCGACTTGATACTGATTACTTAGATTTGCAAATTCGTCTGAAGCATACCCACGCAATGGATGGACATCAATTTCACGATTTTCACTTGCCACCATTTCAAGGAGTGTCTTCCTATATGTTTCTATCGTATCGGTTGCAGTACGAATAACCATTCCTTCAGTAGCTTGAGTCGTGCAAGAAGCAATAGGATTCCGTGCACCTTCTAATTCTACGATACAGAGACGACATCCACCAAACGGTTCCAATCGATTGTCGTAACATAATGTAGGTATTTCTTTTTGATGACGTTGTGCGACTTCAAGCACAGTTTCACCTTCAGAAAAGGTGACTTCTACATCATCAATATGCATTTTTAGAGTCATCATACAAAACCTTTATTATGTCATTATCTATGGAATTATCGTCTGATTAACAGGGTAAAAGTAATGCAATTCCAAGTCTTTTCGATTGAGGTATTGATTACTTTCTATTCATCGTTTGCTTTGTTTGTAAAGTCGATTTGAGGCACTTCTAACTTACCAGACAGTATTTGTGCTTTTGCTTTAGCAACCGCATCAATTACATCTTTTGGTATCTGATCTTTCATATCAGGGTTGTAATTAAATGAAATTGCTTCATCGGTAATCATGTTAAAGGTTAGAAGTTTCGTCTTAAATTCTTTATTTGGGTTATTTTTAGCCTCTTTAACCATTTTGGCGACTTTAACAAATGCCTTTGGTGTTATCACACCATTTGCCAGAACAGTATTAGGTGAAATCTTACTCTTATCTCGATTTACCCCAAATGTATATACTTTATTTCCCTCTTTCAGTGCATCCTCTGCTGCATAATATGCGCCAAGACCGGCAGCATCAGCATTTGGGAATAAGAAGTCAACGCCTTCATTTATTAGCTGTACACAGAGTTCTTTCCCTTTTCCAGCATCGTGCCAATTACCAACATATACATTTCGTACATCTATATCTGGATTAACACTTTTAGCCCCAGCCTCAAAAGCCATAAAAGTACTCTTGATTGAGTTGATATTCTCTCCTCCTATAGTCCCAATTTTACCTTCTTTAGCCATCATTCCTGCCATAATTCCCATTAGGTATGCAGGTTGTTCAATCCTGAAGTTAACAGGTGCGATATTCTCTGTGGTTGTACCACCAGATGAGGTGATAAAAATAGTATTAGGAAAGTCTGGTGCGACCTTTAATGCTGGAAATTGGTATTCATAACCATGTCCAAAAATTAGGTCATATCCGTCAGCAGCATAATGACGGAAGTGTTCTGCTTGTTCAGATGGGGTTGGACTTTCTACAAACCCTATTTTTGCATCAAGCTCTGTTTCGATTGCTTTTAATCCTTCATAGGCTAACTGATTCCATCCACCATCTGTAATTGAAGAAGGGAGTAACATTGCAACCTTAAAGCCGTCTTTCGTTTTTGAATCAGAACAGCCAAGAAACAATGTACATATACAAAATGATAAAATCAATAATAGTATAGAAGCCTTCGGGATACGTGTTGAACATCGAACTTTACTCATGATATGTCTCCTAATTAAAAAGATTATCACAATTATAACATATATAGAATTAGATGTAAAATGGTAAGAAATTAATATTAATGCTCATTAGTTGTAAGGAATAATATTACTCTGGTGAAGTGATGATTATAGTTTGGGTAACAGGATAATATTCTGGTCGAGAATGATGAATGTGACAAAGTCGTTAGGTGAGAAAGTATAGCTCCTTCATCAGGTTAGAGTAAAATCTTACAATAATGGTTCTGATGTGATACCAAGTAAACGTGGTAGCCATAGACTCAATTCTGGTATATAAGTTACACATATCAGTGCAATTATTAATAGACCGATAAAAAGAAGGACAGACCTATAGAGCACAATTACAGATCTATCAAACTTCATACTTGAGATGAATAGATTCATACCTATAGGTGGTGTTAAATAACCAATTTCAAGGTTTGTCAATACGATTATCCCGAGGTGTACTTTGTCTATTCCTAAGACTTCTGCCATGGGTATTAATAACGGTACTACAATTACTATGGCAGAAAAAATATCCATTAGGCATCCAACAAGGAGTAAAAAGATGTTTAAACCTATTAGGGTTATAATTTCATTATCAGTAATAGACTGAATCCAATCAAGTACGGTATATGGCACTTCAAGGGTGATAAGGTAGTTGGATAGCCCTAATGCAATGCCGAGAATAATCAGTATTGCCCCAACGAGTATCATGCTTTCTTTTACTAATTTTGGTAAAGCTTTAACCGAGATAGATCGGTGGATACAGATCTCTATGACACAAACGTATATTACCGTTAAGGCAGCAGCTTCATCAAGGGATACTAATCCTGTAATGTAATTTAGAACTGGGAGTTTAATCTTTATTATTCCACCCAGGATCAGAAATGGTAAGAGGAGTTCCCACTTAGCATCCCAAAACGATCTTAGGAAATCATTCAATTTGAATGGTGTGGTTTCAGTCCGTTTGAATATACTCCATCCACCACAATATATACTTAGGATTAGAAGAATAAGTAGTCCAGGAATAATGCCTGCTACGAACATTGCAATGATCGGTATTTGTGCGATTATTGCATATAAGACCAGTGGTATACTCGGAGGGAATAGAAGTCCAATACTCCCAGATGTTGTTATTAGACCTAATGAGAATCTATCACTATAGGTTTGTCTAAGGATTGGATACACCAAGCCACCGAGGGCAATAATGGTAACCCCAGATGCCCCCGTAAAGGTTGTAAAAAATGCACAGGTTACAAGGACTACTATAGCAATACCGCCAGGTAACCATCCAACACTTGCCCGTGCGAATGCTACTAATCTTTGAGGTGCTTTTCCTTCTGCGATTATATATCCTGCGAATGTAAATAGAGGTATAATCAGTATGGTAGGATTTCGAGTCAGTCTATTTATATCAATCAGGATTTGGGATATTGGTTCGTCTGCAATTGCATATCCTATGATTGATGCACCCCCCAGTAGGACGAATAACGCACCACCGAATAATGCAAAACCAACTAATCCTATTCCTATGATGTACCCCATCAATCCGATTCTCCTATGGCTATAGTGTCAACATCCTCGAGACCTGTAATAGTTAAGAATAGATGTAATATAAGATGTAACCCCATTAACAGAAATCCTGAAGGGATAATTGCTTTTGCATACCAAAGCGGGATAGGACCAATCAACTTTGCATCACTCTTCATTTCTCCGATTAAGTAGGTACAACTGAAATAGACTAAAAAGGCAATGACTATAAGACTCAGTCCATCAACGATTAAGCCTCGAAATCGTTGTAGGTGTTTAGGAAGAATTCTATTGAGAACATCTATACTTATGTGTCGTTTTTCACAGGAGGCAAGAGCAGCACCCAGAAAACATAACCAGAGTGTAAGGTTTTCAAGCATCACCGTTTTCCACAACAAACTTGTTTTGAAAACATAACGTAGGACGATTTCAAGGACTGCAAGAACAATCATCATCGCTACGATTGTACATAACATACCTGTTTCTATTTTACCAAGGAAGGTATTTATACGTTTTATATAGCTTCTTATATTTTCCATTGGATTATCAGTTGCTTTCTTCTGCTAATACTTGAATGCCTGCAGATGGTAGAACAGCAACTTTTGCTTGAGGAGGGAGAACTTTAGCAAAGAGATTTATCAATTGCTCTAAGTTGCGGAATAGTATAGCATCTGGATGTTTCTTGTAGAAATCATCTACAAGAAAGTTTTCAGACCATACGTGAAGTTGATTTTGATTTCCGATTTTGGGTTCGGGAATTTCTGGTGGGGTAATTTCTTCTCTCTGTTGCTTGAAACGTGCATAATCAATTTGGTCGAATAACCCATGATAACATATTCCATCACATGCGGGGTTAAGTGCCATACGATATGCTTTTTCAAAATATCCTGCAGCCCATAAAGCTTTTCCCGTTTGGATAGGATCACTATCAAGTGGATAACAGTTAAGTACTACAAGATCAGTTTCTTTTCTTGATTTTTCAGGGATTTCCGTGCCGTAGGTTTCTAATGCAAACTTCGCTGCGGAGCGGTGTGCTTTTATATAGTCCCCCACAAATAGTCCGCATATTTCACGTTTTTTATTGACAACAACATTGGCAATAATATCAAGTCCAATTACGGCTGCTGTAGCTTCAGCGTAATCTCGATGGTCAAGTTCTGATCCTTCTCTTTCAATAACAGCGTGTCCCCGGCTATTAGAGAAAGTATGAAAATAGAACATCGTATCAAATCCAGAGATACCAGGAACAATTAACTTTGCACCACCACCGAATCCAACTGCACCATGGGGATATATTCCACCCAAACACATCTTAAATTCCGAATCAGCAACAATTCTATTTATGTAGATCGGCATTCCATTGTCAAGTGATCCATATCCTTGTAGGTCACCACTCATGAAGTTATGTGATGATACTTCATACTCGGATACAATTTCTGTGCCGACTTTCTTCCCCATTTCTTCTTGTGTTAATGGACGGTGTGAACCTCCACCAATGACGAACCGTATTTCTGATTTTGGTATTCCTGCCAATGTGAGTTCTTGAAGAATGTGTGGAATTACCTTTGCTGCAGGGGTAGGTCTACTCAGGTCATCAACAACAATGGCAGCACTCTTTTTACTCTTTGCCAGTTCGGTGATTCCGGGAGATTCAATTGGTTTTGTGAAAGCATTTTGAATTTGTTGGTCAGTAAATGGTGGAGCATCTTTTGGTGCTAACTTTTCTACTTCCCAACCGGTAGGAAAAGTTAACGTTAATTCTTCATCACCATACCATGCTTGAGAATGTACAGTTGCAGTGTTATTCATAGGTGTTCTCCAATGTGAACGTTGTGAACACAGAATCCTTTTATAACCTTCATTGTATTAGATAATAGATCTTATGTCAAGTTGGGGTGTGTATAGTAATGGGAAAAAGTGTTAATATTTATTGTTCTGAGATGATAGCACATTCACGGAAACCTTCACGGAGCAATTTTGCGATCCCTTATTCTATAAGGGTTTATAATTTTAACTATACCCATTTTCCGTGAATCACATATGTTAATCTTGTCATAACCTCAATTATCAGGACTAATTAATAAAAGATATTAGGCATTTGTAATTGAGAATTCACTATTTCGTTGTATCTTTAGATTGCATTCTCAACAGACAAAGAGGATATGTGTAAATCCTATAGGCGATAATCTCAACACATTTGTCCTGTTGGGGTTATTTCCTATATATTTACCCCATTTCAATGATTCTTAATAGTAATTTTTATATTATTTATATGTTGAAAAAAGTTACACTTTTTGTCACACGGTGTGACATTGGTAAAACCTCTATCCCGTCAGTACTACACTGGGTTTAGAGCCACTTTTTTAAGGTGACAAGAATTTGTCACTGTGACGAATTTTGTGTCTTTTTCTTTTTTTCTTATCCATTGATTTGACATTTTAGTTTTCATTAGAAATGTAAGATCGGGGATCGGAATCCAGGAATCAACGGTATGAATGACATATGAAGATTAATTTTTTAATTCGGTAATTCTAATTCACTCAGATCCGGTAAATATTGAGTCCCATTGGGATGGAATATTTATAGAAGTCGTTAACGCCAATATCCTAAGCCCCAGAGGGGCGAAATGTGTGTAGAAAACGTACTAAACCATTAAACCTAAGCCCCAGCGGGGCGAAATGTGTATCCTTAACTTAAATTGACGCTTATAGGCACACCCGTATATTACCGAATCTTTAAATTAATCCTCATTAGACATTCACCGCCTACCAAGGGGTGGGAAAGATCGGGGATTGGAATCCCTCCAACAGAATATAAGAGAAAGATCGGGGATTGGAATCCCTCCAACAGAAGAGAATGTGGGGGATTGGAATCGCCACAGAAATATTGATTTATTGGGATCTTAAGGCATCAATCGGTGATATTTGTGAAGCTTTTATAGCAGGATATAGACCGAAGATAATGGCAATTAAAACTGATATACTAACAGAGATAAACATCCATTGTAGTGAAATCACAATTGGCCAATGTGGAACGACTTTTACGATTTTGACTGCAATCTGAGAACAGGCATATCCTGTACCTATACCGAGTACTATACCTAATACACCTCCGATACAACACATTACAAGAGTTTCGATCAGAAACTGCAAGAAAATATCACTCTGTTTTGCTCCGATGGCTCTGCGGATCCCAATTTCTCGTGTGCGTCTGGATACAGATACCAGCATCATATTCATTATGCCTACGCTTCCAACAAACAGTGAAAAGGTTGCTATACTACTAAGCATAATCTTGATGATACGACTGATTTTATCAAGTTTTTCTACAGCATGACTGGAAAAACTGATGTCAAAAAAGTTGTCTTGATTTCGATGTCGTCTTCTTAGGACGTCTTTTATTTCTTCAACGGCTTTCTGGATAGAGTTCGTATCTACAGCTTTAATGTTGAGATAATTAACGTGGTTTTTTCCGGTAAATCTGTCTTGTGCTGTTGTTAATGGCATAAATACGATGTTATCCCAACTGAATCCGTATTGTAGGCTTCTTCCCCGTTTAGCCATGACTCCGACTATGGTAAATCGGACAGGTTTTCCGCCTTGAAGTGAAAGTTTGATTTCTTTTCCCAACGGGTTTTGATTTCCAAATAGTTCTGCTGTGACCTCTGTTCCAATTACACATACCATTCTATGGTCATAGAATTCCTCTTCTGTAAAGAAACGTCCTTGCTGAATTTGCCACTTCATACCTATTGGAAAGTTAGAATTAACTCCATCATATTCTACCCAATTTGTCATCCCATCATCAACTTTTGCAAATAAATCACCAGAGATACTCGGTATAACAAATTCAACAGCAGGACATTGAGCTTCGATTGCTAAGACATCATCATAACTCAAGTGTTCGCTACTACGATTTGGTATGGCTTTATTTCCGATCCAAATCCAAGGGTTTCGTCGAACTATAAAATCTGCGCCATACTTATCGAACTCTTGCATGACAATAACTTTCGCCCCATCACCGATAGCGAGCATTGCTAAGACAGCACCAACACCTATGATAAGTCCTATTATTGTTAGTATTGATTGTAATTTTTCTTGTAAAATAGAGGAGATTCCGGTAGAAATCCCTTCGTAAAGTTTCATTTCTTTGCTCCCAGAAATAGAAAATTATATAGACGGATATGTGCGGATTGTTTTGAATATTTATACTTAAATATACCATTGTGCTTGTGCTTTAAAGAATTGTGCATAGAGACCATCTTTTGCCAGCAATGTCTCGTGGTTTCCGTCTTCAACAACTTTTCCATTGTCAATTACAACGATCCGATCACAAGAACGAACGGAGGATAAACGGTGTGAAATTAACACCGAGGTACGTCCGGCACTCCGTTCAATAAATCGTTCATAAACCGCCTGTTCGGCTAACGGGTCGAGTGCTGCAGTTGGTTCGTCAAGAACGACTAACCATGGTGTTTCCCGCATGAAACTCCGAGCAGTTGCGAGACGTTGCCATTCACCACCGGAGAGGTCACGTCCCCCAAAAGTAGGACCTAATACTGTCTCATAACCTTCACTCAATCCGTCAACCACTGAAACTGCACCACCCGCGAGAGCTGCTACTTCCATGCGTTCAGGATGTTTTAAGTCCCCGAAATTGATATTTTCACGTGCAGTGAGGTGATACTTCATAAAGTCTTGGAAAACTGCACTGCAATATGTTGCCCATTCTCTATGATTCTCCTCAGTTATTGGTATGTCTCCTATACGTATTGTGCCTATCTGTGGACGGTAAAGACCTAAGAGTATACGCGCCAACGTGGTTTTACCTGCCCCATTAGGTCCTACGAATGCAACCCGTTCACCTTGGTTCAAAGTAAGGTTTATATCAGTTAACACCGGATTTTGTGCATTTGGATAGAAGAACGAGATATTTTCTACCTGCAGGTTTGGAGGATCATGTGTATTTATCTGACGGAAATATTGATAATCCTCTGATGATTGTTTGTCCTTTATATTTGCGTGGACTGTCCGTACATCACGATCTAAAAAGGCGTACAAATTTCCTGACAAACGTCGCATCTCACTTCCTATTACTTGAAAATAGCCAACAGTACTGTTCCAAATACCGTCTAATTGAACGAGTGCAGCGGCAGCAGCAATATATGTTCCAACAGTTAACCCTCCTCGAAATACCTCCAGTAGTAATAATATAAGTGAACAAGCGTATAACAAGCCGCGTCCAAGATCAATCGCAATATGTACCGAAAATTTGCGGCGTTCAATTGTGTGCTGTTCTTTTATGAGTTTCTGCCACAATTTTCGCCAACTTTCAATCCATAAGTCTTGTGCTTGATATAATCTAATTTCCTTTCCAGCACCGCGATCCGTTAGAATTCCTGCTAACGCATCTCGTTCCCGCCGTTGTGGTGTCTGTTCTACATCTAAATTGTAGGCATTCGCAGCAAAACGTGAACCACTCCACCAAGAAGCGGTACCAGTTAACGTGGGAAGAAGTGCCAAGAGGGGATGGTAACGCCAGAGTACAATACCAAGGGTAATAACACTGATGATTTGTTGAATGCTATCAACAATCCACCATGCGATTTCATCAAGTTCATCACCCGACATTGACCGTGCTCTTTCCACTGCATTTTGAAAATCTGCTGTCTGAAGCTCAGTCAATTCTATTGCATTGGTTTTCTGAACGATCTTTTCAGTGATCCATATTTCTATGTTTTCTCTAACGTCAAGGCGTAGTGGTTCCCTGAACTGGTCAACAAGTGTCCTAAAGATTTGTAATCCGAGTAGAGCGATTAACCACGGCACTACTTGCTGCCACCAACTGGTATCACCTATAGCAGCCGTGATTGAATTTACTAAGCGTTCTGTTACGAAGAACTCAATAGCAGGCAGCACACCGAGCGATAGGGTAAGAAGCATCATACAGATGAGTGAGAGTGAACCGCTTTTCCAAATAATCGCAAAAGTTCGACCATAGGCAAGTAAGGCTTCCTTGATTGCTGAACCCCACGTTCTTATTTTGTTTTTAATATTTCGCATGAGTAGTAATATTTCCTTTTATTGGTACCAATGTGCTTGTGCGTTAAAGAATTGTGAATAAAGACCATCTTTCGCGAGCAGTACATCATGTGTGCCATCTTCAACAATACGTCCAGCATCCAATACCAAGATACGATCTGCAAGGCGGGCAGATCCAATTCGATGTGAAATCAGAAACGTCATTCGTCCTGCAGCCAGTTGAACAAAACGTTTGTAGAGTTCAACTTCAGCTTGGGGGTCTAAAGCAGCGGTCGGTTCATCGAGTACGAGGATTTGAGGTTTACGCACCAATGCTCGCGCGAGTGCAATTTTCTGCCATTCGCCACCAGATAACTCCACCCCTTTACCTTCTTCACCGAGCGAAGGATCTAAAAATGTATCTAAACCGAGTGGGAAGGTTTGGAAACGTTCCCCAATCCCAACTGCCTTGATAACATCCGTAAGTTCATCATCGTCTATAGTGAAGTTTGGAGGTCCAGGAAGCAATTCTTCCCGCACAGGTCTCCTAAATCGAGCAAAATCTTGAAATACGGCACTACAGTTAATTGCTATCTGTTCAGGATCAATTGATTGTAAATTCTTGCCGTCGAAGCAGATTGTACCGTCATCAGGTTGATATAATCCGAGCAGTAATTTTATGAGAGTTGATTTTCCGGCTCCGTTAACACCTACGATACTAACTATTTCTCCAGGACGCACATGGATATTTATGTCTTTCAGAATATCTTCGCTTGCTTCCGAGTATCTGAAACGTAGATTACGAATCTCTAACCCTTGTTGTAAAGGTTGTGGAAATTTTTCTGTTCCAATCTCAATGTGATCACCTTTAGCGCGTTCTAAGAAAAAGTATAAGTCGCAAAGTAGCGGTAAGTCATCAAGTATACGTTGTATTTGTCTAAGTAATCCTTCCAGATTTCCTTGGAATGTTGCTGCTGCTCCTGTAAGTACAACGTAGTCTCCAAGTGTCAACTGACCGTCTACAATACGTGCCGCAAGAATAGTTATTGCTATGGCATAGGCAACGATTTCTGTGATAGTTGTAACAATCGATGCCTTTGCTTCGATCCAAATCATTGCCAATGATTCTTTTCGCCATTTTTGATGGTTTGTTCGCCAACGTCCGAAAAGTCGGTCAAAAAGTCCATAGACTCGTACTTCCTGTCCAGAGGAAGTGCCGAGTAAGAGACCGATCATATAATCCATCATCCGTCGAACAGGTGTTGCTTGGTAGTCATAGGCATATCTGTCTTCGGCTGTTTTAGTTTTGTACCAAGCAGAAGGAATTGCTGGCAACACCACTACAAGGACGAGCAGCGGATCTGCAATCCATAGAAGTACACCATACCCTACAAGCGTCACACAAAGCTGACCAATTTCCGTTATGAATCGTAAAATATTGGTTAGACGGTGCCCCATAGCTTGTTTAGCCCTTTGTATCAAATCGTACGTCTTTGGTTGATCAAAAACGGAAAAGTTAATACGGGTCGCGGCTTCAAGTAAAGCCTGCTGTTGATGCATGCTAATAAGGTTCTGCATTTTCCAACGCAAATATCCATCGTAAGTTCCTGTTACATTTCTGACAGTTGCCAAAAGAACTAATGCGATGATCCACGGTGCAGCAGTTTCTAAACTTGGTTCTATGTCCTGAGCGAGAATACTGGTAATAAGATTTACTAATCCTCGGCTTGCCCAGAGAATTCCGACAGGGATAAAACCGTGAAAAAGTGTTAGAAGTGCTTGTAAAATTGCACCGAATGGACTAACTTTCCAAGCGACGAAGAAAAACCGTCGCAACGTTTTTATTGCTGAGGGGTGATGTTCTGATTCTGTGTTGACAGTGTCAGAGTTATGAATATCCATTATGTTCACACTTTAAATCCTTAGTTAATCTGGTTTAATTAGATACAAGTAACATGAGTTTGATTTAAGCTAATGAAGTTTTATTATTGTAAACTTTAGATTTAATTAGACACTTTACTTGTAGGAGCGACCTCCCGGTCGCGACCAGGAGGTCGCTCCTACAGAAGAGGCGTGGGACACAAACGTAAGTTGAGCCAAATACCATTGCTATAGAATGTTTATTCCAGGAATAGTTGTAATGTATGTCTTGAAATACCGCACAAACTGGAAGTTTATGCTACATTAAGAGATTTTGATTATCAGAAATGGAATTATCATCTATGCCTAATATTGCTTATACCTAACTCACGTTACAAGTAGACACAAATAGGCTATAGACTAAAAATCAAAATCTTAAGTCAATTTATATAGGAATTTAGAAGGGAGTGGAATTATGGAATTAGAGAATCATAAGTAAAGTTTTGTTAACTTCATAGAGTAGGTAGGATGTTCTAAGTAGGTATATTTATATTCAAATAGTTCGTATTTCAATTTCTTTGCGATTTAAAATATCTATACACCCTTAACACAATTTCGGATGCACATTTATAGGATACTCTCTAATATTGCTTTTGTCAAAAGTTTTTCTTACCACATCAGTTGTGGACTGTATGAAGATTAACTATATAATTGGGTAATTTCATGGTGAAGTTCTATAAGTTATACCATTCCTATGAAAATGGAATAATAATCCCAAATTCCGCTCCCTACATCTGTCGTCTTGCAAGTCACACAACAGATAATAGCAAAATAGGCAGCATAGAAAAAATAAAGTGGTTTGTGCTACAAAGTGAAAGACAAAAGATAAAGAAATAGGCAGATAACTGGTCAAGTTGCTTTTGGTATATCACTGCTTCCATTGGTATCCTTTTATGTAAGGATCCAATCCTCTTGAATACCAAAAATTGATACTGTAAACGACATCTTTTTTTAACAGTATTTCCTCATACATTACCCATGTTGTATCTAATGGGAGCCCTCGTTGTTCAAGGTAATAAGACCGTTCAGTAGTATTCATAGTATTCCAGTACATCCGCGTAGAAAACACCCCAATTCGTTGATCCGTAAGGGCGTTTTCATAATCCGAAAAATCGACGAAAGGTCTACCTAATTCAAACATGTGAGCAAGGTAAACGTCCTGAGGATATACGTCATCTACTTGTCCAAACATCTGTCTTAGTTTTTCGGCTCCGCCATACTTAGCAATCAGTTTATCATTCCACATTTTGCACATTTCCTCAACAGTGTACTGTTGATACTTTCTTTTGATTGTAATAAGGTCGATTTCATCCCAATGCCTTAACCACAGGATTTTTTTTGTAGTGTGCAAGTCTGATAGTGGTGGATCCAGAGAATTACTACCAGATTTAAAGGTATAGATAGACACCGAAACGATGACAACGAGAGACATTATGACTATCAGAACTCTATGTTTTTTCATTTAACTTCTTATACCAAAACTGAAGGTTTCAAAACCTTGCGGGTGGTTCTGTTTCAAGGTATTTGGGATTTTTCTTGATGTCGGTGGGATAGCGAATCTCCCATACCTTTACCTTTGCTGTAGAAAAATCTTTTTGCGGATACACTGGAACAAATTGCGGACATTCTAATCCACCGAAGAACAATCTTACTGCGAGACTTTTCCAGCCAATAGACGTTATATAATAGGTACTCTTGAGTTTCCCGTGGTTGTCAAAATAGAGTAGGATATTACCGTAGCGTTCTGAGATGTCTTTTTTTATGGTTTCAAAGCGTTTTTTACCAAGGTAGACAATGTAAGGCATTGGCACCACCTCACCCGATTTAAACTGCGCTTTGACAGTGAGTGTATCAACTATATTTTTCTCATTGAAATTAATTTCAATATGCGTCAACGGTGTGTTCGTCAAAGCAGGCGTCATTGTATGTATAGTGCCTATTGAGTTTTGCATAGTCATTTCTACTATATTGCCCAATCGGTCAAAGTTGTCATTACTCCCGACGTAAGAATAAGTGCCAGTATTTTCCATCATGTCATTTTCAATCAGCATCAAGTGTGTTCCGTGATGTGTTTTGAGAAATACCAACGCTTCGTTCTCGGATTGTGCTGCGAAGACATGTCTACAATAAAGATGTATCCAATATGGGATAAAGTGGTCTTGATCAACTATGGTTTTTACACCACCGAGGACGTTGAGGAGGCTGCCGTATTCCCAACTTGCTGCCACAACAGCGTTTTCTTGTTTACCAAGCGTCGCTTTCATCCAGTCCAAAGCATTTTTTGTCTCTCCTTGTCCTGGAAATGGTTTCCGCATTTGCGAGGCTGCTTGAATAGTTCGGTCTCCATGTCTACCCATCGGCATCCAAAATAACAAACCTAATACTACTACAGCTGCGGCTCCAGTTTTTAAGAGTCCTGAGACAATGTTACTTTTTTCCCTTGTATGCCACCGACTCCGTATCCAAGTGGTGCTTTTTTCAATGACACGCTCTGAAATAAGTTTTACCAATCCCGCTATAAAGAACGCTATCGGAAACGCAGCAAAAAAACTATACCGCACTGCACCACGTGCAAGTCCTGTCCAAATAAGGAACCATACGAGGACTGCAATATAACAGTGTTCATTTGCTCCAGGTTCTTTCCGTAGCCAGCCAGCAATCAAAATGACAATGGGGGTTATGCCCAGAGTGGTCAAAAAGAGGGTTTCACAAAACGATTGTCCACAAAGTTTCGTAAGATACTCTCTGAAAAATATCGTAAGAATAAAGAGCGTAAGTGGAAAAAACAACACTATCCCAATTTTCTCCCATTTTTGAATAGTGATAACTAACAACCCGATGCTTCCTAACAGAAACACACCACCGAAATTTAGTATCCAATAAAGGTAATTTGGATCTATAAGTTCAGAGACGGTTTGCATCAACCGGTCGGGATGGAAAGGGACTGTATTTCGTGAAAAATCGCCACTTTGACTTAGGAGATAGTAGTATACTATAAAGCAGATGCTGACAACGAGTAGAAATGCCACAGTTCGTGCGTGCAAGCGAAGACGCTTTGAGAAGGGGAACATAGTGAGGAGGAAATATCGAAGATACCGCAATGCTAACAATACTATAGGTGGAATGAGTACAAATACTTCAAGGTGTGTCGTAAATCCAGAACCGTGCCGGTAGGCAGGTGAAAAAAGATAAAGCGTCGGAACGAACATCAAAACCCATAAGAGATATTCACCTAAATGTTCTTCGTTTTCAGAAATGAGAAATTGCCAAATCTCTACTGAAAGAATAATGCAGATAAAAACACCGAACCCTGACCACGATAAACCTCCTAAAAAAGCGAACCCCCCTGAAAATGCCGAGATGAGATATCTGTGTCTTGTCGTCTGCGTTTGATACTTCCATAGATACGTTGTAACTGTGAGAACTCCTAAAAGAAAGCACCAACTATCCCTATCTGCAAATCCTATTGTGCTCCTGAGAATAGTGATCGGTAGTGTCGCGAGAATTATACCAACGATACAGGCAGAAATAAGATCGGTTGTACGATAAAGGAACATGCACAACACCCCTAACCCGAAAATAAAACAGAGCACAGGTACAATAAGTGCAACGTGATAGAGTGTGACCTCTGAGAAGAAAAGTGAAATTCCTTTATGTATATAAGCAGGGACATAGGAATAGAAAGGGAGAATGCCTTCTAAGTCTCTACCAAGAGGCATCCAACGGTGCATATCGAGTGTCGGTAACCCACCCTGTTCCGATATAATGTTTGTCATCCAGTAGTAAAGATAAGCATCTTTCCCAGTGAATTGTCCTTCAGGGATATTGTCTTTGCCTTGTATCCGTATCCAAAATGCGATCAGCAAAATGCTCAGCAATAGCAGATATGCACCCGCACGTGCGAAAACACGGCTCCAATTTATTAAACCAATATTCATGCCGTTTTTTAATCCGCTGGTGGCGGTTCTTCTTCCTTCGGAGGTCTGGATAACATCCGCTCTATCTGTGCTGCAGCCTCTGGGTCAACTTCCTTAATCCTGTGGAGACCTTTTTCCGGACCATGCCGATCGAGAATATCGAAAGCACGATTAAGACGTTCAGGTGAAATACGTCTTGTTTCAAACTGTTCACGGAAGGCAGATTCAATATTTTTCTTCGGTGGCAGTTCGGGAAAGGTTTTCCTTAAAAGTTTTTCAAATTCTGCTTCTAACTCTGCATCACTCATGCCAGCAAATCTATCAAATTCGCGTTGTGCATTCTCAAATTGTTCTCTTGCATCTTGCGCTGCTCTTTCAGTTTCTTCCACTAATCTATTGTCAGGGATACTTGGCACACCCGGTGACACGACTTCTTGCGACGCAAAAGAACCACCCCACCCATTCGCGTGGAGTGCTTCCTCTAAACCGGGTGGTGGTTTCCAACCTTGTGGCGGTTTCCAGTCATTCGGTGGGAGTTCAACGTGCCGCAGCATATCTGGCGTGATGAACGAGGGTGCCTCTCCCCTTTTCATCTCCGGCGTAATCAGCGGCGGACGCTCCGACAAAACGTTGTAATGCTCATCAATGTAGATCACCTCTATCCCTTCCGGATGAACACCGTAATTTGTCAGATTTGTTTGTTGTTCCTCTGTCAAGTCTCTTCCATAAAATGAGGTTGCCAAACCATTTCTCATGACATAGACACGCTTGCCATTATAGCGCAGAAATACGTCAGGGTTACTCTCCGGAATATATCCACCGGTATACTCTGGATCCTCGCGGGTTGCAGAATTAAAACGTTGAAACATAGAAACCTCCACATCAATAAAGGCATCTTTATAGGTTTCCCAATCATCCGTCGGCGGAATATTAAGTCTACCCGATGCCCACTGCTCCGGATTATTTCTCGCTTTCTCTACAGACCAACGCAGATTCAACGCCTCTCTATAATCGTTATGATCTAAAATCGCATACCCTTTGTCTACAAACAGCTGCAACCACTCTTCACGCGGATATTTCTCATCCATCTCCTCTACTGCTATCGCAGATCCATGAGAGCCATACCTGCCATCAAAATTCTCCCGAAGCGCCGCAACAGTCTGCGGACCTTCATACACATACGGAGGCACGCGGGGAAACTCAAATTCAATATTGACCATCCACTCCATAACTTCGGATGGATCTCCATATACGTTTTGAAGCTCCTGTGCTTTTGCTACATATCGCGCACGCGCCACCTCACGGTATTTTGCTAACACTTTGGCTCGATAGTCCTCATCTGTTATTGGGGATTCAACAACTGCTATATATTCAGGGTCCATGAGCCGCTTTTTGAATTCGGATTCTTTCCTTTTCACCCATTTGTCTACCCATTTTTCCCATGCAGGTGCTAATGCAGGTGCCAATCCCATTTCTTTTTCAGGGGTAACACCCTCAATTGCAACAGACGGGTTATCCGACTGAACAGCAGGCGGGGCACATTCATACGAACCCACTCATCCCAAGGGGTAGACCGACGGTTAGATACAATCACAATAAAGGTAACCGCCAAAATTGTCAGAAGACTACAGATTATCAAAAACTTTTTCACAGTGAACCTCCTTTGTGTCCAAAGTAAGAAGGTAGGGAAGCATGCACAGGTAACGTGAATGCTTCCCGACAGAAATGTTTACCAAGGTGTAATCCACTCAAGGAAAGACGGTTTGTAAGTGTCAGGGGCATAGGCCATTGGCATGTCATCAA
>CBDBFU010000004.1:0-153452 GCA_965205025.1 Candidatus Poribacteria bacterium
CGAATACCATCAACAGACTGAGTCAGAGTTAGAGTAAAGAAACTATCTTTTGTTTCAATATCCCATAGTTTAATGACCCCTTCTGAATCACCTGATAAGAGAATCTCCCCATTAGGGTGGTAGGAAACTGCCTCCACTCTTGCTGATTGATTGTCAAGAGTAGTTATAAGTTCATCCGTTTGTAAATTCCACAATTCAATCTCGTTTTGGTTGTACCAATTTCCAATGTCAGCGAAATTCGTACCATCTGGACTTAGCCTAATATATTCATCAGTTTCATCCAAGTATTTAGAAATTAATCCCAATTCTTTTCCTGTCTGTACATCGTATTTCCAAATCCCTATTGTACTGATTACAAAGAGTTGACTGCTATCAGGAGAAAACTGGTATTGTATTCTATCAACATAATTTCTTATTTCTCCTTTACCAAATCTATACTTCGCACCCTCAGGTAACTCCCATTGATTGTAGTCATCAGCATAGGTGTTAGAAAGATATACCATACTAAATATAAACGTTAAGAAGATAAATGCTGATGTAAGTTTCATACTGTATATTCCTTTAATAGAATTGTTTACAATCTATTGGATATTGCTGTTTATGGCATCTGATACAACATTAAATAAATAAGCACACCGGTAACGGAAACATATAACCAGATTGGAAATGTAAGCTTAGCAATACGACGGTGCTGTTCAAATCTCTCTCGCCATGCCAAGTAAAGAGTACGCAGCGCTAATGGAACGATAAGAAATGCTAAGATGATATGCGAGATAAGAATGGTAAAGTAAACAGGTCGAATCCACCCCTGTTTTGTAAAAGGAGTTGACCCAGCATTCGCATGGTAGATTACATAACTAATTAGGAACAGAACAGATACAGAAAACGCAGCTAACATACAGTTCTTATGTGCTGATATTTTCTTCTGTCGAATAAACACATAACCCACGATAAGTATAATTGTACTAACAGAATTTAATGATGCATTGACAGTTGGCAGATCAGAAATTTCTAACACGCTTCCCTCACTTCTATCGTATCCACCGATAGGCTTGAACACCTTTGGAATTTTCCAAAGCAAACTCCCAACGTTTACACCATGTCTCATAATCTGTCTGACACGCTTCAGGTCGCATACGACTCCGCATCAAGAATGCTGGATAATAGGGTCTACCCGTTGGTTGATACACATCATGGTAACGTAGATCAAAACTCCACCGCACAGTATCAGATTCATTCGGTCTCGCACTATGAAGTGTATAATTGTGGAACAGGATCACGCCACCAGCACGGATAGGTAGTTCTTTAGGAGTAAGGTTTGGCGGTTGATGTTCAGGTGGAACTGCTAAACCAGCACTATTCCAAGCATGTTTAAATAGTCCATATTTATGACTACCTGGGAGGACTTGTAGGCATCCGTTCTCCAACGTAGCATCTACAATCGGAATCCAAACAGTCAACATAAAATACGGATCGGTATCTGGCCAACATACACCAGCATCCTGATGCCAAGGTATGGGTTCCTGTTGAGATTCCTTTACTGGTAAAACAGAACGGATATGTTGTATAGGGTTGCACAATATCTCTGAACCAACAAAGGATTCAGCAAGATCCAGAATCTTAGGATTCTTCAGAAAATTAAAGGTCGCCTCACCACGAGCACGCATGATATCCAAATCCGCAGTCACCTCACGTGCTTCTGCTGCAAGATGTAACAAACGCTCTGTAAATGGTTTATCAGCATAGGTGGAAGTTATTTTTCCCTCACTATGCAATTTCTCTGCACGGGTCGCTATAAGATCCGAATATTCTTCTATAACCGGACCGAGATCACTTTCATCTAAAACATCCTCAAGGAGTAGATACCCGTTTTCGTGAAAAAATGATACTTCCGACTCTGTTAGTCTCATAGTATATAATCCTTAATCAATATTGATAAATAGGAAACTATTCTTATACCATTTCTGAAAAATTAAGTCTCTTTATGTAGCATAAACTTCCAGTTTGTGCAGTATTTCAAGACATACTTTACAACTGTTTATGAGATAGATATTATAGAAATGGTATTAAGTTACCCCCATCTCTGTTCAGGAGGATCAAACACAAATCCATGAAAAACCTTCCTTTGGTCAGGTGAAAGTTGCGAATTGTAGAATTCCTTTGGATACCCCCAATGTTCCTCAGAAGCAACCATCCACGGATGCTCATAGGCGTAATATAACATCTCACGACAACCATCAGATTTTGTAAACATACCTGATGAATGCCACAGCGCATTATGAAATAGAATCGCACTTCCTGCTGGGGCACACACTTCTAACGCACCAGGATATTCATGCGGATACCGAAGGTCTTCATGGTTAGGGTCATGCATGGCTTTATGACTACCCGGTAACAACCATAGATTACCCTGGCCACCCTCGGTCATATCTGTTAAATAATAACCGATTTTGAGTTGCAATAAAGGTATGGGACGTAGATTTCGGTAACCATTATCATGTCCATCAATATGCCATCCCATTGGACGTTCCTTCAAATCCAAATAATGCTCTATAATTGCATCGGATGCATGATGATGTGGCATCTCATTCAAGATACCCGTGATAAATGGTAACATCGGTTTCCAATCTAACAGTTCTAAGAACAGTGGATGGTCTCCAAGAATATAGAATATGCGAGTACTCTTCTCACCGTGGATATGTGTCATGCCTGTCTGTGTCGACCCTTTTTCTTCACATTCACGACGTTTCTCAATAACCTCAGCAAGCGCACTCCTTAAGTTTTCAACATGGGATGATGTGAAAAAATCTTCTAAGATAAGATAACCATTATTATCAAAAAAGAATCTCTGAGCATCCGTTAATTCCTCTGACATAGTCCATCCTCTACCAGGTTATATTAACTCAAGTTGCTACTAACGGATTTTGATCATTTCAACACAGTTTTTCAGACACTTCCCTCACCCCAGCGGGGTGATATGTCTATAGAAAAGGGTATATCAACATCCTGCACTCCAGCGGAGTGCTATGTAAGTAAATAGGTGGCAACTTGGGTTAACTTAATTTAGAAATCTTACTCTTACCCTATATTAATCTAATTTAAACAATTTCTGAGCATTCTTACCAAAAACTTGTGCTTTGTTTACATCTGATATAGACATCTCCTCGATTAACGCCACAAACCTCGGCATATCTACCCATGGATGGTCAGTTCCAAACAAGAGACGTTCCGCACCTGAAAACTCAAATGCATATTCCAACGATTGTAGTGATGGTGATACTGTATCCAAATAGATACGACGTAGATATACACTCGGCGGTTGTGTGATACGTTCTCGCGCTCTACCCAACACCTCTGTTTGGTGATCTAAACGACCACTCATATAGGGCAAAATACCACCTACATGTGGCATAACAAGTTGCAAGTTTGGATGTCTTTCAAGAATCCCACTCAAAATCAACCTGAGTAAAGCAAAACTGTTATCCACCTGCAATCCCATCATACCTATCATCCAGTGATCTTTGATTGCTGCTCCCCAAGTTGGTACGGTAGGATGCATAACAATTGGCATTTGGCAAGATTCGACATGTGTAAATACAGGTTCAAATTGTGGAGAATCAACAGGTTCACCCCCAATATGTGAATAGAGCATTATCCCGCGAAAACCCAACTTTTTTACACGATCCAATTCCACAATGGCTTCATCAGGATTTTGCCATGGTAGACATGCTAAACCCGCAAATCGGTCTGGATATTGATCCGCAAGTTCAGTAATAGCATTGTTAATCGCTTGGGCACCTTCATTACCGAGTTCACGAGAGAGCATGCAGGGTGGTGGGATATTTGTGCTGAGAAGTGCCATGTCAACATCAGCCGCATCCATATCCTTCAGTTTTCGTTTCGGATCATATACCTCATCTTGTAGCCGAAATGTTTGTACATCTCCATAGGTTACAATTGCTTCATTCCCTTGACGAATAACTTGTGGTGGATGTGGATTCTTTTCCAGAACTTCAATATACTCTTTTGGAAATATGTGATTCTGAACATCAATTCGCATCATATAGCACAATTAATCTCAACATCCTTATTCCTAACTAAAGGAACTCCACCTAACCATATAATCAGAGGACACCTCACGAACAAACATAGATGTAGAATGCTCCCTATCCCCTTGTCGAAAGACAGTTGTAGACAGAAATAATTGTTTCTGGGCGCGGGTCATACCAACATAGAAAAGACGACGTTCTTCCTCAAGTTCCTCTTGCGTCATACTACGTTTCCACATAGGAAAACTACCCTCTTCCATTCCAATGATAATAACCACAGGATATTCAGTGCCTTTCGCAGCATGTAAAGTCATCAAGGTAACCTGTTCAGATGTATTATCAATCTCATCCAAATTGGTAAGTAATTTCTGATAATCTAAAAAATCAGTCAAACTATCCCCAGCATCCGCTTTCCCAAATTTTAATAGCAGGTTCTTAAATCTTGCTTCATTTTCTAACCAATCTGTGTCTTCTTGAAGAATAGGAGGTCTCTTCTCTTGTAAATGTTTGATAGATTCCTCAACCTGTTCCCTTTCTTCAAGGTCAAGTGGTAAATCTTCAGGGAAAGGAGTAGGATGCATTTTGACATATCGATAAGCAGCATTTAGATAAGCAATATTCTCAGAGAATTCATTCCGTTCATCAGGTTCTGATTTTGAAAGTATTCCAATACCAACAAGTGGTAATAATTCTGGTAGTGATTTCGATTCCTGTTTTTTCAGATCAATTTGTACCAATTTCTGGAAAATCTGCCGATTAACTTCAACATCCTCCATCGCTCTATGTAATATATTATACTCTATACCGAACGTCTCTGCTAATGCTTCTATTCCCCTACGTTGCCTACGTAGTAATCTACGTGCAGTAACAAGGGTATCATAATATGGATTCGATAAGCTTTGATTCAGAATATCCTTCATGTCACGTTCAAGAATCAAATTATCAAATTGAGCAATGTTATGTCCAACTAAGATACTGTCTCCGATGAAATCACAAAATTCTGGAAGAATTGTCTCAATACTCGGTTCATTCTCCACATCTTCCATGGTTATCCCATGTATTTTTGTAACAGAAGGATGGATGAACCCACCGGGAGGTTTAACTAATCGTTCAAAACACTCAACCTCATCCCCTATTCCATTCAATCGCATCGCTGCAATTTCAACGATATTTGCTCTTTTTGTATTGGTTCCTGTTGTTTCCATATCGTACATTACCATATCAGACATATTTGGTGTTTCAAATCTACTTAAGAGCCGTTGACACAACTTTAAAGCAACGACACTTCTTACTACCGCGTTCCCAAGATGTATCACATCATTCTTATCTGGAACTGAACCAATTGAGATTATTCTGGTTCCAACCTCCCTATCCTGAAGATCCAAGAAATCACCTATCAATATATTAACACTATTCTCTTTAAGTATTGGTCTACTGTAGGATACATCCATTGTATCCTGTTTAGGGAGATACTGAATATCAACATCCTGATCCAGGTAGTCTGTCAATGTCTGGTTTATAATCTCTGTGGCACAATACTCGTCTATTCCATAACTGGCAATAATACGTATAGGTTCACCCAGATCAATAGCACTATAAAGCACATCTTGTACTAACCCCAAGTTTTGTATTTCATCATATTTCTCAATAATAGACAATTCTTTGACACGATATGGGGTCCGGGATAACTCTAATTTCTTCAGAAGTTTTTGTCCTATTTCACCGATTGTATCTCCCTGTATATCCTGCTTCAATTCATTAATTTGCTTCCAAAACATACGAATTTTATACCGCGTTAACGGACCAACATCTTCTCGAAAATCTTCTACATACTCCAATAATCTGGATAACTCTATCCCTTTTCGTTTTGCTAACCACTTAAGCCGTACCCATGTCAAATCATCTATACGACGTTCAGGAAAATTAACAGCATATTCAAAATCTCGAGGCAGTTCCCATTCAAGAAAACAGAGATACGAGAGAATCCCCTTTAAGTTTTCATCATCCAACGCATTGGTAGGACGAATCCGTTGATACTTAATTTCTGTTCGATTAAGTTGCTCAGATAATACATCAGCGAGTTTATGTGTTCGATAGAAAATAGCAATATCTCGATAAGAATAACCACGTTGTTTTACCAAGTTACGAATAAGCCTAATCACACTCCGTGCTTCCTCAGGAGCCGTATAAAAGGTATAGTGAAAGATATCTCGACCCTCATCATTAACAGTTTTAAGTGCACGTTCTTTTTGCCACTCAGGATTCTTGGCTATAACCTCTTGCGCAGCGCGTAATATCGTTCTGCTACATCGATAGTGATCATCTAATGTAATTATATAAGGAGTATAATCATCCGTGAACTTATCTATATATTTTGGATCTGAACCACGCCAACTATAAATCGCTTGGTCCCCATCCGCAACAACCATCAGATTAGACGCTGGTGTGGGACATAATTGTTGAAGGAGACGGTATTGGACTTTATTTACATCATGGTATTCATCTACAAGAATATATAAAAGTTGGTTATGATATTCTTCCAATACAATAGACGCTTTATCAAACAATTCAACTGTCTTCAAAAGGAGATCATCGAAATCCAAAGCATTATAATCAAATAGTTTTTGTTGATAAGCATCTAATATTTCACGAATGTTGAATTCAGCATTTTCATCGTCTATATCAAGGAGAATATCCGAATCAATCTCAAATGGCTGGGATTTATCATATAAATGGATCTTAAAATCACTGAGAACACTCCTGATTCGCCAAGATGGATAGTCAGTTGAGCTAAGTTTTAGATCTTTGACAATTTCCGTCAAGATCTCATCCTGAATTTCTTGATCAAAAATCGCGAAGTTCTCATTCAGTTCAATATCATCGGCATGGTCACGCAATACTTTCACACAAAAGGAATGGAAAGTTTTCACATTAACATGTGCTCCGTGAGGATCACCGATTTCTTCAAAAATGCGATCTCGCATCTCTTGGGCAGCTTTATTTGTAAAGGTGATTGCAAGTATGTTCTCAGGTTTTACGCTATGCGTACGTATAAGATTGCCAATACGATGCGTAATAACCCTTGTCTTACCAGTGCCAGGACCAGCAATTACAAGAATAGGACCATCCTTCTGTTCTACGGCTTCTCTCTGTTTTTCATTTAGTTCCTGTAGAATATCCATCTGTATCGCCTTAATGAATATAATATTTCTTAATGCTCAAGGTGCTACAAAATTTCGCTTTATATGGTTCAAAGTACTGATAGTACTAAGGTTTACTATAGTTTGGACAATTTCTGAGATGTGCTTCACCTATATTCAAAGTGTTTCTGGTTTTTCACCCCGTTACTCACGCCAATTCGACTCTGAGAAAAATAAACTCGGATGGACTAAAGTGTAGCCCCAGCGGGGTGAAATGTGTGTAGAAACGTCATACCTCCCAAAGTTCAAGCCCCAGCGAGGCGAAATGTGTATCGCTTAAAACTGTCCAAACTATACTAAGGTTTAGTATATCTGATGTATTGTGAATTCTCAAGAGTTAATACACAAAACACTGATTATTATACTATTTCTCGTAATTTTACAACGCTTTAAACTTATACTATTTTCAATTGATAGATTTACATTATGATTTACACGATACAAGGATTATCATTTACATACTTATGAGTCCCGGGGAATGCCTAATGAGGATTAAGTTTTAAATTCGGCAATTCTCATTATTCCAAACCCTGTAGGTTCGGTTTCCTAACCACGGGGAATGCTAAATAGCATTCATACCGTTGATTCGAATTTCCTATCACATTACCGAATTATTATTTTAATCTTCATAATGGCATTCATACCCGGGGAATGCTTTATAGCTTTCATACCCGGGGAACGCCATAGGGCGTTCATACCGTTGATTCCTTGATTCCTTGATTTAGTAGGGACGGAATGTCTATAGAAAACACGGAATACCTAGATTTCTTGTTTCTTTAAGGGGTAAAAGACAAAAAAGTACTAAATTATCGGTTTTTTTTTGAATAAAATCTCCTATTTTCACCACAAACTACGTAAGTCCTGTTAAATATGATGGAGCAGGACAAAGAGGGTTATCCATAGTTACATGCATCACTATTTTGTGAATACCTTTAGAATAACCCAAGTTGCTACTAACGGATTTTGATCGTTTCAACATAGTTTTCAGATACTTACCTCACCCCAGATGAAGTTAAAAAAATAAAATAGGTAATTTGGACACAGAGCTGGTAGGTGCGGTTTCCTAACCGCACCGGATTCTACAAGAAACTGGAAATTACCCGAATAAATTCTTTAACTTCATGAGGGGTGATATGTCTATAGAAAAGGGTATATCAAAATCCTGCACTCCAGCGGAGTGCTATGTAAGGAAATAGGTGGAAATTTGGGTTAGAATAACAATCGGCGGTGGAAACTACTTACACGACGAAGAAATAGCAAAAATTAAAAGAGCGCATTTTTGAGGAAGTAAGACAAGGTCGCTATAACAACACTGGGGATAACAGATGAGACTTTTTTAATTTTAGGAATTATTTGTTTGTGTGTAATCGTTGCATGTGTTATGGTTTACGCAACAAATAGATCCGCCATCAGGTACAACTGTCTTTAAATATGCGTAACCAAGAAACATACACAGTAGGAGAAAACGACTAATGTTTTTAAACAACAAATCAAACAAGATTCCACTTCTGTTATTAAGTTTGACGCTATCTTTCCTGTTTCATTATGACATCTTTGCATCTGAGAAAGCTGAATCTGGAGGTAGTCTGTTCCCTGAGAGTGAAGTAGAGTTATCCAAAGAAAGCGCGCAATTGTTAGAGAAAATTAAAAAAGGTGTTGAGGATTATAACAAAAAACTCAAAAGCGGTAAAGTCGAGTTTACCGTCACGCTAAATAAACTTTTAATTAATCAGAAACAGAAACTTACGTTAAGTAAACTTTTTAAAATTAATCAGAAACAGAAGGTGAAAAAAATAGAGTTCGAAAACGTAGGCACTTGGCACATCGTTTATAATTTTGAGGGACTGCGACATTTTTACGACGTTAGAATACGTAAAAAGATGGAATTCAACGGAAAGCCTCTTCTAAACTGGACAGAGAAACACTACCAATTTCAGATTGATAATGAAAAAATGTTGATTAGAGAACTAAAAGAGACCGGTTGGGTTCAGCATCCACAACCAATAGATAAACTCATCTTTAAATCAGAGTTTAACCCCCGCAGTTGGGGATGGAATCCTGGTGTGTTCAGTTTTGCATTCCTAATCAAGTACGCACCCCCAATTAATGTTGAACTAGTTGTAGTCGATAGTGTTCCACTCTATTTACTTACTTTACATCGAGTTCATGGTGAGAAGAGTTCCATGACCGAACAGCTATGGGTAGATCCGATGAAAGGTTACCGTCCGACGCGCAAATTAAAAACTACAAAACAGATAGCACAAAGTGGTATTAGACGTTCAGATGGAACACGTATACTCCGACCACCTAAGACTGTCATCAGTCGTATTAATACCGCATTCCACATTGAACAGTTTAATCAGGATCTCTGGTTTCCAAAAGCTGCAACCTTATCATTAGGTTACGATCCAGTTACACAACATGGATTCAGAAAAACAACAATGCAAGTACATAATGCTATCTTTAATGTCCCGATTGATGAAAAAGACCTGCGTTTCCCTGATTAAATCCAATAGTCTCACATGTTGAAAATCTCAATATGAGAAAAGTCATTCCAGTTTTTATAATTTGTGTCTTTTTGATAATAATACCATTTTCAATTGATAGATTTACATTATGACTTACGTGATACAAGGATAATTATATACATATTATGAGTCCGGGTAATGCTATATAGCATTCATGCCGTTGATTCAAATACAATAATCTGATTTATCAAACTTACTTTAAAAATACTTTAGACATCAAGATAATTATACAATTCAGACACAATAACTGTCGCATAACCCCCTACAGGTAAAGTAAAACATACTTTTATGCCATGATTGACTTTTTCAACTTTATGAGATTCTAATTTCATCCGGAATGCACGCCGAGTTCCAGGCAGCCTAATACCTGCAACTTTGCGAAACGCATCGAGTCTTACACCCTCAGACTTCAGCAAACTATCCTCCATCTCCTGTATTTTTCCTAAAGGTTGACGCATCTTATATCCAAAAATAGGACCAGATGGACTAATTTCAAATGCATCCGCACGTGGTTGTTCCTTAAGAGCATCTTTCACAAGAAATGGAGCGTTGTTAATGTGTTTGATAGCGACATCTCCATTACACAACTTACCTAAATCTGGTAACCTCATATCCATAATACAATTAAATAGGTATGCTTGATATGCGGAAAGATATAACTTACGCATCCTATGGGAAATAGATGAAATCACCTTATCTATCTTTACTGTATCATCCTGAAGTATACCTTCCTCAGTTTTTTCTGTTTTTTGCCGTAAACTATCCGTCCGTATAAATTTTACTAATGTCTTCCAATCCTTTTTTACCAAGGCTTTCCCAATCAAATGAGTGTCCTGCTTATTTCCAAATCGTTGACCCCCAAACCTATTCGGCACACCTTCTGATTGAAATTTTGTCATTCTCCTTTCTATTTCCGGAATGTGTATTAGAGGTATGTCACGTAGAGTTATTTCAAACCGATTTCCACGTAGATGTCCTACACGTAATTTATGACCATGTCCAGCTGCCCACAGTATCTCTATATCCGATAAATCTATTTCTAATACCTCATTAGGGGTAATCTTATGAACCGATAATATTTGGGTGGTCAGGGCATGCTTATCCTTTAACCCCGCATACCCAATATCATTAGGATTTACATTTAACACACCTGCAATCTGCTTAATCGCTTCAAATGTAGTAAGATTACGTTTCCGAATTGCAAAGAAGGTGTGTGTACCAACCCCAGTTGGATTATATAGTGGTATCTCTTCAACAATGAAATCTTCTGGTTCAAATCGCATAATTTCCTCAATCTCATCATAGATCTATTCATATCTAATTGTCAAGTTTCATGAGGTATGTAAAGTTTTTGCCACTGCACTACAGTGTATCTTATAACTACGCATCGTTCGTACCGATATAATTCCTCTTCGTAAGGGCTGGGTCTCCACGTCCGATATTTGTATCGCAATCTTCCAGATTGCGTCTTGCGGTATAGCACAAGCTAACAGTTTATACTACAAATTGACGCATAGATTCAGAAAAAACATCTTTTTGTACCACAAACTTTTAGTTTGTGATCTTTCTCCTTACCCTCTCCAAACACTCTTATCCGCGTAATCCGTGTAATCTGTGATTCAGACAACTCAAAACAAACCCAAAAATATACTAATCTAACTACATTGACGCCTATGGTGTGGTTTCTAACCACGGGAAATGCTAAATAGCATTCATACCGTTGATTCCGCGCATTCGGCGTTGATTTGGGGGAACGCCAAAAGGCGTTCATACCGTTGATTCCTTGATTCCTTGATTTGGTAGGGACGAAATGTCTATAGCAAACATTACGGGTAAAAATCTGGCACTCCAGAGGAGTGTTATGTAACGTTTCCTTATACCACTTTTGATAATAAAAGACTCTTTAATGTAGCATAAACTTCCCAGTTTGTGCAGTATTTGAAGACATACTCAACAACTCTTTATGGGATAAACATTTATAGAATGGTATAATAATAGGGTGTGTAAAGTTTATAGCATTAACAAGGATTAAATGAAACCTATCAGACAATTTTAAATAATACATTAAAAAAATATGAAGAAAACACCCACTACTAACAACTAACATACATATATCACAAAAACGCAAATACATTTTAATAATATTTGTCAAAATAAAAAATCAAGGGTTAGAATTCAAACTAAAAATCATTAACTAAAAACGAATGAATATCTATAAAAACGATCCTAATTACAAAGTTTCATATACGTCAAAAAAACATACTTTTTTAATGGTAGAGAATGTCAAAATCAAAAAGGACAACAAAAACACAAAATCACATTTTTTACAATTTCTTATAAATCGAGTTCAAAGTGGAATAAAGTCAGTCTATGACAGGCGTTACAGGGATAATTTATGCCAATTTCAATGTCACACCGTGTGACAAAAAGTGTAACTTTTTTCATTTTTTCGACACATAGACGAATGCAACAAAAACACGATCTACTGTCTGAGTATTTAGGATTAAATGTCTATTTTTATACACTATTTTTTCTCTATATATTAGGATTAAATATCTGTTTTATACCTTCTTGACCATCAGAAATATCAGTTATCGAAGAGTAATCTCAAGACCAATATATCTCCATTTTTTACAAAGCATAACAATGAGATAATATTACAATCTATTGATCTAATACGGGAAAATATGTAATCCACAGAATCCAAACACAAGAAAGGGAATTTATGCCAAAATGAATACATCAAAGAACGCTATCAGACTCAAACTTGAGAATACCGCGAAGATTACGGTAAACGGCTACATCGCACCAATTGAACACACCCTATCCCACTTCCATAAAGATTGGGACACCTTAGCAAATCTACGCGTTACTGAACCAGAAAAAGAGCAACCCCTCTCAGTTTTTCAAGCCTTCCTTCCCTCAGAAGCAGTATCTGTCGGCGAGTGTTGGCAGCCGAAAAGCGAAGGCATAACAGAATTGCTTCAGCAATTACATCCCACAATAAAATTATTGGACACACATACTCCAACCGGATATGCTCCAGGCTTATGGACATGTCTGCGTGCATATAACGATAGTTACGCGGACATTGCTTTTCGTATTCATGCAGCCTTTAGTTTTGAAGATGGCAGGTTAACACCTTCACAGTTTAAAGGAAATCTCATAATTGACAGAAGTGATGAAAGAGTCTCCTTCTTTAGCACCTATGTCCCTGAGGGTCCAGTAAATCTTGATATCGTCTGGTATGAAGATAATGATAAACAAAGTGGAATCACTGATGCTGGTCTATGTACACAAATGGAACTCTGGTCTGGTATTGTGGAACCGACCAATAATATCGAATATACTGAAAGTATAACACAGGAAGAATCAGAACGAGAGTTAATACTCCGTTTCTACGAATCAGAACAGATTAACTGGGTTTCACCAGAGAAAGCAATAGAATTGGCTGAGGAACAGGTAAAGTTAATACATGTGATCTCTATAGATGGTCCATTACATGATGAATCCTGCTGAGGGAGCGGAAAAGGATTGAGGGCAGGTGTCCTCTATTGGGATCGATTAATCGAGTATTTAAACCAGAACTTTATTAACACATGGGTATCCAACGTCATATTAGAACGTACACCTCGCAAAAAAGCATACATGGCAAAAAGACCAAAGAGTGAATCCAATCAATTCAATAAAAACCACCCATTAGCAAAAGCAATAATGGAAGGTTGGAAGGAACATTCACCTGTGGATTGTTTAGTTATTGCACCTGAAGGCGATGTAATGGGTAAACTACCACTCAACGACTTCTTCGATGAATGTTATGAAAATAACCTTAAAGAAGATGTCTACCTGCAGTTTCTTAAGGATTCATTAGATGCGAAATTTCCAGGTTTCGATGAGGATACTTCAGATCCGTTCTTAACGGGTTTGAATGTTATCCTAACTGAAGATAATCCTAAACAAGAAGTAATACACATCTACCGAACACCACGTTACGGATATCAAGATTACAATGTCATCACAATCGATACCACTACTTTTAAAGACGGTGGCAAGTTGACAATAGATATAAATATTGGAAGTGCAAAAGCAGGTGGTTCATTCGATCTGTATGATGGTGATACGGAATTACCAACAAAAGGATATCCAGATGGAGCAATTGCGTCTGCATGGGATATTCCTACCGGACAAAAAGGTAGAATTGAATACGAATTTGAAGAAGGTAAGCTCTTTAAACTCGGTGCTACCGGTACATGGTTCAGTGGTAAAGGAAACATTAATGCTTTTCAGGCAAAAATTTCTATAGAGCCAGCAGAAAAGAAGAAAAGAACTTATAATGAGTAAAACATAAAAATGTTATATTATAGGGATTTGAAAGAATTTATTTATGTCCTATTCTCAACTTCGTATATCTATAACTTTTGAAAGGTGTAGCGATGCCAGACAAGACTCAAAAATCCCTGAAATACAATGGTACTCCTAAGCAGGTTTCGCGTAAAGATTTTAATCATTATATCAAACCCCATCTCAAGAAACGCATCAAAGGTCCTAAACCGAAACTGTCTTTCTATAAGATATTCAACTATATACTTGATAAACTTTCGGGTTGCTTTCAACGATTCTTAGATGTTACTCGCTATGAATTCTATATGAAAAATAAATCTCAATTATGCACTTTTTTCACCTTTAAATTGTGTCATGTATTATTGTAAACATTTTGACTATGGAGTAAACTCATGAATAAAACAGATGTTGAACTTATTAACAGTATCCTATCAGGTGATAATACTGCGTTCACTACCTTGGTACAAAAATACCAAAAGAGTGTCCATACCATCGCTTGGCAGAGGGTTAAGGACTATCACATAGCAGAAGAAATTGCTCAAGATGTCTTTCTACAAGTATACGATAAGTTGTCTACATTAAAAGACCCAGATAAGTTTGAAAGATGGCTGTATGTAATTACTAAACGACGATGTACTAACTGGCTCCAGAGGGAGAAAACCAATGTAGAATCGTTAGAAGCTACGGATAAATTTACACTAGTAAAAGCTGCATATTTTCCTTTTTCTGCTCAATTTGCGTAAGTCTTGTCTAAATTTGGTGCTACAGAGGACTGGTACGGCGAGAAGGGACGTATCAATGCCTTTCAAGCACAAATTTCTGTAGAGGAGAACTGAAATGGAAACCTTAGAAAACAAAATCACACTTAATCTTGACAGTGACGCAGAAGTCAACGTCAAAGGCTTCATCACCCCGATTGAATACACCATATCCAATTTCCATGTAAAGTGGGATGCATTGGCGAATCTGCGTGTTGCTGAACCGGAAAAGCGGTATCCTGAATCCGTTTTCCAAGCCTTCATGCCGAGCGAAACTGTTTCGGTTGGCGAGCATTGGCAGATTGAAAAGGGCAGTGTGCTAACACTGCTCCGACAACTACACCCCAATCCGAATCTGGATATGAGCATCAATGCCGGTGATTCCCGCGGGTTATGGGCATGCCTGCGCGCGTACAACGATAAATTCGCCGACATTGTGTTTCGAATTCACGCCGAGTTCAAGTTTGAAGATGGCAGGTTTACACCCTCACAATTTACCGGACATCTCGTGATGGACCGAACCGCAGAGAAGGTTGCTTTTTTCGAAATGTACGTCCCTGAGGGGCCAGTAAATTTTGATGTTAGCTGGAATTCTATTGTCGATGCCGGACTTTGCACGCAGATGGAACTCCGTGTCGGAACACAGAATCCAGTCCGAGATGCCGAATTCACAGCGGATTCCATCACCCAAGAAGAAGCGGAACGCATCCTGATACAGCGTTTCTATAAATCCGAACGAATTAACTGGGTGCCGCCAGAGCAGGCGTTAGAAATAGCACAAGCACAACAGAAGCCGATTCATGTTATCTCAATAGATGGACCGTTCACCGATGAGGCCTGCTGAGGGAGCGGTAAAGATTTGAGGGCAGTTGCCCTCTCTTATGATAAAACTATTGAATTCTTGAATGAGAACTTCGTTAATACCTGGGTGTCGAATGTCGTATTAGAGCGGACACCCGCAATGCGTGATTATGCGGCACAGAGATTTGAAGACGGCACCAGGGCACTGTTTAATAGAAAACACCCTTTGGCAGAAGTCGTCATGAAGGGGTGGAAAGAACACTCACCAGTAGACTGTTTGATTATCTCATCAGATTCTGAATTGATAGGTAGACAACTCGTCAACGAACTCCACAAAGACGGGCGTCGTAGAGGACTCCTATCGAATGAATATTATCTCACATTCCTTAAGGAAGCCTTGGATGGAAAACACCCCGGATTGGGGAACCTCATTCTCACTAAAGAGTCTCCTTCACAGAAAGTGTTGGACGTTTTTCGGACCCCTACAGTCGGTTATCAAGATTATACTGTTGTCTTGATTGATACCACCGAATTTGAAGACGGAGGCACACTCACTATTGACATTGAAGTTGGCAGAGATGGTGGTGAAGGTGCGTTCTATCTGTTTGATGCCGATAGCGAACTTTCTACAGAAGAAGAGACCCCTAAAGACATGCTTGCTCAGAGATGGGTTGAATCCGGTGCCACAAAGCAGCTCACGCATCGTTTCAATCGCGGCCAACGTTTTAAGTTAGGAACCACCGGGGATTACGAGAGAGAGGAACCGTGTATTAACGCTTTTAGCGCAACAGCTTCCGTACAGGAAAATTCAGATGAAGGCAGTTCAGATACACCTTCACCCGGTGTGCATGTTGTACTCAATAGTCCGCAGTTAACATGGGAGATATTAGATGTCTTTCGCGCCCCCGGAAACGGTTATCAAGATTACACTGTCGTCAATATTGATACCACCGCGTTTGAAGACGGAGGCACACTCACTATCTATGTCAAGGTTGGGAGTGCAGACGCTGCAGGTTCGTTTGATCTCTTTGATGGCGATGCCGAACTCCCGACAGAAGGACTACCTGATGCGCTTGTCTCGTTTTGGGGACTTGAACCCGATACAGCGACAACAATCAGACACCGTTTTGAGCGAGGCCAAGTTTTTAAACTCGGTGCCACTGGTGATCAGTCCAGTAAACTTGGGGACATAAATGCTTTCTACCTAAGGATTTCTGTGGAGGAAAATTGATATGAAAACATTATCAAACAGAATTACGCTTAATCTTGAGTGAGGCAAAAATCAACTCTACCAAAGTTTCATTTTGACTTTTTTCTTGAAATAAGATATTATTCCAATAATTGTGTATTGTTGTGCGGACACCGAGCTGCTTTCCTATTTCCGTACCAATTGAAGAAGCACACCGATAAAGTTTATCATCTGAAATAACTGTGAAGAATGGAAAATTGAATGGAAGGTCTTGTACCTACTACTCCCTCAATAAGGATGAAAAAATGAAAAGTATAAATATCTTTTGCATCATCTTAATCCTCGTAACATTGATGTTCATTCCACAAATTCAAGCAAAAATAGACCCTAAAGCCGCCGTTGGCATCTGGCTCTTTGACGAAGGTAAAGGAAAAACGGTCAGCGATCTATCAGGTAACAGCAATGATGGAGAAATTATGGGTAATCCCTCTTGGGAGAATGGCAAATTCGGAACTGCCCTACAGTTCGGTGAGCCATCTGATTGGGTTCAGGTCAAAGATCATCCGTCCTTACGGGTTTCCACAGCATACTCCGTTATGGCATGGGTACATGCTGAAAGATATTTCTTTCCCGGTACACAATGGCAAGGCATTATTGCGAAAGCAAATAATCCAAGATCCTTTAGTTTCTATACCGATACTTCCAAACGACCTTTAATCGCAATACATTTTGGGGGTGCACACATCGTCGCATTCGGTACTGAGTTCCCTCTCGAAGAGTGGACACATCTCGCTTTTGTTGTAGAATCAGGGAAGAATGGTGGGAAAATTACTGCCTACACTAATGGAAAACTTGTAAAGGAAACACAGAGCGCTGCACTAAATGGACTTCCCGGTGATGGCGATACCAAAGATGTCGTTATTGGACGAACACATGAAGGTGCACGCTTTTTCGGGGGTATGATTGACGAAGTTGCCCTTTTCAATACAGCACTAACCGAAGATGACATGGCTGATATTGTAGAGGACGGACTTTCACGGATACTCGGGATAACCCCTGTCGAACCAACACAGAAATTAACTACCACTTGGGCAACGCTCAAAACTCACGAGTAATTCATAGGGCATGCCTATAATTGATCGTTATATAGTAATACCATTTCTATAAATGTTTATCCCATGAACATTTGTAATACATGTTTCTCTAATGTAGTACAAACTGGAAGTTTATGCTCCATTAAAGAGACTATAATTAACGTGAGTTTGATAATAGGTAAAAATCTTCATTTTTCCCAAAAATATCACTCCTATAGACCCGGTAGGTGCGGTTTCCTAACCGCACGGTTCATAAGAATCTGATTTATCAAACTCACGTTATAATTATCAGAAATGGTATTACTTGATAATACTATAAAAGATACCATCATGGAAAGCATACTTCGTTCTCTATTACTACTACTGTTAGTATCAAACATTGTCATCCCTTATGTATTCGCTGAATACGAACCAGGCACTCAACTCGCACTTCCAGAAGGTGCATTAGCACGGCTGGGCAAAGGACGGGTAGAGAAAATCGCTTTTTCTCCTGATGGAAATACACTTGCAGTTGCAAGTTCAATCGGTATTTGGCTATACGATGTACGTACTTATAAAGAAGTCTTCCTCCTGACGGGACACACAGCGGATGTTGATTGTGTCTCCTTCAGTCGAGATGGTAAAACCCTCGCCAGTGGAAGTCAAGACGATACTGTTCGTTTATGGGATATCCCAACAAGAAAACATATTGCTACCCTGCAACATACAGGTATGGTTTTAAGTGTATCTTTTAGTCCTGATGGTGATTTACTGGCAACAGGATGTGGTTATATGATGACGGCTGATAGATCAACACCTTTACCCGATCAAGATACTGTTAGATTGTGGAATGTTCATACAAAGAAACATATTGCAACATTCAATGGACATTCTGACTATGTGGAAAGTGTGGTATTTAGTCCAAATGGTGAAATACTCGTTTCAGGCAGTTGGGATAAGACTATCCGGTTGTGGGATATTAAATCCGGGAAAAACATCGTTACACTCGAAAGACATACCGATTCTGTCCATTGTGTTAGATATAGTCCAAACGGTCATTTCATTGCAAGTGCTGGGAGCCTGGAAGACAAAAATATCCTATTATGGAATGCAAAAACCGCACAACACATCAATACGCTGAAAGGACACACAAGCTTTATCAGTAGTATCGCATTTACATCAGATGGGAAACTAATCGCAAGTGGGGGTGGTGATAATACCGTACGCGTATGGGATGCCAAAACTGGAAAGAAAAACATCACTCTCACAGGACATACAGATTGGGTAATAAGTGTAGCATTCAGTCCAGATAACAACACGCTGGCAAGCGCAAGTCGAGATGGAACTATTCGACTATGGGATGCATCCACTATTAAAGGATATACTCAAAATATTTCTTGTGTAGCATTCAGTCCAGATAGTTCCACATTAGCAAGTACAGGTTGGGATAAAAAAATACATCTATGGGATGTTAACACAGGAAAACATAAGAAAGTACTCACAGGTCATACAGATTCAGTCTCAAGGGTAGCATTCAATCCTATAAACAACACACTTGTAAGTAGCGGTAACGATAAGACACTACGACTCTGGGATATTACGACTGGTAAAACCATCAAAATACTCAAAGACAATACATTCCCTATAGCAATTAGTCCCGATGGCAAAATATTGGCATGTGGCAGTCCAGACAACACAATACATTTGTTGGATGCAAACACAACGAATCATAAGCATACACTCAAAGGACATACGGACTTTGTCGATAGTGTGGCTTTCAATCCAGATGGTAACATAATTGCTACAGGTAGTTCGGACAATACTGTGAGGCTATGGAATACCAATACAGGGAAACAGAAGAGAGTATTAAATGCCAATATACCATCCTTCAATCATCTAATGTTTAGTCCAGATGGTAATACAATAGCAAGTAATAACTACAACAATTCAATACTCTTATGGGATGTTTCTACAGGTAGTTTGAAGAAAACACTTAAACACAAGCAAAAAGCAAACGGATCTACAGATGGTGCCTTATCTGTTGGGTTCAGTCCTGATGGTAAATTCTTAGTGTCTGGCAGTTATTCTGGCAAGGTTCATCTATGGGATATTAAAACTGGAGATTTTAAGAGAATACTCAATGGACATACAGGGAATGCCACTACTGTAGCAATTAGTCCAAATGGAAAATTCTTGGCTACTGGTAGTACAGACGGCACAATCCTCCTATTTGGTCAAGTATGGAAGGAATAAAGTATGCAGCTGACCCTTGAAGGCATTCAAAAATTATGTTATTCTTTTCTCATAATACGAAAATATTAACAGGAGCATTCACATTTAAAAGACAAGACTCTTAACTAAAATAAAACCTATTTGTAGAAGATTCTTGGATTAAGCTTTAACAACATATTTGAAAGGATAAGAAATGCAAAGCCACGAAGTAGATTATGAAATATTTGGAAATGACATGCAGGTCGTTGAAGTTGAACTTGACAGAGGAGAAACAATTATCGCTGAAGCTGGGGCAATGAACTGGATGGAGGATGACATTTCCTATGAAGCAAAAATGGGAGATGGTACAAATCCTGACGGTGGATTAATGGGTAAATTCCTGAGTGCCGGAAAAAGAGCATTAACCGGTGAATCCGTATTTTTGACGCACTTTACCAATTCCAGTCCAAACAAGAGGCGCGTTGCCTTCGCTGCACCGTATCCCGGGCATATAATGCCAATTAACCTATCCGCAACAGGTGGCGAATTGATCTGTCAAAAAGATGCATTCCTTTGTGCAGCCTTTGGTACACAATTAGATATCGCCTTCTCAAAAAGATTAGGTGCTGGTTTCTTTGGTGGAGAGGGTTTTATTCTACAAAGACTTCGCGGAGATGGTATGGCATTCATACATGCAGGTGGAAGTGTAGTAAAAAAAGAACTCTCTAACGACATGCTCCGCGTAGATACAGGCTGTCTTGTCGCATTCTCATCTGGTGTTCAATATGATATTGAAATGACCAAAGGTCTAAAATCCATGTTCTTCGGTGGCGAAGGATTATTCCTTGCAACATTACAAGGCACTGGAACCGTCTACCTTCAAAGTCTACCGTTTTCTAAATTGGCTGATCGGATCATCGCACAAGTGCCACGTTCCGGTGGATAAAAAGTAGACACACACCGTGTGCCGTTAACCCTATTTAGTTCCGTAAAAATATTATAAAAGAATCAATGTTTAGTTCACTGAATATCAGATATTTCGGAAATTCCATATTGTCAGGGTGTGGAAATGTGAATTAACCCATATGCGTCAGTTTAGGAGAAAAATGTTATACCTTGCCTGGTAGGTGCGGTTTCCTGACCGCACTGAATTTGTGCTAAACTTTTGATTGAAAGCCTTTCGTATAATCCGCTTCGGTTAGGAAACCGAAGCTACCGTTCCTAAGATATGCACTAAATTGACGCCTATGTGGAAATGTGAACTAACCCAAGAATCAGTATAGAATTTGGAGTCTTTGTGAAAATCCGTTCCATAAAAGCCTATCAAGTTGACCTACCACTCCACGAAGGCAGCTATAAATGGTCAGGAGGTAAATCGGTCTCTGTTTTTGACAGTACAATTGTGTCCGTTGAAACAGATGAAGGTATTACAGGATACGGTGAAGTCTGTCCACTGGGACCATTCTATCTACCAGCCTACGCTAAAGGCACCAGAACCGGCATTGCCGAACTGGCTCCATATTTAATTGGAGAAGATCCAACCCAACTCCTACCGTTAAATCAACGTATGGATGCTGCTCTTAAAGGACATCCTTATGTCAAAACCGGAATCGACATAGCATGTTGGGATATTCTTGGAAAAGTGTCAAATCAATCGGTGTGTACACTACTGGGAGGGAGGTATGGAGAAGACTTCATGCTCTACCGCGCAATCTCCCAACAATCTCCAGATGAGATGGCGGAGAAAGTCGCAACCTATCGTGCCGAAGGATACCGAAAATTCCAGTTGAAGGTCGGTGGAGATCCAAACACTGATATTGAACGCATTCATGCTGTCTCTGAATTGATGGAACCGAGTGATGTGCTCATCGCTGATGCCAATACCGGTTGGCACATGCATCAGGCAGCTCGCGTGGTACGTGGTGTAAGTGATGTGGATGTTTACATCGAACAACCATGCCTATCTTATGAAGAATGTCTCTCCATTCGGGAACGGACAGACCATCCTTTTGTCCTTGATGAGACTGTTGACAGCATCAATATGTTGCTACGCGGACATGCCGATAGGGCAATGGATGTTGTAAACATTAAGATCAGCAAATTTGGTGGTCTGACGAAAGCTAAGCTCGCAAGAGATCTATGTGTTGAACTGGGAATTGCAATGACGATAGAGGATAGTTGGGGTGGTGATATTACTACTGCAGCAATAGCGCACCTTGCACACAGCACACCAACGGAATTCCTATTCACTGCAACCGATTTCAATAGTTATGTCACTGTCAGCACAGCAGAAGGAGCACCACAACGGGTTAATGGTAGGATGGCAGCCTCTACACAACCGGGGTTGGGTATCATCCCAAAAATGGATGTGTTAGGCAAAGCGGTTGTTCATATAGAATAATTTCTTATTTTCTCTTACCATCACCTATTAAATGTGGTACACTATTTACGATGTGAAAGTCAAGTGAAATAAGTATATCTAAGGAGATGCCGAAAATGACTTACATTTGGAGAAAAGAATATAAAGACCACAGCAGAAGCCTTGATAAATTCTACACGAAACAGGAAGTCGTCAAAAGGTGTTTAGATGAAATAACTAAATTACCTTACATATATGATTGTGTGATAGAACCGTCTGCGGGGGATGGTGCGTTCTATAAGAATATCGAACATGACACTAAGATAGGTATTGATATTGAACCGCAACATGATGACATTATCAAAGGTGACTGGTTCAATTACAAAATTAGCAACCAATACGAGCGCGTATTGGTTATTGGGAATCCGCCATTTGGTCAATATCAGAAACTCTCTTCAAAATTTATATCCCACGCTATCTCATTTCGTAATGTCCAAACAATTGCTTTTATTTTACCAGATGTTTATAGAAAACATACCCGGCAAAAAATATTGCCCAATAATTGGAGAATAGTCTCTATCACTGAATTAGGAAGGGACTGTTTTACATTAAAAGGAAAAGCATATCATGTACCTGCAAGTTTTTTTATTTTTGATAAATCAGAGGGAAAAGATCTAAGAGTTAATCCTAATGCCTACACAGAAACGAATGATTTTAAATTCTCCAATAAAGACGACTTTGACATATTTGTATTTGGTGCTTCTCCAAAAAAGATTACAAAAACGCCGACAACAAATAATAGAGGCTACTTCCTTAAGTCAAAAAATTCCAGTCGAAGATTTGATATCTAAGATCAAAGCAGTTGATTGGAATGGAAATTCTTGTGCAAACGGCGGTGTATATTGGTTAACAAAATTTGAATTTTTGGAACAATATATAAAATGCCATGAACCAGATAGAACTGAAGAAAGCCAATGGAGTTTGTTTGATCTCCTTTAACTCAAATGTGTCAAGAAAAGACTACCTACATCTTTACCATAAAATGCCATGAACCAGATAGAACTAAATAAAACACTAAGTTTCATCTTAGACAACATAGATGAAAGTAGAAAAGTGCTGAATAGCGTAGTAAGTATTCGGAAGAAATTAATTGATTTAACCATTGAAGAACAAGTTATTTCTGAACAAGACTTCTACAAAATTAGTAGCGTTTTGTCCACACAATCAAGGAGTCCATTGTGGGAAAATTATTTCATAAAAAAGCACCATTGTGAAAGAGTTAATAAAAGTGAGGATAGAGGGGATTGTAAAAAGAACGGCAGATACTATGAGTATAAAAGTTCTGGTTACAATCAAGAAAATGCTGTTCATATTCTTCAAATTAGACCGTGGCAGGATTGCGATTACATTATTCAGTCAATCTCCGATGATGGGGCAACTACATTTGTTTTAACCCATGCAGAAATGATGTTAGAAATGAATAGACTTAAAGCCACTCCCGCACATGGAACTCGAAAAGCATTAGAAGATAACAAAACTATAGAATACATGATGATGCTAAAAAGAAATTCTGCGGGTTGGGATAGGTGGATTAACAACTATCCCAAAGAGGGTGATATTTTTTAATGTTCTACGTCTTTATCGATTGACGAAGGAGACACTGCACAGACATGATCATTAAGAAAATTAGAATCCTTACTGCTAAGGATGTCCGAGCAGCCCTCCCTATGTCCAAAGCAATTGACGCAATGCGGCATGCATATGGGCAACTTTCCGCAGGTACAGCAATAGCACCACCAAGACAGCATATTACTTCCGATAAAGGTGTCACACTTATCATGCCGGCTTACCTACCCAAACGAAGTGAATTCGGCATAAAAGTTGTATCCGTCTATGACGAAAACCCAGATATAAACCTACCACGTATCACTGCCACCGTATTAGTACTTGATCCCTATACAGGAGCACCAAAAGCATTTATGGATGGCACAAGTCTTACAGCTATTCGAACAGGTGCAGGTGGTGGGTTAGCTGCAGATTTACTTGCACGGAAGAATTCAAAAACGGTTGGACTCTTTGGGGCGGGTGTTCAAGCAAGAGCACAGTTACAAGCGGTCATGGCAGTCAGAAAAATAGAATGTGTAAATCTCATCAGTCGCACCCAAATATCTGCAGAGAATATTGCTACTGAAATCTCTAATTGGACAGATGCCCCAAAAGTGAATCTTGCTACCTCTCCACAAGAAGTAGTAGAAAACGCAGATATTGTTATCTGCGCAACGACATCCGCAACCCCGCTTTTTGATGGGAACGACATAAAAACTGGTACACATATCACAGCCGTAGGAACATTTGCACCAGAAAAACGTGAAGTGGACACAGAAACCGTTACACGTGCAAATCGAATCGTCGTGGATTCACGAGAAGCATGTCTTGAGGAAGCAGGAGATCTGATAATTCCAAACGCTCAGATTGACACAGAAATAGGTGAAATCGTTAACGGAGACAAACAAGGACGGCAGTCAGAAGATGAAATCACTTTCTTTAAATCGGTTGGGGTGGCAGTACAAGATGCAGTCGCAGCATCAGCTGTCCTGAAAGAAGCAGAAACTGAAGGATTGGGAACTGTTATTGAAATGACATAGTGTAAACAAAGGTAGAAAATATTCGGCACTGTTTACATTTAGATAGAATTGGCATAATACGATACATTTACTGTTGTATCAACATGGAAACTAAAGAAGCAGATGTATCTCAACATTTACTTCATTCAATCAGTGATAACGCTTGGAAAGTCTATTGCCTTTCCTTGATTCGTATCCAAACATTTATGGCAATAGGGTTTATACCTGTTAATACCGGTGTGTTGAGTGTAAAAAAAACCTACAGTGGTTCAAAATCCAAAGAAGTTGATACAATCTAATCTAAACTTAGTGACATCATATACCAACCAGACCTTTCATTACGTATTGACATTGACATCCGCATATAAACAGGCTATAATTGTTCACACATTACCAAAGATAACACCATATAATGCGTTTCTCCTATTTTTGGCCTTTGTGGGCTATTATCCTTGCAATCGTAATTGCAGTTGGCATTACGATATTCTTTTATTTTAGGCTAAAACACCCATTAAGCAAAATACTAAGAACAACTCTTATAACACTCCGTTTTGTTGCTATCACTATCCTACTTTGTTGTTTATTAGCACCGGTTATTATAGAAAAGAAGGATGTTACCCCACCAACACATTTTTCTATTTTAGTTGACACATCCAGTAGTATGCAGTTAGAAGATAATTACAAGGGGGTTTCTGATATTTCAAGGATGGATCAGGTCAATCAACTACTTTTTAGTGAATCAAATCAATTCCTTCAAAGATTACAGAAACAATATAGTATACATCTTCATGGGTTCGATGCTTCGCTCAACCAGAGTCATATAGTAGGAGAAGATTTTGTTGCAGATGGCAAACTTACTGATCTCTCTAAGGCAATTGCAGAAGCAGATAAAGCCACAAAAGGTCATCCAAATGCTGGAATCCTTCTGATTACAGATGGTTCACACAATACATCTAAGTTTCCATTAGAGATAATTGTAGATTTAAGTGTGCCGATTTATGCTATAGGAGTTGGTTCATTAATACCTCCAAAAGACATACAAATTCAGAACATTGAAACACCACCCATAGCACATACTGGGCACGAAACTGTCGTGCGGATAACTGTTATTCAATCAGGATATACAACGAAATCCACACGCTTGTCTCTACGAGAAACTAATACTAATAAACTAATTGATGCTGAGATACTCACATTTGAAGAGGGATCGTCAAATGAAAACATTACACTAAAAGGACAAGGTGTTATTCAAGGAACAAGACATATTGTCGACATGAAAATTACACCTGATACTGAAGGTACATTTCAATATAAATTAGTTATCCCTGCTTATGAAGATGAGCTAACACCCGAAAATAATGAAAAGACCTTTTCACTAAAAGTTATAAAAGCAAAACTTAACGTCTTTTATTTAGAAGGACGACCAAGATGGGAATATACATTCCTAAAACGGATATTAGAAAGAGATCCAGATCTAAACCCAACATTTGCAGTACTGTCAAAAAACATTAGACAGAATACTATACTTTTAAAAGAAGAAGGATATTATCCACAACAAAATGAGAATATTACCCAATTGCCGGATACTCTGCAAGGATTATCAAAATATGATATAATCATCTTAGGGGACCTAACAGACCAACATCTTACACCTACTCAACAACAATCCATAATTGAGTTTATTGAAGTTCGTGGAAAGGCAGTTGTTTTTCTTCCTTCACACAATGCACTTGGCAAAAGTGGGTATAAAAATAGTAAAATTAATCAGATTCTACCTATCCAAATTCCATCAAATGGTTGTATGGAACGGGATGTTGACTATACATTGAATCTGACGCAATTCGGCACTTATCATCCAATGATGCAACTTTCAGAAACTTTAGAAGGCAATTATAATATATGGAATAATCTACCACCATTATCTAAAGTATTCCAAGGTTTTCAGCTGAAAGCAGGTGCAACACCACTCATCGAAATACAAGATGTTGGACCTATCCTGATTTTTCAACGCGTTGGATTGGGAAAGAGTCTACTTTTTACAGCTGAAGGTTTATGGAACTGGCACTTTGGAGTCAATGCATATAAAAACGAAGCCTTACAGAATACATATCCACGTTTGTGGGCACAAATACTAAGATGGATGGCACAACAATCAGATGATAATACAATCTATATTTCATCTGATGCTCCAACTTATAATCAAGGGAATACCGCAAAAATTAAAGTTAATGCATATTCACCTACATTTCAACCACAAGAAAACGCAGACATCCAAGTATCTGTAACCGCTCCTAACGGATCACAGTTTCCTCTTCAGATACAACCTGAGATTGATAATGCCATTTCACAAGGGAATAGTTATATTACAGAATTAACAGTTGATGAAATAGGAACATACCATCTATCAGCAAAGGGATCACTTGGGAACATACCACTTGGAGAAGATAAAATAGAGATCACTGTTCAACCTCAGTTAATAGAATTAGAATCCCCACAACTGAATGAAACTCTATTAAAACAATTGGCTCAACAAACAAATGGTGCCTATCTCACAATAGATGATGCGAACAAATTACCTGACAGCATTAATAGTGAACAAAAACCTGTTTTTGTCGATGAAGAACGCGATTTATGGGCACATCCCCTCGTATTAATTTCAGTTGTAGGATTGTTAAGCACTGAGTGGTTTTTACGAAAAAGGATAGGTTTGACCTAATAACTGAAATCATACTGAGTAGGGTGGATTCGACTTACCTATTGAATCACAAGATAGAATGATTATATACTGAAAAGCAGATATTGATTTTAGAATACTTCCATTATGAAAAAAACTGTAGTTAATCACATTTATAGAGCATATTTATTAATTGTCTGCAGCATACTTTTTTTGAGTATAATTACTATTCCTGATGCTGGTGAAAAATTCACAATAGCACAAATACAATATGGTGGGGGTGGGGATTGGTATGGTGATCCTTCATCTATAAAAAACTGGCTCCGTATATTACATGAACGTACAGATATCGATACAGGAGATGATAGAGTAATCCTCAAATTAACGGACCCAATTCTATTCCAATATCCTATGTTATACATTGTTGGACATGGGAATATACGACTTACTGAAAATGAGGTGGTGAACCTAAAAAGATATCTTGAAAATGGAGGATTTCTATTCGTAAATGATGATTATGGATTAGACGAAAGTTTCCGAAGAGAAATTAGTAGGGTGTTTCCATCACAGAAACTACAACCTATTCCGAATACACATCAGATTTATCACTGTTATTATGATTTACCCGGACTTCCTAAGATTCATGAACATGACTCAGAACCAGCACAAGGATATGGATTATTCCATGATGGACGGATGGTTGTATATTATGTATATAGTGCTGATATAGGTGATGGATTAGAAGATCCAAGAGTACATCCAGAAGATACACCAGAGGTTAGAGAACTTGCTGCGAAGATGGCAGTCAATATTGCCGTGTATGTGCTAACTCATTAAAAAGGATTCAAATGTCAAACCAAGATTTTAACAGGAATTATCAATCCATCTTATCAAAATTAAATTCTGTTCGTAGAAATTGGAGATGCCTTATATTCTGTGAACGTTTATTGTTCTTATTAAGTGCTTTAGCACTATTATTGACATTTGTCTTAATCTGTTTCCAATTACCCCTTCCTTATATCATACGCATAAGTATTGTCTCACTATCCACGATTCTCGTAATTTACCTTGTCATCAGGATACTCATTCGACCCTTGTTTCGTAAATTAACCTATGTAAATGTGTCCGCGTATCTTGAAAAAACGTATACAAATATCGAAAATCGAATTCTAAGTGCTGTCCAATTGAAACCTGTCTTAGAAGACAATAGATTTGGATATGCCCGGGATTTTGTTGAGCAACTTATTACCCAAACATATAATGATATTGAGAATATCAAATCAAGTAAAATTTTTAGCAATGAATTCTATAAGATTAAACGGAATGCAGCTTTTATGGGAATATCTTTAGGAATCTTCTTATTATCTTATTTTTTCTTACCATCATCATTGAAAGGTATTACACGAACATTTGAATCAATTCCTAAAACTACCCAAAACGGTTTTACAATCCAAATTGATGATGTTCAACCCGGTGATATACAAATCAGACAAGGTGATGATGTAAGAATAACTGCTTCAGTCAGTGGACATCTGGATGCACCGCTCAATATTTTTTATCAAGTAGCTCATACAAATAGCAATGCTGATGTAGAAAATATAGAAGCACCATCAATTGATATTAAAGATTGGGAATCTCTTTCAATGGCACGTGAGTCAATAGATTCGCCTTATTCAGCCACTTTACAAAGTGTAAATAGATCACTCCAATACTATATTTCAACAAAAGATGTGAATTCACCACATTATGAAATTACTGTTGGACATGATCCTCTTGTGAAATCATTTCAAATTCAAATCAATTATCCAGAATATACACAGTCACCTTCAAAAGTCCTTGATCAGAATATCGGTGATATACGTACATTATACGGTTCAGAAATTATTTTCTCAGGTAGTAGCAATAAATCATTGTCTGATGCAAACTTAGTTTTTGAAGATCTTGAACCTGTTAAGTTAGAAATACAGGAAAACACTACCATAAATGGTAGTTTTATAGCAAAACAAGCAGATAGATATCACATACAATTACTGGATACGACTAATCTTACAAATATTGAACCCTTGATTTATACCCTGGACATATATAAAGATACACCACCCCAAGTTGCCATCATTGTCCCTGGTGAAGATAGAGTATTAGATGATGATATGTTGGTGGAATTAAAGGTCGAAACAACGGATGATTATGGCATTCAAGCAGTGGAATTGGTATATGCAATACAAAAAGAGAATGCTACTAACCAAACTATCTCCCTTAAACGAATACCTTCGGATACTTCACCACCACATTCATCAATGTTCTTAACATATACTTGGGATATTGATCCAATAGGTCTATTCCCAGGTGAATCTATCTCATACTATGTTCAAGCAATTGATACTGATAATGTCTCAGGTCCAAATATAGGTAAATCGCGAACCTATATTCTTAGATTTCCCACCCTTGATGAATTATACGAGGAACTTTCTGCAGATCAGGAAACAGAACAAACCGATATAGACGAACTATTTGAGGAACAAACTGAAGCTACGGGAGCGGTTGATCGTATTTTGGATAAAATACGTAAATTCAGAGAGTTTTCAATCACCGACAAAAAACAGATGCAACAAGTGATTGAAACACAGAAGGATATTGAACAGAAAGCAAATGAACTCCTAAGTAAAATGCAACAGACCACTTCTGAAATGGAAAAAAATCAGCTATTTGATCCTGAAACTATACAGAAATATCAAGAACTTCAAGAATTGATGAAAGAGGCACTCTCTGAAGAACATCAAGAACTCCTAAAGAAATTGTCTGAAGCATTGGCACAACAAGAATTGTCTGAACAAGAAATGGCTGCAACTGAAGCCAATTTCAATCAGGAACAATTTCAACAACAGCTTGAACGGTTGAAATCATTATATCAGCAGCTTATTTTACAACAGAAACTTGAAGCAGCAGCAAAGCAGGCGCAAGCACTGGCTGAGGAACAAAAACAACTCATTGATTCTATAGATCAACCTCCTGATGAGATAAATCAAAACACTTCTGGCATACAAACAGCAAAATTAAATGATGCTGCCAACAATGAAGAGCGTATTCAGAACGATTCAAATAACCTTAGTGAAAAATTAGACAATCTCGGTAATGAAATGAGTGGACTGTTTGAATCACAGGATAATGCTGCACCGCAGTTAAAAAAGATAGCTGACGAAGTTAAGAGACTCAACCAGTATACTCGTGATGAAAAACTACAGGATAATCTTCAACAAACAAGTAAGAATCTTCGTAATGCAGAAAAACAAGAGGCTGTTGAAACAGGAAGATATGCAGAACAAACTATGACCGAACTGGCTCAAGGTCTTGATAACGCAATGGAATTCTTTGAAGGGGCAAACAGTAATGAAGCTTTAACTGCAATGAAAGAGGCAGTAAAAAGTGGACTATCCTTATCACACCTTCATGAAAAGGTCATTGATAATTCAAGAGTTCTCCTTACGACAAACCCTGGTGATTATATCAATAGTGAGATATTACAACTTCAACAACTCGCGGCTGATGAACTCAGCGCAGCTAAAGGTATTGAGCAAATTGCAGATAAATTGTGGGAACTTGGAAAACAGCAGATGCAAGTGGATCCTAAGATTGTTTGGCAAATGAACTCTGGAAGTGATGCTCTTCGGCGCGCTGCACGCGCTCTTGAAGATAGACAAGTAATGCTGGCAATTCCTATACAACAGTCTGGTCTTGCAGATATAAATCAAGCTGTATTTGATCTACTTACCGCTATATCACAGATGAATCAACAGATGGGGGGTGGTGGACTTGAAAATATGATGGAGCAACTTGAACAACTCGCACAAAGTCAGGAACAATTGAATCAGATGGCACAAACTCTCAGACAACAAATGCGAGAGAGGGGACAAACACCTGGTCTGCAACAAAGATTGGATAGACTCGCATCACAACAACAAATGATACGGGAAGCAACTGAGAAATTGGCTGAAATTGCTGAGAAAGCAGCAGAAATGCTCGGAAGCTTAGAGAATGTTGCTGAAGAAATGAAAGAGGTTGAACGAAAACTTGAAGAGGGTGTACTGAATGATCAGGTGATTAATCAGCAAGAACGAATTGTTACCAGAATGTTAGATAGTTTGAAATCCTTACATCAACGCGATTTAGGTAGAAAAAGAAAAGCACAGGTAGCAAAGAAAACCACACCAACTGCCCAAGATATACCCGCCCTACATCCTGAGTTGCTGGAAATAGTCCGTAAACTTGAAACAACTCCAAATGCCAAAGAATTTGAGAATATACCTTTCCAATATCGTGAAAAACTTAGACAATATTTCAAGGCTTTATCAACAAAAACTGTAAAGTAGGAGTAAATACTTGATATGCGTAACTCATTAATTCCTCTTATTTCGCTTAGCCTCGTTGTCTTAACTACATTCTCCGTCAATGCCCAATCACATATTACAAAGGCTGATGCTGATATTGAGGCACTTGTGTCTACTATGACAATAGATGAAAAAGTTGGACAACTCCTTATGTTCGGTATTGGAGGTACCAAAGTTGGACAAGTTGCTGAAGCACATATTACAAAACGCCTTGTCGGTGGTTTAGTACTCTTTGGTAAGAATGTAAAAGATCCTGTACAGTTGGCTAATCTAATTGCTGGCTTACAACAACTTTCATTACAAACACAGAAAGGTATTCCATTGTTAATTGCAATGGACCAAGAAGGTGGAACAGTAGTTCGCATGAAAAAAGGTGCAACTGTACTACCGGGGAATCTTGCATTAGGGGCTACAAGATCTATTGTATTAGCAGAAAAAGCTGGAAGACTCACCGCGGTAGAATTGTCTGCTGTTGGGGTAAATATGAATTTTGCACCGGTAATTGATGTAAATACCAATCCGAAAAATCCGGTTATCGGTGTCCGCTCTTTTGGGGAATCAGCAGATCTTGTCGCGCAAATGGGAACTGCATACATACGTGGACTTCAACGGAATGGTGTTCTCGCAACTGCTAAACACTTTCCTGGCCACGGGGATACGACTGTTGATTCACACAAAAAACTGCCTATCATAACTCATGACAATAAACGTATTGAAACTGTTGAATTACGGCCATTTCGTGCGGCAATAAAAGCAGATGTTGCAGCAATTATGTCCGCACATATCCTTTATCCTGAACTTGATCCTGAATTACCTTCAACACTATCATACAATATCCTAACAAAACTTCTAAGACAGAAGTTAGGATTCAATGGTGTCATTATTACAGATGACATTGAAATGCAGGCAATAGATGCAAATTACGAATCTGGTAAAGCAGCTGTGATGGCAATTCAGGCTGGAGCAGATATAGTCCTTGTACCATGGAACTTAAAAAAACAGCAACGGGTTTATAATACCTTACGTCAGGCAGTACGGAACGGAAGAATTACCGAAACACGATTAAATCAATCTGTTAGACGCATCCTAAAAAGCAAGAAAAATTGTAATGCCTTCGAAAAAAGAGAGGAATATAGGTACGCATCAAATCCAATTGACGGTCCAATTGAAATAGTAGGGAATTCAAAGCATCGAGAAACTGCTCAAATTATTGCATCACAAGCAATAACTCTATTAAAGAATGATGACAATATCCTACCTTTAAGTACTGATTCAAAAGATCCATTACTACTGCTTAGTCCGTCACGTTTATTCTCAAACACTTTCCTAAAGGCACATCCGGAATTGGAACACATTACACCAGTTATTATTCCACCAAAAGTTAACCCTGAATATATATTACCTATATTATTAAAGAATAATGCCAAGTTAATCGTTGCTGGCATACAAAATGCTCAACAAGCAGATCTAATTCACCAATTTAGCCAGAAAACTGACACACCAATCATAGTGATATTGCTTTCATCTCCCTACCTTTTTGGAAAATGTCCTGATGTATCGGCTGCTATCGCAGCCTATGATGACAACTATTATTCATTACTCGGTGCAATAGAAATCTTGTTAGGAAAGAAACAAGCAGTTGGTAAATTGCCTGTCACAATACCTTAATGTCAATTCTACAGGACACTATCCTTCCCATCCAGATTTACCGTTGTTTTTCCATGCCCATATAATCTTCACTTGGTAGATCAGGTCACCTATTATATGCAATACACGCATCTGGTGTTGAATTAATAGAAACCGAACCTTTATAGAACAGGTTTGAGGTAAAATATTATCTTTATACTCTTACATTTTGACAACAATTACTTTCTGATTATTGCCAATTTTCCTTATCAATTATACGATTTTATCACAAACCTATTTGATAATATTGATATTGACAAATGGAGACATGATCCTTGATTTCATTACATTCTTTAGACTCAAGTACAGCTATGCAAGATTACACACAATGGAATCTACCCACAGGTGTGAAAGCCCGTCTGGGGAAGGGTAGGATAAGTGATGTATTAAATCCATCTGAAATAGCATACTCTCCCGATGGACAGTGTTTTGCTGTAGCAAGTGCCAATGGTATTTGGATATACGACGCACAGACGGCTAAAGAACTTAACCTCCTAACAGGACATACATCTGATAACACAACCGTATCTTTCAGTCCAGATGGGGTTATCTTGGCAAGTGCGAGTGGGGACAATACCATCCGTTTGTGGGAAATTCAAACTGGAGCACATGTCGGAACATTGAAAGAGCATACATCTCGTATTAATAACATCGCATACAGTCCGAGTGGCTTATTATTAGCAAGTGCAGGTGATGACAATACAATTCGTCTGTGGGATGTGCAAACACATGATATGATTCGGACACTCAGAGGTCATACAGACAGGGTTACCAATGTTGTATTCAACCCAGACGAATCTATCTTGGTTAGCGCAAGTTGGGACAATAACATATGTCTTTGGGATGTGCATTCTGGCACCTTGCTTCAAACACTCACAGGGCATACATCTACTGTCAGTAGAGTATCGATCTGTGCAGATGGAAAAACACTTGCAAGTTCAAGTTGGGACAAAACTGTGCGTTTGTGGGATATGCAAAAAGCAATGCATATACATACTCTTATAGGACATACGGGGAGGGTTACCAACGTTCTATTTAGCCCAAATGGTGAATTACTTGCAACCACTGCGATGGATCATGATACAGATTTACGCTTGTGGGACATGCTGACAGGTGGTACACCTCTTAAGATACTAAAAGGACATACGAGAAAAGTTACAAGTCTTGTGTTTAGTCCGGATGGGTCTACTTTGGTAACTGGAAGTGGGGACTGCACTGTCCGTCTGTGGGATGTGGCAAGTGGTACATCACGTCAGATAATTACAGACCATACCTTTCGTGTCGCAAGTATCGCCTACAGTCCGGATGGATCAATGTTAGCTAGTTCTGGATGGGATGAAACTATACCTATATGGAACACGTATACCGATGAATTACTTCATCGACTTAAAGGACATAAGGCTGATGTCGTAGACCTTGCGTTTAGTCCTGATGGAAAGACAATCGCAACTTCAAGTTGGGATAGAACAGCACGTTTATGGGATGTGAAGACAGGTACATCTTTACACATACTGACAGAGCATCGTGACTTTGTCAATTGTGTAATTTTCAGTCCTGATGGCAAGACCCTTGCCACTGGGTGTGCTGGGAGTGCTGACAATGATGTGCGTTTGTGGGATGTAGCGAAGGGAAAACTCATATTGACATTGACAGATCATACGCGGAGTATCAATAGCGTAGCGTTCAGTCCTGATGGCAAGACTCTTGTGAGTTCAAGTGATGACAGGACAGTCCGTTTTTGGGATGTAGAAACTGGAGCACATATTCGAGTACTTAATGAGCATACGAAATCTGTTTATAGTGTTGCATTCAGTCCTGATGGAAAGATACTTGCAAGTTCGAGTGACGACAGGACAATACATTTATGGAATATACAGACTGAAACATATTCACACCGTCTCACAGGACATACCGATGGTGTAAGGTGCGTTATATTCAGTCCAGATGGAAAAACACTCGCAAGTGGGAGTAGAGACAATGATGTGCGTTTATGGGATACTCAAACAGGTAAACACCTAAAGACATTGCAGGGTCATACAGGACTGGTTTATACAGTTGTATTCAGTCCAGATGGAAAAACACTCGCAAGCGGGAGTCGTGACGGCAGCTTGCTGTTTTGGGACCTTGATTCACAAAACCAGTAGAACTCTACTTTATATGTTCTACTACATAGTGCTATTTTACGGTGATAGTTGCGAAACCACCAAAACGAAAATCGAATAAAGTTGACAGTATAAATTTGATTGTGTATACTTAATACATTTAAGGTAAATGGGTTGAATATATTATGTTATGAAATTGAACATCAATACAAATTGATTATCATGGCAAAGAAAAAAAGCAGATCTGTTAACGTCGCTCGCAAACGAGAAAAACGGAATAGGGACCGAAAATCAAAGAGCAAGAAAATAGCTGCTGAAAAACACCATAAATTACCTTTAGAGAGGATGGATGAGGAACGTTTACATTCATATCTATTGAAAAGTTATGATCTGCTTGATGAACCAGAAATTCAAAAGCTCCATTTTGATCTGGATATGGTAGAAATCGAATTATTAGATTTAATCAGGAAAACAGAACATCAAGGTTCAAATGCGGAAGAAGATGCAGCATTAGTATTTCAAACGTTTGAAGTCTATGAAACAGATATCTTATCTCGGTTAATTACCACACAATTCAGAAAACAACTGCTGTGGTCGTTAAATGCATGTGAAAATAGGTTAAAAAAGTATGGCAAACATGAACGAGCTGAAGTCGCATACGTAGCACGGGCTTTATTTGAAATAGTGCCAGCAGATGTTATGGCAGGACATCCAATCATACAATGCATCGGTAAACAGAGCATACAACTACTTGTTGAAGATAGAATTAATTCTGATGATTTGTCTCCAGTGAGTGATTATCTACCAGAAGTACAGGAAATTGATTATTCTGAATTTCAACAGAATGAATCGTTTCAAAGCCTGTTTTCTGATGCAATATCAAAAAAGTCAAACGATATTGAAGAAAACCAACAGGAATCGATCGTTAACATACCATCCTTAGTTCAAGAGCAAGAGAGTGAATTATATCCAGAAACTCTACCAGCGAAGGCTTTATACAAGAATTTTGATGGATTAAAAATCAGAGATAGTCTAATTAATTGGAAGGGACAATTCCTTGAAAAAGAAACTGAAACTCAACTTGATTTTATCAATAGGGATTGCGAGTTATATATAACAGTTACTGAGAATCGATTACAGTTACATGCTGAGAGTGAAGAAAAACTAAATACAGCTATGGCAAATTTAGAGATGCACTGCCAATCGGCGGTGATGTATCTTGCTAAGACTTTTGATGAAGGAGGTGAAACCGATGCCACGTAGTAAAAGCGGACAGGTTAGACGCAGAACACAAATTCGACAACGTCAATTACGACGAAAAAAAAGAAAAAAAGCCCAACTTAAAGAACTTTTAGCAAATAAGTAGTAAGATTTCATTAATTCATAACGGGTAAACATTGATATCTTCTATTAATAGTATTCGGGAAAATTACCTATATATCATTTACAAGAATATCTACGGTTTGATATCCGCTGGACAGGAGTTATTCTATTCTGAATAAATGACTTGTTTTTTGTACACTAATAAACCTTAGATTCATCCAATAAAATAGAAAACATTACAAGAATAATTTGACATTCAATCTATTGTGATATTATAATTACTTCTATAAATTAAGACCAGCAATATCCATGATATTGAGATACAATATCACAACAGATTAAATCTACAAGAAAATTATGTTGAATCAGTCAAAGTAAATATATTTGATATTGTGTCTCATTATCATATTTTCTTCTGAGATATATTATGAAGTTATTTCGTGTTCTAATATTGATATGGACCTGCTTATACATTACTATCACTGCCAATGCTGATGAAAAACCATTTTCTGTATCTGGTTATGGTGTAATAAACTACTCACATTTTAATTGGGACCTTGATCCAGATAGACGGGCTGCATTGGATTTAGAAAGATTGGTTGTTGCCCCAAAATACCGCATTAACAACACTATTCGTCTTGAAGCTGAGCTTGAATTTGAACACGGTGGTACTGGTAGTACGATGGAATTTGATAAATTTGAGGAATTTGGTGAATTTGAGTTTGAAATAGAAAAAGGTGGGGAAGTTATTGTTGAAAAACTTGCAGCGGTTTTCTCAATAAAACCTTCTTATAACTTCCGTATCGGACATATCATCGTCCCTATAGGACTTGTGTCTAAACGTCATCGACCACAACACTATTTTACAACAACCCGTCCAGAAGCCGAAACACACATCATTCCGACAATTTGGCACGAAACTGGAGTTGAAGTTTTTGGTTCATTTGGTCCAGTAAGTTACCAAGCACAAATTGTCAATGGATTAGACTCTACTGGATTTAGTTCAAGGTACTGGATTGTGCGAGGACATCAATTACGATTTGAAACTGTAAATGCTGAAACCCCTGCTTATGTTGGAAGACTCGATTATAACTTCCAGAAGAATGGAACCATCGGTGTCTCAGGTTATTATGGAGATACCGCTGCAAATCGACCTAAACCTGATGTTGACTTCAATGCAAACGTCGGGATTATAGGTCTGCATGGTTTTTATGAGGAAAATGCAATTATACTACGTGGATTGTTCCTAATGGGAACTTTGGAAAATGCACATCTACTTTCAAAAGTCAATCGGACATTATCCAATAATCTGAATGTTAAACGCACACCAATAGGTAGTTCAGCAATAGGATGGTATATTGAAGCAGGTTATGATGTCCTCTCTTTCTTAAAGAAAAATAAAGAAACACACCAAAGACTTGAGGTTTTTGGACGGTACGATTATTACGATACTATGGCAAGTGTGGAAGGCGTTATTTTTGATAATCCCCGATGGGAACGAAGAACTTGGACAATGGGTTTAAACTACCATGTCCACCCGCAATTAGTTTTCAAGAGTCATTATTCTTTACGAAGGTTAGCTACCAAGGAGAAAAACAAAGAAGATACATTTTCACTTGGTTTCGGTTTTCAATATTAATTTTTCAATTACTGAATAAAATGGAAATTCATAAGGAGGATATAATGAATTTCAATAAATGGATATCAATGTTGTCATGCCTGTGTGTTTTGGTATTTCTTTTGGGTTGTGGCGCTGAAGATGATACAGATGGAGACGACGAACCAAAGGCTGAAGCATTCCAATCCAGTACAATGCTAAATGATTTCGCGAATACTGTCGTTTTAGCAACCTATACGGAATTGGATAAGAAAGCAGGAGAACTATTGGATGCAGTTAAGGTATTGGAAAGTGATACCACACAATCAAATCTTGTGAAAGCACAAGAGGCATGGAAAGCCACACGTACACCGTGGGAACAGAGCGAAGCATTCTTGTTCGGACCGGTTGATACACAAGGTCTCGACCCCGCATTGGATAGTTGGCCAGTTGACCACGTTAACCTACAATCTGTGTTAGATAGCAATGACAACCTAACAGTAGATTATGTCAATGGCTTAGAGGATACACAAAAAGGTTTTCATACAATTGAATTTTTATTATTCCGAGATGGAGATCAACGGAAAGCCTCAGATATAACGGATCGTGAATTGGAATATCTTGTCTCAACAACAGAAAACCTTAAGGCAAGTACTTCACAACTACGATTAGCATGGGCACCAGAAGGTGAGAATTTCAGTAGTTCTGTTGCTCAAGCTGGAACAGGAAGTATTATTTACACATCTCAGAGCGCGGCTGTTCAGGAAATGGTTAACGGTATGATTACAATCGCCGATGAAGTCGCAAACGGGAAAATATCCGACCCCTATAATGAATCAAACACCACACTTGTGGAATCACAATTCAGTTTTAATTCTATCTCTGATTTTCAAGATAATATTAGAGGTATTCAAAATGTCTATCTCGGTAAATATATGAATGATGGACAAGGATTAAATGAATTTGTAAATACCAAAAATGCAGAATTAGATTCACGGTTTCAATCTGAAATACAAAATGCGATTGACACCATTGGGGCAATCCCTGATCCTTTCCGGGATTCTATTACTAAGAGTCGAAGTTCTGTACAGGCAGCAATTGATGCCGTAAGTAAAGTTCAGTTAACTTTGGAACAAGATATTCTTCCACTTGTACAATCAAGTGAGTTCAATTAGATAGATTTCAATACCCAAAACTCTATGACTATTACTATTGTTGGGAATAGATTTTCTACTTTCCAACAATAGTTTTAAAACAAAATCTTATATTTTCACTTGTTTTAGAACTAAGATTCAGCAGTTTTTAAAATTATATGAAGTATTTCAATGTAGTATTACTTTTTTCTATGATTTTCTTCATCAGTGGTTGTGAAACAGACCGTGAGACAGACAATTTAAACAACACACAAACGAATTCAACCATTCCTCTGGCTGGAGGGGAAACAACTGTTTTTGATGCATCAAGTCATGCATTCTCCATCCCAGCACCAAATCTCTCAGCGGATGCTTTGAATAAACACCTTGAAGGGGATGTAGAATTTGAAGCTGTCTTTGTTACCTCCCCAGCAGTTGTGAATCCGGGATTGGGACCAATATATAATAACGTCTCTTGTATTAATTGTCATTCTCGTGATGGACGTGGACGACCTCCCACTGTTAATGAAGAACTCGTTTCTTTACTATTCAGACTTAGTCTTCCCAATCCAAATAACATTGTAAATGGAAAACAACCTATACCTGTCCCCGGGTATGGCACCCAACTGAATAATCGGGCAATTTACGGAACACCTGCTGAAGGAAATGTTGACATTACCTATACAGAACAACCTATAGTAACATCAGATGGAACGAAAATACATCTACGATATCCAAGTTATTCTATAACAGATGCTTATCATCCACTACCTGAAGACATTGAGGTATCCCCACGAGTAGCTCCAGTGGTATTTGGTCTCGGTTTGTTGGAAGCTATCCCTCAGGAAGTTATCCTTTCAAACGCAGATGAATCAGATGTTAATCAGGATGGTATATCAGGAAAACCTAATTTTGTTTGGGATGTAGTAAAAAAGCAATACGTCTTAGGACGATTCGGTTGGAAAGCAAACCAGCCAAACCTACTACAACAAGTAGCTTCAGCCTATCATGATGATATGGGGTTAACAACTTCACTGTTCCAGATGGAAAATTCAAAAGGACAATCACAACATACTGAAGTAAGTACATCACCAGAAATAAGCGATGAGATATTGGATGTAGTGACATTTTATGTTCAAACATTAGCAGTACCAGCACGACGTAATGTGGATGATCCTAAAGTAATTCAAGGAGAACAACTTTTTACACAAGCACAATGTGGTACATGTCACACCCCAACACACAGAACTGGTTTATTCCAGGGTATACCATCAGTAAGTAATCAAACAATTCATCCATACACCGACCTATTACTTCACGATATGGGACCCAGATTTAGCAGACAATCGTCCTGATTTTCAAGCAACTGGTACGGAATGGCGAACACCACCCTTATGGGGAATAGGTTTAGTACGGACTGTCAATGGCCACACCAATTTCCTACATGATGGTAGAGCTCGTGATCTTATGGAAGCTGTTCTTTGGCACGGTGGTGAAGCTGAAAAATCTCGCAATATTACATTAGAGATGTCCCAAACTGAACGAAATGCATTAATTGCATTCTTAAATTCATTGTAATTCAATTCCACAAAAGGATATGGGAATGAATCTAACTATAATGACCATTAATTGCAGTATATTAATAATAATGTTTTTAATTGGACTTTGCTTTTGTGGTTGTGAAAGCGACCCAATACTATCTCCTCAAGTTGAAGTATCTGAGGAATCGGGTAGTTACGGAAATACAAACATTGAGATTAATGAATCTGAAACCAGTTCAAATAAAGTGAATAATCAACAGAAAAGAAGAATTCGTAGCAAGTTTAACAAGAATACAAACCCTAAACTCTTCTAAGGTACAGGATTATCTTTTATGTATATTTTTACAGGTGTAGTTAACATATCAAAAACATGGAATAGATCCGTAATAATGATCTTGATGGTTACACTTCTCATGTGTATAGTCCATAGTTCCGAGGGAACAAACATAATTAGTGGTAAGGTCGTAAATAAAGAAACAAAACTCCCAATTTATGGAGCGACTGTTAAAATTGATTCAAAAGGACATACCATACAAGAAACTTCAACCGATAGAGAAGGCAACTTTCATTTTACGCAAGATTGGCATGAGGATCAACAACTTCATGTCAATTCAGAAGGTTTTAATTTCTACAAGCAAGTACTATCATCTACTGGAGAGTTAGATGGTTTGGAAATAATGTTAACACAACAGCCTTTTGAGCTTGCACCCATCGAAATCATAGGTCAATCTTTACTGGAACATAAGAAATTACCGGGTACAATGACTAAGTTAGAACCAGAGACTGTTAATTTAATCAATCCTGTAGGAACCCAAGAATTACTTGAACTAATACCTGGAATCAATGGATATGCAGATGATGGTTTCGGGAACTCACGATTGAGTATTGGCATACGTGGTTTAAACCCGCGAAGAAGTGCCCGTGTGCTTTTGCTTGAAGATGGTGTCCCAATTCAACCCGCCGTATATATCTATCCAAATGCTTATTACAACCCACCAGCAGACCGTATTGATGCAGTCGAAGTTATTAAGGGTAGTGGAGCTATCCGCTATGGTCCACAGACTATGGGGGGTGTGATAAACTATACAACCCGAAAACCAACAGGAATACAAGGCTTAGCTAATCAAATTACTTTGGGAAACAATGGATATTATAGTGGATTCTCAGAAATCAGAGGAATTGGAAGTCCTGATATCGTTGTCTCAGATGTACAACTTCTATATAAACATGGGGATGGATTTAGAGATAATAATACTTTTGATCAATTCAATGGTACAGTGAAGACATTATTCCAATTGACTGAAGAAAAAACACTATACATGAAATTAAATGGGAATTATGAAAATTCAAATGCAACATATACAGGATTGACAGAGTATTCTTTTAGGACAAATCCGAATTTCAATCCAAAGAATGATGACAATTTTAAAGTCATACGTACTTCACTTGACCTAATTTATACCAACAAGATATCAGATAACATAGTTAGTAATTCGACCCTATATTCAAGTCTTTTTGATCGTAGATGGTGGCGTGAGGATGATATTTTTGTTCGACCATCCTCATTTGACACAGGTAAATTAACACCAGTACCGTATTTCCAAAACGGAGACCTTATCAGAACTGGTAATGGAAAGAGTAATTTTGGTATTCTGCGTACATTCTATGTTGGTGGAGTGGAGCAAAATTACGCATGGAAACATGGAATTGGTAGCAATTCAGCAAATGTAGACATTGGGGGCAGATTACATTGGGAAAGGTTTATTGACGATAGGAAAGTTGGTAATGCCCCTGATGCACGAGATGGAGTTTACTATACTGGTGTACAGGATTCAACTAAAGACCCTGTGAAGATTGTTGGACAAAGTCATCATTACGAAACTACTGCATTGGCACTCTACGCAGAAGAACAGATTGAATTTCAAAACTTGACTCTGATAACCGGTGTTCGGTATGAGCTATTTAAACAAGACCGTGTTGATAGATTACGCGGGTCAGTACTCGCTGATAAAGTATCTTCTGTATTATTACCAGGTATTGGCGTAAATTATGAAGTAGGACATTTCAACTTTTTTGGGGGTATTCATAGAGGTTATACTGCACCTTCCAGCGGGGCATTAAAGATAACTAATTTTGGACAGAATGTGGAATCTGGTGGACTTGACCTTGAACCTGAGAAAAGCTGGAATATGGAAGTTGGTGTTAGATCCTGGATACCGGGGATTATCCTAGAGACATCCACCTTTTTGATTCAGATTGAAGATTTAGTCGCAGCGGGAAGAGGTACGGCATTTAAGAATTTAGGTAAGGTCAATCTATCTGGACTCGAATTTGCAATGAAATTAGGTATATCAGAATTATCTTCAATTCTTCCAGATTTCAACTTTACATATACATACCTTCAAACAGAAATTATTGATGGAATTATAAAGTCTGCTACTATAGCAGGTAATGTTGATGTAGATATAAATGGTAATGAATTACCCTATGCTCCACAACACACCTTTACAATAGGTTTGTCAAAATATTTATGGGATTCTATCCGTATGCGTGCAGATATGCGGTTTGTTGATGAAGTATTTACTGATTTTGAGAATCTACAACAAACCTTTAACCGAGGAGACACTGGACCTATTCCAAGTTATTCAATTGTTAATGCAAGTATAGATTACAAAGTTTCACAACAATGGCAGCTATTTTTTACTGTCAAAAACCTATTAGATCAAGTTTATATCGGGTCACGACTGCATTCAAATGCTGGTCAACCTGAAGCAAATCTAAGCTCAGGAATCTTAATTGGTCCGAGAAGACAGATATTATTTGGTATAAAACAAGGTATATAATTTAGTGTATACAGATATAGAAATGTATTATAACATTTCTATATCTTGTATCTTCAAACTTAATTTTGGATAATGAGATTCATTATCCAAAAAATGTAAGGTGATTTATGATAAATATTTCAAATAAACTACAATGGTTAACAGTTTTTCTAACAATTTCAATCCTATTTATTTGCGGATGCGGTAGTGACGAAGATGATGATACTATAGATCAAACTGGTGAAGGGAAAATCCAAGTTCCTCAAGCGTATGTATTTGACAGTCGTTTCCAAGAGGGAGAAAGTAGTGTATCCTATTCTGGACAAGTTGTTCGAAATTTACTACTACAGGATCTGAAAGCAGTTACAGATAGTGTCGGAAAAGATAGTGGGAAAGCTGCATCTGTAGATGATATGTTACAATTATATGAATACGACGATGCTTTGAACCTAAAAACAATTACTACCACTGGATCCGTACCTGCCCTTGAAAGTCAGTACTCTTCTCTATCAACTGGTAAGAATCTCGTTGGTAAAATCTCCGATGCTCCTGTTATCGGTTATAACCGGTCTGCCGATGATTTAGTACGAGAATGGTTCAAAGGAATATCGGACAACTCACAAGATTCGGATAAACTCGGTACTGCAATGGCTTATACTACCGAAGATGGTGTTGACATGTCTCAGATGATAAACAAAGTCCTTATTGGTGCTGTTCCCTACTATCAAGCAACTGGCGTTTACCTTGATACTCTACTTGAACGTGATAATAGTGAAGCAAGGGATGGTACAAAACCGTATACTGCAATGGAACATGCATGGGATGAAGCTTTTGGTTATTTCGGGGCAGCTCGGGATTATGCTCGATATACCGATATACAACTGGCTGGATCAGTTGATGATTTTACTTTTGATTCTAATGGTGATGGATCAATAGATTTCAATTCCGAGTACAATTTCGGTCTATCCAGAAATGCTGCTAAACGGGATAAAGGAGGTACAGGCGTTGATTTTACTACTGAAATCTTCAATGCATTCCTTGCCGGTCGGACTGCTATCACAAATCAAGGATCTGTCTCAGAAATAAGTGCACACAGACAAGCTGCTGCAAATGGCATGGAAAAAGTAATCGCCGCAACTGTTGTTCATTACATCAATGATACACTTAGTGATATGTCAAAGTTAGGGACAGACGAAGAGAATCTTGCTAATCTAAATAAACATTGGGCAGAAATGAAAGGATATACAGTTGCATTACAGTATAATCCTTTCAAGTTAATTAGTGATGGTCAACTTAGGGAGTTACATGGTATCATGGGAACGGCTCCGAAGTACGATACACCCGGAACAGATGCCTATAAAACTCAGGTCACTAATTATCAACGAGCAAAAGATGTAATGCAGGCTGCTTACGGATTCTCAAATTCAAACATGGAGAACTGGTAGGTAATACTCTAAGTTCGGACCCATATAAGGTTGAGTAGTTAAACAAAGGAAGATTATCCACGTAATGGTTAATCTTCCTTTTTACATCTCTTGAAACGTCCAAAAAGATGAACAAACAGGAACAAACAAACCATCTATTCACATGGGGATTTATCTTACTCTGTTGTATTGTTTCCCGTTTGTTAAGTACTATCTATTACATTGAAGATATAGACAGTCTAAGATTTGCATTGAGTATGCTGGAATATGATGTAGAAAAGTTACAACCTCATTTTCCAGCATATCCCGTCTTCTGTTTCCTAGCAAAATTCATTTATATCTTGACTGGACGGTACTCTATAGCATTTTCAATTATAGGAGGTATATCCACTTTTCTGATAATCTTCTTTACCTTAAAGATTGTTAAGATCAAATGCACTTCTCAATTGGGAATAATCGCTATCTTGATTTTATTCATGAACCCTTTATTGTGGTTAATGAGTAATCGTTATATGCCAGATATTTTAGGTCTTGCATGTCTATTAGGAGCATTCTATTACATCTTAAAATCTATACACAAGGATGGAAACAACTCATCATTTTATGGTTACATTGGATATTTTCTTGCAGCAATTTTGTCGGGAATAAAAATCTCATATATCCCATTATTGATACCAGTCCTATTAATCGGATTAAAAAACAATAATAGAATAAAGTTAATTATCGTAGGATGCATAGGGCTATTATTGTGGCTAATACCATTATTGTGGATGACAGGGTGGAAGACACTCTTAGGAAGTGCTCTGAACCAGACACAAGGGCACTTTACAGATTTTGGGGGTACAGTTTCAACAAATCCGGATTTATGGCTCCGTTTGAGTAAAATTATCGAGAGTATCGTTGCTGATGGGTTTGGATTATATTGGCTGGGACGTCATCTCATAACAGCTGTAAGCACTATCCTTCTCTTAGTTATAATTTTCTCAAATTGGAAATCAATAGTAGGTAGAACTGAACAGAGTCTGTTTGGACAGAATCATATATACCACCAATCACTATTGATTGGTTGCATAATTTATTCTGTCTGGTTATTTGTAGGACAGAATGTGATATATAAGAGTCGACATATAATACCATTATTACCTTTTTTCTCTATAGGAATAGCCATCGCATGTAATCAAATGTTAATAAATGCGAAGAAGCAGACTGATTCAATACGTATGGTATTGAAAAGATGGTATCAATACAGCATTGGAATTCTTGTATGCTTTCTTCTTTGTTATAGTTTCGTTACAATACATACCGTCATTCAACATACAAGACCTACCGCAATAGCACAAATACAAAGATACTTACTCGAAAAAACATCTCAATCTAACCATGAACTCAAAATTGTATCTGTTCCACTAATTAAATATTATTTGGTGTCCCAAGGAGTGAAAGCAGAATATATACCTATAAAATCTCCAAAAGATATACAACAACTTAATGATCTGAACAGTAAATATGTAGCAATTGGAACAAATTTACCTAATCGCAATCCAAAAAAGGAATTTACGTTTTACCATAACCCTTATGTGAACAGAATGTGGTCAGAATTACATGTATATGAATACTAATAGAAATGCAGAAGAGAATTAGTAGGTATGTGGTTCTCTAAACGACTATATAATAGTGTAATTTAAGACATATACACTTACATACCTCGGTAGGTGCTGTTTCCCGACGAATTCCTATCGGGAATACCTTAATGGCATTCATACCGTTGATTTGACGGATTCGGTGTTGATTCCCCGCATTGGTTTTTAGTGTATCATAAACTTAAAATCTACCATATTATGACTTAATCACACAAACTGATTTTGTGAATCATTGTTCAGAAATAACATAAGACATTATCAATCTATTTTTGGTATCGGAGAAAAATTCATAATGGAAATTCCTGATCTTCATATACTCGGTGGTGGGCCTGCAGGTTTAACGACAGGATATTATGCCAAGAAACACAATATCAATTTCCTTATATATGAAGCGGGGGAACAAGTTGGAGGGAACTGTCGTACACTTCAAATTGATAACTTTTTGTTTGATACTGGAGCACACAGATTTCATGATAAAGACCAAGAAGCAACAAAAATAGTTAAAGAATTACTTGGAAATGATCTACAAAAGGTTGATGCCCCAAGCCAGATTTACTTTAAGAGTAAATATTATTGCTTTCCATTGGTACTAAGTGATCTGGTTCAGAAACTGGATAGAAAAACTCTACTAAAAATCATTTTTGAGAAACTGCAAAGTGGACAGATAAGGCATTTAGATAATTTTAAACAACTTGCACTGAAAAAGTATGGCAGTACGTTAGCAAACAATTTTCTACTTAATTACTCTGAAAAACTATGGGGTGAGACACCAGAAAAACTATCTACATCAATTACTGGCAACAGACTAAAAGGATTAAACCTTTGGAGTTTTCTACAATCTACCGTTCTGGGTACTCCAAAGAATCCAAAACACTTAGACGGAACATTTTTCTATCCAAAATACGGGATTGGAATGATTCCTAATAAACTCTCTGAATTTATAGGTAAAGAACGGATTCACTTAAATCATAGAATTAGTCGTATTAATCATAATTATGAAAAAATTGAAAGTGTAATATTAAATGATGATCTGGAGACACAGATTAAGTATGTTGTGAATACATTACCTTTAACATTATCAATTCGTTTGATGAATCCAAAACCCCCATCTGAATTATGTGAAGTAGCAAATTCAATAAAATTTCGACATCTTGTTCTTTCAATATTCTGCTTAAATCGAGAATATTACACACACAATGCTTCACTTTATTTTCCAAGTGAAGACTTTCCATTTACACGTTTGTATGAACCAAAAAACAGAAGCATTCACATGGCACCAGTTGGACAAACAGTAATTGTATTGGAAATCCCATGTTACACAGAAGATCCAATCTGGTCAATGGAAGACAATACTATTGAAAAAATAGTATGGGACGCTTTAAGTAAAGTTAAGACAATAGATGCAGAGGAGGTAATCCACAGTCAAATATATAGACTTCCTTTCGCTTATCCTGTTCTTGAAGTAGATTTCGAAGATAAAGTTAAGCAGCTGGTGTCTTATTTCGACCAATTTAATAATTTACTTCTGACCGGCAGGAGTTCGCTGTTCAGGTATCTACATCTACATGACCTTTTTCATGCAGGCAAAGATGTAATAAGTAAATTGCAACAATCAAACATATAAATAATAATATAGATAATAAATACCAATTTAAGTTGTAAATTACAAATTAAACTGAGAATATTGAAAAATAAATTTGACATTAATTAATAATTATAGTATTCTATCAATGCAGCAACCGTAATAAAGCATCTACTGCTTCAAAAACAGCCTCTATTATGATAATGAGATTCATTATCATAATTAAAGGTTCTTTTGAATACTCCTTAGGAACAGACGGTATAATACGAGGATAGGATTCTAACTACAACCGACTATACCTTAACTCGAATTTACCTTTGTTGAACAATGGTTCTGTTAGATGAATATGTCACAGAATCTACAAGGTCGTTTATTCAGTACATATTCACTACGTTTGGTAGGGAGGTATATCCCTACCAAACCTACTGACATGTCATTATAATCTATTTACTAATGTAGGAGACAGTTAATGATTACTGTAGCAAATCGTATTTATGTAGCAGAAGACTATAAGGACGAATTTGAAAAAAGGTTTCGAAATCGAGCTAAACTTGTTGATGGAATGCCAGGGTTCATCTCAAATCAGGTGTTGCGACCTGTGAATGATGGTGATCCTTATATTGTCTTTACACTCTGGGAATCACGCAAAGATTTTGAGAACTGGGTTGATTCTGAGGAATTTCGGAAAGGGCATGCACAATCAGGAACGCTACCAAATGAAGCCTTCACACAATCAAACAAACTGGAACTACATGAGGTGTTTTTATATTCTGAGGAACCAGATTTGAAGGATGAACCATCAGGTGGTCCCTTCAAGATTCACCAAGAAGGATAATTATACGCAGAAAAAGCGGCGAGTAGAACAAGGCATGCTCCAACTGGCAATTGATAGCAAATGCCGATGTTTCTAATGGAAATGATACATCTGGACTGATGATCTACAATCTCTCGCGTTTGATGGATCACACGCACAAGGTATGAACGTAGTCACCCTATGCCTTTTCTGCATTTATAAGAATACAACATTAGTATCTCAACTGTCAAGGGGAATTCAATGGACAACAATGTAAATACTTCAAATAGGCATTCTGTAGGTAAAGATAGTAAAAAACCTGTAAAACGTAGAAGACGTTCACCATATTCCTTCTTACCGCTTAGATGGAGTCGAGGGAGTTTCCTAAAATGGCTTCGGAGAACGCATGCATGGTTAGGTCTTTGGGGAGCAGCATTAGGAATTCTGTTTGGTGTGACCGGGATCCTTCTTAATCATAGAGGAAAGTTACAGATCAACGCAGCCCATACCGAACAGACAGAGCATGAATTGACTCTTCCCAAACAAAAACCAGAAAATATCGAAGAATTCGCATTATGGTTGAAGACAGAACTTAATATCAATAAGGAATGGAGTCGTATTCGTTCACAAAAGCCTCGTGAAATAAGTTGGGGTGGAAAATCTGTGACACAACCGGCAAGATGGAGTGTCAGTTTTAGTAATCCTAAAGGAGGTTACAGTGCAGATTATTGGGTCGGTAATACCTATACATCAGTACGACATTTTAATAGGAATATATTTGCTTTTCTAAACCGATTACATATGGCAAGTGGATTAGGAGTCGGTTGGATTCTTCTTGCCGATACAATCGCAGGGAGCTTAATTATCCTATCACTCTCAGGCATATTACTTTGGACCCGTTTACATGGTCCAAGACTTCTGGCAGCCAGCCTTGGTATAGGATCTATATGTATGGCAGTATACTTCGTCTGGAGAGCCTTCTAAAAAGAAAAGGATCAACACATGCATTCAAGCAATTCGCTATATTTCTCAGGAGTAAATCGTCTTCAAAATTATGTTTCAGTAATATTGGTGAATTTATTCGTTGGAATGATTTTTTCCGTATCACCTATTATCGCAGAAATTGAATCCAATTCCTCAGAAGATATTGCTGTTGAATTAGATCCTGTGGTCGTTACAGCAACAAAAACACCGCATCGTCTATCAGATTCACCTGTTATTACAGAACTAATTACTCGCGAAGAAATTGAAGCAACTGGCGCAGAAAACGTTGGTGAAGTATTAGAGTACAAATCAGGGGTAATCATACATCGAGATGGACATGGGGATGGTGTACAACTTCAGGGACTTGATTCTGAGTATGTATTAATTCTCATAGATGGTGAACCACAGATTGGACGTATAGCTGGCAAACTGGATTTGGCACGACTCAGTATTGAAAATGTCGAAAGAATTGAAATAGTCAAAGGGGCAACTTCATCACTATTTGGCAATGCTGCACTCGCAGGAGTCATAAATATAATCACTCGAAAAGCTACCGGACCATTGGCAATTCAAATCTCTCAAAATATAGAACAATACAATAATTATGATAGTAGAGGAACTATTGAATTACATCAAGGGAATCTCAATGGGTTACTTTCATTAAGTGCCAATAGCAGAAATCCTATAGATTTTGATACATCTGATCTTACAACAACAATTGACGGATATGCCAATATCACAGGTTCATTACGCACAGAATATACCGTAACACCTACTACAAATATACTGTTATCAGGACAATACTTTATTCAAGACCAAGAAGGTATTAGTGAGAACGGTCCAATTGTATTTGACAGACTGGGTGATATCGAGAACATAAGTGCAACTTTAGGTATAATACGAGAATTTGACTTTGTGAGTATTGAAAATGTGGCTACTTCATTTTTCACAGGGAAAATATATTTAACACGATATGATGATGTATCTACAGTAATCAATAGGAATACAGAGGAAACAACATCACAAAATATTAATATCCAAGATCTTATCAAAGGTGAAATCCAATTCGACACAACACTATGGCAGAAACATCAATTGACCTTTGGTAGTGAGATAATTCTTGAGAATTTACAGTCGCAACGTATAAATGGAGGCGAACGTGAAATACTAACAAATTCGCTCTTCCTACAAAATGAGTATAGACCCTTCACTCCGGTTGCTGTTGTCATCGGAGGACGTTTAGATCATCACTCAGAATTCGGTAGTCATTTCAGTCCAAAATTGAGTTCGTTGTATAAAATCACAGATAATCTTCGGATACGTGCTTCCTATGGACAGGGTTTTCGAGCACCAGATTTTAAGAATCTATATCTCAACTTTACAAATGTCACATCCGGATATCAGGTATTAGGAAATGCATACCTACAACCCGAATCATCACATAACTGGAATATCGGGATTGACTATCATTTCTCAAGAGTCCTTATGGGTAGAATACACATGTATAGAAATGACTTACATAACCTGATTGAGGCAGAACGTATAGGTCAGAGTGTGTTAGGTGGAAGTAAATTTGAATACCAAAATATTAACCAAGCATATACAGAAGGTGTTGATGTTGAAATCCTGTTAGGTAGTCTTGGGGGGTTCACATCAACAGTGGGTTATGCCTATCTCAGAGGGGCAGATAAAAACACAGGACTTCCTCTGCTCAACCGTTCTACACATAGCACAACCCTTAAATTTTCATATTTCCATCTCAAAAGTGGTTTTCGTGTTGACTTACGTGGCCGATATGCAAGCAAATGGGGTTTCTATGATGATGGGGACAAAATACTTGAACCCGAAGAACTCGCCCCAAGTTACTGGTTATGGAACGTCCGAACTTCAAAAAGCCTTTTCAAATTGTTAAAAGTTTCAATAGGAATAAACAATGTTTTTGACTTCAAAATTCCCAGATATTATACATTTATCGGCCGTTCATTCTATGGTGGTTTATCACTGGATTATTAAGACCTTCGGTAGGACGTGTCATGGCGTTCCTACCGAATAATAGGGCGAAAAAACTACATTCAATAGTTATTTGCCTAAACACAAAAGGAGCAACTTGATGAAAAGGTTAATGTGCATACACAACTTCATTCTTAGCACAACCACTCTTTTTATCTTAACATTCAGTATTTCACAATTAAATGTAAGTGCTGAAATTAACCACAAATCTTTGACTGTTGATGCGACTGATCGAGAGCAATGGGTATATTTTAACCTGTCTGAATCAGATGTTGTTGACATCAAAGATCCAACCACATCCCTCAAATGGGATATCGGATTTAAAAGGACTGCCATTATTACAAATGGTGGTATTAATGGTCCAGGAGAATCCGCTACATTGATATTAACTGACACATCCTTTGAAAGTGTTGATGTTGCCCCTGAGGGAGATTACATCTCAGATACCGATCAGATTGCTACATTTGCTCGTGGTGATGGGTGGTATACCTATACTGGTCCGCCAAATCACTGGATATTGGTAAATGATAAAATCTATATACTACGGACTGCTGCAGGTAATTATGCAAAACTCCGTTTTATCGGATATTATGAAAATAATGATACAAAAGAAGGTTCAGGATATATCAGTTTTGAATATGTCCTGCAGAATAATGGAAGTCGATTTTTTATTGACATATCCCCAGCTGATATAAACGCTATAAAGAAGTTAACTATCACGTGGGCAGAAGTTAAGAAAAATCGATAAGTCTATATGTGCGAGGAATAACTACAACTCCTCGCACATCTCAAATATGTCTTACATTAGTTTCAATAGAGGAATTAAACGAATTATCTAATTTACAACTTATCCCGTAAACAGGAGTGACTTATGGGTCAGAAAACAAAATACCTATCACATGACGAAATCTGTGCAGTTTATTCATGTCTTCAAGGTCATATACACGTTAGATTCCGATCCTTGGATATTACAATGGAACCGGAAGAATTTTCTCAATTTACGAGTGTATTGTTTGATGCTTTCAAAACCCTGCGTGAGGCAAACAAACCTATTAACGAAGAGGTTAATTTGGAAGATATTGAAGTCTTACCTAAAGTCTAAATTTTATTTGACGGTCAAAGTATCGTCCATTAGAGGTTATTTAATCATGGATATTATCAAAGATTACTTCACTTGGCGAATTGTTGTTTGGATTATGTTATTTCTGGGTATATTCATTCTCTTTAGTTGCAGGGCAGCTGATAACGAAGGACTTGAGCAAGTCCTTATAGATTCAAAGGCAACCGATGATACAAACAATATTTCTGTAACCCCAGATAATAATGAACCATTGGATGAACCAATTAAGTTAGATACATTGACATTTACCGTTGATGCAACCAGTAGAGAACAATGGTCATACTTCTCTTTTCAGTCAGGAAATATCGTAGATATTGAGGATCCACTCAATTCGGAAGAATGGGATATCGGTTTTAAACTAACACAGGTTAAATTAAATGGTGGAGTCAGTGGTCCAGGAATGGGAAGTGTTGTCATGCTTACAGAGACTACCTTTGAAGAGGTAACAATTGCCCCAGAAGATGGATACCGTTCCGACTCAGAAGACACCCTCGCTATCGTACCACAGAGTGAGAAAGGTTGGTACGTTTATACTGGACCACCTACACATTGGGTATTACCGCTTGAGGATCGTGTATTTGTAATGAAAACTGCAGATGGTACATATGCGAAAGTTCGTTTCGTTGGATACTATAAAGATAACGAAAAAAAAGAAGACAGCGGATTCGTTACCTTGGATTATGTACATCAACCAGATGGAAGTCGGAACTTTTAAAATTAATCCATTTAGTGATTAATACATATGTAAGAGGGAAGAAGCATAGGTCTTTACTTAGTATATACAGAAAAACTGAACAATGAGTTCATGAAGGGTTGGATATGAAACTTGTATAAAACAATATGCTGTAGCATATTGGCGCACAAAATCTCCTTAATTAAAACAGATTTCATATCCAATCAATCATCTTCAAGAGGAATAGAAATGGATATAATAAAATCTGATTTGTTCAAAGTATGGATATTAACTGTTTTCATTTACATTCTATTAACATTTGTACTTTGTTTCGTTGTTGCCGATACACTTGAGGTGACAGATGCAGAGGGCAAAACCATCGTTATTGATTCTTCTGCCCGTATAGTAAGTCTAAATGGTAGTACAACAGAGATTCTTTTCGCACTTGGTGTCGGTGAAAAAGTCGTTGGATGTGATGCTTCATCAACATATCCAAAAGGTGTAAGAGAAAAACTACCAAGTGTTGGATACCAATACGGTCTTAATGCTGAAGGAATCTTATCTTTGAAACCAACATTAGTCATTGGTAGGAATGATGTCAAACCACCACAAGTTGTAAAACAGCTACGTATGGCAGGTGTAACGGTATTATTGCTTGAGGAGCCTCGTAGTTTTGAGACTGCAAAAAAGAGATTACACATTATTGGTAAAGTGGTTGGAAAAGAGAAAAAGGCTAAGGAGTTAATAAAAATATTAGATGCCGATATCAAAAAATTAGAAACTAAACTTGCATCACGTAAAGATAAAACCAAGCAAAAAGCACTGTTTCTCTATCTCCGTGGAACCCAAACTACATTGGTATTAGGTAAGGATACTGCTCAAGCTGCAATGTTAGAAATAGTAGGTGCAGAAAACGCTGCAGGTAATATAAAAGGTAACAAACCTATGACAGCTGAAGCGGTAATTGCAGCACAGCCAGATGTGTATGTATTATTCACAACTGGTTTAGAATCAGTTGGCGGAGTGGAAGGGTTACTAAAATTACCTGGATTAGCTCATACACCTGCGGGGAAGAATAAACGGGTGGTTGCAATGTCAGGACAGTACATATCTGGGTTTGGCCCTCGAAGTGGTAAGGCTGCGCTTGATTTATTCCAAGGTATCCATGAGGAAGTAGGAACTTTCATTGCTGAAGGTGAAGAAAGAGAATTAGAATAAGAACATTCCAGAACATGCAAAAACGTACAAAGCTAATTCTATTACTCACCATCTTACTCCCGGCATCAATTTGTGTTGCAGCTGGAATTGGGGCATATCGTATATTACCATGGAAAATACCAAAAATACTACTCTTCAAAGAGGAAGGTTTTCCAATCTTGCTATACGTGCGGTTTCCACGCGTCCTGTTAGCTGCTCTCGTTGGTTCTATGTTAGCTATTTCGGGAACTACTCTCCAAGGTATCTTTCGTAATCCACTCGCAGATCCTGGACTCATCGGAATAACAGCAGGTGCTGGTTTAGGAGCTTCAATATGGATAGTTTTAGTTGGTGGTGGTAAAATAGGGTTATGGGGACTACCTATCGCAGCTTTTGGCTGTGGGATGTTTGTAACCTTAGCAGTCTGGAAAGTATCAGAAATACAAGGTAAAGTCCATACTGTAACCTTACTGTTAGCAGGAATTGCGCTCAACAGTCTCGCCGGATCAGGTATCGGGTTAATGACCTTTCTTGCTGACGATGAACAACTGAGGAGTCTTACTTTCTGGCTACTTGGAGGGTTTGGCGGAGCAACATGGACGGTTCTATTAGTAACACTACCGATAGGTATTATTGGCTTATTCTTATTATTAGGACAAGGTTCGGCACTCAACACATTAAACCTTGGTGAATCTGAAGCATACCATCTCGGTGTTCCCACAGAATCAATAAAACGTGTATCAGTTTTTGGTGTTGCTTTAACTGTTGGAGCAGCGGTTTCTGCAGCTGGGGGAATTGGGTTTGTTGGACTTGTTGTCCCTCACCTTCTACGACTTTTGGGAGGGGCAGATCATCGGTTTGTCTTACCAGGTTCGGCACTTGGTGGAGCAATTTTGTTGATTTTAGCAGACCTATTTTCACGGACTATTGTAGTTCCCGCAGAATTACCGGTTGGCATTGTTACTGCACTACTCGGCGGACCTTTCTTCTTATGGCTTCTAATCAGATTTAAACGACAGATTCTTCTTTAGATAAATGTCAGTAATTGGATTTAAATTTAATTTAGTACATTGAGGTGCTTTCATGATAGAGCTGGAAGATGTCGGATACAAGGTCAATGAAAAATGGTTAGTCCGCGACATTAACCTTACAATAAAAAACGGTGTGTTTTGGGGATTTATTGGACCAAATGGTGCTGGGAAATCAACCCTCTTACGACTAATCTCAGGCGAACTTACACCAACAAATGGTGAAATTCGATTTTTTGGCAAACCAATAAATAGTTATCAACCCACAGAACTCGCACGACTCCGAGCATATTTACAGCAACAAAGAGAAGTTAATTTTCCTTTCACTTCATTAGAGATAGTGTTGTTTGGACGATACCCATATTTAAATGGAACAAAAGAGTCTGAGAGTGATATAGGAATTGCACGAAAATCATTAAAACGGGTTGAAGCTGAAATGTTTGAAGATAGACATTATCCAACCTTATCTGGAGGTGAGGCAGGTCGTATTGACATAGCTCGAATTCTCGCTCAAGCTCCAGGGTTATTGTTATTAGATGAACCAACGAATCATCTTGATCCAAGACACCAAGTACAAATATTAAACCTATGCAAAGGTATCTGTGAACAAGGTAAGACCGTAATTACCGCAATACACGATCTTAACCTCGCATCAATGTATGCTGATCAAATATTAATGTTGAAAAATGGAGTTTCTATAACGTCTGGTCCTCCAGAAGATGTATTTAAAAAAACATGTTAACCAAAACCTATGGTATATCGTTTAATATTCTAAAGCATCCTGATGGATATCCATGGGTGATGCCGAATCTCAATTGTCTATAGATTCATTTACTATTATCATCTTTAGATTTGTTGATTCTATAGATGATTGATTTGCGGACGTTCAACATATTAAGATTGGAGACAGAATGGAACAAGCGAAAATAGATACAATCATAGAGGAACTTATTAAAGCATATTGGTTAGAATTAGAGGCTACAATTAATTTTTTGGCAATATCCGTTGATTTGGATGGAATCCGAGCGGAAGAGATTAAGAAATCTTTGGCAGCTGATATTCAAACAGAAATTGATCATGCACAGCAGCTTGCTGCACGTATCAAAGAGATAGGCGGACGTGTTCCGGGTTCATACGATTTTGAACCGAGACAGGCTTCACTTCAACCACCTGAAGATACAACAGATGTCGTAGTGGCTATACATGGCGTTATTGAGGCTGAAAATAGTGCAATAGAACAATACAACAAAATTATCCGTTTATGTGATGGGTTAGACTACGTCACACAAGACCTTTGTATTAGACTTCTTGCAGACGAAGAAACACATCGAAGAGAATTTAGAGGATTCCTTAAAGAATACGAATAGGATTTCACATTTATACAGATATAAAAAGAGAGCATCGGATTTATTATTCGATGCTCTTCTTTTATGTTATGTTTTATTGATGTACATATTACTATTTCTCAAGCACCATGCTCGATTCTGCTGTACCCGTGGATTTAAGAGTAAGTGTTCCATCAGTCACAGTAAAATTAGTTTTTTCGAATGCCTTTAGAAGATGCATATTGAACTTATCCATCAGGTCTTTTCTCGCAGCAATTTCTCCACCTTCAGCAAACTCATCCAAAAATTCAGGTGGGCTAGAAATTAACTTTATATCTTTTTCCAATGTAATCAAGGATAAGACAGAATTGTTAATCGTATAGTTCCCAGACCATGCACCTGTCACTTCAATCTTACCAGCCTTCTCAGCGTCCCCTCTATTCGGATCTTCAGGAAAATCAAACATTTCAAATTCAAGGTTTACGATCCAAGAACCCTCATCAGCAAAATCATAAGTAAATACAGATATTTCTTCTTTCGGTCTATCTTCTATATCCGGTTCCTCAGCATTAATAAAGGCTAAAGGAGGACCGTCATTGATGGATATAACATCCCAGATGCCAAGTAATTCGGTAGGTGCAACCTCAGGTTCCGGTATTACGGGTTCGGTTATCTCCTTATCCGGTTCTACTTCAGCACTTCCACAACCGCTGATGATTAATATAGATATTAAAATTAGTATAAACAGACTTGGATATGTCTTTCTATTCATAATATCCTTAAATAATCTGAAATCTGGATTAAAAGATGCTGTAAATAGGAACTAAAGAATTAGAATGAAACAGTTAAAGAAACATCACTTTGTCTGATAAACCTTGTCACGGGAATGGAATCCATCCGTAATCACGACTTCATCAAGATTGGCTTTGTCAACTTGGATTGGTGTAAGTAGAATAGAAGAGACGTCAACTTTTCCATTATTTACTTTCTGCTTCGCTTTTTCAATTGTCTCACCCTTTGCTAAAGCTACAGCAGCGATCGCAGCTTCCTTGGCAATGAGACGTATCGGTTTATATACAGTCATCGTCTGTGTACCTTTAACAATCCGTTGACATGCAGCAAGTTCAGCATCCTGTCCAGAAACAAGTACAGTTCCAGCTAAATTTTGCCCTTCAAGTGCCTGAATCACACCGCCTGCAGTTCCATCATTCGAAGCAACAACAGCATCTATCTGGTTATTTGTTAGCGTCAATACCTGTTCAGCTTTGTTAAGAGCATCATTCGGATCCCAATTTACCGCCCAATGCTTACCATCTGCAACTAATTTTATATCTCCATTATCAATTGCGGGTTGTAAGGCACGGAGTTGACCTTCACGAAGAAGTTGAGCATTATTATCACTGGGGGCACCACCAAGTAAGAAGTAATTCCCTTTCGGTTTATGTCGAAGGATATATTCGGCTTGCAAATAACCGACCTGTTCATTATCAAAAGAAATGTAGAGATCAGGTTCACTTTCACGAATTAATCGATCATAAGCGACAACTTTAATCCCCTCAGCATGTGCAGAGTTTACTATTTGGGATGCAGCCACACTGTCCTTCGGTATCACAACCAGAACATCTACCCCTTGTGTGATCATATTCTCTGCCTGTTCGTTCTGTTTGCGCTCATCCCCATCAGCAGATTGTACAATGACTTCTGCACCCAGTTTTTCTGCCTCTTCAATAAATATATCTCTATCCTTCTGCCAACGTTCAACACGCAATGAATCCATGGACAATCCAATTTTAATTTTCTGGGATGAGTCATCACAACTAAAGATTAGAATAGTGCAAAATGCTATCATCAGCAGATGAAATGATAGTTTAAGAACTGGATACTTTGGGATAATCAGACCAAGACTTATTTTTATTTTCATACGACTTCTCCAACGTTATTCTTCCATTTGATCTTCATCTGTCGTTACCACTTTCAGTAAATCACCACGCTTAATATCTCTACTCTTATCAATAACCTTAACTATAGAAAGTCTGTCGTTTCGGATTTCAATAACTGCCACAGTTGCAATTTTGACAGGGATATAATCAAGTACTTCACCTGTGTCAATATCACGGATAGGTTTTCCGTCTGTAAAAACATCAAACTCTTGATTAATTGCTAATCCACGTGCGGAACCCGCATTGATATATATCATGTCGGGATTTTCACTATCGACATAGGTAATCTTAATCGGTTTGTCAGAAACCTGTTTTACAACTTTTTCTTCATTCTTATCAGAGACGACTGCTGCCTCCCAAGGTGTAATAAAGTTTGGACCATAGTTGTCTCTTAGTGCTAAAATAACCTTAATAAGAGCGTCATTGGTTACCATTCCAAAAAGTGTTCTGTCGTATTCTGCGGATGCGAATTTTATTTTATTTAGTTCTGTAGGTTTTACAATTGGTCGCGTGTTTTTGCCATGTTGTTCTGACATCTGTCCAAATCTCAGGTGTGAACCAGTTTCAGTTATACTTGCTTCTAAACCAGAGACTTGTGTCCCGGCAAGACTATGATAGCGCGTAGAAGAAACTGGAACAGTTGCTATTTCATTACCAGAGTCATCATATATTTCCATTTTTAATTCTACTACTGCCCGATGTCGATAGCCAATAACCCCTATACCCGTCATATAACTTGCAGTTATTGATGTAGACGGTGCTTCTCTTCCTCCCTCTCTCAAACTACGGGATGCATTTGCTTTCATTCGTGAGAGTGAAAACTTCTTAATCTCTCCTAAAACAAGGACATCAGCATTTAGATGCTTTGCTAATGCAGAACGTTGCTCTTGATTTAGTTTCTTCAACCTATGACGAGGTAAGGTCAACTCTGCCATCGCATCCAACAATTCATCCTGCGAAACAGGAACATAGACTACGGTTTCGGCGAGTTTACGATTAAGCATTGTTTGAAACCCAACTTCCAAATCCCACTTTTTTTTTGTCCCGAAGATCGCGCCAATAAAGTTAGGGACGCAACCACACCCAGTTGAGGAGTCAAAACGGCTGTTATCCTCGAAATATAAAACCCCCACTCTTTTTGCTGATGGGTGTTGTTCTTCTGTATTTGAATAGCAATTTGATATATTTCCGTATAAGAAACTTATAGAGAAAACGATAATAATTATTCGTATAATATCTCGCACCATATTCCTCCTTGATATATTGAGTTCTCTTTCACTTATAACGAAAATCACTCATCAATAGTTTACCAACTAATTGGATTTTACTCAATGTAAAACAATGAACGTGGGGTGTAATGTTTTTGGCATGAATACCACGAATCATATAGTTTTAGTTTATAGTTTTTAGTTGTTTCAGAGTAACAGTGTAATTTTCAGAGCAAATGCTGTTAGATGATGTTTTATATTTTCTATAAAGTGAGTTATAGTCTGGATTCCTATGTATTTTCTAAATAGGTCATACCTCATAATTATTATATTAACGTGTGTTTGATAAGACACATTGTAACCCGAACTTTTAGTTAACACCAGAGTGCACAAACTGGAAAGTTTGTGCTACAAAGACTATTTTCAAGACAAAATTCTGTTTATCGATCTGACATTTTTTATTATCAAACTGACGTTATATTAAGAGTACTTTGTTCCTTACGATGTACTATATATTGAACCCAGTATTATTCTGTAAATTTACTGTTTTTTAGTTGTTCACAATAGTAATATAATTATTATCTAATCGTTTAAAATGTTACACTTTTTGTCACATCGTGTGACATTGATAAAATCCCTCTCTCGTTAGTACTACACTATGTTTACAGCCGCTTTTTTAAGGTTACAAGAATTTACAAAAATGAAGAATTTGTGTCTTTTTTCTATTCTTCTGGTCCATTGAATTGGTATTGTATGGATGTGAAATATCTTGTCTATCCATTTTGATAAGATATTGAAATATATCCCATAAATCATATATTTGGAGGATTCTTTGGACGTGCCATTTGCTATATTTTGAACCAACGGGGAGATCCCGTTTTTACGAAGATTCGGACGGGGAGACCCCGTCCCTACGAAGAGGAACTGTCTTAATATGATACTCTTTAGTAAAACGAAAGAGAGTAAAATGAAAAAGTTACACTTTTCGTTACATGGTGTAACTTTGTAATATTGCTCTAATCCCTGTGGTGGACTGGGTTTATTGTAATTATCTTGAAATTTTAGAATTTTGAGTTTTGTGTCATTTTCTGGTTTTTCTGAATTTTCTGAGCACTGAAGCCATTCGCTATTTTTTCTATGTCTAATTGTATTTTTATGAATATTTTGGATTGTCATTTTTCATCTTCCTATTTATTGCTCTATGCTCTATCTTCTTTCTGTAGATGTGAATAACGATTCATATTTATGAGATACACCATAGTTTTATTTTCATAACACAATTTTTAGATGCAAGATTTCAAACTGGTTTAAAATCAGTCCCAGAAAGGGTTTATAGATAATCCTGAAAATTGCGTTATTTTTATTTTTTTTTTAATATTTTCATACTATGCACTTGTTTAAACTACTCTAAACCTTGTTCTGGTATGGGTTTGTAGGCATATCAGATTTTAATTTTACTTGCATAACTGTTATGCAAGTTTCATAACAACAATTTAGCTATGCTTTTACTGTGATATGTATAGTAACATAATAAGATGTATGTGTGAAGACAAAAATTATATATTGTGATATATTTAATTATTTTATTTACTATTGTCATTTTGAAATTATGGATATTTCTATAATATTATATCTTTAGTTGTGTTATGGTTTGGTTTTCTTCAATAATTCTTCAATTATTATTGGTTATTATATTTTTTGTTTTATTTCTCTATGTGTTATGTCATTAATTCTGAATTATGGATGGTGGGTTGTGTATGATGAATGGGAGGGTGGAAGGATGGAAGAGGAGAGGGATGTTTTGTTTTTTTGATTCTATAAATGTCTATTCCATGAATTGTTGTTATACATGTCTTTAAAATATACTGCCCACACTGGAAGTTTATGCTACATAAAAGAACTGCCCACACTGGAAGTTTATGCTACATGAAACGCGAGTTTGATAACTTATAACTTTGGATTAGGTGTAGTCAGAAACCCTACCTAACGTGTAAGAAAGTGTATAATATTTTCAATATTCATCATAGTAAAGTTTACACGCCCTGATAACTCCAAACACCTTGATTCTCATTGTAAAATGTGTTAAAATATCCACTTATTATTGCTCATTCGTTACACTGATTATTGTAAGATCTCTCCGTTCTGTCACACAACTTCCTACTAACCTTCAAGGAAAACTGAGATGAGAAAAGTATTATCAGACTATATAAAAACACAGGAAGATTTCGAACGATTCTGTAATTTGTTCTTGAAAAAGGAAATATCTCCCCTTGTAAAGGTTTACAACACATCAGGACCTGATGGGGGTATTGATGCGGAATACTGTGGGACATACGCCGGGAAAAATGGTCGTTGGGTGTTTCAGTGCAAATTCCGTAACTTACCAAATACAGAGAAAACGCGACGCAACATCATTTCTGTTATGAAAGGTGACAAGAGAAGAAAAGACAAAAGAGGGGAGTTAGACAAAGCAAATGAATCGAAATGTGATCATTATATCCTAATAACCAACGTCTCGCTGACTTCAGGGAACATTGGTGAAATCAAGGGTATTCAAAGTCAGAAAGGCTATACTTTTTCATTAGACGTTTGGGATGCTGAAGACCTGATTACAATGATCGATGAATTTCCCTACATACTAAATTCATTCCGAGATCCGCATCTACCTGTATTCCTTTCTTATGAAGACATGTTCCGCGATCAAATCAAAGGCGACCATAGACTCTTGAGGTACGACTACGATACCTTTGGACGAGAGGAGGAGATTGACCAATTTAGATCCTTTGTCCAAGACACTGACAAAAGATTGTTCGTTATGTCTGGGAGTGGCGGCATCGGCAAAACTAAACTTGCAATTGAATTCGCAAAAATGGTCGAACAAGAACACCATGACTATGAACCCTTATTTGTTCAAATTGCCGAAGATAGTTTTGAAAATGCGTTGGCAGATATTCCACCAAATAGAAAGTACATCTTCTTTGTAGATGACGCGCATGACTATATAGACAACCTTGGCGGTATTAAAATATTGCTTAAAAGTTCTGGATATAGTGAATCGAAAGCAGTCCTTATAACACGAAAGCCGTTTAAAGCATCTTTGAGAGGGATTTTCTTATCTGCGTTACCAGAACAAGCCATTCACGAAATGGAAATTCCAAGACTATCGTTTGAGAAAACCAAAGATTTTATCAATTCACATATACATATCCAAGACAGTGTCCGTTTGAATGACTTGGCAAAAATTGGAAAAGATACACCTTTAATTACTGTAATGGTGATAGATCTATTCAATAAAGGAAATGATCTTAGTAAATTAACAGAAGATAAATCGATAGAACGTGTTTTTGAATCCTATATAAATGACATATTTAGTAAACACCTTCGTAAATATGACAAACAACACAGAACATTACTTAACTGGTTCAGTGGAATCGAACCAGTAGACATTGAAGATAACAGAACACTCGAAAAATTGGCTGAACTCTTAAAACTGGAAATCTATGAGATAGAAAGATACCGTGATGATCTTATAGGATCCGGTTTACTTGTTCAGTATGGAAGGAAGTCAAGGGTTTTCCCTGGTCCACTCAGCGATTATATTTTACGGAATGCATGTTTTTTATCCGATAGGAATACTTCCTCTTTTCACAAGTCATTGTTAGAAGAGTTTCTACCGATCTGCCCTATCAATGTTGTTAAAAACTTAGCACGGGTAGAAATCACAGCTGGTAAAACAGAACTTCTTGACGAGTACGTAAATAAGCTTCAATTACTGGCACAATCAGGTGATAACGCTGATCGGATGCTTATTCTACTTCAAATGGAAGGCATCTGTTATTTTCGACCAGATGATGCAATTGAGATCTTTAATATCATCCTGGATAATCCGCATTCTGAAGCCACTGAAGTGGTGGACAAGTTTTGGGGGAAATTCACGGTGACACATCAAGCGTTAGTAGAAAAGATAGCGAATGAAGCACAAAAGACTGTTTACACGCTTTCAGGATTCCGCGGAACGTTAAATGTTATTCGAAAACTTTTCCAGGCGGATAACCTGGATTCCCCTAATGTTCGTAGACCAGAATGGTTACTAAGGGATATAGTCCGTTTCCGAAATGGTAAATCCTTTGTATTTCAAGAGGAAACTCTTGAAGCATTTGAGATGTGGAAAAATGAAGATATACCAAAGCTCAGTATAGCACTGCTCAACGCACTTGATTCTTTACTTGTAATGGATTTTCAAGAAACTGTCAGTGAAGGATTTACATTGAAGATTTCTTGGCACTCATTAAAATACACTCCAGCATTAATCCAGATTAGAGAGCGTTCTATCAATCTCATAGCAGATTGTATGAAAGTAACTCAGTATACTAAAGTTAAATTGAAAGCGATAGATTGTATTAATAAAGCTCTAAGACCGTTTGAGGGTCCTCGTAGGAACCCTGATTTGATGGATGAAGAAGAACAATTATTTCTACAAGCAGAGCAAGAACGGCTTTTTCAAATACTTACCAATCAATTATCAGAAGAATCTGATTTCAATATCCTCAATGCCATAGATGAGTGTTTACATGTATACACGGAAAATCCACCCGGCTACTTAAAACAACGTGCTACACAATTGTTAGAAAAATTTGAGAAACAAGATAACTATAATCACTATCTTTTTTATAGGCAATTTACTGGAAAATATCGACAGTGGACAACCCCAGAAGAAAAAACAAAAATTCGTTGAAAAGTATATAGAAGAATATCCAGCTAAACGTCTTGCAGAATTAATGAGTGCATTCCTGGGCTCAAGTGTGTACGAAACGAATACTTTGGCAGTAACTGAACATCTATGGACTATTGGTAAACTTAACCCAGTTTATGGATCTGAATTGTTAGATTATATTCTTTCTTTGCAGACTGATGTAAAAGATTACGCAGCAGGGTTACTTGGTGGTATTCGTTATTCCAATAACGATAAGGCATTAAAAATAGAACACCAATTATTGAAACAAGACAATATATCTGTCAAAAGAATCGTTGTAAAGAGTTTTTTATGGGTCATGGAAGGACAATCTTTAGATAAAGATAATCTGCAAATTTTACTTCAATTGGTAGATATACCAGATGAAGGCTTAAATTCAGACATTGTTAAAACTCTACCTAATTTCTATAACGTGGACGTAGAATCCGTTCGGGAGATATTACTACGATTATCAACCAATGAATCATCATTGATTAAATCGGAGACTATAAAAGTTCTTTTGAGATTCCCATCACAGAAATACTTGGACACTTACAAACAGGTAATGCACAATTGTGTGAAATTAGAACACCTTGATTATCATTCTGAGGAAGTCCTACATGCCATATTTATGTCTGATCCGATATGGGTTATTACGTTTTTTGAGAAACGAATTGTATACCAAGAGATGGAATTTAAGAGGAATGCTACAAATTATGAGGCAATTCCAATTCGAACTAACAATCTGTTTAGGGAAATTGACTGGAATGACAATAACGTTATGAATGCTTTAAGGCGGGTTAGAGATTGGGGTTTAGGACCTCCGAGTTATCGTAAATGGCTGGCTCCCGGATTATTGTCATCTATGGTTGATGGGAACAGTTCTCAAATTGAAGGCACTAAAATCAACAAAACGGTGCAAACAATCCTTGAAGAATGGATTGACTCAGAAGATTCAGATAAGATGTGGTGGGTAGCTTGTTTGTTGAGAAATTTTGATAAAGACAAAAACTTTTTACTCTCTTGTAGAATCACTTCTTATAAAAAGTAAAGGAAATGCAAAGATATTAACCGAAATTGAAGTTTCTATTGGTAATGTAGGTGCTTATTCCGGACCTCTTGGTGAACCGCTACCTCACCATGTAAAACGCCTCGAATACCTTAAGGCATTGCAAGACAAAACTGAATCCTCAATTGTCAAACAGTTTGCAGATCGCCTCATAGATAGAACAAAACAGGAAATCGAAAGAGAACAGCAAAGGGATGAAGAATTTCTTGAAGGAGAGGAATGGTAAACCTAACGCACGAACAAGACCTCCTTGACGAAATTGACAACCTTAATTCACAAAACCAAATTCAAAATTCTGTCGGTTTACCCCCACAAGAAGTTAAATCAAAAATTGAGAGACTAATTAAAACGACCCAACAGCGGATTAACGCCACAGAATTACATCTGAACTTAATAAAAAAAATAGATTCAGAAATCAGTTAATACATGATGACATAGATAGTGTAGTTCATCCAATATCTCCTCTTTCAGGTCTTACATCTGATCCAAAATTGAATTTCTACAATTCATTCTTTCCTACTAATACCTCCCCAACCAGTCCTACTACAGAAGTAATCACTTTCTGCAAATATGTTTTTCAAGAGACTGTCAATTTTATAGATGTATGTTATAAGTTGACTTATGATGACCTACAACAAAGCGGAAGTCTTCCAGTTTAGTATTCTCAGATTTCTAATGTCAGAGAACTTGAAAAAGTGATAGCATTCATGGCAGGATTGCACTGCAAATTTCGCATTTTTGACATTGAGTAAGTCAAAATATGCTGATTCAATCCTTAATTCAATTTTTTCTTGCACAATTTTTGTATAATTGATACAATACCTGCTGACGTTAATAATTCGCGAAGCGCGCGTGGGTTACGTCAGGAAGCTGCCTAAGTTTGCTTAGGTGCGTCACCGGTGCAGCAACACCAGCGACGCTTAGCACTGACATAAACGGACTATGACAGCGCTGGTTTCTATTATAGCATATAGCATAAAGTTTTTCTTTCTGTTAGTTCTAAGATGGGAACCAGCTTCCTATAGGGATGAGTTGCCTGAAAATACTTCTCTTTTATTGACAGATATGTCTGTCAACCCACCCTGTAGACTGTCAAGACTATATACACAACCCTGGTGTAATTTTGATACAGTCTAAATTCAAATACACCCATAAATTACTATATATCACAATCGGTTTGTTTCTATTCACAAATTCTCATATTCTGTCGTAGCGATTTTCGATTCACGACATACTATCGAGAATCGGAATCTTCTCCTATTTTGTATGATGTTGTGAATTGAGAAGTTTTGATATTCAAAACTCAAACGAGACCAACGGGTGTAATATAAATATGTCAAGTGTTAACTGTCATAACGCATAAAATTAAGAAAATCTAATTTTTTCATAAGAGTTCCACTTGATGCAACAAGATCAGAACAGAACATCAGAATCCCTACAAAAACTACAAGACCTACTCCAAAAACTTTTCCGTGCAGATGCCGCCGACCTTGACTTCGGCATCTACCGTGTCATTAACCAACGACGCAATCTAATCCAAGCTTATATTGACCAAGAACTTCCCACCGAAATAAATGATGCGCTTAACGCAAACGCCGAAATTGAATCAGATCGCGAAAAACTTGAAGAGCTAAAAAAAGGAGTCGTAGATGCTTTTGGTAATGATGTGTTAGATGTAGAGGGAAATCTAATTGATGAATCCATTAAAGAGCGTCCTGGAGTTAAGAAATACCTTGAGGAGAAAGAACGAATTGGCTCCCCGCAAACTCGTGATCAGCGCGCAGATGTCGTTTTCAATCATCTTTACACCTTCTTCTCACGATATTACGATAACGGAGACTTTATCCCACGCAGACGTTATTCACAAACCGAACGTTACGCTGTTCCATATAACGGTGAAGAGGTATATCTCCATTGGGCAAACCGAGATCAATACTATGTCAAGAGTGGAGAGCACTTCTCCGATTACAGATTTAAGTCTCAAGAAATTACCGTTATCTTTGACCTTCAAAATGTAGATATTGAAAAAGACAATGTCCAAGGCGTTAAACGTTTCTTTATTCCTATAGCAGCAGAGACTAAATATAACTCAGAAACCGACAAGGTGTGCATCCCTTTTGAATACCGTCCCCTTACCGATGACGAAAAATCACGCTACGGCACCCGCGACCAACAGGACAAAATCATTGATGCTGCAGAACCTGAAATCTTGGAAAAACTGTCAAACCATTATAATGCATTATCTGCCCTTGAGCATCAAACAGAGGATGTAACCATCCTCAAGAAACACCTCCGAACCTATACACGCCGCAACAATGCCGACTTTTTCATTCACAAGAACCTTGGGCAGTTTTTTAATCAAGAATTGGATGTCTTCATCAAAAACGAAGTGATACCGATGTCCTCACTCATTTTTGATGATGTTAATTTCAATTTAGAGAATCTAAACAAGGTAAATTGGATTGAAACAGCAAATCTCGTTCTCACCATCGCTTCTAAGATTATTGATTTCTTGGCACACATTGAAGAATTCCAAAAACGTCTTTGGCTAAAAAAGAAGTTTGTTCTTTCTACCGATTACTGCTTTACGCTTGACCGTGTCCCAGAAGAACTCTATCCCGATATAGCGGAGAACGATGCACAACTTGAGGAGTGGAAAGACCTTTTTTCTATTCACGAAATAGACCACGACCTTATCCATACCGATTACTCCGAGCCGCTCTCCGTTAACTTTCTCAAAGAAAATCCGAACCTTGTTTTGGATACCTGCCACTTCGACTCTGACTTCAAAGATCGCCTCTTGACACATTTTAACGATCTGGATAACGAGACAGACGGCTTGTTAATTCATGGGGAGAACTTTCAAGGATTGAATCTGCTGACTGAGAAATACCGAGAATCTGTAAAGTGTATCCACATTGATCCACCGTATAATACTCAAACAAGTGGGTTTCTCTATAAAAACTCATACCAGCATTCAAGTTGGTTATCAATGATGGCAGATAGATTGACTTTATCTGAATATTTTATGGCCCAGGATAGTTGTTTCTTCTCTCATATTGACGAGAGCGAATATGAGAAACTTTTCTTGTTTTTTAAAACATTATCAATGGATGATCAAGGGACAGTTGTGTGGGATAAAAGGAACCCCATTGGAGCATCAAATACGATAGCGACACAACACGAATATACTATTTGTCATTCTAAGGGAAATGTAAAATTAAAGTCACAACATGCTAATGGTGAAATAATATTAAAAAAAGCATCGTCATTAATGAAAGCACATAGTGGAGTTACAGTCCAATGCCGTAAAGAATTTAAAACTTGGATTAACACAAATACAGAGTTAAGCGGAATGGAACGATCCTATTCTGCAATTGACGATAATGGACATGTTTATACAACTGTCCATATGGGAGCTGGAGATGTCCGAACAGATCCTAAATACTTTAGACATTTAATTCATCCTATTACTAAGAAACCTTGTCCTGTGCCGAAAAATGGTTGGTCAAGTACTCCAGAATACATAGATGGTTTATTACAGAATAATGAAGTTAGCTTCGGCGTTGATGAAACAACTCAACCACGCCGAAAGTGTTATTTGAAAGATAATCTGACAGGTGAATTAACGTCTGTAATTTCAACTGGTGAACGGGGCAAACACCAACTGGATGCGTTTGGTTTAGATTTTCCGTATTCTCACCCCGTAGGTTTGTATGAAAAACTTGCTTGGTCAGTTACACCTGATGGAGAAGGTATAATACTTGACTTTTTTGCAGGTAGTGGTACTAATGCCCACGCAGTTATTAATCTCAATCGTAAAGATCATGGAAACCGAAAATACATCCTTATTGAGATGGGACACCACTTTGATACTGCACTGATGCCTCGCGTCAAAAAAGCTGTTTATGCAGAAAAATGGAAGGATGCAAAACCTGTCTCTCGTGATAGTAGACTTTCCCACATCATTAAATACCAGCGTATTGAATCTTATGAAGATGCCCTCAATAACATAGAATTCAACGAAACTGATTATCAAAATCTGTTAGTTAACGAACACCAATTGAGTTATATGTTGGAAAGCGATACAAAGGAATGTCCAACGTTTCTAAACATCTCGGAACTCCAAAACCCGTTCAGTTATCAACTTGATATTGTCAAAGATATGCAGACACATACACAGACAGTGGATTTACCCGAAACCTTCAACTATCTTCTCGGTTTATCAGTCAAGACTCGTCAGTGCTTGTACGATGATGACAGACGTTATCTTGTCTACAGAGGAACAGTTGGGCAAAAGTTGGTCGTCATTATCTGGCGTGAAACTTCAGGGTGGGAACAAGAAGATTATGAACGTGATTATCGTTTCATTCAGGAGAATGAACTCACAGAAGGTGCAGCAGAGGTGTATGTCAACACAGATAGCAATGTCCCGGAGGCAAAATCTTTAGATCCGCTTTTTAAACGGTTAATGTTTTCACAATAATACCAATTTTGCTTAATTAGTTTACATTAATAGCAAATCGGAGAAGCTAATTTAGTTCAAAAGGATTCTATAAACATTCCGTCCCTACGGGACTCAAGATAATGGATAAGCACGTTTTCTATAGACATTTCGTCCCTACGGGACTCATAATATCTATATGATAAACCTTATATCACGTAAGTCACGTAAGTCATAATGTAAATTTATCAATTGAAAATGGTATTATATGGTCTTAATTATTTCAAGGGAAATGACCCATGAAACTCGAAGAAAATAAAAGAATCTGTTGTTCAAGGAAACGGAGTGAGTTTGTTGAATACCTAACACTATAGGCGTCAATTTTAGAAAAAGGATGTCTGATTTTTCAATAATAATTATTGTTAAGTGAAAACATCTCCTATATAATGTATAAAAATATTACCTTTTACTTTATACAAGAGGTGTTTCCAATGAATACATTATCACAGGTTCCTGAAAAAATGCAACAGATTCTAACAACCATTGCTGATGAAGCAGCCCTTGAAACAGGATTTTGCAAAAGAAATCGAAAACTTGCGGGGAGTCATTTTGCTCAGACACTTATTTATAGTTGGTTAGAAAATCCTGATGCCACCTATACTCAACTTACACATACTGCTGCTTCTCTCGGTACTCCAATCTCACGACAAGCGATTGAACAACGATTTACTGCTGAAGCTGCACAAACCCTCAAAGCAATCCTTGACGCGGCTGCGTCCGAAGTGATTTCTGCGGATCCACAAGTTCTCCCACTCCTTGAACAGTTCAACGGTATCTATATACAAGATAGTTCTTGGATAACACTCCCTGATACGCTTCACGATATTTGGGAAGGTGCCAGTAAAAAGGATTATCCGAACAAATCCGAACTGAAACTCCATCTACGCTTCGATGTTGCTACAGGGACATTCGAACACTTTCAACTCACCAACGGCATCACCGCTGATAGCACTGTAGAAAAACAGATTGACCGGCTCCCCCAAGGGAGTTTACGCCTTGCGGATCTCGGTTATTTTTCGCTACAAACCCTTCAAGAACTTACGGACGAAGGGGTCTTTTGGATTTCACGGTATAAAGTTAGGTGTTCGGTTTTTGACAATACAGGAAAGCCTCTTTGTTTACATAAATGGCTCAAGTTTCAGACCGAAAACATTATCGAAACAGATATTTTCATAGGTTCAAAAAAGCGGATGAAAGTAAGATTAGTAGCTCAGAGACTCTCCGAAGAAGAAACCGAAAAACGACGACGAGATATCAACTATCGTGCTAAACGAAAGCATACACAAGCATCACAGGCACGACTCCAACTCGCAGGTTGGAATATCTACATTACAAATATTGGAACGGATCAACTCACCGCTGAACAGATATGTGTCATTGCGCGGATTCGATGGCAGATCGAGTTGATATTTAAGTGCTTTAAAAGCCTTGGAAAAGTAGACACATCACGAAGTAAAAAACCGTATCGTATTCTATGTGAAATATATGCTAAACTGATCGCTGCAATCATTCGGCATTGGGTGATGTTGGTCATAGGATGGCGATGTTTACGGCATAGTTTATCGAAAACAGTAGAGCTTATTACGTCCTACACACGCACAATCACAATAAGCTTTCGCAAGTCAAAGAGACATCTTAGAGAGACATTTGATGAGATAAAACAAGTATTCGAAAACGGGTGCTACATTGAAAGAAGAGCTAATAGAAAAACAACATTGGAATATCTTGAAAATGCTACAAAAAACCGCTAAATTGACGCCTATGGTTTGTTGAATACCTAACACCCAGAAGGCACCAACAACGCAACTCAAAAAAGAGACACGGCAACTCACAGAACACACGGTGAACGCAATGCCTAACGCACGACAGCAACGCAAACTTGACAACCATCTCACCCTTCACGGATGGTTAAATAGCCACTTCAAGTACAAAACAACACAAGACCTTCTTAACGCAGTAAAAAACGAAGAGGAAGGCTTCAATCCAGATGGACACTCTCCCATCTGTGAATTTCTTATCTCCCGTGCAGAGCCAGATTCAGCAATTGAGAATGCCCTACCAACCTACGACAGTAACATCAAACGACACCTGTCCGCTATAAACAGTAAACGTACACAACCGATTGTTCTCCGCTATTTCCAATACCTTTCCCTGATCTATACCGAAATATTCCTTGATTGGAAATTCAACAAAAGTGGTGAATTCTTACGTCAACTCAATGATTTTGTCCAAACACGTAACGATGCGCGAGCACCGAGTGACGCGATGGATACACCTTTTTCAGAAGCAGACGTTGAAAAACTCGCCTTCTGGATGGCAACGGGTGCTGGCAAAACACTTATTATGCACATCAATTATCACCAGTTCCTGCATTACTGCAAAGAAAAGTTAGACCACATTGTGCTTATCACACCTAACGAAGGATTAAGCGAACAGCACATGCGTGAACTCGCAAACTCGGATATCCGATGCGAACGGTTTAACGTTGAAGGTAATCGTCTGTCGCACGCGGACGATACGATGCAAGTCATTGAAATTACAAAGTTAGTAGAGGAAAAAACAGGTAGCGGGGTAAGTGTTCCAGTTGAGGCATTTGAGGGAAATAATCTTATTCTTGTTGATGAAGGACATAAAGGCAGCGGTGGTAAAGTTTGGCGTGAATACCGAGAAGCACTTGCCGAAACAGGTTTCACTTTTGAATACAGTGCGACCTTCGGACAGGCACTCGCTGCTGCAAGCAATGCTGATCTCATTGATGAGTACGGTAAATCCATTGTATTTGATTATTCCTACCGATATTTCTATGGTGATGGATACGGTAAGAACTTCCGCATTCTCAACGTCAAACATGACGACGCAACCCAAACGGAGATGCTACTTTTAGGCAATCTTCTGAGCTTCTATGAACAGAGACGTTATTTCAGTCAAAATACTGAGGTAGTGTGTGATTACGGTTTAGACTCGCCACTGTGGGCATTTGTCGGTAGTAGGGTGAATGCCGTTTATTCCGAAAACAAACAATCACGTTCTGATGTTCTTAACGTTATAAGCTTTCTGCATCAGTTCCTGAGAAATGAAAAAGGATGGGCAATTGATACTATTGAGAAAATCCTCAACAACGATTCCGGATTAAAAGATGACAACGGTAGCGATGTTTTTTACAATAGACTTAGTTATCTCAAAGAATCCAGAGATACACCAGCGCAAATTTACACCGCTATTCTCAACGAGGTATTTCACACTGATTCAAGTGGGGAATTACACCTGAGTGACGTCCGTAATGCTCCTGGTGAAATCGCTTTAAAAACAACACATGGTAGTAAGGAATTCGGACTCATTTACATCGGTGACACGTCTGCCTTCAAAAAACTTGTTGAAAATGACGATGCAGGTATTAAAACGGATTCTGAAGATGTTCTCACCGAGAGTCTCTTTAACGGCATTAACACCGTTGACAGTCCAATTAATATTCTCATTGGCGCGAAAAAGTTCATTGAAGGATGGGACAGTTGGCGTGTCACCGCTATGGGACTATTGAACATTGGTAAGCAAGAAGGCTCTCAGATCATTCAGCTTTTCGGCAGAGGGGTTCGCCTACGTGGCAATGATATGTGTCTTAAACGAAGTAGTGCCGTTGGTGGTGAACATCCGCCTAATCTTCCACTTTTAGAAACACTTAACATTTTTGCTGTCCGTGCCAATTTCATGGTACAATTCCGAGATTACCTTATGCGTGAGGGTGTCCCACCCGACGAACCTGTCCAATTGGAATTACCCATCAAACCGAACATAAATTACCTTTCGAATCAACTTTTTGTTCCAAAAGTGTTGGAATATAACAAAGCTGCGAAAGGAAAGTGTGTAATGCTTAAAGCAGATCCAGCTGCTATTATTTCCCATACGACCCAAAGCGTTGAGATTATTGGGAGTAGTTCACAGAGTGGTATCCAAGGGGATCGAGCGGATGCGGCACTCCAAACTCATATTGAAGATAAATACTTGAAATTAGTAGACTGGGAGAACATTTACTTGCAACTCCTTGAGTACAAGCAAGAAAAAGAATTTCATAATCTGATTTTTAATACCGAGATTCTTCAACAGATACTTAATCCAAACAAAGGTTTATATGAACTTTATGTCATGGATGAGTCTGAAGTTATGCCGAAATCATTTGTTGAATTGGAACGATTAGAGGAATTAGTACTAACACTCCTCCGCAAATATATTGCTAAATTTTATCGTATTATTCAAAAACGTTGGAATGATGAAGCAGTACGCTTAGATAAGTTGAAAAAAGAGAACCCTAACTTCACTAATTGGAAAGTTTCCATCCCTCGAGAGGATGCAAGTGAACTTGAGCCACAAATAAAACATCTCATAGAAAATGGCGTTATATATGGACCTGATTTAACCCATCTTCCCAATATCTATAATGACCGTCATCTCTACCAACCCCTTCTCACTGTAGGTGAAGTAGACACGGTGTTACGTACAACCCCGCCAGCCTTAGAGGAAAGTGAAAAACACTTTGTCGAAGATCTTCGTCGTTACGTACGTAATCAAGATGAGACACTCCTTGCCAAAAAGGAGATTTACCTCTTACGTAACCAGAGCCGTGGCAAAGGAATGGGTTTTTTCGTAAATGAAGGCTTTTACCCCGACTTCATCCTCTGGATACTTGAAGGTGTGAAACAGCGGATCGTTTTCATAGAACCCCACGGTATGATCTATGAAGTCATAAATGAACACAACGACAAAATTACTCTTTTCAAGAGACTGCGATCCCTCTCCCATGAACGTTTCCGTGGTGAACACGTGCAAATGGATGCCTATATGATTTCAAGAACCAGTATGTCTAATCTTATACGTAAATATCAAGACGAGGACAGAGATACATTTGCAGAAAAATGGCATATCCTTTTCCGCACCGATACCGATCCCACCTACCTTTCCCCAATCTTTCAAGATCCAGATTCAGATTTTTCTGCCTGATAACTGTCCATTTTATTGATTGGTTGTATTAACACAATATCTTAGCCAATTATTCTGTATTTATAGTAAACTTTAGATTTAATTAGACACTTTACTTGTAGGAGCGACCTCCTGGTCGCGACCGGGAGGTCGCTCCTACAGAAGAGGTGTGGGACGCGAACGTAAGTTGAGCCAATAGAAAATGTAGTATTCATTTTATTGTTTACTATAGTTCTGGCTGTGTGATGAATTGCACCGTAGGCGTCAATTTAGTGAGATTCGTATATTTTTAGGTTGGTTTTTATTTGTATGAACCACCAAATCAACGCGGAGGCTTCAAATCAACGGTATGAATGCTATTTAGCATTCCCCGTGGTTAGGAAACCGAACCTACCAAGTTTGGGAAAATGGGGATTACCGAATTTAAAACTTAATCCTCATCCAGTTTGTGCAGTATTTCAATACATGCTTAACAATTGTTCATGGATTAAACATTTATAGAAATGGTATCAGATGAAAACCAAAAATGCATTCCAATCATGCTTTAGTTATATGTATATTAACATATGTGATTCACGGAGAATTGGTATACTCAAAATTATAAACCCTTATAGAATAAGGGCTCGTAGAATTGCTCCGTGAAGGTTTCCGTGAAAGTACAATCATCTCAGAAATATAAATATTAACACTTTTCTCCATTCACATTATCCATACATCTAACATATATTAGGTATTTTATCTAACTTTGAAAGTGTATGTGGCGTTTCTGGAATCCAGATACAATAGCATCGTAATTTTTAGTGACAATAACTTTACATACCCCTAACACATCCTGAATGTTGAAAATCCTGATTAATTGTGGTATTATCATTAAGCATACACTCAATGAAAAGAGAATAATATGTTAATAAGATCAATATCTATTTTTGGGATTTTTATCATCCTTGTTTTAGCTGCATCACTAATCTCAACCAGTTACAGTGATAATCATAAAAAGGAAGAAATCCAAGAAAATAATACTACTTCACAGAAAAGAGAATGGTTAAATATCCAAGGTGGTGTAATTGGTGGAAGTTTCTCCCAATTTGCAGGTGGAATAAGCCAAATTGTTAAACACCATCAACCAAATATCAGAATCTCCGTGGTTGCCTCCGCTGGTTCAATTGAGAACACTCGGAGAGTTAATAAAGATAAAGATGCTCTCGGAGTAGTTTTTGCATCTGAAAGTTCCCTCGGATACCACGGTCAGGAGATCTTTGAAAAACAGGGACCAAAGACAAACATACGCATGGTCTCGCTCCTGTATTTCGCTTATGGACAATTTTCCACACTTGAAAATAGTAAAATAAATAAACTTGAAGATATCGTTGGGAGTAAAATTGCTTGTGGTGCCCCTGGGTCTGGTACGGCACAGACGATGGAACGTCTTACAAAAGCAGCAGGGATTTGGAGGCAATTTAAACCCATTTATCGAGGTGGAACTGCAGGAGCACAAGAACTTCAAGATGGACAGGCAAAAGGATTTCTTTGGTTGGTGAGTGTGCCAAACAGTGCAATTATAGAATTAACTGCGGTTAAAAGGATCCGAATGATTGACCTTGATACACCTGCCAAGAAGTACGGTTTCTATGATAAATATCCTTTCTATTTTTCAGGGAGTCTACCAGAAGGCGCTTATGAAGGAAAAGTCAAACCGGTAAAGACTATTGTAATGCCAACTGTTCTTATAGCTAATAAAGCAATTTCTGAAGAGACTATCTATAATATATTAAAACATGTGTATAGTCCTGAAGGAAAGAAATTGATGATTCAGACAAACCAAGCTGCTTCTGATATGACAGTCGAAAATGCCCCAAAAGCATTCTTAATACCACTCCATAAAGGGGCATATAGATTTTGGAAAGAACAAGGTGTAGAAATTCCTGAAGAAGCAATGCCGATAGATTAAAAAGCAAACTTTGGCATATTACTATAGTTTGGACAGTTTAAAGCGATACACATTTCGCCCCGCGAATCAACGGTATGAATGCGCGTATGGCATTCACCGGGGCTTGAACCTTGGCGGATAAAGCGTTTCTACACACATTTCGCCCCGCTGGGGCTATGTCTGGTCTATCAGAGTTTACTTTTCTCAGAGTTGGGTTGGGCGTGAAAAAAGTGGCGAAAATCCAGAAACACTTTGAAAATAAGGGAAGCACCTTTCAGAAATTGTCCAAACTATAGTAACATATTAATAAATAATAAAAAAACAGCTTAATTCACGATATTAAGGAATTGGAATCCATGTCAACACAAGCCTTCAAAATAGTATCCGTCGAAAGCCTACTCTATGAATGGGACAGACCTCCTATCTGGAATGGGATGCACGTTTACGACAAAGGCAGACTACATTTGGTCAAGGTGACTGCGAAAAGCGGCACAGAAGAAGTATACGGATACGGTTTTAATGGTGCTACTGCTGCAACAAGACCCCTTCACCTTTTTCCAATTTATTTAGACCTATTTCGTCCTGCTCTAATTGGTCACAACGCTACTGATACACCTTATATCACATGGTTAGCAGATAATTACAAGATTTATGGACCGGGTGGATATCACACACAGGTTTTAGCTGCTGTAAATCAAGCTTGTTGGGATATAAGAGGAAAACTTGAGGGTAAGTCAATCCATGAACTCTTAGGTGGTAAGAAGCAGCGTATTCGAACATATATCGCTGGTGGATATTATAGTAGAGGAAAGGGATTAAAAGAACTACGGGAAGAGATGGAATATAATATCACTGAATTCAATACTACAGCAATTAAGATGAAAATTGGACATCAAGCTGCTGGTATTGAAACTGACTTACGTCGTATTGAGACAGTTCGTCAAGCTGTTGGTCCTGATATTAAGGTGATGGTTGATGCTAATTGCTCTCTTTCTGTAGAGCGGGCAGAAGCCTATATTCCCGCTCTTCGAGCAAACAATATATTATGGCTTGAAGAGCCAATTCATAGTCACGATTATAGGGGTTATAAGACAATACGTGAAATAGCGAAGGATTACGATATATATATTGCAACTGGAGAAAATGGCTACGGATTACACTACTTCCAAACACACATAGACAACGAAGGGGCAGATGTTTTCAATTTGGATGTTGCTATCCTTCCTGGGTATGATACATCAATCAAGGTAGTTGAAGAAGCGTTAGCTGGCTGATAAATGGATTTCCCCACATGGTGCACAAGAATTACAGATTCATATCGCTGCAAGTCGTGAGAATTGTTTGATGTTAGAATATTACCCGCCAGCGGTTGATCCGTTACGCGGGGAGATGTTCCTTCCACAAATGGAATTAGATAAGGACGGTCATGTAACTGTTCCGAGCACGCCTGGAATTGGATTTGAACCCAATTTTGAACTACTTAAACACTATCGCATATAATGAAATTAGAGTTTTCTAATGAAAACTATTGGTTAGTCCACGCTAATTTTACAAGAGTATTTCTTCTGTAGGAGGGGATTCCCAACCGAGATCTTTTGTACTTGATCCACTTAATCTGTCCCCCAAACAACTAAGCACCTCAAATCCCTCTCCTCCATGTAATCCGCGATTCAGAAAAGAAACCATTCGCATACCAAGACCCTCTCATCCGTGAAATCTGTGATTCAGACAACCCAAATTTTATAAAAATAAACAAATCTCACTAAATTTACACATAAGGATAAGGGACAAATTATTTACATACCTTAAGAATATCCTAAGAAGAATCTAATTTGATTAAATTGATGAATTCTGATATATTTCTACCAAATTTATACGGTTAATTCCTATAAGGAGGTAGAGTGAATGAAACCTGTCTATTTCATATTACTACTTATTCTCATCGTAAATATATCTGTGTTAGCCGAAATTCCAAACGATAAAGACTTGCTATTGTGGATTGGTGAAGGAAGTGGTGCAAGAGCCATTGATGCTACGGGCAATGGGAATGATGGTACATTTGGTGGTTCAGCAAAATGGGTTGCTGGACAAGGAAAATACGATGATGGAATTGTTCTTCGAGGAAAAGAGACATATCTTGAAATACCTAATGTAATTACCGAAACAGGAAGTGTAGTTTTTTGGTTCAAACCCGATTGGGATGGTAAAGATGATAAGGATTACAGACTTTTCGATGCAAGTCTTGGTGCCATTTACTTTTTTATCGGGAAAGGTTCCGCCCACCCAGACATTGCCCCACCACACTTTGGTATCTATTTTGAGGCTGCAGACGATGCTGATTGGCAGGATGTTGACTTTGATCCTACAGGTATCATTAAAAAAGGCCAATGGTTTCATTGTGCTGTTACCTGGGATTTCACTGGTGGACCACCATATGTCTATATTGACGGGAAAGAACGAGTTAAAAGCCGTGATATTACAGGAGGATTCCCAAAACTACACGAAAAGCCAAGATTTGGTTGGGAAACTGTAGAGTATGTCGCAATGAACAACGGAGCTGAAGGAATCATTGATGAGATATCATTCTGGGCACGTGCCTTAGATGTAGATGATATTCAGGATTTGATGGGTATAAGTCAGGATGTCGATGCAGTAGAGAAGTTGGCTATTTCATGGGGGGAACTGAAAGTAATCAAATAATTTTCAACATAATGTATCTTATGGATTATAATAACTGTCCTTACTATTATTAAAACCTATATTGATTAAACACATGTCCGCAAAAAGGGGTAGTTGTTTTCAAACAACTACCCCTTTTTTATTATTGCAATTTAACTAAAAGGAATATAACGCCATCACAGAAACTAACATACCCAATTTGAAGGCATCATTCTCTTGATATGTTCCATCTGACAGTCTAACATTATCATCATAGAGGGTTTCCTGTTGTATTGGAAGCATGACTGTTATTGACAATGGCACATTATATGGTGTTGCAATCGATGCTCCAAAAGATGCCAGACTAAATCGCAGCCCAGTATTGATGTCAATTTCTCCTGCCCAATGTGCATAGGACTGATACAACCCAAGATAACTTGCCTGAAGAGTTACCCAATTATTGACTATGTAATTCAATCCTGCTGTATAAGTGATATCCCAAGAACCTCGATAGGTTTTACTGTTTTCATAGAAAGGGTATTTGCCTCTTACATTGAGATTCGCACTCAACCCCCCATAAACAGGTAAAATGTATCGAATATCACCTATGGGATTAAATGTACCTGTTCCAAATTGTATATGTAGATGCTTCAACCCTTTGTCACCAAGTATCCACGGATCTTCTTCAGTCTTACCCAACGGTAGCGTTGTTCCAAACTTAGCAAATAGTGTATCGTGCTGCATTAATATACCATGTGTGGTATACCCTAAAAGAAGATCCATATCTGAAATACCGCGGTAGGTTTCGTTCCGATGATGGATGTCTTGATTACGTAACATTGCCTCTTTCTGCAAGCTATCAGCCGGTTCTACCTCAACAATATTCGCATCCTGACTTTTTATTTCATAAGGGAGAGCAGCTTCCAAACGCCAATCATTATTGATGTGATATTTTAAGCCAAAATCGAATCGGACTACATTCAACTTCACTTCATGACGGTGCAATGGTACTAAAATCACATCGCCAGAAGGAGACAAACCTTTTGCTTCGTGGTGTCCACCTTGGGCATAAAATCCTCGCGTCCCAAAAGATACCTGGAATTTACTATTTTCTGAAGTTAACCTAACTTCACTTACCCCACCCTGAGGGATAGTGGGGTTGCTTCACGCACCTCAGCTTTCTTGGGCAAAACCGAGTGGAAGGAAAATAAACTGTAGTGTTATAAATAACAAAAAAAGAAGTCTCATTATTTTTCCTTTGGAATTATATTAGTATGTATTTAACATTTTAGTTGTATATTGACACACTTGTAATCACTCAAAGTTCCCAAATCAGCATTGAGAGCATTACAATGAATTGTTTAGATTTAATGAAGATTAATTTACTAATTCGGTAACTTTCCTGTAAAGTCCGGTACGGTTAGGAAACCGCACCTACCGGGTTTGGGAAAGTAGAATTACCGAAATATTTACTTAATCCTCATACAATCTAAATATACATGCTATATACATGATTTTAACATATACAATCACAGTTGTCAAAATAGATTAATATGTAAATTAAATCTTCCCATAATACCGTTAGTGTACTGTATAACACCCTAAAATCATATTGACAGGACAGAAATGATAACATATACTTTATCCTCAATCAACATTGATAATTTCATGATATAAAAGCAACAAATTTAAATGGAGAAATAATGAGCAATTATGAGGTGTTTGTTAATGCTAAGACACATTTAGTAGTAGAGACTGATACCGGAAGATGTTTAGGAGGATTGGGTGCTAACTTCTACCGTCCCTTTGTGTTTCCATTTTATACACCTGCTGGACATACTGTTATTCAGGAATTCGCTTTTGACCATCCATTTCATAATGGTATATTTGTTGGGCAAGCACCAGTAAAAGTAGGAGAACGTGAGGCTGGTTTTTGGGGTTCACCTCCCCGTCGTTCCTTTACAGATAAAGTATTCATAAATTTAGGTCGTATGGAAACACAGCAAGAGATTTCCATCTCTCCACATACAAACGGTGTTGAATTTGTACAGAAGGTTATTTGGCGGGATGAAAATGAAGAACCACTAATTGATGAAATTCGGACAGTAAATTTACACTCTGTTGAAGATGGAACTGTTTGTGACATGACAAGTGAGAAAACAGCTTCTTATGGAATAACAGAATACCCACAAACTAAATTTGGAAGCATCGGTATGCGTGTTGAACCCAGACTCTTACCTGTTATGGGAGGTATTGTACTCGCTGACAATAATCGTAAAGGCAAGGCAGAAGTTGTTCAGGAAAGTGATTCTGATTATGTCGCATACCAAAATCAGTTGCCTGGACACGGTGATTACGGTATTTTGATGACTATTCTTGATAAAGATATCCGTGGACCGTGGTTCATTCGAGATTACGGTATGGCACTCTATAATCCCACTTGGAGAGATTCAATTACAATACCTGAGAATGAAACATGGAAAATTGGTCTTAGGTTCGTTGCTTATGATGGCGCGTTAACAACCGAGAGAGCAAATAACTGGTGTAGGGTTTAAATGAAAGAAAAAACTCTACTTGAGCTTCAAAATCTAACGAAGAATTTTGGCAACCTTGTTGCCGTTGAAAACGTAAATTTCCAACTTCAATCCGGTGAAATCCATGCAATTTTAGGGGAGAACGGTGCTGGTAAATCAACATTGATGAATCTAATCTATGGATTATATCAGCCATCCGGTGGATCTATAAATATCTACGGTAAGAGAACTATACTTAGATCTCCGAGTGATGCAATTGCCCATGGAATTGGAATGGTACACCAACATTTCATGCTTATTGAGAATCTCACAGTTGCTGAGAATATCGCTCTTAGTGTGGCAAAATTCGATCCGGCAAATCAAAAAAATACTTCCTCCGATTCTGATATTGATTCCCTACCTAACAGTTTCGAATCCTCTATTAACCTAAGTAAGTTCCGTTATGATAAATCTGAAGCGACAAAATTAACTGAATCCTTATCACAACGATTTAATCTCCCTGTTGAACCGAATACTCTTGTACGCAACCTCTCTGTAGGATTAAAACAACGAGTAGAAATCCTAAAAGCTCTTGCGGTAAATGCACGTATATTAATTCTTGATGAACCAACAGCAGTTCTTAGTCCACATGAAGTTGAAGATTTCTTTGGTATACTTCGTACATTACAAGAGGATAACCGTTCAATCATCTTCATTAGCCACAAGATGAAAGAAGTATTAGCAATAAGTGATCGCATTACCGTATTAAGACACGGAAAAAATGTGTATCACGGCAAAACAGGAGAACTCTCTGCCCGTGGTCTTGCGAGAGAGATGTTGGGTGAGGAATTATCAGAAGTAATACGAGAAGAACATAAGGCATCGAGTGATCAAGTTCTCAACATCTCTGAACTTACGGTAAAGGGGAACCGAAGAGAAAACGCAGTAAAGAATCTATCATTGGAAACTCATCGTGGTGAAATCGTTGGAATAGCAGGTGTTGATGGGAACGGACAACGCGAATTAGCTGAGGCTATCTTAGGATTAAGACCTATTTCTTCAGGTACAATAGAAATTTTAGGAAAACAACCAACTAAGACAAAAGATATACGCCAATGTGGTGTAGGTTATATTCCAGAAGATAGACGAACAAAAGGTGTGATACAGTCCTTTTCTATTGCTGAAAATTTATTGTTAAATTACAGACATCTACATAATGTTGCACAAGGTGGCGTAATAAACCAAGTTTCGAAATATGATTTCTCACAAAACCTGATTGCCTCCTACGATATCCGTCCAACAATTCCAGATATTCCAGTATCAACCCTTTCTGGTGGGAATCAACAGAAAATTGTTCTTGCAAGGGAAATATCTCCACAACCCGAACTTCTCATCGCTGTAAACCCGACACGGGGTCTTGATATTAATGCAACGTTTTTTGTTCACAAGAAATTACTTGCACAACGTGACAAAGATAAATCTGTGCTCTTAATCTCTACAGAATTGGATGAAGTACTACGTATCAGTGATAGAATATATGTCATATCCAGAGGAAGAATTATTGCAGCTACAGAACATCGAGATGATATTGAAGCATTAGGTTTATTAATGACAGGGGAGTCGGATAGGGATGTATAATCTCTTCTACATCTATCGAAAAGCAACATCCATTTGTTTACGTTATGCAAAGTACTATCGTTGGGTTATAACACCTATCCTGATCCTTTCAGCCGCATTTCTAACAAATGGAATTTTACTGGTATTGTGTGGATATAATCCTTTACAGGCTTATGCAACAGGAATTACAGGGGCATTCGGAACTGCCCACGGATTAGGTGAGACCTTAGTAAAAAGTATACCGTTTCTTATGACAGGTCTCTCCGTTGCGATTGCGTTCAGATGTGGAATTTGGAATATCGGAGCAGAAGGACAATTTCTAATTGGCGCATTAGCTGGAACTTGGTTTGGGACTAAGGGAGTATACCTATTACCTAACATCCCGTGGGTGGCAATACCGCTCTGCATGACCATTGCAATTCTTGGTGGTGGAATATGGGGGGCAATCCCGGGTGTTCTCAAGGTTACACGTGGCGTCAATGAAGTAATTAGTACGATTATGTTAAATTACGTTGCCTTATACCTTGTGAGTGCTATGGTCGATGGTGGTCCACTACAGGAAATATCGAGAACAGGACCACAAAGTGATCCAATTGCTAAGTGGGTATTTCTACCTCGTATTTTCCCCTCATCAAGGATACATATAGGTATCCTCATTGCAATAATATCAGCAATTATACTAACATTTGTATTGTTTAGAACGTCTTTCGGATATCAGATCCGGGCAGTAGGTGAAGGGGCATCGGCAGCAGAAGCAGCAGGGATTTCTATTCCTCTTAACACTCTGCGTGTTTTTTTTATTAGCGGAGCATTAGCAGGACTTGGAGGAGCTATAGAACTCATGGCACTTGCACCCCAACTTACAACAACTTTTTCTCCTGGATACGGTTATACTGCAATTGCTGTCGCTTTATTAGCAAAGTTACATCCACTTGTAACCATCGCATCATCGCTATTATTTGGAGCTCTCACAATGGGTTCCTATGCAATGCAACTAAACATAAGAATCTCCAATAAGGTCACCTGGATGATGCAGGCAATAATTTTACTTTTTGTTATCGGATCAAGTTCGTTTAAATTACTCAGTAAACGAGAATAGTATACACATAACCGTTATACAATAAACAATTTTTTTGGGAACAGTACTTTGGATTTATTGGAAGAGTTAATAGCATCAACATTAAGAGGGGCTACACCCTTATTAATTGCTGCCTTGGGAGAGGTGATTTCACAGCGCGCGGGTGTAATTAATATAGGTATAGAAGGTATGATGCTGATTGGTGCATTTTTTGGATTAGTTGCATCATATTTTACTGCGGAACTAATCTTTTTTGCTCCATGGATTGGACTCTTCGTGGCAGGTTTAAGTGGTTTAATTACCGCTGGTCTTTTTGTTGTTTTCGCTATAAAGCTTCGTGGAGATCAAGTTGTAATTGGTACGGCAATTACATTGCTCGCATTAGGATTAACGGAAGTACTGTACCAACGTATTTTTGGTGGGACCGGAACACCACACAATATTCCTTATTTTGAGAAAATAGACCTGCCCTTACTCTCGCAGATCCCGTTTTTAGGCAATACACTATTTTCCCATAATATCATCGTATTTTTAGCATTCTTGTTTGTACCGGTCATATATTTTTACTTATATCATACACAACAAGGCTTAAGAGTACGGGCATGTGGTGAACACCCCAAAGCTATTTCTACAGTTGGTTCGAATGTATCTCTAATTCGAACTGCCTGCTTATTATTTGCAGGAACAATGGCAGGAATTGGTGGAGGTTACTTGTCACTTGCAGATGTTCCGATATTTACACCAAATATGACAGCGGGTCGCGGATTCATTGCATTGGCAATCGTTATTTTTGGGAAATGGCATCCAGTAAAAGCTTGTGCTGCAGCGCTCCTGTTTGGTCTCGGTTTTGCCCTTGATGCCCGATTTCAAGCATTTGGATGGAATGTTCAATATCAGTGGTTCTTGATGCTGCCTTTTGTATTGTGTTTAGTTGTAATGTCTGGATTTGTGGGACGTTCTGAAGCACCACTTGCATTAGGGAAACCGTACGACCCGTCTGAGTAGTCATTTCCTAATAGGGAGTTCCTACACGTATATAGAAAGTATTAATTGGAACATTCGGTACTGTAATTATCGGTACCGCGTAATCGATCCCGCCAATAAATGGACCAAGATCTAACCTTAATCCAACACCTACCGATGAAGGTAACCATTCAAACTTAACATCCTCAAAAGTATCCCACACATTTCCTGAATCAAAAAATAAAACTCCATCAAATGGTGCAAAAATGGGGAAACGTAACTCAGTATTAAAGATAAACTGTATATTTCCACGGTGCTTTCCCGTACTATCCACTGGTCCAAGTCCACGTTCCTCATAACCGCGTACAGTTGTACTACCACCTGCCCAGAAGCGTTCAAACGAGATTAATTCTGAATCTTGATCTTCCTCTTGTAAACCTGTGGTGATGCCTATTCGGATAGCTGGTGCAAGTACAAAACCACGGTCGTTTAACAACCGATGTGCACGAAAGTCAGCAATTGTCTTAATAAAACTACTTTTACCACCCAGAAAACCTCCAGCATATTCCACAGTTACCTCATTCAACATACCTGACTTAGGATTAATAGGTGGTATCCGATTATCGTGTCTCCATAGTAAACGTAAACTGCTAACTGTAGTTGACGGATTAATAACTGATGTAGTTTCTGATGTATCTTTTAGTCCTCTGTAACTATACTCAAAATTAAAACGATGCGAATCATATAATCTTCTACTAAGAGTAAAACTTCCTTGCAATGCTCTGACACCGTCATCTTCTTCTAATTTCCTTCCAAGAAATTGCAGACTCCCACTTGTCCTCCCTAATAGCCACGGCTCTGTGAGTGTTGTATCATAAAGATAACCTCGTGTCCCCCACCTGCCACGTAACCGAAACCTATTATTACGTTTTAATAGGTTAACATGACTTAATGAGATCGTACCTCTCGGACCATCAGAAGAACTATATCCGATACTTGCACCGTATGCTCCCGGTTTTCGTTTCTGTAATCGGATTAAGACATCTTGGTATATTGGTTGAGTGGATAAAAGACTCCCTGGATTTGGTTGTATATTTTGATATGTACTTCCTCCAAGGTCGGTTTGTGTTCTTCGTTTGGTTCGGATTCCTGGTTCAAAGACACCTGTGTTATTTAGGTTTTGAATGGCTTTACTCAGTTTTTCTGGTGTGAAAAGTGTTCCTTGAAGGTGTACGACTTCACGATCAAGGACAAATTGTCTAACACCCGCGTCTCCAGCAAATAAAATTTCACCAAATCCTATCTTGTCCCCTTCATTAATCTCAAAATGAACCACACCATGTTCAAATACAGATAGGGTAGTGTGTCCCTGTTTTAAGGTATAACGAGGGTTACCATTAATATCTTGAATACTCCACTCATCACCGAGACTGGTAGCGATGTATGTCCCCGAAAGTGATAGATGATGTTTTTGGAATTCTTCTGTAATTTCATTCGGAACTAATCCTGAATTCAACATCTCAGAAAAATTTCCATCAATTTGAAAAACAGGAGTTATCATTTTATCTATATATTGTGTGTTCGGTGGATTTATAATTTCAACGTCCATATACCCATGATCCTGGTATACTTTCAGAATAGCGTTCTGAAAGCTTTTTAGTATTAAAGGAGCATTAGGCTGAGGGAGTTTGCTTGGTAGGGCATTAAGAAGAGTAGCAGTATCAAGTGCATTGTTACCTGAGAAAACACATCGGTTAATTACCTCTTTGCGATCTTCAAAAACTATCAGATGGATCGAAACTTCACCAAACTTGCTGTTCTTAGGTATTCTTTTGTCCAGTTGTTGTACTCTGATAGATGCTTTAGGGTAACCTGCTTTTTGATACAATATTCGTAATCTTTCAAGATCTTGTGTTAATTCTTGCTGAGTGAATATATGTTTACGAAATAGTTGGATTGCTATATGAGAAGGTTTGGTATCAATTTCTCGTAACAATTCCTGTTCACTAAACGCAAAATTCCCTTCAATGATAATGTCTTTAACTATATATCTTTGACCTTTAGTAACAGTAAATTTAATATGTAGAGGAGAGTTCGTTAATTTCTCCCATTCTACTGTTGTATTGTCATAGCCTTTTGCCTTAAAATGAGACTGCACGGTTTGCGACCATAGAGTTTCAGAATTCAGATACGTAATAATCCTATTTCTAAGAAGATCTTTCTCTGATTCACCTGTAATGACACCTATTTGTTTGAGTACATTCCGAACAATAAAATCAGAGAATATCATTTTTCCACTTTCATCTACAAATTCAAGTAATAACTGTGTGCCTTCAACTATCTTGATAGTTAGTAGTCCTGTTTCCTTGTTAAAGTCGGCAACTATATCACTATTAGGATAGTACTTCTCTTTATAGAAATCTTGAATTGCTAAGATTGCATCATTTACATCGGATTTACGATATACTTCTCCAATAAACTCTCCTGCGACCCCCTTAAGATATTCAGAGAATACTGTTGAATTTCCTTGAAGATGGAATTTAGAGATAATTGTTGGACTCCCCAAGTCAATCTGATATGTTAAAATCCCAGTATCTGTTTCTGTAATTATCTCTATCTGGCTATTAAAGTATCCATTATCCGCACACACTTCCTTAATCGAACTTTCATCTCTCTTAGCAATAGTTGGTAGATACATCCCACCAGGTTCCAATCTAATCGTATCTCGGATTGCTTTATTTAGTTCATCTGAATCGACACCTATAAGTTTTATCGATTGAAGATGCATAACATTCTCTAATTCAAACTGCACAACAATCCCTTCAGATGTATCTTTGGTGTATACATTAATTTGTGAAAACTGATTTAAAGAATAGAGAGAATTTATACTCAGTTTTATTGCATTCCGGGAAAACTTTGAACCAAGCTCTATTTGTGTATGTTCTTTTAGAATGTTATGAATTTGGTCGTTAGTTACAGGTAGATTGTCTATGGTGTATTCAATCCTAACGACCTTTTTTGAGTGCAAGGAATGCTCTGTAGGATTTATGGGTAGAACAGTAATGTTCTCCTCTGCTGAATAAGAATTCAAACAAAAGACACACTGGAATAACAGAATTATCCCTTGAAGAATATAAACCTTATCAGACAGATAGGTAAAGGATCTTAACTTGGTGTTCAGACACATTATTAGAAACGTCTCTCCAACAACTGTAAATCAACCCCAAATTCACCTTTTTCATCTCCTTCCATTCTAATAGACATATTATTCCCAAAAGGCAAAGGATATTCCCCGATGATGTGACGTTGTTTTGGATCAAACCCTGAGGAGATAGTGAATGTGATACCAGCAAAAGACCTTGAAATAGAATTGCCTGGTGAAAGCAACGCGAGAACATCCGCATCAGTAAATATAACAGTCGTAGAAGAATTTATGGGTTCAGCCCCTAAATTAACTTTCGCATTACCTATGTCTCCATTTTCGAGTTTGCCTGTAACTGTTGCAGTAATCATTAAATCCGCTATGCTTCCATCACTAAGTACCACACCTCGAATTGGATTAGGTGTCATGAGTATAATGTCTAACTCTGGATTAAAGGATTTGTCACTAAGATTTCTGATTGTAGACCCCTCTTGTATCTCAAATATCTGTGTTATAATACTAATCTTCCCTCGTAGAATAGAAAGATCCCCCGTAAAAATAGGTGCTTGAATTGCCCCAGTAAGTTGTCCTCGACACTTAATCTCAATGTCTGTATGTCCCCCAGTTGATGATAACAGGTGAAATTTGTTAGGGATATCTATACCCAAATCTAAGGTGACATTTCGTATGAATGGCATATAGAACAATAGATCTGTATCAGTTACTGTACCTGCGGAGAATGAGTCAAGGAGATCTTCCCAATTCCAATTCTGTTTATATTGCCCCGAATGGATTCTGATATCTCCATTAAGCTTTGTGTCTGCAATCATCCCTGTTAAATGTAAATTCTCAGAACTTAACTCAATCTGGTATTTTTCATTTTCAGTAAAGATAGAGTTTTTCATACTACCTATAACATCCACACTCTGAACTTGAAACCAATCAGTAATTATATTACCATTTGCTGTGAAGTCTCCACCGTTTAGTTGTCCTTTCATTTCATCAAATCTAATACCTTGTTCTGTGAATTCAAAGGTAGATTCAAGATTCTCAAAAAATATAGGAGAACGTGCAATAGATAGTGAATCAATATTAAAGTTGCCATGTCCAGAAATCTTTGATGCATCTACGTTTCCAGTAATTGTTGCAGTGATATTACCTTCCCCAACGGCAGATTGAACATGAGGATCAATAAGTGGTAATATACCGAGTTGATCCATTATTACACTAATTCTTACATCCATTGGATCTGATGAGGGTTCAATTTTTGATTCTATCAGAGATATATTTAAAGGAACACTACCTGAACAAATAACTCTATTCTTACCAATACGAATTTGTGTTTTCTCTTCTACAATCGTCCAATGTTGGTTGAGAGAATCATAACGAAACTCTCCAGAAAATTCATCAATCCCAGCTTGATTTATAGTCAGTCTTTCTCCTTCTAATCTGATAAGAATATTCGGTGCAGCGTATTCACCTGTAATACTAACAGTTGTGGACAACATTCCATTCATTTTATAGAGTTTTGTAAATTCATTAGGTAGGAAATAATTAAGGGTAGAAATATTGAAATTGCTAATCTTTAGATTGGCGAAGATCTCTCCATACAGATCCAGTCTGCCAAAACAACTTAGAACAAGCGGATTAGTGACTTCATTTGGATTGACAGGAATCGTATTCTCAAGTCTTAACCCTTTCAATCTGAATGTGCCAGTATTAAGAGTAAATGGAACGGTTTCTGGATTTGTAAATTCATATTGCTGATCTAAATAAAGAAAACCGAATGAAATATGATCGATAGTAAATTCTGCTTCTGCCTCACGCGAAATAGCATCAAAGTTTACACTTCGAACTATTTTCGGTATTGGAATTTCCTCTCCTTGTTGAAAGAAACTATCAAATGATAACATCATTTTAGAAATAGATGTCGTCACCTCACCATTTACTTCCTTGAAGAAATCAGAAGGTAGAACCTTCTGTAAAACAGAACCCAGAGGGTATTTCGTGAATGATACATCCTCGATGATTAAATGCTTAGGCATTAACCCCTCAAGTTGTAATTCGCCTTTTCGTAGATCGAAATTTCCATCACCCATTTCAAATTTACATTGAACTAACTCAATAAGACCTTCACGTGCCTTAAGTTGTAACCTCATCTTTTCCAACACTTGATTTAGTGCTTTCGTCTGAACTTTCCTTGCTTCTATAAATACATTTCCATCCATATAAGGACTTTGGGTCGTACCATTTAGTGATAATTTAATATCGGTGACTCCATCTGCTTCTGCAAAAATAGTGTCTATTCCTGGAAAAAATGTAAGCGGCAATTCATTTCCTGCCAATTGAAGATTTATGGGTAAATCAATAAACCTGTCTCGTATTGAAACTTTTTCTAAATTTAGGTTGAAGGGAATAAATCCAGTTAGTTTTAGTGAATGTCCATTATTGTTAAGTTCAGATAGTATAGTTATCTGCTTTTCCAAATACTGGATGTTCCCACTCCATTGGATAGGTAGATTGGATTGTTTGTGTAATAGGTTTATAAGTGATCCTTGCCAGTTAACATCTATTTTAGGGGTGATAATATTCCCCCCAATACCAATGTTAACTTGAGAATTGAGAGTAGGAGAGGTAAGTCTTAGAGGAATTAATGTGGTTATGATACTATCTTTTAATGCTAAATCGATAGGGGTAATATTGGTAATTTGGATATTGTGGCTATTTAAAATAAGCTCATGAATCTCGCTGGTCATTGAAATATCATTATAGTTAAATCCGTTACCTGAAATTTTCATACTTCCACTGATATTTCCAGTAAGGAGTGAAGAATCTACATTGAAATCCTTGAGAAAATCGGCAATTTCCAACTTCTCAGCAGAAACTGCTAAGGTATAATTGATTTTCTTATTGTTGATCCTTGAAAATGATGTCTCGCCATCTACCTGGATATTACTTTTCCCAATCTGACCATTGACTAATAAATCATTAATACCAACTAACTCTGATCCAATCGTTGCAGTGGCATGTATTTTATCCATTCTGATAGGTTTTTCAAATGTACCAATGTATATAGGATAATCATCAACTGTATGTGAATTAATGTCAATAATAGGTTCTGCTATACTACCATTAATATTTAGTTGCACTTTAACATTCCCGTTTAAAAATGTCGTATCTCTTGCAGAAAGATGGTTCACTACTTCATTAGGTAAAGAGTTTTTCAGGATATTTGAGAAATTAGTTAATCCGATATCATCACCGTTGACATTCAGCTTGAGTTGCGATTTCTCAATGTTTTCTTGATTGATTGTTATATCACCATCTACTTGAATGATATTATTCAATAAATCAAATGAGAATGGCAGAATATGTAGTTTATTATTATTATAATTAAACTCACCATTAGCATTACTAATCCCAATATCTCCTGAATCAGTATTCCAAACTAAGGAGGGTATTTGCCAACTAACACTCACTATAGGATTGGTCAAAGTGCCTTGCAGTTTCAGATCATAATATGCTAATCCAGTAATCGGAAGATTTAATTCATTGACGAAAGCATTTAGTGTTAAGTCTTGGTTATGAGATGATACGATGTTAATCTTTTCAGTTTTTGCATCAATTGTACCTGCGATTTGTAGGAAGGGTTCCCGACCTTGACCTATAGCGAGGGAACTATCAGTGAATGTTATAATATCATCCAGAATTTCTATTCGAATAGGGTTGGGGTTTGAGAAATGTAATGAATTGTATTGAAGTTCAGTGTCGTTGATAACTATATCAACATCATACGGATATACCCGTCTTTCTGACTCCTCTTGCTTAGTAGATGCCAACTCAGCAATTGTGCCTTTGATTCTAACTATGCTGTCTGCTGTTCCTGTTATGGATTCGAGGGTAGGATGGAAGATCCGTAAAATCGGTGCTGCAGCGATTTTCTTACTTATAGCTGTAAAGTCATAGGGATTGTCTGCACCAACACTCACTGTACCTTCTATATTGGTCGTATCTTCAAATGCTTTACCAACGAATTTAAAATATCCTGGATCAGTACTTTTCTCAGGTGGCTCTATTAATTTACCATGAACATACCCATCACCGAGAGGATTATTATTGAATGAAAGATCTGTAATGTGTATTGAAACTTCTGTAGAGGAAACATCTGGTTTTTTATAGAATGAGGTGACATTTACATTCATCATACCATTGAATGGAAAATCATCAATACTTGCAGCAACAGCAATCTCAGACATTTTAATTGGATTGTCTTTATTATTCTTTAGACTAAAATCAAACTCACCTGTCTTAGATACATGTGTATTAAGAGTAACTAATTGATCCCGTGAAGTTATTTGGAAATCTTGGATAGTTAAGGAGGTATCATTAATATCTAATTGAAACTGCAATGGATCTAACTTAATTTCCCAAGCTACTCCAGATTCAACACTAAATTCTCCTCTACCATCAAGATGTGTAAGAGAATTGTAAAGATTTAACTCACCAGAGATGATCCCATCTATTGGATAATTATTCTTAAGAAGGATTCTGTTATAGTCTTGATCCAAAACGAGTTTTTCAGCAATTATTCTCATATTGACAGGGAGTTTCCCTTCCAACTTAACTTCACCCTCAATGGCTATTTTTGTGTCTCCATCAAAACCATTCTTTGTTAAGTATGCGTTTTCAAAATACACAGTACCATTCTGGTATTGATAATCCCCTGCCAATCGTCCCATTGGAATATAATCATTATCAAAGAAGGCATCTGGTATTTCAATATGTCCTGTAGCAGTCCTATCCTCTTTGATTTGTGTTGTAATCGTACCAATACCTTTTAGGGGTAATGTATTAGCAATTTCACAGAGCTTACCAAAGTCTACATTACTCAAGACCACCGTTGGAGTTTTAAGATTCCCATTAATATCAACATCAGATCCGTCTATTTTCCCATCTACCATTATTGCCAATGAATCATCAGATTCTGGTTTGATAGTACAATTTAGAGATGAATCCTGTAATTTGATAGTCTTAGTCCGAGTTAGTAAACTTGCATCTGATAGTTGTATATTTCCATTAAAATCAAAGTTTCCATTATTAGTATTACCGGTTAGTTTTGCTGAACCAGAAATGATCCCAGATTTAATTTGTGGGACTGAAGATGGAATTTCAACCCAAATAGGAATAAGTGGTTTGAGTTGAACATCAGATATATCCCAATTGCTCTTATAAGATATTGGATTTTTTACGAAGTGTTGGATTCTTTCGATAATATTCCCTTCAGATGAATTGTCAAATGTCAAACTACCCGTGCCAGAAAGATTACCCTCTGCAATCTGTAGACTTAACTCATTAAATGTAATCATTGAATCTTCGTTTAATTCTAATGATGTATCAACAAATATATTTGAAATGTCTATCCGTTTTGTGTTGGTTATTAATGGTGTCTTCAGATCTACCCTCTTCTCAATTAGCAATTTCGGTGCTACTACAATAATAGAACCATTTAGAGTTGTGTTTGTTCCGTTAACCTCAATTGAAATCTTCCCATTCCCATTTAATTGTAGATCGTGAATAAAGAGTCTTTCAATATCTGCTGCGTCAAAATCCAGCTCTGCGTTTAACTCCCATTTATTATTATTCCACTCACCACTCAAAATGAGATCTGAGTTGCCAAATTTCAGATGATGTTCTCGTAAATTACCCCCTGTTGACGATAGGTTAAATTGGATTTCCTTCTCTAAAGTGTCAACAGATAACTCTTCTCCATCTATAGAAAAACTACCTTTGCCAAAGATAAGTTTGCCAGAATGTCCGGATTCCTTTTGCTTTCCATCCACTTTTAAGGTGATGTCTGGGAGGTTAAACTGGGTATTATTCTTTTTATCAATGAAATTAATTTGACCCTTTTTGACATTGACATTTGAAATATCTAAGGTAAAAGATGAGTCCGATTCCTGAGATGATTCCCGTAATACTTGGGTAAGGTTGACCTGTCCTTCAGCATTGCGACGTATGTTTAATTCAGGATAGTTTATTTCCAGACCTGAGATAACCAATTTGCGTCTAAGTAAACCAAAAAAATCGTAATTTAATACTATATCTGTTGTAGTGAGAACAGGAGGAGTATCAACATTTTTTTCTCTTATCCTAAACTCTTTAACTTCTATTCCAGTAAAAATATTTCCACTTAACCTATCAATATATACAGTGTATTTAGCATCTATTTGATCCTCTATGACTCGGATTATGGGTTCTTTAAGAAATTCATCCAAGAAATAACTTGATCTAAGGAATAGAAATCCAAACAATCCAATTAGTAAAAAGCATATAGTAAATGCAAGTATTATTTTCTTTCTTCGTGTCATTCTTTATATTTAGGTTATTGTCCAATCATTGATAAAAAATACTATGGGCGGTATCCACAACCTCAGTTACGTAATCGGTAATAAATGCTAAATGTTGTTCTACCTTAGAATTATGATCTTCTGTGTTAGTTTGTTTTTGTGCCCACAACAAATATTCAATATTCTTAATATCTTGGTGAATTGGTGAAAAACTTATCCCTTTTGTCCATAAAGAACAAGTTTCTTGTAGATAAACGATTAATTCTATCAAGGTTTCCCTATGTACATTAGGATCATCAACAATACCGCCTTTTTTGACATATACACGTCCAGCTTCAAACTGTGGTTTTACAAGTGCAATTATTTCAGTAATCTCTAACGTATCAAGTACTACTGGGATTACTTTACGCAAAGAAATAAATGAGACATCGAACACAGCGATATCAAGTGGATGTGAAAATAAATCCGGTTTTATGTGTCGTATATTCGTCTTATCCAGTATTTCTACACGAGGATCTTTTCTAAGCTTCCACGCAAGTTGTCCGTAACCTACATCAACAGCGTATACAAAAGCAATTTCATGTTGAAGTAAACAATCAGTAAAACCCCCAGTAGAAGCACCGACATCAATTGCGACTTTGCCCTTTACAACAATATGAAAATCTTGCAATGCCTTCTCTAACTTGAACCCTCCCCGACTGACATATCTTGATGGGGTAGCAATCTCAATTTCAGCTTCAGGAGAAATACGTTGTCCAGGTTTTAGGTTTGAATTGTTATTTACCTTGACAGCACCAGCCAATACAAGTCGTTTTGCTTGAAGACGAGTTTCTGCCAAGCCTTTCTGGACAATAAGAACATCTAACCTTTCCATTCCTGATAGTTTCCTATGTAAAAAACACTAATGATCTCAATCCGTCCCAACCGATTCAATCAGTTTTGCTTTTTAATAATGAGCTAACGGTAATATCTTTTAGTATTTCTGAATGCGTGTGCTGTAATTCACTAAATATCTCTCTTAACTTTGAGGATGTTGGTAATATCTTCGAAAAATTTTCTGTAAGTTCTCCATCAACTACTTCTATAATAGAATATAATGTAATTTCACTTAACGAACATGCTGGAAGATATCCTTTTGTATCCCCTTCTACTTCATATATTAAGTCCAAATTTTTAAATCGTTTAAATACTCTCTGTACGATTGATTCTGGAACCCCTACTGTTGCAGCGATGTCTGATGGTAGACATGCACCTTTACCTTCATGGAAATGATTAGCAGCAACAAGGAATAATGTAATTATACCTTGTAAATTGATATACTCACTATTATCATTTATCTGTTTTCCATATATACCATTCTGATGATTGGTATGCTGCGTTGCATGGGTCACTTCAACACCCAATAGAATCACAATCCATGTGGCATAAATCCAAATTGCTAATAATACTAATAATGCAAATGTACCGTATATTTCACTGTAATTATTGTAAACCAACTCAAAATAATAACTAAAGACAATCCGCGCAATTTGAAATAGCGTACCAGCTATAATTGCCCCCGTAAGAGCAGCTTTCCATTTGACGCTGGTGTTTGGTAATGCGGTATACATGAAAAAGAACAAACAATAGATAAGAAACCATGGAAAAAAGTTCGCCAATAATCTGTTATCCACAGTCGAAAAAATAAAGAATATTGCCAGTGGTCCTACCAAAAGCAACATACAAAGAACTGAGTATTTTTGAAATGCTCTTATAAATGGCAGACGTTGTCTACTTCTCCATATAGTATTGAAATGTTCTTCAATAGACATAAAGAGGATTACAGATACTACGAGGAATAAGAGGAAACCACCAACACCAAGGCTGGTAAGATTTCGAGTAGCAAATTCAGAGATCCCAGCAACAATTTCTTCTGCCCCATAGTGTGGAAAGAAGTCATTCAATGCAGCAATTAAGGGAGAATCTTTATTTTCAACTACTCCGAATGTTTTTAGCAAGAAAAGTGCTACTGCTGAGAGGGGTATGAAACTGAGAAGGGAGTTAAATGCAAGTGAGGCTGCTTGATGTAAACATTTATCCTGCTTAAATTGCGATAATATATTTGCACTGATACCCAATACATAGGTAGAGAACGACCTAAATGTGTGATACATTTTGTATATTTAGATGATATAAGCATTAAACCAAATTGACTGTAAAATGAATCTCATATCCCATTATCAAACGGATTCGAATCGACTATTTCCATATAATGTCTAAAATTCGACTCAATCTTAATTTAGCCCACACAATTCAATCTATTTTAAGATTTTACCGCTAAAGCAATACCTGCTCGGATAATCGCTTGCGTATCATAACCATAACGGCTGTATAGAGTTTCAACATCTCCGTGTTCTATAAATCGATCTGGTACACCAAGGGTAGTCACACGAACATTTGTAAGACCTTCAGCTGCCAGTGTTTCAAGTACAGCACTCCCAAAACCTCCCATTAATGCCCCATCTTCTACTGTAATAATCTTGCCGATTTGTCTTGCTAAATCTACGATTAATGTCTTATCTATAGGTTTAATAAAACGTGCATTTACAACTGTAGTATTGATTCCTGTTTCGTTTAAAGTTTGTGCTGCTTCAAGTGCAGGATATACCCTATTTCCAATTGCCAAAATGACTAAATCCTCACCTTCACGGCATATCTCAGCTTGCCCAATTGATAGAGGAGTAGGGTCGTTTGTCAACTTAACCCCTATTCCTGTTCCCCGTGGATAACGTAACGCAATAGGACCTAATTCATAGGTTAGTACGGTTTTTAGCATGTGTTGTAATTCGTTCTCATCCTTTGGTGCCATTGACACGATATTTGGAATAGCTCTGAGATATGAAATATCAAAAACACCATGATGAGTAGGTCCATCTGCCCCAACTAACCCGGCACGATCAAGTGCGAATATAACCGGTAAATTTTGAATACAAACATCGTGAAGAACTTGATCGTATCCTCGTTGTAGAAAGGTTGAGTAGATTGCAACCACAGGTTTTAACCCTTCAGTCGCGAGTCCAGCAGCAAATGTGACAGCACATTGTTCTGCTAACCCAATATCAAAACATCGATCAGGAAATACTTCTGAGAATTTATCTAATCCTGTTCCGCCTAACATGGCTGCCGTCACGCCAATAATTCGAGAATCTTGCTTGGCTTCTTCAATAAGTGTATTGCTAAAAACATCGGTATATTTAGGAGTAGCAGAGGAAGGTCGGAGTGATTTACCTGTCTCCAAATCAAATTGCCCACTAACACTATAAAACCCTTCAGGATCTTCTTCAGCAGGTTTAAACCCCTTTCCTTTCTTTGTTACCACATGGACCAAAATAGGTCCGGTTAACTCTCGTATCCCTGTCAAAACAGGGATAAGTGATTCTAAATCGTTACCGTCAAGAGGACCAAAATACCGAAAACCAAATTCCTCAAATAAAGTGCCAGGTTTTAGTGAAGCCTCAATTTTCTGTGCAAGTGCTTTGGCATCAGATGATATAAAATTCACTAATTCCTTAGCACCTGATCGAAGGCGATTATATCCGCGTGAACTAATCAATTTATGAAAATGTTTAGAGAACGCACCAACAGTAGGTGAAATAGACATCTGATTGTCATTTAGGATAACTAACATATCCTTCTTGTAATCCCCAGCGGTATTTAATCCTTCAAGTGCCATACCTCCTGTTAATCCACCATCACCAATAATTGCAATAACCTTAAAGTCATCATTGTTTACATCACGAGCTGCTGCAACACCTAATGCAGCAGCAATTGATGTACTCGAATGTCCTGCCCCAAATACATCATACTTACTTTCTTCACGACTTAGGAATCCACTTATTCCATCGGTTTGACGCAAAGTATCAAATACATCAAGTCGACCTGTAAGTAATTTATGTGGGTAAGCTTGGTGTCCTATATCCCAAATTACTTTATCATAAGGAGTATCAAAGACAGTGTGTATAGCGATTGCGAGTTCTACGGTACCAAAGTTGGGTGCAAAATGCCCCGGATGTTTAGATAAGACAGTCAAGAGTTGGGCGCGCATTTCCTGGGCAAGTGTTTTTAATTCGGATATCTTGAGATTCTTAAGGTCAGAAGGATCCTTTATTTTCTCTAATACCATCCTATTCTCCGTTTTCAAAATCTTCCATCGGATCGGATTCATCCTCAGTCACTTCTTCAGTTACATTTTGTATTCTTAACTCTGCCTGTTTAAGAAGTTCTTTGCAGGAACGTACTAAACCAACACCTTCTTCAAACAAGTTTAGAGAAGCATCTAACTCCATCGTTTCTGGGGACTCTAATTCTTCAACTATATTTTTTAATCTTTCAAGTTTTTCTTCAAATGTCAATATATTCTCCTTAACTATTCATTAAAACTCTCATCAACAGTACACCTGAGACTTCCTTTTGATAAAGTTACATCAAGTCCATCACCTTTGAATAACTGATGACTCGATGTTATAATTTCGCCAGACAAATTCCTGGAAATACTATATCCACGTTCAAGAGTTGCTAAGGGACTTACACCATGTAGTCTCGCAGACATAGACTGTAGGTTATTACTTTCAGACTTAAGTTTTTCAGTAATTGCTCTCTGATACGCTGCTTCCAAATCATCAATTGACTGGGATAGATTATTAATGGCGTCTCTTCGTCTTTCTGGGGAAAGTCTGGAGTTTAGATCTGTTAGTATTCCTTTAAGACCACTTAATTGATTCTGTGATGCATTCGTCAACCGTTGTAACCACTGTTCAAGTTGAGTAATTAGTTCATCTTTATCTGGAACAACATGCTCCGCAGCAGCGGTTGGGGTGGGAGATCGATGATCAGCGACTAAATCTGAAATAGTAAAATCTATTTCATGTCCGACAGCAGAAACAATCGGAATCTCAGAAGCAAAAATAGCTCGTGCAACAATTTCTTCATTAAAAGCCCAAAGATCTTCAATTGAACCACCACCACGACCTACGATCAAGACCTCAATGTCCTTTCTCCTATTCATCGCATTTATAGCTTTAACTATTTGGCGTGGTGCTTTATCTCCTTGAACTGAAGTTGGATACAGCAGAAGTTCTGCTATAGGATAGCGTTTTTGAATCCGTTGATATATATCCTGAATAGCTGCTCCTGTTGCAGAAGTAATAACTCCAATTTTCTGTGGATATCTTGGTAATGGTTTTTTGTGAATGTCATTAAATAGACCTTCTTCTGCGAGTTTTTGCTTGAGTTGCTCAAATGCTCTCTGGAGTGCACCTTCACCAAGTGGTTCTATAGTGTTTATTTTTATCTGATAGTGGCTACTTGCTGGATATATATCAATTTTACCTTGTACCAATACTTCCTCTCCATCCCGGAGTTGAAACTTAAGTTTTGCAGCATTGTTGCGAAACATGACAGCATTTAAGATATTGTTTCCATCTTTTAAAGAGAAATATATATGACCAGATGAAGGTCGTCTTAGATTTGATATTTCTCCTTTAACCCAAACATCACTTAATTGCGGATGTTTCTGGAGTATACGACTTATAGTCCTGATTATTTGTGATACAGAGTATATAGTTCGAGGTATTGGTATATCTAATTGCATACTTGTCAAATAATTCACTAAGTGATATAAACTAATCTAAGCAGTTATATTTTGTATTGAATCCTTTGAATACTTTCAGCTAAACCGGTGTTATCATCCAATGTAATATCTACAGCATTAAGTCTGATATTGTCTTTTGCCACAACAAAACGAGTTGGCATCATTGTTAGAAAACTCTCAACAACTTGCTCTCTTTTACTACCAATTACCGAATCATGAGGTCCGGTCATACCTACATCTGTAATATAAGCGGTACCCTTAGGTAAGACCCGTTCATCCGCTGTTTGTACATGTGTGTGTGTACCAATTACAGCTCCAATTTTGCCGTCTGCATGCCATCCCATTGCTATTTTCTCAGATGTTGCCTCAGCATGAAAATCCAAAATAACGAATGGTGTTTCTGCCTTAACTTCAGTTAATATGGAATTCAACGCATGAAATGGATTAGCATATCTATTCATAAATATCTGACCAGCAAGATTGATAACTGCAAGTTTTGTACTCCCATCAACAGAAGGAACTATTGTCACTCCTTTTCCCAGTATTTCTGTCGGATAATTGGCAGGACGAATAAGTTGCGGGGTAGTATCAATAAAGTCAAAGATATCTTTGTTATCCCAAACATGATTCCCTGTTGTAATCGCAGAAACACCGGATGCTAACAGTTGGTCTACAATTTCAAATGTAATTCCTTTACCACCTGCAGCATTTTCACCATTCGCAACTATGTAGTCGTATGTAATAGAGGATTTATTAAGTTCTTTTAGATATTCAGTTGTTGCTTTCCTTCCGGGGTTTCCGACAATATCACCAATAAAAAGTATTCTCATTTTATTCCCGTATTTATTTAAGTGTTTATAATTGGTTTATGGTATATATTCTGTGTGCTTATTGTAATTTTATTTTGATTTATGCAGAAATAACAAACGATATATTAGTTTATGGTGAAGTTGAAATATACACTTTTTACCACGGTAGGTGTTGAATGTATAATTAATTCTAAGACTATCATAGTTAATTTCATAAATGGTCTATACTGATTCAAGTTCAGCAAGAGTAAAGACTGATGCGAAATTACACCCAATTGCTTCTATCTTTTCACTACCACCCGATTGTCTGTCAATAACTGAAACCACATGTTCTACTATGTATCCTTCATCTCTAATTTGAGCTACGGATGTGCACACCTGACCAGCTGTTGTAATCACATCTTCAATTACAACAAGTGAACTTCCCTTTTCTACACCCCCTTCAATTAAATTACAAGTACCATATTTTTTCGCTTCCTTACGTACAAAACAACTCGGAATTCCTGTCTGTAAAGAGATAGCTGTGGCAAGTGGAATTCCTCCCAACTCTAATCCTGCCAATCCATCGATAGAATTCGGCAAGAGATTTATCATCTCATTCGCAATTTCTCTCAATAAGTTTGGATTACTTTCAAAGCGATATTTATCCCAATAGAAATTGCTTATATTTCCAGAACGAAGTATAAATTCTCCTGTAAGATAAGAAACTAACTTAAGCTGTTTAGCCAATTCAAACTTTGTCATTAAGAGTCACCAATCAACCTATTTAATACACCTGAATATGAGCAATATCAGAGTCTACTACTTCTCCGATAATGGCGGCTTCTGGACAATTCCCAGAATGTAGTTCTTCTATTGCAGAATCCGCATTCTCTGCAGGAAGTGCAAAGAGTAATCCACCAGATGTTTCTGCTTCCATCAATATATGCTGCATCTCATCGGAAACTGTGGACTTAAATGTCACTTTATCAGATAGAAATGCAGTATTGGCAAGATACGCTTGTGTGTAAGTATCTTGAGCAACAAGAGAAGGAGCATCTGGGAAATATGGGACAGTCTTACAGTTAATCATTAGGCCAATATCATTTCCGCCAGCCATTTCAGATGCATGTCCAAGTAGTCCATAACCGGTTACATCTGTACAAGCACTCGCATCATACTTTAACATTACTTCAGAAGCCGTAGCATTTAATCTTGTCATAGATTCAACAACTTGTGGCAATATCTTATCGCTAATTTTGTCAAATTTTAATCCTGTTGTGAGAATACCTACACCCAGATTCTTCGTTAATATCAGGACATCTCCCGGTTGTGCTCCATAATTCTTAATATATTTCTCTGGATGAACAACCCCTGTAACCGCTAATCCATACATCAATTCTGGTGAATCTACTGTATGGCCTCCGACAAGAACAGCCCCTGATTCTACAACTTTATCCGCGCCACCTTTGATAATATCACCAAGGACTGACAACTCAAGATCAGATTTTGGCCAGCATGTAATATTCAATGCTGTCTTCGGCTTACCCCCCATACTATACACATCACTTAATGAATTTGTCGCTGCAACAGCACCGAAAGTATATGGATCATCAACAATTGGTGTGAAATAATCTACAGTATTAACAAGAGCAATATCATCTGAGAGACGGTATATTCCAGCATCGTCAGATGTTTCAGTTCCTACGAGCAAATTGGGGTCTGTTGATTCTGGCAAGTTATCCAATATGTGTTCAAGCTCACCCGGAGCAAGTTTAGATGCTCAGCCAGCACATTTTACAGTAGCAGTTAGACGAATCTTTTGTTTAGTCATAGTATAGGATGTGTATTGAACAGATCTTTGTATGAAGAATTCTATATTATGTGGTTATCATTGAAACCAATTATGATAAACCATTAACATCGTATAGGTTAGTCTTTCAGTTGTTTAAGAACGGTTTTCACATACGCGACACTTCGTCCATCTTGATGGAATTGGTCTCCATAGCGGACACCTTCGATTGCCAAATACCCATCGAAATCAACATTATACAATGCGGAAATAGCAAATCGGTAATCAATTTCACCATCAGGTAGTGGAACTTGGACATAAATCGCAGTTTCTAAATCGGGGATATGGACTCGATAAAGACTCTTACAATGCCAATAGTTGACATGTGGTGCTAATGCTACAATCGCTTCTTCACAGGTTTCTTCTGGTATGTCGTAAGTCCAATAAATGTTACCTAAATCCGGATTTAATCCAACGTTAGAAGCATCGATCAACTCAAGTAGATGTAAGGCTGACCAACTATTATCTACAATTGAATTTTGATGAACTTCAATTGAGATAGAAACATCTTTATCAGAAGCAATTGCCGCTACTTCAGAAATGGCATCCGCTGTCCGTTCATAATCTAAAGTTCCTGCGTGACGACTTGAACCTTGAGAAATGGGTTCACCACGATATGTGCCTTTTGCGTTTGGATCCTTTGGAGGTGTAGTGACAGTAGAATTAACTACTTTGGATCCAATTTTAGTAGCAAAATCCACTGCATTCTTCATGGCTTGTTTATTATTCGATGCAGTTCGAGGATGAGCTGCACCACCTCCACCGCGGACAGCAGCACATGTTAATCCTGAATCTTCAATCTGTTTTCTAAGATCACCAATTTCTGTATCTGGAAGATTCATCGTTGGTAGTTCAATACCATCAAATCCAATTTCTTTAGTTTTCTTAAGAAACTGTAGTCGGTTATCTAAATCAGATGGTAACCCTCCACCATTGTATGGAAATAGAGCACATCGTCGAAAAGCATAAGCTATCTTCATCCGTCTTCTCCATCAAAAAGGTATGTCACAACCTGCTGAAGTTCTTGAAAAAGTTGATTGAATTGTTTTATAACATCCCCATTACACGTCTGCAATTTCTTACTTTCAATCTGTGTCCGTAAACTTTCTAATATGTTCTTATAATACCAAGTCTGTTCTGGCAGACCTCCATGAAACCGTTCCCATATAGTGTCCCCAATCAAATCGTACTCAGAGATAACTGTACGTAGGTTATGTAGCTTATCGGCACATGTGACTATACACACCTCAGCACTTGCATTCTTTAATGAATTAATACATTCAGTTTTACGCGCTCTCCACTTAAGGGACTTATTCTCTGAACAACCATCTACTATATCTGCAATGGTGTCACCAAAATTTTCACGAATGGAAGCGAGTGTTAGATCTGTGTCTTCAACAGTATCGTGTAGAATACCTGCAATAACCACAGTTTCTGAACATCCTGCATTCATTAACAGTAAACCTACAGCATAGGGATGAGAAATATAAGGGGTATTAGTTCCTTTCCGAAATTGTCCGTGGTGGGCTTCCGCTGCGACTTCAATTGCTTCCTCAATTCGATTTTTACGAGTTCCTTTTTCAGTCATACCACAGGTCGCCAATCCCAAAAGAGTGAGTTGCCATCCTAATTAAACAAAGAGAATGTGAAGTGCGTGTCTTAGAAAAATGAGGATTTTTAGCGTGTTAAATGATACACTATTTAATGCTATCGGTCAAGATCTTTTTATACTAACATGAATAATCAATTTAATACCTTGTTATGTTTCTTAACAACGTCAATTCACAATAGGGGTGTAAATCAAAGGACACATTTATGGGTACAATCGCAATTGGTGGGATAATGCATGAGTCAAATACGTTTAGTACAGTAACAACTGATTTTGATGCATTCTCTCATTCTAATGGGGACAATCTTATTGATAAGTGGGAAGATACTCACCATGAAATGGGTGGCTTCATTGAATATTTGGCAGATCAGAACTACAGGATGCATCCCACACTCATGGCTTCTGCTACACCCGCTGGTCCTGTAACTGATTCAGCATTTGAGCAACTCACCACTGATCTAATAAATCAATTACTATCATCACCGAATTTAAATGGAATACTCTTGGCTTTACATGGTGCGATGGTGGTAGAAAGTTATCCTGATGGGGATGGAGAAGTTCTAAAAAGACTACGTGATAGCTTCGGTGAATCAATACCGATTGTTGTAACACTTGACCATCACGCGAATGTTTCACAACAAATGGTAGATAAATCAACAGCTCTTGTCATATATAAGACGAATCCTCACATAGATCAACGTCAAAGGGGAATACAAGCAGCAGAACTGATGATAAGGATACTTGACGGTGTGGTTTCACCCACACAAGCACTTGCAAAGCCTCCTATGATATTAAACATACTTTATCAAAATACAAGTGCTGCACCGATGAATCCTATATTAGATGAGGTTAAAAGGCTTGAATCTCAAGGTGACATTCTTGTAGGTAACGCTGCAGCTGGGTATCCTTATGCTGATGTATACGAAGTTGGTCCATCATTTGTTATCGTAAGCGACAATAATATGCAAATTGCCCAAAAAGAAGCAGATAGATTATCAGACATGTTATGGGATGAGCATAAAAACTTAACCCTCAATCTTCCAGATGCCGAAAACGCTGTAAAGCAAGCCATAGAGAGTGATAAATATCCTGTTATCTTGGTGGAAATGGGGGACAATATCGGTGGTGGTTCACCTGGGGATAGTACTTTTATTCTATCTGAATTAGTCAAACAGAATGCCTCAGGGTACGTAGTTGTTATCTGTGATCCAGAATGTGTACAATCCTGTAGCCAAGCCGGTGTCGGTAATAAAGTATCCTTACAAGTTGGAGGTAAATCGGATAACCAACACGGCGAACCTGTTTCAATACAAGGAACGATACGATCCATCCATGATGGACATTTTATTGAGACGGAACCAAGACATGGAGGACAAAGGAATCATGACCAAGGGTTAACTACAGTTGCTGCAGTGGATGACTCTTTGGTTGTATTAACAAGTAAACGTCAAACACCGTTCAGTTTACATCAACTGTATAGCCTCGGTATTGATCCTGAAAGGATGCGAATAATAGTCGTTAAGGCAGCAATAGCATACCGTGCAGCTTATGAACCAATTGCAGGCAAAATCATTGAAGTTGACACTCCTGGATTGACTGCAGTGAATCCATTGCATTTTACATATAACCATGTTCGTAGACCTTTGTTTCCATTGGATTAACGTATTTCTCCAAAAGTGTCAAAATTGACAACTCACTTCTCCTGTGGTATTCTGAAAAGCAAAGAAAACCAGAAAATGTGTAATGAGGAAGAAAATTGAAACGATTTGGCACACAAGGTCCTGTTCATCCTGATAGGAATTATATTGTCAGTCGATCAGAAGAGATTAATGACTTCATTGATCGAGTTAAAGATGGACGGTATATTGTAGTCTTCGCCCCTCGTCAGACTGGTAAAACTACTTTTTTCCAACGAGCACTTGAAGCGTTTGCTAACCCTGAATCAACTTATCTACCTATACAATTGAACTTTGAAGAATATCATGACTCTCATCATTCCATCTTTTACAACCACCTGCGTCAAGATATTTATGATGAGATTGAAAAGACACTTCAGAAACGAAATCAACACATGTCAGGTTCACTTCAGAACTTTATAAATGATGCTGACATTACCGAACATATATCAATGCGAAGATTCTTTATGGAGTTAGATGAGATTGTTAGAAGTGAATTTAATATAAAAAGAATCATTCTAATAATTGACGAATTTGATGGTATACCTAAAGTAGCCATCAGTGGATTTCTTCATTCACTTCGTAGAATATATTTGTTAGATTCACCTTATAAATGTCCACATAGTGTTGGAATTGTTGGTGTGAAAAATATAGCACAACTCAATTTTGATCGCTCAATTTCTCCATTCAATATTCAAGATGAATTCTATCTACCAAACTTTAATCTTGAACAAGTACGAGATCTCCTTCAACAGTATACAGATGAGGTTGGACAGTCATTTGATACGATTGTAGTTGAATCTATTCACAAACAGACTGCTGGACAACCATTTCTGGTGAATCGGTTAGCACAAATACTTACTGAAGAATTAGAAATCTCAAAAACTGAAACAATCTCAATTGAACATTTTCTACAAGCACACACCCAATTACTTCATGAGAGTAATACGAACATTGAGCATTTGACAACTAATGTTCGACGAAATCCAAAATTCGAGAGTATTTTGATGAAAATAACTGCTTCAGAGGATAGTGTTCCATTTAACCTAAGGGATGAACTGATTAGTGAACTTTCGACTTATGGTGTCATTCGTAAAGGTACAGATGGAATGTGTGAAATAGCGAACCCTATCTATCTATACACCATATTGCAAACATTCAAACCTGCTGTAAATGGATTAGAACAGCAATACCTCCCTGAGGACACGAATAACGGGTTTCTTGATTATCTGAAATCAGATGGACATATCCAAATGGATAGGCTGTTGGATAACTTTCGGGATTTTATTACCCGCGCTGGATATAAGATATTGGAAGTGCCTGATACCCCTCAAGAATCTGTGGGTCGTCATCTTTTACTGTCATACTTTGAGCAGTTTGTCAAGTTAGTGGGAGGCTTCATGCACATTGAAGTGCAATCAGGACGGGGTAGACTTGATTTATTAATCACTCACAACCAACGGAAATATATCGTTGAAACAAAGGTATGGAGAGGGAAAGCCAGATATGATGCTGGTAAAAGACAACTTGCTTCGTATCTCAATACCGAAGGTGCTACTGAAGGATATTATGTTGTCTTTGATCACCGAACAAACCCCGAACCTCGTTCTGAAACAGATGAACTTGATGGTTATCTTATCAGAAGTTATGTAATTCCAGTTATACAACAGCGTCCGACTTAAAATATTTCCCATACTCTAAGACTATCTTCCTGATTTAACCTTCCAATCCTATCCTTCCATATAGATTTTAATCAACCATTAAGAAATATTTTCGTTAAATACAGCATATACTGTTTTAATTACGGAGTTTTTTATGCACCATCCGATGTCTGGTCACTCTGGTCGTGGTCGATCTTCACGGATGAGCTCCTATGGTGGAAAATCGCGGTTCAAGAAAAATGGTGATAATCCATTAAATACAAAAGAAGAAGTGCCTGAACTACTCGAAAAACAGGCGACAGAACTACTTGATAATGGGGAGGAAATAAAAGTAGCTGTTTCAACCGACTTGCGTTTTGACAGCACTTATGGAAAAGACTGGTTATTAATTACTGAAAAACGGATCATCGCATTTAATCAGAACGGAGTTATAGGTCATAACATCAAGGAAGTTTCTTTAGATTCTGTAGAAGATATTGAAATCCTTGAGATGTATGGTAATAATATTCTCAAAATTATTACAACCGATAATGCAATTGAATTAGCTCGGTATTCAAAAAAATTAACACAGAAGTTTAATCTTGCCGTTAATGAATTAGAAGAACTATCACAGAATGGTAGAAGTTCTACTGATAAAAACGAAGGACGGGGTCCAAGTGGAAGACGTGGTCGACGTCGTCCAGGTGGGAAACCAGGAGCTGATAAGAGTCGGTGTGATAAATGCGGACAACCCATCCCCAGTTGGTCTGGTATCTGTGTCAACTGTGTTCAAAATAGTAAGTTAATTTTCAGGCTCCTCAAGTATTCATTTCCGTATCTACACGTAATCATCCCTGCTTTATTATTGATCTTAGTCATTAGGTTCGTCACCTTATACACACCAGTACTGAGCCAACAGTTAATAGATCATATTTTAATCCCTGTAGGAAATGCTGTTTCTAATAACCAACCCTTACCTGAAACCACTTGGGGACCTCTCCAAGGCACTGTGGACATGTTAAGTGGTTGGTTCGGACCTATGCCTGCGGGTGGTTCCTTTGGACATCTTATCGGTATTGTGTTACTTATGGCTTCCATTCGCTTATTTTCTATGGTCACCTCGTCTATTCGTGGATATATGATGGCATGGGTTGGACAAAATGTCACAAGGCGTCTTCAAAATGAAGCCTATGAACATTTAAATACCCTTTCAATTGATTTCTTTCAGGAACGGGATACTGGAAACTTGATGTCCAGAATCACCAGCGATGTTTCCAGACTTAGAGACTTCATTTCAAACGGACTTCAAGATATAATCGGGGATTCACTAACTCTCATCTATATGTGTATTTTTATGTTCTATGTCAATTGGTATCTGGCATTTTGGACATTGATACCAATACCGTGTTTAGTATTCTTCACCATCTTTTTTGGAAAGAAGTTGAGTAAAGTATATAGTGTTTTATGGAAAAGGTATGCTAATATTAGTTCCATTCTTGCCAGTACTATTCCTGGCGTCAGGGTTGTCAAAGCATTTGCTCGTGAACGTTATGAAATTAGTCGATTTAGTGATCTGACCCACCAAGTATTTTCTGGGGAAATGAACGCAGCCAAACTTGGTACTCTTTTTCGGCCAATCATGGAGTTTATCACCTATTCTGGTTCTATAATAATCTGGTTGATTGGTGGATGGCTGATATTTCAAGATGATATCACATTGGGTACTCTGTTTATGTTTCAATCCTACATGATGCAGTTCTTTGGACCAGTACGAACATTATGCCAAATGAATGAAAGGTTCATTAGAGCAGGAACTTCGGCAGAGCGGGTCTTTGATATATTGGATACCCCACCAAGTGTGGCAGATAAGCAAGATGCTGTAGCATTAACAAATATCAAAGGTGATATTCAATTTAGAGATGTTTACTTTACTTATGATAATGAGAAAAATGCCCTTAACGGTGTTAGTTTTGATGTCGATGCTGGTGAAATGATCGGTTTAGTCGGTCATAGTGGAGCAGGTAAGAGTACACTGATAAATTTGATAACACGGTTCTACGATCCCAACCAAGGATCAATTATTATAGATGGACACGACAGTAAAGATATTCGAGTTAAAGCACTCCGACAACAGGTTGGTGTGGTACTACAAGATCCTTTCCTATTTGAAGGAACTATAGCAGAGAATATAGGATATTCCAAACCGGGAGCATCACGATATGAGATTATTGCCGCAGCTAAAGCAGCAAATGCTCACGATTTTATTGTTAAATTCCCAGATGGTTACGATACGATGGTTGGTGAACGCGGGGCTCGTGTCTCTGGTGGTGAACGCCAAAGGATTTCCATTGCACGTGCTATCTTGAAGAATCCGCGTATCCTAATATTAGATGAAGCAACATCTTCAGTTGATACAGAAACTGAGTCGAAAATACAAGAAGCGTTGGAAAGACTCGTCCAAGGTAGAACAGTATTTGCTATAGCACATAGACTATCTACACTTAAATATGCTGACCGTCTTGTTGTATTAAAAGAGGGTGAGGTAGACGAAATTGGCACACATGAAGAACTGATTACACAGGGTGGTACCTATGCTGGATTGTGTGAAAAACAGACTGAATTATCCAAGATCCGTGCTTGGTAAATAACGTTTAATTTCTGTAGTTTTGTGATAATAGGATTTCATTAGGAGTTAAGCAATGCGGGAAGCAATAAAAGTCACTGATGACTTAATATTTCTTGATGCAAATACGATTAGCATACAACGTAATGCATTTGGAGAAATTGTTGTTCAGTTACCCGATGGATATACACATACCAAGGTTGAGCCGATACGTAGTTTTCCTGTAAGTGAAACAACCAGGTATATAGCACTTATTGACAGTGAGGGTGAGGAAATTGGCATAATTGAGGATCTGAGAAACTTACCTGCTAAGTCCCGTGAAATACTTGCGGAAGAGTTACAGAAACGGTATTTTATGCCAAAAATTACAAAAATTAATTCGATTGAAGGACAATACGGGGTGACGCATTGGAATGTTGAAACTTCTCAAGGAGATGTTGAATTCGGTATGCGTACACGGTACGATATTGTAACTCTTGAAAATGGACGTGTACTCATTAAGGATGCTGATGGAAATAGGTTTGAAATTGAGAATTATGAGAAATTAGATCCAAAAAGTTATGCGTTACTTCAAACACAGATATAGCTGCTATAAAACTGCATATTTCTTCTTTAGAATCAGAATAAAATTCACATAATTTGTAGCGATAAGGAGACCAAAGTTGGATAATGTAAAGATTGAACGGATTGAATGGGCGCGTCTAACAGGTGAACGTCCCCGTAAGGCAGGTTGCAACTCGCGTCTCGGTGAACATGGTTTGCATGTAAGACCACCGATTGCAAGAATAACTACCTCTGACGGGATATCTGGTATAGGGTTTTCATCTATCTCCCGTGATAAAGCAGAAGCTATAGTTGGATTTCAATTGACTGAAGCATTCGATCCTGAAAATGGAGTTTCAGAAGATTATCAATTTATGGAATACCCTATATGGGATTTGGTTGGACAGTTACAACAAAAACCTGTATACGAAATGTTGTCCAATGGGAACGGTGACTTTAAAGTACGGTGCTATGATACCTCTCTCTACATTGATGACCTACACATAGACGATAATAAAGAAGCAGCTGCTCTAATTGCCTCCGAAGCACTTGAAGGAAAAGCGCGAGGACATAATGCATATAAGATCAAGGTCGGTCGCGGGGCAATGCACATGCCTCTGGAGAAAGGGAACCAGCGGGATATAGATGTTATTAATGCAGTACGTGAAGCAGTGGGATCTGATGCAACTATTCTTATAGATGCCAACAACGGATATAATCTAAATATCACGAAACAGATATTAGGTGAAACAGCGGAGGCAAACGTATATTGGATGGAGGAAGCATTCCATGAAGATGCACGGGTATACTCACTCTTAAAAGAATGGTTAAATGCCGAAGGAATAAAGACCAAGATTGCGGATGGAGAAGGTAGTGCATCTCCACATTTAGTTAATTGGGCAAAAGACGGTATTGTTGATATTCTACAATACGATATATTCCATCCAGGATTTACACGATGGTTAGAATTAGGTCCCGAATTAGATGCAGTAAATGTGGGAACAGCACCTCATCATTATGGTGGATATTACGGTAATTTCGTTACTGGACATCTCGCAGCTAAAGTTGAGAAGTTTGAGTTTGTTGAATGGGATCATGCAACAACTCCTGGAATAGATGATTCAGCATATACTATAGAAAACGGATTTATTAATGTGCCAAACCTACCTGGGTTTGGCTTGAGTATTGATGAAGACCCATATCAAGAAGCAGTTAAAGAAAACGGTTTCACAGTAAATTTATAATAAAGGAATACATAATGCCATTATTGACTGATGCTGATAAAGATTTTTTCAAAGAAAACGGTTATCTTGTTGTCCGCGGTGCACTTACTCAAGATCAGATTGATGCCGCATTGGATAAAGTTTGGGATTCCCTTGAAGAAGATAGAAATGATCCTGAATCTTGGATTAAGAAGGGATATCGTACGGCTCCAGTAGGTGGAGATGAAGCTATCAAAGGAACTGTCTATGGAAACAACGTCTTCACTATGGCTGAAGAGATGGTGGGTGAAGGTAAACTACATCCCGATGGTGGTGCTGGTCCTCACATTAATTTTCCTGATCCTGATAGAGAGTGGAGTCAGCCGATGGGACACTTAGACGGATACCATACCCCTTCAAATGGAGTTCCAAAAGGGGTTGTCGGTGCATTTACACTTGCTGCTACAGTTTATATTGATAAAGTAGAAAAACAGGGTGGTGGTTTTACCATCTGGCCAGGAAGTCATAAAATCTGGGCAGAATACTTTAGACACCATGACCTTGATAGCCTTCCGGGTGGTGTTGCTCCGTTTGATCTCGGTCCAAGTTATGAATTCACAGGTGAAGCAGGGGACGTCTGTTTTTGGCATCACCAAATGAGTCATACAGCAGGACCAAACTGTGGACGTAATGTGAGAATCGCTCTTATCACAAGATATCGTAGGAAAGATTTAGACGATATTAGATTTGAGACTCCTGAGGATATGTGGAAATATTGGGATGGGTTATCATAGACTCAGATCCGACAGATTGATTTCTTGACGAATACATCACGCTTACTCGGAGTTACAATGTTTAAACACACCTCAATCACACTGTTTCCTATCTAATAATCCTTCTCTCTAAACTCTTGATACCACAAACGCTATTCATACCTCCAAAGTAAGATAAAAGATCTAATTATGTTAGAGGTATTGATAATGTGAATGGAGAAAGGTGTTAATATCTGTTGTTCTGTGATGTTTTCACTTTCACGGAAACCTTCACGGAGCAATTTTACGAACCCTTATTCATGAAGATTAATTTACTAATTCGGTAACTTTCCTGTAAAGTCCGGTACGGTTAGGAAACCGCACCTACCGGGTTTGGGAAAGTAGAATTACCGAAATATTTACTTAATCCTCATCTATAAGGGTTTATAATTTTAATGATACCTATTCTCCGTGAATCACATTCGTTAATAATATTATAACTTAAGTGTGTATTAAGTGCTTATATGTTTTTCATACGAAGTGTATTGTGACATAGCACTCCGCTGGAGTGCCAGACTGTTCCGATATTGTTTTCTATAGACATAGTACTCCGCTGGAGTACTGTATTCTTGATATTGCAAACTCCAAAAAATAGACTTATCATTAGATTCTCAGTTGCTCCCTGAAATGGAATTGTCAAAATTATAGTAGTGAAGAATAATCTGTAATTCTCGAAATTCAGACTGGATGAATTGGAATTGAGATTTCATTGGTGTTAAGTAAAGTTCTTAGCATGAAATTCCCTATCTTGTGTTTGGATTCGCAGATAACACATATTTCACGTATTAGATCGGTATCATTTTGACATTATTTCACTTTTAGGCTTTGTATAAAATTGGCATATATTGGTTTTGAGGATACTCTTCAATATCTGACATTTATGATTGTTAAAAAAGCATCAAACCAGATATTTAATCCTAATATACCAACTAAAAACATTGTATAAAAACAGACATTTAATCCTAAATACTTAGACGGTAGATCGTGTTGTTGCATTTCTCTATGCATCGAAAACATGAAAAAAGTTACACTTTTCGTTACATGGTGTAACGTTGAAATTGGTGTGATTTACCCCTATAACCCCTGTCATAGACTGACTTTACACCACTTTGAATTGACTTTATAAGAAATTCGAAAAAATGTGATTTTGTGTTATTGTTGTGCTTCCTGATTTTGAGATTCCCAACGGTTAAAAAGGTATGCTTTTTTGACGTATATGAAATTTTGTAATTAGGATCGTTTTTATAAATTGTCATTAGTTCAGCAATTTTCAATATTAAATATGCATATTGTGCGTCAATGACGGGCGGGGAAACCCCGCCCCTACGGGTTGAACACCTATCGAAAATCACAAGATTATTATTTAATATTGCTTAGTCATGTCTATATGTGACTAATAGCACCGATAGAACCGAGATGCTGTGTGATTTGCTCAATAACAATAGGTTCAGGTTTTTGCGGAAGTATTTTTAATGTTTCCTCTAAATACTTCATAGCTCGGAATCTTGCTTTCAAATCTAATACGCTACACGCCGTGTTTTTAAACCGAAATGTTTTTACCATTTTCGTACTCACATTTACCATAAACAAGGATAAGTTCACTGCATTATTCACAGGTGTTTTTTTTACATTCATAAAATCTTCCAACCCCAACACTGTAATGAGATGTAGACCATTTTGTTTTACCATTTGTAAAGCATAATTGTGTCCGAAAAAACCATCAAGAACAAAATAACGGACTTTGATACGATTGTTCATCTGTTGGAGAAATGACTTGACCAGTGTTTGAAGTTGTTTCAAAGTATTGCTGTACATAACATCCTTCCCCCACAAGATCATAATAAAAATAATGAATTAACACATAGAAAAATTCAACTTAAACACAACAACCAAAAAATAACTGAAAAATATTGAAGAAAACCAAACCATAAATCAACTAAAGACATGAAATAATATTAGACTTGACACAGCTATTTTTATTATGTTACTATATATATCACAGTAAAATCAGGCTGAAATGTATCCACGAAAGTATTGCAACTGTTGTAAAAAAGAAATTAAAATCTCATACCCTTACAAACCTATACCAGAACAGGGTTTAGAACACTTCAAACAAGAACAGAGTATGAAATTTCAAAAAAAATAAAAAAAATTAACATTTTTTTAGGTATTTCTATAAAACCCGTTCTGGGACTAACTTTAGAGCAGTTTTAAACATTGCAAACTTAAAATTGTGTTGTAAAAATAAAACTATGGTGTATCTCATAAATATGAATCGTTATGCACATCAACAGAAAGAAGATAGAGCAAGAAATAGGAACATGAGAAATGACAATCCAAGATTTTCATAAAAATAGCGAATGGCTTCAGGGGTCAGGAAATTCAGGAAAACCAGAAAATGACACAAAACTCAAAATTCTAAAATTTCAAGAAAATTATCATAAACCCAGTCCACTACAGGGATTAGAGCAATATTACAAAGTTACACCATGTAACGAAAAGTGTAACTTTTTCATTTTACTCTCTTTCGTTTTACTAAAGAGTATCACATTAATACAGTTCCTCTTCGTAGGGACGGGGTCTCTCCGTCCGTATTTTCGATATATTATACATGGCAAGAACAATGAATCCTCCAAATTTATGATTTATGGGATATGTTCCCATATCTTGTCAAAATGGACGGTTAAGATATTTCACATTCATACGATCCGAAATGGATGGATTAGAAGAATAGAGAAAGACACAAGGTTCATCATTTTGTTAAATTATTGTACCCTTAAAAAAGTGGCTATAAACATAGTGTAGTACTGACGGGAGAGAGGTTTTACCAATGTCACACCATGTGACAAAAAGTGTAACTTTATTAAACATATAGATAATATAAAATTTACTATTGTGAACAACTAAAATACAGAATTTACACAAGAATTACCCTTCGTTTAATATTATACATGGCGAAAAAAGAACCCTATGATTCCGTTATATTCATGCCAAAAACTTTACACACCCTACAAGTCTTTTAACTTGCGTAAACCCATCCTAACATGTTATAGTTTAAGACTATACTCAGCATAGAAACATGACAAAAACGGTGTCTAAGTGGAGTTATCATTAGCCAATCCATACCTAACTCATCTACAACCCCCACCAGCACACAGTTATCGATACAAACAGTGGTGTGCAAGGGGTTATCAACCCAATCTTCATCCCTTATCATCCGACAGTGAAATAGGCACTTTTATCGGACAAATGGGTTGGGTCGGAGCACATGCACACTCACACGATTATCTATGGGCATCAGCGGGGAATATGGGTGTGATATTGTCTGAGACAGTAGAGGAAAAATGTCTACTTACCTTTGAACAATCTCCTCGATATGCACTCCCTGAAGCAATTGTGGTTAAAGGATTAGCAGGAAGACATATCCTTTTGTCCAAATCAGGTTCAAGATTGGATATGATTGGCATAGAACATCCTGCATTAAATCTCACCGTTATAGAAGTTGAACCAGATGGAACACATTACCGGATGCGGTTCGGTACACAAACACAAGAACAGTTGAATCATGCCAATTTAGAGGATTCGACTATAAAATGTGTCCCAACAAGCGAAATGTTCCACTATCTTCTTGTTTTTGAACAGTTAGAGAATGATGGATTCCAAGCATTAGTCCACTTGCAACCCAAGTTTTTAAACCTTATTTCCCGTACACAACATGGACACCCAGATAGATTTTACAGTTTTCTGAGAGGATATGAACCCGAAACACCGATTATCTATGACACCTGTGGTGGGATAGGATTCGTACAAGAGAGAGTTCCAGGAATACCTGATTTATCGTTTGAAAGTCTAAGGTTATTTGAAAATGGATCTGATCCCATGCGTTACATATTATATTGGATTGGACATGGAACATTCTCACGCGGGTTAGATCTTTTAGATGCATATAAACATGCCGAATATTTCGAAGCAGTGGCACGAATGGCTTGGGAGGCAAATCAAGGACAGGTTTCTGCTGAGGCATACAGCGAGGACATAGTTGACTGTATCCTTCGTGAATTCAACGCAAGTCGTAATCAAGACTCAGTTGAACCCATAACACATATAGACCAAGACCAAGATGAAGAGATACCTCAGAATCTGTATAACTATCCATAATAATTGAAGAATGTAATATTTAAATACACAAAATAGTCGTAAGAAACATATTTATATCTGATTTACCGAATATATGATACCATTTCTAATTGAAAATGTCTCTTTTTTGTACCACAAACTTTCAGTTTGTGACCTGAAAAATGACTACCATAATAACCGCCTAATGAGACAATAATTTATAGAAGTGGTATGATATTGGTTATGACAGGAAAAAACACATATCGTTTAAACATCAAAACCAGAATATCGGTAACAGATTACATAAACAAAAAGATAGGATATACATCTAAGTTTAAAATTGTCTAAGGAGATTGTTAATGCGCGAAATAAAACCCTCTCAGATTGAAGAATCACAGGAGCAAGAAACTCCTCAACAACCGAACTTAGAATCATATCTACGCGATAATATTTTTGGTGATGATTTCCGGGCATATAATGAGAAAATAGAACAATTAACACAGGAACTTGAAGATACGCGAAAGAGTATCTCAGATGTCGAAGCAAGGCTTGTGAGTGAACTCTCAGAGGTGAAAGAACAACACGGGAATTTACCTGACAATATAGTACAACGGGTTGATACACGCATTGATGAACTAATTAGTCGCAGCGAAAATGATCTTGATAAATTATCACAACTTATCAATGAGTTTGCTACTGATTTCCAAGCTCAGATTGAAGAACTTAGAACAGAATCCAAAATGCTTCAAGAGAATAGTCAAGTAGACCGATATACGTTTGCTGATGCACTGATTAGAATCGGTACACAACTGAAGAATGAAGAATGAAAACACAAGTCCTTTACCTCACAGTTGCAATTGTTTTATTACAAAGTGGGATTTCACTCATAGCAGCATCCACGACCCCACAAGAAAGCGAGAGTGAAATATCAATAATTGCCGTTGGTGATATCACCATCGGAAGCACCTTCACCCCTTTGATTGAACGGAGTGGCGCAGGTGTATTTTTTGAAGGAACGGCATCGATAATTCAATCTGCAGATGTAGCCACTGTATCCCTCAATTCCAGTATATCAGATAGAGGCGAACCTGATCCAAGTCAAGAGTTTCGATTTCGTGCAGCACCCGGACTTGCACGCGCTTTAGCAAATGCAGGTTTTGATGCTATTTCCTTAGCAACACCCCATATCATGGATTTCGGTATAGTTGCGCTTGAAGATACGGTAACAAATCTGGATTGGTATAATGTGAAATCCATGGGTGCCGGTATTACACCAGAAGCAGCAAACGAACCCGCGTGGATAGAAGTTAACGATAAGAATATCGCATTTTTTGCCTATCTCCGTGGTAATGAATTCAACATGGCGACCTTAGATCCTGTTGCTTCAGCTGCCTATAGTCAAATGACCCGGGCAGTTAGAAGCGTTGATAATCAGGCTGATCTGGTTATCGTCTGGCTACATTGGGGTAAAAGTGAAGCTGATGCAGAGACCAGAAAAGCAAGTATTGGTCGACAACGCATCTTTGCACAAGCACTGATTGACGAAGGTGCCGATTTAGTCTTATGTCAACAACTTCATTCACTTGGTGGGATAGAAATCTATAACAAAAAACCAATTATTTATAGTTTAGCTGACTTTATCTACGACAACTACTCTTTACAATATGCTCGGACTGTGATTCCAAAAATTGTCTATGATGATGGAAAACTAAAATTCATTGAATTGATACCAATCTTAGTAGATAAAATGGGAGAATCAATTCCGCAACCAAGTCTACTACATGCAAGAGAAATCGTTCCAAAAACAAAAAAGCTAAACTTAGAAGGAACAGCAATAGAAACTTTGAAGGATTATCAGAAACGGTGCGCTGAACATAATACAGAGGTTATAATTAGAGAAGAACGTGGTTGGATTGAAACTACTAACTTAACAGGTGATAATTAGACATTTATTTGAAATATTGCTAAACTATACACTACGGACATTATCTGTAGGAATCTTTGTTAACGGAGTCTCAGTGCAGAAGTGTATTGGTTAGTCAAATTATTAGGTCTTCATTATACATCCTAACTCTACCTGAAACCACCGTATCGATACACCTGAAATAATATAGGAGGCGATAACTGTGGAAAATGAAAACAAAATAGAACAAGAAGATGCTGAAGATATCAAAGAGGTTAAAGTTAAGAAAGACTCTGAAGATATTGAGGAAGCAGAAGAAGAAGAAGAAATAGTAGAATTACCTATTCTACCAGTTGATGATCTGGTTGTATTCCCTTCAATGCCACCGGTTCCACCTTTTCCACCACATCACGTCGCGCTTTCAGGTAAAACTGTTATGGATGCTGTTGATGATGCAATGCTAAATTGTAAACGAGTACTTTGTATCTTCCAAACAACATCTGGTCGAAGTTTAGACACAGATCCCGACGTTGTGAAGGATATGACGATCGATGAATTAAGTCCCATTGGTAGTCAGATTAATATCCTACGATCGAAAAAAGATGATGACGATGTTCTCTTTCTCGCTTACGGACGTTCCAGAGTACAGATTGAGGAAATTCTTCACACTGAACCATTTCTAAAAGCACGGGTTCGTCTAATTCAAGATGAAGAAACTCCAGAATTATCTAAAGAAATATCCGAGTCATCCGATCAAGATGATATGGAGATTGAAGCACTTGTCCGCAGCATAGACGAAATGTTCCAACGGATTGTACAACTTTCCTCACGCTATCAAGAGGAACATGGACTGATGACAAAAAATATTGATGAACCCGGTCAATTGGCGGATTATGTCGCGGCTGTCTTAGATATAAAACCCCAAGAAAAACAACAGATCCTTGAAGCCATTGATATTCCTGAACGGTTAAACAAACTCACTGTTATCCTCGCTAAAGAAGTTGACCTCCATGAATTGGAAAGTAAAATTCAATCCAACGCACAGGCTGTTATCAATAAGGGACAACGCGAATATTTCCTACGTGAACAACTAAAGGCTATACAGACAGAACTCGGTGAAGCAGATGATATAACAGCTGATATTGATGAGATGCGGGAACAATTAGAATCCGCTGATCTACCTGAAAAAGCAGAAAAAGCGGCATTAAAAGAACTCAATAGATTGTCAAAGATGCAATCCTTTTCTCCAGAATCAACTGTATCCCGCAATTATCTTGATTGGCTACTAAACCTGCCATGGTCGGTAAGCACAGAGGATTCTATCGAACTAACGAAGGCTATGGAGATTCTTGACGAAGACCATTACAACCTGACAAAGGTAAAAGAAAGAATCGTTGATTATCTGGCAGTACAGTTACTCAAATCCGATATGAAGGGACCTATCTTCTGTTTTGTAGGACCACCAGGTGTTGGAAAAACCTCTTTGGGTAAATCAATTGCTCGTGCAATCGGAAGAAAATTCGTTCGGCTCTCTTTAGGTGGTATGCATGACGAAGCGGAAATACGCGGTCATCGTCGAACATATATAGGATCTATGCCGGGACGGATTGTCAAAGGCATACGACAAGCAGAATCTAATAACCCTGTCTTCATGCTGGATGAGATTGATAAACTCGGTTCAGATTTTCGTGGGGATCCTGCAGCAGCACTCCTTGAAGTACTTGATCCTGAACAGAATAACGCATTTACTGATAACTATTTAGATGTCCCATTTGATCTATCCAACATCATGTTTATCACAACTGCTAATCAAGTTCATACGATTCCACCTCCCCTACGCGATCGTATGGAAACAATTGATTTGCCAGGATATACCTCGAATGAGAAAAAACAGATAGCCAAGCAATATCTAATTCCTCGACAACTTACAGCTAATGGAATCACTGAAGAACAATTAGAGATTTCCGATGACGCTATTGAAAATGTTATTACAAAATACACCCGAGAAGCAGGAGTTCGAAACTTAGAAAGAGAACTCGGTACACTTTGTCGGAAATCCGCACGCAAAGTCGCTGAAGGAGAAATAGAACTGACTACAATCGAAGATGATGAGATTCCTACCTACCTTGGTCCACCAAAGTTTGAATCCGAGATTGCAGGACGGGAACCTGATGTAGGGGTGGCTACAGGACTTTCTGTTACACCTGCCGGTGGAGAAATTCTCTTTGTGGAAGCAACAGCAACACAGAGTCAGACCGGAAAAAGTGATTTACGTATTACAGGTCAGTTAGGTGACGTAATGCAGGAATCCGCACAAGCTGCTCTCACTTATGTTAAATCACAATCATCTACACTCAAATTTGAGTCTGATGTTTTGCAGGATGATATACATATCCATGTTCCTGCTGGGGCAATACCAAAAGACGGTCCCTCCGCTGGTATAACAATCGCAACTGCGATCGCCTCAATAGCAACAAAACGTGGTGTAAATCCCGAAATCGCTATGACCGGTGAAATGACATTAAGAGGTAGAGTTCTTCCTATCGGTGGCATAAAAGAGAAAATACTTGCTGCCAAACAGGCTGGTATTAAGACGGTTATTGTACCACAAGGTAATGAGAAAGATTTTGTTGAAATCCCAGAAGACATTCAAGACGGTCTCAACTTCCATTTTGTTGAACATGTTTCCGAAGTCTTTTCTGAGGTTTTTGTATGACATTAGTTCAGAATTAAGGTATAATTAGCATCAATAACAACTAAAAGGACTTTCATACTGCTTAATGCAATAAGAACTTATACCATTTCTAATTGAAAATGTCTCTTTTTTGTACCACAAACTTTCAGTTTGTGACCTGAAAACTGACTACCATAATAACAGCCTAATGAGACAATAATTTATAGAAATAGTATTACAACTTCTTGACAACATCTTAAAACAAGCACTCAATGCCGAAACACTTGACGACATCAATTTACAAGGTACAGACAATTAATATTCATATTGAATACCAGAGAGATCACATTACGATACTTGCTATGTGATAAAACATCGATACGAATTCCCTTATTTGGGAAGGAGAGACGATATGAAAAGCGTTAGATGGAAAATCACTATACCCCTTCTGATAGTATGTGCAATCACTGCATATACATATATGGCTGCTCCAACAATTTGTTGGGGACAAGCAAATAGTGAAACCCAACCCGATGACGAAGTAACCGAACGTACACCTCTTTTCCTCAAAGATATCGCACCTATTCTTGATAAGCAAGGATGTTCCGCAGGATTATGCCACGGAAAATTTGGCGGACAAGGTGGGTTAAATCTATCTCTTCTCACCCTCAATCCTGAATCGGATCATAAACCAATTGTATTCCATAATCGTGGTAGACGGATCAACCTAATTGAACCAGATCAGAGTCTACTATATCTTAAACCCACAGGACAAATTCCACATGCTGGTGGTATGAGATTTGAACCTGATTCTGATGAAGCAGATACAATTCTTCGTTGGATTTCTGCAGGAGCTCCCTTCTCACCTGATGAACCCCGTTTGGATAAACTTGAGATGCAACCAAATGAGGCTGTCTTTAATACTGTCGGAGAAACAAAACAGTTAAAAGTCATCGCACATTTTACAGATGGTTCGATAGAAGATGTAACTCACCATGCCGTCTTCGAATCTAAGGACGAACCTGTTGCAGCTGTCACAGAAAATGGATTGGTAACGAGCGAACGGTGGGGTGGAACTGCTGTCTTAGCACGATACTTAGGTGTGGTCTCGTCTACATTCATTACTGTTCCACGAGAATCAGATGGTGAACCTTATTCTGAATTGCAAAAGAATAACTTCATTGACGATTTTGTTGCAGCGAAACTTAATAAACTAAACGTCCGTCCCTCTGAACTCTCATCGGATGAAGTATTTATTCGTAGAATTTATTTGGACACAGTTGGAAAATTACCTACCACTGAAGAAGTTCGTACATTTCTCAACGACGAAAATCCAGATAAACGATCCGTACTGATTGATACCCTAATGAACACACCTGAATGGGTTGACCTCCGGACACTGAAAAAGGCAGATATGTTACGGGTGCATCCACGTAGACTTGGAAATGGACAATATGGAGATAGAGCTGCAACCCTATTCCATGAATACATAAGAGATTCAGTCGCAGAAGATAAACCCTACAACCAATTTGTCCATGAAATCATTACTGCACGAGGGAGTACATATCAGCATGGACCTACAAACTATTATCGTATTGAACGCCAACCTTCAGGTAGAGCAGAAACCACAGCACAAGTCTTCTTAGGTATACGCCTAAGTTGTGCCAGATGTCATAAACACCCATTTGACGAATGGACAACTGATGATTATTGGAACTTTGCTGCATTCACTGGTAAAGTCAATACTCGTGGTGGTGAAATATATCAAGAGCTCGTTGTTTACCACAATCCTGGTGGACGGGTCATAAATCAATCTGTTCAAGGAAATAGAGGACAGGTAGCTGTACCAACATTCCTCGGAGGAAATACATTACCAGAGGCATATAGACCAGATGCTATCAACCATCTCGCGGACTGGATTATTGATGATTCAAATCCATATTTTGCAAAAGCTACGGTTAACCGTCTATGGAGCTACTATTTTGGTAGAGGTATCGTTGATCCTGTAGATGATATGCGTGCAACAACACCCGCAAGTGTTGAAGGACTATTAGAAGCGTTAGCAGAGGAATTTATACGAAGTGGATACGATACCAAACATATCATCAAACTAATTCTAAATTCACGCACCTATCAACTGTCAGCAGCACCGAATGAAACAAATGAATTGGATGATAGATTCTTCTCGCGTTTCATGCCAAGACCTCTCATGGCACAAGTTTTACTGGATGTGCTAAACGATGTTACTGGGACATCACAGAAATTTGGACGGTATCCTGACGGCACGCGAGCAATTGAAGTACCACTACCCGTCAGTTCACGTTTCCTTAATCTTTTTGGACGTTCTGACAGGGAATTCTTAGGCAACTTAGATCCATTACTTGAACCGACACTGACACAGGCATTACATATCATAAACTCTCAAAATATGAATGAGAAGTTGAATGCACGGAAAGGTACAATCACACAACTTCTTAAACCGAAGACGGGAGAAAAGTTGCCACCAAAAGATCTCGTTAACGAATTGTATCTAATGACACTAAGTCGTTACCCGAGTGAAGTGGAACTTGATACAGCATTAACACATCTTACTGAAGAATCAACAAGGCGAGATGATACTGAAGACCTGCTTTGGGCATTAATATCTTCTCGATCTTTCCTCTTCAATAGATAATTTCCTTACAATACCTACCAAATAAGGCAGATGGATAAACTCCTATCTGCCTTATTTTATGTCTAAATTCTCTAACTTTCCAAATATATCTTTTTTAGGAATCTATCTCCTAATCTATCAAAGTACAAGTAAAATGGATTATTCAGGTAATGTATCAAATGCTCCTGATGAAACAATGTGATTAATTATTTCATTATTAATTGCATCCTCTCCAAAACGATCTTTGAAGTCAGAAATTGAAATAAATATACCGTTACGATTTCTTTCTGTAATAATCGAATCAACTATTTCTTCATTAAGTTCGTCAATAGTGAGTAGACCAACTCGGATACTCTTTCCGTCTATTGTGAAGTCTTTTGAACTATAGTTGATATCTAATGGAAGTAGGTTGATTTCTACATCCAAGAAATCTTTGAGTCTTGAACATTCTGCTTTGTAAAGCTGAATTTTCTCTGAATCTGTGATCTCGCTATTCATTATTGCTGTCATAAATTCATGCGGATAATGAACTTTGAGATATGCCATCCTATAGGCTAACAATGAATAAGAAATAGCATGTGATCTGTTAAAAGCATACTCCCCAACAGTTTTCAGATAGTCAAATATTTCTTGAGCATCATCTCTTATCATACCATTATTCATTGAACCGCTTATGAAATCGGAATGTAATTCATTTGTTGTAAATTCATCCCTTTTACCTATTGCATTCCGCAGTATTTCTGCCTTACCAAGAGAAAATCCCGCTACATCACATACAATCTGCATAACCTGTTCTTGATATAAACAGATACCGTATGTATTCTTCAAGACTGGTTCAAGGGATGTATGTATGTATTCTATCGGTTGATTGCCATGTTTACGTTCTATGAACAATTGAAGATCCCCGTTATGAATAGGTGCAGGACGATACAGGGTAAGGATAGCAGAGAATTCTTCGAAGTTCTCAGGTCTTAACTCTGCTACGACCTGTTTAAAATCTTGTGATGTATCAAATTGAAATATACCGGCAAGTAATCCTTCACTAAATAGTGTATAAGTTGTTATATCATCAAGTGGGATATCTTCAAGATTAATCTTGACTTTATGATTCTCTGAAATCATTTCCAAACAGTCTGCAGTTTCTGATAGACTCCGTACACCGAGTGAGTCAAATCTTACTAACCCTATATTTTTAATGTCTTTACTTCCAAACTGAGCTGCTATTTGCCCCTTTCGATCCTTAAAGAGAGGCACGTATCCAGTGAGTGGACCGTTTGCAATCGCGATTGCAGATGCATGGGTGAAGACATGATGTTTCATTCCTTCTATTGCTCTACTAATTTCGATTAATTCTTTATTCTCAGGTAGTTCTACAAGTCTTTGAAATTCTGTATCTCGTTTTATTATTTCATCAAGAGAAATACTTATACCTGGAACAAGATCAATCAACTCCTTAATTTTCTCATTTGAAATTTCCAGAACACGTCCAACATTTTTTATAGCATCTCTTGCCCTAAATGTTGTGAAGGCTGCGATTTTCCCTACAGAATCATGCCCGTATTTTCTTACGATATAATCTATCACATCGTCAAGAGCATTATCAGCAAAATCAATGTCAATATCAGGTGATTTCATCCTATCAAGGTTTAGGAATCTTTCGAATAAACACCCATAATCCATTGGATTAAAGTTAATTACACCCAATGCATATAAGGCAAGACTACTCGCTGCAGTACCGCGAGCTGACATTAGGTGTCCTTGTTTCTTCGCATAATTAACATAATCTGAAACGATTAAGAAAATGTCAGCACTGCCTGTCTTTTCTATTATATCTAATTCGTAATCCATTCGTTTTCGAATTGGATCAGAGAGATGACTCCCGTATTTTTCATATAACCCGTCATAACAAAGTTTCCTTAAGTAAGTTTTCTGTGTATATCCTTCAGGAACATCAAACTTGGGTATCACTCGATCATCGTAGTTAAGTCGTAAGTTACAACGTTCGGCTATCTCAAGTGTATTAATAATAGCTTCAGATGGATAATCCTTTAGGGCATCCTGCATTTCCTCAACATTCTTAAAGTAAAAATGGTTGTTGAATCGCACACGATCTGGATCGTTGACAGATTTCTTTCCTTTAATACAGAGTAGTATATCATGCATTCTATGGTCAGATTTTCTAAGATAGTGACAGTCATTTGTTCCGACTATTGGAATATTATACTCTTTGGCAAATTCCACCATTTTAGGATATACTGCCATCTCTTGATCTATATAATGGTTCTGTATCTCAACATAGAGATGATCTTCACCCATAATATCCTTTAATGTCAATAGATTACGAATGGCTTCATCACTCTGATTTGAATAAATTAGTTTTGGTATTATTCCATTAATACATCCTGTAAGAGCGATAATACCAGAGTGATATTCCCGTAACATTTCCATATTGATGTATGGTTTCCTATGAAATCCATGTGTATAACCCAATGATGTCAATTCTAATAGATTATGATATCCTTCGTTATTCTCAGCCAGTAAAGTAAGTTCGTAAGATGTCCCTTCCCCCTTCACGACGTTTGATGAATCTTCTTTCTTAACATTTACCTCGCATCCAATAATTGGGTTAACACCTTCATCTCTTGCAGTTCTGTAAAACTCAATCGAACCGAACATATTCCCATGATCTGTCAATGCTAATGCAGGTGAACTATTCTCAACTGCCCAACGTACCATATCTGGAATTCTACATGCACCATCAAGTAGACTATATTCACTATGATTGTGTAGATGAACAAATTCTTTATTTGTTGATTTAGTACTAAAATTACCATGTTTATTTGAAGGACTATCACTTCTTAATTCTTTTGAATAATCTACTTTATCTGACATATTTTCCCCCTCTATAGGTTCCATCTGAAATTCTTTACGAAGAAGTTTCCTAATTTCACTTAGTCTTGATTTAACTGTTCCAATTGGAATATCCAATTCATCTGAAATCTCTTTTATGCTGTACAGATCAAGATAATACATTATGGCAATAGAACGGACTTTATGCGGAAGATGTTTTACAGCCTCTATAGCATCAGATCGGATTCTTGCTTCATGAAAACGTTGCTCAGCTTCTCTATCAATTAGTAATGCAATGTCATCGTAGTTCTGTAATACTTCTGTGTTCCTCTTAGTATTAGAGGCATAATATCTGTTGCATGCAGTATAGGCAATCCGTCGTAACCATCCACCAAAACTCTCTGTTTTCCGAAGTCCGATAATATTGTCCCAAACTGTAAACCAGATATCCATTAGGATCTCTTCAGCATCACGTCGCTGCCTTGAGTTTTGAACAATTAAGTTCCAAATTCTGGGACTGTATCGTGACATTAATTCTGCGAATGCTGCTTCATTACGACTTTGGACATGGTGAACCAGTTCTTCATCTGTGTATGTGTTTGGTACAATAAAATTGTATTCCATGAATTATCTCCCAATTAGATTCAGTTATAATGAGGACAACTTTTTGGATTTAGGTTTAAAAAAATGATGTATAAAGTGAAGTATAGTAGATATTTAATGATATTTCACGAAATATCTATATTTCAACATTAACCTGAGTGATAAAATTCCCTGCAGAGTTGAAACTAAATAACCGTGGTACCTATAACCCATATCTTTACAGAATAATCTCAAATATGATATAATTACCTGCAAATTATGCCTTACAAATCAGGAGAAACCTAATGAGTAGCAGTCCTGCCTATAACCTGTTAGCTGAAACATTAGAGAAACAGGGAATTCAGATAGAGACTATTAAGACATATCTCAAACAACAACATATAGAAACACCGTCATGGGGTTACGGGAATTCGGGGACACGATTCGGTGTATTTGAACAACCCGGCGCAGCCAGAAACGCTGCGGAACGTCTCGAAGATGCTGCCACCGTTCACAAATTCACAGGTGTTTCACCTACTGTCGCTTTACACATACCGTGGGATAAAACAGACGATTGGGGTGCATTAAAACAGTATGCCGCGGATGTAGGTATCGGAATCGGAGCAATAAACCCAAATGTATTCCAAGATCAAGAATACAAACTCGGTAGTGTATGCAATCCACATTCAGACATACGTCGTCTTGCAATTGATCATATGTTAGAATGTGTTGACATTATGGAAAAAACAGGTTCAGACTTACTGAGTCTTTGGTTTGCAGATGGCACAAACTTTCCCGGACAAGCAAACTTCAGAAAACGGAAACAGTGGATGTTTGATGCATTAAGTGAAGTATATGATGCACTTCCTGATGCAACTCGTATGTTAATCGAGTATAAGTTTTTTGAACCTGCATTCTATCACACCGATTTGGCTGATTGGGGTACCGCTTACCTGATGGCAACAAAACTCGGTTCAAAAGCACAAGTCTTGGTGGATTTGGGTCATCACCCTCAAGGTGTCAATATCGAATTTATCGTTGCATATCTTATTGATGAAGGTAAACTTGGAGGATTCCACTTCAATTGCCGAAAATACGCTGATGATGATCTTACTGTTGGCTCCATCAACCCGCAAGAACTCTTTTTAATCTACACTGAACTCGTTGCTGCTGAACTTGATCCTGATACTGAAACCGATATCGCATACATGATTGATCAAAGTCATAATTTGAAACCTAAAGTCGAAGCAAGCATTCAATCAGTATGTAATCTGCAAAAGGCTTACGCAAAGGCATTGTTAGTTGATCGTGAAGCATTAGCGGAAGCACAAGATGCTGCAGATATTGTGGAAGCTGAGGGTATTCTGCAACGGGCAAACGAAACTGATGTGAACCCTTTACTTGAACAGGTTCGTTTGGAAATGGGACGAGATCCACACCCACTAACTGCATACCGAAAAAGTGGTTACTACGAGAAAATTAGTAAAACCCGTGTCGGTGGTGAAAGTCAAGGGTGGGCATAACTTCTTTTTTATTTTAAACAAGACAAAAATAGAAATCACAAGTCAATTTATCTGAATTTCATATAGGAGAACTACGACAATTAATATCGGTATAATTGGATCCGGAGGAATGGCACGCCATCACCTCAAGCAATTCTCATCTATAGAAGCAGTTAACATCTGTGCCATTACCTCCAGAAACGAGCAAACCGGCAGTCAACTTTCCACAGAGTTCAATACTAAATACATCCCAAAATGGAAAGATCTATTACAGCAAGATGAAATAGATGGTGTAGTTATCTGTACTCACAATGATAGTCATGGTGATATTACCCTTGAAGCATTGCAAGCTGATAAGCATGTTTTTGTTGAATATCCTCTTGCTAACAATGTTAACCAAGGTGAACAAGCCATAAACCTCGCCAAAGCACGGAGACGTGTTTTACGTGTTTCCCATCCAGAGGTAATCTCAAATACACATGAATCGCTAAGACAGAAAACAGAAGAACTTGGTGATTTACTACTATCCTCATTTGTCCGATTAACGCCAGGTCGTGGAGCACGTCCTGAAATTCTATTCAACCTACCTGTATCTGGAATACCCACACATTTCTTCATCTACCATATTTATCCTGTTGTGGATCTGTTCGGTGAAGCCGCGTGGGTAGAAGGTGCAGCATGTTATCAAGGATTAACTGAAACGGGACAGTATAATCGTTTCGTTAATACTGTTACTATTGTATTCAAACAGGGTGGTATCGGTCAGTGGAGTTGGGCAGGTGGCATTGATATTAGTGAATCACAGCAACACCAACGATATGTCCTCACCAATGGAACGCTTATCAACGAAGGCAACGGGTGGCACTGTTCAACACCAGAGGGAGTCTCTGAATTACCGATCAATAAAACTCCGCAACCCTCTCTACAGGAACTATGGCTATCAGAAATACAAGATTCTAATGAGAATGACCCATGTTTTAAAGATGTTGAAGTTGCCCTTTCTGCAATCAGGATAAGTCTTGCAGCAGCACAATCAATAGAAGATAATAGACGGATAGAATTATAAAATGAACACAGAACAACAAAAGAAGATTGCCGCAGAAAAAGCAACTGAGGAAGTTAAGGGCGGGATGATTCTCGGCTTAGGCACAGGATCAACTGTCTACTATACCCTGTTGAAACTTGGGGAAATGGTACGGGATGGTCTAAATATCATTGGAATACCTACATCTGAGGGTACAGAGAAGATTGCCACAGAACAGAACATTCCACTTTCTTCACTGGCTAAACATCCTACAATAGAACTCACGATTGATGGTGCTGATGAGGTGGATGCACACCTGAATCTCATCAAGGGTGGTGGTGCTGCCTTGGTTAGAGAGAAGATTCTCGCAAATGCCTCAAAACGGATCGTTATTGTTGTAGATGAAAGTAAGGTGTCTCAAGTTCTTGGATCAACATTTGCATTACCTGTAGAGATAATTAAATTCGGATGGGAAGCTACGCAACGGGAAGTTGATAAAATATGTGGTAAATCTGACTTACGTGGTGGAATAGATAATCCATTGATTACTGATAACGGGAATTATATTCTTGATTGCCACTTTGATGAAATCCCTGAACCTGAGAAAGTAGAACTGCAGCTAAACAATATCCCCGGTGTTGTTGAAAACGGTATTTTCGTAGATCGTGCAGATAGAGTCATTATCGGTACACCCAATGGTATCAAATACATGGAATAGTCAATCATACTGCCTATGATACGATACCTGACCTTATTCTCTTTAATATTGAGTATATACTTATTATTCTCTCCAATCGTTAGAGGAGATATCTTCAAAGATAGTGGTTTAGTAGATATTCCCACAGGTGAGATATTAAAACATGGTATATTCGGAGTAGGTGTGAATACTTCCTTCCTCAATGAACCCTCATTATCGCGGGATGTCACAGCTTTCAGAGTTAACTTTGGGATGTTTGATAGATTAGAAATTGGTCTGGTGCACCTGTTAGAGATAAATAATGGATTACACAGCAGATCATTAGCACACCTAAAGGCACAACTCATAGCAGAATCAGGATTGATACCCAATATTGCATTAGGTGTGGAGAATCTGGGTGACAAGATTCCTCCAAAATGGGAAACTTACCAAACACAATCGGCTTTTCTTGTAATCAGTAAAACCTTTACCATACCCAAACTTCCAATTTTTATGGGACATATCGGGATAGGCAATCATCGATTTGCATTAGTAGATCAAAATATCGGCGTGTTTGGCGGCGTGAGTACGGGGTTTCATCCATCATTCACAAGAGGGGATATAAAACTATATCTGGAATATGATGGAAAAGGCATAAACACAGGTTTACGCCATACTGCTGATACAGGACTTCAAGTAGCAGTTGGTGTTGATACACTTAACAAACCAGAAGAAACCCGTTATCTGTTTTCTGTTTCATGGACGAATAAAAAGATGATTGAGCAGATAGCAGGAGCAAATCGACTGGCACGACAAGCAGCAAGACTCGCATCTCAGGCAAAAAATAAATCTACCAATACAGAGACTCCAAAAGAATAGACTACTGTTTTTCCTCAATTGATTCCATTACACTTTGAAGTGACTGCAGCAACTCGGATAAGAAATCTTGTGGAGGAACGAGGATAATTTCAATCCGACGATTTTTTGCCTTCGCTTCCGCCGTTTCCGCTTTATCTATCGGTTGGTAGAAAGCATAACCTGTTCCTGATAGACGTTCTGGGGTAACTTTAGCATTTTCCTGTAAATACTTAACCGCAGATATAGAACGTTGTGTTGATAGATCCCAGTTCCGAAGTGCTGAACCCGCAATTGGGTTATTATCTGTATGTCCTTCAACACGTATCGCATAAGAAGTATAATCTTCATTGAGCAACACTTCTTCAGCAATTGCATCTAAAAGTGCTTTACCTTCCTTACTCAGTACAGCACTACCGGTCTCAAACAATATTTTCCCCTTCACATCAAGCGTTAACCGTCCAGCCTCATCCAACACAGCACCTACAGTGTCTTTAAACCTGTCCTGAATAGCAGCAATTGAACGTTGTGACTGCTCCCGAATACGTTGTAGCTCCGATTCAATTTCTGTCAATTTTGCACGTAGACTTTCCTTTTCAGTTTCAAGATTAGTTTTATCCTGTTGTAGTTTGTTCCGTTCAGCGGCTATTTTCCGAGCAGCTTCACTCTCATTTTCCAAGATCTCTTTCGTTTGAGTCAACTCTTCCTGAGTGCTCTTCAAAGATTTCTCGGTTTCAGTTAGCTTCTTTTCAACATCGGCTTTATTTGATTCAGTCGTTTTCAATTTTGTGTTAGTAGTATTTAGATCATTTTGCGTCAGTTTGAGTTCCTCAGATGTTAAGTAAAGTAGAACTCCTAAAGCAACAGCTGCAATTACAGCAACAACAATCGCTCCAATTGATAGAATCGCTTTCTTACTCATTTATTACTCCTTGTAGATTAAGAATAGCTTCAAAATTATCATTCTTTGATACCTTATTCCTTCTTATAATCCCACACAATATACACTTATGAGAAAGTATATAATCACCCTGTTTATGCGTATACCCAATAGGTTCCATTAACCCGTGACAAGTTTCAGCACGATCCCCAGGATTGACATCAACATGCTGACTCCAAAGACATTCGGGACAGTGATTAGTATAACCGTCACCTACGACAGATAAACCGCATTTTCCGCAAATAAAATCTTCAATGTGACGTTGAAATCTTTTATTCATTATACAGGATCAACCCTTCAGCATTTTCAATAAAACGGATAATGTTAATTCTATTTGAAAGCTACGTATTTAATATAGACTTCACATCCCATAGTAGAATAGTTCCGTCATAGCTCCCACTTGCAAGTAATGTTCCATCAGGTGAAAAGGTAAGAGACTGTATATCTGTTGTATGTCCCTTGAAGGTATGGATATTCTCACCAGTAGCAACATCCCATAAACGGATTGACATCTTCTTCATACCTCTTTTCCACCAAGTGCCTGATGCCAAATATTTGCCACATGGAGAAAATGCGAGTGAATATGGGTAGGATTCACCTGCCGGTTGTTGAATTATACGAATTTGACTTAGATCTTCAGATCCCCAAAAATATATACTCTTATATATACCTGCAGCTATCATATTTCCACTTGGAGAAGATGTGAGTGAATTAATTGTATCAGGAGTTTCAACTGAAGCAATTTCTTTCCCAACATTACCCTCCCACAGCTGCACATTTCCATCCCAACTCCCAATTACCAATTGGTTACCATCCGATGTAAAAGTCATAGAAGTAATACTATCCTCTAAACCCGTATCTATTTCTACCTTTTTATCAGATTCAATATTCCATATAATTGGTATTTGCACCTTACTTGAGCTTTTGCAATCAATTGCCAAACGTTCCCCTGTTGGATCAAATGCTATAGGACTTCGCAAACCTTGATCTGAAAAGCTGCCAATTAATAAGTTGTCTGGTTCACCTAATTCCCATACTTGTAAGGTATATTCATCGTATCTGTTAGCAATCAATAAGTTACCATTGTCCAAATAGGTGAAATAATCAATTGATCCTTTTTTCGCCAATGTTGCATGTACCTTCTTACTTTCAACATCCCATAATACCATCGCATTCCAAACACCTGTACTTGCTAATGTGTTCCCATCTGGAGAGAAAACAATCGGTTCAGGATAACAGGTAGCAACCCGGAGTGATTCGAAAGTAATATGTTCATCGGTTCTATCCTCTATATTCTTAAGTGTGTGAGCAATTGCCAGTTCTGGACATTTTGAAAACCATCCATGTCCTATACTTTCAACCTGAAGTTCATACATTCTTGCTTTTTCGTGAGATTCGACATCCCACACTTCCATCACCTCTGTTCCGTGTGGTAATACGGTAGAATATAGACCTCCATCAGGTGGATAGTACGTTTTAATTGAATATGCCTTTTGGGCAACTTTCTTTGAATCGTTCTTTTTTCCAATCTTCCGTATTAATTTCTGTAGCCAATTTTTTGATGAAGATGTGTTATAATGGTACACCTTCTTCTCTTTACTGGTTAATAATTCCCATTTCCGCAGCGTTCCGCCATTATCACAGGACACAAGAAACCTACCACAAGGTGAAAATGTGATACTTGTTACAGGTTTGTCATGCCTCTTAAAATAAGCAACTCGTTCACCTGATTCTATCTCCAAGACAGAAATAAAACAGGGAACCCCCTTAGTTCTTCTCCTGTTTCCATCCGTACATACATAAGCTATGAATCTGCTATCAGGTGAGAATGTAAACTCTCCTCCATTAATTTTGGCAATCTGTTTTCCAGTTTCTGTGTGATAGAGATAAGTCTGCGGATTATGCGTTGCTATACTAACGATGTGACCATCCGATTCCACTGGAATTTCCCATGTCGCAGCGAGGATTTCACTATTCGGAGAAAATGCAAGTTGAGATAGACTATCCCATTTTTCATTTCGGACATCCAGTTCAATTTGTAAAAGACACTCACCATTCTTAGTATCAAATATCTCAATTTTGCCCTGCTTGTCTACGGGGATAGCAATTCTCTGGTTATCTGGTGAGAAAGCTATTAATTTAGTAGTGAAATTTTTACTACGTTTCATCTTAGCAATACATTCACCGTTTTGGATATCAAAAACCTTAACATCACCATCCCCAATTAGCGGTAGCAACTAACATACCATCAAATGAAATATCCACGGCAGAGATAAGACCACGTTCCGTTTCCCATAACGATACTGGAGACATTGTAGAAACATCATACCACCATAATCCTGTCCCTGTACCTGCCGCGAAATAGTTTCCACAAGGAGATAGAGCAACATCCCCCAAAATCGATGTCCGAGAGTACGCTCCCTTCCCAAATCGTGCAATTGCACCTTCTGGTAATGCCCACGTATTTCCAATAGGATCATCTGGTACGACATTCATCTTTGCAGGTTCAGACATTTTACTCCCCTGTTATCAATATCATAGTACAAGACATAAACTTTAAGAAGTAATCGACTTGAGATTCCATAACAAGGTTGTTCCATCAAAACCACCACTCGCCAACAATGTTCCATCTGGTGAAAATGTTAATGTTTGAATATCAGTGTTATGTCCCCAGAAGGTTGTGATATTTTCTCTGGTTTCAATATCCCAAATACGGATTGCCATCTTATCCATGCCTCTTTGCCACCAAGTTCCAGAAGCAAGGTATCGTCCACACGGTGAAAATGCAAGAGCATAAGGTTTTTCACCACTCTTTGTTTGTGGAATTGTGTGTAACGGTGTAAGTGTTTCAGCACACCACAAACGAATTTCTTCGAACATCCCACCTACAATCACGGTATTACATGGAGAAAATGCCAATGCAAAAGTTGTCATCGGTTTCTCAGAGGGCAAAGTTGCAATTTCTTCTCCCAATTCAACATCCCAGAGTCTGACTGTGTTGTCGATTGATCCACTGAGCAGACGAGTTCCATCTGATGAAAATGCCAGGGACCATATAGTTTTCGTATGTCCTATTAGTGATCTTGGCTCTGTATTCTCTTTAGGTTGCCACAGATAAAGTCTTCCATCTTTACCACCAAATGCGATTTTGGAGTCTATAAATGCAAAGGTATGCCGACCTAACTCCATTGTCGTAAATTCAGCAATTAGATCCTCACTTGTATGGTTAATATCCCACACCTTGTAATTTACACTGCTACTGTTAAATCCCCGGTCGCTACCTATAGCAAGGATGTCTCCACAAGGTAAATACGTGATTGCATCAACCGGTTCATTATGGATTAATATATGCTGTGTCTGTTTACTTGTAATATCACATAAACCTATACCTTTTAATTTACCTTTGATTGCGAGCGTGTTTCTGTCTGGTGAGAATGAGATAGATTTGGGAAAACTCATAGGTTCGTGAAGTGTTGAGAAGGTATATATTTCCTCAGAAACTGTAGTCTTTTGCGATAAGGTATGTGCAATAAATAATTCAGGACGTTTGAAAAACCAATGATAACCGATTCTGTCATCTTGTTTTTCATAGGTCTGTAATTTTTCACATTCTTTTACATTCCATACTGTATAAGTTTCTTCGTTCGACTCGATTGATAATATGGTTTCATCATCTAAATAGAACAACTTTATGACATATCCACTAAAATAATCATACGATTCTTCCAGTGTACCTGTTTTTAAATTCCATACCTGTACTGTATTATTGAAGTCACTTATTGTAAGAAATTGACTACACGGTGAAATTGCTTTACTCCCTTTGAGGTAATGTTCTTCCGATAACGTCCTTACAAGTTCCCATGTATTATTATCCCATACTGAAATAGAGGTTGCACCACGGGGTGGGGTAGTATCAGGTATTACATAATGATTCTCACTTACCAATAAGTTGTTATCTAAAGTAAAAGTAAAATTCCTACCTTCAAGAATCTTAGCAATTTCACCTGTATTGGGATTCCAAAAGTAAGTTTGCCTACCTACTGTGGCAGTAAGGTGTTCTCCATCTGGAGAGAACCCAAATTGGAGAATACGATATGAACCGTCCTTCTCCGTACCCCAATCCATCTGAGAAATACATTCACCATTTTGAATATCTATGATTTCTACTAATCTACTTCGAATTGCAGTGGCAAGCCGTTTTGAATCTGGAGAAAAAACAATATGTGAATAAATATTACGGTCTTCAGAACGTTTTATCTGGGTAATCAAGTCACCACTCTTAATATCCATTATTTTAATAATTCCATTACAGTTGGCAATTGCAATCAATTTTCCATCAGGAGAGATATCTATAGCTGAAATCATCCCATGATCCGTATCCCACAAGGCTATAGGAGTCATTGTAGCAATATCATACCACCATATACCAAGACGGGTCCCAACAGTGAAGTATGAATAATCTGGCGAAAGTGCTATCCAACTACTACCCATTTTCTCATGGAAACCCTTCCCAAATCGTGCAATTGCACCTTCGGGTAATGCCCACGTCTTACCTGTAGGATCGTCTGGCATGACATTTAATGGTGCTGGTCTTGGATTTTTCATTCTATATATTCCCTTATTACAATTCTGATCGCGTCATAAAGACAGCATAGATAGCACATGTCCGTACAAGATCAGGAATATGTACACGTTCATTTATCGCATGTCCCCTCTCACCTTTTGGTCCATAACCAATTCCCGGTAAACCTGTATTCACAAAGTAATGTAAATCTGTGAAACCAGCAGTACTTTTAAATTTAGGTTGATGATATCGAACTGTACGTACTGCATCAGCGAAACTTTGGGCAAATGGTGAATCGGTATCCGTTAAACACGGTTCAATACGCAAAATAGCTTTAACATCAGCCTTCAAATCAGGATAGTATTCACACGCACCTACAATAGCCTCTCGCAACTCAAGTTCAGCAAACTCCAACTTCTCATTCGGTACAACCCGTCTATCAATTGAAAATGTAAGATTTGCAGGAACAGTATTTACCTTATCTCCATCTGTACCATGGAACGTACCACCAATATTCATAGTTGGAAAACGTTCAGCACCATCATTCGTCTTAAAAGCACGGTCAGGTGATTTCAACCCTCGTTTTACCCGTTGTAATGCTGAAACAAGTTCTGCAGTTTTCTCAAAAGCATTTATTCCTTTATCCGGTTGAGATCCGTGTGCAGCTTTTCCTTGTACATCAATTTCCAACCAAAGAACACCGTTGTGTCCATTTCCGATATTCATCTCCGTTCCACCTTCACAGATGACTACATAATCCGCATCCACCAATCCCTTTTCAACAATATATCCCGCACCTAATTGTCCACCCGTCTCTTCATCACACGTAAACGAACATTCAATATTAAACTGTGGTTCAATATCATTCTTCTGAATTGCTTCAATGGCAAATAACAATGCAGCGATAGAATCCTTCATATCATCGGAACCGCGTCCATACAGCCAATCACCGTCAATCTTTCCACTAAAAGGATCATTGAAACGCCATTTTCCAGCTACAGGAACAACATCGTAGTGAGCGTTGAAATGGACAGTCTTTTCAGCACCAACATCCCAGCGTGCAATAAGATTTAACCGTGGATGGGTTGCCGCGTTTGAAATAACCTCTTCAGCTCGAACTTTGGTTACCTTTACTACTCTTGTATTCATACCTAACGACTGGCATTTTGCCTCAAGTAGTTCTACAATCTCAGCATAATTCTCACCCGGAGGATTAACAGTAGGAATTCTAACCAATTCTTGCAGCAATTCACATAATGATGATTGATTATCTTTAATATACTTTTGTACGGACATTCTCAAGTCTCCTCTACTTGCACCGTCTACGATACGACAGCTTGATCACCCGCAGACAAATGCCCCACAGTTTCACCCGTGTCCGTGAAAGTACGAGTCACCTCTACAGAAGCGTATGTCCACAATATCTTCATCGGAGCATCACTTTCATTCCAAAAACGATGTGGTATTCCGGCAGGGACAAATGTTGTGTCATACGCATTCATTGTGTAAACTTCACCATCCACTTCGCATGTCGCTTCACCTTCAAGAATGGTAACAGACTCATCACAGTTGTGGTAGTGTCTGGCAATCGCTGCCCCAGGTTCAAATATTGTTACACCGTTAGTAAGTGATGTTGAATCAATCCATTTACCTGCTAACGGAACTGTTTTTACACCTGTACCACGGTCAATAGGATCTTTTTTTCCAAAATTAATCACATGTGCTTTATTACTCATAATCTGAATTCTCTTTCAGTTGTATTTGTCATAGTTTCACATAAATACCTACAAATATCAACATGTAATTATGTCCAGATGATACAAAGTGCTGTCTTATTTGTTCTATTTTCCATAATACTGCTTCCAAACTTTTCTAAAACCAAGTTCAGCAACCTGTATATCAAGATCTGTATGTGTTGCCATAGCAGTAACACGCAAACGACTTGTCCCTTCAGGGACAGCAGGGGGACGAATTGCAGGGGCAAACACATCCTCCTTAATAAGTGCTTCAGCAATATCCGTTGTACGTTTGGCATCTCCTAATATGACAGGTATAATTTGCGTCTGACTGGGTAAGAGAGTATAGCCGATACTCGTTAGTACTGATCTTAAAGTCTCAGCATTCTCCAGTAGCTGTTTCCGTAAAGAGGGTGTAGAACTCATTACCTTTATAGCCGTATTTGCAGCAGATAACACAGCAGGAGGAAGTCCTGTCGTAAAAATAAACCCGCGGGCTTTGTTGATAAGCAATTCAATCAGTTGTTGACTCCCCGCTATATATCCTCCTAATCCTCCTACTGCTTTACTCAACGTCCCCATCTGAATAATATCTTCACCTTCTAAACCACAATGTGACACTGTACCCCTACCTTTTTTTCCCAATATACCAAATCCGTGAGCATCATCTACCAACAGCATGGCATCATACTCCTTTGAAAGTTGGTATATATCCTGTAAAGGAGCAATGTTGCCATCCATACTGAAAACACCATCCGTTACAATAAGTCGTCGTCTAAAACCTGAAGATTCTTCTAATAGAGATTTAAGATGTTCCACATCACAGTGTCTGTAGACCTGTTTAGTGGCGCGACTCAGACGACATCCATCAATGATACTTGCATGGTTGAGTGCGTCGCTTAAAATTAGGTCTCCTTCTCCAGCAAGCACAGGAATGATGCTCGTGTTCGCCGCATAACCTGAACTAAAAACTAATGATGCTTCTGTCCTCTTTAATTCGGATAGTGTATTTTCCAAAGTTGTGTAAAGCTCGGTATTCCCTGTTAGTAGACGAGAACCGCTTGCACCTGTACCATAAATCGTCCCTGTGGAGGCTGCAGCAGAAATAACCCTGGGGTGGGTGCTTAACCCCAAATAGTTATTTGAACCGAGCATAACAACATAGTCTTCATCAATTGTAACAGTATTTGCTGGTGGACTCCTTAGGGTACGAAGATGACGCAGCAATCCTGCTTCTTCCAGTTCTGTGTATTCCGTTTGTATCCAATTATAAGTATTCATTTTTTACCCTATAAATTGTCTTAAGAAGATATGACTCTGTCTTAACGCGCGTTGTCGCATTTCTAATGTGTCTTCATAAGCGCGGTCTTCAACTTCAACACAGACTGAACCTGTATATCCAGTTTCACTCAGAGTGGAGAAAAAATTACCCCAATTTACATCTCCCAGTCCAGGAAGTTTTGGCGTATGATACGATAGTGGAGTCGCTAAAATACCTACTTGATTCAGTCGTTCCTTATCCAAACGCACATCCTTTGCATGTACATGGAAAATGCGATCAGAAAAGGTGACAAGAGGTTTCAAGTAGTCCATCTGAAGCCAAATAAAATGTGAAGGGTCAAAGTTGAGTCCAAAATATGGAGATGGAATCTCTTCAAACATCCGTTCCCAAATGTCAGGAGAATAGGCAAGATTTTGTCCAGACGGCCATTCGTCTTCTGTAAAAAACATCGGACAATTTTCAATTCCTATACGTATACCATTATCTTCAGCAAATTGGATTAAGGGTTTCCATACCAGTATAAACCGCTCCCAATTTTCATCTATCGTCCGAGTTTGATCTCTCCCAATAAATGTATTGACAATGCCAACTGACAATCGTTTTGCAGCCAATATCAACTGTTTAAGATGTTCACTATAGATATTCGCCTCAGTTTCGTCAGGGGTTAAAGGATTGGGATAATATCCTAACCCACTAATTGTTATACCTGCATCAGAAACACATTGCTGTATAATATCTACATCTGCATCAGAAAGTGTAACCACATCTATATGGGTTACCCCCGCATAACGGCGTTCTGCTTTCCCTTTCGGCCAACACATCAGTTCTACACAATCATAACCAGTTTCTGCAGCAAACCCTACTACTTCATCCAATGTTTGGTCAGGTAAAATAGCACTTACAAATCCAAGTTTCATTAACATACTCCATATATTTTTTCAAACATTATATAATGCATCATACAATATTTATACCATTTCTGATAATTAAGGTCTCTTAAATTTAGCATAAACTTCCAGTTTGTGCAGTATTTCAAGAGAGACTTAACAACTGTTGATGGGTAAACATTTATAAAAATGGTATAATAACGTCAGTATGATAATAAAAAATGTCAGTTCGATAAACAGAATTTTGTCCTGAAGATAGTCTTGTAGCACAAACTTTCCAGTTTGTGCACTCTGGTGTTGACTAAAAGTTCGGGTTACAATGTGTCTTATCGAACTCACGTTATAATATGTTAATCATAGGACACATTAGAACAAATGAGACAATCAGATAATATTAACTCTGCACCTAACAATATACTCGGTTTAGACAGAATGGTATTAATCCCTGCAGGAAACTTCCAGATGGGGAACATAGAATACTATGGCAAAGACGAGGAAAAAGGGTTCCACACTGTATACGTTGATGCATTTTATATTGATATGTATGAAGTGACAAATGCAGAATACAAGATGTTCGTAAATGAGAATCCAGAATGGAGAAAAGAGAACGTCTATCAAGGATACAGTGAAGGATACCTAACACATTGGCGTAATAATCAAATTTCACAGGGTTACGAGGAACATCCTGTTGTGTTTGTAAGTTGGTATGCTGCCATGTCGTATGCGAAATGGTTAGGAAAACGCCTGCCAACAGAGGCGGAATGGGAAAAGGCTGCACGCGGAGGTTTGGACTACCAAGAGTTTCCTTGGGGTAATGCTCTGCCAGATGGAACCCAGTGTAATTTTGCCGATAAAAATACGGACCTTGAACGGTCAAATAAGGATGTAGATGATGGATACAAGTGGACTGCACCTGTAGGAAGTTATCCACCAAACGGATTCGGATTGTATGATATGACAGGTAATGTTGCAGATTGGTGTCTGGATAAATATCACTATCAGATTGACACCAATTCTCCAAGATGTAATCCGATTGGAGGGGCAGAAAGAATAGCCGATGTCGTAGAAAACTATAAGGCTATTGAAACTGAACGCGTGATGCGTGGTGGAGCATGGGACGATGATGCAAGATTCTTGCAGGTAACATCTCGCGATAACTATCCTCCTGTGAACACAGAAGATCGTCTCGGTTTCCGTTGTGTAAAAGATATAACAGTTTGATCTACGACATTCTAACTACTTCATATCTGATTAAATGAATTTCGTTCATAAAATATAAGATATATGGTACAATTCACAACATTAGCCAAAGTGGAGGTTTCTATGACTCCGAAACAACGATACTTATTTGATTTAACGGGCTATCTTCACCTTAAGAACGTCTTGAACGAAAAAGAATTGCAGAAAACTCAGGATGCTGTTGAAGGGTGTGTCCAAACACCTATAAACGAACTTCCACCCGGTATTAGCTATGGTGGTGGCGGTTTTTCTAATGGATTTTCCTTTGATAAATCTCTTGAAGCACTAACACTCCATCCAAAAACATGGGGTATTGTTAAAGAACTCACAAGTAATAGACCACGTTTTAATCGAGGTAGTTTGGTTGCCAAATCTCCTGAACACGACCAAGAAATCGGTAAACTACATTGTGCCCGCGAAGATTGTGGTTGGCAAACTCGACGCTACACCGTGAAAAATGGACATATACATAACAATGACTTTGCAATCTTCTTCTATTTTACTGATGTTTTTCCGGGTGATGGTGGATTAGTGGTATTACCCGGTTCACATAAAGCAAACTTTGATAGACCAGACGATATTTTCTTCCCTGATCCAGAAAACCCACCGGAACAACTCCACCCTGCACTTGTTAATGTAACAGCTCGTGCTGGTGATGCAATTGTTATGTCAGAATTACTTACACATGGTGTACTTATCTGGAAACCGCAGGAACGGTATAGACGCTTTCTTATCCTACGTTACAAAACACAGTTCTTCCAAGATAACAGAGGAAATAGAGATCCATTCCCACCTGAAGTAATGGAACGACTTTCACCAGAAACCGTTGAACTCGCAAGTCACGCACATTATACACATACAAAGGATATTGTTAATCAGGAACATGTTCAATTAACCTAAAAGGAACGGAGAATGACACCAGAACAACGTTATCTGTTTGATGTTACAGGATACCTACACATCAAAAATGCAGTTACAGGAGAGGCGCTGAAAAAAGCACAAGAGGCTGTTGATAGTTATATCCACATGCCACTTGATGAACGTCCTGAAGGTTTCACAACGCGTCCAAAAGAATTAGAACCCGGCAAAGGTGGTAGATATGAACATGGGTTTGCATTTGACCGTTCACTTGAGGCGATGACAGTTCATCCTGCTATCTGGTCTCTTGTAAAAGAATTCACATTTGGGATGCCAAGGTTTGTCTCAGGAACACTTACACTTGAACAACACAACCCAGATAGACAACCTATGGGTACAAATCCAGCAGGACTACATTGTGCACGGGAAGGGAGACATTGGTTAACCCGATACGAAGTCAAGAACCAACAAATCTATTGCAACGATTTTGTGACTTTCTTCTATCTCACAGATGTTAACCCCGGTGATGGAGGACTTATTGTCATACCCGGTTCGCACAAGAGTCAATTTGAACGACCTGAAGACCTACTAACACCTGGACCAGACGGTATTGATCCTGAACCAGATAATGTTTTCACGAATCTCACACCAAAAGCTGGTGATTTTCTTGTTATTTCAGAGCTGCTAACACACGGTGTTCTAAAGTGGAAGCCTAAGGACAGGGATAGACGTTTTCTTATATTGCGTTATCGTCCACAATATGAAGGCAGATCCGGAATTCCAGAACCAATCTTTGAGCGATTGTCCCCAGAAGTACAAGAATTAACGCAAACCGCTTCTTATGGACATACTAAGGAAGTTGTTAAACATGATGTTATCCAATTATCTGCTTAGCAGACAAGATCCTTCAAAATTAATATCAACGGAGGAAATCCGATGAATAATACAGAATATACAGCATGTATTGTTGGTTGTGGTCGTATGGGTGGAACAATTGATGAAGAGGTAAAAGGTTCACCCCACGGAGCACTTCCATATTCACATGCTGCAGGTTATACAGCCTATGAACGCACAACTATAGTCGCTGGTGCGGATGTAGTTGAAGAGAAAGCAAAGTATGTCTGCGACAAATGGGATATTCCAAAATACTACCTTGACTATCAAGAGATGATTCTTCAAGAAAAGCCTGATATTGTTAGTATTGCAACACGACCAGGTAACCACGCAGAGATAACACAATTTGCTGCTGAAAATGGAGTTAAAGGAATCTATTGCGATAAACCCCTCTGTGCATCTATGGAAGAAGCGGATGCAATGTTGGAAGTTTGTGAGAAATACAACATCAAGTTCAACCTCGGCACACAACGACGTTTTACTCCCGGTTATATGAAAATGCGTGAAATCCTTGAAAGTGGAGAAATCGGTGAACGACGTTCTATCATCTCATATACAGGCGGAGGAGCTTTGTGGGGTTACACACATGCTGCCGACCTAATTCTCTTTCTGGCAAGCGATTCTCCAATCGAATATGTACAAGGTAACGTGGCTATTGATGATGCAGAATTCGAGAACAATCACACAGATTCAGATCCAAATATTGTAATGGGATTCATTCGGTTTAAAAACGGTGTTAATGCCATCAGTATACCGGGAACTGCATACGAATTCGAAGTGAATTGTAGTGATGGTACAGTGCGTTCTCTAAACAATGGTCTCGGTTTTGAACTAAGAAAACGGCAAGGACAATTTAATGAAATATTAGATGCACAATTCCCACAATTTGAGCGAAAAAGCGGTACTGTCGGTTGTATTGAAGATATCGTTGAAGCAATAGAAACCGATACTGAGACACAAGGCAACATACAACTCGCACATCGCAGTACAGAAATGGTCTTTGCAATCGTTGACTCGCAACGCCAGAAGGGAATTCGGGTCCCAATTCCAATGGAAAACCGACAACTCTACCTCGGAAGGTGGTAACACAAATGAAGTTAAAAAGTCTGATAGTTGAGAACACAACTCGTATATCCAACCTTACAAAGGCATTTCCTTTCGTTGTTTGTATTCTGTTTCTACTAAACCATACTGCAACCACACCACAGGGAGATTCACATAAAGAAACTGGTTCCTCACGGCCAACCAGTACATTATATACACGGCAACCCCCTACTCGTGATGGTATCGGTAAAATCTATATGGGGCGCGAGATTTCAAAGGTTATGGGACATCACGGTGCTGAATGGTTAGAACGTCCTGAACGCGAAATTGAAGAGATGCCGAGTCGTCTCATTAAACTAATCAATTTCAAAGCAGGAGATGTCGTAGCAGATATCGGTATTGGAACAGGTTATATCGCCAGACGAATCTCACCAAAGATCGGTGACACAGGACTAATATACGGTGTGGAAATACAACAGGAGATGCTTGATATTCTTGATGTAAACATGAAAGAAGCCGGCATCACAAACGTAAAAGGTATATTGGGTACAATCGAAGATCCGAAACTACCACCGAATTCTGTTGATGTCGCTATTATGGTGGATGTATACCATGAATTTTCGCATCCGTATGAAATGATGCAAAACATCTGTCGTGGTGTCAAACCAGGTGGAAGAGTTGTGTTCGTTGAATACCGTGCCGAAGATCCGAATGTACCAATTAAACCACTCCATAAGATGAGTGAGTTACAGGTTCTTAAGGAAGCAACCCCACATCCGCTTGTCTGGGTAGATTCACTCTATGGTTTACCGTGGCAACATGTAATCATTTTTGAGAAATTGGAACAGAAATAGGAGAGTAAGGAATTTTAGAAAGTGTGAAGTTCTTGTATAATAAATGGTTGTAGGTGTAGAATCCCAAATTATTATATTTCAAAATCTATTATAGTGGTGATCGCAATAACAATTAGATCCATTATTGACTGAGGTAATTCTCCTATTTTTACAGTAAATCTCTGGGTATCAAGTCCTCGAAGTTGTAATGTATCAACTGCAGAAGATTTAACTAAGTTATTATTTAAATCGGGATCTAACTTAACATGCCAAACATTATCTGCAAAAGAAGTCTTCCATTCGGTGATTGGAGCTACAAGTCGAATAGGTAATATACCAATCTCGTCAGAACTTATTACAATAACCGGACGTGTCTTACGAATTTCTGTACCAAGGGTAGGATCAAGATTTGCAATCCATATTTCTCCGCGCTTCGGATTCATCTATAAATTCACCAGTCTGCCAATCAGATCGTTCAGTTGTTGTATCTTCATAGTGTGTCTTTAGTTGTTCTGCTTGTTGTGATAACAGTTGTCGACGTTCTTTAACAGATAGACGCAGAAATTTTTCTTGAGGTGATTCTCCACCATCGGTTAATTCGCTTAACAAACGGTATGCTAATGGTAGTTTGGATTCAGGAAGTTTAGATACTAACTCTTGTATTTTAGTGTGGGTAATAGTAGGCACACAGATCTCCTGATATTAGATTTTTATAATGGTCTAACATTGTATTGTCAAGAATTCCTGTTGGAACATCACTATTTATAAAGTATACTACATATTCCATATTTCTACAATAACATTACAAATGAAAATGTTGTTGTATTTCTTACATAATTTATTCACTACTGAAAATACATATCTATAAGTTCCATACTGAATACTATACATTTCTTATCTACAGAACCGTATATAAGCATTATAACAAGAGAAAACTAACCTATTTATCCAAAATGTAATTGACAATAAGACTCTCATTATTTAGAATGACACTTATATTTAAACCTTTTGTTTGCTATGACGTTATTTAACACAATCCTACTAAAACAATTTCAGTTTGAAAAGCCAGAAAGAAAAGGGAGTGAATTCCAGTGAAAAGTGCTAATAGTTCCATTCCACTATTCTGTGTGATGTTATGTCTATCTCTAATCGTTTTTGGACTTCATCACGCATCTGCAGATCATCATGAAACCCCATTAAAAACCGTAGATTATAACCAGCATATCCGTACAATATTATCGGATAATTGCTACGCGTGTCACGGTCCAGACGAGAAAGCACGACAAGCAAATCTCAGACTTGACACAAAAGAAGGTGCATTCTCCGAACCCAGCGGATATCCTGTTCTCGTTCCAGAAAAACCAGATGAGAGCGAACTCTATCTACGTATCGCTTCTAATGACGAAAACTATAAAATGCCACCCGCAGGATTCAACAAGACACTTACCCCTGAACAGATTGATCTAATCAAACAATGGATTAACCAAGGGGCAAAATGGGAAGATCATTGGGCATTTACCACACCTGTACGTCCTACGCCTCCTAAAGTGAAAAATCCAGAGTGGATCAATAATCCAATTGATGCATTTGTACTATCACTACTGGAAAATGAGGGTTTACAACCAGCCAAACAAGCTGATAAACGAACACTTATCCGACGGCTCAGTTTTGATCTCACTGGATTACCACCCACACTTGAAGAGATACATCGTTTCCTTGGAGATGACTCCTCTGATGCCTATGAGAAACTTATTGATGCATATATGGCTAAACCTGAGTATGGCGAACATATGGCACGCTTCTGGTTGGATGTAGCACGATATGGTGATACACACGGACTTCACTTAGACAACTATCGTGAAATGTGGCCCTATAGGGATTGGGTCATCAAGGCATTTAACGATAAAATGCCTTTCGACCAGTTTACTGTTGAACAGTTGGCAGGTGATCTTCTTACACAACCCACACTTGATCAGAAAATCGCTACCGGGTTTAATCGATGCCACGTAACTACAAGTGAAGGCGGTTCTATTGCTGATGAATACTATGTCCGTTACGCTGTTGATAGAGCCAACACAACTGCTACCGTCTGGATGGGATTAACCGCAGGGTGTGCACAATGCCATGACCATAAATACGATCCAATCTCACAGAAAGAGTATTACCAACTATACGCATATTTCAACAATATCACTGAAAATGCAATGGATGGTAATAGGAAGGATTCTCCACCTATTGTTAAACTTCCCACACCAGAACAACAAGCACAACTTGATAGGTATGATAATAGAATCGCTGAATTAGACGCACAAACTAAAGGTGCACTACCAGAGGTTGATGCAGCCCAAACCGCATGGGAAAACAGGATGCCACAGTGGACACCTGTGAAACCTAACGTTGTTCGTTCTAAAGGTTTAGCTACATTGACAATTAACGAGGATAATTCTGTTCTGGCAAGTGGCATAAATCCTGATGATGAAGTATATGAGATAATTGCCGAATTACCTGCTGGAAAATGGACTGCTGTTCGATTAGAAGGTCTCACTGATCAATCTCTACCGGGAAAGGGAATCGGACGTAGTGATAATAGTAATGTTGTCCTAAGTGGGTTTACTGTTGACATCGCTTCCCCTGCTGATTCTGAACAATTGCTCAATGAAGCGAAGGAAGCCGCAGCAATGGATGCTGAGGCAGCCAAAATTAAAGCAGAACAACTCGCTGAGGAAGCAAGAATAGCTGAAGAGGCGAAAAAAGCTGCAGAAGCAAAAGCACAAGCAGAAGAAGACGCTGAAACTACAGATCCTGCTCCTGAAGAAGCAGAAACTCCCGTTGAAGAAGCAGAAGAAGAAACACCAACTGATGTTGACACTCCACCAGAGGAAGAAGTAGAAAACGCAGAAACCCCGCCTGAGGAAACTGCAACTGAAGAAACCACACCTGAAGAGACTCCAACAGAAGATGCCGCGCCTGAAGAAACTCCAACAGAAGCCGATGACAAGACAACTGAAGAGACTGAAGAGAAAGTTGAGGAAAAAAATCCTTGGACCCCAATTAACATTGTCAAAGCATGGGCAGATTACGAGCAAGCAGGTGATAATTTTGTTATTGCCAATGCAATAGATGACAAACCTGAATCCGGTTGGGGTTTGGAAAGTAATAAAAATCGTGGGAACAACAGACAAGCAATTTTCTTGGTTGGAAACCACTTCGGGACTGATGGTGGATTGTTGAGAATCCGTTTGAAGCATGAATCTGAGAGTAAGAAACACCATTTCGGTCGATTCCGAATTGCTATCTCTGATGCACCTACCATCTATCCAATCGGTTCTAAAGTAGCACTTAGCAACTGGCATTCTGCTGGTCCGTTTGCTGCAGAACACGGTAACATCGCATTCTATAACGTATATGAACCTGAAACAAAACCTGTCAATACAGGAGATAAATTCACATTTGGTACACAAACGATAGAATGGAAACAGCAAACACATTGGAAAGATGAGGAAGTTCATAACGACATCATCGGAGAAAATAGTGCAACCTATCTAACCCGAAACATCAATTCTGAAACGAAACAGAAAGCAACTCTCTTCCTGAGTAGCAACGATGCAATTAAAGTTTGGGTGAATCAATCTGAAGTGCTTGCCAGTAATATTCAACGTGATGCTGCACCAGATACGGATAAAGTACAAATTCAGCTTAACTCTGGAAACAATGTATTACTCCTAAAGGTTGTTAACTATTCCGGTCCATCCGGTTTCTATTTCAGAATGGAATCAGATGCACCCATGGTAACAGCAAACATTGTTGACATCGCAGCATTAGAAAAAGGCAAACAGAACGGTGAACAACAAACCAAAATTCGAGAATACTACCGTCGAAATGTCTCAAAAGATAAAGAGTTGAAACAACTATACGCCGATTTAGGGGATACACAAAACAAGAGAAATTCCCTAAACAACTCACTCACCACGACATTAGTTATGCAGGAACGTTCAGAACCACGAGGCGCGTATGTACTCGAACGGGGAGCATACCAACACCGTGGAGAACAAGTCTATCCAACAACACCTGCAGTTTTACCACCGATGGTAAAAGGTTCTCCACCAAATCGACTCTCATTGGCAAAATGGTTGGTTTCACCGAAACATCCACTCACCTCCCGTGTGACGATTAACCGTTTTTGGCAAAATATCTTTGGTAAAGGTATTGTAAAGACATCTGAAGATTTCGGAACACAAGGGGCACCACCATCACATCCGGAACTTCTTGATTGGCTTGCTACTGAATTTGTTGAATCTGGTTGGGATATTCAAGCAATGCAGAAACTCATGCTTACCTCCTCAACATACAAACAGAGTTCACAGGTTACATCTGAAAAATTGGCACGTGATGCTGACAACATACTACTCTCACGATCCCCAAGGTATCGATTCGATGCTGAAATCGTACGGGATAACGCACTTGCTTTAAGTGGATTGTTGTTTACAAAAATTGGTGGTCCAAGTGTCAAGCCTCCACAACCTGGTGGACTTTGGAAAGCTGTTGGATTTACCGGTTCAAATACTGACACATTTAGAAAGGATGCAGGTGCTGATAAGGTATATCGTAGAAGTCTATATACTTTCTGGAAAAGAACTGCACCTCCACCACAGATGAATATCTTGGATGCTCCTTCACGTGAAGCATGCACAATTCGTAGGGAACGTACAAATACCCCTATGCAGGCATTAATGCTGATGAACGATCCGCAATTCGTTGAAGCAGCACGCGTCTTTGCTGAACGGATTATAAAAGAGGGTGGACAAACTCCTGAAGAACGGATTGCTTACATATTTGAGGTGGCAACAGCACGCGAACCTAAACCTCAGGAAGCTTCATTAATTCTTGAAACGATGCAGGTACATGAGGAAGAACTGAAAGCCAATCCTGAAGCAGCTAAGGAATTAATCGCTGTCGGTGAATCAAAACCTGATGAAAAATTAGATGCGGTTGAAGTTGCGACATGGACGATGATTGCAAACCTCATCCTCAATCTGGACGAAGTTCTAAACAAAGGTTAATTATTTATATTTGGGTGCGACATATTAGTCGCACCCAACTTATATAATGACAACCTAAACCTATA
>CBDBFU010000005.1:0-68641 GCA_965205025.1 Candidatus Poribacteria bacterium
ATCAAGGAGAATAAATGAACCTTTTGATTGATATTGTAATACCCATTGTAAAGATACTTATCATTGCACACATGTTAATTATTGGTGTTATGGTGATGATTTGGTCAGAACGACGGGTTAGTGGATGGATTCAAGACAGGTTGGGACCAAATCGTGTTGGTCCACAAGGTTACTCCAACCCATTGCAGACGAATTAAGTTCCTATTTAAAGAAGACCTTATTCCCAACCATGTGGACAAACCTCTGTATGTTCTTGCACCAGCGATGCTTTTAGTTCCTGCTATGCTTACTGTCGCAGTCGTGCCATTTGGAAGTTCAATCGAACTATTTGGGGAAACAATCAATCTCCAAATCGCAGATATCAATATCGGAGTTCTTTACATCTTAGCAATAACATCACTTGGTGTTTATGGTGTTGTAATTGGCGCATGGGCATCCAATAACAAATATTCTCTGTTAGGTGGTTTGCGTTCATCAGCACAGATGATTAGTTATGAATTAACTCTTGGTCTATCAATAATCGGTGTGTTGATGCTATCTGAATCCTTAAGCCTACGTCAGATCGCTATAGCACAGGGTGAGGGTGTTTGGAATTGCTTTATCCATCTCCCGGCTTTTCTTGCATTTACCACTGCCATGTATGCTGAGACGAATAGACTACCATTCGATCTTGCTGAAGCTGAACAAGAACTTGTTGCAGGTTATCACACCGAATATAGTAGTATGAAATTCGCGATGTTCTTTATGGCAGAATACATGAATATGATTGTTGGTTCAGCTGTAACTGTAACCCTCTTCTTAGGTGGATGGCACTTTCTTCGGTTTGGAAAACATAGGTGGAGAAGGCTCTTTACTGGCTTGGACTTATCTCATTTGCTATCTTCTTTGTCAAAACTGGGATATTCTTGTTTGTGTTTATATGGGTAAGATGGACACTTCCACGATTCCGATATGATCAACTCATGAATTTCGGTTGGAAATTCCTATTACCAGTTGCTCTCACATCCATCGTTGTTACCGGAACATTGTGGATTCTAACAAATGGGAGTCAGCTTTGGATTGGTATCGGAAACGTTGTTGCAGCATTCATTGTTATATCAATTGTTGCTGGTATATTTATGGTAGATAATACTAAAAAAGCAGCAGTAAGTAATACGGTTACATCACCACTATCTGGTTTGGATGCAATAGAATAGGAGAGAGTTGATGAGTGCTGAACATATACTATTTTTCATTTTTGGTGGAGTGTCTCTAATCGGGGCAATTTCTGTCATTTCATTTCGACATCCTATCTATAGTGCTCTTGCTCTGATTGTTACATTTTTTGCACAAGCAGGTTTGTTTGTCCTATTAGGGGCACACTTCGTTGCTGCTGTTCAGGTAATTGTTTATGCTGGGGCAATCATGGTCTTATTCCTATTTGTAATTATGCTACTGAATCTCGGTACACTCTCTTTGAAGGGTGCGTTATCAGGTAAACTAAAAGGTTTTGCAATTATATTAGGTATTCTCTTAGCAATTGAAGGAATATATATTGCTGTTACCACCCTTGATAATTCAAATACCGCTGTAGCCACAAGTGAAGTTGCTGCAGATTCCTCTTACTCAATTACCCAGATAGGAGAGTTATTATTTCGTGATTACTTACTCCCCTTTGAAGTTACATCACTCATCTTGTTAGCAGCTTTAATAGGTGTAATTGTTTTAGTAAAACGCGAGAATCAACCTGAAAACTAATATAATTCTGGAGTCACATCTACAATATATGTAGTGTATAGTTTATGTTGTCAATAGAATACTATCTCATTTTGAGTGCTCTTCTTTTTACAATAGGTGTTATAGGTGTATTAATCCGTAGAAACGCTATAATCATCTTTATGTGTATTGAACTAATGCTAAATGCAGCAAATCTTGCCTTTGTAGCGATAAGTCGAAGTCTCGGAGAAGTTGAAGGACAATTATTCGTATTTTTCGTTATGGCTGTTGCTGCCGCAGAAGTGGCAATCGGGTTAGCAATAATAGTTAGTGTCTTTAAACATCGTGAAACGATAAATGTTGATGAAGTCAATTCGCTGAAAGGATAGGTACATTGGTTTCAGGAAACGGTTATTAATGAGGTGATTAACTTCCTCTAACTGACCAATTACTGAAAATCTGACCAACTGAAGGAAATAAAATGTCTCTGAATCTGATTGTTATTCTGTTAATTTCTCCATTTGTAGGATTCCTCATTAATGGATTATTTGGCAAATGGCTAAAAGGAAATGAAAAACTCAGCGGATGGATCGGTACCCTTGCAGTACTCGTCTCCTTAATCTGTTCGATTATCGCTTTCATTAGTATTAATGGTAGTGGAGAACCGCTTGAAGGCGAGGCTGGTGTTCTCTATACATGGATTTCAGGTGAAGCCTTTACTTTCAACATCGGTTTTCACGTTGATGCATTAACAACTATAATGCTGTTAGTCATCACAGGTGTCGGATTTCTTATTCATGTATATTCCATAGGATATATGCATGGAGATGAAGGATACACACGTTATTTTGCATATCTAAATCTGTTTGTCTTCGCAATGCTTATCCTTGTTCTCGGCAATAATTATCTATTGATGTTTGTTGGATGGGAAGGGGTCGGTCTTTGCTCATATCTTCTAATCGGGTTTTGGTATGAAAAACAATCTGCTACAGATGCTGGAAAGAAAGCCTTTATTGTCAATAGAATCGGTGATTTCGGATTCCTACTGGGTATGTTCACACTATTTGCTGTATTTGGTACACTTGATTTTGGTAGTATCTTTGAAACTGCTAAGGAATTACAACCTGCAGCAGATGGGATGGGTTTTGTTGAGACAGACAATTTCGATCAGATTTTCGGTGCAAGCACACTTGTTATTGCAACATTACTACTCTTTGTCGGTGCAGTCGGAAAATCCGCACAGATACCGCTATATGTGTGGCTACCAGATGCGATGGAAGGCCCAACCCCTGTCAGTGCATTAATACATGCTGCTACGATGGTTACCGCAGGCGTTTATATGATAGCACGGTCAGCAGTATTATATGATATCGCACACACTGGAATGGTTGTTGCATGGATTGGGGTTCTAACAGCGTTCTTCGCCGCAACAATAGCATTAAAACAGAACGATATTAAACGGATTCTCGCCTATTCCACTGTCAGTCAACTCGGTTATATGTTTGTTGGTGTTGGTGTTGGGGCGTATGCTTCAGGTATTTTTCACCTTGTAACTCATGCATTTTTTAAGGGATTAATGTTCCTTACCGCAGGTAGTGTGATGCACGCTATGTCAAACGAATTAGATATGCGGAAGATGGGTGGACTCAGAAGTAAAATGCCTATCACACATGCAACTTTCTTAGTTGGCGCGTTAGCGATTGCAGGATTTCCATTCTTAAGCGGTTTCTGGAGTAAGGATGAGATATTACACAGTGCATGGGGTAGTTCTCCATACATCTATATCATCGGTCTAATCACAGCCTTCCTAACAGCATTTTATATGTTCCGTCTTATTTTTGTGACATTCTATGGTGAATCCCGCGTTGATTCTGAAACAGCTTCACATCTTCATGAATCCCCTTCAGTCATGTGGTTACCATTAGTAATTCTTGCTGTACCATCTGCATTGATAGGACTTTTGTTAGGTATAGGTGGACATAACAGTTGGTTTCACGAGTTTACTAAGGATGTGTTCCCCGCAGCACACGGTGAGCTTGAAGGTAGTGTAATTCTGTTTATGGCAATATCATCTATTGTAGGTTTAGGTGGTATTCTATTTGCTTGGACACGTTATTCGAATCGTGTACCTGCTGATGAATCTTCTAATTCTTTAGAAAAACTCGTTGAGAACAAATACTATATTGACGAGGTATATAATACATTTATCGTACAACCCATCAAGAACGGTTCCCATTTCTTATTATGGAAACTATTTGATACAGGAATCATTGATGGAATTGTTAACGGTGTTGCAGCTGTAGTCAGATGGTTTGGAGGAACATTAAGACGGATTCAAACTGGAATCGTTCAGGCATATATTGTGTCAATGGTAATAGGCATCGTGATTTTCCTTGCCTTCTATCTGTTTGTTGTAAATTGATGAAATATAACTAATGGATTTGTCTATTTTCTTGAGTTCAATCTATATGAGAAGTAGATGAGTAAAAACACTTTTAAACCTCGTGATTTACTAAATAAAGAAGTTGCTGGCATCTGCGGTGCTGCAAGACTGGCAGATAAAGCACGAGCTGCACATTCTGGAGAAGTTGGAAGCTATAAATACGGTGCTGATTCTAAGCAAGATAGTGGTATTTTATCCTTCCTTGGCATTTCAGCGGATGCTTTTCAAGAAGCATCTGTACAGCATACAAATGATGTCAGACTCGGCGTATGGGTTCTGGATCACTGCAGCAGATCGGATGAGGAAATTTCGAAGTTTAATCATCAACTGGTATCTTGGTGGCGAAAAAATACGCCTCAGGATTATTTGTCAAAACGTCGTCGCGAATTAGTGAAGGATAATGATGATAGACCGCCTTTTCTGCAGTTTATGATGACAGGACATTTGTTTTTAATAGGGTTGATGCTTTGGGTAGGGTGGATGCTTTGGAAATTCTTGAAAAGAAAGAAAGAAAATACTTTTCAACCGCGAGATATACTCAGTAAAGAAGTTGCTGGTATCTGTGGTGTCGCAAGGTTAACAGATAAGGCACGAGCTGAACATTCTGGAGAACTTGGTAGTTATAAATACGGTGTTGATTCTAAGCAAGATAGTGGTGTTTTGACATTCCTTGGTATTTCAGCGGATACTTTTCAAGAAGCATCTATAAAGCATACAAATGATGTCAGACTCGGCGCGTGGATTTTGAATAACTGCAATAGATCGGATGAGGAAATTTTGAAGTTTAATCGTCAGTTAGTGTCTTGGTGGCGAAAAAATACGCCTCACAATTATTTGCTAAAACGTCGTAGTAAATTAACAAACGAAGAAACAACTTCTCATAATAGAGATGGTGGTTGTTTTGGTGCAGTATAGGTGAATGTATATTTTGGTTATTGGACTTTTTGTTGGACTGTTGATTTTGTCTGACTTATGTTAAGATTGAGTAATTCGAAAAATTGTTTCCGTTTGCAGCACGCATAATGTCAATGTCAAATTAAGGGATTCACAGATCAATTTGGCTTGGATTTATTTCAATGTGCTAAAGTAGCACCACATATCAAAGGAGAATTATTTGCTACTTTCATTAGTTATTTTCTTACCACTACTTGGCGTAATTGCAATTGCATTGCTCAGAGGAATGGGGGCATCTACTGTTAAAGGCATTGCACTTATCATAAGTTTATTGACATTCCTCATCTCAATTGGATTATATTATGGTTTTGACGCGAATATTGAAGGTTTTCAAACTGCGGATCTATTACGCCAGAAACTGAACTGGATCCCTGATTTAGGTATTAGTTACCACGTAGGTGTTGATGGTATTTCTCTTTGGTTAATACTACTCACAACATTCCTAACCCCAATATGTGTTATTGCTGCCTGGAATTCCATTGAAAAAGGGTTAAGTGGGTTCATGATGTCCCTCCTTGCTCTGGAAACTGGAATGTTAGGTGTATTCTGTTCTTTAGATCTATTTCTTTTCTTTGTTTTCTGGGAATCGATGCTAATTCCAATGTATTTCCTCATAGGTATATGGGGTGGAGAAAGACGGATTTATGCGACTGTCAAGTTCGTTCTGTATACTATGGCTGGCAGTGCACTCATGTTAGTTGGAATATTAGCACTTTATTTCCAAAATGATAGTAGTTTCGATTTTGTCGCACTAACACAAAGTGGTCCTTTTGAACATTCACATTATCTATTCCTTGCATTCTTTATAGCATTTGCCATTAAAGTTCCTCTCTTTCCATTCCATACTTGGTTACCAGATGCACACGTTGAAGCACCCACAGTTGGTAGTGTAATCCTTGCAGGTGTGCTACTTAAAATGGGTACGTATGGTATAGTCCGGTTTTGTCTCCCACTATTTCCAGAAGCGGCTGCGAATGCTACTTCTTGGATAATCCCACTTGCTGTTATAGGTATTATCTACGGTGCATTAGTAGCAATGGTACAACCCGATTTAAAAAAACTGGTAGCATATTCCAGTGTTAGCCACCTCGGTTTTGTTGTATTAGGTTTATTTTCTCAAAGCCATGCCGGGATACAAGGTAGTGTTCTGCAGATGATAAATCACGGTTTAAGCACTGGAGCGCTCTTCCTTTTAGTTGGAATGATTTATGAACGACGTCATAGTCGTATGATTGTCGATTTTGGTGGACTGGCGAAACGAATGCCGATATTTGCAACTTTCTTCCTAATAGTCACTTTATCCTCTATCGGATTACCCGGTCTCAACGGATTTGTTGGTGAATTCATGATTTTATTGGGTAGTTTTACGAAAGGTGCATTTTCAATATGGTATGTGGTTTTTGCAACTACAGGTGTGATTCTGGCAGCAGTCTATATGCTGTGGATGTACCAAAGAGTTATGTTTGGTAAACTTGATTCTGCCAACGAATCACTTCCTGATTTGGACCAACGAGAAATTGTTCTCCTAATTCCAATCCTGGTGTTGATTGTTTGGATAGGTGTCCATCCAAATTCATTCTTAAAACCTATGAAAATGTCAGTTGATGAAGTAGTGAGAAAGGTAGACATGACACAAACCACACCTGCTGTTGGACAATTGGATATTAATGAGGATCCTATTGAATCAAATAAAATGATTAAAAATGAACAAATTATATTAGTTGATGAGGAGGCACAGATTAAGTAGTGAAATCAAGACTTGCCTCCTGTCTTATAGTTTTTGTTATACTCGGACTAATCCTTTCTTTCTCTACACAAGTCTTCGGTGCTGACGAAGAAGCACACGGACATTATAAAGTTGATGGTACGAAATTACCTATTTGGAGTATAATTCCATTTGTTGGTATTCTACTATCAATCGCACTTTTACCACTTTTGTTGGATTCTCATTTTCTTGTTCATCATGGTGGAAAGATGTCATTGGCATGGGGGTTAATCTTTGCAATACCCTACCTTATTGCCTACGGAGGGGATGCTTTTCACGATATTCTATACATCTATCTAATTGACTATATCCCATTTATTGTGCTTTTATGGGGTCTGTTCACAGTAGCGGGTGGAATTCTCGTACGTGGTACGTTACGCGGTACTCCGTTAGTTAATACATTGTTGCTACTAATCGGTACTGTAATTGCATCTTGGATAGGGACAACAGGCGCATCAATGCTCCTGATTCGTCCATTAATTCGTGCTAACGAATATCGAAAGAGCAAGGTTCATCTGGTTGTATTCTTCATATTTCTGGTTAGCAATATCGGAGGATCTTTAACACCTCTGGGAGACCCACCACTCTTCTTAGGTTTTTTACATGGTGTGCCTTTCTTCTGGACAACAACAGCATTATTCCCACACATGCTATTTATTAGTGTGATCTTAATTGTGCTCTTCTTCATTATAGACACATTTATGTTCAAACGCGAAGGTGGTGTCGTACCAGACGATGGAACTAACGAACCAATTCGGATTGATGGTCTCTTTAATCTCATTTTCCTTTTTGGTATTATCGCCGCTGTTTTGATGAGTGGAACTTACAAATGGGGAGAAATAAGTATAATCGGGGTTCATGTATATTGGCAAAATATAGCACGTGATGTTCTAATCGTGGTGATGGGACTTTTATCCCTAATGTTTACTCCCTTTACTGGTGAATTACGGAAAGCAAACGAGTTTTCATGGGAACCTATTGAAGAAGTAGCCAAAATTTTTGCTGGGATCTTTATTACTATAATTCCCGCTTTGACGATTCTCGGTGTTGGGGAGAAAGGCGCACTCAGCGGATTAATCGTAGCAATTGAACAACCTTGGCATTACTTCTGGATAACTGGGGGACTCTCAAGTTTCTTAGATAACGCACCAACCTATTTAACCTTCTACAACACAGCTCTTGGAAAGTTACATTTAGTCGAAGATCAAGTTCCGGATATATTGAATACACCGATTGCTGAATTAGCAGTCACTGAACATCAAACTTTTGTAAGACTACTGACTGCTATATCTGTCGGGGCTGTTTTCATGGGAGCGAACACTTATATCGGAAACGCACCTAATTTCATGGTAAAAGCGATAGCTGAACAGAGCGGCATCCGCATGCCCAGTTTCTTTGGCTATATGTTATGGTCAGTTATTATCTTAGTTCCACTTTTTGTGGTTGTAACTTTTGTGTTCCTTCTGTAGGAGATAACAACGTTTGGAAGAATCATTGATGAACATATATACTGTATCCTATTGCTATTATGGAGTATTTTCAACGGAGGTCTTGAATGCCAACAATTAACTGGTTATTGTTGATGCCAGAATTGGTAATTGTTTCAACACTGTTCATTGTTCTTATCTTTGACATGATTGACTCACTGTCAAAGAAGGTGCTTGGATGGATAACTATTGTTGGAGCAGCTATTGCACTGTGGGTTTCTATAGACATGCTATTAACAAATGAGGTGGGAACACAATTCAGTGGTATGTTTGAGATCGACTCATATTCACTCTTTTTTAATATCATATTTCTGGTTTCTACAATTCTGGTCACACTTATTTCTCTTAGTTATTTGGGCAGAGACGATAAAAAACAGGGACCATACTACCTCCTGATTCTACTTGCTACATTGGGTATGATGTTAATGGCAGCAGGGAATGAGTTAATAATTGTCTTTCTTGGTTTAGAACTCATGTCATTATCCCTATATGTCTTAGCAGGATATTTCCGTGAAAGTCCAGCATCAAGTGAAGCAGGAATGAAATACCTGTTACTTGGTGCATTCGCGAGTGCTTTTTTTCTCTACGGAATTGCACTTATCTATGGAGCAGCTGGAACAACAAGCATTCCTGACATAGCAGATGAACTAACAGAAAACAGTATATCACCTTTACTATTATCAGGAATGTTCCTACTCATCGTAGGTTTTGGCTTTAAGGTAGCAATTGTCCCATTCCATCAATGGGCACCAGATGTATATGAAGGAGCACCTACCACAATCGCTGCCTTCATCTCTGCAGGACCAAAAGCTGCTGGTTTCGCAGCATTTATTAGGATATTTATGGAAAGCATTACCAGACATGCAACCACAATGGAACGGTGTAATTATCCTACTGGCAATGATTACCAATGACGGGTGGGAATATCATAGCAATTGCACAGACAAACATTAAACGGATGTTGGCATACTCAAGTATTGCTCATGCTGGTTACATTCTAATAGGTTTAGCTGCAGCCAATAACGATGGCACAGCGAGTGCAATGTTATATCTGTTGATTTATTGTGTTATGAATATCGCAGCCTTTGGAGCAGTGATATTAGCAAAGAATGCTGACGGTGAAAGCCTATTAATTACCGATTACGCTGGACTCGGCTTTCGAAAACCAATACTCGGTCTATTCCTAACGCTTATGTTATTATCTCTCGCGGGATTTCCACCAACTGCCGGTTTCGTAGGAAAATTCTATATCTTTAAATCTGCTGTCCAGTCTGGTCATGTTTGGCTTGTAATCATAGGAGCAATCAACACTGCAATCTCAGCATTCTACTACTTACGTGTTGTGGTAACTATGTACATGAATGAACCAGAAGATGAATTAGAGTTCAACCCATATCCCTCAACATTAATCTTAGGATTAGTCATTGCTTCCATAGTAGTACTCCTAATAGGTATTCTACCTTCACCTCTACTTAGTACTGTGAAGAATGCAGTCATGATGTAAATTGTTACGATAATCATCGCTCATTGTCCATTTTTACACCTCAATATTGATAATTGTAATCAATATTGAGGTGTTTTTGTTACTACCATCTAACATATACTAATTAAAATGGAACTTTATTCCTTCCATATTGTAGTAACCTATAGATTGATAAATTCTAAGCTTTGAACCATTTTAGATTATTTAGTATTGTTCTGGGTTAACACTTAACACCAACATATTGATATCAAACGGGTATTATGTTGATACATCTATCGTCTGTTTAACGCTCACGGTCTATACAAAAATGTAAGCTTGAATTATATCGTTTGGGCAAGAGAAGACGGAATCCCATTTGACCTAATTATAATGTCAAATATCAACGAGGATGATAGGGTCTGTCAATCATTGAAATAGACGTTGTTCTATTATAAAGATTTAATATGTACTTAATTCAAGGGTTATACATTGCTCTTTCTGCAATTTGGACAAACAAGATACGCTCATTACTAACTATGCTTGGTATTATCATAGGAATTGCTGCGGTGTTAGCAATGATAGCAATTGGTGATGGTGCAAAGGAAATTGTTAGACAAGACGTGCAGAAGTTGGGTGGGGCAAATCAATTTCTGATTCTCTATACTGGGTATAAATGGAAGGGAAATAGAAGAACAAAGATACGAAGTAATGAATACTTGGAATTTGAGGATGTGTTAGCTATTCAGTCTGAATGTTCTGCTGTGAAGGCAGTTACGCCAAGAATTGGGAATTGGGCAGGCGTGTTAATTCAATCAGCGGATGGTGTTGGAACGCGTGCGGGTTGGAATGGGGTGGATTCTACCTATACAAAAGTTATGAATTGGGATATTAAAGAAGGACGATTCATTACTGATGAAGATGTAGCACATGCAACAAAAGTCTGTGTGCTTGGTGATGAGGTAGCAACAGAACTTTTTGGAGAGAAATCCGCTTTGGGACAAGAGGTAAAAATTGCTCGACACAGTGACTATTACATAAAAAAAGGAACTCGATTGACTGAGCGTTTCAGGGTCATAGGCACATTGAAACCAAGGGGAAGAAGTCTTCGGTTTGGATGGAGTTTTGATAACCTTGCTTTTATCCCAATAACCACTGTACAAGAACGTTTCACCGGTAGTAATCGCCTACAAGAAATCGCGGTTTATGCTCATTCAGTTGAACAGGTTTCAAAGGCGATTGAGCAAGTAAAATCTGTCATCCGGAAACGCCACAGAAATCAAGATGACTTTATCCGGATTTTTGAAATGCGCGTAGGTATGGCACAATTGGAAAAAATCAGTCAGGTGATAAAGATATCATTGGGAAGTATTGCAGGATTTTCGCTACTTGTTGGTGGTATTGGAATAATGAATATGATGTTAGTTGCCGTAGGTGAGCGTACCCAAGAAATCGGTTTAAGGAAAGCAGTGGGTGCAAAGAATCTGAATATTTTAATACAGTTTTTGATGGAAGCAGTTGTTATGTGTGGGGTAGGCGGTGTGCTTGGTATCGGTATTGGCATTCTTACAGCTGAAGGACTGACACTTCTTGCTATCAAAATAGTCAAAATCGTTCCCGATTGGCCGGCTGTTCTCTCAATAAACTGGGTATTGATTTCAATGACATTTTCAACTGTTATCGGTATAGTGTTCGGGATCTACCCTGCAATAAAAGCTTCTATGCTTACCCCAATAGAAGCCTTACGTACTGATTAATCTGAAGATTTTTATTTTATAAGTCTAATTTGAAATGTAAACTATTTTGTTTGTAAGTATTGACTTACTAAGGACCAATGTTGGATATGTCCAAGAAAGAACAGAAATGGGGAATTACGAGGATTGCTACCCGATTATTAGGTTTTCTTAAACCGTATTGGGGCTTAGCTTTTTTGTGTGTACTTCTTCAAGCTGGATTTCGGGCTCTCCACTTGGTTAATCCATGGGTGGAAGGACAACTTCTTGATCGCGTCTTTGGTCAAAAAGATGCTGATTATCTATACATACTTGTGTGTTTATGGATTGGTGTTGTCCTTTCTACCTATATCATGGGACTGGCAACGACATATCTTAATGTCAAAATCAAAGGGCAAACCCGTCGTGATCTGAAAATACTGGTTTACAAACACCTACGTTTCCTACCTTTCCGTTTCTACGATAACCATACAACAGGACAGATCATGGCTTATATGAATTCTGATACCGGTGCTGCTACAAGTGGTGTTTTTGCAAGTGTACGGATAATTCTTGCGGGGATTGAATTTGTTATTACTCTGACAGTCTTATCGATGGTTAATCCGTGGTTAGGTGTTTATAGTATTCCTTTTACTCTACTCGTGGTGGTGCTTCCAGTTCTTTTTAGAGGTCCGGTAAAAAATGCAGCGAAACAAGTACTATACGAAAAAGAAAAAATAACATCTCGACTCCAAGAGGGTATTGCAGGATCACGAGAGATAAAAGCATTAGGGCATGAGATACAAGACATGGGGGTCATCCAGCGTTCAATAGAAACCCTTCTCAAGACACAACTCCGTCAGACTTTAACCGATTCTTTGACCCAGCTTGGACCTCTTGCTTCGTTATTAGGAAATCCTATTTTCTTTCTTATTGGTGGAATAATGGTGCTTGATGGACACATCAGTGTTGGTTATTTATGGATGGCTAACCGTTATTTAAATCTCCTTGTCGTTCCGTTATATAATGCACGTAATGAATATCAAAACCTACTCAAAGCTGGAGAAGGGGCAAAGCGGGTTTTTACTTTTTTCGATGAAAACCGGACTGAAACAAACGAAGGAATTGAGGATGTTAATATTCAGGGGAAAGTACGTTTTGAAAAAGTTCATTTCGGCTACGATGATACTACAGAAGTCCTACAGAACATCAGTTTTGAGGTGTCACCAGGACAACTTGTAGCACTCATAGGTCCAAGTGGGGCAGGGAAAAGCACAATTCTCAATCTAATACCTCGTTTTTATGAAACGACTAAAGGAACTATATATGTTGATGATCACGATATAAAGACTTTCAAGTTGCAGAACTTCCGATCTCATATCGGCACGGTATTTCAATCACCCTATCTCTTTTCAGGAACAATTGATGACAATATTCGGTTAGGAGCACAATACCCAGAAAAGGTAAAAAAAGAAGACATTATTGATGCTGCAACAGCAGCTAACGCACACAATTTTATTACGAAGTTAAAGGATGGTTACGCCACTGAGATAGGTGAACGAGGTGTTAAGCTTTCTGGAGGGGAACGTCAACGTATTGCTATCGCACGTGTGCTGCTTCGAAACCCGAGAATTCTCATTTTAGATGAAGCCACTTCTGCCCTTGATTCAGAAACAGAGCATGTCGTGACAGAAGCATTAGAACGACTGATGAAAGACAGGACATCGTTTGTTATTGCACATCGGTTGTCTACTGTGCAAAATGCCGATGTAATTTTTTCTGTGGAAAATGGGCAAATTGTGGAACAAGGAACACATCATGAGTTGTTAAATCAGAATGGGATCTATGCCCGTATATACCACTTACAATTTGCTATATCCAACAATTCGAAATTATAACAATATAAAATTTACTTAAAGGATGTCCTCTTTTCTACTTTTTGTTATTAACTAATTAAAACTGACCTAACTATAGTAGTATCATGTATATAGAGACTAAATCGGAGTTATAAAATGTTAGAGGATGAATTTCTCTCACTATTTAATAAACATCATAAACAAGTATATCGACATGCTTTCTATCTCTTGAAAAATACTGAGAGTGCCGAAGACATGACCCAAGAGACATTCATTAAGGCATGGCAACTGAAAAATGAATTAAGACAGTCTACCGTTCATTCTTGGCTACTAAAATGTGTTCAGAATCTCTGTTTCAATGAATTGAAGAGACGAAAACATCAAGTATACCCTTCAGATGAATTTACTGATATTGTTGATAATTTGCATCACTCTGAATCCGTACAACACGTACAGTCTCCTGAAAAGATTGTTTGTAATGACGAGACTAAAAGGTTAGTTCATCAGGCAATTGGCAAATTGCCACCAAGACTACGACTCATCGTTGTGATGCGGGAATTAGATGATATGAGTTATAGCGATATTTCAGAAGTAATTGGAATACCAGAAGGCACTGTGAAGTCCACCCTATATCGAGCCAGAAAGAAGTTACGGAAAATACTGAGTATTATGTTGGAGAAGTAAAATGAACCAAGAAATGTCATGTTTACAATGCGAAGATTCATTAGATAAATACCTCGACAATGAATTAGACGCAGAAACGTATTTATTGATTTCAAGCCATTTACAGGATTGTCAAAAGTGTCAATACACATATAAGTTGGCACAGGTAATTGATGAAGCACTATGTGATCTGCCTTCACCAGAACCCTCCCTGAAGTTATACAACCAAGTTACAGACTATATCGACTGTACTACTGATGATAGCAGATGGGAACAACTACCACTGTTTAACATTACAGCAATACCCCAATCATCAATGGAAGATGATGAAGTAATTGATACTATGTCACCTGAATCAAATTGGATTCAATTAACTTTACAAGACATATCCGAGCTTCATGAAGAATTGATTACTCCGAATAATAAGTAATCTAAATATAAATTAAGAATCTAAAGCAAAGGAGAATCATTATGTATCTAACTATCAATAGAGATAATTTAATAACTGCATTATTAAAATTAGAGGATGTTGTTAATAGCAACGACCCATCATCAATACAATCAAACATACTTATACAGACAAGGGGTGATCGAATTGAATTGACTGCTACAGATTTAGAAATAACCATTCAAACTACAACTTATTGTGCAGTTATAGAAGATGGTAAAGTAGCGGTATCGGGTAAACACATGACAGACATAATATATAATCTACCCTCAAAAACTCAAATTGATATTTCATCAAGTAATGAGAGCGATGTATTAGAAATCTCATGTACAGAAGGTAGGTATAAACTTAGGACGGTTCCAGTTAATTATTTCTCGGTCTTGCCTACACTACATGGATCAATTCTTTCAATAGAAGATCAGAGCTTACATTCACTGATTCACAAGACTGCATTTGTTGTAGGTGAAAACGCGGTTAGTAAGAGTATTTTTAGTAATCCTATGAATGGATTATTCTTTAATATTGATAAAGATACAACTGAAATTGTTGCAACAAATGGAGCAATTGCTCTATCATTGGCAAAATTTAATTTAAAAAAACATTCAAATGAGTCCAATAGTTTTCAATTTATTCTACCTCTAAAATCAGCTCAAAATATCATAAGACATATTTCTGATACTTCTGAACTATCCGTATGCATTGAAGTCGATAAAGGAAAGAATAAAAAGAATAATAGTTTTTCTTATATGCAGGTTAATGATGGTAGTACTAAAATAACATCTAAAGTCTTAGGTGGAGGAGCTTATCCAGAATATCAAGTTATTTTCGCAAAAGATATTATTGGAGGAATTAGAATTAATCGTAAGAGATTGATAGAAGGATTAGAACGAGTATCCGTTTTATCAAGTCCTGAACTTAATAGGGTGAAATTATCAATTCAGCCAGATAAACTAATCCTATCCTCTGAAACAGATAATTTAGGTGAAGCATTAGAAGAGATAGATATTGAACATATTGATGATGAAACTATGATAGATGTTTATCTAAATGCTAAACACTTAATTGATGGATTACTACACATGAAGAGTGATGAAGTGATAATGGAATATAGTACTGATAGATTACCGGTTTTTTTCAAATCTATTCCTGAAGAAAACCATGTTTTTGTATTATGTCCAATGAAATTAATGGATTAACGATTGTGAGGTATCCAATTCAACCCATTACCATGCCATTTGATAGGATTCATTAGGCGTTGGGAACAAAGTTTCCAGTGGTTGCGGACATGCTTGCTACAGTTTGATAAGCCTTTAGCCATCATAATAGAAAAAATGAAGAATATACTTAGGATATTATCTTATCTAAAACCTTATTGGTTTTTTCAACTGCTCTATATTTGCTCTACCCTTGGATATTTCGGAGGCGAATTAGCACTCCCATGGATCGAAAAACTGTTAATTGACGATGTTTTTAATCAAAATAACTCGGATATGCTTTTACCGACTGTTGGGCTTTATATTTTAACAGCATTCATTATGTTCCTTTTTGCATTTTGTCAGCTCTATTTCTCAACTAAGGTATCTGAAAACGTTTCAAAAGACATTCAACATGCTGCATACCATCACCTACGCAAATTAGGATTTCCTTTTTATGATAGTCAGAAGACAGGTAGGACTATGTCTTTATTTAAATCTGATATTCCAACAGCAATCGGATTGCGAGTTTTAGTGGGAACTTATCTCATTGATGGTGCCAAACTTATCATTACTATTGTCATAATAACGTCTATTAGTTGGCAGTTGTGTATTTTCACTCTACTGCTTGTAGCGATGAATACTCTTGTACCCATTTTTTTGGATAAACCACTACGGAAAGTTGGGGAGGAAATTCAAGAACAGAAGGCTTCACTATCAGGCAATCTACAAGAGGGTATTGCAGGATCCCGAGAACTCAAAGGGCTTGGTAAGGAGTTCTTTGACTTAACGAAGATCCATCAATCACTTACACGTCTTATCTCACTTAATATCAAACAGACTATCGTAAAACAAGTTGGTAATGTCAATGTGGTTTTAGTCTGGATAGCAATTGCACTGATATTTCTAATCGGAGGTAGACAGGTTTTAAATGGGAATATGACAGTCGGTGAAGTTTTTGCTATAACAAGGTATTTTAGCCTTGTTTATCGTCCGCTTAATTCCCTAATAGGTGTTCATCTTGGTCTTCCACTGAAAATGGTTGCAGCCCGTAGAGTTTTCGCATTCTTTGACGAATTTGAGGAAGAATCCCAAGATGGGAAACCTATAAAGGAACTTGTTGGAAAGGTTCAATTTTCTAATGTCTCTTTTGGATACAGTGACGAGCAACCTGTCCTAATCGACATAAATTTTCAAACAGAACCAGGGGAGACAGTTGCGGTTGTTGGACCCAGTGGGACAGGAAAAAGCACATTGATGAACTTAATTCCGCGTTTCTATGAACCCCAAAAAGGTACCATACTGATAGACACTACTCCCATTAACGATATTCAGATTCAATCGTTGCGTGATCACATCGGTATAGTTTTTCAAGATCCATATCTATTTGCAGAAAGTATTAGATATAATATATGTTTGGGTGCACATGATCCCGATTCAGTTTCCCATGAAAGTATAGTTACAGCTGCCAAATTAGCGAACGCACACAACTTCATCATGAACTTTCCAGAACAATACGAAACCAAAGTCGGGGAACGCGGTGTAAGATTATCTGGCGGTGAGCAACAACGGATTGCTATCGCCCGTGTTCTAATAAGAGACCCGAAGATTCTGATTTTCGATGAAGCAACATCGTCGTTAGATGCGGATTCTGAGGCACTCGTCCAAGAAGCACTGACACGCCTTATGAAAGGACGTACAAGTTTTGTAATTGCTCATTGTCTCTCCACTGTTCTGAACGCCGATAAGATCCTTGTACTCAACGGTGGAAAACTTGTTGAGTTTGGAAAACATGCCGAACTAATTCAACACAAGGGAGTATATCATGATATGTTTCAAAAACAATTCTCGGGAATGAAGGAAGGTGTGTAAATTTTTCGCATAGGAATACCGTTGTATTTCAGGACTTTTTGTGTCTTGCCTGTCACCACAACACCTTCATAAAGTCATAGATATATGTAGTAGAAAAGATAGGGTATAAATAAACTCTTGCGTCATCCAATAATATAATACCAACTCTAATTGATTAGTTTACATTATAGGCATTAGGAAATAGTTTTTTATTTTAAAGTTATTTCTATAAACATTCCGTCCCTACGGGACTCAGTATATGTTAAGACGTATATTCTATAGACAGACCGTTTCTACACCCCTCCAATTTTTACAGCTAATTAGTCCTATTTATGGGTTGATTCACCGTATCGATACATAATATTACTTATACCGAATCCATGATAAAAAATAATCATAAAAAGATGCAACCAATCTTAAACTCATTTGTATTACTATTATCCATTGCGCGTGGAGTTGCGAAATGACTGAAGAGGAATTCCTTGAATTAGTCCGTAAACATCAAGATCAAGTATATCGGCATACGCTATACCTTCTAAAAAACATTGAAGACGCTAAGGATATGACACAAGAAACTTTCATGAAGGCATGGCAACATCGCTCAAAATTGAGACAAGATACGGTTCGTTATTGGTTACTAAAATGTGCTCGAAATCTTTGTTTCAATAAAATAAGAAGACGAAAGTTTCAAGTACATTTATCTGATGAAGAAGATAGTGATTCGTTAGAGATATTATTACAGGAACATTCACATCAGTCAAATCCATCTCCAGAGGAGAATACTATTAATCTGGAAACAAAACAGTTGGTACATCAGGCTATCGCAGAATTACCTCCAGATATACGATCAATAGTAATTATGCGGGAATTAGAGGAAATGAGCTACAAAGAAATTGCAAAGGTTGTAAAACAATCCGAAAATACTATTAAATCCACTGTCTTTCGGGCACGGAAGAAATTACGGGAGATATTGAACCGTCTAATGGAGATATAATCAATGCTACAACAACCATACATAAATACATGCTCTGACATCCAAACATACATGGAAGAATATGTTGCAGGAGAATTAGATTCTCAAACAGAATCCACAATCAGATCACATCTCACCACATGTGACGCCTGTCAACAAGAATTCCGTATGGCACAGATGATTGATACAGTATTAGATGATTTGGAAAAACCGACTTCTCCACCAGAGGTTTTAAGAGAAGTTACAGCTTTTGTCAGGGCAAATCAGAAAAATTATGGTTGGTTACATCGGATTTTAGATTTCTCACATGTTGCGTCATACTTAAGTTCACCTTTATTACGTATCAGCACATTGATTTTCATTATCGGTATGATGTTAATCGGTATTCACCAATATCGCAGATATGTTGTTGTAGAACAAGCAAAAGACGAATTCTATTATGCTATGAGTAAAATGCAGACTGCAGTACAAAAAACAAGTTTAGGAGTAAATGAAAGTTTCACATCACTTAACATTGACGATGCCCCAAATCGTGCACTAAAACCAACAATAGAAATCTCATCATCAATTCAAAACACTTTTGATATCCTTCACATTATAACAGGTTCAGATAAACCAGAAAAACAAGATTCAATTAGGTCAATAGATAATTCAATAGATCAAAATAAGCAATTAACAGGAGATAATACACAATGAAACGTCTTACACTTACGATCTTATTTGTCACGGTCTGCTTTTTTGGCAGTACTATAGCACAGACCGATGCCATCCGTGGAAAAATAAATATGAAATTACCTAATAATCCAGCTCCAACGGTTGAAGTTAACTTAGACCAATCATTTTTCAATCTCTTTATCAAGTTTACACTTAATCTTCCCGAATATGGGGAGTATGCAGAAATGATTGATGGGATTTACGTTCATAGTTATGATAAACAGTCATTAGAATTGGACAATATGAAAAGCAATTTCCAAGAAACACTGAAAACCGAAAATTGGGAGCAGATCGTCAAGGTAAAGGACGAACTTCACGTCAGTATGCTCTTTGCTGAAACACCCGGTGTACTAAACGGTATTTTTGTGTCCTTCACTGATAAACAGAACACTACCTTTGTGAATGTTTTTGGTGAAATTGATTTCCAAAAACTTGGTATCCTCTTTGGAAAAATTATGGAAACCAAACCTGATTTCATGAAGAACATCAAAATCGATGGTAATTTTGGAATTAATAGTGATAAGGACAAAGATTGAAAAACACTTCTTCCAGAAAGCAAGGAATTTATTTATACCCATTACATTTACAGGAGAAAAGACCATGAAACTGCAAAGAACTCTTTCACTGTTATTTACAGTGTTATGTTTACTAATATGGACTTTACCGATTCAGCATTCATTTGCCCAAGAAAACAAAGATAAAAACATCAAAAAAGGACTCATCCCTTTTGACTATATGGATGAACTTGAAGCACAAGTTGAGGTTAATCTAACCGATAAACTCATCAATCTGGTTACTAAATCCGTGAATTCAAAACCAGAAGTGGTAGAATTAATTAAAATGATTGAAGGCATCTATTTACGTACCTATGGGGAGTACGGTGTCGCTGAATCAGGAATGATTAAATATTATAGAGATAAACTAAAGGCAAATAAATGGGAAACTCTTGTAAAAATTAATGACCGTGAAAACAAAAGAGATCAAGCCGAAATAGTTGAAATCAGTTTGTTATATGATGAAGATGTTGCTTATGGTATCTTTGTAATCTTTGCTACTAAAAATCCTGATGAGGTGACTTTTATCAATATCATTGGTCGAATTGCACCAGATAGAATTACAGAACTACTTGGAAATCTAAGCAATTTTGGTATGGCAGATATTGATCTGAAAGGAACACTTAAGACAAGTGTAGAACTTAACCCAAATCGGGGTACAATACAAAGAGAACTACTTGGAGTCAAGACTGAAAAACCACCAGTTATTGATGGTGACTTGGGAGATATGTGCTGGAAAACTGCCCCAATAGCAGATAAATTCACACATGTAATTACCGAACAAATTGTCAAAGATCAAACTGAAGCAAAACTGGTTTATACAGACAAATCAATCTACATTGCATGGTACATCCACGAGTCACAACCAAATAAGACTATTGTTCTCCAACCAAACGATCAGACACCTTTTAAGGATGAGGATTCAGTCTGTTTTACTATTGACCCCTTCCATACACACAAATCCACACAACGAACACTGTTTATGGTAAACCGAAATGGAAACAGGAATCTTCAGTTTGGTACACGCCGGACAAAAGATGACGAAAGAATGAAGCAATGGAATGTGGCGATTAAGTTTGTCAAAGATGGATGGATTGTTGAGATGGAAATTCCATGGAAAATTCTGGATTATCCTGAAAGCTCTGAACCAATCCTCATGGGGATCAACTTTGAAAGAAAACACAAAAGAACGGGGGAACATTCTTGGTGGTCAAACATTGGGGATGAAAAGAATTACCAACAAGATGGTAACTGGAAACAAATTATACCACCATCCAAATTCTCATTAATGCAGGGGATGTTAGATGCATTAGAAAAAGACAAACACAGTGTCCCTCTTGTTCTCGCTAAAGAGAAGAATGTATCAAAAACAAACAGAGATTTCCTCCGTTTTGTTAATACCAGCGGATTAAATCCTGTAGATGGGATTCGACTCGGTGGTGGATTTGAAATTGGTTCACGTTGGAATTCTGATCCATACTTCTTTGATCGTTCTGGTGAAACTATACACCGGAATGTAAATATAGGTACAATCCCAATTGATATAAATGATGATTTCAGTATGAGATCCCAATTAGGACTTAAACCTTTCCTATATGGTAGTATGAGTTTTGCTACTCGAGCAGAAACTCCTAATTATCGGCTTGGTGGTGGTATCACATTAGGTAAGAAAGCAAATATAACATATAGTACTCAAATTCATAGGTTAACATCTGCAAGGGACAGAGACCTTCTGTTAAGCGGAAGTGAGCAATTCTTAAGAGCATTCATTGATGCAGACTTTCATGATTATTATACCAGACAAGGAGGAGTGATGGCACTTCAATGGCAGAACACTACATTGAAGCATACTCTTGGACTAACACTACTCTTAGAAGAACATGAAAGCATCTTCAGCGATAGCTCTTCTTACTTCAGAATCGGGACTTCAAGTTATCACTTAGATACAAGTACCAGAGCAAATTCTCTAATATATGATGGCAATATGCACAGCCTATCCTTAAAATACGATTTTGATACACGGGAAGATACTAAAGTTAGATACGACTTGAGAAACCGAGCGAACAATAACGAGTGGTATAACACATTTCTTATTGAACACTCAAATTCTGAAATCGGTTCTACCTATGATTTTACACGTTTTATTATACATCTTCGGAATTACCATCCTATCGGTGAAAACCGGATTGATACCCGACTGAAAATCGGTATTGCTGCTACAGAATTTTCGTTGCCTTTCCAACGTCAATTTGTGCTTGGTGGAACTGGGACATTACGCGGATATTCACTCTATGAATTTGTAGGCAACCACGGATTTCTTTTTAATCTGGAGTATTTGCATAGTTTAAAAGGCGGATTATTCATAGTGCCTTTTGTAGACATAGGGCAAGTGTGGGAGAATTTGGAAGACATAAAAAATGTTCATCCAATGGTTAACCTCGGAATCGGTTTCCAATGGCATATCTTTAGATTGAATTTCGCAAGATCCCTTGAAAAAGAACGTGGATACCAAGCCAACTTTAAATGGTCCCGCACATTCTAATCTAAAAATAATATTTAAGGAGAGTCTAATGAGAAAATCAAATCAGTTTTTAAGCTTTACTATAATCACCTTTCTACTCACATTATCTTATTTGATCGGTTGTAGCGAAGAGGATCGTGAGTTGATGTTCCCTGATACTGATATTCCTGAAAGTGTAACCGTTACGGTTGAGGATGTCCCTGAGGGGACAGTATTTAATCTTGATATTTCTACAGACTTCAGTGAATATAAAGACAATTTGGGTGGTATAGTCATAAAATACAATTACAATGAGAAATATTCTGTTTCCAAGAACTTCAGCAAGACATTTCCGTTAGAAGCCGAAGAACCCGCCATTGCTGTCGCTCTATTATGCACTCACGTTGGTTCCGCAAGTAAAAACGATCTTGATACAATTCGTCTGATTGTTCGATTTAACGGAGAAGGGGATTTCGATAAAGGAAATCACAATGAAATTCACCCGTTTGAAGTTGGCACAACAATAAACGTGCTAAGTACTTTTAGTCGATACGAAGGTACATCTCAGTCTGTCAGCCGTTTTACTAACAATAATACACCACCTCCTATTAGGTCTACCAATTAGGTAAGTTATTGTATTTTTAAAAGTACTTGTCCCAAACTGTAACATGAGATGATATAAGAATACAATGTAGGTAAACGTAATGAAATTGATGCCAAATGCCATACGTGCATTCGGCATCAATTTGTTGCAATAGGAGCAACTTCCTGGTCTCGATATCATTTATTGATACATATAATTTAGGATCGACAGTCTACTTAGTTCTCCAGTATGCTATAATGTTTGAAATATCAAAAGGAGAACACAATATGAAACCAACAATCATGATTCTCGGTACTTATCACATGGATAACCCAGGCGCGGATACTGTCAACTTTGAAGCAGATGATGTGTTATCGTCTATAAGGCAGCGTGAACTTCAACAACTTATTAAACAACTTGCACGATTTAATCCCACCAAGATAGCCGTTGAAGCAGATACCAGTCTTGACGATGAAATCAACGCATTATACCAAGATTATTTAAATGGTGAATACCAACCTACGAGAAGTGAAGGTGACCAAGTCAGTTTTCCTCTCGCACAAAAGATGCAACATCCGAAAATTTATTGTGTTGACTGGTTTCAGAGAGAAGACGAGGATAAAACAGTGCATGTTGAAGTTTTTGCGAATACTCATAACCAAAAAGGACTATTGGATAAAGCCAACGAGATGGTTCAATCAATGGCACAAGAACCACTTACTACCCTTACGGAGATCCAAAAAAATGGGAGTGTTATTGACATGTTCCGTTTTCTCAATCAGAAAAAGACTATACGGGTTTTACATGAGATTAACACCATACCACAATTCACACTCGCACAAATCGGTGACGCAGACCAATATGTCGGACTGGACTGGTTAATGGGATGGTACGAAAGAAATCTCAAAATCTTTGTTAACTTGACCCGTATTACTAAATCTTCGGATGACCGAATTTTGTTGATGATTGGAGCTGGTCATGTTTATCTTGTGCAGCAGTTTCTTGAGGATTCAGGAGATTACAACCTTGAAAGTTCACTAAAATATCTAAAATCGGAGAGTAGTAATTGATAAAGAATTCACACATCAATTTGAAACACTCCAATCAAAACTAAACGAACCCTATGATTTAGCAGTTCGGTATTATCATTAATTTAATCTGATAATTTCATTTTTTTAAACCATCATCTACTTAATCCCTCTCTTAAGCTTAAATCTAATAGGAAATCTATATATGCATTCCGATTTAGAAGCGAACACAGAACTAACAGATGAAGAACTCATACGACTTACACAAGACGGGGATGAGTCAGCATTAAAAGAACTAATGTCACGCTTTAGTCCGCATATATGGAAAGGGATTCTCGCAAATTCAAGATCACGTTGTGATGCTGAAGAGATACTTATGGATGTTTGGAGGTCTGTTTGGGAAAACATCAAGGGATTACATAATCCTGGGAGTCTTAGGGCATGGCTCAGTGTCATTGCTTACAATGCCTGTAAAAGGTACTATAATTCTCGTAAATATTCAAACCATGTCATATTGTGTTCTGATGTGTTTTTATTAGAAAGAATTAATCAAGACTCCATTACATATTTCAACAAAACAGAACTCCTCCAAGCTATAACTGAAGCAGTACATCAACTACCGGATAAATTACTACCTATAGCAGAATTATATTATTTGGAACAGTGGAGTATTAAAGAAATCCACAAGGAACTTGGATTAGCAATTGGAACAATCAAGACAAGATTAAGACAGACACGTGAACTGCTACGGAAAGAGTTCGGTGTCGAACCTAATATAGGGGGAACTATGTTACATAAGCAAGATGAACCTAATCAGATACAAACAAAAACAAAGGTGATTGGTGTCGGTGCTGCTGGCAGTAATGCAGTCCAACGGATGGAAGAAGTAGGTATGACAAATCTTGAATCCTACGTTGTAAATACTGATCACCAAGTACTTGAAAAGTGCAAATATGGAATACAAATACCAATAGGTGAAAAAACCACTGAAGGACTTGGTTGTAAAGCAAATCCAGAGATTGGTAAATTGGCTGCAGAAGAGAATATTGAGACTTTGCAAAAAATTGTTGAGAAAACAGAAATAGTATTCATTATTGCAGGGATGGGAGGTGGAACAGGTACAGGTGTAGCACCAGTGATTGCCTCTCTATCACAAAAGCAAGGAGCAATCACAGTTGGAGTTGTCACATATCCATTTGATTTTGAAGGAGAATCGTTTCACCTACGAGCACAAAAAGGACTTGAAGATTTACGCAAATATACAGATGCAGTTGTTGTAATCCAAAACCAAAGTCTTATCAAGGCTGTGTCTCGTCAAATGAATATACGTGAAGCATTCAGTCTCAGTGATAAGGCGATTCTGCATGGTGTAGAATGTTTATCCGGTCTTTACTCCAACATCATGCAGTAATAGAAAAAATTCACTACATTTTGAAAAAATACCATTTCTAATAATTATTGTCTCTTTAATGCATAACAAATGTTGATGGATATTCATTGTTAGAAATGGTATGATATCCTTATTTTCAATTTGCTAAGCCTGAAATGTCAAGTTTCACAACAAATACCCCGGAATTTTTAGCTGATTGATACTTTTTGAAATAGACTATATATAAACATAGAGGTGAATCACTTTTTAAATGAAACACAATATATATACTACGTTAATACTGATATTAGTATTATCAATCGCATTTCTCACATCTCTCCAAACTATACATGCCCAAGAAAACCTACAAACAATTAAGAAAGAACTCAAAGCAATAAAAATTGAAATCCCACCAACCATCGACGGCAACCTTAATGATACATGTTGGCAAAATGTCCCTAAAGCTATCGGTTTCACCGATGAACGTACGGAAAAGCCAGCGAAAAATCAATCCGTTGGTCGCCTTGTTTATACAGACAAAGCCATCTACATTGGACTTCACCTCTACGATGATATGCCTGACAAAATTGTGGCACGTCAAACCAAAGATCAAACGCGAATTCGGGGGGAAGACTGGGTTTCTTTCAGTCTTGATCCGTTTCATACACATCAGTTTTCTGACAGAAATTTCTTCATCGTAAATCCACTCGGAACCAAATTTGCACACCTTGCAACTGGACGGGCTGAGAAAAGCGAATGGATTGGGTTATGGAAAACTGCTGCAAAAATTGTAGATGATGGTTGGATTGTAGAGATCGAAATTCCATGGCAGATGTTAGATTACCCTGATACAATTAAGCCTATTCGGATGGGGATTAACATTGATCGAGGGCAGCAGCGAACCGGAGAAAAATCGTGGTGGTGTAATTTGGGAGTTAATGAATTTCGTGAAAATGACGGACATTGGGTTGATGTACTACCACCAAGACGAAAACGAGAACTGAAGTTGTTACCCTATCTAATTGGAGGTATAAACGAAATAAATACAGATGAATCAACGGTAGATACATCTGAAGTTCAAAGAGAATATACAGCACGTGGCGGAGCGGATATACGTTATGAAGTAACACCACAGATACGGCTTATTGCTACTGCCAATCCAGATTTTGATAACATTGAACAAGCAGTTGAAGGTATAGATTTTTCTTACGGTGAACGCTACGTGCCTGACCGGCGTCCTTTCTTTTCCGAGGGCGGCAATGTCTACAATGTTGGTCGTTATTTCCACTCGCGACGGATAGAGGATATGGATGGGGGACTCAAACTTTTTGGGAAAATCGGGAAAAACACCTCTGTCGGTACTTTAGGCACTTACCACCGAAACAACCAAAATATTATCCTCCGAGCTTCACAATCGTTAACCGCAACATCCAATCTAAGTGCGGCCTTCCTGTCACACCATCAACGGGATGCTTCTGTAAACAACATCGGTTACTTGTCAGGTGATGTGCGACACGGTAGACTATCAGTGGGTACTACTCTCGTCCAAACTTGGGCAGACCAATCAGATGGAAGAAATGGGTTCATCAGTGTAGGCTATAACAGTTCACTCTTCCAACCCTACCTATCCGCATTTTTTGTTGATCCGGACTTTGTCAATAGACTTGGCTACCACCCGTTCACCGGCTACCGCGGAATAGGCTTGGGGACTTTCATTAGAAACGAATGGCGCGACGGACTCTTACGTAGAGCATCCGTCTCTGTAGATAGTCAGATCTCTAATACTTATGAAGGTGAGATTTTCAGGCGTTTACTCAATGTATCTTCACTTATTATGACACATAGTGACTATGCACTTGCCGCTGGATGGAGGGGAGGACAATTTGAAGAATTCAACGATAGCGTTTTCAGCATTGGATTACGTGCGCGTGCTTCTGACAGGTTCAATAATGTCGGTATTACCTACAATTGGGGTGAACAGGCAGGTGTGACGATTCATCGCATCAGTGGAAATCTAAATCTCAGCGCTTACGGCTTCACTGCCGGATTGATTTCCCAAATCCAATGGCATTTTGAACGTCGCTACCAACAAATTCTTACTCTCACGTACGACTTCAGTCCTGCCTTAAGTCTCGGCAGCCGCTTAATCTGGCAAGCAGAACATATTAATGTCTATTTTGCTCTTCGCCGTTCTGGGTATGCAGGAATGGATTTCTTTATTATCCTTGGTGATCCAAATGCACTTGAGTTTAAACAACGACTTGTAGCAAAAGTCATACGTGCCTTTTAATTCGGATTTATTGTATTTCTAATACATACAATTATAGACGTTTATTATACAGACACTTCTAACACTAATGCGCGATCTTCTCGTATCTGAGATAGATCGCGTTTATAATTTGATAAAGAGATTGAAAATTTAAATAACGAAATTATGTTTATACCACTGAATTTGGATAATTCTCTTTTTCGTAAAACATATAAAATATAATTGGAAATTTGCACGTTTTCTGATTAATATTTCGTCATGTTACATTAAAAGCATATCTTGTTTCGTCAGGAGGATGTGTCGTGGATAGAGAGAATGATGGTAAATTGATTAAGAAATTCTTATCAGGCGATGATTCTGCCTTTCAGATCTTGGTTGAAAAATATCAAGAAAGCATTCATACACTTGCTTGGCGGAAGATCCAAGATTATCACTATGCTGAAGAAATTATGCAAGACACTTTCCTGAGGGTATATAAAAAACTACCATCACTTAAGAATCATAATCAATTTGCTGGGTGGGTTCATGTAATTGCAAATAGACTTTGTACAGACTGGGTACGAAAGTATAAACCAGAAATACAATCCTTAGATGTCACAGATAAGGATGAAATTGAGATATCTTCCTTTAAACACCACATGACTCAACAACGTGAAATAGAGAGAACTGAATATTGTCAAAAACTTGTAAATAAACTATTAGAAAAATTACCAGAAAAGGAACGACATGTATTAACCCTCTATTATCTCGATGACATGTCAACAAAAGAGATCAGTGAAACTATAGGGGTATCAGTAAATACCATTACAAGCCGTCTTCAACGCGCACGAAAACGTCTACAAACAGATCAAGAAATCATCAATCAGGAATTCTTAGATTATTTCCCATTATCAGAAAAACTAAAGGAGAATATTATGAGTCAATTAGACCTAATTCGAAGCAAATTCGATTCATACATGGAACAGGTAAGAACTAATCCTACATCAAGAGAGGAACTTCTAACAGAAACATTCAAAGAAATTGAGGATGCACTTAAGGGAGACATCACTCCTGAACTGGTACATCTTGTCGTTGATGATATATACCCACATATGGGAAAACAAGGAATAGAAAAACGACTCTCACTTCTACAAGAGTTTTTGGATGACGCACCAGATAATAAAGAACGTTTTTGGGCACATCAAGAGTTAGCCTCAAGCCTCGCGTTTCTTGGGAGACACCGAGAATCAGTTGAAGAACAATTACAACTTTATCAATGGGCATGCAAAAACGACATTACAGATAAGGATGTATTACATATTTTCTGCTCTAATCTCGAGAATCCTGGTGCTTGGTCTGCAGAAGATCGAATTGATGAATGGATTCAATTATATAATGAGGCTTCGGAACGTTTAGAAAAACCTGAAGTAAGTTATTTTGACCGCTGCGAATTTCTACAAATCGGGGCAGAAGTGCTACGAGCTAATGGCAAATCTGATGAGGCATTAATTGAACTTGAAAAGTTGGAAAAAACCAATACTAAACAGGATTGGAGACACTATTTCCGATTCTGGTTAATTGTGAAAACTAATCGATTACTAATCTATAATAGACGAAATGAGTCGGAACGTTTTGATGAAATCATAACTGAACTCAAAGACTATATGGAAGGTGAGAATAAGAAATATGATGCGGGTCAACCAGTAAATATTGGTGATCTTAAATGGCTTTCTCACGACATTGGTTGTTGTCTGGTGTGGATAAATAAGTACAGTATAGCAAGAAGTTTTCTCCAGGTCGCTTGTGATTTGGGTGGTGAGAATCACTATGGACACTACCAGTTGGCAGTAAGTATTTGGGCATCAGATAAGAACCGTGAGAAGACTCTACACCACTTGAAGATTGCAGAGAACGACTACGCTGTAGCTTCCTATAATTTTCGAGATAGTTACTACTCATCTTTCGTTAATACACCCGAATTTTCGGATGTTAAGGATGATCCAGAGTTTCTGAAGGCACTGGGGCAGAAGCCAGTCGATTAGTTATTTTCTGTGGTAGGTTCGGTTTCCTAACCGAACCTATTCGAGTCCGTAGGTTGGTTTCGTTCTTGTTCTATCCAACCTACGGGTTATTTTTTGCACCATGCGCGTTTTCTGATCAAAGTTTTCGTTTTTAAATATTGGAGAGTGTGAATCGTATTGTTAATTTTACAAATGGGAGAAGGGTAGAATGAATTTCAAAAACATTGTTAATATTTGCTATGGCTTACTCTTATGTTTTGTGGCTTTTACGTCAACAATTAGTGAGGGCGAAGAAATGAATCCTTTAACACTTGATGATTTGCTCAAATTTAACGAATTTATTTTTAGAGTTCCTATTGATATTACCTCCGATGGAAACTGGATTGCTTATAACACGCAAAACCGTGAAATGTATGAAGGTGGCGGAGGAAACTCAGCGTATTCTAAAACAGGTGTGATGATTGAAATGGCGTACGGAATGATTTGGGTGACGAATACGCGAACAGGTGAACACCGCAACCTCACTCCAGATTGGGGCTCAAGCTGGGCACCGAGGTGGTCTCCGAAGGGAACACATCTCGCGTTTTACTCAGATCGGATGGGTAAACCTCATCTATATGTTTGGAACCGAGAATCTGACGATATGCAGGAGTTCGCATCGGAAACCGTTAAGACGTTCTTTGGCTTTGAGGTGCCTAAATGGACACCAGATGGAAGGTTTGTTCTTTTCAAATCCATTTCCCCAACGGATTCCGAATCTGTACCAGACGAACCGAAGCCTTTGCCTAAAACCTCACAAAAACCATCCTTTGTTGAAATTTGGGACTGGCCTAAAAAACGATTTGAAAAACAAGAAGATGAGCCAACACAGGAAAACGAACAGACTACAACAAAGGAACGCGGAAGATCGAATAAAGACTTGGCTATTGCTGATATTCAGACTGGTAAAACACTGCCATTAATGAATGGATATGCGATTAGGAGTTTCGATATTGCACCTAACGGGGAATATGTTGCTGTTACGGTTTCCTTAGGATCTGAAACATCCGATGCGCAACAACAGATATTTGATCTCTACATCTTACCTCTACCAATGGAGTTAAGTGAGGCTTCCTCCACGGAAATTGAACCTCTTGTACGGAAGATACGTCTGGCGTACGGAATTACTGTCAATTGGTCGCCGGACTCAAAACACGTTGCATGGACAACCGGGGGCGAAGGAGGTAAATTAGCTTCAGGAAATGCTTATGTTGTTGAATTAGAGACAGGTATTGTCCGTAATCTCACAGAAGATCTTGACGTTGACCTTGGACGATTATATAAACCCCCACTCTGGACAGCAGAAAGCGAGGCACTTCTCTGCATAGCGAATGGGGAAATATGGAAAGTACCTCTGAACGGCGACGCGGTCCAAAACTTGACGAAAGATTTTGAGTTTTCAGCTCATGATGTATTCTATCCAAGCGAAGGGTATACACCCTTGACGGTAGACAATACCATCACGATAAGCACTCATGATCACGGTTTCTATCGTTTGAGTCTTGCAGATGGTACAATTACGCTTCTGCACAAAGATGAACATCGGTACGTTCATGCAGGCCGCTTTCATCAAGATGTGGCAGAGGAAACCGGCGAAATTATTTACGTTGTGGAAAACAACCAAGAACCACAGAATATCTGGATGAGTGATGCTGCTTTTGAATCCCCGCGACAAATTACAGACACTAATCCGCACATACAATCAATTGACTTTGGCAGAAGCGAGCATATTGAATGGACACTTGAAGATGGAAAAACGGTTAAAGGAATCCTCGTGCTACCGCACGAGGCATCTGAGAAAAATCCTGCACCGATGATTGTAAGTGTCTATGCAGGAGAAGAGCCTTCAACACAGATCAATATCTTTGCTTTCGGTGAGAACATAGGGGGTGCCCATCCGGGTATGTTTGTTTCACGAGGCTATGCACTTTTCTTACCCGACTTCCCCGTCCCGAAGATTGAGCCATCCAAGCAATTTTCGAGTGTCCTTCTTCCAGGAATTGACGCAGCAATTACGACTAAAAAGGTAGATGCGGAACGGTTGGGCGTCATCGGTCACAGTTTTGGTGGATATACTGTAAATGTGCTTATCACACAAACAACGCGATTTAAAGCAGCCGTCGCTATTGCATCTGTAGGCAACTTAATCAGTGGATACCTTAATAGTGGACTTGGTATTGGTTGGCACGAGGCGGGACAAGCCGGAATGGGTGGCTCCTTATGGGAATTTCCACAACGTTATATTGATGGTTCGCCAGTCTTCCATCTGGATAAGGTTGAGACTCCTTTGCTTTTGATTCACGGAGACCAAGATTTCATACCCTTTGAACAGGCACAAGAAATGTTCATAGGACTTGCACATCTTGAGAAAGAGGTTGTGTTATTGAAATACAAGGAGGCAGACCATTGGCATGGCTTTTGGTCAAATGAAAAACTTGCAGATTATTGGGAACGGGTCCTTAACTGGTTTGACGAATATCTAAAAACGGAGAAGGCTAATTAATGAAACCACAAAAAATTTACGCGATAATTTTGTTCATAATACTATCGCTTATTTTAGTCGTAAACGGACAGAACGTAGCGGCACAAAACATACAAACCGTAAAAAAAGAACTACCCGCAGTCAAAACCGAACAATCGCCAACCATTGATGGTATCCTCAATGATGATTGTTGGCAAGACGCACCAAAAGCAATTGGTTTTACCGATCAACGCACCGAAAAACCAGCAAAGAATCAATCTATCGGCAGAGTCGTTTACACAGACGAAGCTATATACGTCGGACTTCACCTCTATGACGATAAACCCAAACAGATAGTGGCACGACAAGAAAAAGACCAGACACGAATTAGGGGAGAGGATTGGGTTTCTTTCACTATTGACCCATTTCATACGCACCAGTTTTCTGACAGAAATTTCTTTATCGTCAATCCAATCGGAACAAAATTCGCGCATCTCGCTACCGGACGTGCAGAAAAGAGCGAATGGATTGGACTTTGGAAAGCTGCAGCCAAGATTGTAGATGACGGTTGGGTCGTAGAAATGGAAATACCATGGCAAATATTGGATTATCCTGAGACTGAAAAACCAATTCGGATGGGTATAAATCTTGACAGGTTTCAACAAAGAACTGGAGAACGCTCATGGTGGTGCAATTTAGGGGTACAAGAATTTCGTGAAAATGATGGACACTGGATTGATGTTTTACCACCACCCCGAAAACGAGACATAAAATTCTTGCCCTATCTGATTGGTGGCATCACTGAAACGGAGACTTCTGTTGAAGCTACCTCCCGGTCGCGACGAGAATATACTGCCCGTGCAGGAGCAGACCTACGTTATGAAGTTACGCCACAACTCCGTCTCATAACCACGGCAAATCCAGATTTTGATAACATTGAACAAGATGTCGAAGGGATTGATTTCTCTTATAGTGAACGCTATGTAGGTGATCGACGTCCGTTCTTTTCCGAAGGTGGAAATGTCTACAATCTTGGCAACCTTTTCTATTCACGACGGATAATGGATATGGATGGAGGAATTAAACTATATGGTAAAGTAGCAAAAAATACATCAATTGGCACATTAGGGACATATCATCGCAACTACCAGAACATAATTGTCCGGGCGAAACAATCTATTACTGCAACTTCTCATATTATCGCCGGTTTCTTATCGCACCATCAACCCGAAACAGATATGAACAATGTTGGACACCTATCTGGAAGTATTAGAAAAGGCAAGTTCTCTGCAGATTCAAGCTTCACCCAAAGTTGGCATGCAGATTCTGATGGAAGAACTGGCAATCTAAACATAAAATATAATGGTTCTCTTTTTCAATCAACGTTATTCGGGTATTTTGTGGATCCAGATTTCGTAAATCACCTCGGTTATCGTCCATTCACTGGTATACGCGGAGGTGGTGTAGAAGGACTCATATCCAACGAATGGCGTAAGGGAATAATACGAAGTATTTTCGTCGGTGCGAATGTAATTGCTGCAAATACTTATGAAGGTGAATTATTTCAACAAGACTATTCTATATTCTCAAATTTATACACACACAGTGATTACGGTCTCTCAATCAATTGGTATGGAGGGCAATTCCAAGAATTCACTGATAGTATTTTATCCATCAGAATGAGTGCTCGTTCCTCAGACCAGTTCAACAATGTAAGAATTGGTTATAACTGGGGTGAACAGGCTGATAAAAGGTTACATCGGATCAGTGGAAATCTCAACCTACGTTTTTATGGATTTACTGCAGGACTCACTTCCAGTATCCAATGGCACTTTGAAAGACGTTACCAACAGATTCTCACGCTTTCCTATGACTTCAGTCCAGCCATAAGTCTTGGAAGTCGATTAATCTGGCAAGTTGAAGGTACCAATATCTACTTCGCATTACGTCGATCAGGTTATGCAGGCACAAACTATTTCATTATCCTTGGTGATCCAAATGCAGTAGAATTCAAACAACGTATCATAGCAAAAATTATACAAGCATTCTAATACCATTTCTAATTGAAAATGTCTCTTTTTTGTACCACAAACTTTCAGTTTGTGTAGTATTTCAAGACATTAATATCACCTAATCCTGGGAGAATCATTTATAGAAATGGTATTATCTAATTTATCACATCTAACTCAACACATAAAATGAAACCCTCATTGCTCCAGCGGAACGGTATGTAGTGATTCGACACATAGCACTCTGCTGGAGTGCAGTATTCCTGTAGGATTCCACTGATATAGAAAACTCACAAATTCCTCATGGGTAAGAATTGTCCAAGCTATAGTATCTGTTAATACCGCATTGAGAAATCCACCACTCCATTCACGGAAACCTTCACGGAGCAATTTTACGAACCCCTATTCTATAAGGGTTTAACATTAATAATATGTCAATTCTCCGTGAATCACATATGTTATATTTTATTTAACTATATTGAATTGTAGATGGGATACACTCTTGAATCTCAATACAATTATTATGCATCATCCCTGAGCATTACTCTGAAAATATCACTGCTAATCCAAAACAACTATAATCTAATACCAATTCTATTTAAATAGTTCACATTACGAATACTCTTAGAAGTCCCCCTGACAAGGGGGATTTAGGGGGTTTCTTCAATTAATAATGGGTAATCATTATTAGAAATAGTATAAAAACAATAAACACGGATATCCGTGCGTGAGTCATGAATGGACTAATGCTGTTCAAAATGGCATGATATAATTGAACCATGAATTCATACATATAATATATTGAAATGTTCCGAAGGAAATCGTATGATCAGAAATGGTAGATTACGTTTTGCTATCTGCAAATTAGCATTGTTATTTATACTTGGATTTATTTACATGACAGTGCAGGAAGTCAATGCCAAAGAGGATGTAGATATGGAAAAAGACAGAATCCAGATTTATAAAGAAAACCCACGTTACTGGCAATATAAAGGTCAACCAATACTCCTAATCGGTGGTTCAGTCGAAGATAATTTGTTTCAAATTCCAAACCTAAAAGAACATCTTGAACTCATGAAGTCTGTCGGTGGGAACTATGTGCGATCAACGATGGGTTGGAATGATGAAGGAAATATACCCCCTTTCAGAAAAGTTAGTGATAAATATGACCTAAATCAATGGGACGAAGAATTCTGGAACCGTTTTCAAAACTTCATTAAATGGACACACGAAATGGATATTATTGTCCAAATTGAAGTATGGGGGACCTTCACCTATTACCGAGAATCCTGGTTAGCAAATCCATTCAATCCAAAGAACAACACAAATTACACTGAAGAAGAATCAGGGTTACCGACTGTTGTTAATAGTCATCCTGTAGCTACAAAGAACAACTTTTTCTGGTCTGTACCAAAAGAACGTAACCAGAAGACAGTCCTAAAATATCAAGAGAAATTTGTGGATAAACTCCTCTCCGAAACACTCCCTTATGGACATATACTCTACTGTATGGACAACGAAACTGCGGTTACTGCTTCTTGGGGAGAATACTGGGCAACCTATATTCAAAAGAAGGCAGCAGACGCTGGACGAGATGTAGAAACAACTGAAATGTGGGATCCATGGGATCTGTCGGATGAAAAACACAAGGCAACATTCGACCATCCTGAAACCTATTCATTCTGTGATATTTCCCAAAATAACCATCAGAAACGTCAGCGACATTGGGACAATGCACAGAAAATTCGAGCACAACTTGATCCTATCCGACCCATCAATAATATAAAAATCTACGGTGCAAATGGTGGACGTTTTGGGAATACAAGAGACGGATTAGAGCGATTTTGGCGAAATATCTTCGGTGGTTTTGCGTCTGCACGTTTCCATCGTCCTGATAGTGGAGTTGGCTTAACCGAAATAGCACAAGCACATTTAAAAAGCATGCGAATGATTACAGACGAAATGGATGTTTTCAAGTGTGAACCCAACAATAAATTGCTGTCAAACCGAGAAGACAATGAAGCGTATGTAATTGCAAATCCCGGTCAAGAATATGCCATCTACTTTCCTAAAGGTGGATCAGTTGATCTGAATCTGAGTGTCGGCAAAAAACCAGATGCAAAAACAGTAAAAATCAGATGGCTAAATATAGGTAAAAGTGAATGGAAGCTTGAGAAAGAAATTCCATTCAAGCATAGCATCACATTATCCCAACCCACAGATTCACATTGGGCAGTATTGGTTCAAGCAAAATAAAGTTTTTTAGGTTTCAATTAGGAGTATAAATTAGTTAAACCTATAGGCGTTAATCTAAGCATAATGCTCTTCTGTAGGAGGGGATTCCGAACCCCGATTCTTACATTTCTTCAGTGGGAGAGATTCCGATCTCCGATCTTTCAAGATCCTGTTCCCACCCATTGGTTGGCGGTGAATGCCTAATGAAGATTTATTTATTAATTCGGCAATTATTATTTCACTATAACCCGGTAGGTGCGGTTTCCTAACCGCACGAATTCTCGGCAAAACTACCAATTTATTTTTTTAATCTTGATATGACATTCATACCCGGGGAATGCTAAATAGCATTCATACCCGGGGAATGCTAAATAGCATTCATACCGTTGATTCCTTGATTCCTTGATTCCTTGATTCCTTGATTCGCAGGACGAATGTCTGTAGAAACACCATACCTCCCCAAAGAACAAGCCCCAGAGGGGCGAAATGTCTGTAGAAACACCATACCTCCAAAAAGAACAAGCCCCAGAGGGGCGAAATGTTTGTAGAAAACGGATAAAGCCCCGGGGAATGTCTTAATGACATTCATACCGTTGATTCGAGGGGCGAAATGTCTATTGCTTAAAACTGATCAAACTATTGTAAATTAATCATCGAAATAAGTCGTTTTGAACTTGAGATATTTTCAATATAGACTATACAATCCTCTTGGGTTGGGAACATCTCCATAATCTGAATCAAATCCATCAGATACTCCGTAATAAGTTGATTTTTCTGACGGATTCTTATACAATATAGATAAGCGAGAACATCACAAAACAACTCGTTTTTTGTGTTCAATTAGGGGGTTACAGCCCCCTATTTTCTTATCTCTTATACCATATAAACCCAATCAATACAAGGGATTATCACACTTTTCAAACATTTTACCAAGTCTAAAACGACTAATTCCGTTTGATAAAACTTAGAACAACCCCAGCAGGAATGAAAAATCACATCCATCTTTCTGTTATTATATGTAAATCATAAGATTATTATACAACTGACGATAGTATACACATGAAGGAAACTATGGAAGAAAAAACACAGCCAAAAGTTTTCATCGTGCATGGGCATGATGAGGCAGCTAAAGTCTTTGTCGCCAGGTTCATAGAAAAACTTGATTTTGAGGCAATCATACTTGACGAACAAGCTGGCGGCTTGCAAGCAGTTATTGATAAGTTTGAAGAACAGGTAGAGGACATCGTTTTTGCTGTCGTTTTGTTAACTCCTGATGATATTGGCACTTCAATAGCAGAAAAAGACAATCTTAAACCAAGAGCTCGTCAAAATGTCATCCTTGAACTTGGTTATTTTATCGCTAAATTAGATCGGAATCAAATTTGTCTTCTCTATAAAGAAAGTGTTGAATTTCCATCTGATGTTCGCGGTATATCTTATGTGCTTATGGATAATTACGATGGATGGCAATTGAAATTGGCAAGGGAAATGAAGAATGCGAAATTACCTATTGATGCAAATAAACTTTTGTAGAAGATAGGTCCATTCAAAATACTGGGTAAATTGGGTTTGATACTTTCAATAAATTAGTGCTATAATTTAAAAATAAAGTTATGTTTTACGAGTTGTGCTAAATAACTTTTAGCAACCAATAATTTCACATATATAATAGTTGATATGAATATCCTACATTAGTTAAGACTTTCTTTAGTCCCGTAGGGACGGAATGTCTATAGAAAACCAATGAAAAACCTAAGTTGAGTCCCGTAGGGACGGAATGTCTATAATAAAAACCAAAATCCGTAAAAACAACAAATACATTTAGTTAACTGGCACAAGTCGTTATGTTTGATTGATTATAAAAGGGTGTTTTCGTGCTTCAGCACGTCAGCGTGAAATGGAGGAAAGATTATGAATACAGAAACTCGGAGTAAAGTTTTCATCTCCCATGGGCACGACGAGGAAGCTATTACAACTGTTGCTAAGTTTGTAGAAAACTTGGGTTTAACGGCAACTGTTCTCAACGAACAACCAAAACACGGTCTGACGGTTATTGAGTGCCTCGATAAATATGCAGACGACACAGAGTTTGCAATTGCATTGTTGACTCCTGACGATGTTGGTGCCTTAAAAGATGAGGTAGACCGCCAGCTCAATCCCAGAGCACGCCAGAACGTCATTTTTGAACTTGGCTATTTCATTGGTAAACTGAATCCTAACCGAGTGTGCCTTCTTTATAAGGAAGGTGTTGAATTACCATCATACATTCCTAACGTAGTCTATGTGCCTATGGATAGTGCAGAGGATTGGAAATTGAAACTTGGTCAAGAGATGCGGAATGCAGGATTGCCCATTGATATGAACCGAATCCTATGAATTGATCCTTAAACCTGAGGTTAATTGGGAAAAGATAGTAGTGTTTTGTGAAATCACTAGTGTGAAAATGGAGAAAACGTTATGAATGAGAAAAAGATTGCAGATCCGTTGAGAAATATATGGGATATTGCAGTCCAGTACAATGATATAAGAAGTTCATTTCAGAGTCAACAAAAACAATTAGAAAATGCATGCAGGCCTCCTGAAGCCGCAACGAATTTTTCTTATGTAGGAGAAGCAAGAGCGATAAAGGATTTGTTTGGAGGGGCAAGTGTGGCAAAGGATTTGTTAGGAGAAGCAAGAGCGATAAAGAAAACACATCTTGCGGTTGTATCAAATAAATTTGATGGTCTCTTCAAACCTTTACCAGAAATGTCAAATATATTTGAGGACCTCTTAAAACCTATCCCAGGCATGCCAAATAAGATTCATAATACATTAAAACATTCTGAAATCATTGAAAAAGATTCTCCTCTTGCAAGGTTATTGTCAACAAACACAATTCTCCCTGTTGTTTCCAGTCTCAATTTCCCTAATATCATTATCCCGCGCCCAACTGACAACTCAATTGTCCCTCCAGTACATGAGGAACGTCATACGCCACCACCGGAAACAGATTCTACAATCATCACCGACGAAGTACCTATAAAAAAAAGAATTTTTATTGGACATGGACATTCTGATTGCTGGATAGAACTTAGAGATTTTATTGAGAAGGACTTAGGGTTATCTCATGACGAATTTAATCGTGTTTCAACACCCGGCTTATCCACATTAGAACGCCTTCGACAAATGAAAACCGAAGCTGGTATGGCATTTTTAATCATGACTGCTCAAAATGAATATGCTGATGGCACGCTACATGCCAGCAGTAATGTAATTCATGAGATAGGACTGTTTCAAGGTAAACTTGGTTTTAAAAAAGCAATCATTTTGCTTGAAGAGGGTTGTGAAGAATTTAGCAACATTCACGGACTCGGTCAGATACGGTTCGCGAAAGGAAATATAAAGGCAGCATTTCAAGAGATCCGTGAAGTCTTGGAACGGGAAAGAATCATTTTATAGTCTATTTAGATCCAATAATACCATTGTCATAAATTTAATTTCTTGTAAGGAAACCCATGCCAACCCTCGACTTCAAAGGCAAACAATTCATATACGCACACCACCTCACCGTACCCTTCCACAAACCAGAGATAGACCCAGAAAAATCCCTAACAGGCGAAAACCCTCCATCACTTGACGACAACCTAATCATTCACGGCGACAATCTACACGCCTTAAAAGCACTCCTTCCCAGATACGCTGGCAAAATCAAATGTATCTATATTGACCCACCTTATAACACTGGCAACGAAAATTGGGTTTACAACGACAACGTCAACAGTCCGATGATGCAAGCATGGCTTGAGAAAAACAGTCCAATTGACATTGAAGATTTAGAACGTCATGATAAATGGTTGTGTATGATGTGGCCTCGGTTACATTTATTGCATGAGCTACTCGCTGATGATGGCGTAATTTTTATCTCAATTGATGATAATGAACAGCATCGTTTGCGTTTGTTAATGGATGATATTTTTGGGGCAGAAAATTTTGTTACTAATATAATTTGGCAGAAAAAATTTAGTCCACAAAATGATGCCAAATATTTTTCCGATAATCATGATTTTGTGGTTTGCTACGCAAAGGATAAAGAAACATGGCGTCCGATTCTTCTACCTCGAACCGAAAAGCACAACAAGCGATATTCTAATCCTGACAACGACCCGCGGGGACCATGGAGTTCAAGTGGATTAGATGTTAAAACCTATCAAGAAGAATATGATTATCCGATCACTACACCATCAGGTCGAATTGTTAATCCACCAACAAGTAGGTGCTGGAGGTGCAGCAAAGAGAAATTTGATGAACTTATAAATGACAATAGGATATGGTTTGGCGAAGAGGGTAATAATGTTCCTCGCGTAAAGCGTTTTCTATCAGAAGTTAAACAAGGCATTACACCCTTAACTGTATGGCTGCACGAGGACGTTGGGCATACCCAGAGTGCAACACAAGGACTCAACAAAATTGGTGTTGCCTTCTCAAACCCAAAACCGCATACACTGATAAAGCACATATTACAAATAGGTGCTGACCCGGATTCTATCATTCTGGACTCCTTTGCTGGTAGCGGCACCACTGCTCACGCAGTCCTTGCACTCAACAAAGAAGATGGTGGTAACCGAAAGTTTATACTCGTTGAATGTGAAGACTACGCAGACAACATCACTGCTGAACGTGTCCGTCGCGTCATAAAAGGTGTTGAAAATGCAAAAGATGAAAACCTGCGGGAAGGTCTCGGTGGTTCGTTCACCTACTGCACACTCGGTGAACCGATTGACACTGAAGGCATGCTCACAGGCGATACACTACCTACCTACGTAACATTAGCACATTATATTGCCTGGATAGCAACTGGTAGTAAACTTGAAGTTAATGCACAACAAAAGGATTATTGCTTCGGTGAAACAAAGGATATCCGCTTTTATCTCATCTATGAACCAACACTTGAATTCTTAGAAAGTAATAAGTCAGCACTTGACGCATCCCTTGCTGAGCAGATAGCTGAGGAATGCAAAGCGACAGGCAAAAAAGCCTACGTCTATGCGTCTCATAAGTTTATGAGTCAAAAAGAACTTACACCGTTGGGGATTACATTCTGTCAACTCCCCTATAGCATCTATCAAATCGCGTAACTCTCATTCCTGTCTTGAATTTTATTGTTTTCTACTCTATAATTACTATAGTTTGGACAATTATTATTCATGAGACAGTTGAGTTTCTAATGATAAGTCTGTTTTGAGAGTTGGACATATCAGTGGATTCCTACAAGAATACTGCACTCCAGCGGAGTGCTATGTCTATAGAAAACATGATCGGTACGTTCTTGCACTCCAGCGGAGTGCTATGTGTCGTAATCTTCATACTGTTCTGCTGGAAAAATGAGTGTTACATTTTATATTTTGTGTCAGAATTTAGTACAGATGAAGTAAACCGATTTCTTATTGAGTTCACACATGAAAGTGTCCAAACTATAGTATAATTTAGTCAAGTGTTTACTGAAGGAGTACAAAAATGAAGAAGATTTTACTCTTAGCACTCTGTTTTCTTATCTCAACGACTTGTACATTTGCAGAACTCTCACAATCCGATTTTGAGAAGATCCAATCTATTGTTGACAAATCTGTTGAAAAGGTTGAAAAGTCTATTGAAAAATCTGAAGAACAGATTAAGGTATACGTGGATCTCAAAATCAACGCTTTGGACGGGAAGTTGAGCGGAGAAATCAAATCATTAGACGGACGATTGAATCAATTATTCTTGCTTGTAATTGTGTTAATTGCTTTGATTGCTGTGGCTGTGGGAATGCCACATATCCTTGTTGCAAGGCAGGGAAAAGAGATACAGTCACAAAACCAACGCATTGAGGCGTTGCAGCAAGAGATTGAAGCAATGCGACACGAAATGAATGAAAGAAACATCAGTACATCATAATACCTTAAGGCATTACTACGTTGGAAAGCAGAACGTCAATGGCATATTGAGAATCATAAACACATAAAAATGGAACTGAAAGACTACCAACAACAAGCATTAGGGACATTAGACCGCTACCTTGATGCACTAAAAGAAGCACGTCAACAAATAGAAGAACTTGTCACATCTGTTTTCTTATCTCAACGACTTGTGCATTTGCAGAACTCTCACAATCAGATTTTGAGAAGTTTCAATCTATTGTTGAAAAGACTGTTGAAAAATCTGAAAAACAGATTAAGGAATACATTGATCTCAAAATTGATGCCGTTAATGCAAGAATTGATGCTATTGATACGAAAATTGATTCGAGAATTGATTCCGTTAATACGAGAATTGATTCCGTTGAAAAATCTGTTGGTCGTAACTTCTACCTAATTATAGTCACGTTTATTCTAATTGTGGTGGCTGTTGGTATTCCGCAGGCAATCATCGCAATACAAAGTAAGAAATATGATAAATTAGTTGAAGATGTTGAGATGTTAAAACAGCAACGAATTGTAAGTTCGTGAAATCTACTTATACCATGTAGTGAATGTAAACCGATACAACTACTTATCGCTTTGCCAACTCCCTATAGTATCTATCAAATCGCGTAACTCTCATTCCAGTCTTGAATTTTATTGTTTTCTACCCTATAATTTAGTCAAGTGTTTACTGAAGGAGTACAAAAATGAAGAAGATTTTACTCTTAGCACTCTGTTTTCTTATCTCAACGACTTGTGCATTTGCGGAACTCTCACAATCAGATTTTGAGAAGTTCCAATCTATTGTTGACAAATCTGTTGAAAAGGTTGAAAAGTCTATTGAAAAATCTGAAGAACGGATTAAGGAATACGTGGATCTCAAAATCAACGCTTTGGACGGGAAGTTAAGCGGAGAAATCAAAGCATTAGACGAGAAGTTAAGCGGAGAAATCAAAGCATTAGACGAGAAGTTAAGCGGAGAAATCAAAGCATTAGATGGACGGTTGAATCAATTATTTTTACTTGTGATTGCGTTAATTGCTTTGATTGCTGTGGCTGTGGGAATGCCACATATCCTTGTGGCAAGGCAGGGAAAAGAGATACAATCACAAAACCAACGCATTGAGGCGTTGCAGCAAGAGATTGAAGCAATGCGACACGAAATGAATGAAAGAAACATAAGTACATCTTAATACCTTAAGGCATCACTACGTTGGAAAGCAGAACGTCAATGGCATATTGAGAATCATAAACACATAAGAATGGAACTGAAAGACTACCAACAACAAGCATTAGAGACATTAGACCGCTACCTTGATGCACTAAAAGAAGCACGTCAGCAAATAGAAGAATTCGCTGCACTTGACCCCAATACACTTCCACCAGTTTTGAGACAGCAATCTGCTGCCTTAGCCAACGCAGCGGCGGATTTCCCGCGTGTCGCGTGGGAAAGTTTACGCGAAAAATCTGGGTTACCGGGTGTGCCAAATGAAAATGGGGAGAACCATATTCCAGAATATATCTCACGTGATGCTGCTTCTGGTGAACCAATCCCGCATGTCTGTCTAAAAGTGCCAACTGGTGGGGGAAAGACGTTGTTAGGTGTTGAGGCAGTACGACGACTCAAAATCGGTACAGGATTTCTGCTCTGGATTGTCCCAACGAAAGCCATCTATTCACAAACGCGGGATGCATTTCGCAATCAAGAACACCCTTACCGACAAATCTTGGATCGAGCTTCTGGTGACCGAGTTAAACTCCTTGAAAAAGACGACAGATTTACAAAGCAAGATGTTGAGAATCACCTCTGTGTGATGCTTCTGATGCTACCCTCCGCAAACCGAGAAAAAAACAAAGAATTTCTCAAAATCTTCCGTGATAGCAGCGGTTATGACTCCTTCTTCCCTATTGAAGACGATATCAGAAAGCATCAGGCATTATCGGAAAAACACCACGACCTTGAGACAGTAAAACCCGGTGAACCAGGACAGATACGTGGCATGTTCGCAGCAAATCCTGCAGATAGACTGATTAAGCAGAGTCTCTTTAATGTCTTAAAGTTGATAAGACCAACAGTAATTTTAGACGAAGCACACAAGGCTTACGGGAACAAAAATGTTGAAAACAATCGGGAGTTTGTGAAAGCAGTTAACCGCCTGAATCCCAGCTTTGTGTTGGAGTTATCTGCTACACCACAGCTCGGTATTAGCAACATCCTTGTCAATATATCAGGCACAGCACTTAAAGAGGAGGAGATGATTAAAATCCCGATTCAACTCCGCAATTATCCAAACTCCACTTGGAAATATACACTTGCCAAAGCAAAGACAGAACGGGATGAATTGGAAGAAGCAGCTAAGCAGTTTCAGCAAGAAGAAAATCGTTACATCCGTCCTATTGCTGTAATTCGGGTTGATCGTACCGGTAAAAAGCAGCGTGATGGCGTTAAGGTGCATGCAGAAGATGCACGCGACGAACTCATCAAAGTACTCGGTGTACCAGAGGAGCATATTAAAGTCAAATCTTCTGAACAAGATGAACTCGCTGGTGTGGATCTGCTCAGTCCTTTCTGCCCTGTCCGCTACATTATCACAAAAGATGCCCTAAAAGAGGGATGGGATTGTCCGTTTGCATATCAATTGGCACTACTTGATAACACCACAGCACAAACCGCTATGACGCAGCTGATCGGTAGAGTCATGCGTCAACCGCATGCACGAGCAACCAATCTAACGGAATTAGATACTTGTTATATCTACTGCTACAATCAGAAAGTAAGCAATGCTGTCAATAACGTTAAAAAAGGGTTAGAAGCGGAAGGGTTAACAGGACTTGCAGAATACGTTGAAAGCACAGATGCGGAGCGTGAAAATAAAAGTATCCTACGTAGGAAGAAATACCGTGAGATGGATATTTTTCTGCCACAAGTACTGCACAAACGGGGACGTAGTTGGGACATGCTAAATTATGAGCGTGACATTCTCAGTGCAGTTGATTGGCGTCAACTCGAAGCAGTTGAACCTGTAAATTTAGATGACCAAGAACTCTTACAAGAAATCCGCGCGACCATCCATTTGCAAGATCATGACGAAACAGAGAAAATCATAGGAGAAAGTGCCTCTCAAAATTTGGAAATATCGTTTTTTGTTCGACGTTTGAACGATGTGATTCCGAACCCTTGGCAAGCGTCTCGGATTGTAAAAGCCACCTTGCAAGCGTATCGGGAACAAGGCATTGATGAGAACAAGCTATTTGCAAATCGGTTGTATCTCTCTGAAGTTTTGAAAAAGAAACTCAGCACACAGATAGAGACTCTCGCTGAAACTATTTTCCGAGAGAAACTTGAAAATAATAAAATTAGGTTTAGTCTTGAAACAGATGTCGCATTGAATTTTGAGTTAGAAAAAACAATTGAAGTTAATATCTCAAAAGATGCAAAACGTCTAACCCGTTCAGATGCAAGTCCCCTGCAGCTCAACCTCTTTAACCCAGTGTATGAAGCAGAATTCAACAATTTGGAGAAAGATTTCGCGCTTTATTTAGATAAAAAAGAGGCAATTCAGTGGTGGCATCGTATCGCCGCAAGGCAAGGATATTATTTGCAAGGTTGGCGTCGTGACCGTGTTTATCCTGACTTTATCGCCTGTGTGCAAGGAAACAAGAAGGGACAACAACGTCTACTGATTCTTGAAACGAAAGGACAACACCTTGAAGGTAACAGCGATACTACCTACAAAAAAGAACTTATCAAGACATTAGAATCAGCGTATAAAAACGCAACAGAATACGGAACGATGGAAGCTGCCGGTCCCAATGATAAAACAATGTCATTCCGCATGTTGCTTGAGGATACTTGGCGCGAGACAGTGAATGAAACGATAGATGATATTTATACGACAGAAAATAGTTGATTTATCCAACGATGAATCTAAGTCAACATTCTGACAAACCCGTTTCATTCTATAAAAATTCAAAATAAAATGAAGAAAAAGGACATCTCTAACAACTAACATACATATATCACAAAAACAGAATAACATATTAATAATAACCCATGTTTTTATTGACGGATTTTGATCATTTCAACACAGTTTTTCAGACACTTTCCTCAACCCAGATGAAGTTAAAAAAATAAAATAGGTAATTTGGACCCAGAGCTGGTAGGTGCGGTTTCCTAACCGTACTATAGGCGTCAATTTAAGGAGAAGTACGCTATAAATTTCAGGTCGGTAGGTTCGGTTTCCTAACCGAACCGGGTTTGTTCCAATTGCGTTCATAAAGTTTTTCGCGAAGGATCCAGTGCGATTAGGAAATCGCACTATTAGCGTCAATTTAGACTATGATTTATTGGTTTTGAGTCCCGTAGGGACGGAATGTCTATAGAAGTGGTTATCACCAATATCCCAAGCCCCAGCGGGGCGAAAGGTTTGTAGAAAACGTAATAAACACAAAACACTAAGCCCCAGCGGGGCGAAAGGTGTATCTAAATTGATGCCTATGGTGCGATTAGGAAATCGCACCTACCGGCCTGGGAAAACCACTAAATTGACGCCTATGGTGCGGTTTCCTAACCGTACCGGATTCTACAAGAAACTGGAAATTACCCGAATAAATTTTTTAACTTCATGAGGGATGATATGTCTATAGAAAAATGTATATCAACCTCCTGCACTCCAGCGGAGTACAAGGACAACGAAATCAAAAAAGGACAAATTTAGAATTTTTTAATTTTTAAATTTAGAATGCTAAGAAGCCAGTCTATGACAGGGGTTACAGGGGTAATTTACACCAATTTCAAAGTTACACCATGTAACGAAAAGTGTAACTTTTTTCATATTTTCTGTCTATGAATGAGACTTAAACCAATAACGACAAACAAAAACTATAAGAAATTGATGACAATTAAAAGATTTAACACTTATAACGAAATATCAAATTCTCCTAAGAATACACCTCTATTTGGAGACATTGGATGTCTAAAAAAGAAAAGTCAACTAAGACACAAAATGACACTTTTTAGAATTTTTATAATTTCATTTCAAATTGCTATAAACCCTGTCTATAACAGCGTTTATAGCCATAATTTACACCAATTTTAATGTCACACCGTGTGACAAAAAGTGTAACTTTTTTCATATTTTACGACTTCGGAAAATACAAGAGTTAAACGGAAACAACTAAAAACTATAGTATTATTTATTGAGTTTCTTATGTTAAGACTTTTGCAACATCATATAGTTATCAAATATTTTATATCGGTCTTATTCATTATAATGTTCGTTTGCATAACGCAAACAAGCAATACAAATGCCATAGAAGAATCAGAGATGAAAAAAAACAGAATCCAGATTTACAAAGAAAACCCACGTTACTGGCAATATAAAGGTAAACCCATTCTGCTTATCGGCGGTTCTGTTGATGATAATTTGTTTCAGATACCGAATCTCAAAGAGCATCTTGAATTATTGAAATCAGTCGGTGGAAATTATGTTAGGTCTACGATGGGATGGACTGAGGCGGTCGATGTGCCACCCTTCAAAAAAGTCGGTGATCTGTATGACTTAAATCAGTGGAACGATGAATTTTGGACACGTTTTCAAAACTTTATCAGATGGACTCACGAAATGGATATTATCGTCCAAATTGAAGTCTGGGCAACTTTCAACTATTATAGAGATTATTGGGAGGTCAACCCATTCAATCCAAAAAATAATAGCAATTACTCCACAGAGGAGACAGAATTACCTACTGCCGTCAATAGCCATCCAAGTGCAGCGAAAAATGACTTCTTCCGGTCAGTTCCCAAAAAGCGAAATCAGGAAATTGTCCTAAAATATCAACAAAAATATGTGGATAAACTTCTTTCTGAGACGCTACCTTATGGACACATACTCTACTGTATGGACAACGAAACGGCTGTTACACCAGCATGGGGGGAATACTGGTCAACGTATATCAAGAATCGAGCAACCGAAGTTGGACGCGGTGTTGAAACAACTGAGAGTTGGAATCCATGGGAAATTGACCATGAACAACATCTGAATACAAAGGATCACCCAGAAATATATTCATTCTGTGATATATCACAGAATAATATGCAGAAACGGCAAACACATTGGGACAACGCACAGAAATACAGGGCAGAACTCTCACCGATCCGTCCCATGAATAATGTTAAGATCTACGGTGCTGATACCGGGAAATACGGTACAACACGAAATGGGTTAGAACGGTTCTGGCGTAATATCTTTGGTGGACTTGCATCAGCACGGTTCCACCGTCCTCCCAACGGACTCGGTTTGACTAAGACAGCACAAGCGAGTCTCAAGAGTATGAGAATGATTACCGACGAAATCGATGTTTTTAACTGTGAACCTAACAACGAATTGCTATCCAACCGTGAAGATAATGAAGCATATACCTTAGCAAATCCCGGTAAAGAATATGCTTTATATTTCCCAAAAGAGGGTTCGGTTGATCTCGATTTGAGTGTTAATAGACAGAAGGATGCCAAAACAGTTAATTTAAGATGGCTAAATATAAGTAAAGGCGAATGGAAAAAAGAACAGGAAATTCCGTTCAGTGATAGCATAACGTTGTCTCCACCCACTGAATCACATTGGGCAGTCTTAGTTAAGTTTACCCAAGTTGCTACTAAAGGATTTTGATCGTTTCAACCCAGTTTTTTAAGACATTTTCCTCACCCAGAGGGTAATAGACCAGTCGAGAGTAAAGGTTTAGATCTAAGTTTTTCAGATACTTTACACACCCCAGAGGGGTGATATGTCTATAGAAAAGGGTATCAACATCCTGCACTCCAGCGGAGGCTATGTCTATAGAAACATCATCGGTACATTCTTGCACTCCAACGGAGTGCTATGTAATACCATTTGCAATTGATAGACTTACATTATGTTTTGTGTCAAATAGGAACAATCATACACAGATTATGAGTCCCGTAGGGACGGAATGTCTATAGAAAATGTGTAAAACTCTATAATTGAGTCCCGTAGGGACGAAATGTCTATAGTACAAAATCTTAAATCCGTGAAAACAATAAAAATAAGTTAGCTGGCAAAAGTCCTTAAGATAGAGTAATATCGTAAATGAAAATTACTGTTAATTTTTGCATTCTCACTGTTCTTGTAGTATAATTTAAACCGTTGCTGAATAGATGATTCTCTCTCCAAACCACTTTGGCAGTATGGAAGCAACCCACATGTTTAAACGACGCTTAGACCAAGTCAAACATGAAAATATAGGGATGTTTGATCTTGCCTCAATCGGTATAACACTTGCACTTGCGATAGTCATCGGTTATTTTGGAGGCAAGTGGATTGGTGGCAAATTAGGCAACGCTGATATCGGTTCATACATCGGTTTTGCCATTGGAGTTGCTGCTGGTTTCTTAGAGATGTTTCGCTCCGTAGCGCGATGGAACCGAAAACTGGAACGCATGGAAAAACAACGTCGTGATGAAGCACAACAAGAACAAGACGTTAAAGAAGAATGATACTTAAAGCATCCGATAACCTCCGGTATTTTGACAAAGGAGTCGTTTGGAATTATAATGGCTGCCGTTTTGAAATTTGAAGACCAGACTATTAAGAACATCTATACTTATATACAGATTTTCACTATAGGTATGATTATTGAAGGATTGTTAAAGGGTGAAACTTCTGCACTTCCGAATTATCTAATTAACAGTACTATCGGGTTCGGTCTATTTTGGACTATTGAATTAGCAGCTCGGCAGGTTGTTCTTTCCGATAAAACTGAACCAACCAAACGCGTACTGCGCATGATTTACCTCGGTAGATATATGGCTCTCGGTGTGCTGTTCTATTTCCTATTTAAATTCCTGATTACTTCAACCGATATCGTCTTTGGACTCATATTATTCTCCTTAATTTGCGGCTGGTACTTTGTAGGAAATTGGTTTAATAGCAAATTAGGTGACACACAAGAAGAGATGGATGTAAAGATGTTCGATATCGCTTCGGTCGGACTAATGCAATTCATCGCCCTTTCTATCGGTTATTTCGGAGGAAGATGGATCGGAGGACACTTGTACAACGCAGAAATCGGATCATATATCGGGTTAGTTTTCGGTTTTGTTGCATGGCTCGTGCTCGGGTTCTTAGTTCATAAACAACGCCGTGATGCACAACAAGCACAAGATCCTAAGGAAGATAACCTATTAAGAAGGATCAACAACGATTCAATGTTATATTGACAAAGGAGTCACCTACTTAAATGGGTCCCACACTTGAATTTGGGGACCGGTTTATTCGACAAGTTTATATCTTGACAATTTGCCTCACTGCGGTTATTGGCAGTATATTGTTAGGATTCAAACTATCTGCTCTCCCCAGTTTTCTTATTGGTAGCGTCATTGGAATCAGTCTATTTTGGTCAATTGAATTTGTGATACGACGGTTGTTGCGTCCTGGGAAAACGCAAAAAACAAAATATCTGCTTGGATTCATTGCATTAGGAAAATATACGGTCCTTGGTGTGCTACTCTATTTCATATTTGACACAACGTGGATAAATGTATACGCATTTGCGGGAGGTATAGTTTTAGTTCAATGTGCGATTATTCTTAAAGCATTCGGATTGATGATAACAATTCTTAGAAAGAAAGACCCTGATCAACCTTAATATACATAAGGATGAATAAATTACACATCTAAACTAAGTCAACACTAAAAGATGAAAAAAATATCGTTTATTTGCTTGGTCATTGCTCTCTCATTTATAGCAGTGACTGGAACATTCGCAGCGGAGGATGCGTCCGACGCTGATGAACATGAAAAAGCTCCCATCCACCATTACGGTTACCGTTCTTGGTTCTCTCCTATATCACAGTTATTACCGAATGAAATTTTTCCAGAACCCGGTAAATGGCATCAACCAGATTTAATCCCAAACACACTGTTTGTTGTTCTCTTTCTATGCATATTTTTCTTTTTAGTAACCCTGAAATTGAAGCCGATTCCTGAAGGAAAAGGACAGACACTATTAGAAGTGTTTGTTGGTGGCATAACTGATTTCTTTGGTGGCATTCTGGGTGAAGACGGAAAGAAATATCTCCCTTTTGTTGGATCATTTTTCATTTTCATACTCTCTCTAAACTATATCGGACTTATCCCTGGTTTTCAAGCCCCAACAGCAGATCTAAATACAACGCTTGCACTCGGTATTACCGCTGTCATCGGTGTTCAAATTATCGCAATTAAAGAAAATGGGGTAGTGGGTTATCTTAAACACCTGATTGGAAATCCTACGTGGTTAGGATTTTTGATGTTCCCGATTGAGGTAGTTGCCCAGTTATCACGGGCAGGATCACTCGCTATCCGGCTATTTGGTAATATTTTTGGTGAAAAATCCGTTGTTATTCAACTTACTGTACTTGGGGCAATCTCAGTTGGCGGTTTCATCCTCCCCGTACCAGTTCAGGTGCCGATGATGTTTTTCGCAATGTTCGGAGGTCTTCTACAAGCGTTCGTTTTCACACTTTTAACAACAATATATATCGTGCTGTTCATAGAGCACCATGACGAAGCGCATGAAGCGCATCATTAAATTTCTATATGGCAAGAATTAACTTGCCTATTTCTGTCCAAGGAGGACATTACATGATTTACTTAGCAGTATTAGCATTTGGTGTAACTTTAGGTTTACCAATCGCAGTTATTTTTGCCTCAAGAGCACAAGGTGCAGCTACAAGTACTGCCCTTGAAGGTATTGCACGTCAACCTGAATCCGCAGCGAAGATTCAAACCGCGATGATTATCGGTTTGGCTCTCATTGAATCACTGGTTATCTATGCGTTGCTTATGTTCTTTCTTTTACTTCCCAAACTCCCCGGTGTTGATGTAAATCCAGACACAATTGATGTTCAAGAAGCAATAGAAGCTGCACGTACAGCACCCGCGGGTGAAAATAATGCCAATCTTGAAATGGACAATCAATAATAACACAAAATCTCTAACACGTTGGGACATCAAATTTGGAACTGTCCCAACACGTTGGGGTGTCTAAGTAAATTGCGCTAATTATCAGCAAAGATATAAACTGATAGATCGTAGCAAATTTACAAAGTTGAGACCGTTAATGAAAAAAATATACGCAAGTTGTTTCATTTTAATGAGTGTCTTCATAAGTAGTGTTTTTGCAGCCGAAGCTCCTTCAGGTGGAGGTTTGTTATCTGACTTGGGGATAAACCCGAAAACAATTTTGGTGCAAGCCGTTGGATTTCTGGTAGTGCTTGCAGTACTCTGGAAATTCGTTTTTGGCAAGGTAGGCGGACTATTAGAACAACGGCGAAATGAGATCACCAGTCAGTTAGACCAGTTAAAAACTGACCGTGATGAATTAGACCGACTCACTGCTGAAACACGACAACGTTTAGGCGATATTGAAGCTGAATCACAAGCCAAAATCCAAGCTGCAATTGATCAGGGAAATACCGAACGCCAGCAAATCGTTGATCAAGCGCGACAAGATGCTGCAGATGAAATAGAACGCGCACGCGCAGAGATACAACGTGAAAAAGATGATGCTATTTCTGAACTTAGAGGCGTGGTTGCAGAACTCGCAATTGATGCAGCTGGGAAAATCATCAGTGCTGAACTCACTCCTGAAAGACATCAAGATATCATCGATGCATCCATAAGTAGATTGTCTGTCAATCAGAATTAAGTTCAAATTCCAATTTCATGATGCCAGATAGATTAAATCATAATAGGTGATTACAAAATTATGAGAGAAATCCGAGTTGCTAAACCTTATGCACGTGCTTTATACGAAGCAGCTGTTGAACAAGATGAATTGGAATCTATTGTTTCTGATATTAATCAGTTACAAGATGTGATTGATCAATCCGAGGAGTTCTCTGAATTTATCAGTACACCCCTATTATCACCACAGTTCAAGAGCGACACATTTCAGCAACTATTTGCGGACACAATGCATTCACTCACCGTTAATTTCCTGAAACTTCTCGCACAAAAACAACGGGAACGTTTCTTAATTGCAATAATGGATGTCTTTTCTGCAATTGTTGATGAATCTGCTGGAAGAATTGTTGCAAAAGTCAAAACCGCAACTCCTATTTCACATGATCAGGAACAAAGGCTTATTGACCAACTAAGTTCATATTCAGGAAAACAAGTACGTTTAGAAACCGAAACAGATGAACAGATTCAAGGTGGATTTATCGTTCAAGTAGATGATACTGTTTTTGATGCAAGTATTGCAACCCAACTACAACGACTGAAACAACAACTCGCAAGAGGATAATGAAAATATAAATCACCCTAATAAGGATATAAAATTATACCATTTCTATTTGAATAGTTCACATTACGATCACTCTTAGTAGTCCCCCTGATAAGGGGCGGGGAATGCCCTAAGGCATTCATACCGTTGATTCTTTAGGGGGTTTCTTCAATTAGTAATGAGTAATCATCATTTAAAATGGTATTACATAACGTAACTTGTTTCATTATTGACAATAGCGTTCCATAGAGGATACAAATATGGCAAGAGAAGTCCGACCGGACGAAATATCGAATATACTAAAACAACAACTCCAACAGTTTGAACAGGATGTGGATGTTTACGATTCCGGCACTGTGCTGGAAGTTGGCGATGGTATCGCACGGGTTCATGGACTTGCCAACGCTATGGCAAGCGAAATGATTGAATTCCCAAACGATATTTACGGCATCGCATTTAACCTGGAAGAAGACAACGTCGGTTGTGTTCTGTTTGGGGAAGACCAACTGATCCATGAAGGGGACACCGTAAAACGTACGGGTAGATTACCTGAAGTGCCTGTGGGTGAAGCACTACTTGGACGCATCGTTGATGCACTTGGACAACCAATAGATGGGTTAGGTGATATTGAGACTGAACACAGACTCCCTGTTGAAACAAAAGGCTTAGGTATTGTACAAAGACAACCTGTAAGTGAACCACTATATACAGGATTAAAAGCTATTGACAGTTTAACACCAATCGGACGTGGACAACGGGAACTTATCATTGGTGATAGAAGGACTGGAAAGACTGCTATCGCTATTGATGCTATACTAAGTCAACGAAATACAGATGTATATTGTATCTATGTTGCTGTTGGGCAAAAAGGATCTACACTTGCACAAGTAGCAAATACTCTCAGAGAACATAATGCAATGGAATACACTACTATCGTTTCCGCACCAGCAAGTGCTCCTTCACCACTACAATATCTCGCTCCATATTCTGGTACATCAATGGGTGAATACTTCAGAGATAACGGTAAACACGCATTAATCATCTATGATGATCTAACAAAACATGCTTGGGCATATCGCCAAATGTCTCTACTTTCCAGAAGACCTCCTGGTCGAGAAGCATACCCAGGTGATGTCTTCTATCTACATTCACGCTTATTAGAACGTGCCGCAAAACTCAGCGACGAATTAGGGGGTGGATCTCTAACAGCACTCCCAATCATTGAAATCTTTGAAGGGGATTTAACAACATATATTCCTACAAACGTGATTTCTATTACAGATGGACAGATATACCTCACCACCGACCTTTTCAATAAAGGTGTGAGACCCGCTATTGATGTAGGAACTTCTGTATCTCGAGTCGGTGGTGATGCACAAGTCAAAGCAATGAAGGCAGAAGAAGTCGCGGGTACCCTGAAATTAGACCTTGCAAGTTTCCGTGAAATTGCTGCATTTGCACAATTCGGATCTGATCTGGATGAGTTAACACAATCACTCCTACTCCGTGGAACACGCTTAGTTGAATTGCTCAAACAACCCCAATACCAACCAATGCCTGTGGAACGTGAAGTCGCATCCATCTTCTGTGGCACTAACGGATATTTAGATGAAATCCCTGAAGAAGAGGTTGCACGTTTTGAATCAGAATTCCTACAATACCTTGATCGAAACAATGCTGAGTTATTAACAGAAATATCAGAAACAGGTCAATTGAGTGATGAATTACTTGAAGCACTACATAATGCAGTAAAGGCATTCAAAGAAAATTGGAGTGACACACCTCCACAACCTCAAATAGAAGAAGTGGCTAACGAGAATACACCATCATAAGAGGAATAAATGGCAACGCTACGAGAGATACGGCGACGAATCGCAAGTATTAAAAACATTGAACAGGTAACAGATGCTATGCGCGTTGTTGCAGCAGCCAGGCTTCGTCGAGCACAAGAAAACATCACTGCCACACGTCCTTATGCTGATAAACTCAACACAATACTTGGTCATCTCATATCACAGATGGATACTGAGGAACAGTCACTGACACATCCACTATTAGAGGAACGTGAGTTAAAACATGTATGTATCATCTCTGTTTCTGGAGACCGTGGATTGTGTGGAAGTTTCAATAGTAATGTCATTCGAACAACCACCCAACGTATACAACACTATCAGGACAGTGGTGCAGATACAACACTTATATGTATTGGTAGACGAACACATGAACATTTCACTCGACGCGGGTACGATATTACCGATGGATATATCAACATCTTCCGTCAACTGGAATTCCAAACTGCTGTTGATGTGGTTCACGAATTTGAACATTTATATGTAGATAAGAAAATTGATAAAGTTGAAGTGATATATAACAATTTTAAGTCTGCTATACTTCAAACTGTACTCGTAGAACAACTATTACCCCTTGTTCCAGAAAAGCCAGAAGGGGATACACTTTTTCTCGATTATATTTACGAACCGAGTCAGATTGAACTTTTTGAGATGTTTCTTGGAAAACACCTCAATATGCAGATGTGGAAGGTGTTATTAGACTCAAACGCTGCAGAACAGGCAGCACGAATGGCTGCTATGGAAAATGCTACACAGAAAGCCAAAGAACTTATTGACGAATTAGTACTACAACGGAACAGAGCACGTCAGACACAGATTACAACAGAAATCTCAGAAATTGTTAGTGGTGCATCCGCACAAGAAGGTTAGTCATAGAGAACGTTGAAACCGATTTAAGAATTTACAATATTTCTCATGAAGTATAAAACACTTAAGCAAAACTACCTGATTATATTAGGTATAGTTGGGTTGGGATTTTCTATTAGTGGGTGTGGACCTTCCAATACTTTACTGCTAATTATTTTAATCTTTACGGTGATAAACACAACAATTCTGATAGTCAGTTTAATAGCCTTTCTTGTATGGTATTTCAATAAAAATAAGAACAAAAACGGTTCGTAGTTTGAAACTTATAGCACCTCATATATTCATCTTAATATTAATATGATTTTAAAGTGCCACAAAATATGACCGTCAATTTAATAAGGAATCTCACATGAACCAAGGAAAAATATTAGAAGTTGTCGGAGCACGAGTAGATATAGATTTTTCAGAAGGCACATTGCCAGATATCCTAAACGCCGTGAAAGTTCAACGCTACGACGGAAGCGAGTTGGTGCTTGAAGTACAGCAGCATTTAGGGGAAAACCGAGTACGCGCTGTTGCTATGGATACCACCGACGGTCTTGTACGTGGAACTCTCGCAACAGATACAGGTGGACCAATCACTGTTCCTGTCGGAGATGCTGTACTCGGACGTGTTTTTGATGTTACAGGTCAACCTATTGATGAAAGGGGAGACGTTGGTGAATCAGAACGATATTCTATTCACAGACAACCGCCTCCACAGGCTGAACTCACAACTGTCGCAGAGATGTTAGAAACCGGTATCAAAGTGATTGACCTGATCCAACCAGTTGTACGTGGGGGTAAGGTAGGATTCTTCGGTGGTGCGGGTGTGGGTAAAACTGTTCTGGTTGCCGAACTTATTTACAACATTGCAACACAACACGGGGGTTTTTCTGTCTTTTGTGGGGTAGGAGAACGTACTCGCGAAGGAAATCAGTTCTGGTTAGAACTTGACGAGTATGGTGTAATTGACAAAACCGCTATGGTGTTCGGGCAAATGAATGAACCACCAGGTGCGCGACTACGTGTTGGTCTCGCAGGTTTATCAATGGCAGAATACTTCCGCGACCAACAAGGACAAGATGTTCTTATCTTTATCGACAACGTGTTCCGTTTCACACTTGCAGGTGGTGAGGTATCAGCACTTCTGGGTCGTATGCCTTCCGCAGTAGGTTACCAGCCAACTCTTGCTACAGAGATGGGAGAATTACAGGAACGAATTACTTCCACACAACACGGTTCGATCACATCCTTCCAAGCTGTTTATGTTCCTGCAGATGACTATACGGATCCGGCTGTGGTCTCTGTGTTCGCACACCTTGACGCTGTAACCCGTTTGGAACGGAGCATCTCACAGAAGGGTAGATATCCAGCAGTTGATCCTCTTACATCCAGTTCACGTATCCTAACACAAGAGGTAATAGGCGAGGAACACTATCAGACTACCTTTAGGGTCAAACAGGTTTTACAAGAATACGGAGATCTTCAAGACATAATAGCAATTCTTGGCGTAGATGAACTCTCTGATGAACAAAAGATTGTTGTTGACAGAGCACGTAAATTAGAGATGTTCTTAACGCAACCCATGTTTGTTGCAGCCCGATTCACTGGTATTGAAGGTAAATATGTCAAAATTGAAGATACAGTCCAAGGTTGCCAAGCTATTCTAAATGGTGATTGTGATGATCTACCTGAACAGTCATTACGAATGATTGGTACAATTGACGAAGCGTTTGAAAAAACAAAAGAAGCAGAATTAGAAGAAGCGGCTGATTAGGTACATTAACTATCACTTGAAATTCGGTTTATACTCTGTCATATAATATACAGACCATGGTAGGTTCGGTTTCTAACCGAACCAAAACGGATTACGTAAATAAATGTTATACCATTTCTGGTAATTAAAGTCTCATTAATTGAATCTCTCATTACGTATGATTGGTACGATTGACGAAGCGTTTGAAAAAACAAAAGAAGCAGAATTAGAAGAAGCGGCTGATTAGGTACATTAACTATCACTTGAAATTCGGTTTATGTTCTGTCATATAATATACAGACCATGGTAGGTTCGGTTTCTAACCGAACCAAAACGGATTACGTAAATAAATGTTATACCATTTCTGGTAATTAAAGTCTCATTAATTGAATCTCTTAAATGTAGCACAAACTTCCAGTTTGTGTAGTATTTCAAGACATAAATATCACATAATCATGGGAGAATCATTTATAGAAATGGTATTATTTGCCAAGATAAACCTAACCCAACACTTGGCGTAAGGTAAAAAAATGCAAAGTAGAAGTTTTCATCTTGAAATTCGGACACCAGAACAGTTAATATTTGAAGGAGATGTCACCAGTGTAGGTGCTCCCGGAGTTGAAGGCAATTTTCAGATTTTAGCAGGACACATCCCTTTTCTTACAGCATTAGGAGTTGGTGAGATCCGAATTGGTGAATCATCAGATACACAACAGCGGTTAGCGACGAGTGGTGGTGTCTTTGAAGTACTACGAACAGGTGTTACCGCATTAGTAGAAACAGCCGAATGGTCATCTGAAATAGACGTTGCCCGCGCCGAAGCAGCACTTACCCGCGCACAAGAACAACTCACCGAAGACAACCCCGACCTAAACCGTCCCCGCGCCGAAGCAGCCCTTGACCGCGCCCAAAACCGTATCAAGGTTGCAAGTAATTCGTAATCACACACCTTTCACAATAGAAATTCCATATATACATTAAATCATTGAGGAAAGAGGTATTGGTTAAGCAGAATTTATCAACTTTTCAATCTTCCATTTGATAGTTGGTGGTGGAAGTACTTCATCTTCTTGCTGTGCGATTTTTATCCATTCATCAACAATCTCGCATAACTCACGATATACCTCAACTTCATCATCACCATGGCAACATGGACCAATAATTCCTGGGCAAAACCCAATAAAGCATTGGTCATCGTCAGACCATTTGACGATTTTAATATACTGTGCACTATCTGTCATTATTGAGACTCCTCAATTTTTCGTTTGACTTCTATATTAACGGTAATTTTCCTTTCGTTCGAAAATTGTTGTCATCAATGACGAAGTGACTCTGTTATTGTCCATTATAAGTATACCATAGAGATGCAGGAGTTTCACCTTATTTAGTAAAAAAGAAAGGTATTCGGATATTGACTTAGCCTGCACCGAAATTACCATATCTATGTCTAAGATCAACTAATACCAATTCTGGTAATTAAAGTCGCATTAATAGAATCTCTTTAATGTAGCACAAACTTCCAGTTTGTGCAGTATTTCAAGCCATGCATAAAAAATGTTGATGGGATAAACATTTTTAGAAATGGTATTACTTAACAGAAACAGATCAAATACATGTTCTTAATATAAACTGTATCAAATTCTAATTTCACACTTTTTCAATAAGACTGAAAAAAAATTGAAGAAAATATAAACATCTAACAACTAACACACATATATCACAATAACATAAAATAAATTAAATATATTTGTCAAAATCAAAACAAAATGATACAATACTATATCGTTCAATAATTGTAAACTAAAGATAACACATTACTTGGCCGATACGGAATATTATTTATACCGTGAAAGTGTAACTATTTTCTACAGTGTATCTCATAAATACGAATCGTTCACAACCATATAATTACTCTTCGTAGGGACGGGGTCTCCCCGTCCGTTGTTTAAATATAAAGTACAGTGTAAGATCAAAGAATTCTCCATATATATGATTTATAAAATAAGCTCAAATTATTTATGTTTCTAAACTTTATGCCAAATTCAACTAAATCCACTATCTGGGAAATAGGAAAATCCATGTTAGAATTACAACGAAAACATTCAGAATTATCACCATATAAGCAGATACAGAGGAAAATCAATGCGAATTCAACCGAATATTTTTTAGTTTTTCTAATTTTAAAATTTTACATCTATTAATCAAATCCTTTGTTATCCCAACCCCCAACAGGGTTTACAGCCAATTAAAAAATCATTTCTTAAAAAGCAACTAAAAAAACTTGAAAAACTAAAAATTAGACCGACTTCAAACAAAACAGACTATTATGCACAACAGTAAACTACAGTGTATCTCATTACTACGAATCGTCCATACAGATATAATACTCTTCATAGAATTGGTGTTTCCCCGTCTGTTGGTTAAAAATATAGTCTTCATAGGGACGGGGTCTCCCCGTCCGTTGGTTGAAAATATAGCAAATGGCAAGATCAAAGAATCCTCCAGATATATAATTTATGAGATACGTTCAAATATCTTGTCAAAATGGATGGATAAGAAACTTCACATTCAAACGATTCCAAATCAATGGATCAGAAAGAAAAGTAAAAGACACAAAATTCAACCCAACTTTATAATTTTAACAAATTCTTGTAACCTTAAAAAAGTGCCTCTAAACCCAGTGTAGTACTGACGGGAGAGGGCATTTTCAAACGTTACACCATGTAACGAAAAGTGTAACTTTATTCAACATATAGAAAATATAAATATAACTATTGTGAACATCGAAAACAGCAAAATTACAGTAAAATTACCCTCGGTTCAGTATAATAAATGGGAAAAAGAACCCTATGATTCCGTGATATTCATACCAAAAACTTTACACACCCTTTCGAGAATTACAGTTTATTCTTCACTACTATAATTTTGACAATTCTATTTCAGGGGTAACTAAGACAAGACTTACGCATTTCATCTTAAAGTCCCCCTGATAAGGGGGATTTAGGGGGTTAAAACACCGAAATGACGGCTTTTTAAGTCAAATTTTACCTTTTTCTGCTTAAGTTGCGTAAGTCCTGTAAGAATCTAATGATAAGTCTATTTTTATTCAGTTTTCTATACCAAAAATACCGTACTCCAGCGGAGTGCTATGTCTATAGAAAACAATATCAGAACAATCTGGCACTCCAGCGGAGTGCTATGTCCAATACACTTCGTATGAAAAACATATAAGTACTTAATCCACACTTAAGTCATAGTGTAATTAACGTATGTGATTCACGGAGAATTGGTCTACTTTAAATTATAAACCCTTATAGAATAAGGGCTCGTAAAATTGCTCCGTGAAGGTTTCCGTGAAAGTGCAATCATTTCAGAACAATTAATATTAACACTTTTTTTCATTCACATTATCCATACATCTAAGATAATTATCCATTTATCTCACTTTGAAAGTATAAGTAACATTGTTTGTAAAATGATTTCAGAGATAAATATTAGGATCCACATACTATTGCAGCGTAATGGTTAGTGACAAATACTTTACATACCCGTGAGCATGAGAATAATCTTATTGATATACATTCCAATATTTGATAAAATTACTTTCAAAATCTAAGGATTCAAACCAATGGAATGTATATTTTGTGCTATTGTTGAAGGGAAGATTCCTTCTGCAAAGGTCTATGAAAACGACGATGTCTTTGCCTTTATGGACATAGCACCCGCAAACCCAGGTCATCTCCTCATAATACCGAAACAACACTATCGAAATATATTTGATATGCCAGCAGATGTGGGTAGTAAGATTATGGAAGCAGCCGTTCTCCTTGCAAATGCTATTAAAGATGCCTTAAAGCCGGATGGACTCAATCTATTCCAATCAAACGAACCAGCAGCATTTCAAACTGTGTTTCATTTTCATCTACATCTTATACCACGTTGGGAAGAAGATCCTCTAAGATTACCGTGGAAACCAAGTGAAGGTAATATTGAAGAAATAAATAACATAGCAGTTAAAATACAACAAGCCATATAGGAATATCTCGTTACTACAACCTATTGAATAAAAACTCTTATGAATGTATTAATTACCTCAGCAGCATCTGAATTATCCAGAAGATTAGCCACAGCAGTATCGGATTCACATACGCTTCGTCTAACAGAACTACAACCTGTAGATACTGATTTAGACTTTATTCAGAGCAATTTAGGACATGATGTGTCAACGAATGAATTGGTCAAAGGTATGGATACAATAGTCCATATTGCTGAAATCCCACCACCTATTTTAGCAGATGCAAACCAGTCAGATAACTTTCATCTTGATTTTCAGACACGGTGTACCTATAACCTGCTTATGGCTGCATCTGAAGAAGGTGTGAAACACTTTATTTATGCAAGTACACTCCGATTATTTGAGAATCATGATGAGGATTGGACAGTAAAAGAGAATTGGAGACCACGACCAACTACAGATAGCGTTGTCCTATCAAAACATCTCGGTGAATTTACATGTAGGGAATTCTCACGCGAAGGTAAGATTAACGTATCTATCCTTAGGCTCGGTACATTGACAACTTCTGAGGAAGCTAAAAAAGATACAATTAACTCTATGTGGTTGGAAATTGATGATGCGGTTTCCGCTTTTCAAGGGGCAATTGAGGCACCATCCAGATGGGGTATATTTCACATTCAATCGGAATTTCCGGGTTCACGTTTTGATATTGGTAATGCAAAAGGTCACCTAAATTTTGAACCAAGATTTGATCCGACAGTATAATCCTATCCAATTAGAAAACAGGAGCAGATAAAGAAATGAAAGTTCTCATTTTAGGTGGAAATGGTTACCTTGGACCCCACGTTGTAAAAGCCTTGGAGCCTTATTATACTCTCCGTGTAACCGACATCAACGATATTGATACAAATCATGAATCCATGCAGATTGATGTTAGTAATTTAGATCAGGTTTTACGTGCAGCTGAAGGGATGGATACCATAATCAACTGTTCAGTATTACGTCAGGATAGACAATTGGCTTTTGATGTAAGTACACGTGGATCTTACAATGCTATGCGTGCTGCTGTTGAACAAGGTATGGATCGTTTGATCAACACTGGTCCTCATTTCACCATCCAAGGTGATGATTATACTACCTATGATTATGAAATCAATCCTGATGTTCCTCCACATACAAGTACGGGTCTATATCCATTAACAAAAGGTCTCGGACAGGAAATATGTAAAGTCTTTACAGAGCATTACGACATACACGTGCTATGTTACCTATTTCTTAGTTTCCAAGAACATGATAATCAAGCAGAAGGTAGTGATGTAAATCCATTTACTGTGAGTTGGCGTGATGCTGCAGAAGCATTTCGTTTAGGATTAGAGATCGATTTAAATGAATTACCTTCAAAATGTGAGATCTTTAATATATTCGCTGACTTACCACATCAGCAGTTTTCTAATGCTAAGACTAAACGAATCTTAGGTTTCAAACCACAAGATAACTTTGACGCTCGGTGGCATAAAAAGAGTGAATAACATTCTTTGTTAATTCTAAAGTAATTTTCTATGGATATTAAAATCTATGCTCACCGTGGTGGAATGGGACGCGCTCCAGAGAACACACTTAATTCCTTTCATCAAGCATTCTCTGATGGTGCCGATGGTTTTGAGTTTGATGTATGTCTTACACAAGATAAACAACCAGTCTTGATCCATGTGGACTTCAACGATGACGATATACGTATTGCAACTGGGTGTACAACTCCATTGAGTGAACTAACATGGGAGGATGTCCAAAAGATAACAATGTTAGACTCTGACGAACCTGTTGCACATCTTGATGATGCACTCAGGTTTATACGAGAAAACCAGTTTCCAGGATATCTTGAACCGAAAACAGACATACCTGAAATTCTGCCCATTATTTTAGATCGGATACATCACTTTGAAGTCACTCACCTTGTTAGTATTCTCACCTTTTATCATCAGAAACATCTCTTGGTAGATGTAAAAGAACTTGAACCCCAACTCCACACAAGCACAATAGTTATTAATCCTTTCGCCAACTTTCTTAAGGCTGCCCGGGATGTAGATACTGACAGAATTATATTTGGTTGGAGTAATATTAATCACTTTAATATCTATAATACATTCTTCAGATCCATACCTCGAAAGGTTAAGAGGTTAAAAGAAAACGGAATTGTAGTTGAAGCCGGTTTCATAAAAGAATTAAAAGATGTAGCATGGTCATTGAAACACGGAATTCATGGTTTTTGGGTAGATGATGTGCCTTTAATAAGAGATTACATTAACCAGTTTGCAGATGACGGAGCATCTTAGAATAATATCGCATGGATGTTACTGTTTGTAACCCATTATTAAGAACGCCTCTGTCCCTCATCGTAGATGATTCATGTCCAGTGATAAACCTCACACACTACTGGATACATCAACGACATGAATGGAAAGCACGACACCATCCTGGCATCCAACCTGACCGTTGGGAGGGTAATGCTGCCAAACTAAAAAATATCCCTCAGACAATTCCTGCTGATTTTGCTTGGGAATGGGCTGAATGGTGTTGGGAAAATGGTGTAAAAGGCAAATTCAGTCTCATCCCTTTCCCCGCTGGAGTAGGACGCGTTGACGAAGGTTTTCCAGATTTTCCAAAGCATGAATACCAATCTTGGTTACGCATATATCGTGAAATAATCTGGCCGAACTTCGATCTAACCCCCGAGATGCTGACCCACACTGCAGTCATGAATTTAGATACACTTACACCAACAGACGAATGGGAACAGGTTGAATGGGTTAACCCTCCGACTAATTATAGACTCACAGATTACATAATTACTGCAATGGAAATGCTCAACAATGTAGGGATTCCTTGTGAGGGTGTAACAAGCCCTGGTGCATTCGGAAAAAGACAAGAAGAAGCCTATGCAAAAGCAGTATTAACCGCATCACAGCAAGTAAACAACAATCCTTCTCCATTTTACTTTCTTTGGTTAAAACATGATGAACTTCCTGATGTGCCCTTATGGCATGTTGATATAGATAAAGGCACTGCAATCGCAAGTATAGTTGCATGTGCAGGGGATTGGTTTGGTGGATGGACAGGATATGATCTTGGAAATGCAGACCAATTCATTACTGAAGATCTAACAGGTGGACGTTTACCACCTATTCTTAAGAAAGAGCTTCCGTGTGTAATGGTAGGACATTGGCCTGGATTCTATTTCAATGGTGAGAAGAGTGGATTTGATGTATTGAAAACTGTCAAGGCACGACTCGACAGTTATGATCATGATGGAACGAAAACTATCTGGATGAAGACCTCAGAAATAGGGCATTATTGGATGGCAAGGGAATTATCTGAGATAATTGTGAACAGTGATCAATCCGAGATTATTGTTTCTACACAATTTCCTACTGCTAACTTTACGATAGTTATTGATACACCATTAAATGGATTAAAAATTAATGGTGGAGAAATTCGAAAAGTCAATTCACTCCGTGATTTTCAACGGGATACTTTTCTTGTTGAAGGAAAAGAAACAAAAATCGCTTTTGATTTAGAAATTGGGGATACTGCTCTTGAATGGATTTAAAGTCTAAGGTTAAAAATAATTCATTAGTTGGTAGAAGATTAGTTTTCTTCAATTGTTGTAACTCTGATTCTGGTATACATTCCAGAGGAAATTGTTCATCAAGGAATGAGAATTCTACCACCACTGGCGATCACAGTTGAACCGGTCATATAGCTGGAATCTTCACTCAGTAGAAAAGTAATTACTTTCGCCATTTCATCAGGTTCACCAAGTCTACCAAGTGGGGTAGTTGACCTGAGTTGCTCCACCATTTCATCTGAAACTTCACTTAACATATCTGTAGCAATGGCACCGGGGGCAACAGAGTTGATACGGATATTATGTTTGGCAAGTGGTCCACAACACGATTTCGTGAGAGAAATTACACCTGCCTTGGCTGCTGCATACGGCAATTGTTCTGGTCTAACTGCTAATGCAGCAATTGATGACACATTGACAATTCTTCCAAAATTCTGTTCTATCATACCATCCTTCACTGCCCACAAGACATTGAAGGGACCTGTAAGATTTATGGCAATAATTCGATCCCAATGTTCCGGAGTGAGGTTATCAAATGAAACATCACCAACATCGCCAGCATTGTTGACCAATAAGTCAATTGGACCTATCTCATTAGTAAGGATTTTCACCATTCTATTAACAGCATTTCTATCAGCAATATCTGCTTTTACAAGAACTGCTTGTTGACCTAAATCTTGAATTTGTTGACAGACGGCTTCTGCTTTAGCATTGGATTTAGAATAGTGAACTGCAACAGTTGCTCCTTCAGCAGCAAGTCTTAATGCGGTTTCTTTTCCAATACCACGACTTGCCCCAGTTACCAATGCAAACCTACCCTCGAATTTCATTTCTTCTACTCCTGAAGTTACAAGAATGATTAACACAGAGAATTTGTTCAGACTTTCTTTGTCTTATGTTTAATCTCATTTGATACAGATTTATACACAGCGCGGGCTTGTTCTACAGCATTGCGCGCATCAGTAATGGTGGGTTCCTCCCATTCACTCGGATAACGAGCTTCAACTGCCCATTCACTCAAGCTTGCTAAGTCAGTATGTACATGTTTAAATTGCCAATTATTTGGAATTAGATTTCTCAATGCATCTAAATCATGCGTTCGTGGAAAGTCGATCTGTAGAAATACTAACACAGCTTTTAGTGCTTTCTCAGTTGATTGTTGGGCAAACCAACAAGATTGACGTGGGCAATGTGGGTTTGTTCTAAGAGAGTTTCCGCAGTTATTAAGTCTTCCTCCGAAAATCGTAACCATCGAAAGGTAGATAAGATGACATTTTCAGGATGCATAGATAATCTTGCCTTCTTGTTGGGCATAACGAAGAACAGAACCAACAAGATGACGTTGCTGTTGAAGTTCTTCAGGTGTAGTGACCACAATATCTTTACACACAGGTAGATCTGCGAGTCTACGTCTAATCTCAACTGTAGTTTTTCGTCTATCAGTGAGTTGAGAAAAAACTACAAGTAAATCCACATCACTATGAGGATGCGTATCTCCTCTTGCCTGTGAACCGAAAAGGATAATTTGCAAAGGATCGAAATCATGCACGATACGTTCTGTCATGGTAGATATAATTTCATTGTTCATCTATTTCACTTCAATTTTTTCTGTCTTACATTAGCTTATCAACTTGTTCCCACACATCATCAGGAACAGATGTTGTTGCAGCATTAAAATTCTGTTCAACTTCAATTACATTTCTTGAACCTGTTAAGTTTGTTGTAATTAATGGTTGACGAAGACAAAATTGGATGGCGAGATTCAGTAGGTTTAAATTGTTCTCAATTGACCATTTCCATAATTGGTACGCTTTTATATCTTCTGGTGATCCTGAACTAACATCTGGCTCAATTCCAGAAAGACGACCCGCTGCAATTGGACTTCCGTTAACAACCCCTATGTCATTTTTAGCTGCAAAAGACAATAACCAATCATTGGCAGTCTGACTGATTAGTGTATAATCCAGATAGGTAAGAATTACATCTACAATCCCAGTTTCAATGGCTACTTTATGAAATTCATGCTCTCTTACCCCAAGACCAATATACCCAATCAATCCTTCATCCCGCATTCGTTGTAACTCATCCAGCGCACCACCCTTTTCTATTACTGGATCCATACTTGATGGGTCATGAACTAAACATACATCAAGGTAATCTGTTCCTAATAGATCAAGACTATTTTCTACACTACACCTTGTTCCAGCCTGCACTATAATCTCCACGCAATTTTGGGTGTGTACCTGTCTTTGTGGCAAGATAGATCTTCTCACGCCAACCATCAGACAAGGCAAGTCCAACCCGTCTTTCACTTTCACCATAGAGTGGTGAAGTGTCTAAGTAATTCATACCCAATGAAATTGCACGATGTACCGTTTCAACGGCTTCATCATCTGTTACATCATCTCCACCGATACGTGCACCCCCTAATCCAAGACAGGTCACCTCTAACTCAGTTCGACCTAACCGTCTTTTCTGTAATTCTATCTTATGTTCTGCCATACTAAACCCTACCGATGTAAGTGACCAGTTCTCGCTTCTGGATGGATTACACTCACCCACTGAATACCCTTGACTACATCATCTGGAATATGACCATGTTCCACGCCTTTGGGGGTAACGACTAAATCTCCAGGTCCAATATTATATGATTTAGATTTACCATCAGGTGTTCTGAGCGTTACAGTTGTTGTTCCTTGGGTGAAATACCAATATTCATCATAATCGTGATAATGAAGTTCGGTTGGATTATCTTTTGATACAGTAAAGGGACCAATTGTGGTCATATCAGGTGTATCTAATGCTTCTACGAGTGTTTCACCTATTCTCTCACCAGCATCAAGATGTATGACACATAAATTAGTATCCATTAGATTACTCCAATGTCCTTTAAATGTTGTAGTGAGTCTGCTACACGAGCCTTAACTCCATCCTCATCAAGGACTTCTCCTTCGATTCCTTCAAGTTCCATAGTGAATGGACCATAGAAACCTGCATCATTCAATGTATCAAATACACCCTTATAGTCGACTACACCTTCACCAAGAGTAGGAAAATGCCATGTCCGGTATCCACCATT
>CBDBFU010000006.1:0-19919 GCA_965205025.1 Candidatus Poribacteria bacterium
AAAAGTCTTTCTCGCATTGTTTCCGCTACATTTTCATGTGACCTTAGACCTATTAGATTGCGTAATTCATAAGGATCTGCATCAAGATCGTATAGGTATTGTTCTACATACACATCCGATCCTGCATCTTTACCACCGTTTTTCTTTGGAGCATCCACTCCATACTTCCAACGTTGTGTGCGTACAGCCCGACCGACTTGTGCCTCACTGATTTGAACAAAAACCTCCTCTGGCCAATCATCAGTATCCCTACGTACAAGTGGTAGGATGGATCTACCCTGCATCTCGTCCGGTACTGTTAAACCAGCAGCATCCAGTAATGTTGGTGGTAAATCCACTAAACTCACAAGTTGTTGAATTTGACCACCCCCTACGAAGCCAGGGACCGTGAAATGCTGTTGGAACACGGATAGAACTTTCATGACAGGAACGCTTATACTCACTATTACGTGTCTTGAAATGGCAACCGTGATCAGATGTAAATAGAATGATTGTATTATCCAAAAGGTCAAGACTCTTGAGTGCATCCATCAATCTACCCAGTGCTTCGTCAAGCCGTTTTACCATGCCGTAATACCCACCTAAATGCTGATGTGTTGACCCACCAAGTGCAGCAAGGTCCGGTGGAATCCATTTCCCTGTATATCTTTCTCTATAACCATCTGGTGGAGGGTAGTCATCCAAGTGGTTTTGATGATGTGGTTCAATATATGAAGTAAATAGATAGAATGGATTATCTTTCTGTTGGTCTATATATCGAATGACTGCATCCGTCATAGCATCCACTCGATAACCAGGTAAATCAACCGGTTGGTTATCATTGTCAAAAAGTCTTGTTTGATAAGCATCAGAGGTAAATTCCAGTACGTTGGACGCCAACCAATAGTCATAACCACCCCGATTCTCTGGGGGGACTGGGTCCGGGACCAGTTCCTCCTGAATAGAGATGCCATTTGCCAATATATCCTGTCGCATACCCAGCATCACCAAAGTGATGTGCAAGTGTCTTTAGATCAGGGGACAACGGTATACCGTTTCGAAAACAGCCAGTTTCTGTTGCATATAATCCGGTTTGTAGACATGAGCGCGCCGGTCCGCATACAGGTTGACATTGTAAATGACCGATGGACATGTGTTCCACGTTGTGCCATAACGATCAAAGTTTGGTGTTAAATCGAGTGGGTTTCCGTGTAAACCTGAAGTATCCCATCGCTGTTGGTCAGTGAAAAACACAATTACATTTGGTTGTTTGGAATCAGATTGTGCCATCTCTATTTGTTCCTCTGTAACAGATTTTTAACAGTCAGATTCTATAGGATTTTACGCTACATGTCAAGGAGAATTCATTGATGATTAGTAGGTATTTAATCCTTATATAATGGTTATTTATAAAAGATAAGAAATCATTTCAGAATATTATACATAAGAAGTTATACTTAGAAATATGATGTCTTCAGTATTATATTCTTGTGTAATTATTTTTTTGATGGTAGTATGACAACATTGGGATGTGTGTATTAAGAGTGATTCATTTCTTCAAACTGTTTATGAATTATTGAGGACATACAAATGAAAATTACAGGCTTTGAATTTCGGACTGTTTCGATTCCATTCCTTCCAACAATTCAAGAGTATTTCGGTCAAGAATACCCAACGACATTAGTCTGGGTACATACTGATGAAGGTATAACCGGTTTGGGAGAGAGCAATTCCTCTCATGGGTCGAATATCACTGACAGCGAGGATAGTTTAGTCGAAAGATATGTTGGTAAGAGTATTTGGGATATAGACCTATCGTCTGAAGGGTTTACCTCTCCAAAGTGCTTTTTATGATATTGCAGGACAAGCGTTAGGTATTCCAGCATATAAACTCATAGGTCCAAAATATAGGGATAGTGTTGAACTCGCCTACTGGTCCCCTGCAATGCCAGTTGAGAACACAGTAGCAGAGGCAAAACGTGCATGCCGACTTAGGATTCCGTGTGCACAAACTTAAAGCTCGGAGTGCCACTATTGTTGAGATTGCAAGACTGGTTCAAGAAGAATGTGGTCCTGATTTTGAAATTAGGGTTGATCCTAATACCGAATTTGGGGACTTAGAAACAGGTATCCGACTTGCAAATGAGTTAATACCATACAACATTGAAGTGTATGAAGATCCAATTAAGTTTGAAGATCTATCCTGGTATAAAGAACTGAGAAAGCATACGGATGTTCCGGTTGCACGTCATATAGGAAGTGCATCAGAGATATTAGAGAATATACGTGCTGATGCTGTAGATGCTATGAATACATTTGGAAATGTTACTGGTCTCCGTAGAAGTGCTGCTGTCTGTGAAGCTGCAGATATTCCTATATGGGTACAAGTCTTTGCCTTTGGATGTTGCGTCGCTTCAACATTCGCTGCACATATGGTATGTACAATTCCAAACTGTACCATGCCAATTGACGAACTCCCTCATATCCGAGATAGATGACCTATCGGGTGGAAGTATGGATCTTTCGAATGGGTGCAATCAATCTCACAGATGAACCAGGTTTGGGTATTACCTTAGATATGGATGCTGTTGAGAAATATAGAATCAGATAGTAATTATCAGTAGAATTTTGTATCGTTCCACTCTGTCATTCAGTAAATTCGATGCATTATACATACAATTTGCATAACTATGTAAGTTTTCATGTAGATTACGAACTGCCATACGAGCATGTGATGTATGAAGAGTGAAGACATTGATTTTTAAGATATAGTACGTAGGAAGGATTAGGTATTTTCCGCTTCTGCATGAGCAAGTTGATTACGGAGTTCTTCCAATTCTGTTTCCAGTTCTCGTCTCCGTTCTACTTCTTCAGCAGCCTTCGCTTCGGCTGCTTTCCTATGTTCTTGTTCTTGTAATCTCAGTTCTTGTTCTTGTATTCGAAGTTGTTTATCTTCAAAAGGTGTATTTATTGGTGTGCCATCAGGAAGAAATGGGCGTAATAACCTTACATGAGTATCTTGTTGTTTTCCCAACGAAATAAGAGGTTCAATGCCTTGCTAAATAAACCACCTTGATTATCTTGTTTTATTTCTTTCACTTTTCCTGAAGCACTACGCTGCCAACCACGAAATTCTGACTTTTTGTCCATTTCAGGTTGATGGATGAAGTATTCTTGAACCCCTATATCATGTAGATACAGATCTGCCTTGTCATTTCGGTCATGGTGTGCTGTCGCATCTGACAAAAATTCAAAAACGGCAACAGGTGCTGCACCTTCTGCCCATGTGTAAAAGCTACGTCTTAGTGGATATTTATCTACTCCAAAAACAACATAAATATCCGGTGCAACGACCTTTCTGATATCTCCTTCTTGATAGTAAATGAAGCTGTCAATTCCCACGTGAATGTGTGGATCCACATAAAAATAAACTGAAAGTTGGTGGAAAAACGTACTTATCTGTAAACCGTGAAAATCCGTTGCTGCCATAGGTTCGTCGTCCTCAAAAGGATAACCTTCGATGTAAACAGTTGGGTTTCCACTTGCTTTTGGAAAGTCGGGGATATATTTTTTCTGTTTGAGACTGAAATCGTCTAAGGTATCCATACATTTATCTCCGTTGCTTATCTGCATTGGAATATATTTAATTTTGGTAATTGGATTATCGTATTAATGAATATTTGCTAAACTATAAATGCTTCTATGTTTAAAGTATACTGAATTTTATCAAAATATATGCAATTTTGCAAACCGAAGTTTGGCAATGGGTTTGTAATTTTCTGACATGAAGACTACTTATATTTACAGTTTTTAGACACATTTCTATAAGAAATACTCAAACATAGATTCGACATCTATTACCGAGTTTCAGGGCATAACATGATTATTCCAAAGTTACAATGCTTCCATTATATGTGCGGTATTTCAAGAAGTGAATGCAGTAAAGCATCAGAAGTAATTCTGGTGCTTAATTTATACTGAATTTTGAGTGGGTTTTATGATGCGGAAACTAACACACCTCTAATAATCCAGATGTATCGTTGGTGACTGTATCATTATCTCCATTTTTAGTTGTCTGTTTTAACCACTCTATCCAGTATTTTCTCTGATTCATACACCCAATTAAGAAACCCTTCGTTTCAAAATAGTAGGATATAATCGCAAGACATAAAATTAACAATATTTGTATAGAATCTGAAAAACCTTCAAGAAATAGCATATCTGTAATACCGTATGCGAGAACAAAACATAAGGTCCATCCAAGAATGTAGTACACAATTTGTACTGGTTTTTCCATCATCAATTCTAAAGTCAATTTCATAGTGTAGAGAAAGGTTTTATCTGAAGACATATCTGAAATTGTTGACATCCGTTACAGGATAATCTGTCTTATTCTGATTGTTTTCATACCAATTATACCAAAAATTCTGTTCTAACCTTATTCCTTTTATTTTTCCTTTAGCTTCTCTATAGCTCATTATATAGGCAACAATAGAAAAAGGAATTGTAAATGATAAGAACATGTTGGTTAAATCAGATACTATCGAATTATTTCCCATACCCCATAAACCTATACAGAGAACAATAAAGAGTATTGGAATTACTATTACCCATACAAGAAACTGTTTATACATGTGTGTTGGGTTTTGAAGTGTGAATATGATTGTTTTTATAACTGCTGAGAAGAAAGACTCTACAGTTTCAGACTGTGATGGCGGATCGTCAAGATCTTTATAGTGAGATTGATGATTTTGTTTATACCAATACAACCAACTTTCTCTTTCAACAGATATTCCTTTAACATAACCCGTTGATGCACAGAAACTCGAAAGTACAGTTAATAGAATTGTTGGAATTAAAAAATTAGTGTATATAGTTCCTAATTCAAGCATTGTCTGGCTAAAACCAAAATATGGATTATAAATGTGTTTTTCAAAACCAAAGATAACAGTAACCATTATGAAAAAACATGTCCAATACAATACATGCAATGAAATATCTCGTAAATTGGCATAGCTATAATTGTTTGATTTAGGTATGTTTGATAAATGCTTACCAGTATCCGATATATTCTCTTCTGCTAAAGAATTATACCAATTCATCCAAATCTTTCTTTCTATTTCAATTCCTTTCAGAGTATTTCTTGCTATCAAAAAACAAATCATCAATGTTGGAATTATTACCAGCCAAAATCTTTGATAGGATAAATCACGAACAATCTCTTCTACCATTAATGAAATACCAGTGAATATCTTCCATATTGACCAAGGTAGTGCCGTCGACCAGTTTTCTATTTCTTCCATCGCATCCGGTAAAGTGCCATATTGGAAAGGATCATCAGATATAGTCCCTAATGCAGAAAAGATTAACCAACAAATCAAAAAGTATAAGAATAACGGTGATGGATTTTGAATCATGAATATAATTGTCTTTCGAATTTTCATACTACGCTCCACTTCATTGTAGGTTCATTTTCAATTGAAACTCATACCTAATTTAGTTAATGATGGGTGGTAATTCAGTAAAAGGTAAATCTTCATTTTTCACTTCAATTAACCTATGATACCAAGCAGTCCATTCTTGTCTTTCATGTATCATACCTATTGTTTCTTGCTGCGTCTCCAAAATGCTCGTAATAAATGTAAGAATGACTACAACCAACAATTGTACAAAGTTATCGTGTCGTTCAAGAAGCAACCAATCTGTAAAACCGTAAAGAAGTATCAGAGTACAAATCCATCCAGCGAAATGACATACCAGAATTTGTGGTTTTCTGAATATAGCAATAACAGAATCCTGGAGAGTCAAGAAGAATTGGTCGTATAAATCCCAAATTGAATTTTTAGCCTTCTTAACGATGTTTGTTGATACCCCTTGAAAATTATCTAAATATTCATTTACCCATCTTTCTTGTTCTATAGCTTTTCCTCTCTGCCTTCCAATTGCTTTACGATAAGAAATTATGAGTGTAAATACAATTGCACTTATACTATATTCCATTAGTAGACGACTTATCCTATCTGGTTTTAAACTAAGCCAATAGCCCAGAGATAATGAATAGATAAAGTGACAACTTATAATCCAAAAACTAAAATGCAGAATTATTGAGATGGGTTGACGTAATATCAGATTCAGTGTACTTATATGGTTTTTAAGAAGAGTATATAAATGAATATCAACCGATTTTGGTGGTTCATGATGATGTTTCTCTTGTGAGATGTATTTAGAATTTACAAAATACCATTTTGTCCAGACATGTCTCTCTGATTTGGCTCCATTGATGATACTATTTGCTTCTATGTAAGTTGAAGCAATAGTACATATTGTTGATAGAATACTTATTACGAGCAGATTAATTAGGTCTATACTAAAGGATGAAATTATAGATCGTATTAGTATTAATATTGTAAAAGCAATTAGATGATAGAGGAAATGACGAACCAATAATATAGGTGTGCGAACGATATATTTTACTGTATTATAAACCCTCTTTAAATGTGAGTTTACTTTAATTGAACCAGATAGAATGGGGAGAGTATTTGTGCCTCCATGTCCGTCATCATTTTTCTGTTTTTCATACCATCGTATCCAAACATCCCTTTCTGTTCGGATACCGTTCTTTCTTCCTCTGTTTGCACAATAGTATGAAATAATTGTAGGTAGTATAGCAAAGGGAAGTATATTGTGACCAAAGTTAACAAATTCACTTACTATTTCTTTCACTATATCTGAGAGTGCTAAAACAATTGTCCATAAAGACCATGGTAAAGCATCAAATGAACTACTTATATCTTCAGTAAAGTCTTTAAATGTCCATCTGGCGAATGAATCGTCTACAACTGTAGCTATTGTTGAAAATATAGATACAAAAATTAGAAAGTAGATTACTAATGAGATCAGATTTAGAATTCTGAGTTTTTCTGATGTTAGAAATGTCATATACTGTAATCCTCTATTTTGGTTATATGACTATAAATAACGCAATACATAAGTATCGTAAAAAGAAATTTGGATTATCAACAATTCCTAAAACACCTAAAACCAATGAGATTGAAATAAATGCCATCACACAGATAATTGGTATACCTTCTAAAAGAGACTGTAGATGGTTATTAGATTGAAAAGGGAGTGTCAAAACTACAAAAAGAAGAAACCAACAACCAAAATGTATAATTATATACATCGGATTTCCCAGCATATATACAAGAGCATATCGGGTTTTCTGAATCATTATTACCTACCAAATACTTCATTGATTAATACATCAATCTTGATGAATACATAATGAAAAATTGGGTTTACCTATATAGTTGCATCATGGATTAGTTTTCTTCAAAAAAATAGGTAAGGTAATAATCTATTAAGGTGGAAGGATTAATATGCTGGTGGGAGGGTGTGGGTTTTTATTTAACTATATATTCTACATATTCTACTTGTGAATTAATTTGCTTTAACTTCATCCCACACTCTACTATATTTCTGGGTGAAGTCACCTAAATCCTTCAACCACTCAAGACTTTGCATTGTTTCTTTGGAAGGAAATATATATTCATGCTCAAGTAATTTCTTAGGTAAATACTCTTTAGCAGTTGGTACACATGTACCATACATAGTGAATGTGGAAATTTTGGCATTGATATCGGGTCGAAGTAAATAATTTATGAATTTATGCGCAAGTTCTAAATGTGGTGCTGATTTTGGAATACAAACATTGTCTATAAATTGACTGGAACCCTCTTTTGGGATAACATACTTAATTGATGGACGCTTCTCAGCTGCACGAAAAGCATCACCACTCCAGCAATGTGCCATTACTACGTCACCAGAAATCAGGAGTTCCTCTGCCTCGTTTTTATATTGTTTTACAAGATCTCTCTGTTCAATTAATTTTTCTTTTGCTTGTTGAAGTTGGTCCATATCCTTGGTATTAAGACTATATCCCAACAATTTCAAGGCAACACCGGGGGTCTCGCGTTGGTCATCAAGCATACTAAACTGATTCTTATTATTTTCATCCCAGAAGACTTTCCAACTGTCTACAACTGTTGTTATAATAGATGAATCGTATGCAATTCCTGCTGTACCAAAAGTGTAAGGAATGGAATAGTTGTTATTTGGATCGAAATACTTATCAAGGTAGAAGGGACTTATTTTTTCAAAATTTGTTATCTTATCACGGTCTAACTTTGCCAATAATTCCAACTGAATCATCTTTGATACCATATAATCTGATGGCATGATAATATCGTAACCAGTTGCCCCTGCTTTTAACTTGGCTAATAAGTCTTCATTTGTACCGTATGTATCAACAATAACCTTCACCCCATATTCCTGTTCAAAACCTGAACGAATTTCTTCGCTAATATAAGTTGGCCAAGTAAAGATATTTAATTGATTCTGTGAATCACCACAACCTGTTGGAATAATTAAGACTAATGAAATGCAGAATAATAGTAAACATATATATATCAATGATCTTAAATTTCTACTAAGAAAAACAATTCTTTCAAACATATTTCAATTCCTTTCAGATTATTTTAAACTCACAGAATCAATTATGTGTCTGTAGTAATATCTTGTTTATAATTACAAAATTGACATTCAAGCTAATCTATGCTAACCTAAAATAACAGTTAATTGTGATTATTCGTCTGCTTTCTCAGTGTCCAGACCTTCTGTTTTCCAACCACGAAATCCACCAGTAAGGACTGAGACATTTTCAAAACCCATGTTCCTTAATGTCTGTGCAGAAAGAGTTGCTCGAGTACCACCACCACAATATGTTACAATTTGTGCATTCTCATCTGTTGTGATTTCATCAATATCCAGTTCAATATAACCTCGAGGTAATGATACAGCATTTGGTAAATGTTCTTCTTCGAAATCTGACTCATCTCTAACATCCAACAGTATGACAGAATCACCTGCTTCAATTAATTCATCTGGTGTTATATCACCCACTATCTCTTTAGCTTCTGCGACAAGTTCCTTAAGTGTTTTCAATGGCATCGTTATCCTCCATAATACCAATGTGTTTGTAATTATGAAATGAGTTCGTAGTTGTTGTATATTAGAGGTAAATATATCATATAGATAGTGAATCGTCAAATATTAAATGAAAAATCGAATCGGAGGAATAATGGACCAATTAAAAGATGCTCTACAATCTGTCATTGATAAAGACCGTATCGGTAGTCCAGTATTTATACGTGCAATTCTGAACATTACTGATAATGTAGAAACTCTAATACAACCTACAACAGGGCTAATTGCCTTTTCCAATGAGTTGCTACCATCAGAATCACATAGTGTATACGCGCAGGCTTCTGATGATGACATTCAAGTAACTGTTATGTTACATTATGTAGGTGGTCAGATGGCGTTATTGAGTACAAATCGAGTTAATAGCCAAACCGATATTGATCTAATGTTAGTAGGAAATAAAGGAGTGATTTATCACCAAACACCAATAGGAAGAAATTATCTCAGTGGAACTCCACCAAAACTTGGTGAAACTGGACCACTAACCGATGTGATTACACAATCACTTGCTACAGGAAAACCAATTATAGTGGAGGGATAATTATGTCTAATAATCATAAATATGGAGTTTTATTGCTTGGAGGACATCGTACACATCAAGAAAACTATTCAATTAACTTTGAAAACGATTCACGTTGTAAGTTGGTAGCATTTGCCGATGAACCAGATGCTCCCGATGAACGTATTAGGTTGGCACGTTCCCTTGCAGAAGAGAGGGATTTACCATTCATACCTAACCTTGATGAAGCATTATCACGGGAGGATATACACATTGTTAGTTTATGTATAGATGTAGAACGTCGTGGACGGATTGGTGCGAAATGTGCGAATGCAGGAAAGCATGTATATCTTGATAAACCTATGGCACTAAATGCAGAACATGCTCAACAAATTGTCCAAGCAGTTGAAGAAAATAGTGTCATAACACAAATGTTCAGTAATATTCATAGTAGTTGGGCACGTTCAGTTAAGGATGTATTGAATGATGGAATAATTGGTGAACTAAAAGCAATTCATTGTGATGTGATGTTTGCCAAAGGACATCCAGGAAGTGCGACTGTTGGGAAAAAACGAAGTCAGTATCCTACACTTGATAGATACAGTTTCATGGAAGCAAAACCTGAAATGTTTGACGTTGGTGTTTATGCAGTGTCAATGGTGAATTGGTTGACTCAGAGACGTGCTTTCCAAGTATTTTGTGGTACAGGTAATTACTTCTTTAAAGAACATCAGAATTGTGATGTAGAAGATTTTGGAGCAATGGTTCTATCTTTAGAAGAAGGGGTTACTGCAACCATTGCTGCTGGACGCTATGGATGGCAGAGCCATGCACAAGGAGGTATACGCAAAGTATACCTTGTTGGCACTGATGCCGCGTTGACATTTGATGCGTCAGCAAATAGGTTAGAAGTATTTGCTGCTGAACCAGCATTTATTCCTCCTGAACCCCATCCACTTGACCCAATGGGAATGTGGAGTAGTACGCAAGCAGAAATCGGTAGGAGTGTAAAAAATCATTGGATAGATGTCGACAACGGTGATGATGGACAAAGAGAATTCAGTGCCTTTATTGACTGTATTGATAAGGGTGAAGAAAGTGAGATGAATGCTCAATTTGCTGCACATTCGGTAGAAATTATCTGTGCAGGATATAAGTCTGCTGCTACAGGAAAGGTAATTCAACTTGAATAGATAATGACGTAGAACTCATAGTGGTTTCTTGTAATTAAGTATTCAATGGTAAATGTAATTATTTATCTAACCCGTTATACCTTGTGATTCAAGTTGTGCAATCTGTCGCATCCAAGATTCTCGAATTTCAGGGGTGTAGTCAAGAGGTAATAGCGATTTACGAGTACAGTTCAGGTAGGCTTGGAGAGTTTGATATTTTCGGATCGGTCCAATATTAGGTAAGATTCTATCCGATATTACCTCAATGATTTCTTCTTCAGTTAATTCACCCTTACGTGCTTTTGCTGCTTCTAAATCAGCGCGGAGTGACCCAAAACTGGCTGCAGAATAACCTTCTGTTAAATCTTCAAAACGTTCAAGTTTTTCTTCATTAACTTCACTTGGAATCACATTGTTTAGTGTCCATCGTAAAAATTCTTCACGATCCTCTCCCATAGGATCAAGAACTGGGATTACTATATCTCCCACCCGACCTTCTCTACGTAGATCTGGAGAAAGATTGTATATTCGGGCTGTCATTAATAACCAGGTAATGTTTCCTCGTAGGTGAGGATCAGACATCATTGCTTGGATCTTACCAGTCAGTCGTCGTTCAGTAGAGTGTGCATCTGAACCTACACTTCCAAATTGCGTATCAGCTTCATCAACAAAAATGAGAACATTGACAAGTGCCATCAATAGACGGCGAAGTCTCTCAAAAATTACATCTGTCTGACCAAACCACATACTCCGAATATTCTTGAGTACAAGAACTGGGATATCAAGTTCACCAGCAAGACCTTCAAAGATGAACGTCTTACCGCTACCTATAGGACCACATACACTAAAGCCTGAGATAGCATCTTTTCCAGTTGAGGTAATACGCGGAATAAGTTGTGATCTAAGGTATTCAATTAACTTCCTATTACCAATAATATCCTTAAGACTATGATTTGGTTTCTTAAATTCTACAACATCCTCACCTAATTGTGCTTGAATGAACTCGGATACTTTTTCTATAACTGTTTCGGGTTGTAGTTTATCTCCAGAATAGCATACCGATAGTAAGAGTTGACGTAACGCTTGAATTGATAGACCTGCTGTAAGAATTCCGAGTTGGGACTGACTACCCCAGAGGTTTAATACCTTATCTTTAGGTTTCTGTGTTCTATTAAACCATGATATAAAATGTCTTCGATCTTCCTCATCTGGAGAAGGAATTTCAACACTGACTACTTGAGGTAAACGCATAATTCGAGAGTTTATCAGACTTCTGGATTCAGCAATAAATACTACTGTATCTGAAGATTTCATAAAATCTGATTCTGAAATCCAATCTTGTACAATACTGACGCGATGTCTATCTCCAATGTTTAAACTACGTATCTCTCCTTCAGGTAATAACATATCTGTTGCTTCAATAAGGATTATGAGTTTGTCAGATAATAAAGGTTCTCCACTGATTTTTTTTGTCCGTGAAATGAGACAAAATTGTCTGAGTAATTCAAGGGCTAATGTTGGACTACCAATAGCATCATTGAGATATTCATCAAACCTATCCTTAGAAAATCCTTCTGGTTTCTGAGACTTTAATTCTGATAATTCTGACAGATTTCGTTCTGATGAAAATGCTGAAGGCTTTGTCAGATCAGACCCGATCAGTTTACGCCAACTGTGAAAAGCAGTCTTCATAGATTTCCTATCATGGGAATTCAGAAATCTTAAGGGACCATTTAATTCATATACAATGAGTATAAACCCAGGTATATCCCAGCTACGAGTTAGAAATGGTACAAGGGGTATATAGTCTTCCTGTTTTTTGTCTTGAATAAAAAACAGATCATGTATATTACCATGAAGTACAATACTACGGGATGTACCGGAATTAATGAGCATTCCAGTTTCAGATCTAAATGTGTATGTAGGATCTTTAACTGCTATTGTTCTATCCTCTTAATACATGAAATGGTTTCAATTGAAACTTCAGTTATTGGAATTTGTTTAGTTGTAGGAACCAACGTATAAACGGGCATCTATAGTATCTCAAAATAAAGAGAAATAACTTAGTGCCCGTTAATATGTAATAACATAGTACCCGTCAATATGTACTATAATGGTAGTTCAGAATCTGTTTTCTTTTCTTCAGATGTTGCTGAATCGGATTCCACAGGTGCATCTGTCTGTTGTGCACCAAAAATCAATGAATCAAATTCCTGACTTGAGGCTGCTTCTTGAGCAGCATTAAGGAATTCTTCTTCCTCAGATTTTGAATCAGTTCCAGCAAGTTCCTGTGCAACTTTTGACCGACCTTTTGCTTTTTCTCTAATTTCACGCATTCTTGTCAGTTCTGCAGAAGTGCCATCCATACTAATACCTGATAACATATCAGCCACCTCTTCCTGTTCCCGGGCAGTAATTAAGTCTGCTACTGCCTCAGATTGTTCAGTTTTTATCTTATCTAAATCACGATGAAGTGTGGTGATTTGAATTTTGTGTGATTCAATATCCTCTTGTGCTCTTTCAATATCTGCTTCTAATTCATCAATCCGAGCGTTTTTCTCATCCAAAGTAGAATGAAAATCGTTAAAGGCTGCTACACAACGTGTATATTCTGGATGTTGCTTTATTTCTTCATCAGCTGTACCAGCCTTCTGTAATTCTGTAGCAGTAGATTTTGCTTTTGCAATTGCACCGGCTTTCTTTTTTTCTAAATCCTCCACCTCATCTGTTAATTTCTTAACAGATAAATTCTTTTGTTCACAAAGTGCGATCAATTGTCCTATCGCTTGTTTATATCGTTGGATATTTCCTTGTTTATCGCGAATAATATCTTCATAAGCACCCCGAACAGCTTCTGGATTCTCCATCATCTTATCAGCTTGTTCGTGTGCACGTCCAGTAAGTGAATACCAGATTGCTTTAAAAAAACGGGTTATGCCATTTGCCATTTGTTCCCTCCTGATAGAGTATAATCATTTCTTCTAATATAAATAATACTAATGTACAGTTTTCTTTAGAATCCTAAAAGTCATTAGATTCTTAAGACATCTCAATATTTTAGATTTTGGTACCATAGATAGGGATAAGGTAGTTTCACAAATAATACTCCAGAAAATAAATGTCTTCTGTCATTTTACATTATAATCTCTATATTTAAATAAATGGATATTATCTTGTCGAGATTTAGTCAATTACGATGTAATATCTAACATGCGTCAATTACGATGTAATATCTAACATGCGTCAATTACGATGTAATATCTAACATGCTAATTCTTTAGAGTGTTTCTGCAATATCTTCTTTACCGTATGCTAAAATCAAATCAACAAACACCTCATTCTTAATCTCGATTATAGGCAAATCATCCTTTGTACGACAATACGAAACTAATATACATCAATGTTGTATCTAATGATTCTTCGTAAATAATTTCATATCATTCCTTCTGTTTTAAAGAGACATTATATTTACCTTCATTTATCTCAAATTAATGTATTGAAACAGTATATGTAATGTTGATTTTTGTGTCTTTTGAAGGTTAAATGTTGAATTTACTTGTAACAATATATAATATAATCTATATTCTATTGACTGTAGATCCAAACTTTAGTGTATCAAATCTATTTTTTAATTTTTCCCATTATATCATAATACCTAAAATTTAGCAATATAATAGTACTGCCGTTCTATTTCTTGTGATTGACAGACATTCAAGACTATGTTACAATATAGATTCTTTAGAGAATAAAGAGATACTGACTCATTAGAATTGAATTCCAAACTGAACTTACGCCAGTGTGTTTCGATACATAGCCGGTAGTTTGGCAATTATATTATTTAGAAAATTACTAAGTTTGGTATAGGCGTGAGAAACGGTACTTACACTGGTAGCTGAAGAAAGATATGTGGAAGATTAGGTGAATCCCTATAAGGATTCATTACGGTTTAAAACTCAATCCAGCTTGGATGTACATAAGACCTAATAACCTTCCATTTACTTATTCTACATGGAGGTAATAATGAACACGATGAATCCTTTTAAGCAACAGGGTCAATGGTATCGTGGCAATACACATAGCCATAGTACTGAATCAGATGGCCAACTCTCAGTATCAGATAGGTTTTCTGCATATAGGGATGCAGGATATGACTTCTTAGTACTAACCGATCACAGAAAAGTTAATGACGTTCAACCTTACAGTACTTCAGACTTCTTAGCTATATCAGGAAGTGAAGTGCATCCATCGAATCCTTACGGTGGTGGTACTTACCACTTTGTCGCTATCAATATCCATGAACAAATAAATTGTGCAAAAATGCATCCTAATGCAGTCCTTGATAATATAAAGGAACAAGGGGGAGAGGCAGTACTATGTCATCCGTATTGGTGTGGACATACAATTTCAGATTATTTACCATTACGTAATTACTTTGCAGTTGAAGTTTACAATGATACCTGTATGGGTATAGGCAAAGGATTTTCTGAACAGGCATGGGATGACCTTTTAGATAGAGGGGGTCCCGTTCTTGGTATTGCTTCTGATGATGCACATGGAACAGAACATGATTGCTTCCACGGGTGGATTAATGTAAAAGCAGAAGAATTAACAGTAGATAACATCATGGAGTCACTCAGAACCGGGGCATTTTATTCTACATTAGGTCCAGAAATTGTAGATTTAGATCTTACAGATAATCTGGTTACTGTAAAGTGTTCTGAAGCAAGATCTATTTGCTTTAAAGCAGATTGTACCAGAGGGAAATACATACAAGCTCCAGATGGAGAACTTCTTACCGAAGCATCATACAGTGTTCCAGATAGTGCTAAGTATGTTCGGGTTGAAATTACTGATGATACTGGTAAGAAAGCTTGGTCTAATCCTTTCTTTTTCTAATGCAAAGAATATTGGTGTGTCATACCGGCGGTTGGATAGGGGATATGGTTCTCATAACCCCTACTTTACGAAAATTGAAGGAAATCTATCCAAGTTCTTTTCTCACCATATTATTGCGTCCACTTGTTGCTGATCTGATGTCATCCAATCCTTATGTGGATAGATGTATAATCGATTCAAAGAATGCTGGAGCTTTGAAATCAATATTTGGTTTAGTAAAAACAATTCGTCGTTTATTCTTTGATATTGCCATTATTCTACATCCCACCTCCTATCGAAACGCATTTATTCCATATTTGGCTCGAATTCCTATGAGGATCGGTTCAAATTATAGAGGACGTGCTACATTTTTCACATCTACTGTTTCTCATACTGAAAGTCAACATGAAGTAGAACGTTATCTAAGAATACTGCAACTGTTATCTCTTGACGATACGTCAGTTTCCGTTGAATCATACAATACAAGTGATTCACCAGCACATTTAGAGTTTTGGCATTCTGATGATGAAAGAGAAACAGTCGCGAAGATACTTCTTTCAAATGGTATATCAACATCAGATAGACTAATTGCCTTAAATATTGGTACTACATGGCAGACTAAACAGTGGAAAATTAGGAATTTTTCAGAACTCATCAGACGTATTACGGATTTAAAACATAATATTAGCATAATTGTAACAGGATCGAAGACTGAACAGAATCTATCGCATGAATTACCAATATCAAATAAGATTGTGAACTTAGTTGGTAAGACTGACATCCTTCAACTTGGTGCATTGTTAGAAAAATGTGAATTATGTATTTCAGGTGATAGTGGTCCGATGCATATTGCAGCAGCTGTTGGTACACCTACTATTGCCTTATTTGGTCCTACAGATCCATTGAGACATCGTCCGTATGGAGTAAATCATACAATTATAGAGAAACCAATATCTTGTAGACCATGTTATAAGACCTATTGTCATCGAAAAGACGCACCAAACGTTTGTATGAATGAGATAACTGTTCAAGAAGTAGTTGATGAAATAACAAGAAAATTACAAATCTAATTATTCTAATCTGGCAGAATACAATCATAAATAAGGACATTGAATGAGTAAAATTATTGCATTAATTTTTGATTTTGGGGGTACATTAGATGGAAATGGAACCCACTGGTTAGAACGAACATATCAGTTCATAAAAACACATCATCCAGATATAAGTCGAGAAGACTTTGATGTTGCTGATAAAGCTGCTGTCACTGAATTTGCACTTGGTGAAGTTCCAATGGATGCAACATTCCAAGATGGGTCGATTTTACCTGTAGGTGTAGCTGCAACTGACCTAAAAGCATCAAAATGCAATCTTCGTGAAACAGTTGAAGCAATTGCAATTGGAATTTTTGAACGTCTCCACCTAAGTAAAGAATCTAAGGATAATTATGTTGAATGGTTTTGTAAAGGTGCAGAAGAACACCTTAGAAAAAATCGTGAATGGCTTCAAACTCTTTATGGGAAATATAAACTTGGAGTAATAAGCAACAATTTTGGTAATACAGCAGGATGGTGTGATGATTATCAATTTACACCATTGCTGGATGTTATTATAGATTCAACAGTATTAGGTATTTCTAAACCGGATCCTGGTATTTTTGAAGCAGCTTTGTCTGAACTTAGAGTCTCTCCCACTGAATCTATCTATATTGGTGACAGTTATAAGGTTGATATGGTAGGGGCAAAAGGAGTAGGGATGTGGACTGCATGGATGGTAGGAAATCAGGCGAAAGAGTGTTTAGACCTGTCTGTCGTAGATGTACAACTATCACATTTACACGAATTGACTGATTTCCTTACAACACAGAGAAAATAGTATATTGTTCTGACATGGTTAACATCAGTCTCAATATACTATATCTGGCTGAATCCTAAATCTTCAAGCCAATATTTGATACGGATTTGGAATTTACACGTTTTATAGTTTAGTATTAGTGTATAGGTCTGTAAAGATTCAGAGTCTTATAATTCTATATTCACATAATTATCTGACTATAAACATGTAATAATTATCTATTACTCCCCTTCTCTCCTAAAGAGACATCTCACCGAACGGAGAATCTATTAATGACGAAATACATTGTATATATAACATTGGTTTTAAGTCTATTATCTATAAAAGTTACAGCAGAGAAAGACGAAACCACAATCAAAATAGATGAAAAAGTTAAAGAGTGGAGTCTGAAAAATACTGAAAACAAAATTCAGACTCTTACACAGTTAAGAAAAGATAAGAAGATAGTTGTACTTGTATTTATGGCAACACAATGTCCTGCAGCTGACGATTATGTGGAACGTATATTGAAATTGTATGAAGATTATAAAGAGAAAATGGTACAATTTGTAAGTATTCACTCAAACAAACATGAGACCCTTGACGAAATAAAGAAATATTATAAAATACATAAATTTGAATATCCAATTCTTATAGATCCAGAGAATAAAATTGCTGACTATTTTCAAGCGAGAAGAACTCCTGAGGTGTTTGTTATAGATGAGTCTGCTTTACTCCGATATAGAGGTGGTATTGATGATAGTCGTAAAACCCCAAAAAAACATTACCTGAGGACAATTTTAGATAAAGTCTTACATGCCAAACCTATACCAGAGAAAGAAAAAAAGACACGTGCAATTGGATGTACAATCAAGAGAGTTAGAAAAAAGAGATATTGACCGAACACCATAATTAATGGTATAGAATATATGTTTGACTATTTTATTTGAATCATAGGGAAGTTGATGAAACGTATATTAAATTTTATCCTACAAGTTTTTCTGACAATTATCTTTACTGGTGCTTTACTGGTATTTTTTGCCGTATGCTTTGCTATTGGGGTCTCGGGTGGTTTCACGTTAGGTTGTTGGGAAGATGTCGTCGCACTTGATCTGGAGAAATTAAAATATACAGAAGATACACAAACTTGGCGACAACATACTGAGATCTATTCCTCTATCTGTGAAGTCCAACAAAAAGATACTACAACATTTCTAATAGATAAATTACAACGATTGGATTATGAGAGTATCAAATCTGGTGGATCTGGAATTTCTTCACCTGGACAATATTTTACAACACTTAAAGGAGCAAACGAAAAACAAAATGGTTCAATTCAGGTTTTTCTTAAAGAATTCGAATATCCTTATTTGGATGAAGAAACAAAAGCAAAACGCGTAAATCTAACTATAAAGAACGGGAAAATTGAATTGATTCAGGATGGCTCAGGAAATGTATTACGTAATTTTTATCTTGAACCTGAGTTAATAAGAGAATTCGCTGATACTGATACCGGTTCAACACGAAATATTATCCCTTTGGTGGAAATGCCTGAAAGACTTGTTAATGCATTTATTGCAATTGAGGACCACAGATTTTATCAACATTTCGGTATTGATATAATACGACTATTTGGCGCTATGAGGGATGCAGTGTTAAGGAGAAGTATTCCGGAAGGTACAAGTACTCTTACACAACAATTAACACGAAACATATATTTGGGTGATGCATCGACAATTGTCAGAAAAGTTCGTGAGATGCTACTCTCGTTTAGAATTGAGAAACAGTTATCTAAGTCGCAGATTTTAGAAGGTTATCTCAATTTTATTGACTAGGACGCTTTGGGCACAAACTCTATATGGTGTGCAAAAAGCATCAATGGCATACTTTGATAAAGAGGTGTCAGAACTTGAGATTGACCAATGCGCACTTCTTGCAGGAATACCTAAAGGTACAACACAATATTCTCCTATTTCAAATCCAGAAATGCAAAAAGACGACGTGATGATGTCTTAAATGCAATGTATAAAAGAGGTTTGATAACACCACAAGAGTATCTAATAAATCGGAAGAAACCCATATCCGTGCAGAGTTCTTCCGATACCACCATAAAACAAAGATACTATACTGCTGGACATTATATAGAATATATTCAATCTCTACTCAAAAACATTCCTGAACTAAAAAACAGCATATATAAGGAAGGTTTGAAAGTATATACTACTATTGATATGTCTATGCAGTCTGTAGCAATGAAAGCTGTGGCAGATCATCTACGGGTATTAGATAAACCTACTCGATTACCTAACTATGATACCAATAAAGACAATCCTAAAGGTATTGATCCTATAAGGAATTACTTACAAGCAGGATTGATTTCAATTGATCCTAAGTCAGGTCATGTTAAAGCAATGGTTGGAGGACGGGATTTCTTCATCTCAGATAAAAGAAAACCAGAGATTAACTATCTTAATAGAACTATCGGAACTAAGAATAAACCGGCACGTCGTCAACCCGGGTCG
>CBDBFU010000007.1:0-230704 GCA_965205025.1 Candidatus Poribacteria bacterium
AGTTTTCTGAAGGGCATCGCATAACCGGTCTACGTCATCAATTGTATTATAGAGATAAAAACTTGCGCGTGTTGTTGCTATAACACCTAACTTTTTCATTAACGGTTGTGCACAGTGATGTCCAGCACGGATAGCAATATTATGCGTATCTAAAATACCTGCGATATCATGTGGATGGATACCATTTAAATTAAAGGAAATGACCCCCGCTTTCTGATGTGCTTCCGGACCGTATATTGTAATTCCTTCTATTTCTTCTAATCGTTGATGTGCATATTTTACGAGCTCTTGTTCATGTACATGTATAGAGGCTAATCCTGCTTGTGTAAGGTAATCCACAGCGCTACCAAGGCCAATTGCCTCTGCAATACTTGGTGTACCTGCCTCAAATTTCGCTGGGACATCTGCGTAGGTTGAACTATCGCGTTCCACAGAATGAATCATTGAACCTCCTCCAAGAAATGGAGGCATTTTCTCAAGCAATTCCATTTTTCCGTATAATGCACCTACCCCGGTAGGTCCACACATCTTATGTCCTGAAAATGCGAGAAAATCGCAATCCAACTGTTGCACATCTACATGGAAGTGTGGAACGGATTGTGCAGCATCAACGATGACAGCGGCATCTACACCATGTGCTGCTTCAATAACAGATTGAATTGGGTTGATTGTACCGAGGACATTTGAAACATGAGTAATGGCGACTAATTTCGTCTTTTCAGATAGTACATCTTGGAGTTGTGTGAAGTCAAGAAGACCTTTATCGGTTATCTCGAGGAATCTGAGTTTAGCACCAGTCCGTTGTGCGAGAAGTTGCCACGGAACAAGGTTGCTGTGGTGTTCGAGAACTGTGAGAACGATCTCATCACCTTGTTTTATATTGACACTTCCCCAACTGTATGCGACAAGGTTTATGGATTCTGTTGTGTTACGTGTGAAAACTATCTGGCTTGAACGTGGGGAGTTTATTAACTTTGCGACTTTCTGTCGTGCAATTTCGTATTGTTCGGTTGCTTCTTCGGAAATCCGATAGATGCCACGATGTATGTTAGATCTGTAGGTATCATAATAAGCATCCATTGCTTCAACGACAGGACGCGGTGTTTGTGTGGATGCTGCACTATCAAGGAACGCTAAGGGAGGATCATCCGCGAAGATGGGAAAATCTGCACGGATGGATTGGACATCAAGAGGACGAAAATCGGATGTTTGCATTGTTTGTTATATATCCTTGTATTTCTATGAAATATCAGATTCATCAGAAATTGAACTTTTTATATTATAGTGTGCAGATGTTCCCCGAGAATCTCAACAATTTTGGTTTTAATTTTTTATACATTATCATTTCGGATGATGGTAAATTGGACCATAAGTTGTAGAACCCGTATCCAAAACAGACTCTACGAAATATCATTAATTTCTATCAAGGATTTTCCCTCTTCTAAGAACAAAAGGATCTTCGGGAAATTCTGTAACAAAATCTTACGTACATGAGCATTTGATGTATTTCCACATCGAATCCATATAAGTTGTGGTGGAGGTCCAAGTTGATTCAACAATTCTACGAAGTCGTAGTCTTTTGTCATAACCACTGCTTTTGTCTCGCGAGCTGCGAAAAATATGTCTTTATCACTTGTTTCCTGAAAATTAAGCCACTGAATTGAAAACGCATCAACATCAAAAGTATTCTTTATCCATGGTGCAAGGGATGGAGAAAGTTGAGCATCTATCCATAACTTCATACAGTAATTACAGGATGATTACTTTTTCGAATCACTGGAGGATCAATTTTATGGGATGCGTACTTAAGACATGCCACAATATCATCCGAATTTAGGTCTGGCATTTCCTCAAGAATCTCTTTAGAAGAAAGTCCACTGGCAAGTAGGTCTAAAACATCTGTTACTCGAATCCGCATACCTCGTATACATGGTCGTCCCCCACACTTTTCTGGATCGGAAGTAATTCTCAATCTCAAAGTGAAATCACTCCAACTTTTCCACACCCAACTCCATCTGATCGGACACTATCAGATACATAAAAGCTAAAGTTTGTAGTCTTTTCTAATTTGTTGCGTATATTCTCACAGATCTTAAAATCCCGTTCAGTGTCTGGGGCCGTTACTTTAACGAACAGCACATCGTCCTTAGAACGTTTTTCATCGTATTCCAGATAATCGTACTCTTTTAGGATTCGCTTGAGTATCTCTACGATTTTGAGATTGTCGGATAGTTTCATAATGTGCACCATATCACGGTCCAAGGATATTTGCGAGTGTTCCTATACTATATTCAATTCTTTGTAAACTCCATCTTTTGATATTATCAATTATATACATAATGGCAAGATTCTCATTTTTCACTTTTACATTTTGTCAACGAGTTCTACTTCAAAGTTTTCGTTTAATTTTTCTGCAATACGATCAAGAATCCTTTTTTTATATCTTGTAGACATAGTTTTAACTGGTTGCTTTATGTCTTCAATGTGTTCCTTAAGTGTCATTCTATACTTTATATCTCCTATTCTATCCTAACATATCTTTGAAGAGTAGATAATAATCCTGAATAATGCGTAGGTTGAGTTGAATAACATAAAACCTAAGGCTTTTCAGATTCAAGCTGGTTGATTTTTATGTTTCTCAAGTTGTGTACGTAGTCTTTCTAATTCCGCTTCTAATTCCTGTCGGCGTAGCACTTCTTCTTCTACCCGTGCCTCTGCTGCCTCTTTAAGATGTTGTTCTTCTATGGAAGTTGTAATTGGAGTACCGTCTGGCAAGTACGGACGTAAAAGTCTAACGTGCGTATGATGTTGTTCCTCATATCGAAACTGTAGATTTAACGCTTCGCTGAATATACTACCATCCGCTTCTATCTTTATCTCAACTATCTTCCCAGACAGGTTCCGCTGCCAAGCCCGGAATTCTGCAGGTTTTTTCAGTTCCGGTTGATGTATAAAGTATTCTTTAACCCCGATATCATTTAGATATAACTCAACTTTTCTATTTCGATCCTGATGTGCGGTTGAATCTGAAAGAAACTCAAATACTGCTACAGGAACAGCACCTTCTGACCACGTATAGAAACTGCGGCGCAACGGGTATTTTTCAACTCGAATACGACGTGAATATCTGGGGCAACAACTTTTGTAATATCACCTTCACTATAGTAGATAAAACTGTCAACGGCAATGTGAACCAGATCGTTGATTGCGAAGTATCTTTTGAGTTGGTCAGATAAGGTAATTATCTGCGCACCGTGAAATCCTGTCGCAGCCATCGGTTCGTCGTCCTCACACGGATAACCTTCAATATAGATAGTCGGTTTGCCACTCGCTTTTGGAAAGACAGGCATATACTTTCGCTGTTTTATTTTAAAGTCTTTACAGTATCCATGATTTCTCCGTTCAATCAACATGCTCACTTATATTAAGAGACATCTGTGTATCCGTAAAATGTCGTTCCATTTTTCGCATCGGTTCAAGCCACTGCTTCGGTAAACGGATATGACTTCTCAGAGAACTTGGATTTTCAAAAAAAGTATCGTCTATCTGCCAGAATTGCAGTTTTGGAAAAGTCTCGTTGTTATGAGAGAACGTACCCATGTCCGCTGCTTCTTGACGCATCCCCGAACTCACAGGCTCAATTGTGATAAAGACACCGATTGCATTGTGTTTATCCATTGTGCGGCAGAATGATTTGACTTGATTCAATAGTGGGTTTACCGCTCTTGACTTCAGCAAATATTCTTGTGTTAGTTGTTTCTCCTTCCTCTGGATCCCATAGCGTGATATGTCCGACCTCTGCTTCACCATCCCTACCGCCATCGCCGACAGATTTTGTGGCTGAAGACCGAGACGTGTTACCGCCCAGTTAGAAAAGTCGTGGTATTTTTTTTCGTCACGGACAAGCATGCGTACTTCTTGCATGTTTGTGGGATAGCCGTGGATTTCGTAGTCTTTTGATGGTTCCAAACCGTGTCTGTCATGGAGGCGTGGCGCGCATCGGATCAAGCGAGAGGATTGTTAGGTCAATCCCTATCCAAAAGCGATTGTGCGTGTGTGCTGGCTCTACTGTTGTACCGCAACCTGCAAACGGATCCATCACGAGATCGCCTTCGTTGCTGGAGGCTTTTATCATCCGTTCATAAAGGGCGCGCGGTTTTTGTGTCGGATAGCCAAGACGTTCTTTTTTTTGACATGTGTCCCGCACTAGGGATATCAACCCAATAATCCTCTATGAGTTTTCCGCGTTCAGAATAAGCGTCTTCTAATGCTTGAACTTCCTTAGGTGTCCGATTGCCTCTTGTAAGTGAACTTGCACCCGTTCCAGTAATACGTTTGTAAGCAACTCGCACACCATCAGGATTAAAAAAAGAAGATACGGTTTTTCCATAAAATAGAATTATATCGTGTTTACGAGGAAACCACCTTTTTGCACTGCTGGGTCCTTTGTAACCCCATACGATCTCATTTCGGAAATTATCTCCCTCAAATACTGTGTCCATTACACCTTGAGGTAATGGCTTGCGGTCGGATCGCAGTGTAGATAGATGCTCCCTGTATCTTTGAGTATGCGGTGCATCTCTGCAAGGCGCGGTCCCATAAACGCCAGATATGCACGCATTGCTCCCTTGTTCCCGGTCACTGCGTTTTGTAGTACAAGGTCATATCCTTTCAAACATGTGTCCAATGCTTTGTAAGTGTCGCTAGTGAGTGTGCGTCTTTCTATGTCGGCACGGTAATCTTTTGCGGGGTCGTCCCATGTCCATGTGTCCGTGAATGCTTTGGACTGTGCGAGCGAATCGGTAAGAAACGCGTTATAGTCACGTCCGCTGTTGAAGGGTGGATCGGTGCAGATTAGGTCAACGCGTTTGTCATCCATTTCTCGCATGACTTCAAGGTTATCGCCGAAGTATAGTTTGTTCATTGTTTATATGAATCACAGATTAGACAGATTTCGCGAATTATGTTGAGTTTCGCAAACTCAAGCCTCCGCTGGATTTTGCTATTCTTCTGTGTCGCTTAGTCTTGAGAGTATTTCGGATTCAAATCAAGACATTCACCAGGGATTGGTAGCATATTCTCTGGTACCTGACTGGATGGAGTCCAATCTGTCTGAACTGAAGCATGCTCGTCATAAGGAACCCGGATTTTAAATGTATAGGCATTTTCAGAATGGACAAATGCATCGTGGAGGTCTATTTTACCAGATCTAATCAGGTTAAGTCGTTCCGTGGATACTGCAACACAGAGCCAGGTTACATATTTATCGTTTTCATCAGCAGCCATAACAAGGAAAAGTTGACCTGCGGCGTTTTTACAGGAGTAAAGAACAGGTTGATCGTAGTATTCGTATATTTCTACAATCTCAAGTTTTGCCTAGCTCTGGAATATTGATTATATCAAGCATTTTATATGTTCTGTTATGTAGGACTTCTGCTTTTTTATTCGCTTATTACTCTAAAATCATGCCAAGGCTCTACTCCAATGGGTATCCACCATGTATAATGAGATTTCTCTTTTCCCTCTGTCTGTTGAATAAAACCAAGTGCTGGATTGAGTTTGTCTTCAGCAGTTTTTCTATCTCTAAGTTGCCTGATTCTGTTCTTGAACCGATACATCCATTTCTTACCTGATTTCTAAATTATTGACGAAGTATAGTTTGTTCATGCTTAATGTCCCAAATGAATTAGAGTTACTCCTTCAACTTAACCAATAGAGATGTACCGGTGATAATGAAGGAAGTACCAACAATTAAATATCCACACCCTTCAATCTCATTGGAATAATTAACATGACGACCTTCTTCAAAAACAGTAATTCCTGATATAATGAATATAATCCCGGAAATTATTAGAATTAGCATCATAGTTTTTAATGAAAAAATCTTTTTCATTTACACACATCCTTGAAGTTATATGAACAAGGATAAACGCATGACTTTTAACATCTTCGCGCAGTAGGTTGGGTTTCGGAAACTCAACCTGATAGGTGTAAACTTACGAAATATTCAATTTCAGAAACCCTCTTCAGTCCCGTAGGGACGAGATGTTTATAGAAAAATGTTATCCATTCCTCTTGAGTTCCGTAGGAACGGCATAGAAAAATAAACATTTCGTCCCTAATGAAGTTAAAGAATTTATTCGGGTAATTTCCAGTTTCTTGTAGAATCCGGTACGGTTAGGAAACCGCACCTACCGTGTCTGGGTCCAAATTACCTAATTTATTTTTTAATCTTCATACGGGAGTAAAAAGTGTTTCTCATACTCAGAAAATCCCTAAATTGACACCTATGAGTATGTCAAAATACGCCAAATCAACGGTATGAATACCTTTTGGCATTCCCCGTGGTATTCTGAATTGGTTAGGAAACCGTACCTCCCGGACCTAGAAATCCAACCTTATCGAATTAAATCATGTAAGCGCGCTTACCTATTTATCTATAGAATTGTATTATTACCTGCTTGGGAAACCGATATTGACCGGAGATGGACCGTGGTCCTCGCAAGCTTGATCAGTGGGGACATCGGTTTCGGCTTCGTTAGGTGTTACAATACCTTCTTCAAGCAGATATGCTTCCACTTCATCACCGCTGACATCGGCAAGCATTATATTGTCAATTTGGACACAGGGTTGATAAGGTTGACGTGTCTTCTGAACCATTTCACGGTAGTTATCTTCGTTGTTGATAATATCTCTGTCTTCGTATTCTAAATTATATTTATCGAAAATGGCACGGACGCCGTTGCTCCAGCCACAGACAGGTTTCATATAGGCGATAATTGTTGGTTGACTCATTGTAAGTGACTCCTTTTTTAGAATTATACAACGTCTTATGACGTGCACCGTTTAGGTTTATGACATATTGGTTGTGTCTACTATGTTGAAAGTTTGCGTGAAACGAATTCTTGTAATTCTGTTTTTACTGAATCTAAAGGTATTCTTTCCATGACAGGTTCAAAGAAACCGTCAACAATAAGTTTTTCTGCTTGAGCATAGGGAATACCCCGACTCATCAGGTAGAATACTTGGTCGGCATCAATTTTACCTGCTGTTGCCCCGTGTGTGCAACGAACTTCATGTGCTTGGATTTCTAATCCGGGTAATGTATCGGCGTGTGCCCGATCACTGAGTAGTAGGTTATCATTTTTTTGATATGCATCTGTATAGTTTGCTTCAGGATAAACGTAGATATTTCCACCCCATGCAGTCTGCGATCTATCCTTAAGAACGGTTCTATATAACAGATCACTGGAGGTATGGGGTGAAGCATGTTCTTGTGCTGTACTTACATCCAGATGTTGTCGCGAATCTGTAAATGCCAAACCTAACATCTGTGCGTTTCCACCAGCACCTTCTAACACAATAGCTTGGTTAAGTTTATTTAACCTGCCACCAAAAGTAGCGGTTACCCAATTGAGTTGTGCGTCTTTACTAACGATTGCTCTGTGTGATGCGAAATTCCATACCTGTCGATTCCAGTTTTGAACCTGGACATAGGTAACATGTGAATTCTGACCTGCAAAAATCTCAACTGCTCCACAATGTAAACCGCTTGTATCTGGACTTGATGAGGAGTTATCTTCCAAGATTGCTACTTCACTATTTTCCTCAGCGATGACAAGTATATGTGACAGATCAATTTGTTGCTCTTTTGAGAGTTTGATATAAGCACGTAATGGAACATCAACTTTAACACCTTTTGGCACATGAAGTAGATAACCACCTTGCCAAAATGCACAATGGAGTGCGTCAAACTTATTAGTGGTAGCAAGATTTCCACTTTTTAGTGTAGATTCTAATGTGACCGCTCGCGTCATAAAATAATCACGCAGCAGTTCTTCACGTTCGTTTACAGCTGTATGCAGGTCAGCAAAATAGACATCTTTTTGTTTAGCCTCAGAGGATACGGTGGTATGCTGAGGCTGCCCATCTATCTGTGAAAATACAGCTGCAGCATCTTCAATATCCGGTGCTTCGCCAGATAAATTGCCGTTTGAATCTACGGTTGTTTGATAACTGTCAATATCAAATCCCCGAAGATGTCTTCGAGTACGACGCCAATAATCCTGTGTCCGCATATCCACAGTACGACGCCATACATCATCATCTGTCGTATGTGGCATCGGCAGAGATTCGTATAAATCAAAAGCCTCTAACCGTCTTTCTTGCATCCATTTTGGTTCAGTATCGGCTATTTTTTGAAGAAATTCTTTCGTTAAATTACTTTGCAATACTTTATCCTTCGGTTTAACCGACTGAACCTTCCATTTGAAGTTGTATGAGACGGTTCATCTCAACAGCATATTCCATCGGGAGTTCTTTTACCAGCGGTTCAATGAAACCGTTGACAATCATGGTAGACGCTTCTTCTTCAGAAAGACCACGACTCATCAGGTAGAACAACTGCTCTTCTCCGATTTTACTAACATGTGCTTCGTGTTCAATTTTAGTGTCGTTCTCAGCAATTTCTATGACAGGATAGGTATCCGAGCGCGACTCTTTATCAAGGATAAGAGCATCACAAACGACATGAGATTTACAGCCTTTAGCACCTTTTGCAACATCAACCCAACCGCGATAACTGGAACGTCCACCGTCTTTACTAATAGACTTTGAGGTGATCTGTGATGTAGTGTGTGGTGCACAATGATATACCTTGGCACCGGCATCTTGATGTTGCCCTTTACTTGCGAATGCTATAGAGAGGATCTCACCGCGTGCACCGGGTTCCATCATGTATACACTTGGATACTTCATTGTCAGTTTACTACCGAGATTTCCATCAACCCATTCCATCTGTGCGTCTTGGTATGCCATTGCTCGTTTGGTGACGAGATTGTATACATTTCCTGCCCAGTTTTGGATGGTTGTGTAGCGTACACGCGAACCTTTCTTACAGACGATTTCAACTACAGCACTATGTAGGGATTCGCTGCTATAGGTCGGCGCCGTACATCCTTCAACATAATGTACCTGTGAACCTTCATCTGCGATGATAAGAGTACGTTCAAACTGTCCCATATTTTCGCTGTTGATTCGGAAATAGGCTTGTAATGGATATTCAACCTTTACACCGGGAGGAACATAAACGAAACTTCCTCCACTCCAGACTGCGCTATTGAGTGCTGCGAACTGGTTATCCGCTGATGGAATGATTGTTCCGAAGTATTCTTTGATGAGATCTGGATACTCTTTTAATGCTGTATCGGTATCAAGGAATACGACGCCTATTTTGTCCAATTCTTCAACGATGTTATGATAAACGACTTCGGAATCGTATTGTGCGCCGACACCCGCGAGGAATTTCCGTTCAGCTTCAGGAATACCGAGTCGGTCGAAGGTTTTCTTTATATCATCTGGCACATCGTCCCAACTTCGTTCGCTTCGGTCAGACGCTTTGACGTAGTAGTAGATGTCGTCAAAATCGAGTTGTGATAGATCACCACCCCATTTTGTCATAGGTTTTTGTTTAAAGATCTCATAAGCCTTGAGTCTGTACTCGCGCATCCAATCGGGTTCTTCCTTGATGTCGCACATCTGATTGATGACTTCCTCGTCCAATCCTTTTCTGGATTTGAACGTTGGTTTAACGTCATCATGGAACCCATACTGATAATCTTTGCTAATTCCGAGTTCGTCAATTTGTTTCGTTTCTGGAGTTGCCATTTTATTCTCCTTCAGCGTATTTTATAGTTGTGATTTCAAGGGTTAACAATTCGTTGTTGCTTTAGCGTTTCTATTTGTTGCTTTAACGTTTCTATTTCCTGTATGAGCATTTTAATCCGTTTTTTGAGCAAAAAATCATTTCTGATTTCTTGCACGACCGGAATTAATGGTGCTACTACAACTGCCGCTATGATGGCGATTAGCCCATAAAGTACATACTTTGCATGTGGGAATTGCTTGTCAACGTTTTCAAGTTTACCTTTTATCCATGCAACATCCGTTTTTAAGGATACGATATCAGCTTTTATGGGTTTGAGTTCCTCATTGATAATCAATCGAATTCTATTGAGGTCGGTATCTGTTAAATCACTGAGAGCTGGTAACGCGATTACACAAAAGAGGATTGAAAAAAGAAAGGTAATTTTCATTGTTGCCTCCTTTTCACTCATGTGATGTAACAATTGTGAGTTTCAGAAGTTGTTATTTGTACCTTAACTTTACTGGACAACTTCAGCAATACCGTGTTTTTCACGAATTGGATCGTATCCTTCTTCTTCTAATGTTTGTGTGAGTTCCCAACCGCCTGATTCAACAATTTTGCCATCAAGTAGTATATGCACAAATTGTGGATGGATGTAATCTAACAACCTTGGATAGTGTGTGATGATGAGAACACCGAGTTCTGGACCGACTAAACTACTAACACTTTCACCAACAATCCGAACAGCATCAATATCAAGTCCGGAATCTGTTTCATCAAGTATAGCAATTTTCGGTTCAAGCATCGCCATTTGCAGGATTTCTGCGCGTTTCATTTCTCCACCAGAGAACCCATCGTTGAGATATCGTCTTGCGAAGGAGTCGTCAACACCGAGTTGCGTCATTTTTTCACGAAGTTCTTTACGGAATTCTCGCATCGGAATCAATTCATTGTCTTCAGATCCGTTTGTTCCGTTAGAACGGGTAGCACTTACTGCGATCCGTAGGAAATTTGCTAAACTTACTCCTGGAATGGCAGTTGGATATTGGAATGCAAGAAATAGTCCCAATTTTGCTCTTTCATTCGCTTCCATTTCGAGTATATCAACCCCGTTGAAAATCACTTCTCCGGAATCAACATCGTATGACGGGTGTCCCATCAATCCTTTCGCGAGTGTACTTTTACCAGATCCGTTTGGTCCCATGAGTGCATGGACTTCACCTTGTTTTACAGAAAGATTTAACCCTTTTATAATGGGGTTTCCATCAACACTAATATGTAGGTCTTTAATTGTTAGGTCATAACTCATTTCTTGGCTTCTGACTCCTTGTTTATAGTAAAAATATAAATTTTAGTGTTTTCCTATTTATTTTTATCTGTTCATGGTAGATTTTAGAATTACTTGGACACTCAGCATCGGCGAGGTTGGGAAACCTCGCCTACCAAGGGCAAAGGTGTTTATCCGCCGATTCTTGACATATTCCGTTCAGGTTTAATAAAGTCTACAGCATTAATCTTATGTCCTGCTTCTTTATTGGCAACTGCTTCAATTATTAGATCTTGAATTGTTTCGTCCGATGCTCCTTGTCGTAACGGTGTAAGTAAGTCAGTTTCTGTTATAGAAAAAAGGCAAGTTCGGAATTTCCCATCTGCAGTGAGACGAATTCGGTTGCAGTTATCACAAAAAGGTTCGCTAACAGAAGGTATGACACCTATCTCATTTCCGTTATCAGCGAAGCGGTAACGTTGTGCGGTATCACTTTTAGCATCTCCATTTAGGTTCATCTGTTCAAGTGGGTAAACATTGTTTATTCTTTCAATAATTTCTTTCCCAGGAATGAACATGTTCCGTCCCCAAATATCATCTGCATCTAATGGCATAAACTCAATGAACCGCAATTGGTAATGGTTATCCCGTGCGAAAGTAGCTAAATCTACTATTTCATCATCTGTGAACCCGCGCATTGCAACAGCGTTGACTTTAATTGGATTGAACCCGCATTCGTGTGCTGTTTTCAATCCTTTCAACACCCGTGAGAGTACTTTTCGTCGAGTCATCTGCTCAAATTTCTCTTCATTGAGTGTATCCAAACTGACATTTATTCGACGCAATCCTGCATCGTATAGTGCTTGTGCTTGTGTAATTAGTCCAATTCCGTTTGTTGTTAGACTAATGTCCTTCAATTCGTCTAACTGTCCCAGTTGTTCTATGAGTTGTGGCACCCCTGGACGGACGAGTGGTTCACCCCCTGTGATTCGAAGTTTGTTGACCCCTAACCCGACAAAAATGTGTGTGAAATGAAGAATCTCGTCATAGGTCATCAACGATGTATCTGGCATGAAAACCATATCTTCTGGCATACAGTAGATACAACGGAAGTTACATACATCTGTAACGGAGATTCTGAGGTTGGTATGGAGACGCCCAAAACTATCAAGCAGTTGTTGTTTCATCGTTCAATCAAGGGATGTGAATTTTCTTTAAGTATAGCATACTCTTAACCTGTTTGCAAGTCTTTTCTAAAGTAAACACTATAAAAAAGATTTGGTATGATTACCTGTTTCACAGAACATGTTTTAAAGGGTTTAGGTTGTTTAGGAAGGATCGTAGATATGTATGTCTTTGTTAGTTTTCAGTTGACAGGGATAGGTCTGTTGTTTAAAATAAGCTTAAAACAATAATATGGAGAAGACCATGGAAGAGAAAGTAATCCATGCGGGTGGTGTAGAATTCCACGTGGATAATCGTGATTTCGGAGATGATGGCGGACCATCTGTGCGTGTTTACGGGAAAGTTGAGGGTGAAAATATCCAACTACTTCGTTTTGACTGTTTCCGCAAGAATCCCCACTATCATTACGATCCAACTGGAAAAAATGACCATCGAAACCTTGATAAAGAGAGTGTACCGGATTCTGTTGCTTGGACAATTGAACAACTCGGACAGAATCTCGCGGAGATGATACATACCGCCGGATATACAAGTATAGCAGACAAGGTTGACCAAGATGCGGTGGTTGAAATACTTCCAGAAATAGAGTCTATTATGCGGGGTTAATGTAATTAATCAACAGAAATGAGAGATATTGTAAAGGAGAATAACAGTGTATAGAATTATCATATTTACTGTACTATTTGTTACCCTGTTGATAGGGTATAACGTTTTTGCTGGTACAGTGCAGAAGTTAGGTGCCTGGGAAAAAGGGGAATTATTACTCGAAAACCATAGTTTTGAAGATGATTTAGCAGGATGGGAATTGGAAGATGGAAAGTGCTGTGATCGTGGTGGAGAATACAAAATGGAAATAGACAAGAAAAATCCTCAGCATGGAGACAAGAGTCTAAAAATCATCGGTGTTAAAGCAACTGGCACAGCGTGGCATGCCAAGATAAAACAAAGGGATGTATCTATGGAAAAGGGTGAAGAATACACCGTTATTTTCTGGGCACGTTCTGAGAAGCCTCGTCAGGTAAGTCTAAATATTCAGATGCAACATGATCCGTGGACATTTTGGCAAGGTGGAAATATAGATCTTTTGGGACCGGAGTGGCAGGAATATTTTATTACCTTCATAGCTAAGGATACGGTAGTGAATGACATGTGGGTAGGTTTATCCATTGCACAGTCTGATGTGGATTTTTGGCTTGATAATTTCCGTTATTTTGAAGGAGAACCTAAAGATGATTTGTCGCGAGATGAACCGTTTCCTGTTGATGCGAAAGAAAAATTGACCACACAATGGGCATCCGTAAAAGGAGATCGTTTCTAAAGAAGTTTTCTAAGGTATAACCGTTACGTTCTTACAGGTAGGGTGTGGCGGTTTTTAATTTAATTTAGGATTAGGATATGATTATAAACTGAATAGAGGAATACTATGACAGAAGATGAAAAGATTATTCGACATCTTGAGATGATTCTGGGAATAATTAACCGATTGGGACGTATTTATTCCTCATAACCCGATCTATCTGTGTTCCCACCATACTTCAGTGTATAGATTATCAAGTTTGTCATGAACCGATACACATCTGTAGACCGTCGAAGTCTTAACATAGTTCGGCTTTCGATTTCTGCGGTTTCCATAGCACACATATAATCTTTTCGATTGAAAATAACTGTTAACCGACCATCTATAATAATACCTTTCTGATAACGGAACTTTGTAGGTTGTGCATTGTTCTCGTTTCCCCAGAACACATCACCACCATTGGGTGGTTTCTTTAGGTGATAATAAATAGTGTAGATTTCATGGTCATGTGGAATTATTTCAAGTGGATAATCTGGGAAAATCCGTTCTAATTCTTCAGCAACAATATGTGCAAAAAGTCCGTGAAAACCGCAATCATCAAAAAATAGCATACCACCTTCATGAACAATATATTTTCGTAGGGCTGCACGTTCAGTCTCTGTAAAACCTGTTTGCAGCGGACCATCTTTTACTAACCTACGTCCAACTGTTATATCTTTATCATGTCCGGTCATGACAATAAGTGGTGCCTTTAATATTCTGGGATCTGTTAGTGTTAAAGATCCTCCTTGATAGTTCATATCTGTCCGTATGGAAGTATGTTTATCCATCCATTTCATTAGAGCAGGTAAAGCAGTTGGATCTTGCCACCAATCCGAAAGTGAATGTTTAAGACGTATAATCCGAATGTGACCACGGAAATCATCACTTGTACCCTCTAAAATTGCCCCTAATTCTCCTTGTGGTAGCATTACAGGATTTTGCATAATGGCAGAATCGAAATCTCCACGTAAACCACCCTGAGTCAATGGACCTTCTACGAATTCAGCAAATGCCCCGTTCGTAGCAGTATTCAATTCTGGACGGATTGGGGTAGTGGATCGTGTTTTTATTCGTGTAGGTATGGATGGGGTTACAGTTCCTCTTACTGGCGTTCTTTGAGAAGTTCTATCTGGCCGTTGTACTTCTGTTCGTAAAGTTGGTGTAGATGTGTCGGGAGAATCCAATATATCTGTATTCAACATGGGTGTGTTCGATGTAATGTTGAGTGAAGTATCGCTTTTGGAGAGATGTGTATTGGCAGGGATGTGTACTTGTAAGGGGTTTACAGGTTTCTGTGAATCTGATGGATTTAATCTTCTATGGGTACGTCTTATAGTATCTCTTGCGGAAGTGGGTTTGACGAACCTAACATCCATCCCATCTCCATTAAATGTCCAATAGTGGTCAGATATGAAAAGACCGATAATTGCAGCAATGATGAGATGAATTAAGATTGAGGCAATCACAGCGTTAAGACGTTTATTTTTCATGATTTCTTATAAGTGACGTTTTATTTGATGAAAACTTTTTGGATCTAACTTCCGATAATCGGGTATGTCATAGCGATTCCCGCGTATGTCGGTTACAAACAAACGTGCTGGAGGAGTTTGCTTTATATTTTGATTCAATCCACGCACCATAAATGTCACGCGACCCCGTTCTGTTTTTACGTTCCATTCATGAATGCCGAAGTGCTCTTTGACACGGTATATTTTCTGAATTGTTGGTGTGAAATATCGTTTGTCCAATTCCTCATTGAGTATTTTCAAACTATCCTTTGACAATTCAGAGGGGTTCACAAGAACACCAATTTCGGTATCTTCATCTGCAGCAAGTGAGATATATTGTTCAGGATTGCTAAGTGGCATGAGTCTCCGCACTACGACTCGGAGATGGCATGCTTCATCCTTGATCTCAAGCCTCGCTGTCCCTGCTGGAGAACGCGTAAAGGTTAGATCAGCAGCCTTCATGAATCGTTGTGTGGAATTATTATCCGTCTCAGAAGTTTTTTTCTCTATAGTTTGATGTTCTGGTTTTATTTTTTCTTCAGTATTCTTAATTTGCATATCTATCTCTCGACAATTTGTGCATCGGCGCGTATGTCAGCTGCTTCACGTTGGGTCTCTACAAGTTTGAAGTAGATTCCCTTTTTCTGCATGAGTTCTTCATGGGACCCACACTCAACACCTTTACCTTTTTCAATGACAAATAGGCGATCAGCATTTCGTAGGGTAGATAGACGGTGTGCAATTGCAAATGTAGTCCGATTTTTTACGAGTCTGTCAATTGCTTGTTGAATTTCTTTCTCAGTTTCTACATCAACTGATGAGGTTGCTTCATCAAGAATAAGGATACGAGGATTATGTAATATTGCGCGGGCAATTGAGATACGTTGTCTTTCACCCCCGGATAAACTTCCGCCCCGTTCACCGACTTCTGTGTCATACCCGTCAGGGAATTTAACGATGAAATCGTGTGCATTCGCAGCTTTTGCAGCAGTTATGATATCGTCCATTGAAGCGTCAGGATGTGCATACGAAATGTTTTCCGCTATTGTTCCACTAAACAAGTAGGGATCCTGAAGTACGACACCAATCTGCCTTCGTAGATCCTTCAGGTCAATCTGCTTTATGTCTTCCCCATCAATTTCCAACTGTCCTGAATCGGGTGTATAAAAACGACAAATTAGGTTGATAAGAGTTGATTTTCCAGCTCCTGAATGTCCAACAAGACCAATCATTTCACCGGGTTGGACGTGTAGATTGATGTCTCGAAGCACAGGTTTGTGTGAATCATATCCGAATGTCATGTTGTGGAATTTTACCTCTCCTGAGATGTTTGGTATTTCTTTAAGATTGCCATCATCAAGCTGCTCAGGTTGAGAATCTACCACTTCAAATAGTCTTTCGGCTGCTGTCATAGATCGTGATGCCCAATTTATAAGTGGACTCACATATCGTAAGGGTTCATAGAACATAGCGAGATACATAAGGAAAGTCATAAGTCTTCCAAGAGTCATCTCTCCTCCAATAACATTAAGCCCACCATAATACCATACAATGAGAGAACCCAATCCAACAGCAAACATGAGGGGAGGGTAATATGTTGCCCAGATTAACTCCGCATTCGTTTCATAGTCGCGTGCATCTGTGTTAGCATCGTCAAATCTGTCGACTTCACTGTTTTGTTGTCCGAATGCGCGAACAACCCGTATGCCTGAGACAGAATCGTTGACAACATCAAACAATTTTGACCGACGACGCCAAGCACGATGCCAGAGACTTCGTACTGTTCGGTAGAACCAACCCCCTCCCAAAACAATTATAGGAATTGGTAAAAGAATTAGGCATGTCAATTGCCAATTCATGAGAAACAATATCGTACCAATCCCAAAAAACATAAAAAACTGCGTACTCAGGAACGACATTCCTTCCAATAGAAAATCCTGTAATCGTTCACTATCTTCGGTAATATGTGATATGACAGTACCAGTTGTCCGTTTGTCGAAAAACCGGATGGAGAGGTTGTGTAAATGTTCATAAACATGTGCGCGTATACTTGCGGATATTCGTAGCGATAACCATGCAGCAAGCCGTGATCTAAAAATATCAAGCAAAACCCGAGTTAACTGTACTACCAATAATACCCCTACAGCAATGGATAGAGCAAAGGATACGGGTTGTAAACCTCTGAATATATTACCTATCCAAGTTGTTTGGTTATCAGGTACAGGTGTAGTAAGACTAACTTGCAAAATATCATCAATTAAGACTTGTGTAAAATATGGCATAATGAGATTCATCAATGTACCGCTGATGACTAATCCCATATAGAGTATCACTCTCCCACGATAGGGTCGAACATAACTCATTATCCGCAACATTACCTTATGTTTCTTAGTGCACGCGGGACACGGTGTATACTCATCTGCTAAGAGCAATCCACAGGATTTACAGTAATGTTCCTCAATCTTGTAATCCCAGATTGGTGGTTCATCCCGATTGCCTTTTAGGAATTCAATTTCATCTCCTATGAACCTTGCAACAAACCCAAATTTAGGAGCACAGCTGTTGGAGTAACGAATTAGGTCTACAGTTCCTTCTTTGGTTTCCAATACAAGCAATCCGGCATCAACTACGTTTTCAGCCCGGATACCTAATACACTTTTATAGGGTATATAGTGAATTACTTCACCTGCTCCTGTTACTGTGAAAATAGCTGCATCTGTAAGTATGAACCATTCTTCACCAAATGTGCCTGATGATATGACATCACTGCGGACAGCAAATCGTATCTCCTTAAATTCGATATCCAGAGTATTTAGTGTATCTTCTATTGACTTGGGCAACGCATCAAGCGTGCCCGTGGGTGTGTCTGCTGTTGACATGTATTCCTTAGATGTAGTTGGTATGTTACGCGTACCATATTAATGTGAGTTCTATATAAGATAAATAAGGTATTAATTTCTTAAATCCTGCCTTCACAATCACACATAAGATAAACTTGTTCAATCAAAGCATTATGGGGATATAGGGATCGGATTCCCTCCTACAGAAGATCCTATGGTTCAGTTGAAACCGCTCCTACCAAAAAAGTAATTAAGTCCAATGGTCTATACAGGAATCGAATGTTTATCTAAGACCTCTTCGTTAATTTCAATACCAAGTCCCGGTTTAGTTGGTGGTATGATGTATCCATTTTCCCATTGGATTGGTTCTTTAAGTAATTCTGCATGAAAGCCATCCCACATGTGAATTCCCTCTTGAATGAGAAAATTAGGACTACAAACATCCAACTGTATATTTGCTGCACCACCGATGGGACCACCGTACATGTGTGGTGCGATCTGTGCATAATGTGCTTCACCCATAGAAGCAATTTTCTTCGATTCAAGGATACCACCACTAATTGTTAAATCCATCTGTAATATAGATGCTGCTTGTTGTTCCAATAGATCTGCAAACTCATACTTCGTCAACAAACGTTCACCTGTTGCTATTGGGATGCTGGTAGCTTGTGCAACACGTGCCATCTCCTTAATATTCTCAGGTGGTATAGGTTCCTCAAACCATAACGGATCATACTGTTCGACCCGTTTAGCGAAACGGATAGCACTATTCGTGTTGAATTGTCCATGTGTACCAATGAGAATGTCACATTTATCCCCAACTGCATCGCGTATCCCACGGATGACACTTTCTGCATAGTCAAGTGTTTCCAATCTATCTGCTGTACTTGGACTAACAGGATCAAATTTGACTGCGGTAAACCCTTTTTCTACATAAGAGAGAGCGACTTCTCCTGTTTTTTCTGGTGAGTCCCCATGTCGCCAGTGCAATAGATATGAATATGCCCTCAATTTCTCATGGAACATACCTCCCAATAGATTATAGATTGGTTGGTCGAGAGCTTTTCCGACGATGTCCCAACACGCCATTTCAATTGCGCTCATCGCAGGTGTGGCAAGCGGACCAGGATGTCTTACACACGGACCTTCATAAAGTGTAGACCATATTTTTTCTATACGGAAGGGGTCATTTCCAATGAGGTAACGTTCACCCCAATCTTTGATTAGTTCAATGACAACATGGTTCAGTCTTGTATGGTATGTACATTCTCCAAAACCTTCAATTCCTTCATCGGTAATAAGTTTAACAAATATCCAATGTCTTCCACCCCAATGTGGTGGTGGCACATCCACCATGTACGTTTTTACATCAACAATTTTCATGGTTAACTCCTTTGGAACAGCGGACAGATTCAATATAAATTCATTATACCGAATCTGATGAAATTATACATTAAAACTTCGGTGTTTTCCAACTGACATGAAGAAATGTAAATGTGAGTTTAATGTATTAGGTCATAATCTGATTGATTATCCTTATGTTATGTGTGAAAATAGGTATAGAATATGGATGTTAGGATTAATATGAAAGACGATAAAAGATCAATTTTCGGTTGGTGTATGTATGATTGGGCAAATTCAGCATACATTACAACAGTTGGTGTTGCCTTATTACCCATCTATTTCGCTGAAGGAATTGTCGGTGTAGATGGTGTGGAGATTCTTGGACAGACATTCAGTGCTACAGCCTTATGGGGTTTCATGCTTGGAACTGCAGCACTGATAGTATTTCTGTTTGCCCCGATGCTCGGTTCAATAGCGGATTTCTCTTCAGCCAAGAAACGATTTCTCATATTTTTTGCTTACTCTGGTAGCCTTTTTGCTATTCTCCTTGTTTTTTGTAGTCCACGGGATGCTACTGGTCCAGGAGATGTTTGGTTAGCAATTATCTTATATATCTGTACACAAGTTTGCTTTATCGGTGGCAATGTCTTCTACGATGCTTTTTTACCAGAACTCACTTCTGAAGATAAACTTGATTCCGTATCAGCAAAAGGATTTGCCTATGGTTATATTGGGGGATCTATACAATTTGGCATAGCACTTGTGCTTGTCTCTATGCATAAGACTTTCGGTATTCAGAATCAAACGTTGGCTGTCCGTATTGCTATGGGTATGTCTGGATTATGGTGGGCAGGTTGGACATTAGTCACGATAAAATACCTAAAAGAACAAGAAACTCAGCATGAGTTACCCGAACAATATCGCCATCTACCCAAAATCATTGGTTATATTTCATTAGGTTTCAGTCGTTTACTCACTACAGCAAATAAAGTTGGGAATTTTAGGAACCTGACTCTATTCTTGATTGCATATATGGTATATAACGATGGAATTCACACTGTCACCAGTATGGGTACCATATATGGGAAAGAGGAATTGGGGTTAACAAACCCCCAGCTGATGGTAACACTTCTACTTATCCAACTTGTTGCTTTTATAGGAGCATTGATCTTCGGTAGAGTTGCTAATAGTATAGGTGCGAGACGTTCTGTCATGGTCTCTTTAGTCCTTTGGAGTGCAGTGGTAATTTATGGGTATTTTATCCATACTGCTACAGAATTCTTTATCTTAGGAATAACTGTTGGTTTTGTTCTTGGAGGCACACAAGCCCTTAGTCGATCTTTCTATGGTGCGATGATACCCGAAAACGCAAGTGCGGAGTTTTATGGATTTTATTCTGTTTTCAGTAAGTTTTCTGCTATTTTGGGACCAATTACATTTGGCTTAATCCGACAGATTACAGGAACTGCTCGGTTGGCGATTATATCCTTAATGGTATTTTTTATTCTTGGATTTATTCTTCTCGCTTTTGTAAATGAGGAAAAGGCGAAATCAGAAAAATTGTCTTATTGACAGGTCTATTTGTCATATAGGTATATAAAATTCACGTGTATGCACCCTTTCTGAAGATCTTTGTGGCATTAATTATATGGAAATGGAGCAAGTATGAATAACGATAGTCAAAGCAGTTACAGTCGCTGGGGATTACCAGAGTTTTCAAAATTACGACTTGGAAAGGGTAAGACAAACGATATTGAATTTTCCGATGATGGATCTCAGTTTGCTGTTGCGACCCCTACAGGTATATGGGTATATGATGCTAAGACAGGGAAAGAACTGTCTCTTTTACAAAATCCTGGTACTGGTATTCGTACAATAGCATTTTCACCAGATAGTAAAATTATCGCTGCTGCATCAAACAACAGGCTGGAAGGAAAAATTCAGTTTTGGGATGTAAACAAGCAAAAACTCCTTACAACTATAGAAGCACAACAAGGAATAACCACTCTATTTTTCTCAGATGATGGAACGCAACTTGCTTCAACAGGTAGTTTTGGACGTGTTGAAATATGGGATGTAAGCAATACACTGAAACCTGAAGTCATTAGGCAAGTTCGATTAGAACAGATAGAAAGTTGGGGGCAGTCACAATTAGCGGAACTTTCTCCTGATATGCGTTTCTTGGCTATAACTAAACCAGATTGGAAACACAAGTATTTTCCAATTTATCTCTATGATAAAAAATATACATTGAAGAAATCAAAAATAAAATGAAGAAAATATAAACATCTAACAACTAACATACATATATCACAATAATATAAAATAAATTAACGTGAGTTTGGTAAAAGTCCATTGTAGCGTAAACTTTCCAGTTTGCGCACATAGACCACAAACTGGAAAGTTTGTGGTACAAGAACAGTAAGGTGTGCCTTCCAAGAAAGAACAACTATTTTCTAATTATTTAGGTTTCTAAACTTTATGCCAAATTCAACCAAATCCACTATATGGGAAACAGGAAAATCCATGTTAGAATTACAACGAAAACATTCAGAATTATCACCTCATAAGCAGATACAGAGGAAAATCAATGCGAAATTCAACCGAATATTTTTTTAGTTTTTCAAATTTTAAAATTTTACACCTATTAATCAAATCCTTTGTTATCCCAACCCACAACACGGTTTTCGGCTCATTAAAAAATCATTTCTTAAAAAGAAACTTGAAAAACTTGAAAAACTTGAAAAATTTAAAATTAGACCGACTTCAAACAAAACAGACTATCTTACACCCCAGTAAACTACTGTGTATCTCATTACTACGAATTGTCCATACAGATATAATTCTCTTCATAGAATTCGGATTTCCCCGTCCGTTGGTTCAAAATATAGCAAATGGCACGTACAAAGAAACCTCCAAATCTATGATTTATCGAGTATATTCTAATACCATGTCAAAATGGAAACACAAAATATTTCACATTCAAACAATCCAAAATCAATGGATCAAAAGAAAAGTAAAAGACACAAAATTCAAACCAACTTTATAATTGGAACAAATTCTTGTAACCTTAAAAAAAATGGCTCTAAACACAGTGTAGTACTGACGGGAGATGGCATTTTAAAACGTTACACCATGTAACGAAAAGTGTAACTTTATTCAACATATAAATAACTAAAACATTACTATTGTGAACATTAAAAACAGCAAAATTACAGTAAAATTACCCTCGGTTCTATATGATACATGACAAAAAAGAGGTATTAAAATATAGAATTGATGAGATAGGCTAAAACCACTAACAACAAAAACTACTGGCTACATAGTCATAGGAGAATAATTGATGATTATTCAAAGATCTAATACGCATAACGAATATCAAAATGGTTCTAATAATATACACTTTTTTGCATATTTGAAGTTAACAAGAAAAGTTAAAAAAGACACAAAATATCAATTTTTCTAATTCTTATTTCAATTGGAGATAAACTCTGTCTGTAACAGGGTTTACAGCCATAATTTACATCAATTTAAATGTCACACCATGTGACGAAAAGTGTAACCTTTTTCACAACATGATATACAATATTAACTTAACTTCTATAATGAAGAATCGGATTAATTTTATGGAATATTACCATTTAAACATACATAATTGCTCGTATTTGGGTATTCTCAGAACATAACCTAATACCATTTCAGATAAATATAGTCTCTTCTCTGTAATGTAGCATAAACTTCCAGTTTATGCTACATTACAGAGAATTTATTATGAGAAATGGTATAAGAATAAATTTATTTTCACTAAGTGTCATATCTATATCCTTCATCAACATAAAGGTTTAGGTAATATTGAAGAAGTTATGATTATTGTCAGTGTAGTTATGCAAAACGTAAATTACAATTACAAAAGACCCAATACATTTGTAGTGTATTGTGTGAGTTTAATATACCTCTTTTTTACAGGATTCATCCTTCTGACTGGATGTCATACACCAAGTTCAGAACCTCCTCCTAATGTTCCTACTATATCAAACTTAGATGACTCGAAAATTCGTGAAAAGGTATTTGAAGGGGCAATTCATGAATCAGACTTAAAAATACTTCCAAATACATCTGGTGAAAACATCTATTATGTGAATCCTAAAGGACCACCTTATACTGGATGGGTAAAGAATATTCGAAAACTACAGCAAGTTCAGAACGGTAAAATACATGGGATATATATCACTTGGTACGGAAATTGGCAAAAAGCAATAGAGGGAAATTACAATAAAGGACTCCGTGATGGGGCATGGATAGAATGGGACCCTATTGGAAAAAAAGAGAGTGAAGGTAATTACAAGAACGGCAGACGAGACGGATTGTGGACGACATGGAATCTTGATGGTGAGAAATCAAGCGAAATTACATACGAAAACGGTAAAGTTCTAACCACAAAAAGTCTACTACAAGCTGAAAGCGATATATCTACTGATAGTAGTAATATAGTAGATACCGAGAAATCTGTTTTTCTTCAGCGTGATAATACTCAAGAAGACAAACGGTTTGGATTACCAAATGGTGCAAAAACTCGTTTCGGTAAAGGAAGAATATCCAATGTTCAATCTTCTCCTGATGGGAAACGATTGGCAGTTACGACATCTATAGGTTTATGGATCTATGATACAAGCAGTGGTGAAGAATATGGTGTGCCGGGAGAAACAGGTCGATTAGGAGGAATTGTATTCAGTCCTGATGGGAAAACCATTGCAACTTTTGGAGGAAACCCTAACGTCCATCTATGGGAAGCAGACACTGGGAAACTAATAAAGTCTATAAAAGGAGAATATGCTGATAAACTTCTTTTCAGTCCAGATGGCAGACTGCTTGCAAGTGTTAACCACAATAGAAACACTCAACTATGGGATATAAGTACTGGTAACCATATACATACGTTTTTTACGAATACACCTGAAGGAATTTCTATATCTTTTAGTCCAGAGGGCGACATTTTTGCAACTGCTCATGGGGATACACTTGAGTTATGGGATACTCTCACAGGACAAAAGACTCATACCCTCTCAGGAGATGATTACGAATTTAACACTATCCAATTCAGTCCTGATGGTTCAACACTGGCAACTCGTCATAGTAATGGTCGTGTTCATCTATGGGATGCACATACGTGGAGACTAAAGGACTTTAATCAGCTGCAAAAGCAGGATTCAGTTTCAACGGTATTGTATAGTCCTGATGGTTCTAAACTGATCTATGGTCATGGAAACGGAATAGTGACAATATGGAACGCAATTACGGGACAACACTTGAATACACTTTCCGTATCTAACAATGGTGTACGATCTCTTGCAATTAAGGCAGATGGAACCATCTTAGCAAGTGGACATTTATATGGCACAATACAAATATGGGATTTACACACTGGACAATTAATGAATACCTTGAATAATGAAACTTCAGATAACCATGATATTCGACACCATGATATGCATGGAAAGACTATTACCTACCTTTCGTTTAATTCCGAGGCAAATACTTTAGTGAGTCAGAGTGAAACCGATGTGATCCTATTTTGGGATCTCGCTATAGGACAAAGAAAAAAAGAACTTTCAGGTTTTAATAAAGAACAAATGTCAGACAGTACTTTTAGTCCTGATGGTAAATTTATAGCATTTGGCGGGGGAAGGGGTGACATCCATATATGGAATATATTTACAGGAGAATATACAGATTCATTCTCAGAAAATATAGGTTATGTTTCAAGTATTGTGTATAGTCCAAATGGGAAGACTCTTGCATGTGGTAGTTGGGGTGGCCGAATAATACTTTTAAATCCACAAAGTCGTCGTAAAATGGACTTATTCAAGAATCCTATTGATAGTATCAAAAGTCTAACTTATAGTCTTGATGGAAGCACACTTGCAGGAGGTACAGAAGATGGCGACATCTATATATTTAACCTTTCTACCCAAGAAAAGATACGTACCCTTAAAGGACATAATTCCAATGTTTATAGTGTTGCATTTAGTCCGGATGGAAAAACACTGGCGAGTGGGGAACGGAACCATGCGCTTCATCTTTGGGATGTCCCAACTGGCACACTCAAAAAAGCTATTAAGGAACATACACATTATGTATCAAGCGTACTGTTTACTCCTGATGGTGAAACTGTAATCAGTGGAAGTTGGGACAACACGATCCGATTCTGGGATGCACATTCTGGTAAATTTAAGAAATCTCTTGAATGGGATACAATATCTTGTCTTGCTCTTAGTCCGGATGGAAAAACACTGGCTGCAGGAAGTGTTTTTTCACGGAACAATGTTTACAACTCCATACGTCTTTGGGACATAAAAACAGGGAAAGTACTCAAGACCTTGTTTGGACACACAAACAGCATCTCAAGTGTTAACTTTAGTCCAAATGGAGAAATGCTTGTCAGTTCCAGTCACGATGGCATTGTGATTTTATGGGATGACATCTATACACATGCTAAAATAGATTAGTTTGTAAATGATTCATTAGAAGAATAATGAAGCTATGCTTAATTTCAGAAAATATAGGGATAACATGTTTAAATATGTAAAAGGAAAATTTCTTGTAATGACAAATTTTCGATATAGTTATTTGTACTGTATAGTATCGTTAGTTTTTCTGATTGTACTCATAGTTTTGTTATGTGTATCTACTTCCAGCATAGCACAGGATGTTACTACATTATCTGGTCGTCTAATTGATACAGCGGGTGACCCAATTCCCGATATTACAGTTCAGATGAGTCGGAATACTGAGGATCAAAATAAATCAGACAATATAGTGCAAACAAGAACTGATTCAAAAGGTCGTTTTGCTTTTTCAAACATAGACTATAAATCAATTAAGTTGTACATTTATTCTCAGCACAGAAGTTATAATGTCAAAGTGCTTACTGCAGAATTCGGTGATATATCCCTATATCCGTTTCGTTCATTGGGATCAACTCTAACCTTTGACTTAGATTTAGGTACAAAAATGGAAGGTGTAATCCTTACAGCAGACATTGTAAAGCAATCTCGAATACGGGCGCGCGTTGTTTATTCAGATGGCACTCCTGTGACAAATACCCGATTTTACGTGTATAGAACAATGCATGAATTTATTAGAAGAGGAGTGGGGTCCAGTCAATCTCCAGAGGATACAGACGCTGAAGGTTATTTTGTTCAATACGTAACGAGAACACATCATCCAGAATACTATATTAGAATGGCTATAAATCATCAAGATTTATATGCTAAAGCAGTACCTTTTATATTAGAGAGTGAGAATGAAATCGTATTCACTTTGAATGGCAATTCAGGATCTAAAAATGCCCGACCATTGGATCAAAGTGAACGGTTTTTAGTACTTAGAAGATATGTTGAACCATCAGCATCTTGGATTGTAAATCCGACGAATAATCATGCCTACAAACTTACATATACACAAACTATTGATGAAGCAATAGCACAAGCTTCATCTGAAAATGCTTATGTCGTTTCAATAAACGATAAAGCAGAAGAAAAATGGCTTAGTGGTATTTACGGAAATAGTCGCTATTGGATTGGACTCAGTGATGCTGAAAAAGAAGGAACTTGGAAATGGTTCAGTGGAGAGCCTATTGAATATACGAATTGGGAAGCGTATGAGCCGGAAGGTGGAAACACTGAAACCAAAGATTATGTCATGACAGGCTATTTCGGATGGGGCTGGCACGCTTCTGATAAGACGCGGAAAGTACACAATTCTGACAAACGCAAACCTATTAAAGAAAGAACAATTCTTGAAAAAGAAATTATCCTCCGTTGATTACACTAAAGAGACATGAATTATCAGAATGGTATTACTTTCTCCTACATTAATTTCACTTTAAGGTATCTTCTATTATGACTTGTATTAAAATAAACCACTTTTTTCCTGTTGTATTACTAATCGGATTTAGTGTGACCTTCAATGCATGCGACCCTCAGAATAGTGCAACAACTTTTTCAGGAAAACTCGTTGACGAAAATTGGAATCCAATTCGTGGTCATATTGTTACATTATACCCTATTGAGATGAGTGAAAATGGATCCGCTATTTTTAAGCCGTTAATGACTATTGCAGCATCACCAGATTTTCTAACTGCCAAGACAGATAACAACGGAGACTTCACATTTAAAGGTCCCATCAAATCGGGTATGAAACGTATGGGACTTATCCCTTCAAAACTCTTAGGAGATATACTGAAAGGTGAGTTACAGGATTATGACTTTAAAATGGAATATGAACTTGTCTCCGTCAAGATTGGTCCAATGACAATCAACAAAAGTCGTATGGGATCTGGTCTTACAACTTTCTCTCTGCAATCTGATAGAAATATTAAGGATGTAATCATTACTGCGCGTGCGAATATGTGGATAGATGGGAAGATTAGGTTTGCTAACAAGAAACCGTTAGCCGATGCTCCTGTATTATTCAAAGTTCAATCTCGTTTGGAAGATAAGACAGGTGAGTCAAAATATAATGATAGGTTCCACAAGACAGATGAGAAAGGAAATTTCATATTGGAGTTGTTCTACCATGATGAACCTAAGTTCTATAAGGTTTCAATAGAATATCATGGACTGACAGCTGCCTCCAAAGAATTTCTAATACATGGAGGCTCCCATCACAAAGGTTTAACATTAACCCTCAATGGCAATAGTAGTGACATACCTGAAAATCCAGAACCACCCCAACAACGACGGTTCCCTGGTATGTTACCCTTACCGAGTGAAACCACACCTGAAGAGTGGATTATCAATCCAGATAATGGACATGCTTATGTGAAAATTATTTGTGAGAGTATTGAAGCCGCAAGAGCTCAAGCTGCAACAGAAGGAGCTTATCTTGTCGCAATTAACGATGAAACCGAACAGAATTGGTTATCAGGTGTATTTGGTTATGAACTGTATTGGATTGGACTTCAGAAGACCGAAGAGGATACTGAATGGAAATGGAGTAACGGAGATTCACTGACATATTCCAACTGGGGACCTAAAGACAGATTTCAACCCGATTATATAACTGGAAGTGGGAAAACGGCTGCTGTTATGACGTTTGTGAAGGGAGAATGGCATGCGATTGCATCCGATGATCTATTCTGGAACGTTACCAAATGGGCACTTCTTGAAAAGGATAATCTGCAACTTGGTACAACAGGAGAAAATAGGTAATTATGGAGTAAAGGATAATACAATATAGTTTCGTATTTGTCTCTTTTCACCTGAATTTGAACATTTTTATGAATGATGTTTAGGTGTTGCGTCATTTTGAGTGGAATCAATAATCTTATTGACTATATACTCAACATTATTTGATGCCGTATTTTTCTCTAACCATTGAATTCGTTGATCTTTTTTGAACCAAGTCATCTGTCTTTTTGCGAATTTGCGTGTGTTCTGTTTTAGCTGCTCTACAGCTTCAACATAAGTAGATTGTCCATCAAGATATGCTATTAACTCCTTATAGCCAAAACTTTGTAGGGCAAAGGAATCACGAGAATGTCCTGTTGCTAATATGGATTCGACTTCCTTAACTAAACCGTTTGCAAGCATGACATCTACCCGTTGATTGATACGATCATTAAGTAGTGTACGAGACATAGTTAGCCCAAATGCATTGAAAGAGTATCGTTGTCCTTTGTGTTCCCATTGTTGTTGATGTTCTGATATGGGGATGCCAGTTAGTTCGTATACTTCAATTGCGCGTATGACTCTGTTAAGATTATTGGGGTGAATTCGGTCAGCAGAGATTGGGTCGTATTTGCGCAAACGATTGTGAAGTTCTGCAACACCATATTCCACTGCTTCAAGTTGAAGTCTATTTCGTAATTTGACATTAGCACCCGGTCCCTCAAATAAACCATCAACGATTGCCCTAAAATATAATCCTGCCCCACCTGCAAGTATTACCTGTTTACTTCTCTTCTGAATGTCTGAAATTGCTGTATCTGCCAGGAACTTATAGTCCGCGACAGTGAAAGTTTGTGAAATATCTACACAATCAATTAAGTGATGAGGGGCTGCCTGTAGTTCTTGGTGGGTAGGTTTTGCTGTGCCGATGTCCATCTGTCGATAGATTTGTCGTGAATCAACGGAGATAATTTCGGCATTGAGTCGTTGTGCAAGTTCAATTGCTATCTCAGTTTTTCCAACAGCTGTAGGACCGAGTATACAGAGGAGTTGTGATTTCATCTGTTTATGTGTCTGTACCTACAATCCAACCACCTCCGATGACGTATTCACCATCGTAAAATACTGTGGCTTGACCTGGGGTGATTGCCCGTCGGGGTTCGTCGAATTTAACAATTGCTTCTGATTCTCCGATTGGAGTAATTGTTGCGGGGCCACCATCATCACGCGATCTGATTTTAACGTGTGCGCGTATGGGGTCTTTTAACTCTTCAATTGAGATAAGATTGATCCGTTCAACGTTCATGGTGTCTTCAAGAAGATCGTCCGATTCACCAACAACAACGGTTTTTTCATCTGCATTCAATTGTGTTACATATAGTGGTTTCCCAGCGGAAATCCCTAAGCCGCGTCGCTGTCCTACGGTATAGAAGGGTACACCTTGATGTTTACCGAGGACATTCCCATCCTTGTCAATTATATCTCCCCCTTCGATTTTCTCAGGTATTCTGTCTTGAAGAAATCTTCTATAATTTGTATCTGCGACAAAACAGAGTTCTTGACTTTCAATTTTTTCTGCAGTTCGTAGGTCATACTGACGCGCGAGATCTCTGACTTGGGTTTTTGAGAATTCCCCGAGTGGCATTAATGCACATTGTAATTGATCTTGTGTAAGAGCGGCGAGGAAGTAGGATTGATCTTTGCTTTGGTCAAGTGATTTTCGTAATAGATATCGACCTGTTTCTGGATGTTGTTCTATCCGTGCATAATGTCCTGTTGCGATGGCTTCACATTCTAATGACTTGGCGAGATCAAGTAGTTTTCCAAATTTTAGTTTTCGGTTACATACCATGCAAGGACTTGGTGTTCTCCCGATGAGATATTCTTCAACGAAGTAATCAATAATTTCTTCTTTAAATATATCTTCGTAATTCACTCCGTAAAAAGGGATACCGAGTTGTGTTGCAACTCGTCGTGCATCTTCAATACCTTCGAGTGAACAGCAATTTGGTCGTTCTGGCTCAACTTCAATTGTATCGGGTGCACCAAGACGCATAGTGATCCCTGTAACATCATAACCGGCATCAACCATCATGGCAGCAGTAACGGAACTATCTACGCCACCGCTCATTGCGACGAGTACTTTTTTCATGGATTTATATTGGGATTAGGTATTGTGAGTGCTTATCACTATGCAATCTTATCTTAGGAATGCTATGAAAAATTCATCCTTGATAATAATTAGAATTTAGTTTTTCTTTCATAGGTATCAATAACGGTTTGTCTTATTTTTTTGGATTGCACTCATACTGCTTAAAGTCATCAATGTTGTCATCTTTGATATGTAGTTGACCCTCTCCGACATTTCCTCGATGCTGTCCTTTGGAATAGTGTTTATTGTTAACTATCTCATTTGAAGATAGTACCCAATATTTAATAATATCTCTCCAAACTGCGATTAAGATAAATACATCTGCACAAGCAGGTTTAATTTGCTGAAAATTCATCCAAAACGGATTCATGCTTTCATAAGACAAAGCTTTTATGTAAAGTGGTTCTTCGCTATCTCTATCCACTGCTCTTGATGCTTTTACTTCAATTTTTATTAGTGCCTTTTCGTATGGTAATGCAATATCATATTCCCCATTATATGATTCATCAAGTTTTTTTGTAGGTTTCAAAAAGTCTGGTTCCATAGACATAAGTTGTCCTTGTGCCCATCTTTCTCCAAAACCTCTTGGTGCCACAATTTCGAATAAATATAGATATACATTTCTTGATAAATAACTATCTCGAATTTCATAATAGTCATTTAGATTGATCTTTCCGAAACCCATTAAAGATGTAATAATATACTCATAATCATTAAATGGGTAAACAGATACAAGATCATGTAGTCTATTCTTGATCACCTCTTTTTTATCTTCAGAAAGTTCTTCTATGAGTTTATCTAATTTCTGTTGTAATATATCCATATTTAATTGACTTCAAGTAACGTATCTGGCACCCTTACATCATTATATATTTTTTCTTTATCTTGAGCATTTAGAGGAAATAAATTCATAATTTCCTCATCAAGTTCCCTATACAACTTTTTCCGTTCCCCTATAGTAAGGTCTTTTATAATAAGTTTGTCAACCAAATTCTTAATCTTAATATGTTCACTATCGTTAATCTCTGGTAATGGTAATTGTTCTATGTGGCTTTTAAGTACTTTTATCGTTCCAAACTTTTTTTCAAATATAAATTGATAAAGAGTTGAATTAAACAATGCTAAAATTGTTTTAATAGGATAATTTGATATTGTGGGTATCAATACATTAGCACTGTTAAGAGTCAGTCTTTGATTATCATCATATGCAAAGACTAACTGTTTAGAAATAAACTTATAGAGTAATTTTTCCTTTGCTCTATATTTCTTTTCTGGTGCGACTTGTTGAAACTCATCTGGTTTAAACTTAATATATTTTGTAGGAGTATTTGCCTGAAATCTTTTTATATCCTTCCCAGTTAGTATCGGTTCTAAGCCACTACTTCTTTTTTCGTGTAGATGTCTCTTATTATCACCAGTAACAATTCCAAGTGCCCAAATTGCATTATCTTTTAAGGTGTTATGTTTAAGGGAAAACACTTTATCAGTTAACACTGTATCCTTAGTGTCTGTAAATACATCAAAGATAAAATTGTCATTTGATAATAGTCGTGATTGCTCAGAGTGAAATTGTTGATTGTTTTTTTTCGCAATGATAGTACTATTCTTACCTTTTTTATTTATTAAGTCTATTCGAACAACATTTGTAAAAACTCCATCAAACGGACGATTGAGATGTATGATTCTTTTTATAGTAGTTTGATTAAGGATTTTTTCTCTTATATCTTTATGGACTTTTATATTAAGAATTGATTCGGGTAAGATATAGGATAGTGTAGCACCATCTTTCAAATACTTGATACCTGCTTCAAGAAAATATGAAAATGCTTCGTTTGAATTAATATGTTGGTATTTCTTTTTAAGCATTTCCTCTTCCTCTGTAGAAAAATGTGCTCCCCAAGGTGGATTTGTTATCACTAAATCAAAGTGTGGATAATCTTTAGTTTCTTCAAGTAGTGAATTTATGCAATGAATATTTGGTTTAAATTTATGTTTAGGGAACTTTATTAACAGATTTATTTTTGCAAGCCTAACTGCATTCTTGTCAATTTCAAAACCCCATAGATTCGCAGGATTATCTATTTTTTCTGATGCTGATAGTAAAAACTGTCCGGTTCCACAACATGGATCAAGGACAGTGTGGTTCCTTTTAATGTTTTGGTTAACTGCCTCCAAGACAATGTGCTTTGGTGTATAATAAGTGCCGGTTTTTGCTCGTTCTCCTACATTTAGTAGCGTTTGATATAGGAACCCTAAAAAATCACAATTTAATGGTATATTAGTATTAAGAATATCATTATAGTGTTCAGTGATCTGCACACCATCCATATTACCTAACCAGTCTTCAATTTCATCTTTTACAAAATCATTAGTATAACAAATTTGTCTATTTGGAAATTGGTCTATATCTATAATTAACCCGACCTGTTTTAGCAGATTCAGTGCAGTTACAAGTAATACTATGTCTCTATCAAGACTATTGTACTTAAAGAGTTCAGTAATTCTTTGAATTGACTCAAAAACATCTTGATTATCCGCATATTCTATAGGGATAATGTTAGAGTGAGATCTTCTTTTATTAGCTCGTTTATTGAGTTTTGCTAAAGAACCGTTAGCGAGATTATTTTTTATCTCTTCTATATGAGAGATTAAAAATCTATTATTTAGGTGTGTTGAGGCGGGTTTAATATGTCCAAGTTTTACCCAATTTCTAACAGTTGCATTAGAAACACCTAATAACTCTGCAACTTCTTTATATGTGAGGAAGTCTTCGTTGGGATGGTCAAATAATTCAATAGACATACTTACATTGTATTTTAATTTTGGTCTATCAATTCATTTTAGAAAATTGTAATTACGACATCTAAGCTCTAATTTCCCAATCCTCATTACCAGCATAACGTTTCTGGTATACATCTTGATTGAGTTCTAAACCGAGTCCTGGGTTTTCAGGTACAGTAAATGTGCCATTAGTAAAACCATAGGCAGAAGTATCAATGACATCACTGGTAAGGGTTGCGACTTCACCGTAGAGAAAATGTGGAATAGTCTTTGCAAATTGTAGGGCTAAGGAAAAATCCGAGGAGTGACCCCCAATTATGTGGTGCACATTTTACATCATGCTCTGATGCCATTTTTGAAAGTTTTTTCCAACCGGTAGCACCTAATCCTTTCATATCGTGTTGGATAACATCAATTACACCAGCCTCAAAGAAGGGGTCATAAAATTCGAGTGGCTCTCGTGTACGGGTTTCACCATCAGCAATTAAGGTATTTAATCCTTTATCTTTAATATATTTCTTTAGGTTGCGGTATAATTCAACGTCCTCTTCAAACATCTCCTCAATCCAGAATACATCACAATTGCTTGTCTCATTTAGAAACGTTATTACTTCATCATAGGTGTATGCGTTGTTTGCATCAACAAGTATGTTGAATCCTTCCCCAGCGGTTGCCCGTGCAATTTGTACGACTTCAATATCCCGTTGTAGTCCGGCATTCCGTTCCATGAGATGATTGCCGCGTCCCATTTTCATTTTACAGGCGGTAAAACCATCAGCTAAACTTTTCTTGATATCATCCTCAATCCGTTTAATTCCTTCTGTTTTTGTATCATATAAAAGATCGTTAAAGTATATAGTGCTATCATAAGCAGGTAGACCATTCCCATAGGATTCAGTGCCCATGAGTTGATATGCAGGCTTGTTTAGGATTTTCCCAATGGTGTCCCATAAAGCGTTTTCAAGTCCACGGAATTGTTCAACGACACCATCTTCTGGACTCAGTAGATCGAAAGGATTCTTATCTAATGCCTCTTTAGCTTCATCCTGTGTAGTTCCCCAACTGATAACTCCCCAACCGAGTATACCATTATTCGTATGAATTCGTGCAATCCGTTCATGCCACTTTCCGTTTGGATCAGGTTGTTTAATCTCTTTGGCACCAGAGTTACAACCGATGGCTGGTTGATCAATTTCAATGGTTACTTGCTCAATCTTAGTTATGGTGATATCAGATGGATATTTAAACATGTCAATCTTTCTATAATGAAACGAACATATTCATTGGAGGTATATATAATAATTTCTTGACATTCTACCGGTGGAGATCATTTTAGTTTATCTGGAATTATTATAAAGACTTTGATTACTATTCAAGTTTACGTAGTATTTTGCTAAGCTCTGCTTTTACTAAATTATTATGTTCTTTAGTATTAAAGTAATCATAGATTTTTGATGGTAGATTATCATAAGGATCGGCATCAGCTATTTGCTTTATGAGTGAGGGTTTTCCCAGAAGTTGTGTTATACGTATTCTGTCTCTGTGGTTCGCAACTTTTGTTTTTGTCAAGAGGGTGATTAAACGATGAGCTAATCCAGAAGCTAAGCCGTTCTTTGCATAATGATCCAGTGTATTTACAGTAGCTTGTTTGGTGTGATTGCTTGAATCATTTGTAAGAATATCAAACAAATTGTCAACCGCGTTAGCGTCTATGTGCTTTTGTAATGCGATAACAACGTGCTTCCGAACAGTATCATCAGTATCCTTGAGTGCTGTTACCAATTCTGAGGTAGATGGTTTGTTAAGTAGTTTTATTGATCTTGCAGCGGCTTGTCGTACACCCACATGTTTATCCCTTAATCCCGCTTCAATTTGTGTGCTGTATTCATTTTTTCCAAGCCGGTAAAGGGCAGTCTTTATCTCCATTTTCAACCCTTTATCATCAACGTTCTTCAGGAGAGATTCTAAACGTCCGTGAGTAGATGTGTCTCCTTTTTCGCCGATAATTTGGATTAAATTTACCTTTGCCGAGATAGGAATATCTGGATTTTCGATAGCCGGGAACAGTTTATCAAAACCCTTCATACCGATTTTTCTTAAAACACTGAGAAAGTCTCCATGTGCTTGACTATATTTATTTTCAGTAAAATCTTGTAATATTAGGGGTATGACATCTAAACCTTTATCAGCGAGAATTTGTATAGCATCATTTTGAACGCGATGTTTTTCCCTTAGGATTAAGAAGATCTTTTTTATATGAGAACTATTTAGTTCGGCAAGTCGTCGGGCGCGCTCACTCTGATATTCTGTCTCCAAATTACGATTTTTTAATAAAGTAGCTTCTTGTGAAAGTGCGTAACTATACGCAATGAGCAATAGTGATTGGGCTTCAACTTTGTTTTCTTCTTCGATCTCTGCACGTTTGAGGTGTTCAACAGCTTCTACAGCAAGACCAGCTCCTAATAACTTAGTTCTACCTGGTGAGATTTCAGGAATGATCTGTTCTTGTTTACAGCCAAACGACACAACCCATGCTAAGATAAGGCATATCGTTAAAAATTTTTTCATGTTACGTTCGTTTTCTCCTTCTAACATCAGCGTAAGAGCAATAAAATAGGGATTGTTAATAATGAGACCTTTATGTTTAAACAAAGTAAATCCCAATTTTACTATAGTAAATCAGACACACATTTGTGTCAAGTATTTTTTTAAAGGTATATAGATTCTCCCATGTTATACTTGTTATAGTTGAAACTAAAATGAGGTATATTGAAATGACTTAGACTATACAATTTACTCGTCTATTTTCTTATTCGTTCAAACAGATCATTCAGTTCAGTCTTAACGAATGAACTATCCTCATATTTTTGAGAGTAATCATAGAGTTTACTGTCTATATCATCAACAAGTCTGAGTGCATTTAGTTGTTTTACCAATGCGTCATTCTTGAGGAGCTGCACTACTCGTACACGATCATCAGCACTTTTTACTTCTTGATTTATTAACATTTCAGCGAGATGTTTTGCTAATCCTTTTGAAAGACCTGTCCCAGTTTTCGTATAATCAGTAAGGGTATCAATTACAGCTTGTTTTGTTGCCTTTTCATGTTGGCTCTTAAGGATATCTACCAAAGGTTTTACTGCATTTTTTGTCTTATGAATAGATAATGCTTTTGCAATATTAGAAACCACCAATGTATCACTATCATTTAATGAGGATATTAATATATTCTCATTAACATTAGTGATATCTTTCATTGCTTTCGCAGAAGCACGTCGAACTCCTACGTCATCTGATGTAAGTCCTTTTGTAATCTCAGCCTTGTGTTTTTTATCTCCAAGTTTGTATAGTGTTGTTAGGATTTCCATTCTGATTGGGGAATCCATACTCTCTCTATCAATACCATTTAATTTTTCAAGAGCTTTTTTATCACCGATATCACCGATCACTCTAATGAGTTTTTATTTTTGCTGACGAATTTACATCGGAATCATTTAGTCTATTTAGAATAGGATCAACTGCATCGGACCCAATCTGAACTAAGACAGATAAGAAGGTTGCGTGTGCATCTGGATATGAGTTTTTTGCTATGTTATCAACAATAAGAACTGCAGCATCGGTTCCCTTTTCAGCTAAAGCATTTAATCCATTTTTTTGTATCTGTGATTGTACACTAAGAATTTCAATTAATTTGCTTATTTCTGCCTCATTCATTGCAGCAATTCTTTTCGCTCTTTCTCGTTTAAATTCTGCTTCGCGCTTAAAACTTTGTGCTGCTTTTGTAGCAAGACCATGAGAATATGCAATCACTAATAGTGCGCGGGCTTCTGACTGATCCTCATCAATTTTCTCTGCTTCTATGAGATGGTTAATTGAATCTAATGCGAGACCACTATTAATAAGTTTACTTTTTCCTACTGATAAATGACTGGGGCCTTTTGGTTTTGTATCGCAACCAACGATGATAATTAGGATAAGAATCAATGAAAGAATTCTAAAGTTCTTCATAATGCCCTATATTTCTCCCTTAACATAAAATTAGACCGTATTTACAAAATGCGGTCTCTCGCTGCAACTGATGTAGAGATGTATTATTACTAACCAAATCCATACCAGTCACTATTTTAAACATATTCATTATAACAATACCTTCGCCAAAAACACTTGAATAAAAAGGGTGTTTGTCCTAAAGTTTTAAAATATCATTTTAACTTAGAAAGGACACACACCCATGCCAGAAATTATAGCATTATTTACTGTATTTAATCTATGTTTATCCACTACTATGATCCGCCAGTTATGTCAAGTTGTATTTGCCCTGCTTGCGATGACAGGTCAGGTCACAATGTTAAATATCTCCCGTTGGACATCAAAAGGAGGGAGTTATCGTACGATACAACGCTTCTTTAGCACAGATCTCCCTTGGCCAAAGATGTGTTGGCTCTTTTTCAAAAAATATCTGTTTGATCCTAAAAGTTTGTATATCCTTGTAGCAGATGAAGTCACGGTGTCAAAAACTGGGAAAAAAACTTATGGTATAGATCGCTTCTTCTCCTCATTACATGGAAAACCGATTTCCGGTTTGTCATTTTTAGCGGTGTCCTTAGTAAGCGTCAAAGACAGGTGTTCTTACCCAATGATGATGGAACAAATCGTGCGTAGCAACGCATCAGCCAATATGGATGTGTCTGCAATCGAAGATCAGGAGAATACACAGAAAGCCATAACAAAACGAGGGCGTGGTCGCCCCAAAGGGAGCCGGAATCGAAACAAAAAGGATGTTGTGTTCAGCAATACTTTGAAACAACTTCAAACTATGGTGAAATCATTTCTCAAACAGATGGGAGATTGTATCAAACTCCGTTATTTTGTGCTTGATGGATATTTCGGACACAATAATGCGCTACAAATGGTATCACAATGTGGTCTCCATCTCATTTCAAAACTTCGCACAGATGCTGCGCTCTATTATCCACCAACGACACCGTATAAAGGTCGTGGACGCCGCGCCCCTCTATGGGGATCGTTTCAATCCACAACAAATGGATAACAAATGGCGTGTCTCTGTTGAAACAACCGATAACATCAGAACCGAAGTGTATCAAGTACACTTGCGTCATAAGCAGTTTGCGGATCCTCTCAATATTGTTTGTCTTCTCAAGACGCATCTGCTGACAGGACAAAAATCACACGTGTTATTGTTTAGTTCTGACCTAAAACTGAGTGCTCTAAAGATGATTGATTATTACTCCCTTCGTTTTCAAATAGAGTTTAACTTCAGAGACGCAAAACAGTATTGGGGGTTGGAAGATTTTATGAATGTCAAAAAAACACCTGTGAACAATGCAGCAAACTTATCCTTGTTTATGGTAAATGTGAGTGCGAAAATGGCAAACACATTTCGGTCTAATAACACGGCGTGTAGCGTATTAGATTTGAAAGCAAAATACCGAGCTATGAAGTATTTAGAGGAAACATTAAAAATACTTCCGCAAAAACCTGAACCTATTGTTATTGAGCAAATCACACAGCACCTTAGTTCTATCGGTGCTATTCATCACACACAGTTAGAACTAAGCACAGGATAATTGGCGAAGGTATTGTTATAATTGTGGGTTATATAAATTCAATTAAAAATACCACAAATTAGAGTAAAAGTCAAAATGTTTCTTACTGAATGGGATTGTTATCTAATTTTACGGATTTGGGAGAGTTTTGAAAGGTGGTTTTGAACGGGAAGAGTATAACATGTAAACTAACAGGATGCGGTACATATATTAGGGACTTTGGAAGCGAGTTTCATTAATAGGAATGTACCTTCTGCTGTTAGTTGGTTTCTATAGAAACTTTGGCATTAAAAGCGTTTATAGTATCTAATCCTCCCCATTGATCTCCAGTTGCACACAATTTGAAATGTTGTCCTTGATCAAACTTGTACTTAAGTTGAGCGGAGTTCCCTGGGAATATGCCCCAATATTTAGTTAGTGCGTCAATGGCATTTTTGTATTCATCACTTTGTTGGTCATTCCAAACGTCAGGATCTATTCCGTCTGGAGGTGTTTCCGATGGTAGTATTTTATCTCCATCAAGTAGATAGAATATTCCAATACCTTTGTCTTTACCGACTTGGATATCGATCGTGAGTGTGCCACCAGTTTCAAATGCTGTAGTATCTATACCGATAATAGTGTAATCCTGATGTGCGACTTTTAGAGTGCGAAAAGTGTTTAAGATTGTTTGTGATGGTTGTTCATGAGTCAGGATTAGATCTCCTAAACCGGGACGTTTTCCCTTTAATGATTCTTTAATGAATGATAGATATAGTTCTTCCTCATTATCGTATTCATCTAAATCGTCCAAGAATTGATTATAGTCAAGACTTCCCATCAATTCAAAATCATGTGAGATGACGAAACAGTCTACTGGTGATCCCTGTTTACATCCCTTTAGAATTGTTTTTGCTAAAGGATGGTTTGTGTCGAAGGTTGTACCTTCACGTTTTCGTCTATTTGCAATTGGTTCTCTTAAACTGGTCATTCTCCCTAAATCTGCATTTGGCACCCAAGTATTGATCAGGTATTCGTTTAAGAAATCAATAATATGATCTTTTGAGAGAGCACCTGCTCTCAGGATTTTTCCACTCCCTCAGCATGATTCGTCAGCGAGGGGACCGTCAATTGCTATAGCATGTATCGGTTTCTGTAAAGTAGGTGCTAATTCCAAAGCCTCTTCTAATGACACCCAGTTAATTTGTTGGGATTTATAATATCGCAGCAACAGCAGACGTTCTGCTTTTTCTTGTATGATTGACTCAATGAATTCTACGTCTTCAAGTTTTGTATCAGTCCATAATTCCATGCGTGGACAGAAACCGATATCCGCATAGGTGCTTTCTTCTTGTGTCCAACCGATATCGAAGTTTACTGTAGTCGGTGGAACATACATGTTGAAGGAGACTACCTTTTTTTCTATGTGGTTAATTGTGAGATGTCCAGTAAATTGTGAGGGTGTAAGCCAGCCACTCTCCATCTTGAATTGTGCATGGATACGGAAATGTATTTGAGCGATTTCATTATTGTATGCACGCAGGCATGCCCACAATCCGCGTGAATCTCCTGAATCAATATGGAGTTGCAGATGTGGTCGGGGATAGAGTTGTTTCAATAGGGTTAACACTGCATCTTCTTGGATCTGCCAACAATCTCCTACTACGACTGGATCTGATGAAAGGAATGCCTGAAAGACAGAATTAGTGTACTGTTTCACGGGTTCAGCAACCTGAATATTTGCCAATTCCTCCCATTCTTTATAATACCCGTAAGAGGAATACTCAAATGGAGCGATATAACCATTTATGGACACATTTGCGTTCGAATCAAGGTTGAGTATGATTTTGTTAGTTGGATCATTCATTTTACTTTTCCTCTACAGTAATTTTTGCCAGAAATGCATTGATACTTCCTTTCTCGTCAGATGTCCACCCCATAGCAACCAATTTAAATATCTGTCCCTGTTCAAAACGGTGTGTCATTTGTCCAATTTCACAAGGATCATACCAACCTATATCGTGTGCATCATCAAACATTATTACTTCCGGACGTTTATGAATTGGATCAAAGGTAAGTTTATGGTCGGCATTGAGCAAAAAGAACGTGCCATAAGCCTTTTCGTCCCCTACTTCCAAATCAATGGTAAGAGTTCCTCCTTTTTCAAAGTTTGTGGCATCAATTACGATAACTTTGTAGTCTTGGTGTCCATATTCTGGTTTTCGAAAAACGTCCAGTATCTGTTGTGAAGGCTGGTCAGGGGTGAGAATAGTGTTACCGAATCCCGGGAGTTTTCCATCTAAAGCATCCTTGAGAAACAGGAGGTAATTCTGGCTTTCCAAAGTGCCGTCTTCACGTCGATTTTCCCCAAGGTAATCATTGACGGCTACATGTCCTATTGCTTCCAGGATAGGAGATATGACCCATGTATCCACTGGACCTCTTCGCCATTTGTGCCCAATGATTGTGCGTGCCAATGGAGGCATTTTCTCAAATCCTTGGGAATCCCGCATGTGTTTAAGGTCAGTATTACGTACCCACATATTGATAAAATTTTCGTTCAGGAATTCGATGATTCGTTCGTCGGAGAGGACACCTGCCCTCAAGTTTTTGCCACTTCCTCAGCATGCTTCGTCTGCGAGGGGACCATCGATTGAAATGGCATGGATCGGTTTCTGTTGCTCTTGTGATATTTTTAATGCTTCATCAAATGGCACCCAGTTGATTTGCTGCGACTTATAAAAACGTTGTATTAGCGTATTTTCGACCTCTTCACAGGTGATTGAAGTTATGAATGCAGTTTCCTGATGGACATAATGCTTTTCTGCCCGAAGTTCAATATGCGGACAAATCCCACCACCAGTACTATAATAATAGTCAGGTTCGTCTTTATATTTTTTCCAATTAACATCGAACAATGTCCCTTCAGGAACCCGCATCTGGAAAAACGCCACACTCTTATTAATACGATCGATCACCAGATGTCCGGCAAACTGTGAAGGGGTGAACCAACCGTCTTCTAATGCGAATTCTGCATGGATACGGAACGTAATATCGGCGAGTTCATCGCTATAAGCGCGGAGACATGCCCATAAACCACATGAATCACCCCTGTTAATGTGCATATCCAGATTCGGTTTGGCATGAAACTGCCTCAACAAGGTAAGAGCCCCTTGGTCATCAATCTCCCAGTAGTCTCCAACGGAGACAGGTTTATCTGGAAGGAACGCCTGGAAAACCGTAGTAGGATACGTCTTTTCTGGTTCAGCAACGCAGAAATTTGCCAATGCATCCCATTCTTCATGGAAGTTGGGGTTCATGTGCTCAATCGGTGCGATAACACCTGTGAGGGAGACTTCTGCATCATTGATAAGTTTAAGTGTTATTTTATTTTCCGTTTTTTTCAATTTTATTTTCCTTTACAGAAATTTTTGCGAGAAAGGCGTTAGTACAGAATTCTCCTTCGTACCAATAGCCTGAAGCCCCTAACCTAAAGATCTGACCCTGGTCAAATTGGTGTTTAATCTGTAATTCATCATCTGGTTCACCCCAGGTTTCAGCGAGTGCATCACTCGGTTCTTCTTCATCAGTAGATAGTTCACCTTTTTCAGCAAATAGATAAAACTCACCATCCCCTTTTTCTCTACCGATTTTAATATCAATTGTAAGTGTGCCTCCATTCTCAAAAGATGTTACGTCAATTACGATTACAGTATAATCTAAATAACCTACAGTAGGTGTTCTAATAACATCCAACACCTCCTCTGAAGAATTCTCAGGAGTAAGTACAATATTTCCCAATCCGGGTTCTTTTCCCTCCAACGCATCCTTTAGAAACATTTTGTAATTTTCAGCACTGGTAGGTATACCCGGTCCTGCGTTGACTTCAAGTTCCCTTATCTGTTTTTTACCTAATAAAACAAGTTCAGAGGATAGAATGTATGAATCTACTGGAGATCCTTTTCTTGATCCAGTTTTAGTGCCTTTAAGGATAGCTTGTGCTAATGGAAGTGTTGCGTCAAACGGATTTCCTTCCCGTTCGCGTTTTTTGGCAATCGGTGCTTGTAATCTACGTACACGTCCTAATTCAGAGTTGGATACCCATGTATTGATAAAGTTATTATTTAGAAATTCAATAATTGTGTTTTTTGAGAGGACACCTGCCCTCAATCCTTTACCACTCGCTCAGCATGATTCATCGAAAAGCGGTCCATCTAATATGACAGCATGGATGGGTTTCTGTTGTGCCAGTGCCATTTCATGTGCTTCCTGCAGCGATACCCAGTTGATTTTTACTAAATTGTAGAAACGTAATATCAATATGCGTTCGGCTTCCTCTTGTGTGATTGAGGTAGCGTATTCAACGTTCTGAAATGTTATGTCAGAACGGAGTTCTATTTTTGGACAATATCCAATTTCGCTTCCAACTTTATCCTGATAAGCATCAAAGTTTATTGTACCATTTGGCACATACATATTAAAGAATGCGACGTTTTCTGTGGACCGGTTAATTACGATGTGACCAGTAAATTGCGAGGGTGTAAATCTACCTCCAATAAGTGTGAATTCTGCATGAATTCGAAACACGATGTCAGCATAATCATCATTATATGCGCGTAGGCATGCCCACAGACCGAGTGAATCCCCATTATTGCAGTCCAAATTCAAGTTAGGGTTGGTATGAAGTTGGCTTAGTATTTCTAACACACCGTCCCTGATTTGCCAACATTCACCAACCGAAACGGAATCCGAAGGTAGAAATGCATTAAACACAGAAGTTGGATGTTGTTTTTCCGGTTCCGAGACTCGTAGATTTGCTAAGACATCCCATTCTTCATGGAAGTTGAATTGTGTGTATTCTATTGGAGCAATATAACCTTTTAAGGCTACTTTCGTATCGCTATTAAGTGTGAGTGTAATTTTCTCAGATATTGTGTTCATTGGTCTTCTCTATTTTTAAAATCAGTTTAAATTATTACTAAACTTTTGACAATTTTATGTTATACCATTTCTATAAATGATTCTCCCATGATTAGGTGATATTTATGTCTTGAAATACTGCACAAACTGGAAGTTTGTGCTACATTAAAGAGATTTTATTAATGGGACTTTAATTACCAGAAATGGTATAATTTATAATTCAGACTCTATAAAAATATTTGCAAAAAAAGAATTAGTGCTTCCTTTTTCATTAATGAAAGTGTTGCCAATTGCTCTCAACTGAAATATTGTGCCTTTGTCAAAATAGTGTGTTATTCTTCCAGTTTTACCACTCGGAATGCCTGATGCGGTAGCAACTATGCTACTTTGTACTCCTTCCTTAGAGCGTTCGGCTTTGCCATCAAATAGGGAAAATGATCCAGAAGCATTTGCGCTACCTACCCAGATTTCAATGGTAAGGGTGCCACCATCCTTGTAGGCTGTCGTATCAATTTGAACAATAGTGTAATCATTAGAATCTGCGTTTGGCGTTCGGAATATTCCTAAAACATTTTTTGACGACTCCTCGCTGTTGAGTACTACATTTTCAATTGGATCAATGGACGATATGCTATCTGATTCTGTAGTAGCCCCATTGCTCTTACCAGTGACATCAGAATGTCCTACTCGCTTTCTCACATCCATTTTTGATGGCACATTCAGAACTGCGGGTACATCAACAATAGCAACAGTCTTTTCTGATATTGCATCATAATCATACGGTTCTTGGAAATGGGTTAAGTATTGATTACCTATCCCATACATCAAGGTCATAACAACAAAGATTGAAGCGGCGATTATCCACGGAACAATAGGTTTATTTTCAGGGGTAATAGAAGGTTTTATTCGACAAACCTCTTGGAGAATATTCTTTGTTAGATTTGGCGAGATTTTAAAATGTTCTAATGCTTCCCTAATTATTAATTCATTTTTCTTTAAACGTTGTCGACCACGTCGGAGACGACTCTTAACAGTGCTTAGTGATACACCTAACATTTTACTAATTTCTGCACATGTCATTTCTCCTAAATAATGAAGCGTCATCACAGTCCGTTCACTCTCCTGCAACTTTGATAGTAGTGTCTTTACTACTTCACGTTGAGAGTTGACAGTAGCTTTTTCCTTATCCTCTGCTACATATCTGGAATAAGCATCATTTTCTATCAAGTCATTGACCTTGTCATCTAACACCTCGGTTTGTAGATGGTTTTTTCGTAACCAGGCAAGACAACACCGTGAAGTAACAACATAAAGCCATCCAAGAAACTGTTTTGGATCTTTAAGAGTTGACAACTTCTGATATACTCTCAAAAATGTATCTTGAGTAATATCCTCAGCAATATGGAAGTCCCCTATTTTCCGCCATGCAATTGCATGAACATGCTTTTGATATCTTTCAACTAAGGTGGAAAAAGCAGTGTCATCACCTTCAAGGATACGGTGAATTAATACTACATCGTCGTTTTCCATTAGATACCTCAATGAAGACTTCCCATTACTCATGCAAGTCAGATACATTTTGTATGAAAGAACATGCTAACAACCTGAACCTTTCTCTATCTACTTTGTTCTATTGATATTGTTAGTAGAAATGCATTCATGCTTCCTTCATCACTAAACCAATTACCCGTAGCCCCGAGTTTAAAGACTTGACCTTTCTTAAATTTATACCTGATGATTTTACTATTACCGGGTGATATGTCCCATGCGTTGACGAGTGCGTCTCTTGGAACCCCTTCCGTGGGAATCTTTGTCTGATTATCAAACAGATCAAATGAACCACTTGCTTCAGCACTCCCGACCGAGATATCAATAGAAAGTATACCGCCGTTAATAAAGGCAGTGGTGTCCAATTTCAATGACAGTATAATCTTGATGACCCCTTTTTGGTGTTCGAAAAACGTTGAGGATTTGTTGTTGAGATTTCTCTGCAGTGAGTTTAACTTTTTGCCCTTTCACTATTGCAGGATCTAAGTTATCTATCACTTCAACATCTAACCCTGGGTATTCCCCTGCTAATGCCTCTTGTAAAAACACGAAGTAATCCCGTCCCCAGTTTGATGATGGAAATTCATTGACCGGTTGTCTCCCCATAACTTCAAGATCTGTTGAGATTACTAAAGAGTCTGCTGGTGAACGCTCTTTCCAACCTTTGATGACGGCTTGAATTAATGGGTCATTTTTGTCTAATTTACGAAATCCCTCTTCCTGTCTTTTCGTGATATAAGCGTGCATTACTGATGTGCGTCCTAATTCTATATTTGATACCCAAGTATTAATAAACTTATCGTTCAATAATTGTATATTCCGTTTATTAGAGAGGGCAACTGGCCCTCAAGGCTTTGCCACTTCCTCAGCAGGCTTCGTCATTCATCGGACCATCTATTGAGATAACATGGATCGGTTTATCTTGTTTCTTGTGCCAACCTTAACGCATCATCAAGAGGAACCCAATTAATTTGGTAAAAACTATAAAAACGATGTGCAAGAGTCATCTCTGCTGCCTGTTGTGTAATGGATTCTTCGAATTGGATATTCTCCAAAATATATCTTGTGTCCCACTACGGAGTTCCATTTGTGTACAGACACCAGAATCTATTATACTATAATCCCTATCTTTATATTTTTTCCATCCAACATCAAAGTTAATTACCCCATCAGGGACATACATATTGAAGAACACTACCTTTTTTTCCATGCGATCAAGTATGAGATGTCCCTTAAACTGTGATGGCGTGAACCGACCGTCTTTTAACTCAAACTCTGCATGAATTCGAAACACGATGTCAGCATATTTATCGTTATAGGCACGTAGACATGCCAACAATCCATAGGAATCTCCGGAGTCAATGTGCATAGAATACTTTGGTTTTTGGGAGGAGTTGTTGCAATAATGGGAGTATTCCTTCCGCATTTATTTTCCACAGTTCACCAACTGAAACCGGTTTGTCTGGCAGAAAAGCCTGAAAAACCGTTGTTGGATGCTGTTTTTCCGGTTCGTTTTCCCGTAGATTTGCTAATGCATCCCACTCCAAATGGAAATTGTTTATAGTTATCTCAATCGGAGCAATGAATGCGTTGACTGATATCTGTGATGTATCTTCAATAGTAAGCAATACTTTTTCTCCGTTCACTAAACTGTCATCTGCGAAAATATGGCAGTTGATTAAAATCAAAATAGAACAATACAAAATTACGATTTTCATTTCAAGAATCCTTTCTATTTGTGTATTTATAGTAAACTTTAGATTTAATTAGACACTTTACTTGTAGGAGCGACCTCCTGGTCGCGACCGGGAGGTCGCTCCTACAGAAGAGGTGTGGGACGCGAACGTAAGTTGATCCAATAGAAAATGTAGTATTCATTTTATTGTTTACTATAATACACAATGAATTTACTGCTATCAACAGTATTTCTACACATAGAAACTCGGACATTATTGTTATGGCAAATATTTTTGTATACTTTTATTTAGGTCATACGATCACTCACAAGTTAGTCAACGAGAAATAAAAAATGACAACCTAAAAGAAATCATGCAACATTTCCTAATTGAACAATATAGTGACGCGTGTAATGTATAAAACGGTTGCGTAATTCTGCATATTCTTGATGAAATAATCGAGATATAATCATTAAAATAACATACTCAGATATAGTAATTATGATTTTACCTGTCTAAAATATGTAGGTGACAACTTGGTTTATTCTACAGATATTCTTGCTTGAAATGCATTGACAGAATCTTTACTATCCTTTATTTCCGAGGCTGCTAATGCAAACCTGAAATGTTGGCTACGGTAGAATGGGTACGAAATTTTCGCTGTTCCATTTTGAGGGACATCTGTTGCATTTGCAATGGATTGATCGTATCGTTGTCCTCGTTTTTGTGGGAATTGAATGTCTCCTTCGTATAAATAGCAGGAAGTAATGAATTCTGCACTTCCAAACCGTATATCAATGTTAAGTGTGCCACCATTTTCGAATGCGGTGGCATCAATATTTACAATAGTGGACTCCTGAAAACCTGCCTTGGGAGTTCTTACAACATCTACCACTTCTAATGTGGATTGTTCGGAATTGAGAACTACATCTAAACCAGTTATGTAAGGTATTAATGGATTTTTTTGTTCATTTGTATCTTCCACATCTTCTAACAGATAAGCGAATGAATTGTCAGTATTGAATCCAGGTAATTTTCTTTCTAATGACTCAATGAGAAAGAGACGGTAGTTTTCTGCTCTTGTTCTACCCCCATCCCAATCGTGTCCATCGTAAAGATATTTGTTCAAGGGTAGTTTACCTATCACTTCAAAATCAGGTGATATAACAAGGCAATCAACAGGAGATCTCTCATGCCAACCCTCTTTAATTGCTTGTGCTAAAGCATGATTCGTATCAAACGTTTTTTCCTTGTCCGCATATCTTTTAGCGATGTATTCCCGGGAACTCGGTTTCCGTCCTGCTTCAAAATTGGATACCCATGTGTTGATGAAGTTATCGTTTAGAAATTTAATGACACGTTCATTTCCGAGGACACCTGCCCTCAAGTCTTTTCCGCTCCCTCAGCAGGCTTCATCAGTAAGTGGTCCATCAAGTGAAATAGCATGAACAGGTTTCTGTTGCTTTGGTGCTAATTCAAGTGCTTCTTCTAACGAAACCCAGTTAATCTGTTGTGAATCATAGAATTTCAGAATTAGGTTGTGTTCTGCTTCCTCTTGACTAATGGCTTGTGTGTATTTGACACCATTTAAGACCTCTTCTGAACCTGTCCATAGTTCCATTCTTGAGCAGTAACCACAGTCAGTGATCCACCGTGGTTTATCCCAGTCATCTAATATAGTTTCCCAATGTACATCGAAGTTTAATGTGCCTTCCGGTACACCCATTTGAAAGTATGATACAGATTCTTGTGTGCGGTCAATTACAAGGAGTCCAGCAAACTGTGAAGGTGTAAACCAACCATCAGTGAGTGCGAATTCAGCATGAATCCGGAATACAATATGAGCGAGTTGATTGTTGTATGCCCGTAAACATGCGCGGAGACCTTTTGCTTCCTCTATACCGTACATTTCTACACGCATTTCTAAAGATGGATTAGGATGGAGTTGTTTTAACAGTCTTGTTGCCGTGCCTTGTTTTATGTCCCAGCATTCACCCACTGCGACAGATTCAGGTGGGAGAAAGTCATGAAAATCGGAATGAGAATACTGACTTTCTGGTTCTGCGGTTTGCCAATTTGCTAATGCATCCCATTTTTTCGTGAAAGTTTCCAGCAGTATGTTGGATTGGTGCTATTGTTGCATTTACGGTGATTTCTGTTTTACTGTTTATGTTTAAGTTAATTTTATCTGTATGTGTATTCATCTGATTTCTCTAATTTATCTAATTATACCATTTCTATAAATTATTGTCTCATTAGGCGGTGATTATGGTAGTCATTTTTCAGGTCACAAACTGGAAGTTTGTGGTACAAAAAAGAGACATTTTCAATTAGAAATGGTTTAAGTACGTGTGATTGGGTTTCTTCAACAGAGAGAAAAAATTATAATCCTCTTATACACATTTATGGATGCACTTTGGTGTTCTTATGGGTGTAAAATGCAATAAGATAATAGTCTAAAAATTGGTATATCTGTAAGAAGGAAGAGTTTCAGGTTTGTGACCTGTATGTCGCTCCTACAGAAAGCTGGTTACGATTCAGATTCAACCAAATCAGGTAAAATGTTGGATAGTTCTGAGATTTCATCGATTGTAGTACCGTTCCAATTTTCAACATCTGATCGATGTGGGTCATAGGCATCTGATAAGTCTGTGCGTTTTAAAATTGGAAGCATTCCAACGTTTGATGCGCCAGTAAGTTCTTCACTACTTCCATCACCGACATAGATACATTCTTCTGGTTTCACGTTTAGTCGCTCACATGTTATTTCGTATATGCGGGGTGATGGTTTCTTTATGTGTTCATCACAAGAGAAGACTGGAATGTCGATGTATTTTGCTAAAGGGGAATCCATATAAAGCATGGGGACAGATTTGTTACAGTTTGTAATTAATCCGAGAAGAAAACCCTTACATTTTAGTTGATCTAACCCTTGTAACACTTCAGATTTAGGGATTAGGGAATTCCTTGTAAATTCATTATTGATTGCAAATATTTCTTCAATTTGGGTTTTATTGACTGAGACATTTAAGCGACGACCAATCTCTTTGATGTGGTCTTCCGCAGAGAGATTTCCTAAAGATCTGTCATTGATGGTTTCTGCCTTTATCTTCCAAAATTTCTGATATGGAACATTAAGTATTTTTGCCATTTTAACTAATACGGGGTCATATACTTTTCTACTGAAGATTGGGACTAAAGTGCCGTATAGATCGAATATGATGGCTTTGTATTTCATTAATGTAGAATAGTGTTAATATTTATTGTTCTGAGATGATTGTACTTTCACGGAAACCTTCACGGAGCAATTTTACGAACCCTTATTCTATCAGGGTTTATAATTTTAAGTATACCTATTTTCCGTGAATCACACACGTTAATATGAATATAACTTAAGTGTGAATGAGATGCATCTTTGGTTTCATCTGATACCATTTCTATAAATGTCTGTTCCATGAACAGTTGTTATACGGTGCTTGAAATACTGCACAAACTGGAAGTTTGTGCTACATTTAAGAGACCTTAATTATAAGAAATAGTATGACTCTGAAGTCTGAATGTTTTCAAGTTTTTCAAGTTTTTTTTAGTTTTTCAAGTTTTTTTAGTCGCTTTTTCAGAATTTTCTTTCTAAACAGTGCCTAAACCCTGTGGTAGACAGGGAGTATAAAGAATTCGATTGATCGGTGAAAAATTTCAAAATTTGAAAAACTTGAAAAATTTGCTGTGTAATTCACTTTATATTCCTCTATATTCCTTTCTTGAACTTTGTCTGTATATGTATTGATAACATTCTTCAATAACTGATAATTCTGAAGGTTGAAAGTGGAATAAAAACATGGGGTTTATCTTAATTTTCAGCGGTTGAATCAAGTTAATGTTGGAAACAATCTTAGAATAGAAAATATGAAAAAAGTTACACTTTTTGTCACATGGTGTGACATTGAAATTGGGGTAAAAAACGGCTATAAACCCTGTTATAGACTGATACCACGGCAATTTAAAAAAGTAATTAAGAATTTCTAAAAATGTCATTTTTTCTCTTGTTTGCTTTATTTCATTTGGAGACTCCATGTTCGCAAATAGCGGTATATTCTTAGATGTATTTGTTGTTTGGTTATGGTAATAAATTCTATGTAATGTTTGTGTTTTAGTTTTTAAACTATTCATACGAAATTCCTATTATACTCTTTTTAGTGTGGGTATACCTTAAATGAACGATGTAGTATTATACGATATTTTTCTTATTTTGGCAACCTTTTTTGTGTTAATTCTATATGTGAGTATGATTTATGTATGTTAGTTGATTAATACTTGTTAATTCTTCAATTTATTTTTTCTATCGGTTGGTGGTTTTTAGTTAATTTTTCTGAATCGCAGATTACACGGATTGGGTGGTGAAGAGGATTTTGATAGGAGACATTTTTCTTTTTCTGAATCGCGGATTACACGGATTACGCGGATTTCACGGAAGGGGTTACTGTGTATTCTGAATGTTTGTGTAGTATATGTGTTCTTGTCTGAACCGCGGATTACGTGGATTTTTGTCTGAATCGCGGATTACACGGATTACGCGGATTTCACGGAAGGGGTTACTGTGTATACTGAATGTTTTGGGAAGTATAGGTGTTCTTGTTTGAAACGCGGATTACACGGATTGTTGTCTGAATCGCGGATTGTTGACAATACCGTATATTTTCACTCAATAAAATCGTTTTTTCTCTGGAACGTCGCTTTCAACCATTTTAAAATGTTCTACAGTATAGTCAGTATAAATCGTTAATGTGTTCGTCAAAGAAGTTGCGGTTAATGTTTAAATGGTTGTTAATACGGCACTGAGAGCATCCCAGAAAGGATTTTCATTTGTTTCATTATAGAATGGTAAACCAATCAAACGGAAATCTTTGCTATCAATAGTTAAAAGTTTGTCTTTAAATTCGGCAGTTATCTCTTTCATGAATCTTTCTTTCCATCTGTCAGTCGGTTGAAGAAATTTACCTTTAGGTTCAACGAAAAATTGAAAACAGACTAATTCTCCTTTTTTCTGTTGAAGGAACAAAGCGAAATCAGGATAAAACGCCTGCCCATCGGAGAAGTTATAGATTGCAAAGTGCTTCTCGTTGCGAAGAAGATAGATCTCGTTATGATTTACACCTAAGTCCTTAACCTTTCTGATTAATAGATCAACAAAGGCTTTTTCTTCACTTGTGCCGTAGAGCGCATTAAAGGCATACCAGTTTTCATTTTCAAATTGCCGATCAATAGTTGCGCGTGGGTTACGTTCGTCAAACTTCAAGAGTTTATCTTTAAAAATATTGTGGATTTGTTTCGGGCGGAAGTGTTTTGTTCCCTGGAATTCAGTTGCTTGTTCTCGAATTTCGGATTCGATTTGACTTAACAGCCCCTTACATGCTGACAGTTTTACTGAACGATTTTCATCCAAATCGGAGATATTTCCCTTGAAAGTGATTGCCAAACCACCCAATAAGTTCTCCGATGTCATAAATTCACGGATAGATGTTAAATGTGGGAAATAGTGTTTGAGCGATGCAAACGTGAAAAACGGATTGTACGCAATTGCTGTTCTCAGAATATTCTGTTCAATATCACAAATAGGTATGTCCTGTGCATCTTCGTGCTGTTCCGAAGTTGGTGCCTCATTCTCCATAACGGTAGTTTGACCTACGAAACCTGTATGCATGATATGCTCGTAGTTTTTCTGTTTCACACTTAGACTTGCCAAGTCGTTAAAGGAGTTAACATGCTGATAATCTGTTGGGGCCTGATCATTAAGCCAGATAACACCGTATTTATAAAAATTGGTTCTCTTGAATTTATCCTTCAACTTTAGCTTGCGAGTTACAAGGCGTTCGTCCATCATGCCTTGTTGAATTAGGGCAGTGCTGATTTCAGAGATGTAGCGCGAATCGTTAATACTATGGTAATGGAGTTCTTCCAACACACGGAGTTCATGGTTTCGTTCCTCATCAAACTTACGGAGAAACCGATCTGGATAGTCTGGCAGCACAAAAGGAAAATAACGTGCACCGCGTCCAATAAGTTGTGCTTCGGAAATTGTTGTCTTACCGATTTTACCTTGTCCTGAGTCTCGGGTTTCGTAGCAACGGACAATATCAAATAGGTTCAGTACATCCCAACCTTCATTGAGTTTTTGCACGGCAAAGATAGCACGGATCGGATTGTTTTTGTCTTCAAGTGTGTTTACCTGTATCTGATAATTTTTCTTTTCATCTTCATCGTTAACTGAGAGGCAGTATGCTTCCTGAAATTCGTGCTTCAGACGTTGTATCAGTTGTTCAGTGTTTATTCCGTTTTCATTAAAAAAGCGGAATGCCTGTTGAATAATCTCAGACTTTGATTTCCGAATGACTTGGATTTGGGCATCGGTTAGTCCTTCAATCAGTTTGTGAAAGTTATCCTTGTTTTCTTCTGATTGCGCGATTGTCTTTTGTGCCTTGAACAGAATAACTGGTTTTAGGTTAATACCGTTTTTCTCAGCAACCTCCTGCTTATAGTAATTGAGTATGAGTGCTTGCAAGATACGGGAGTCCTGATCTAAATCGGAATGCACAAGTTCCACTTCTTTTGAATACTTGTCATTCCGATAATTTATTAGGTCATACTGATAGATAATTTTATTCCGATATTTTTGGACCATCGCTGGTGTTTCATAATCGTGTGTAGCGGTGAATTCCAACAATAGATTAGCGTCATTGGACGTAAAGATGCGCTGCACCGTGTTTTCCCAACTTTCAAATAACTCCATTCCTATTTGTGTCTTTGTGCTAACGTTCATGTGATGTGCTTCATCTGCCAATAACACAATTTGCTGTTCAGCGAAATTCTCATAGGTTAAAGTATTTTCTTTTTCCGTTGTCATGTCGGTGTGGAGTTGCTGTATCGTTGTAAAGCAGATATTGATGTCATTTTCGTTGACTCCTTCAAAATTCTCTACTTGCGTCACTGCTATCGGTTTCCCTTCAAAACGGATGTCTTGACTGAAAAGGTATTTCGCTGTGCGCGGGTTAAGGAAGTTGTCCTTTGTCTTTTCAATGATATTGGTAGAGTTGACGAAAAAGAGGAAGTTACGATACCCTTTTTCATAGAGGTAGAGAATCAAACCTGCCATGATGAGCGTTTTGCCACTACCAGTTGCCATGTTGAACAGTAGATGTAGAGGTATTTCCTTCTCCTCAAAATCGTTTTCAAAACAGAGAATAAACCGTGTGAATGCTTCCTCTTGGTAAGGACGGAGTGGGAAGGTAGGGTTTAGGTTATCTCTTATGTATGCGGGAATTTCGGTGTCTCGAAGGGTTTTCCGTCCGAATTCCTCTAATACTGTTTCGTGTAAGAATTTATTCTGCATTCTCCTGATTTCTTTTAAGAATGATAGGAATTATATAACCCATTTTTCTTTTTTTATTAAATCCACAACTTTGATACATTCAATTTTAAAGTGCATGCAAACATCAGGTATTTTTGGTCTTTTTACACTACCCGTAAGGTTTTCCTCGGTTACAACAGTACAATTTTCTGTGATTAGTGCGTAAGCAATACACCAAGGGTCTGCTCCTGATTTTCCAGACCGACTGTCTACAAGACGCGGGAATTCTGCTAATATCTCACGGACTTTTTCTTGAACAGGTATATCAATTCCTCATATAGGTATTGTCTGAATTGATTTTGGTTACACCACTGTTTTATTTCAGGATCTTTCATAGTTTCTTCAAAAACAACTTGTGACATTTTCAACCTATGACTTCGAATCAGTTGTTCAATCTTATTCCATAAAGTAGGAAAGGAATTGATTGGATAGTGTTCATGAAATGCAGCGATTGTGGAACTGGTGTCTATGCTATAGATGTTAACTTCAGACTGATTATTCATTTAAAAATAGAACTTTCAATTTTAGAAAGATGTTTTGTGGCACAATTGGAAAAAACAGATGTTAAATCTGCAAGTGTAATTTTGTCTTCATAATACGCGCTGAAAGCAGTGCGCGCAAAATACTCTCCAGTAGCGTTAAGTAACCGCGTATGATAATGTGGAAAACCTTTAGGATTTTGATCGGTCTCGTTATACTTATTTTGTTGTTCAATTCTAAATGTTTGGTACATTTGTCGTGTGATCTTTTTGAGTGTTAACAACCGTCGCATGATAACTTCAATACTAACCCCAAAGTGTTGACATGCTTCGGTTAATAATTTTAAACTGAAGGGAGGTTCTACTATTGTTAGTAGTTCTTTTTCAGGAACTAACACTTCTGCTGCAACTTGATTACAGAAGACTTCCACCGGGTCTACATTTTGAAAACTGACATCTTCGTATTTCATATTCTGAATGATACTTTCCCCAAGAGCAATATGTACTAATTCGTGTAAAATCGTAAAAATTCGTCCATTAGGACTGTCTTGAGAATTTAAAACGATAACGGGAAAAGGTTTTTGTGCAATACAGAATCCGCGGAAAGTTTTCAATTCAACAGAAAGGTGTGTGTTAGCAGAAGTTTGACAAACGAGAATCCCTTTTGACTCCACAGTCCGTTTCCAAAACTTCAATACTTTATAACGATCCTTGGTTCGTGGGAGTATTTCAGTATTAGTGTTTAGAAATTTCCTTATTTTCTCGGCAGCGCGGATGTATGTTTCATTACGATTGACCTTTATTGAGACTTCAGGAAAAGGCATATCTAACAATTCATAAAAGTCAATCAATGTTTCCCGTCTATCAAAAACTTCAAGAATATTCGCTTTCAATCTATAGGTCTGCTCATTATCGGGAGCGGTAGTCTGTGGCAATACACGATAGTCTGTAAGTGGGTGAAAATCGGTAGGTGGTTTCGGCAAGTAGAAAATAGAGACATGCGTCTTATAGATATTGGCAATCTTCTTTAATTGCGCGAAGGTCGGTTGTTCTTTACCGTCTTCCCAGTCAGTAAGACGTTCTGGGTCAATTTTTAGTTTTTCTGCCGCCAAATCAAGATCTAAGTTGATACGCCTTTCCCGCGCCCACTTTAGAACTTCTGGCGTAATGAGTGCTTTTACAGATTTAGCCATAGTATTTATTCCTACTAAATTTGAAGAGGGTAAATCAATCACAACTACAACTTAATACTTGATGTGGTGTGTCGTTATGTTATCCGCTAAACGAAACAGAGTCAGTATAGGGTTAATTCCCTTTTGTTATCAGAGCAACGGTAATTGAAACAATACTAAGAATACTGATGCCTGCAATCCACCACAAGCGTTTTACTAACCCTTTGTGGCAATCCAAAACTCTCTGAATATCTTTTTTCAGGTCAGTCTCAACTTTGAGAATGCTTTCTTTTAGGTCAGTCTCAACTTTGAGAATGCTTTCTTTTAGGTCAGTCTCAACTTTGAGAATATCTTTTTTCAGGTCAGTCTCAACTTTTTGAATACTATAATTAAGGCGCGCTTCAGCATCTGTCTCCCCCAGAAATCGTTTCTTTTTTAAACTCTCAAGTTCTTCATCATTATAATCGTTTTGATTCAACTATGTTCTCCTTACGAAATGTAATCCTGGCTATACTTTTCGTCTAAATATTGGGCAATACTTTCCAATTCCTTTACTTGTCGGCGTGCAAAGTATCCGAAAATGTAAAGATCTTTTTCTTTGAGGTGAGTATCTATATTGTTGTCAAAATATGCCTTAATGTGTTTCAGAGAGTAGTCAAGATTTTCGTATATGTCAGATATATTATCATCAGGCTCTCCCCTCTCTTTGAGATCAGATTTAAACTCATTAACTGAACTTAAGATTGAATCGACATGACCGCCTACCATAAAGGTATGTGGTGATTCTTCGAAAAAGATAGCGTCATATATTTTTTCAAACCAGTAAGATGTAATGTGAAAGGTATTTGACAGTTTTTTATTTTTAAATTTCCTTCGATGCTTTAATTCTTCATCACGTAAGGTGTTAATTACTCTGTTTAAGATTTTCCTGAAAATATATTTTTGGTTTGCTATCAAGTCAGGAACTTTAGTGGAGATTGGTACTTTACCGATTTCTTTATTTTTTAAGTGTTCCTTAGTGTCAATGCAAATCTGTAGGATATTTTCTAATGATGAATCTTTAGTATATGGAATTTTGAGAGATTCATGGAGTTTTTCAATTGATGTTTGCTGCGCAATAAGAGAGTCAAGAACATCATAAGCAGGCAAAAACTCTATACCTTTATCAGAACTATCAACGTCTTCATTAAGGAAATCTTCTAAGACTCTTTCTGTATCTTCAATATCATCCATGGCATTACATAGTATATGCCACATTGCACGATCTTGTAACAAGATGTGCTGTTTTCGGGGCATATTGATTAAATCTCGGATTTCACTCATTCGTTCATAGAGAGTATTCTTAATCATTTTATACCTTTCTATCATTGCTTAATGAATTCTTATTTAATGATCCACTAAAAGTTGGTGCTGTAGCATCATGGAACAGTCAGAATAGTGAGAGTTAACGTGTGTCGGTTCCACCTAAACCGATTTGAATTAGTATAACATAAGAATTAAAAATTACCAATTCCACCTTAGACTTAAAATAATACCATCTTTTCATAACATCAGCTAACAATTTCATAAATTTTTCTTTCATTCATCAGTCATTTCCCAATTTCAAACCGTGCAACTATAACCTATCATGTTAATATTGAAATTTCACAATTTCTGTGGTGTAATATTATCAATTGCCACGGGCGAAACGCTGCTCCAGGCCGCGTGATTAACGTGCTGCGGTTCGTACATTCCTATATCTTTGGTAATGGTAACAATGGTAGAATGCAGGCATCAACCGTCAATTTTCCAGATCCAACAAATCAAATCTTCCCTCTTGTAGCAAATTATCACGCGCTTGGACTGCTTGCTGACATACGCGTTCATCAGTGCTATTGAGTCCCGCATTTAGGATGGTTTTTGCTTCTTCGATCAGAATATAGACATTGTCTTTTTTCCCTTTGGTCAACTTAAAGAAGCATTCAACTACTTTTTCGGTATGTTCGGGCAGCATTTCACACAACGTTTTAAAATGTAAACCACAATCTTCTACTTGACAAACATCGAGTACTTTTGAATAAGCTTGCAATCTCCATTTAGCCTCTAAACACTTAGCTTGTAACCAAATAGTAAAATATCGGAGTTCTGTCGATTCTTTCTGTTCAAAACGCCAATTAAAGAATTTTTTTACTCTGGCTTTCATACTTGGATCTAAGTGTTTTCCGGTGTTCCGCAATCGGTGCCCGATATCGTTGAACAAATTTGCCCAATGTTCTGGTTTTTTCTCAGTTTGCTGGTAAAATTGTTCAAGTAAACTTTCTTGACCTTTAAGTGGAAACATTTCCCACAGATAATAGGTGAAGATATGCTCCCCGAAGACATCAATTGGTTGTCGTGCAAAGTGATCATGCTTTTTGAACTCAGATAAATGCTGTAAGGCAAAATTGAAATCGTCTTTAAGAATCTCAAATAGTGGCTTAACTGCACCATTACAGAGAACAAAGCTACTAAATGCCGCGTACCACTCTTGGCGTTTACTTTGTGTTTTCGGAAAAAAATCGGATTTATGTTTAATTGTCCATTTCTCATTGAAACTATAAATTGAACCATAATTCTTACCCAAAATAGCATACTCAGGCGGCGTTAAGGGATAATCGGTTTCTGATGTAAACCGTTTTTCAAGAATCGTTATTATTTCGGGAACTTCACATTCAGGTTCATGTCTCTGCACCCAGAAACCGAATTTAATAAGGTCATCTAATGCTCGACTTCGTGTATTATTGACACCTTCCGTTAGTGGATCATTCTTATATAAATTCTGCAGGTGTCTTTTATCCAAGTTCCAATCATATTGTGTGCAAAGTATGCCCAAAATCTTAGCAAGTTTTTTTCGGACAGTAATGGGGACATCTGTCTCCTTTTCAAGACATACACCGATAAAGTCCCCGACTGCTCGTCTTGCAATGGTCCAGCTCTGATTCTCGCGGGATTCATCGCCTTGTGTATAGTCTGAACCGTGCTCACGATCAGGATGTGAAAGCACCCATTCGCTGAATGCTAACCATTCGTTGAGTTGGTCAAAGTTCCTTTCCTTTACATGTGCTTGCATTGCATAAATCATTACACGTACATAAATGGGTCTCTCAATCTGATGACGATTTTTCATCCAAAACTTTAGTCTGTTAGGATCGGGAATGATTGATTTCCTAAAAATGGTTTGAAATGTGTTGGCAAGTGCTTCAATATTAATTTCTACATATTTTTCATTTTCGTAGAATTTATCTTCATCATCCCAAACATTTATGACGTTGAGAAGATTATCATCAGTTAACATTGCAAGTTCTTGGTGTGAATAAGGGCTACGTTTAGATACAGCAACTGATCGAACCTCTGCTTTAGTAGGGATACAATCCTCATCAAAAATTCGGGAAGTGCCTTCAGTCTCTAACTCTTGGAGATAGGTTTCATATTTTCCAAATAGTACAGGTGCAAAAGGAGTAAACTGTATTCGATGGCGACGACGTTTATACTGCAGGAAATCCTCATCATTAGATTCAATACCAAAAAATTCCACCATCCTCTTTTGGTAATCTATTTTTGATGTTCCTGCAAGAATAGCATCAAAGATTTGTGTTCGTTCTTCTTTCGTGAGTAAAGTCTCCCCAAAATGCTCGCAAGCACCCCGTATCATCAGTTGGAATTCATAGGAATGATACCATCGATTGTAATATTCAGGAGTTAGAATCAATTCCAGAATCCACGGTTTGGTTTGTTCACTTGGGTATTTGGCATAAAGATGGTGGCGAAGGCGTTTGAAAATATTCCAATGTTGATTTCGTAAAATTTTGTTTAATTCCACTATTTCATTTGGTAATTTTTCAAACACTTTTTCGCACGCATAGGTCAGCGTGTGTACAAGTGATTCCTCGGAAGTTCCACCGTCTTTACCTGATTTGTAAAGGCAAGGACACCAGGACCAGGAAGCGTCTTTCTCTATATTAAAATCTTGTTTATGTTTTCGTAAATAGATCATATTTGCTGTAGCATCAATCAATATACAAGCAACTTTGTAAGGATCCCTTTCGGTTATAGGTCGGATACCTTTCATCATTATATCACGGTATTCCCCAGGGAACATGCGGGGTGAAGGTACAAGCATAGCATTACTGTCACTTGGATTTTCTATTCTGAGTTTCTGTTTACTCTCTGACTGGGGGTCGGGTGCAAATTTAACCAATATTTTTGCGAGTTCCAATGCTGCAGATGTCTGATTTTCCTCTGCCCATTGTGCCAATATTTTCCCGAATTTGTGTGTTTGGAGTTGATGTTCCATACCAGCATACTCAAGTATTTTATCTTTTAGTTTCACCGATTGTTTTCCGGTAAGCTGCAATGCGATATCTAAAATTCCATCATAGACAACTGGGTTATCAACTGTTGGCAGATTCACTACTAAATTGATAACTTCATTTGGGAAATCGGTACATACGTTTTTGAGGTATCGAATTTCGGGCCAGTATGGGTATATAACGGTTCCATCATCAAATCGTTGGATTTTTGGAGGGTATTTAAAACAGTCCCGTTCGACAAGCGGTTTGAGCCATAATGGATTTTCCAAGCGTGAGAAAAAATACTGGCGCGCAGTTATCTTGTTGATTGAGGCAAGTGCCTTATCTATAAGCTCATCGGTTGGCTTCGTCCAAGATTTCATTGATACTCCTCATTCTTCCAAATTCGCTTGTTGCAGCATCGTATAAGAATTGCTCTAATATCTGGAAGTGTTTTTTCACTTCAGAGACCTCAATCTCACTAAAATCACCTTTCTGCAGATGAGCATGTTCATTAAACCATCGTCTTGCTTTCTGCCATTCTTGAAAAAAATTCTTACCAATCTTTACTCCATCTTTGTAACCTAAAAAATCACTAAAAAAGAGGCTATTAATAGTTGCGTCTCTAAGATTGCCTTTTTTGTGTTCATCAATCAGATCTTTTACCTTTTTGCAAATTTCAGTAGGGATTAAATGTTCTTTCGGAGCGTCATCATCTGAATGAAATCCTTCTTCTCCCCATTCATCTTCCCACTCGTCTTTGAAATCAGCTACAAGTTCTTTATAGTCGACCCATCCCTTATCAATTTCTCTATTAACAACTACCTTAACAAGTATGGTCATCAAATCTCTACCTACATGGGATACAAGTGTAATATAACCTGATGATTTTCTGTTGAGTAGATCTACCGCGCCTTTGTAAGCTTTAGCAAACAACGGTAACTGGAGATTATCGTTTAGCCAGTCATAGATAGTTTGTTGGTTTGATGTTAGCATTATTATACTTCAAAAAACTCTATTAATTAAGATGATTTATTCTCCATAAAACTTTTTATTCAAATCTCTATCTTCCTCACTCACCTCAAAATCCGCGTCTTCTATTTCGGAGAGGTTAACATAGAGTTGGTTTTTATCCAATAGTTCTACCAAGCAATGTTTCTGTGCATCAAGGTTATCAATAGCGATGAAATCTTGGACTGCTTCTTGCGGCATTTCAGCGTTGACATACCAGTTTAGGAATGAGTTTTCGGCAATCTCTTTCCAGAGTGCTACAAGTTCATCAGAGGATTGTGCGGCTTGGATTTTTTCCATATAAACTTGGTTGTATTCCATTAGTTCGCAATAGATAAAATCACCGATGTTTTCTTTTTCCATCACTTTTTCTACGCGTGGAACGGTAACGCTTTCAACATAATCCATCTGTTCGACTAAAATGAATTTACGATTTCCATTATCTTGTTTGTTCAATTCTAAAATAGCATGAGCAGTTGTTCCGCTTCCCGCAAAGAAATCAAGAATTATGTCGTCCCCACTTCTTTCCGTTAATATTTCAAGGACATCTTTGACAGCATGTATAGATTTTGGATAACTAAAAACTTTCTGCCCTTCAAATAGGTTCTTTAATAGTTTTGTCCCATGTGAAGATGCGTCATATCTACTGTCAGTCCAGACACTTTTGGGCCGTGTCCCTTCCTTTATCTTGTCAATAATCTTAACCTTCCATTGACCTGATTTATTCTGCTCAATTTTTATTTCGTTACTATTGACATGTTTTGCAAAGGAAGAACGTGTTTTTCGCCAAACTCTTTTATTACCTTTACTATCTAATGGCAAGATTTCAATTTGTTCATCAGAAGTCCTTTCTAAAGAAATATGTTCTCCCTGTGGCAGAAAGTAAATTGGGTAATACGAGTTCGGTCTTTCTTCAGGAGTTGATAGTCCACCCGTTCTTAAAAAATCACGCCATCTGAAAAGGTTTTTCCCTGTGCCTTCAGTGTATTGTTTCTTTTGTTCATCAGTTAACTCAAGAAAATTTATTTCTGGCAAACCTGCCTGTTTAGAATAAATGTGTAAGTATTCATGGCATGTGGCAAAATAAGAATCGGTTGTCCTGCCACTCGGTTTACTCTGAACTATGACCGTGCCCATGTGATTTACTCTACCAAAGACTTCATCACACAAAACAGCAAGATAAGCTTGTTCTTCATCATCAATTGCGATTATAATCAAGCCGTCGTCTCGTAATAAGTCTTTAGCTAATTCAAGCCTATTTCTCATAAAAGTGAGCCAGCTTGAATGGTTAAAAGCGTTGTTATATCCAAAAGTAGTACTTTCACCTTTCGTGTTATATGGCGGGTCAATGTAAATCAATTTAACCTGTCCACGGAATTGCTGTTTGAGGGTGTAGAGAGCGATTAGGTTATTGCCTTTAATGATTAGGTTTTCACGTATCGTGCCGTTCTCGTCCCGTTGGATTTTTTCTACGTCTTGTTCACCTGCAGCGGTGTGGCGTTTCCAGTTGGTAAGCACCTTCGGATCAAACATCCGATTGATTTCGTCTTGTGCAAGGATTTCGTTGAAGAATATCTCTTTGCGTTTTTCCTCCTCTTTTGTTTGTCCGCCTTCAAGAACACAATCTTTGTAGGGCCAAACAAGTGAGACTTCGCCGCGTTCACGAAGGAATTTTCCGTCAATGTTCAATCCAATTTTGTTACGGAATTGTGTGTAAGAATTGGAGAGGAAGTTTTTAGCGGTGATGTAGTCAATAAAGGTGTTGTAGTTAAAAATCCAGTGTCCGTCAATTTCGTCAAAGAAGGTTGTTTTTATGTCAGGGTCGGTCAGCAGTAACTTGATAAGGTTGTGTTCAAGCTTCCATGCGTGGTCTTTGACTGCTGCGGGGAGGAGTTCGCCTGATTCGTCTGTAAAATCGGGGTTGGTTTTGAGGAGTGCGATAAGTTTTTCGTTGAAGTTTTGTTTTGGCATAAAACAACTATCTCCAAATGCTGTTGGGGTATAAGGTATTTACGGTATCTTAATAAAATTAATGCGTTACTTTATTTTCGTATCTGTAAGCGAAATTGTCGTCTGGTTCATCACGTTCCTTTATTCCAGTTCTAAACGTCTCAACGGATGCTAAAATCCTCTCAACATGATTACCAACAAGATCGGCATGCGGGGAAAGTAAGCAGAAATTATACTATTCCTCCATCGGATGTAACCACGTAATTATATCATGCTTGGGTTAAAACGACAAACAAAGTCAGATGGAATCGGTATTGACCGACTGTTAAGCCACCATCAATCACAAAGATTGTTCCTGTTGCGAAACTTGCTTCATTATAGATAAAGAATAAGGCAGCATTTGCTATATCCACAGGTTTTCCAATACGATATAACCCGAAGCGTCAATTTAATGAGATTCGTATTTTTTAGGTTTGTTTTGAGTTGTCTGAATCGCGGATTACACGGATTACGCGGATAAGAGTGTTTGGAGAGGGTAAGGAGCAAGAACACAAACTGAATGAAGAGTACTTTATTAATACGGTAATTTTGGAGAAAGATCCAGTGCGGTGAATCAAGGAATCAACGGTATGAATGACATTTAGACATTCACCGGGACTTGGTATATTGGTGATAACGACTTCTCTAAACATTCCGTCCCTACGGGACTCAATTATGGGATATACACCTTTACTATAAACATTCCGTCCCTACGGGACTCAATTATGGGATATACACCTTTACTATAAACATTCCGTCCCTACGGGACTCAAGAATGTGAAACAACTCCCTTTGCTATAGACATTTCGTCCCTACGGGACTCAGTTTAGGTTTTACATGTTTTTCTATAAACATTCCGTCCCTACGGGACTCAGTATATGTAAAGTCGTATATTCAATAGACATACCGTTTCTACGACACTCCAATTTTTACAGCTAATTAGTCCTATTTAGATGAAAAATCGTAATGTAGATATTTTAATTGAAAATGGTATAATTTGTATATGATAATCCTTGTATCCCGCAAGTCATAATATAAATCTATCAATTGAAAGTGGTATAACTATCAACGAGTTTGATTTTCAAATGTTGTGATGTCTGCTTCATATTGAAGTGTCCACCCGATTTCGTCAAGTCCGTTTAGTAGGCAGTATTTCTCAAAGTCGCCTATCTCAAATGTGTGGGTAGTGCCATCAGGACATATAACCGATTGTACTTCCAAGTCAATCATCAATTGATAGCCTTCTGTGTCTTGTGCTGCTTTGCTTAGTTCTGTGATGACATCTGCAGGTAATGAGACAGGTAGGATTCCATTTTTATAGCAGTTGTTACGGAAGATGTCTGCAAAGGAGGGTGCGAGAATGGCTTTAAATCCGTATTGCTGAAGTGCCCAGGGTGCATGTTCACGTGAACTGCCGCAACCGAAGTTTATTCCTGCAATGAGAATACTTGCGTCAGCATACTGGGGTTGGTTTAAGATAAAATCTGGATTTGGATCACCGTTTTCAAGGTACCGCCAGTCGTAAAATAGGAATTCACCGAATCCTGTGCGTTCAATTCGTTTTAGAAATTGTTTTGGTATTATCTGGTCGGTATCAACATTAATTCGGTCAAGTGGTACGACGAATCCAACGTGTTCTTTAAATGCTTCCATTTCAATTAACTCCTTAGCTGCCAATCCAATGTTTTATTTTTCGAGTACACTAACCCCTCCAATCAGAAACTTTTTTCTGAAGTTCAAGGGAAGTATACTGGTCTCGGTATGCTTTTAATCCACCAATCCATTCTAAGTTTGGTTTTTTTCTATTTTGAACTTCTCCCGCATTTAGAGAATCAATCATGAAAATTAATTTTTTAAATCGGTAATTTTAAAGAAAGATCCAGTGCGGTTAGCAAACCGCACCTACCGGGTTTGGGAAAATTAGAATTACCGAAAGATTTATTTAAACTTCATAAATTGATTACTTCTTCTTGAAGTTGGGGAGGGAATTTTCTAATTTTTTCAATGATTATAGATTCCATTTTATACCTGTATTGCTGATTAGAGGATGTTAATCATATACACTTGGCATCTTGTGTATACCTATTTCTGTTTATTCAAATGATCGAATATCAACAAAATGACCTGTTACAGCAGTTGCTGCAGCCATTTGGGGACTTACAAGGTGTGTGCGTCCACCTTTACCTTGTCTGCCTTCAAAGTTTCTGTTAGATGTACTGGCACACCTTTGACCTGGTGTTAGCGTGTCTGGATTCATTCCAAGACACATACTGCATCCTGCTTCTCGCCATTCGAAACCTGCTGATTGGAAGATTTCATCAAGTCCTTCAGCTTCGGCTTGCCGTTTGACGGCTTGTGAACCAGGGACAACCATTGCGCTGACGGTGTCTGCAACCTTTCTGCCTTTTGCCACTTCTGCTGCTGCACGGAGATCACTAATCCGGGAATTGGTACAACTGCCAATAAAAACCCTTTCTACAGGGATGTCAGTCATTGGCGTACCGGGTTTTAGTCCCATATATTCTAATGCGTGTTCTGTAGCACGTTTTTCATCTTGTGATGACATGTTAGCGGGATCTGGCACCTGTCCAGTAACATCGGTGACCATTCCAGGGTTTGTACCCCAGGTGACTTGGGGTGCTATATCGGCAGCGTCAAGTGTGAGTGTTTTATCATAGGATGCCCCGTCATCTGTTGGAAGTTGTTTCCAACGTTTAACTGCAGCATCAAATTCTTCGTCTTTCGGAGTGAAACGTCTTCCAGCAAGATATTCATAGGTTGTATCATCAGGGGCAATCATACCTGCCCTTGCACCTGCTTCAATTGACATATTACATACTGTCATCCGTTCTTCAATACTAAGGGCTCGGATAGTGGAACCGGTGTATTCTACTACTGCCCCGTTGCCACCATCAATGCCGATATGTCCGATAATGGAGAGGATGATGTCTTTTGCTGTTACCCCATAAGGGAGTGTGCCGTCAACACGGATTTCAAAGGTTTCGGATTTATGTTGTAGTAAGCATTGTGTAGCAAGGACATGTTCAATTTCACTTGTTCCGATACCAAAAGCGAGTGCTCCTAATGCACCATGTGTTGAAGTGTGGCTATCACCACATACTATGGTCATGCCGGGTTGTGTGATACCGAGTTCAGGTCCGATGACATGGACGATTCCTTGATCGGGACTGTTGATGTCGTAGAGTGGAATGTCAAATTCTTCACAGTTCTGTGATAGTGTCTCCATTTGCTTCGCAGCTATCTGGTCTTTGATGGGTAGACTTCGATCCGTTGTTGGCACGTTATGATCCATCGTTGCGAAGGTCAATTCGGGACGGCGTACTTTTCTGTTGTTGAGTCGTAACCCTTCAAATGCTTGTGGGGATGTGACTTCGTGTACAAGGTGTGTGTCGATATATAGTATGGGAACTTCGTCTTCGGATGCCCGGACGAGATGTGTGTCCCATATCTTTTCGTACATTGTTTTCTTCATATCTATTCCATTACCTCTGTTCTGTTTGTCCATAAAAAAATAAAAGTTGTCAATAGGAATTCGCCAACCGGAGTATTAGGGTTGGATGATCCGCTGTTGTTTGAGGGTTTCGATTTCCTGTGTGAGTGTTTCAATCTGCTCTTCAAGGGTGTGATCTTTTCTGCTTCGCCTATGTGCTAATATGCCCCACACAGTTGCACCGAGCGCGAGAACCGCCCAAGGGATACCGATACAGGCAATGATGATGTTATTCTGTCTGTCAAAACCCTTCTGAACATTGTCAAATCTCTTATCAAGATTGTCAATATCCTGTTGAACATTTTCAAATCCCTTGTTCATAATTTCTTTTAGATTCTTGATTTCAGTCTTAATTACTGCGATGTCAGTCTCTACAGTATTCTGTGGTATTTGACAGAAAGCAGGTAGCACAAACACTGAAAGAAATATTGAGAGGGCAAGTATCGTTTTCATAAAGTATTCCAGTACCAGTTTCATTTATCCCCTACAAAGGTGAAAGGATGGCAGACACGTCTGGTTCCCAGAATGCTGCACAATGCCACCCAAAACTGTACAACTTAATTATGTGTCTTTTCGTAGACCCGTTGATCAATATATCACCAAGAGCTATTAACAACAGTATCATATCCTAAACAACAGTATCATACTATAAAAACACCCTAAAATCAAACAAAAGTCGCATTCTGGGTGTGTAAAGTTTATGGCATTAATTTTACGTAATAGAAACGGATCAAATACATTTTTTAGTATAAACTATATCAAAATCTAATTTTACACTTTTCCATAAGACTATAAAATTAATTGAAGAAAACACAAATATCTAACAACTAACACACATATATCACAATAATATAAAATAAATTAAAAATATTTGTCAAAATGCAAATAAAATGATACAATACTATATCGTTCAATAATTGCAAACTAAGGCTAACACATTTATCTGTAGAATAGGAATATCCATGTTAGAATTACAACTAAAACATTCAGAATTATCACCTTTTGAGAATCGTTCTCAAAACATATATAGTCAAAATCTAAAAAAGGGGTTACAGAGGAATATCAATGCGAATTCAACCGAATATTTTTTTAGTTTTTCAAATTTTAAAATTTTACACCTATTAATCAAATCCTTTGTTATCCCAACCCACAACAGGGTTTTCGGCTCATTAAAAAATCATTTCTTAAAAACAGACTCAAAAAACTTGAAAAACTCAAAAAACTTAAAATTAGACCGACTTCAAACAGAACAGACTATCATACACACCAGAAATCTACAGTGTACCTCATTACTACGAATCGTCCATACATATATAATTCTCTTCATAGAATTCGGATTTCCCTGTCCGTTGGTTCAAAATATTGTAAATGGTAAGACCAATGAATCCTCCAAATCTATGATTTATCGGATATTTTCTAATATCTTGTCAAAATGGACGGTTAGGATATTTCACATTCAAACGATTCCAAATCAATGGATTAAAAGAAAAGTAAAAGACACAAGTTCCGTCATTTTTGCAAATTCTTGTAACCTTAAAAAAGTGTCTCTAAACCCAGTGTAGTACTGACGGGAGAGGGGTTTTATCAATGTCACACCATGTGACAAAAAGTGTAACTTTTTTCAACATATTGGAAATATAAATATAACGATTGTGAATTGCTAAAAACAGTAAATTTACACAAGAATTACCCTTGGTTCAATATAATACATGGAAAAAAGAACCCTATGATTCCGTAATATTCATGCCAAAAACTTTACACACCCTCAACGGTATGAATGCTATTTAGCATTCACCGGGTATGAATCCTTATGCCATTCCCCGGGGTTTGTACGTTTTCTACACACCTTTCGTCCCGCTGGGGCTGTTATGAGTAAGGGACGAACCTAAAAATAAAACATCATTTCAGGAGTAATTCGGGTTTCGCTTCGCTCTACCCAACCTACAAGTTGAGTAAGGAGAGACCACTTTTAACAGATTAATTCTAAATAGACTATTCCCAACAATTATTAACCATTACCTAACAACCATAAATCAATAAAAATGGCTTGAACCCATTAAATTACTGTGTTCAAGCCAATCTATACTAAGAAATATCTTTACTAACGAGTTTTTATATCTCCCCAAGTTGTTGTCAACTTATCTTCAGGTTCTACAGACAGAAATTCTCCATCCATAACTTGTTTAATTTCGTCAACTGACAAGGCACGACCAAATAGATAATACTCATCCAGTAGTCCTGCATACCATCGACCATTCTTATGGTGACCGATTCCTGCAGTCACACCCCAATCATCTGAGAGTTTACCATTCCCTTTAGCATTATGTGTCATTTCACCATCAATATAGGTTATGGCATCCCCGCTATCGCTGTCGTATGTTCCAGCAAAATGTACCCATTTATCTGCTTCAATCACTGGACCTGGGTTGATATTGAAAACCTGTGCATTGGCATTATTTCGATGGAAGAATCTAAATCCACCTGGACGAATCTCCATATGGTAGAGTCCGCTTTCATGACCCGTGCCAATTGCATCAAGCAACGTCTGAGGATCTCCAGAACCGGTATGGTTGACCCAAACAGCGATGGTGAAACCATCCAATGGTGCGTTCACAAATTCAGGACCGTTCATATCGATCCATACGTTAGTTTCCAATGCGATAGCCTTCCCTATTACACCTTTTTCCCATTTTGCATTTCCTTCTACTGTACCATCGTTACCATTAACAGATCCATCCTTAACAGTTTCCCCTTCTTTATCAAAACTATAGTAAACCGATAAAGTTGGATCGCTAAGATCTGCATTTGCGGGGTGTAAACACACTCCTACAAAAAACAATATTGAAAAACAGACAGGACTTACGCAACTTAAGCAGAAAAAGGTAAAATTTGACTTAAAAAGCCGTCATTTCAGTGTTTTAACCCCCTAAATCCCCCTTATCAGGGGGACTTTAAGATGAAATGCGTAAGTCCTGACAGATATATATCTGTCTCGTCCTACTCTTACACATTGATTTTTTCCTTTCTAAACTTGTAAATAAAGTTTACATTGCCTAATTACCTGTAATATTACAAATAACCTGCAATCAAATTTATCTCATTTTTCATATATCTCTTGATCTAAGTCAAGAAAAATCAGAGGTGAAAACGATACCGTTCACCATTAACAACTACAAATGAAATTGGCTTGAATCAGTGATAGACCGAATCCAAGCCAATTTGGAATATTTGAGACTCTACGCTATCGATGAGACTTAATGTCTCCCCAAGTTGTTGCCAACTTATCTGAAGGTTCAACCGCTAAAAGTGCTCCATTCATTACTTCCGATATTTCATCTTCTGGTAGAGCGCGACCAAAAATGTAATACTCATCCAAACGTCCATCGAACCATCGACCATTCTTATGATGACCAATTCCTGCAGACACACCCCAGTTATCGGAACATTTTCCAGATCCAGCACCTGTGTGAGTTTCTTCTCCATTAATATAAGTTCTAATATCTCCTGAATCACTATCATAAGTTCCGGCAAAGTGAACCCACTTATTCGCTTCTATGACTGGACCTGGATTAATATTGAAGACAGTTGTGTTTGATCCATCCGATGAAAGAATCTGAAACCACCTGTACGAATTTCCATATGGAATAGACCACTTCCATGATCTGTACCAATGGCATCAAGTAATGTTTGTGGATCACTTGAACCTGAATGATTGACCAAACAGCGATGGTGAAGCCATCAACTGGTCCACCCTCAAATTCTGGACCATTCATATCAATCCAAGACTGGTTTTCCAAAACAATAGCATTTCCATAAACGCCTTCTTCCCGATTGACATCCCCAACAATTGTACCATGGTTTCCGTTAAGTGAATTGTCTTTCACTGTATCACCATCTTCATCGAAATTATAATACACTGAAAGTGTTGGATCATTCACTTGCGCTTCAGTATAGATCATACCAGTTACCATAAACACGATTATAGCAGTGCTGATACAGTAATATCTTATCAATTTTCTATACATATTGCTCCTTAATATTGTGAATAATTTCATCAATAAATGAGAATTAATAGTTTTAAATTGACTCTATTCATAAAGATCTCGGTATATAAACCCAAGAACCGATACAAATTGAACCTCTTTATCTTCAATATGATAACACATTAACATATTTTCTTCAATATGATAACACATTAACATATTTTGTCAACTAACTTTGATAGATTGAAATGTCTGTATTCAAATTGATATTCTTAATATACTATGTTAATATAAGGTGAGTTTGATAAGACACATTGTAACCCGAACTTTTAGTTAACACCAGAGTGCACAAACTGGAAAGTTTGTGCTACAAAGACTATCTTCAGGACAAAATTCTGTTTATCGAACTGACATTTTTTAGTATCAAACTGATGTTAATATAATATAATATATAGAAAACTTTTAGGAGAATAGTACTATGAGATCTATAATAATATGTCAATGTATGATTATAAAGATATTATTATCCGTAATATTCGCTCTTCCAGTATATTCATCTGATATCACTGTTGGTTTTATAACATCCGGTGATGAACCGCATGAAGTTGAAGAAGCAGCTTACAATTGGGTAGATGAGAATTATCAAACGGCAAGGTTAATTGCAAATGATAATGGTACATTTAAGAATAACGCTGGAGTTGCATTGAAATTAGATCAATACGCCGTTCTATGGCTCTTACATACAAAAACAAATAAATTACCTGATGCATTTCTATCGGATGGAACTAAGAAAGCAGTTCTCGACTATATAGAATCAGGTGGGAGCATCTTCCTTTCTGCTGTAGGACTCCGATACGTCGTAGATCTTGGTGTGGAAAAAGGTGGGAATCCGCGGGTGTTTCAACCCCCTTGGCAAGGGACCTCCACCAATTGGAGTAAAACCGACAGCTGAGGCTAAAAACCATCCCATCTTCAAAGGTTTTGATACAAATGGACCTATATTCCTTACAAGTATGGACCAGGGTGGATTCACTTCAGACTTTCATAACTTTGCAGCTAAAGAATCCCACAGGAACAATACTTGGTACAAAAACACGTGGTGGAGGAGCAGGCGGAGGTGAACGTCCTTTAGTTGAGTATGATGTTCAGGATGGAAAAATTATCACCCTTGGTCACCACAATGGTGTCTATACTGATAATAAGTCAGAAGAAAGTGATAACCTTAGAATGCTCACTAAGAATATACTGAATTACCTTGCGGATAATTCTGCTTTTCTATCTGTTCAACCGAAAGGGAAATTGACGACCAAGTGGGGTAGATTAAAGTCTACATTTGAATAATAAGTCTGGATTTTTTACTTTAAAGAACCCGTAGCTATTGATATTACGGGTTCTTCTTGTTTTTCTATAGATTTTACTTCTATTTGATTGTCTTATTCATCATTTTGAATTTGTTGTAATTCAATTGATGGATTTAGGCGGGAATGATGTAAGACCCAATAGATTCCTGCGACAAATACACCGCCAATGAGTGTGGCGAAGAACCATATACTGGTATGGACAAAGAAGATTCTGCGTCCTTCTTTACGTAATCGTAATACATCCAGATATACACCAAACCCAAAAAACGATGTGCACTATAACTGATAAAACTACAAATACAGTTGTCCAAAATACTATTGCAGATGGTGGTATTATATTAAATATATTAATAAGATTTGTAATGAAACTTTGTCTATCCATTGGTATTCTCCTACAATATGTACTTTTATTTTTTGAAAATCGGAAAGAACATATAAACTCATCCTATTCACATCATATCAACACTATGAACACAGCAGCTGGATTCCTTATCATTGTCAATATTTTGACACAATCTAACCATGCTGCTATTATGATAACTATAATATCATAAAGATAGTCTTGTAATACCAAAAAATGAACATATCAGAAATACAATCCGCATTATCCGAATTGAAAATTGAAGCATGGCTTCTCTATGACTTCCCGGGGTATCAACCCTATATCACAAAATGCAGCTGGTTTAACAGAAAAAAACATTACGCGACGGTGGTACTGTCTTATTACCCCGCAAGACGAACCACACTGGTTAATCCATAAAATCGAAACATCAAATTTTACAGACGTGCCGGGAAAAGTCTCTCTATATGCTGGATGGCAAGAACTCAATGAAGAAATGCAATCCCTTCTTAGAGGTGTCAAATCTGTTGTGATGGAGTATTCACCAAATGCTGCAATCCCTTACATATCACGTGTAGATGCAGGAACATTGGAATGGGTTCGCAGTCTTGGTGTTGAAATTTACTCATCTGCAGAACTTGCACAATATATAGAAGCACGACTGAGTGAAGAACAATTTCTCGGACATCAAAAATCCGCACATTTAGTTCTTCAAGCAAAGGATTACGCATTTAAGTGGATTGGGGAGCAACTGAAAGCAGGAAATAATATAACCGAATATGATGTTCAGCAACAGATTATGCACCAGTTTGATGAAATGGAGTTGGTTACCAACCATCCTCCCATAGTTGCTGTCAATGCCAACAGTGCTGATCCACATTACGCACCTTCCGCTACAATCTCCGAACGAATAGAGGTTAATGATTTTATTCTAATTGATCTATGGGCAAAACAGAAAGATCCTGATGCAGTTTTCGCTGATACCACTTGGGTTGCTTATGCGGGAATTACTGTACCTGATAAGTATGTTAATATTTTTGAAATCGTTCGGGAAGCAAGGGATAGGGCTGTGGCATTTATACAGAAAAAGTGGGAAGCCAACGAACCAATTCCTGGATATACTGTTGATGATTGTGTTCGAGGTTATATTAGAGAAAAAGGGTATGGAGAATACTTTATTCACAGAACTGGACACAACATAGGAACAGTCATTCATGGGAATGGAGCGAATTTAGACAACTTGGAAACCCGAGATGAACGGCTTCTTATCCAAGGTTTGTGTTTCTCTATCGAACCCGGTATATACCTGCCCGATTTCGGCGTCCGGACAGAAATTGACGTCTTCTTAGCTGAACAAGGGAAAGCCGGCGTAAAATTGACAACCGCTCCCGTTCAAAATCAGGTATTGCCTGTGCTGTAACTTTGTAATTTCGCTTCTTCAAATCTTTCAGGATATGGCTAAAATAGATTCGAACATTAAGTATCCACTGTTCAGCATAAGCCGTTGCTAAAAGCGGTAGTGCAACAGCTAAGCGTGGCATATTTAGGAGCCACTGTTCAGCATACTCAGCAAAATCTGTTTCTACAAGTCCAGTGCAACCCAAGGTATAAATGACGTATCGTTTATCATCACGTTGTGCTTCTCGGACATCAAGCGCAGTTTTTAAAGACATCCTTCTATTATTATCAATTTCGAATACCCAGAAAAAGTAGTCTTCATTGTGTCCAAGATAACCTATCTCAACTTCTAAACGATGTGGTGTATCTGTAAGAATTGGAATCGCTGCAAAATCACGTTTTATTAAGATTGGGTACAATGAGGAGAAGAATATTTGTTCTAACCCAAGGGGTTGTTCAACATTGTTGAGAATCTCCAGCAAAATCTCTTGATCTTCAAATTTTTGTACTTCTAAGCAACTCTTTAAAAAAACTTCATCCCGTAGTGCATGGGTTTCAGGTGCTGCATTTTCAGAAAGCGGTTTCAGTTCACGTTTCAACTTCATTATTCGACGGCGTTTTGGTAAAACACGCCAAGAGATCCAACGCGTCAATGCCTGCCATGTCTCTTTTTCACGGAGCTGCAACACAAAAGCTACAACCAAAGTCGTGATGCGTTGCAGTGTACTTTCTGATCCAAGACCTTTCTTTCTGTTTGCCATAATTTATTGACTTTTCTTTGATAATATAGTATTATTTAAAGGCTGAAATCTTAGCAATTCAGCAGAATTTCAGACTTAACTGACGGTGTTCTTGTAGAACAAACAATGTCTTATACAAAACTTTAGCCGTTCTGAAATGTGCTATATGTTATTAAAGTATTCTTAAAACAGCCGGAGTGGTGAAACTGGTAGACGCACTGGATTCAAAATCCAGCGGACCTTAGGTCCATGTCGGTTCGAGTCCGACCTCCGGCATCTGGCGATGGTATGAACCATCGCCTTCTCATTAAAATCCTTACATCGCCACTATCTTACGCATCCGTTCGGCAAGATCAATTTGTGCGTCTCTATCCCCACCTACTTCATGAATCACATAACCATCATATCCGATAGCACGGAAGGCTTCCATTACTGCTGCCCAATCTGTATCTCCATCTAATAGGTTGGTAAATTGATGTGAACCTCGAGAAAAATCTTTGAAGTGGACACGCTTAATACGAGAACCAAGTTCACGAATCCAATGTTCAGGATAACCGTATGCCATCATATTAGCCGTATCAAGATAAGTACCAACCCAGTCGCTACCCACTTCATCGACAATATCCCGCATTTCCTTTGGACTCAATAAGAATTTGTTCCATACATTTTCTAAACCAATTGCGACTTTGTGAGATTCTGCAGCTGGGGCAAGATCTTTTAGATGTCCAACAAGGTTATCCCATACCTCTTGATATGTTCCTTCAACAGATAGTTGCCCTGGATGAAGTAAAATCCCACCAACACCGAGTGCTCCAGCTACTTCTAAACCACGAGCCAAAGAACGTACACCACTTTGACGGGTTTCAGCATCAAGACTTAACAAACTCCCACGATCCTTATAGCCGGCAGTGATACTACTAATCTCAACTCCTGCGTCTGCACATTTTGATGCGATACCTTGCAGTTCATCATCACTCATGTTAATGTCCGTGTCCTGATCTTCCCCGAAAGTAAGCTCAACTGCATCATAACCCGCATCTTGGCACAATGAAAGTGTATCGTCTAAGGACATTCCACCGAGTATTATTTGGGTAACACCTATTTTCATTTTCTCTCTACTTTCTCCTTTTCATTATAGAACTGGTTTGGTGTCAACGACTTTATAGCCAAGTAACGTGTTTCAAGACATTGCGGACACCGGAACTCAATATAATAGGTATCGTTAAATACCATATCGATCAATTCAAGAGGATTCTCTTTTTCTTCTCCCAAGAACTGTTTAAGCACTTCATACTCACGATCACAATCCGGACACATCTGAAGGTCATGTGCAATATCAATCTTATCTAACCAACCCATTATATGTTGTCCTTAAAACAATCATTCTATTCCAAGGTAACGCGATTTCAAGATTGTTTTATATCCTACTTCTGATTTCTCTTCTGCATCTACAAAGAGAAGTCGTTTCTACTACAAAGGGTATTTTTCTGTTATCCACATTGTACAAGATCAGGGGATATTGAATACTGAGATACTGATTTTACATACCGGGTGGGTAACCGTGCCTTCACATGGACGCCATCCTCAGCATAATCCGTACCCAACACCGTCCCATGTTTATACAACATATCAAGCTTTTTGCCATCTGTATAAGGAATATTCAGATATAATGTAGCACCACTGGAACAAAAACGTTCTGCTAACGAATCCAATAACTCTTCCAGACCGTCTCCACGTTGTGCTGAAATAGGCAACGCATCTGAATAACGACTCTTTAGAATATATAATGTATCTTCGTTCTCCAACTGATCAATCTTATTCAATACTACCACCATCGGAATATCAGATGCTTCTAATTCTGTTAATACCGTATCCACGGCAGCGATCTGTGCTTCTGCCTCTGGATGGCTTACATCAACAACATGCAACAAGAGATCTGCCTCTGTAACTTCCTCCAAAGTAGCTTTAAAAGCGGCTACAAGTTGGTGGGGTAATTTCTTGATAAAACCGACTGTATCACTCAGGAGAATATCTTGATTTCCTTCAGGTAGACTGACTCGGCGCGTCGTCGAATCCAATGTAGCAAACAGTTTGTCTTCCGCTAATACTTTTTCTCCTGTGAGTGTATTGAAAAGTGTTGATTTCCCTGCGTTCGTATAGCCAACAAGAGACACGTTGATTTTATCTGAACGATTTTGTCGTTGGACTTGCCTTCGTCTTTCCACTGTTTCTAACGCTTTTTTCACCTGAGAAATCTGCTTTCGGATCCAGCGTCTGTCCATTTCCAACTGTGTTTCACCCGGTCCACGTAGGGATCCAGCCCCACCGCCTCCACCGCCAGTTGCCATACGGGAAAGGTGTGTCCACATCCGTGTAAGCCGTGGTAATGCATACTCAAGTTGTGCCAGACTTACTTGTAATCGCGCTTCACTCGTCGATGCACGTTGTGCAAACACTTGTAGAATCAAACCTGTTCTATCAAGTGTTGCCACATCAATCTCATTTTCAATATTGCGGGTTTGAGCGGGAGACAGTTCATCATCAAAAATAATCACATCGGCTTCGAGTTCCTTTACCACCCCTTTTAATTCTTCAACCTTACCTTCACCGATGTAATATCTGGGATTCGGTGTATTTCGTGGCTGAATTGTTTCACATACAACTTCAATCCCCGCAGTTTCGGTTAACTGCTGCAATTCCTGAAGGGATTCCTCAGTTTCATGCATCAAGGTATTTCGCAATTTTACACCTACAAGTATAGCTCGTGAAGGAGGAACTGGAGGTTGTGTATCATAAAGTTCTTGCATAGTGATCCTTTTGAGAAGATTCTTTAATTGGTATTACGAACCCACATTCTTCTAAGATATAGTTTATCAGATTCCAAGCTATATTTCAACCTTATCTTCCAGATACTTTTATTTCATCATCTTGACATTTCTCATTATATGACGTATCCTATATCTCAGTTTCTTATGAAGATTAATTTTTAAATTCGGCAATTTTGAAGAAAGGTCCAGTGCGGTTAGGAAACCGCACCTACCGGGTTTGGGAAAATTAGAATTACCGAAATATTTTCTTAATCTTCATTTGAAAAGAATATTTGATATTGCCACAATCTGATTTGAAGTTTAAAAACATAGTATGTTATAATATATCGGAGTGTTAATAGGTTCACACTCGGTAATCAATGGCATGCAGAATGGAAGGAATACCGAGTTGAAATGGCCTGACTATTATCCAGAGGACTGTCCGCCTGAGGATGCTAAACCCACTTCAGGCATTGTTTATCGTCTTGTGAAGCAAGATCCTGTTCAGCAGGAGGAATTCATTCCACTAATTATTGAAAATTCCAAGCGGTTTGAGAATAAACCAAACGCACAAATATGTATAGGGTGTGGAATTTCTGTATGTAAAGGCATGCAGGACATACTGAAACTACAACGCAGTAGTGGAAAAATGAGAAAAAGACAAATTGCGGAAGGTGAGTTGAATTCAACGTTAGGTGTAATTAAACATACACCATCACGAAACTATAAGACTCACCATACATGGTGGGTAGATCCTAATGCAAAACCTTGGCACGTATTTAAAGTAATAGACGAATAAAGTGCTGACAATCATTTAAGAAGGATACAAAGATGGTTGATACACTCAATGTCCCAGGTTTAGGTAATTTTGAACTTATAGAAACCTACGCATACTATGATGAACCGATTCTTTTCTCCTGCAAAAACGCCGCAGGACATTTATATCTCGTTGTAGCAGCTGATGAAAACGAACAATATGAAACATGGCTCTATGCTGCTGTCTCAATTGGACGTCTTAATCTGATTCGTTCAGGAAAAATTGATCTCCATGATGCATTTGCTGATACAGAAGTTGGAAATGTTCTTCAAGTAAGATTTCCATACAACGATTCCTTACCTATGATTGATTCCTTACAACGAGATCAGATATCAAAGGATATGCTTCCAGTTGTTGGTGAGAGACTTGATCTTGATACAGATATTCTCAATATACAAACTGATGGTGGAATAATAGCAAAATCAAGAAGACAAGAAATATTGAACCTATCTCTAAACCTTTCAGATGGTCTTAAAGCAGAAGCACCAATTAACTTAATTAGTGATATTTTAGAGAGTTTCCAGAACGTAATTTACACAATTGGAATGATAGTTGATAACTCCAATACAATCACTGAGGAAATAAGAAACAGTATGCAATTTTCATTATTAGAAGTTGGTACTGGTTCATTTGATATTCGACTCGCTTCTAAAAAACAGACTCAACTTGAACTGTTCGAAGATTCTAAATGTGGAGATGCGATAGAAACATTTCTTAAACTTCTTAATGCCGAAAGCAATAAAGTTGAACTAAAAAAACATCTGTCACAACTGAGAATAGCAAAGAAATATACAAAATTCCTGAAGTCATTTCATGAATCTGTAGTAGATACAAAATTCACATGGAAATCACCAAACCCAAATCGTGGCGGAACAGCATATCTAACAAACTCTAAGATTCAAGAAGTAATTCAAATTCTTGAGACCTACCATGATGAAACTCCATCTTGGCACACTGTCACCGGAATTTTAATTGGAGCTTCCCTTAAAACAAATAGATTTGAGATAAAGACCAAGGACAAAACTTTTACTGGACATCTTACAGAGGAAGCTTTTGATACCGTTGAAAACGTTACATTGAGACGGGTATACATCGCTGAAATTGAAGAAGTTACAGAAAGAAGTGAGACCACAAAAGAGCTAACTACCCCAAAATATCTTCTCCATAGCCTCAGAGATACAATAATTGAATGATGGTATGAATAGCATGGGTTTCTTTACATCAAAATCTGTAATCAAGATCAACTTTTAAATTCGGCAATATACGGACAGGTAACCCCGGTCCCTACGATCATTTTGTGAAATGGATTACCGAAATATTTATTTAATCTTTAATTACAGATTTCACATTATATAATACACACTTCAAAACTCTCATTATATTATCGTGTTGTGCAAGTGGACAGTCCAACCTAAGATTGATTATATCAATATATCATGCCACCACCATAAGGTCGCTTCTCGAGAAGAAACATAGGTAAAATTAGTGTGGTTGGACGTTAGTTAACATAACAATTGACTCTTATCGAATAGTTTATGTATACCATTTAATCCTTCCTACTGCTTATCCACATACATTAACACCAACAATCTGAGCTAAATCCAATGGTATACTCCTGTTATCAGGACATATAACAGTAAGACTTCCGATTACCAAGATTAACTGAGAACTCCAACGTAATAAATGGTAAATCTAAACATAATTGATTGCCATACTGTATTTACCAAAAGAGTGAATTTTTTATCAGTAATCAAAGATGAGATAGTGAACAGTTAATATATTCATTGATCATTGGATCAGACAGGGTTATTTCCAGACGGTATAGCAAAGGAATTCTTTCAAGTTATACAACAACGTGGTATAGGAAACACTTTGAATAGAATTGGAAGCAATATATTATATACAAATATATGTCATACTTGAGTTGGTTTTTATTTCGTTTTTAAATTACCTTGATATATGGCAATCTATCTGCTAAAATGACACAATTCATTTGAAATATGGAGAGACTTATGATTTTTGGACAAGGAACACATCAGTATAGGGTGCATGAGAATTGGTGGTCATTGCCGGAAGGCTGGGAATTTGGATGGATTCCTGCAGTTGCTGTTGATTCTCAAGATCGTGTCTATGTTTACAGTCGTAGCGAACATCCAATGGTAGTATTTGACAGAGATGGTGATTTTTTAACATCATGGGGTGATGATATCCTTAAGGATGCACACGGAATTTATATAGATGAAAACGATCATATCTATTGTACTGAACGTGAAACCCATGTAGTACAAAAGTTTACAACAGATGGTGAGTTACTCATGACTTTGGGTACAATGGATGAACCTGGTGCGGAAGGTGAACCATTCAATTTACCTACTGATTTTGCGCTCGGACCAGATGGTGAGATGTATGTTAGTGATGGATACGGCAATTCTCGGATACATAAGTATTCCGCTGATGGAGAGTTGATTAAATCCTGGGGAAAACCCGGTTCAGGTCCAGGAGAGTTTGACTTACCCCATTGTGTTAGAGTTGATCCTCGCAATCGTCTTATGGTTGCTGATCGTGAAAATAATCGTATACAGTTTTTTACATTGGATGGTGAATATATAGAGGAATGGGTTGATCTATTGCAACCTGATACGATATATATTGATGAAGATGATTTAGTATATATAGCTGAACTTGGTCAACGTATCTCAATTATGACTCTGGATGGTGAGGTTATTTCGAGATGGGGAAGTGAACGTGGTAGTGAAGTTCCCGGCGAATTTATGGCATGTCCCCACGGCATTTGGTTAGATTCCCATGGTGATATATATGTGGGTGAAGTACAAGCCGATGCAAGATTACAAAAATACATACGGCAAAGTTAATGACATTTTCTATACATATCCTATGTTCACCTTATCATAAGATAATCCAAATTCATTCAGTCTCAACAATTATATTTAAATAGTTTTAAGGTGAAGAGATGGCAGAAAACCTATCTTTTTTTCAGAAAGTCAATGAGAATTTTGACTATGCTGCCCAATTCACAGATCATCCTGCCGGACTCTTGGATCAGATCAAAATATGTAACAGTTCTTGTCATTTCACCTTTCCCATCAAACGTGACAATGGAGATATTGAGACCTTACACGGATGGCGTGCTGAACATAGTCACCATAAATTACCGACAAAAGGGGGAATTCGCTATAGTACTCTTGTAAATGAAGATGAAATCATGGCACTTGCCGCTTTAATGACCTATAAATGTGCCCTTGTAGACCTACCATTTGGTGGTGCGAAAGGGGGTATACAACTCGATAGAAACGAGTATTCAGACAGTGAATTGGAACGAATCACCCGTCGTTATACCTACGAATTGATTCAGAAGAACTATATAGGTCCAGGGGTAGATGTTCCAGCCCCAGACTTCGGAACAAGTGAAGACGAAATGGCGTGGATATTTGATACATATATCACAATGTCCCCTGATAAACTGGATGCTATGGCATGTGTTACAGGGAAACCTATAGATCAAAATGGAATTGAAGGTAGAAAAGAAGCTACTGGTCGTGGTGTTGTTTTCGGATTGGAAGAGGTATGCAACTATGCTGAAGATCTGAAACAGATCGGTTTGGAACCAGGTATACAAGGAAAGACTGTAGCAATTCAAGGTTTTGGAAATGTAGGTTACCATGCAGCGAAATTTCTGTTTGAAAAGGATGCGGTCGTTGTCGGAATTTCCGAAATTGATGGAGTTGTCTATAACCCAAAAGGCATTGATATTGAGAAACTCTCTGATTACCGCTCAGAAAATGGCACTATCTGTAACTTTCCAGACGCAATATATATTGAGAATCCAGACGAATGTTTAGAATTAGAATGTGATATATTAATCCCTGCAGCCTTAGAAAATCAGATAACCGAAGAGAATGCCTCCCGTATTAAGGCGCGTATCATTGGAGAAGCAGCAAATGGACCAACAACCTTTAAAGCCCATACCATTCTAAAAGAAAAGGGAGCATTAATCATCCCAGATACCTATCTAAACGCTGGAGGTGTAACAGTATCCTATTTCGAATGGCTCAGAAATCTTTCTCATGTCCGATTCGGCAGAATTGGTAAACGTTTTGAAGAGGGGACATACAATGCTATGTTACGTGCTGTTGAAAATGCAACAGGCTATCAATTTTCCGATAACGAAAGGAAGTCAGTACACGGAGCAGATGAAACAGATTTAGTGAATTCTGGACTTCAAGATACTATGATAAATGCATATCAAGAGATACGAGAAATCCGGTTACAATATGGAATACCTGAAGTTGACTGTAGAGCAGCAGCTTTTATCAATGCTATTGACAAAATTGCTCATTCCTACTTGCAGTTAGGTATATTTCCATAGGTGTGATTATCTTAAAAACAGTCAATTTCTATCAACATTATTAGTCAATCTATTTTGAATTTTAGAAATACTCAATACTCCGTTGAACCTATTTTGCAAATCCACTCTATGCAGATACAGTTCCCTAATCGTACCGTTTGACAAACTCACTGTCACATTCAATAATATAATAGAAGAGAGGTAGAATGATTGCTTTAAGTGTCAATGTAAATAAGGTGGCTACATTGCGTAATTCAAGAGGTGGTGATATACCAAAAGTCTTAACTGCCGTGGACACCTGTATTGAAGCAGGGGCACAAGGTATCACTGTACACCCTCGCGAGGACCAAAGACACATTACACCAACTGATGTGTATGAAATCGCACATCACCTAAAAGAGATAAATGACCAAAATGGTAGAAATATAGAATATAATATTGAAGGAGATCCGCGTGCGGAACTGATTGATATGGTTCTGGATGTTAAACCGACCCAGTGTACCCTCGTGCCAGTTGTCAGTGGTGAAATAACAAGTCACACGGTTTGGGATATAAAGAAAGATGGTGAGATGTTAAAACCTATAATATCATCACTAAAGAGTGCTGGAATTAGAGTCAGTTTGTTTAGTGGAACCGATTTTGATCAAATATCAAGATCATTAGACATCGGGGCGGATAGAATTGAACTATATACAGCACCTTATGCTGAAGCACAGACAGAAATGCATATCTCCCGTGAATTTGTCTTCTTAAGGAACGCATCCGAAAAGGCACTCAACATAGGTCTCGGTGTCAATGCGGGGCATGATCTTAATCTTGATAATCTTCCCCGACTGCAGCAATTACCTTGTTTACAAGAAGTTTCTATTGGACATCATTTGATGGCAGACGCTCTCTATATTGGGATGGAAGCAGCTGTAAAAGCTTATCGTTTAGCGTTAGGACAGGAGATATAATGAAAAAGACATGTGCAATTTTCGATCTTGATGGTACACTCATACGGAAATCTTCAGAGAAAGTCTTTCTAAACTATTTGCTAAATCAAGGAGAAATTCCACTACCAAATCTCCTTGCTTGGGTTTCACATCTCTTTAAAGTAAGATCTTATACAAAAGCAAAATCCTGCAGAGTGCATCTACGAGGTTTAGATGAACACCGTCTTTCTAAATTGGCTCAAGATTGCTTTGTAAATTCACTACGAGGTAGTATAACCCCTCACATATCATCCCTCATAGATACTCATCGTAATGAAGGACGAACAGTAATCCTTATGTCAGGTTCATTGTGGTTTATAGTTGAGCTATTTCATGAACATTTTCAGACTGACATTATGGTTGCGCACAAGCTTGAAGTATCAGAAGGAAAATTCACTGGTAACCGAGTTGGTCTACATCCTTATGCTGAAAACAAAGCAGCACTTGCTCAAGAGCTTGCTTCCGTCCATGGATTTGATCTAAGTTCCTCATACGCTTACGGTAATCATCATTCTGATGTACATAAATTGGAATTATTCGGCAATCCAGTTGCAGTGAATCCGGATAGGGAACTTCGAAGAATAGCAACTGAAAGAAATTGGCAGATTGAATCGTAGTTTTGGCAGGTAAAAGTGCGATTAGAAAAATTTATAGCTACTTCAGGTGTTGCTTCTCGACGTGCAGTAAAACGTTCTATACGTGAAGGACGTGTGACAGTCAACGGCACGACGGTATTCATACCGGGGCATCCGATAGATGTGCAGACAGATACTATAGAATATGAAGGCGAACTGGTAGAGCCATTAACACACCGAATTTATCTCATGTTGAACAAACCTGCTGGATATATCACCACTCGACATGATGAACGGGGACGTCAAACAGTAATGGATCTACTAACCGACTTACCTAAGTCTATATATCCAGTGGGTCGTTTAGATTTGGAGACTGAAGGACTTTTACTATTTACGAATGATGGACAATTTGCAAATCGTCTGATGCATCCGAGTCATGAAATTGAAAAGACTTATCTTGCATGGGTGAATGGTGTTCCGACCAACCGTTCTCTCAATCGCCTTCGTAAAGGTGTTAAAATCCCAAAAAGTATAACATCACCAGCAAAGATTGAATTATTAGATACGAATTTATCGACTTCAGCAACTATATCTGATAGGAGAAATAGAAGCGGAATGATAGCAAAGTTGAGGGTAATTATACATGAAGGGAAAAAACGGCAAGTTAGGTTAATGTTTAAGGCAGTAGGTCACAGGGTGATACGTTTGAAAAGGACACAAGTTGGCAGGTTATCGTTAGGAAATCTTCCGCAGGGGCAATATAGATATCTCACCCCCGCAGAAGTAAAAGACTTAACAGACTAATTATCATTTCCAGCAGCATCTGCAGCCGATTGCTTAACACGATTTAAGTTCGCTTCAGCCTGTTTTTTTATATTTTCATCAGATGAATGATTAATTAGTTTTTCAAGAACTTCAATAGATGTATGGTATTTACCTACAAGTGAATATGTTACGCCAAGATAGAGTTGGGAAATCTCATTCCGTACACTATCTGGATATTTATCTATGACGATTTGGAAGTGTTCCACAGCAGTATCGAAAAATCCTTGTTTAAGTTCTTCCGGACTATTCTGTATCCTGCGAGCATGACCTAAAGCGATTTCATAGTGCATATCAGGAAGTATACCAGAGTCATTTTTAGGGTCTAATGCAAGAATCGTATCACTAATGATTAAAGCCTCTCCAAATTGTCTCTGGCTTAGATATGCTTTGACGAATTCGAAATTCAACTTGAGATCGTCAGGCATCTTTTCTCTTATCAAGAGAGCTTTATCAATCTCATTTTTGCTCAGATAGTAAATTGCAAATTCTCGGTTAAGATCAACATCATTCGGCCATTTCTTCAGGATTGGTTCAGCCTTTTCAATTTGATGACGTTGGAGATAAAGTTTTACCATTTCTCGATTAAGTGATAAGTCATCTGGCATTTTCTGAAACTTTGCCAACTTCTCTTTAAAATCTTCTTCTAATTTTATCGCCTCTTTCATGACAGGTAAAAATTGTTCAGGTAGTGCAAAACCTATATGATGTTTAATTAATCCTCCATCCGAACTGACGAACAAGATTGTAGGATAACCAGTTACACCAAATTTATTTCCTGTTTCTCTATTGATTGGTTTATCATCATCTTGGGGATTTACCTTAACAGGAATGAACTTCTCTGTAAGAGCGATAACTTCTGTATTTGTAAATGTTTCGGCATCCAGCCGCTTACAGAAACCTCACGAATCCGTATAGAAGTCCATCATAATCGGCTTTCCACTCTTAGCTGCTTGAACTTGGGCTTCTTCAATGGATGTTCCCCACTCCACAATATTTCCTTCAGCATAAACTTGCATTGAAACAACAAGTAGTAAGATTATGCCAAATGCAGATAGTAGAGTAATTTTATTTTCTAAAACAGAATTACACATTAATTCTCTCCTTTTAATAAACTGTCAGGGATATTCCCCGATTAATGGTTAAACAATATCAACCATTTAAATATCACCAGTTCAATAAGTGTTATATATTACCATATTCTGACTTGAACTGTCCAATAAAACACTTGTAATACCAATGTTTGAGTCATATTGAACTTGTTCTTTAGAAGTCATTGCTTGAGAAGTCATCCTCAAATACAGGACTCTACAGCATATATAAAATATAAGAGTATAACTCAAAAATAAAACAATTGTTTACTAAAGATAAACAACAAATATACAATATCTATTTATCCATGCACCCAGAATCGCAAATATAGTTCCCACGGAATCTACCTGGGATTCATATCGGTTTGTGTCTTAGAGACTTAATCTCTTGGTAAATATAGAATTCTACTTCTACTTTCCAACACAGAATTGTGAAAAAATACGATCCAGGATGTCTTCGGTAGTTGTTTTCCCAACAATATTACCTATGGCATCAAGACATATACGCAGGTCAACGGAAACGAGGTCTGGTGGCATCTTATTTTTTAAACTCTCTATAACATGATCAATAGCAGTTTTTGCATGACGTAGCGCCTCTTGATGACGTGCATTGCTAATTATAGAGGATTCACCAAAAGTGAAATCCTTACCGAGTAATTCTTCTTGTATGGCAGTTTTCAACTGTTCAACTCCTTTTTCTTGAATAATAGCAGTTTGGACCACCCTTCTATCTGGACAGTGATTAATTAAATCTTCAGGTTTGATTACGTTATTTAGATCCATCTTATTCAAGATTAGAATAGCAGGATGTGAATTAGCTATCTGTAATAGTTGAATATCGTCATCATTTAAGGATTCAGAAGCATCAAACATTACAAGCAGAAATTCTGCTTTAGTACTGATGTCTCTACTTCTTTGAACCCCCTCTTTTTCAACAGGATCATCAGTCTGTCGAATTCCTGCTGTATCCACAAGATTAATCGGGATGCCTGCTATACTAATGAATTCATCAATTGTATCGCGTGTTGTTCCCGGTATATCCGTAACAATTGCCCGTGCTGTGTTAATAAGTACATTAAAAAGGCTGGATTTACCGACATTTGGCTTCCCCAAAATTGCAACATTAATCCCCTCTTTGATAATACGACCTTCTGAAGCGGACTTGAGTAAGTCTACCATATCAGTCTTAATATTACGGGTATTAGTTAATTGCGTCTCAATCTTCATGAAATCCAAGTCCTCTTCTGGAAAATCAATTGATGCCTCAATTTCAGCAAGAAGGGACGCAACTCTATCACTAAGCATGTTTATGCTCTCCGAGAGTTTACCCTCAAGAGCTTTAATCGCAATCTTACGACTTAAGTCTGTTTTAGAACCGATAAGTTCAGCGACTGCTTCCGCCTGTGCGAGGTCTAACCTACCATTTAAGAATGCCCTTTTTGTGAATTCACCCGGTTCAGCCGTTCTTGCCCCTGCTTTTACAACTAAATCCAAGACAATGGACAACGTCACTACACCGCCGTGGCAATTAAATTCAACAATATCTTCAGTTGTATAGGTTTGGGGGGCACGCATAATACCGAGTAGAACTTCATCAATAACCTCTTCTGATGTTGACCTATCAACGATATGTCCGTGTGTAAGTGAATGAGAAGGAAGTTGTTCGGTCTGGACCTTACGAGATGGACGAAATAGTTCACTTGCAATAGGAAGGGCGAGTGGACCACTGACACGTACAATACCGATGCCACCCTCCCCTTTCGGTGTTGCTATGGCAGCGATGGTATCGTCAATGTTCATATTTTAAACCTAATTTATAAGGAATAATGGAACCATAAATTGAAGTAATATTCAGGATCAATTTTCGTTCTGTATTGTAACTACAACACGTCGGAAATCACCTTCGCCTTGACTAAAAGTGGAAACAGTATCATCAGATTGTAGGGTAAGATGGATTACTCGACGATCTTTGGCAGACATAGGTGTCATGACAGCATCTTGACGAGTGCGTTTTACTTTACTCGCAATTTGATGTGCAAGTTCAGATAGTGATTCCTCCCGTCGTTCTCTGTATCCTTCTGTGTCAACAAAGACCTTTTTCTTTACGAGTGCATTCTTATTTACAATACAATTGAGAATCCGTTCAATGGAGTCAAGTGTCTGTCCGTGTCTACCAATTAGTAGGGCGGGAGAATCCGTGATCATATTTAGGTGTTGACTCCCTTCAGTCTGTGAAGATTCGACTTCAGCATCAATTCCAATTCGAGATATGATTTCTTTCAGGATAGATTCAGGAGAAGAACTGGTATTTTTCTTTAGGGCAGCACGAATTTTAGCTGGTTTTGCCCCGAAACTCAGTATGCCTTTTGTCGGTTCATTTAGTACGATGATGTTTACGTCTTCTCTCGTAGCTTGTAGTTCCGATAGTGCGAGATCAATTGCTTCTTCTACAGTTTCAGCTTCAGTCTCAATGAAATTTTGCATATTGTTGTAATCCTATGTGTGTTGAAAATTCAGATATTCAAGTTGCGATTTCCTCAATATGAACTGTCGAAGGTTAACTTATACTCTTGAAACACAAACTCATTAATTGGTCATTTTGATGGTTTCACTTCATTTTGTGATTCACCATCATGGAAATATCTGGTTTGTATCTGCTGTTGAGCAACGGTAAGTACATTATTGCACAACCAGTATAACACAAATCCAGAAGCCCAGTTATAAAAAAGGAATACGAAAATAAGAGGCATAAATTGCATAATTTTTGCTTGAGTATTACTAGTAGCAGGTGTTGCTGACATTCCCCCTACGAATTTCTGTTGTAGCCATGTTGTAAGTCCATTTAATATAGGTAAAAAACGAATGGCATCTATATCTAAAAATAATAAAGGTATTGTAAAAGGTAGTCTTATCAGAACATCTGGAGCAGAAAGATCATCAATCCAGAAGAGGAAAGAAGCCCCCCGGAATTCGACGGCACTTCCCAACAATGAGAAAAGTGCATAAAAGATAGGTAGTTGTGGTAACCATGGAATACAACCACCTAATGGATTTACACCGTTCTCTTTGTAGATTCGCATTGTGGCTCTGTTTAGTTTTTGTGGATCATCCCGAAATTTCTCCCGTAATTCGGTTAATTGAGGCTGTAAGTCCTGCATTTTCTTCATAGAAACATGCGCCTTACGTGTAAGTGGAAAAGAAACAATCTTCACTAAAGCAGTTAATAGTATAATTGCGACACCATAGTTCCCAAAGAACTTATATAATTGCCTAACAAACCAGAGCATTCCCCAAGACAAGGGACCAAAAAAACCAAAATTTATTACTTTAGATAAATTAATTGGTGTTTCTGTATCATTAGGTGCTGTAATTTGTTTCAGGAGTGTTTCATCATTTGGTCCGATATATAGACGAAATGTATGTGATTTATCCTGATTGGCTTGAAGTAAGAAGGTTGGTATATTTAAGACAGCGGTTTGATCAGGTGCAGCGACAAGGGGATCAGGAGTTTGATTTGTTATTGAGGAATCAAGTGTATAAGTTGCCTGAAGGTTTGGATCAGGAATCATTAATGCACTAAAGTATTGACTATTTAGCCCTGCCCAAAGTACAGTGGCTGATGCCACTTCTTGTTTTAATTCGTGTGTAGGTTTTCCGGTTCCAATATATGTTTTTGCTCCTTCTTTGGTGCTGCGTCTTCCGGGTTTTCCTGCCTTTTTTTCGTGAACAAGTAGATCCGCATTAATTCCTCGACCCCATCGCAATTCATACCCATTGACTGGTGAATTTGAGCCGATTTGTACTGTTTGAGAATCAACAGTGACATTCTCGAATTTTAACATCAAATCAACTATATAACCATTCGGATAAAATTTGAATATCTTTTCAACTTTTAGTTGTTTACCAATTGTTGTGGTGAATGTAAGGGTTTCTGATCCTTCTGTGTTTTGAAGTTGTATATCCTTCTTATCTGCTTCCCACTTTGCACGCTGTAAATCATCCTGTAGATTTTGATTTCCAAATCGGATTGCGAGACAGTCCAATGCATTTTCTGGAATTAGGTTAAGAGCAAGATTCTTGGTGGTGATTGATCTGTCAGGAAATCGTAATTCTCCGTTTTTATTTTTTTCTACCAAATCCCATCTTTTTGCGATTGCGAGTTTTTCGTTAAATGTAATATCGTATGTATTTGTTTGGATATGAACAGTCGGATCATCAGGTTTTTCCTGTGATACGAAGGAATCTTCAGTAGTACTTATGCCATTTTCTATTTCCCCTGGTTGTACATCAGGTGTGCCGTTTGACGGAGTCTGTTCGCTTAATTCGGATTCGTTCTGATCAGGGGTAAAACGATTACCAAATATGAGACTCCAGGCAATCATTACAACCACCATTAGAACGAGTGCGAGAATATAACGTGATCCCATTTACTATTAGGTGCTCCTCAATTATCTATAGTGTCATTCTAATATAAATACACTATGATTCATTACTGTTTGTATTATTAATTATTTAAGTGGGTCAAAACCCCCAGGATGATATGGATGGCATTTTACCAACCGTCTTATGGTTAACCATATTCCCTTTAATGTTCCATATTTTTCAAAGGCTTGTTGTGCATACTGTGAACAAGTCGGATGGAAGCGACATGTTGGAGGCAAGAGTGGGGAAATAAAACGTCGATAACCGCGGATAGCGTACAAAAATAATCGCTTCATTTTACATAAATCGTATTCAGATGTATATTAGGGTTAGGTTTAAGCAAGCCATTAAATCCGACTTACCTATTATGTAGGGAGTAATTTTTGACTACAAATAGTCGGTAAGTTTTGGTAAGACATGTAACTTATACTTAAGTAGACAATATCTTAGCCTTACGGAAGAGTTTATATAGACTTTCCTCTACCTGCGATGCAGTAAGTTCACATGCTGCTGATCTACCTACAACAACAATGTCATAGTTGGGAAGTAGATCAGATCTTAATAAACGGAACACCTCACGAATTAGTCTTTTAACTCTATTCCTCTGGACACTTTTACCCACTTTCTTACTAACAGTAATTCCTAAGCGTGCATGACCTAACTGGGTAGAGTATATATATATAACAAAATAACCATCCCAGTATTTTTTTCCGGACTTATAGACTCTCTGGAATTCCCAATGTTTTTTCAACCTATCTGGATGTGCTTGGTAAGGCATACTGTCAGGTTAATTCAGATTAATACCACCCTTTCATCTGCACAATATTTATTGGACTTGTCATTATTACAGACAAGGGTACAGAGGATATATGGGATACAATTCAGTTAATATAGAGATACTTTTTCCATGATGGATGGTAGCCACGAAAATGCCGATTAAGCTGCAAATACGTTAGAATTGAAGGAGTTTTCGGTAAGCGTCTCAACTTGAACTGTGTTTCATGAAGCATATGATTACCTTTTTTATTATTGCATCGTTTACAGGCAGTCACAACATTTTCCCAGGTGGTTTTGCCACCTTTTGAAAGAGGAATAACATGGTCAAGTGTTAACAAAGACCCTGAATATTCTTTGTTGCAATACTGACATATGTGCTGGTCCCTTGCGAGTACGTTTTTACGAGAAAACTTCACTACGCTGCGCGGAACATGTACATAGTTTACCAAACGAATTACATGCGGGACTTTAACAACAGCTGATGGTGACTGTATTTCTGAATCAGACACTTCCTCAGTTTGAGCAGTTCCTTTAAAAACCATCTTCAATGCACGTCTGAGATTGCAAACATTAATTGCTTCATAACTGGCATTTAGTACCAGAACGGTTACTTCCACTCGCCTGTCCTCCTACAAGCAAGGCATTTAGACATAACCTTATATAATAATAACATATCTAACTACAAATTGCAACTAAAATGTAATGTAAAGAAACCTATTCAGTTTCGATTCATGGGTACAAAATAGGTAGACAAGGTGTCAGATTTGAGTAAGATGCATCTATATCTGTTACGGAAAATGCTGTAAGAGGATACGCAGATCTTATCAAAATAACATCTCTTCAGTAGATGGACAGTCTGTAATATCCATGTTAAGTAGATTAACAAAGACAATAATACAAAAATCTGTTAGAATAATCATAGAATACGTACAAGAAAGATGTAATATGTCCTTATGTAATAATCATCCAAATCTTATATATGTTTTTGCCGACCAGCTTCGTTATCAATCCTGCGGTTATGCCGGAGATAACAATGCCCTAACACCTAATATCGACCGTCTGGCTACTGAAGGTGTAAACTTTTACAATGCTGTGTCTGGCAGTCCGATGTGTGCACCTTATCGTGCATCCCTCTTCACAGGTAAATATGCCAGCAGTACTGGTATGGCGATTAATGAACTCCGTATGAATCCAAATCATGACTGTTTCGGACATGTTCTACATCGTAACGGATATCAGACCAGCTATATTGGCAAATGGCATCTATGGGCAAATCAATTGGGTAAACATCATGATTCTCAAAATTCCTATATCCCTCCTGGCTCCTACAGACTCGGTTTTGATGGGGAATGGTCGGCATATAATTTTCATCATACATATTTTGACACATATTATCATAGAGACAGTCCAGAGAAGATTACAATTCAAGGGTATGAACCTGATGGACAGACGGATTTAGCAATAGAATACCTTGAACGTGCTTCAAAAGTAGCCGATCCCTTTGCTCTCTTCCTATCTATTGGCACCCCACACGATCCATGGAATGAAAATAATGTGCCTACTGAATATTATGATATGTTCCGTGATGTTGAGTTTAGGTTACCACCCAATTATAGAGATGTAAACGATCCGTATGGTGATACCTGGGCAATGATGTCTGATGCTGAACGTACTAAGATACCTGAATGGATGCGTGTCTATTATGCTATGACTACCAATCTTGATTGGAATTTGGGTAGGTTGTTGAAGGCGGTTGAGAATCTGGGACTCAGCGATAATACGATTTTTGTCTTTACCTCTGATCATGGTGAAATGTTTGGAGCACAAGGACGCAAAGCAAAGAATATCTTTTATGAAGAATCTGTACGTATTCCGTTTCTTATCCGATGGGACAATCGAATTTCGAACGGACATACCACTGATGTATGTCTGAATACTCCGGATATCATGCCGACTCTTTTATCTATGATGGACCTACCTATTCCAGATGATGTTGAAGGTACAGATCTGAGTCCTACATGCATCAACGAAAGTTTCGATGAACCGGACGCAGCGTTTATGCAAGGGATGGGATGTACAGCAAAATGGGAAGACGGTCATGAGTGGCGAGCATTACGGACAAAACAACATACATACGCAGTTCATCGTCCTGATGGATGCGAGAAACTATTTGATAATTTGTCAGATCCGTATCAGAAGATTAATCTGATTGATAAGCCTCATGCTGCATCTATCCAAGATGAACTTCGTGAGATGTTAATACAGAGAATGGAATCTCTCAATGATACCTTTGAAGCATGTACTTGGTATCGTGATAATTGGACAGAGGATAGAATTATATTGAAAACAGCGACCTTAGGTTGAGTATTTCGATTGCAACAAAACCTACTTTTTTCAAAATAACAAATAAATACTTGAACTCATTTATTTAATACCACATTGCTTTATCCACTACATTCTTTAATGGCTTCCCTTCAGCAAATAGACGTGCATTTTCTAAAAACACTTCAAAATGGCGTTCAGATATATTCTTCGCATCCTTAACAGCAATATGGGGTGTTATCAAAACATTAGACATTTTCCATAATGGACTGTCGACAGGTAAAGGCTCAACTTCAAACACATCTAATCCACATCCAGCAATAGTTCGATTTTCAAGGGCATCAACAAGATCATCAAGTTTCGTCGTTTTACCGCGTCCGATATTGATGAAATACGCGGTTTCTTTCATCATTTTAAACCGATTTCTGTTCCACATTCCCTCTGTTTCTGGTGTGTGAGGAGTCGTCACTATTACAAAGTCAGCCAAAGGTAAAAGTGTGTCCAATTCTTCTGGTTCATGTTTTTCTATATCAGGTATGGTATATTCCCATCTCTGATCTACTCCTATAACTCTCATTCCAAATGTCGCACATAATTTTGCAGTTTCATGACCTATACCACCCACACCAACAATCAAAGCAGTAGCTTCTGCGAGGTCTATATATTCACTTTTTCGGGCATTACTATCCCAAATACCAGCACGTTGCGCGTCCAGATAAGACGGTAAACCCCGTGCAAGTGCGAGTACAAACATGAGGATATGTTGGGCAATATGATCATTGTATATACCGCGTGGATTGCACACAACCACAGGATGCTCAATCAGTTCTGGATAATAGAAACCGGCAGCTGGTCCAGCAGCGGGACTTTGTAGCCATCGCATATTCTTAGCTAATGGTAACTTTTCTGGAGAGACCCAACCATAAACAGCATCTGTCTCAGGAAGATGCAGGTCGACCTCATCATCTGTTTCTGGGAAGAGAATAATATAATCGGGTATTTCCTTTTTTATAGTCTCCGACCAGGTTTGTAATTGGGAATTCTGTGGTGGCATCATCACGAGTTTCGGCACTGATTATTACCTCATTCAATTGATTCTACAAGATAGCATAATCTTATCACGCTAATGCATCGAAAGCAAGTGATATGAAAATGGATTGCATTCCCCATGGTTCCAAACCGAACCTACCAAGGGTTGAGAATTTAATTTTAGCGATAAAATAGTTGAATTCTCTTACTTCGATTTCACGTTATACTATAAAATGTGAATCAGTTTATAAACGACATTCTTACATTCAGTCTTATGGAACAGATAACAATTGACTTTGATAAAGGCACCCTTATCCTACAAAACGTCCCAGAGGAAATCCAGTCACAGTTACCAGATATCCGTTGGGATGAACGCACTCTTACATACCGTGCCCCTGCTTACCGTTATCGTCATATAGTAACGCATCTTCGTGCTCATAACACGCCATATAATGATTCTGCCCGTCAATTCACCGTAAAAAACTTCTCAAGTCAGAAATCCTTATCACCCTATCCGTACCAGTCTGAAGCCATTGATGCGTGGCTTGCCAACAACAAACGTGGCGTTATTAGTCTTCCTACAGGTGCGGGTAAAACCTTCATTGCGATTCTTCTGATTGAAGATACGCAACGACCTACACTTGTCCATGTCCCAACAATAGATCTGATGCATCAATGGTACGACGTACTAAAAGAACACTTCGGACAAGAAGTTGGCTTATATGGGGGTGGACATCACGACTTGAGTGATCTCACTGTTACAACATATCAATCTGCAGTAATGCATGCCCCACATTACGGTAATCGGTTCGGTTTTGCTATCTACGATGAATGTCATCATCTTCCAGGTGATCAGTATCAATATGCAGCAATTAGCAGTATTGCGCCTTTTCGTTTAGGTTTATCGGCAACACCTGATCGTGTGGATGGTAAGGAGAATAGGCTGTATGAATTTGTCGGTGAATGTTGTTATGAAGCAAAGGTACAGGATCTATCTGGAGACACACTTGCCCCTTATCGTGTTGTGACTATGGCTATAGATATGGAAGACACAGAACGGATACAATATCTTGATGCCCGAAAGACATATTTAGACTTTCTTAGGAAAGCAAATATCAATATGGGAACATCAAGTGGATGGAGGAATTTTCTGTGGAAATCCTCACAATCCGATGAAGGACGTGTTGCATTCAAAGCGTATCTAACACAAAAACAACTTAGTTTTGCATCAAAAGCAAAACAGGAATGGGTGTGGAAATTGATACAAAGACATCGTGGTGATAGGATTATTATCTTCACACAGGATAACGATACTGCTTATGACATTGGAACTCAGTTTTTTTTACCTGTTCTAACACATCAGACAAAACAGAAAGAACGAGCATCCTTTCTAAATGGATTCCGTGATGGAAGCTATTCTATCTTAGTCACTTCAAAAGCGTTGAATGAAGGGGTTGATGTGCCAGAAGCGAATGTAGCAATTATCGTATCTGGAAGTGGGAGCGTTAGAGAACATGTGCAACGTTTAGGACGTATCCTACGGAAAAAAGAAGGAAAACAAGCTATCCTTTACGAACTCATATCAAAACAGACCGGTGAACATTTTGTCAATAAACGCCGTCGACAACATAACGCTTATCAACGAAAATAGACCTATCAACTAATTATGCTTACTAAAGACCTTCTACGATATAAAATTCAAAAGGGACAGATTTACCCTCAATTTGTTGATCCCACGAATTCCGAATTGCTGAAGGTTGCAGAACAATTAATCACGGTATTCGAAGCTGCGACTGACGATAAAAGGTCAACACTTTTGGAGAATAGTAAGACGATAATTGATGGCACATCTGAGTCCCCAATAATATTACGAGGACTCGAAAAGTTGCTGTTAGATCGTACAGAATTCGATACAGCACCAAATGAAGAACTGATTACCTTTCGTAACAGGCTCTTCACTGAGACAAGCCGTATTCTCTCACAAGAACAATTTCAAGATTATACAGAATACCACCAAAAAGTTCTTGGATTAATGGGTAACGAATCGGAATTACCAGAAACAGAATTATCTGATTATCTATACGCAGATTTACCGAGTTGCCAACAAATTCTGTCATTTAGGAGTATTTCTCCGGAACACCTACTGCATCGGTACAATACTGCACAAGTACAAGGTTTATTGTTGCATTGTAATTCACTTACACTAAGACTTACCGATTCGATGACTGCTGAACTTCGACAATTGTTTAAGTATCTTCGATTTCACCAACTTTTATCCAGCATTCGAAAAGAAAAAACCGATACAGGAGATATATTCCAGATTACTGTGGATGGTCCTTTGAACTTATTCTATAAGACAAAACGGTACGGTATGAATTTGGCAAACTTCTTTGTCGCTGTGCTACATCAACAGAAGTGGGAACTTACTGCAGAAATTCAGTTTAGAAATAAACGTGCCTCTCAGTTGTCTATTGATGACTCCTGCGGAATTAAACCGATTTCACAACAGTTCCTTGCATATATACCTGAAGATATTCAGCACTTTCAGCAAATGCTTCAAAACAAGACTGATAAGTGGCAGATCCAACCTGGTAGTCAATTCTTCCCTTTACCTGGGGATAACTACTGTTTCCCAGATTATCAGTTAATCCACAGTAGTGGTGTAGAAGTGGCAATTGAGTTATTCCACCCATGGCATCAAGGACATCTGCTTACTCGGTTGAATTCACTACCGAATAAGACGGATATACCGCTCATCATTGGAGTATCCAAGGAATTAGAGAAAAACGCTACGATCACAGATGCATTAGAGACATCAAGCTATTTCTCACACTATGGGTTTATATTCCGCGATGTTCCGACTATGGGTACACTTCTACCTATTCTGAATTCAATTGTGTGTGAAGGATAATTCCACATTACTGGTTTGCAGATTTATCTTTCAGGGCTTCCACTACGAGCCCTTCTAACTTCTCACCTCTCGCTTTATGCGTAATTAATTTGCCATCTCTATCAATAAGCCACTGTGATGGAACACCCGTAATTTTAAACTGCTGTGCGAGTGGATCCTCCTCCCACCTTTTGCCGCTGTAAATCTGCCGCCATTGGATGTCATTCTCTTTGAGGTAGTCCCGCAAAGCCGTTTCTTCATCATCAAGACTGACCCCGATGATATCAAATCCCTGATCCTTATAGGTAGCGTAGACTTTTTTGAGATTCGGCATTTCGTCAATGCAGAAGCCACACCAGACGCCCCAAAAATCGAGCAAGACGACTTTCCCCCGATAGTCCTGAAGCGAAATCGGTTTGCCATCAAGGTCGGTTGCGGAAAAGTCTGTCACAGGTTTTCCCCACAATTCATATTTGGGATCAGCCTTCCGATAGTAGACTTCGGCAAGTTCAGGATTGCCCAATTTCTCATAAATGTCGGCAATTCTCACGAGGATAACCCCCTCGTCGGGCTGCCGCTGCTCAGCTGCCTTAAAAATCTCAAGCAGCTCCTCATAGAGCCCCGCCCTCTTAAGTTTCATGTGCACTGAGCGGTACCCCTTATTGTCTGGTATCATGCCTGACTTGAAGCGTTCAATCAGGACATCTGCGGATTTTTCGTTTCCGACTTTGGTGTAAAGTCTAACAAGTTGTGGGTAGAGATCAAAGAAACGTCGATCATCCGGATATTGCGCAAGCGAATTTTCAAAGGCAGCAATAGCGGCTTCATGGCTACCGTACATATCTTCCGGCGTGGAGATCCAACTAAAACCTGACTTGTAAATTTTCAAGGAAAAACTCAAGTTCAGACCTTCTTTAGAGTCTTTATCCCAGTCGATGTGATGCAGACATCGGACAAGCGGTATGTTATCGCTATACACTTTGCGTTGTTCAGTTTTCTTCTCTCGGTTTTTAGGAAGAAACTCATACCCATAACTCACAGGCATTTTCGGGTCTGCGTTCCAATAAGAGATTGGCTTGCCACCCTCTTTATCCGCAGGACAAAGCAAGAAGTTTGCATCTGTCAAATATTTAGGGTGAAGTTCTGAAAGGCACTTTGGGAAATCACCGTGTTCCTTCTTGTATGCCTGAATTTCCTTGCCAATTTCGAGAAAATGCTGCCTGCAGATTTCAATGTTTTTCTGGCTTTGTGCCTCGGTGAGATCTTCACTCGGTTTTTCCGTAGGTGTATCTGTGTTTGCTGAAGTTATTAGTAAACTCAGCGCGATTGCCACGCTCAAGATTGTTTTCATTTTAGTATTCTCCTTTTTAGGTTTCTTACGAGATAATATTGAACATTTTCCGCATCTGCGGAAAATGACTATTCATGCTTCTCCAAAAATAGTTTCTGAAATTTAGAAACGACACCGCCTGCAAGGTTTCTTAAATCGTTCTTAGGGAATAGGTACAAACCTGCTTGAGAATGTTCAATCAGATTTACTGTGAGGTTGTTAACGCGTTCCCAATTTGACACAGCAACATCCGGTTTGAGAATACTGTTATCAAAGTAGTCAATATACTGAACACAGGCAGCAATATTACCGGTTCTTTGCTTATCTTCTCCAGCTCGTGCTTCGATAAGCACAATGGATACCACATAAGATACACTTTTTTCTATCTCCAAAACAGCATTTATATTTTCAGTTTTACTAAATGCTTCAAGCAAATGTTTCTCTACTAAAGGTTTAAGGTCGGCGTCCCCTGCGATATCCAGAAGGATTTTGATGTTCCCGGACTGTTCTGAAAATCTTTGGACAGGTATGCCTTCTAATGAGATTGCTATGAAATTTAGTATTACACTAACCACAAGAAAAAGTATCAAAAACCGTTTCATTTTGTTCTCCTTTGCCAATTTCGACTATTCATTCTCGGTCTTATCCTTGAGTGCTTCTACTACAAGTTGTTTTAACTTTAACCCTCTGGCTTTGCTTGAAATTAATGTGCCGTCTCTGGCGATGAGACACGGGGCAGGGATGGAGCGAATATGATACTGTTGGACAAGAGGACTTTTCCATTTTTGTCCGCTGAAAATTTGCCGCCACTGGATATCATTCTCCTTGAGGTAGTTGCGCAGTCTCGTTTCATCGGTGTCAAGGTTAACCCCGATGATGTCAAATCCCTGATCTTTATAGGTATCATAAACCCTTTTCACATTCGGCATTTCCGCGAGGCAAGGACCGCACCAAACAGCCCAGAAATCGAGTAGGACGACTTTCCCTCGATATTGCTGGAGCGAAATCGGTTTCCCATCAAGGTCAGTTGCAGAAAAGTCGGGCACAACCATTCCAACCAGTTCTGACATAGGATTTACCTTTTTCCGATATTCTTCAGCAAGTTCGGAATTGCCGAGTTCTTCATGAATTCGGGCGAGTTCATCAAGAACATAGTAGTTGTCCGGGTACCTTTCTTCCAGTTTCTCGAAAACCTCAAGTACTTCTTCATCCCGATTTGCCATCCCAAGCATCGTGCGGAGAAGAAAATGTGCCTGAAGGTCGTCGGGTTTTATAGCAGATTTGAAACGATTAATAAGTCTGTTGGCATCTTCCAGCCGTCCAACTTCAATATAGAGACGTACGAGCGAAGAGTAGAGATGAAAGGCAAGATGATTGTCCAGTTGTCGCTGAAGTCCCGCTTCTAAGGCGGTGATGGTTTCTTCGAGGGTTCCATACATATCTTCCGGTGTTTGTTCCCATACATTGGATGACTTGTAAACCTTGAACGAGAAACTCAGGTTTAAGCACTCAAACGGTTGATTGATATGATGCCGACAACGCGCAAGTGGTATAACATCGCCATATAGAGCGAGGTTTCCCCGCGTTCTTTCTCGATATCCAGTGTGAAACTGGTAGCCATAACTTACAGGCATCTTCGGATCTGCGTTGATAAGAAAGATTGGCTTGCCACCTTTGGTATCCGCCGGACAAAGTAGTCTGTTTGCATCTGGCAAGTATTTCGGGTGGAGATCTGAGAGCCACTGAGGAAAATCGTTGTGTTCTTTCTGGTAGGTTTGAATCGCCTTACCAATCGCAAGCAAATTATGGGTGCAGATTTCAATATATTTCTGCTCCTGCTTTAAATTTGCGTCTTGTCCATGCGCGTTGGGTTTTGGTGACAACTCCTCTGGCGTTGGTTGGGATTTGAATGTTTCCTCTGGGTTAATCGCTTGTGCCAGACGCATTGCGCCCATTGGGACCGCAAAACAGATGAAGATGAGCAACCCGATTCCGGCAGCAACCTTTGTCATCGGATGCCGATTCAGGTTTTCAGCGAGGACGGTTCGGAGTCTTCTTTCAATCTTTGAGGAGAGCGCTATCGCGACAGCTGTACGCGAAGTCGCCTTTGCTATTTTCACGTTGCGTGTCATATCAAGCAGAAGTTGCGCGTACTCGGTTGATTGATATCCGGCGTTTAGTACTTGGTCGTCGCAGGCTTGCTCTGCTTCTATCCGCATCCAACGCACTGCGAACCACACAAGTGGGTTAAACCAGTAGACTGCACACGTTACCTGTGCAATTGTTTGCATCCCCCAATCCCATCGTTTGATGTGTGCCAATTCGTGGAGTAGCACAGCACGGAGCCGCTCGGTTTGCCATTGATCCGCATCAACTGGCAGCAAGATTACAGGACGTAAGAAGCCCCAAACCATTGGTACTGTAATCCTATTGCTGAGACGGACATTTACCGGTTGATTCCAATTGGATCGGCACAGCTCAGCAGCGCGGCTAAAATTGTTACCACAAGCAGAGATATGCCAGACAGCACCGATTCCGACAATCAAACGGATAAGAAGAAACAGACCGACACCTGCCCAGACTATCACCATCCAGTCTGTCCAATGCAGTGCGGTGAGAAGGTTGCTCTGACCTGTCACAGAGTTAGGTTGGGGCTGTGTTGATGTGATTGGTATTGAGGATACTGGCTTTGGTGATAATTGGCTCTGAGCAATTGGAACTGGTGTTTCCAACGGTAGAATACCGAGTTCCCACTTCGGTAGCACGAAAGAGAACAGTGGGACGATGAGGCATCCGACAATTGCCATGCTCCAAACGAAACCGCGGACCGCCGCCGATTTGCGACGGAGGCAAAATGCGAATAAACCTGCAACGACGAAAATAACGAAACCTTTCATCGTGGTGTCCACGAGAAATTTTAGCAATGGGTCTGCATAGAGCATCTCAATGAATCGTATCATGACGAGGTGTCTCCTTTTTTCGCTTGCTCAATGAGTTGGCTTAAACGGTCAAGTTCCTCATCCGAAAGGTCAACCTCAGAAACCAGCGCGATGACAGTTTTCTCAATGGATTTATCAAAGAATGTCTGGAAAATCTGTTTGAGCGCGGAACGTCCTGCAAGATGGCGTGGTTGCGTTGGACAATAGATATAACGTTTGCCATCTTTTTCGTGGGTGAGGTACCCCTTCTCTTCCAAGATTCCCAACAGTGCCCGAACTGTAGAGTAAGTTGGTGGATCGGGGAGATCTTTGAGTACATCGGCAACGGAAACGCGACCGCGTTGGTAGACAATATCCATGATTTGCCGTTCCCGTCGACTTAGTTTGACTGTCCCATAGTCTTCCATTTTTTTTTCACCTCTTCTGGTAATATGCTAAAATTTTAGCATATTACCAGAAACTATGTCAAGGAAAAATGCTAAAAATTTAGCATAAATAAATGGGACAACCGATTGACACATTTGCAAGTACCACAATGAAGTTTTCTGTTGATAACGTGAGTTTGATAAAAGAGACGGGTTTTTATAGGTGTTTATTTTCAAACTCACGTTTTATAAGAGACAACCCACATACCCAAAGTGGAAACTTACCGATAGTGAAACAAACAAACTACGTATCACTGCTTCTTGATAGAATCTTTGCGCTTTGTTGAGTGTTAGTTGTAGTACTTGTTGCAGCCACATCTGCGTAGCGTCAGATGCGACTTGAAAGTGCTGCGATTGCTGCATCCTCATTTTTATAGTGTTCAAAGATATTGATAAGTCGTGTTTGAACGACCACGTTTCTGATGTGTTTGCCGACATTTATGATACCGATGCGTCCTCCTTTTTTGGTACGTGCTATGTTGTATGCGGTAATGAACACACTCAGTCCTGCGCTATCCATTTTATGTACGCGTTCAAAGTCAATCAGGACGCGTGGTGTATACGTTGTGTCAATGTGTTTAACCATTGTTTTCCGTAATTCCGGTATAGCGGTGCTGATGATTTTCCCTGTTGGTTTTAAAATCGCAACACCTTGTTTGTAGCGAATTGTTGTTGTCATGAGTTCACTCCTTGTGATGCGTATCAGATGTGTTATGTTATAAATATACATCTTCCCTGAAATTCTTTAGCTTTTTTATGATTTTTTATAAAAAGTGTCGTGAGTAAAAGTTGTTCCTTATTGCTTGAGCGTTTCTAACGTAAGACCATTTCAAAATATTGACAAAGTTTATACTTTATAAATTCCTATATTGACTCAATGCATAGAATCAGGTATAGTATTGTAAGAGAAATGGTGATTAATCTATGAAAACACTTATATTATTCTGTACATTCTGTATATTAATTGGATGTGGACTGAATACTATTCCATATTCCGACGAGATGATTACTCAGGAACCTAATGAGGCTGCACAATCACATTATAAATGGGGTCTTATTTACGCCAAGAATGGTGACCATGTACAAGCTATTTCTGAGTTCAAATTGGCAATTCAGAATGAGCCGGGATGGGCACTGCCATACTATAATCTGGGTGCAGTGTATGGGAATATGGATGAACTCTATGAGGCAATCCTTGCCTGGGAACGTGCAACACAGTTAGATCCGAATTTTGCAAAGGCTTATTATAACCTTGCCATCAGTTATTCCATTCAAGCAGAGGAAACAAATGGAAAGGATTTAGAAAAGGCAATTATTTCTCTCCATGAATCTATTCGGTTAGATAAGGCATTCCTGACTTCTGCTAAAATAGAACCTGCATTTGATAGAATTCGCAACCTACCTGAATACAAAGAATTAATAGACGCTACCGAACCGATACAGTAGAATCCATTATTATATGGCACAGTATACCACTCTTTCATCAACTGAACTTGCCGAAATAGTTTCCCATTATGCAATTGGCACACCAACAAAACTGGAAGAGATGTCCGGAGGGTATGGAAATAGCAACTTTAAACTGACTACTTCAAAGGGTGTTTTTCTACTGAAAATATGTGATGAAAAGACTACAGATGAACTTCAGTTGCAAATCTCACTATTAACACACCTTCAAGAACATAATTACCCTACTCCATATCCGATTCCACAGATAAATGGAGAATTTCTCCATTTATCGCAAGATTTCCGTGTGATAATTTACCCTTTTATGAATGGAGCAACTCCACAACCATCACAGTGTGTGGTGAAGCAAATCGGAGAAGCATTAGCAAAACTACATCGGATATCACCGCTTATGGATCTTCCACATTTCCCAATGGGAATATCGCAAATAGTTCCATTTATTAAGGAGGTAGAAGAGACAGAATATAATACACACCCATTTGTATTATGGTTAAAATCAGAACTCGAATGGATGATACCTGAATTGGAAAAACCATTACCTTCGGGTCTATTACATGGAGATCTGTTCTTAGATAATACACTTTTTGATGGTGAAAAGATGGTCACAATTATTGATTTTGAAGAGGGATGTCACGATACATTGTTAATTGATATCGCCATGACAATTATAGGGTGTTGCTACACTGAAGAACATTTATTGGAAGAAGAACTTGTGCATAGTTTCTTGGAGGCATATATTGCAACTCGTCCGATTTCTGATGATGAATATAGAGGTTTAGATTCCTATGTGCACTATGCTGCGCTTACAATTGCTTTCTGGCGATTTAGACAATTTAACATACGAAGACCTGATATGAGTAGTGCTGATAAGTATCAAGAAATGATTCTTCGCAGTTCTAATTGGCAGATTTTGAATACATATAATTAATCCTGAGAATACTATTTGTGATTACATTACCATCTTGTTAAATGGATTTTAGGACAAAAGATAATGTCATTAGTAGAATTTCAAAATGTAACGAAAATGTATGATCCAGATATAATTTTGGATGATATTTCAATCTCGATTGCACATGGGGATCGCTTAGGTTTGATTGGACGAAATGGGTGCGGAAAGACAACGTTACTGAAGATTATGTGTGGTATACTCACGGATTTCAAAGGAAAAGTCATACATGCGAAAGGGATGCGTGTAGGTTACCTGAGCCAAGAACCGGAATTAGAACAGAATTGTACACTCCGACAAGAAATGCTTAAGGTTTTTGCAGATAGACTTGCACTTGAGGATCAGATGCTCCTACTGGCAGAACAGATGGAATCCCAGGAAACACCGCAACTTTTACAACAGTATTCTCATCTCCAAGATCAACATGAACGGTTGGGGGGTTACGATTATGAGCATCTGATTAATCGTGTTTTAGGTGGTTTAGGTTTTAGTGTAGAGGATTTCAACCTACCCGTTAGAGTACTTAGTGGTGGACAGAAAAGTCGCGCCACACTTGGAAAACTGTTACTTGAAGATCCTGACCTTCTACTTCTGGATGAACCGACAAATCATCTTGATATTAATGGGATTGAATGGTTAGAAAACTATATTAATACCGAGTATAAAGGGGCAGTTCTTGTTGTCTCCCACGATAGGTATTTTTTAGATAATGTTGTCAGCAAAGTATGGGATCTGAATCATCATCAAATCAAGATTTACAGAGGAAATTACTCCAAGTACTGTGAAATAAAGGGTATAGAGAGATTAGTTGGTGAAAGGACATTCAAAATACAACAAGACTTTATTGCCAAGGAATCGGATTTTATCGAACGGAACATAGCCGGTCAACGAACTCGTGAAGCACAAGGACGTCTGAAAAGATTAGACAGAATGGAAAAAATCGAAAAACCGAGTTCTGATTCCCCTTCGTTGGACATTAATTTCTCTGGAGAGACACGTGGGGGCGATGATATCCTTCGTTGTGATAAGGTTAGCAAACAGTTTGATGAGAAAGTCCTATTCACAGATCTAACCTTTGAGGTATCTCGAGGGGATGTGGTTGGTATTCTCGGTCCAAATGGTGTTGGAAAGACTACATTCTTCCGTATGATGTTAGGAGTAGAACAACCAACAGAGGGTGAACTCTGGGTGGGACCAACACTTAAATTTGGGTATTATACACAAGAATTAGAAGGACTCAATCTCGACAATGAAGTCCTTGAGGAAATTTGGGAGCTTTGTCCTGATTACACACAGACACAAGCTCGTGGTTTTTTAGCTAAATTTTTATTTTTTGGAGACGATGTGTTTAAACAGATCCGAAACTTGAGCGGAGGGGAACAAAGTCGTGTTCAACTGGCAAAACTACTACTGGAAAAAGCAAATGTACTTCTCCTTGATGAACCCACAAACCATTTGGATATACCCGCTCGTGAAGCACTTGAAAATGCTCTTTCTAATTATCCTGCCACTCTTTTCGTCATTTCACACGATCGGTATTTGTTAAATAGTTTAGCCACTAAGATGTTGATATTTGAAAATACTAAAGAGGGAATTACTACCCGATTCTTTGATGGCACTTATGCTGAATATGAGGCAGAACAAAAGCAGCTTACTGAATCAGAGAATATTGAACCAGAAAAGATAGTACAGAAAAAAACAAATAATAAACGCACAAAGACCAAATCTAAGCGAAAAATGAAAGCACAACGTTTGGTTGGCAGTAATTAAAACCCTCCTAAATTCTTATTAATTCTGTATTTAATCCCATTTTAATTTGACATTGCCTGAATTTATCACTATAATTATGTCGTATACGACGGATTTACCTCTAATATAGGACGTAATTTTGAAATATGTCTAAAAACCGTGAATTTAACCAAGAAATTGATGTTGTTATGCGTGTGATGCGTCATGCCCAAGCATCAACCAAATCCCGGTTTATTCAGGATTTAGTTCCGAATCGTCTAACAATTGTCCAATTTAACGCCTTACAACATTTACATTGGTATGGTCGTGAATCCGGCATGTATGTAAGTGAGTTAGGTGAACATCTCGGTCTTGCTCACAATACAGTCTCTGGTTTAGTGACCAGATTAGAACGTCAAGGTTGGGTTGTCCGTCGTAAGTGTGATGAAGACAGGAGAAGAGCTCGCATTCAGCTAACACCACAATCTCAGGAGCTTTTTAGTGAAGGTGTAAAACAGGCAGAAGACTTTTGGGAACACACTTTTGGTCAATTGTCCCCAGAAGAACAGGATAGCCTAATTGAAAGTCTAAAGAGATTGAAACAGGTGATGGCGAAACCTGTTTGGCCAAGTTATTCCCAGTTGCACCCCCGTGATGCTGATCATTTACGTGAGAAATTTGAAGTGGGTCTTGAGGAACTTGCTCAAGCCAAACTGAAACTCATCGGGATGCGGTTAATTCTCGCTCGAATCGCCGAGAAACGAAATGAACATGAACTCGCTGCGTACCTAAACCAAGCTGCCTCAGAAGAATTACGGCACACCAACCAATTATTTTCACTCCTGGGTATGGGAGAGAACTTTGACAGTCTTCTCTCTGCGTTGGTAGATGAAGATAAAATCGTGTATGAGGAGTTGTTGGCATTACTGGCTGATGCGCCTTGTTCCGATGAAGATGAGGAATTATCCCTTCTTCAACAGATGGTTAAAGATAACCGCAGATACAGAGAATGGTTTAATTGTGTACACAAAAAGACAAATCGGTGACTTCTATTCTATAACTAACGACTGAATTTCTGTTCAGTCAATGCCATATAAGAGGAGAACATGCAGTCCCAAAGCCCCGAAAGTATTCCTCCAAGTTGTAATGATGATGCTGAACTTATAGAACAATTTCAGAGTGGTGATACCACAGTATTTGATACGCTTTTTACCCGTTATCAAAAACGAACTTATCGGTTAGTGCTGCGTTTTGTACCTAACCATGAAGATGCCCTTGATATTACACAAGATGCATTTATACGTGCTTACCAAGGTCTGGGTAAATTCAAGAGTCAATGCCAGTTCTATAGTTGGCTTTATAAAATCACTGTCAACCTGTGTATAGATTTTTTACGTAAAAAATCGCGTTCGGAAGTAATGGTATATGATTCCGATGAATCTGAGGAATTACCGATGGCGAATTTCCCAGACCTCCGGTTAGATTCACCTGCCAAAGCAGTGGAGAATAAGGAGCTTAGACTTCAGATCCGAAAGGCAATTCGTCAGCTGCCACCGAAACAACGGAAGATTTTCATCTTACGCCATTGGGATGGTTTATCACTAAAAGATATTGCTACTGCGGTTGGTAGATCGGATGGAACTGTCAAAGCACACCTGTTCCATGCCCATCGCAATCTACGCAAACACTTACAGTCCTACCTTAAAGATGGAGATACCTCATAGGGCAAGTTCTACAAGTATGATTAAGATTGTCCTCTACATTAATAACCCACATCCTACAGTCAATCTTATAGAATCTATTATAGGGTTAGACTGTAGGATTTGCCTCTGATTCTTCTTCAGAAGCAAAAAGAGCTTCGACGAAATCAGTTCCTACAAAATCTCTTAGGTCGTCGAGTTTTTCTCCAATTCCAATTAGTTTTACAGGTGCACCCAATTCAGATTTCACTCCAAGTATTATCCCTCCTTTTGCAGTACCGTCAAGTTTAGTAACTGCCACCCCCGTAATAGGAACAGCTTCATTGAAAACCTTCGCCTGCATTAAGGCATTTTGTCCTACGGTACCATCAATCACAAGTAGTACTTCATGGGGAGCCCCAGTATGTGCTTGTGCCATAACTCGTCCGATTTTTGACAACTCATCCATCAAAGGTTTTTTAGTATGTAATCTTCCTGCTGTGTCTACTATTAAGACATCCACTTCACGATTTTTTGCTGCGTGTATTGCATCAAAAACCACAGAAGCTGGTTCTGCATTTTCTCCGCCCCGAATTAAATCAACTCCCGCACGTTCACACCAGATTTCCAATTGATCTTCTGCAGCTGCCCGAAAAGTATCTCCTGCTGCAACGAGAACACGGTATCCATCAGTGTTAAATCTACTGGCAAGTTTACCAATAGTTGTAGTTTTTCCAGCCCCGTTTACGCCAAGAACCAGAATCGTATAAGGTCCTTCTCCTTCAAGTTTTAATGGTGTATCTTCCCCAAGGAGATTGCGAATTTCATCTCTGATAACTGTTTCTAACTCAGAGGAGTCATCTAATCCTTGAGAATTTACTGTCTCTCGAACATTATCCATCAATTTCAGAGTCGTCTCAACCCCTACGTCAGCTTGAATTAATATCTCTTCAATTTCATCCATAAGATCTTCGTCAATCTTCCTACCGATCCGAAGTAATCCAGATAGTTGAGACATTAAGTTATTTCGGGTTTTCGCCAAACTGGATTTTAGACGATTAAACCAATTCTCTTTCTCCTGTATCTCCAGTTGGTCATCCTGTACAGTATCCTTTGGTTTATCAGCTTTACTATCACTACCTTTAAACAAGTTTCTAAGCATCCAATTCTCCTTTATTCACATGTTAGTTCGTTATCATATATGATAAGTAATGTTTCATTTAGTCTTTGATTCAATTCGTATACTGACTTTACTAAATAACAGATGATAATATTACAACAATTTAAGTCATTTTGGTATAAAAAGATAGAATGTAATAAAATAATACCTATTTGTCGTTATGTGTGACATAAGTATAATGGATTTATATTCTCCAATACAATCTATACGACTGGAGATTATTCCATGAACGGATTTACTTATTCTACATTTTACTATCAACTGATAAATTAATGTATTGTATAGCATACAGGTTTAATATATACTAAATTCATATTTGTATAAGGAGAAAGTTATGAATATCCGAAAACATACTACACAATTACCCAAGACAATACTATGTATTGTTTTAGTTCTAATTACTGGTATACTGTTCACTTCCTGTGTGGAAGAACAGCAGATAGAGGAACTTGTCCAGGAAACTGACAATGGAGAAAATAACCAAGAAGCTCAACAACCTGAAGAAACAATTGTTGCCCTACCGGGACTACCTGATTATACTGCAGGTTATGAGAAATGGCTTAAATTGAATGCAGAACCTATACCCCCTGTTCCTGGTGGTGACCCGCATAACGGCACAAAAAATGTATATGTTAATCAAGACCGAGAGGTAATTGCACCAGATGGAGAACAGAAATTTCCATACCCAGATGGAAGTATTGTTGTAAAAGAAGCCTCCAGACCTAATAAAAATTATATCGGTTTGATAGCAATTATGCGTAAAGTTGCTGGTAGCGATCCTGATCATAACGATTGGGAGTTTATTGAATACACAAGAGGTGCTCCTGATGATGATTTTACACTCTTAGCCCGAGACCGTGTATGTTGGGGTTGCCATGCCAGAGTTAAAGATATGGACTATGTTTTTACTGCACTTGATTGATGTCAACTATAGATTGCAATAAAACCTAACCTACTTGACATTATAAGGAGTAAGCCTATGGATTTTTATTTTACCAAATTGAATATACTTAATCCTCAAACGGATATGAAGCAATTCAATATTCCAAAATTGTTGATATTGACATTTCTATCAATTGTATTTATTAGCGTACTCATGATTAACCCTGCCGATGCCAGACCAGAATTTGCAGCCGAATTAGATAAGGATTGCACTTTTTGTCATATAGATCCTGCGGGGGGTGGACCCCGAAATCGTGTTGGTGAAATTTTCGAAGAAAACTACTTTGAATTCCCAGAAGACTTTGATATGGAGGCTGTGACAGAAGAAACAAAAGAGTTAATCAAACAAATAACCACTTCACTCGATCTACAGACAGCATTTATCAAAACCACCCATGTTGATCAAGAGGAAGGAACAGTAGCGGGGTGTACATCATGTCATTCTTCTGTTGATAGATTTTTTCTCATGCAAGCAGAAGTTACATTTAACGCACAAGCTTCAGAAAACATCCGGTTAACCGTATCGAATAATGTTGGTACTACATTAAATGCTTTTGCAACTGTTGATGCGATTCCAAAACATCTTTACGTTAGAGTTGGACAATTTCGACTTCCATTCGGCATTAAACAAAAAGATCATAATATACTGGTAAGAGAAGGCTACGATCTCGGGTCAAATAAACGGGATGTCGGTCTTGAGGCAGGGGGTAGTTATGGAAAAATATTCTACAATGCAGCATTTTTCAACGCGGGGAATAACACTGCCAATGGATCCCTTGGAACATTAGGTGGACAACTCGGTCCAATCCGTGCAGGTATTTCATGTATGTTAGAAAAACCTGATGAAGAATGGGAACGAGTACTTGGTGCTTTCTTGACTGCCTCATTCGGTGATCTCAGTTTAGAAGGTGAATTCAATTTTGGTAATGGTGGTGAAGTATTGTCCTTTGCAGACGATACTGTAGATTCTAAAGGGTATTACTTCGGCGCAAAATATCGACTCTTTCCACAGTTATCACTCTCAGGTCGTTACGGTTTATTTGATCCTGATAGAAGGGTATTAGGTGATGCTGGTAAGCGAATTACATTTACTGCCAAATACAATTTTATGGAAAATGGGGCAATTTCACTATTTTACTGGGCAAACCTACCAAATAATGATCGTTTACCAGATGAGAAGATCTTAAGTAAGAGTGAATTACGACAACTCAAAGGTACAAATCAACTCATTCTAATGTCTCATTTCTGGTTTTGATTCAACAAGAATATGAATAGGATATAAGTCCAATTCATATAAAAGATATATATTTTAGTTCATGTTATGGTAAAGATAATTGAGTGTGTTAATTTTTACACATGATAGATTCTTCTTACAAAACTACCCGATTTTAGAAATAATATATAGATTTCTTGTAGTCCCATCTAACAATCTCGCTTAAAGATTGCTTTAAGCGAGATTGTTCTTTCTCCGAACCTATCGTAATTCAATCTCAATACTCTGCAAATTCCATTAGTGGATTCGGTGTTTATATATGTAACCGTCGTTTTGCTATTGGAATCGACGAAACCGCGTATGGGATCCCTTATTTAAAAACCGTACCTATCGTGTCTTTAATAGGATATAAGGAAATAAATACTTAATTTCTTATATCAAACTCACGTTTAATATACTATAATATACTAATTATTGGCACGGAATTTGCTCAGTACATCATATTGGATTAACTCAATTGATATCAAGTTCTCAAATGAACTAAATGAACATCAGACAAATGTCATCGGAATTTTAAGTATTATACATAAATAGAAAGCCCGGATTTTCATATCAATAAAAATATGTTCACATTGACAGAATATAGGATAAAGTTGACATATTAATGCAGTGACAAATAATAGACTTCAAGTTACAGTTTATTTGGACGCTTAGGAGAATTAACGATGAAAACTAAACAATTATATATAGGCGTTGTTGGCATACTCTCTTTGCTTTTATTGATAATAGGTTCACTATATATTCACAGTCTATCCACAGGTTCAAAAACACGGGTCCATGTGAAATCTTTCACACCAAAGGGTGAAAAAGTCCTTCAATGGGTGGACTTTACATTTACATTTTCAGAACCTGTCATAGACAATTCACTTGTTAATACCGAATTGCCAAGTCAGGCAGTTCAATTTACTCCAACAGTTGAAGGAGTAAGCCGTTGGATTAAGCGTGATACAATACGCTTCTTTTTAGAAAGTCCTTTAGCACCGTCTGCGAGTTACACCGTCGTACTCTCACCAAAATTACATCAAAGTTCATTGGGTTTTGTCATTACTGGTAACAGAAAATTCACTTTTTTAACAGAACCATTCCGTATTGAAAAGAAGAATCTGGAATTTAAATATACCAAGACTCATGCCAAAGTTATAGGGAAGTTAGCCTTTAACTATCCTGTGAATATTGCCGATTTACGTTCAAATCTATCTTTGAAGCTTCAAGATAATGTTCTATTACCCTATACACTTCAACCAGAAAGTGGAATTGCCAAAGAGATATCAATTGAGACAGAAGAAATTCCACGACTACTTGGAAATCAATCTTTAAAAGTACAAATTGAGAAAGGATTTAATTGTATCGGTGGAAAAATAGGATTGAAGCAGGCAAGTATAAGAACATTAACCTTAGCAGGAAGGGATAGACTTAGAGTTACAAATGCAAATGTAGATGAATATTCTGGCAGTCCTCATATACGGCTTCGATTCAGTTCTAATGTACCTGTAGACACTATCCAACCATACATTCAAATTGATCCCGAATTAGAAACGCAGATTATCCAACGTTATAATGGTGTTGATATATATGGTGATTTTCAACGTCGTAATAAATATAAAATCAGCATTCAGGAAGGATTGGCTGCCCCTGATGGATCTATATTACAGAAACCCTATTCCGTTACACTTACCATACCAGATATACCTCCGCAGATTCGTTTTGCCGGAAATGGGTTTTTCTTAACTCGAAACCAAAACATGAATCTCGGATTAGCGACAACAAATATACAGAATGTCAACATTCAAATTGAAAAGGTTTTTGCTAATAACCTTATATATGCATCTAAACTGAGAAATTGGAGTACATATACAAGCGGTTTAGGTAAACCAATCCATTCGGGTAGTCTTTCAATTAAATCAAAACTGAATGAAGAGGTAAAAACACCTATTGATTTGGGGCAATATCTTGATGATAAGTATGTTGGTATCTTTAAAGTCACTGCGAGGCATCCTCATAACTATAGACCTCGAGCAACACAATGGGTAATGCTAACTGACCTTGGTATTATATCAAAGAGGGCAGGAGATGAATTATGGGTTTGGGTCAATTCTCTGTCCAATCTAAAACCTGTATCTCAAGCAACAATTAAACTCATTAGTGATAATAACCAAACCTTATTGACAGGTAAGACGAATTGGCAAGGTTTTGTAGAATTCTCCTCAGTTGATCAAAAAACCGAAGGGTTTACGCCTTTTATGCTAACAGCAGAAAAAGGTGAAGATATATCTTTCATCCAACTTAACCGACATCAACTCTCTACAGGTGATTTTAATGTTGGTGGTACTGCTTACTTAGAAACCGGATATGACGCATTTCTATATACAAGTAGAGGTGTGTATCGTCCTGGAGAAAGGGTAGATATCGCAGGAATAGTACGTGGGAAAAATAATTTGACACCACCTATTCTTCCGACCCATATTGAGGTTACCGCACCAGATGGAAGAACTATAAGAGAATTTCAAAAAAATACAGACAAACACGGTGGATGTGAGGTGGAATTGACTTTACCTGCCTACGCACAAACTGGTGGTTATATCACTAAGATGAAAGTGGCAGAAAAAGAAATTGGTCGTGGTCAATTCCAAGTTGAAGAGTTTATGCCTGATCGTATGAAGGTAATTATCTCTACAGATAAACCAGAGTATGACATAGGAGCTGAGGTAGGTATGGAGGTAACTGCTGTTAACCTGTTTGGACCTCCAGCTACAAACCGCAAAGTCACTGCATACTATATGCTTGAAGCAGTTCCTTATGTACCAGCAGAAAAATGGCGTTCATTTCATTTCTCAAGTACTGCACGATTTGAAAAACAACGGATGAATTTAAAAGAAACTAAGACTAATGATGAAGGTAAAGTCATATATCAGGTTATGCTACCGGAAAAAGTCAAAGCTCCTTCTCTCTTAAATGGTATATTTACAGCGAGTGTTAATGAACCCGGTGGGAGAGCTGTTACGGCTTCCCAAAGAGCTATTATTCATCCTTATTCACATTATGTTGGTATTAAACGTCCTAATGATGGTGCAATAAACCGCAACCAAGAGGTGACAATAGACTATATTACTGTGGATAAAAATGGTAATTCCGTGGCGGGAAGAGACCTTTTACTTACTGTTTACAAGGTTCGCTGGAATACTATTCTTAGAAGAAATTCACGCGGTCAGTCTCAATACGTCTCTAATTCTCAAAAAACGACATTAGAATCTCACCCGTTAGTTTCGACCACAGATATAGGAACTTTCACATTCACACCTACTGAATATGGTGAATATCGCGTACATATAGAAGATACAGCCTCAGGGGCAAAATCAGAAATTAAGATGGAAACTTCTGGATGGGGATATGTACCTGTATCTATGGAAAATCCAAGTTTACTTGAGATGACCTTAGATAAAACCGCCTACAATCCAGGAGAGATAGCAAAGCTACATGTTAAAGCTCCATTTCCTGGTAAATTATTGTTAACGATAGAACGGGAAAAGATTCTAAGTTATAGGATTGTAAACCTTAGAGGTAATACAGCAAGTTTGAATATACCCGTTCAATACGCTTATAAACCAAATATATACCTATCTGGAACTATAATCCGTTCAACAGAATCACTCAAAGAACACGGTTCCGCACGCGCTTTCGGTATAATCCCTTTGAAGATTGATGACACATCAAACCGTTTCACAATTGAACTGGATGCTCCTAAGGAGATAAGACCCAATACTGATGTAACAGTCAAGTATACTGTGAAGGGTAAAAACAACGGATTCTCCCAGGTGACAATTGCTGCAATTGATGAAGGGATTCTCCAGTTAACCGATTTCAAAACCCCTGATGCTCATAAATATTTCTATAGACAAAGAGGGTTAAAGACAGTTGCACATGATCTATATTCAGCTGTTTTACCGGAAATCGAATCGGCACAAACAGAATCAAGTACGGGGGGTGATGGAAGTTTAGCGGCAGGTCGTGCAAAACGGCTTAATACAGCGAGTATTATGCGTGTCAAACCGGTCTCCCTCTGGTCAGGTATATTAAAAACAGATCGATATGGAAAAGGAACAATTGACTTTCATGTACCCCAGTTTAACGGAACGTTAAGAATAATGGCTGTAGCGTATGCCAATACAAACTTTGGGTCTGCTGAAAAACCAATAATAGTTCGTGAACCTGTGGTAATCACACCGACTTTCCCACGGTTCCTCTCTGGTGGAGATCGTATTCAATTTCCAATAAACGTGCATAACGGAACAGGTGTAGATGGAGAATTCAATGTTGAGATACAAGCAGAAGGAGATGTTCAATTCCTATCAGATGCCGAAGCAGTTGAAGCTACAACTGAAAATCGTAAAGTTCAAAAACAGATATATATCGGGTCTGATGTTGAGGAGCAACTCTTATTTGAGCTAATCACACACGATTCAATTGGCAAAGCGACCTTCACTGTATCTGCTTACGGGAACAACGAACGATCAGAAATGAACGTCCAACTTCCTCTGCGATCAGCTGCACCACCTGTAACTGATACTGGATATGGACTTGTGAATGAAGATGAACCGGTAGATTTCATTCTACCATCAAACTTTATTCCGGAGTCTTCTGAATTTGGTTTAACTGTTTCTCCATTCCCAGCAGTTAAATTTGCAGGTGGTATCCGTTATTTACTTAGATATCCATACGGGTGTCTTGAGCAAACAACAAGTAGGGTTTTTCCCTTACTCTATTTTAGTGATGTTGCTCGTACAGTCGAACCTGATCTCGCTACAGATGAACGTATAGATTATTACATTACCCAAGGGATAAATAAACTTGAAAGCATGCTTACCTCCCAAAATCATTTCTCGTATTGGCCCGGTGGAGGTTATATTAATCATTGGAGTAGTGTATATGCAACCCACTTTTTGGTTGAAGCTCGAAAATCTGGATATGAGGTATCTGACCGTGTTTACACTGCCATGCTTGATGGATTAAAAAATCAAGCAAAACAGATTTCAAGCAACCAAAAGACAATAAATAACAACAATAGATATAATGCTGAACGTGCAATCTATGCATGTTATGTTTTGGCTGCAGCTGGACATCCTGAAAAAGGTGTGATGCACTACTTTAAGAATAACTTGTTAAGTGGTTTAACTGGATTTAGTCGCTTTCAATTAGCAGGTGCATTCGGACTTAGTGGTGATTTGGAAACAGCCCTTTCTATGTTACCTATTTCTATTCCAACATCAAACGGTGGTAAAAGACAATCTGGTAATAACTTCAATTCACCTATCCGATCTCAAGCAATTATGCTCGACGTGCTTGCTGAAGTGAATGAAAATCATCCATCAATTCCCATGTTGGTCAATAATCTGAGTGAATCTGCATCTGAGAAGAGACGTTGGGGAACAACACAAGAAAATGCTTTTGCTTTCCTCGCATTAGGTAAAATATTAAGGAAGCAAATGGATGGTAATTACACAGGAACAATTACTATCAATGGCACCCATTTGGCTGATTTTGATTCAGAAACACCATCAGTTCGATTGGCAAATAACGATTGGGATGGGGCACAGATAGAAATCTCCATTGAAGGTGAAGGTAATTGCTATTATTATTGGTCAGCATTCGGTATACGGCGTGATTCCTTTATTCAGGAATATGATCGAGATTTACAGGTGCGTCGTCGTTACCTTAACCAAGATGGAACTCCATACGAAAAAGAATTCAAACATGGGGATATGGTGATAGCAGAAATCACTGTAAAAGCACTTAACTTCAACCTTGAAAACGTCGTCGTTGTGGATATGTTACCAGCCGGTTTTGAAATAGAGAATGCAAGATTAGCATCTCGTGCCAGTATTCCATGGCTGAAAACTAATGATTTTAAGCCTGATTATGTTGACATACGGGATGATCGTATGATATTTTTCGGCACATTCCCACGTCAGAGAGAACGCAAGTTTCACTACGCATTAAGAGCCGTAACACGTGGTGAATTCAATCTACCACCTGTATCTGCAGAAGCAATGTATGATCCAGCCAATTCCTCTGTCGCAAGTAGTGGTAAGATTACGATTATTGATTAACCGAAACTGTAAGATTTTTCGATGCCCAAATTTGTAGGGCAACCCGCGGAAGAGATGGAGGGTTTATCCTCTTCCCCCATCTCTTTCATCATAATCATATGAAAATTCTCTATCTACCCTTCTTCAATCAACGGGTATCTCCCATGTTCAATTATATAAAAACACATAGAATATCTCGATATTTTCTTGCAATCCCAGCAATTATACTCTTGCTTTTCTTGATTTTACATTTGTGTTTCCCACTACCTAAAGAAAAACTACACCAACCTCCATCTACAGTTGTACTTGATAGGAATGGTGAATGGCTACGTGCATTTACTTCAACCGATGATATGTGGCGAATTACGGAGACCACACTTGAGAACGTATCCCCTCAATTCCAAACTGCCATGTTAACATACGAAGATAGATGGTTTTACCATCATTGGGGTATTAACCCAGTTGCACTTTTTGGAGCAATGTATGATAACTTAAAAACAGGTAAGGTGGTACGCGGCGGTTCCACAATTACTATGCAATTAGCAAGACTTATGGAACCTAAGGAACGAACTATACCAAATAAAATGATAGAGATGTTCCGCGCAGTACAGTTGGAATTGACCTATAAGAAATCGGAGATATTGACATACTATTTCAATATGCTACCCTATGGTGGGAACATCGTAGGTTCTGCTGCGGCATCGCGTCTATATTTCAATAAGCCACAAAATGCTCTAAGTCTTGGTGAAGCCGCATTATTAGCAGCAATTCCAAACTCTCCAGAACGATTACGACCAGACCGGTACCCCAACCGTGCGTTGAAGGCAAGAAAAAAAGTCCTGCAACGCATGAAAAATGCTGGGAAAATAACCGAACATCAGATGGCAGAAGCCTTACAAGAGCATATACCTGCAGAACGTTACTCACTTCCATTTAAAGCACCACACCTTTCTCGTATACTTGCCAAAAAACGGACTTCAGATTCGTCTGGTAATTTAAAAAATCCGTGGATTCACACAACTATTGACTCCCGATATCAGGACATTGCTGAACGAATCCTCCGTGAACGGTTACGACCTTTACAAGCACAAGGCATTTCTACTGGTGCAGTAATCGTAATGGATACAAAGAGCCATGATGTTCTGGCTATGGTAGGGTCGCACGATTTTTTCGATGCAAAATATTCAGGTCAAGTTAATGGTACACTTGCCATACGATCCCCCGGTTCAACGCTAAAACCTTTTATCTATGCTCTTGCTATTGACAAAGGTCTAATTACCCCCGGGACATTACTGTATGATGTGCCAGTTGACTATCTTGGATATAGTCCTGTGAACTTTGATGGGAAATACACTGGATATGTTACTGCACGAGAAGCTTTAGCAAATTCTCTGAATGTTCCAGCAGTCAATCTCTATGCTAAATTAGGAAAGAATCAACTATATTTATTTCTTCTTCGTGCCGGTATTTCTACATTCGCTAATGAAAATAAATATGGTCTATCACTTGTGCTTGGTGGATGTGGTGTTAATCTTCTCGAGTTAACAAACCTGTATGCAGGATTAGCAAATATGGGTGTGTTTACTCCCTATAAAATCCTAAAGAAAGATGAAAATGATATTGGTATACAAAAAAGGAATAGAACTAAACCTGTTCATCCGGTTTCAACTCCTACATCAGATTATCAATTATTAACACCTGAGACCAGTTGGATAGTGACAGAGATGTTGACAACTCTGAAACGTCCCGATTTCCCGGAAGTCTTTGAATTAACTGGTACCATGCCTAAAGTTGCATGGAAAACAGGAACATCTTATGGACATAGAGATGCATGGAGTATAGGTTATTCACCTGATTTTACAATAGGTGTATGGATTGGAAATTTTAATGGTACCGGTTCACCCATTTTAAGTGGTTCTGACACGGCAGCACCTATTCTTTTCTCACTTTTTACTGTTCTATCTGGAGAAAAGACAAGTCAATGGTTTAGCAAACCAGAGAAATTAGAAGAACGTCGTGTTTGTTCATTAAGTGGTAAACTTCTCACACCACATTGTCCTACATCTACAACTGATATGTATATCCCAGGTATCTCGCCTGTGGATAAGTGTCACATTCATAAAAATATACAAATTGATATATCGACAGGTGAAAGGTTATGTTCATCATGCAGGACTGGGAAACAATATAGAGACGAAACAATTGTTGTGTGGCCGTCAGAGGTTGCTACATGGCTAAATGCCTCAGGGTATGCTGTTCCAGTACTACCTGCACATAATGCCAACTGTACACGTCTACTAACAGGAACACCACCCATAATCCTATCCCCAACCCGTGAAACTGTATATCACATCCGTTCGGGTGTGCCGCCTGAATTTCAAAAAATACGATTGTCAGCATCAGTTTCAGGGGACACACAGGACCTCTACTGGTTTTTAAATGGTGAACTTATATCAAAAGGCGAAGCAGTTGAACCAGCATTTCTTACACCAGTTGTTGGTAACCATCAATTAACATGCATTGATGAGGCAGGTAGATCTACAAGTCTCTCTCTTACAATTGTTCAGTAGAAATAGACTTTCACAATTACGCATTCATGCCAGAATCTTTATTATTACAATATCATTTCCGGAATACAGCCAATATCAAGCATGCCCATCCTGCAATGAAAGCTAACCCGCCAATTGGAGTCATCGCACCAAGCCAACGGATACCAGTCATACTGAGAATATATAAACTGCCAGAAAAGATAGCTATTCCACCGATAAAACACCATCCAGCTGCGGTTGTAAAGGAATTCTGCCATTGTGATATTGCCCAGGCAACAATTATTAGACCTATACCGTGATATACTTGATATCGTACAGCCACTTCAAAGATGTCTAACATCTCTTTTGATATTTTAGTCTTAAGAGTATGTGCACCGAACGCACCCATGAACACACTCAGTAAACAAAATGCTGAACCTATTATAAAGAAAAAACCTTTCATTTTTATCACCTATTTCATTCAATTTGTATCTACAATTATATCCTATTTGGTAAAAAATACTAATAATTCCTACGATGTCTTACAGATACGCACTATTTCAAATCGTTTAAGTTGCTATTTTCTATCACATATGCTAAAATTATGTATCTTAATAACGGCATAGTTTGACCTATTCCGTGTGGTTTACAAAAGGAGAACTTTCTAAGAAGATGAGACAATACAGAACAGAAGAAATTCGGAATATCGGTATTATTTCTCATTCAGGGGCTGGCAAAACATCCTTAATTGAAGCTATGCTATACAACGGTGGTGCCATAGAGCGGATGGGATCTGTGGATGATGGAAACACGGTAGCTGATTATGCCTCTGATGAGATTGAACGTAAAACGTCACTAAATTGTTCAGTGTGTATCACGGAATGGGGGGAACATAAACTTAATCTAATTGATACACCCGGAGCAGAGGATTTTTACGGTGACCTATACGGTGTGCTTCGAGTTGTAGATGCGGTAATCGTTGTTGTAGATGCTACTACAGGCGTAGAGGGTGGAACCGAAAAAGTATGGGAAATTGCAGATAAATATAACCTTCCACGACTACTATTTATAAATAAAATGGATAAAGAAAATGCAAGCTTTGAGAATGCGCTTGCAAGTATATCCGAAATATTAGAAACACGTGCTGTACCGATTCAACTCCCGATAGGAAAAGAAGACCAGTTCACAGGGGTGGTAGATGTTGTACAGAATGGAGCATTTCTTGAACCAAGCAGTAACGCTCCTGGCACAAAATCTGATATTCCTGACGACCTAACAAGTGCAGCTGAAGAAACAAGAGAAGCACTCGTTGAAGTCGCTGCTGAAAGTGATGACGCATTGATAGAGAAGTTCTTTGAAGGCGAACTTTCAGATGAAGAAATTCAGCAAGGAATTCAGACTGGAATCCTTGAAAGTCAGTTTGTACCAGTTCTATGTGGATCCGCTTTGAAAAACATTGGTGTACAACAGTTAATGGATACGCTCGTAAATTGCTGTCCCTCACCTATACAGGTAGGTGCTGTCCATGATGCAGATGACGAATCCAAAACTCGAGAACCATCAACAGAAGCACCGATGTCTGCCCTTGTATTCAAAACAATCGCAGACCCATTTTCAGGACAACTCAGTTTATTCCGTGTGTATTCCGGATCTTTAACGGGTGATTTACAAGCAAATAATCCTAATCGTGGTGAGTTGGAAAGAATTGGAAAACCAGCATACATGAATGGTAACCAATCAATAAACACCACCAGTGTACCTGCTGGTGATATTGGCGCATTGACTAAACTATCTCTCACACAGACTGGGGATACTCTCTGTGATAGAGATAATTCAATAACACTTCCTGGAATCGAATTTCCTCAGGCTGTAATCTCTTTTGCTATTTCACCTACCCGTGAGGGAGACGACGAAAAACTTATCACTGCCCTTACTCGGATTTCCGAAGAAGATCCATCATTCAAGATTGAACGTAATGATGTTACAAAACAGTTGTTAGTTTCAGGTTTAGGGGAACTTCACATCAACGTGAATCGTCAGAGAATTGTGGAAAAATTCAGTGTCGAAACAGAATTATTCCCACCGAAAGTCCCCTATCGTGAAACTGTACGACGCAGTGTTAAAGGAATCCAAGAAAGGCACAAGAAACAATCTGGTGGAAAAGGACAATTTGGGGATGTTACAATCAATTTAGGTCCCCTTCAACGCGGTGAAGGATTTGAATTTATTAACAACATTAAAGGGGGTGTAATACCAAGCAATTACATTCCAGCCGTTGAAAAAGGTATCCGTGACAGAATGGGTCGTGGAATAATTGCCGGTTATCCATTAGTTGACATTCAGATAGACCTATACGATGGGAAATATCATGATGTTGATTCTTCAGATATGGCTTTCCAAATTGCAGGTTCCATGGCATTTGCTACTGCGGTACAACAAGCTGAGCCGTGCTTACTTGAACCTATCATGAACGTCTCAATCTCAGTTCCGGACCAATTTATGGGAAGTATCATAGGTGATCTTAATGGACGACGGGGACAGGTTATGGGTGTTGACCAGGTGGGTAAACGACAAGAAATAAACGCCTTAGTTCCACTATCAGAAATGCTTCGTTATTCCATTGATTTGAAATCTATGACAAGTGCCCGTGGACAGTTTACTATGGAATTCTCAAATTATGAGATTGTTCCAGATGATGTGGCACAGAAGGTAATAGCAATATCAAAAGAAGGTGAAGAAGAAGAAGAGGAAGCATAGACCTCTATATAATTCATTCTGGGCATACAAATCAATACTTATACTTAATAGGCGTGCTCGATGAATAGAGTACGCCTATTGTCATTAATCCTCTATACATATACAGTAAGGAATATGAGATCTGTGAAAGGAATAATACTATTACTCTCTATTTGTATCGTAATTTCTGGATTTCTAATTGCTGAAATAGGCAAATCAGATTCTTTAAATGTTGATAATCACAATCCTCTGGAGAATCCTAAGATTATACTACCTAAGGTTAAGAACTTAAAGAAACCTGAATATCCAGTTGAAGCGAAGATAACAGGTAAGGAGGGAAAAGTTCTTCTACAGGCAACTATTAACGTAGATGGCATAGCAGAAGATATTACAGCTCTAACAGAACTCGGTTTTGGGTTAGAGGAAGCAGCTATTGAATCGTTAAAAAATGGTGTTTTCTATCCTGCTACTTCAAATGGAAAACCTGTAAGTTTTAAAGTCAGGATACCGTATGAATTCAAACTCACACTTGACGATACCGATATGGTTTTAATTCCAGCGGGAGAGTTCCAGATGGGTAGCAACACTGGAGATACAGATGAAAAGCCTATCCACACCGTTTACGTTGATGCATTCTATATTGACATGTATGAAGTCACCAATGCACAATATAAGGCATTTATTGATGCTAATCCTGAGTGGGGTAAAGACCAAATTCCACCTGCATATCATGATGGTTATTACCTAATTCATTGGATTGGGAACGATTATCCTGTGGGGAAGGAGAATCATCCTGTTGTTTACGTGAGTTGGTATGCAGCAATGGCTTATGCAAAATGGGCAGGTAAACGGTTACCAACAGAAGCAGAATGGGAAAAGGCTGCTCGTGGAGAATTAAAAGATAAGCTATATCCATGGGGTGACACAATTGATGATACGAAAGCGAATTATTATAGGGATACAGAAGGTAATGGAACATTACCAGTTGGTAGGTTTCCTGCAAACCCATTTGGTCTGTATGATATGTCAGGAAATGTAAGAGAATGGTGTCTTGATGTGTATGAAGCCACTTTCTATGTTAATTCTCCCAAAGAAAATCCAATCGCTGGTGTGGAAAGCATAGATAAAGCAATTTCAGATTTTTTAAATGTTAAGAAGAATTGTGTATTACGGGGTGGTTCATGGTTGAATATACCTGAAAAATTACGGGTTTCTGAACGCACCTCAAGACTTCCTAATGCTACAAATCCGAATGATGGATTTCGTTGTGTGAAAAATATATATAATCTAAGGTAAGTAAGCTATAGACTAACAACTTTGAATAAATGCAGTTATAGTTCATCCCACTCAACTGTAGGAACAGCACTTGAATAATCCAGGCTTTGAATTTGACATGCCTGTATTATTCTGATATATTTTAATCTGGATTACTTCGGATTATATAACCATCACACAATACATCATAGATGAAACAACATAGAAAAAAGGATAAATAAAATTGAGATCAATTTTAATGCTAACGACATTAACAGCCTTGTTAGTATGCTTTTCGGCTTGCGAACGAATACCACAAATTATCGAACCTCCAATACAACAAGTAGATGATAAGAGTGGTGAGATTACTATCGGAGTAGTTTTACCGCTAACAGGACACTTAAATGCTTCCGGTGAACGCATGAAGCAGGGATTTGAACTTGCCCTAAAAGAAATTAACAGTACTCAACTCAATAACATAGTACTCAAAATAATCATTGAAGACGATATGAGTTCACCACCTGCAGCGGCTGATGCTTTCAAAAAACTAATTCACGAAGACCGTGTATCTGTTATTCTCGGTCCCGCAACCTCAAGTGCAACTAAGTTGGCATTCCCAGTCGCACAAGAAAATCAAACTGTCGCTATTAGTCCAACGTCAGGGGCAAGGGGATTAAGTGCAATAGGAGATTTCGTCTTTCGAATTCCCCTCGCTACGAATGTCTTAGCACTTAATGGGGTTAAGATCACACACGCAAAACTCGATTATGAACGTGTAGCTACAATGTATGATGAAACTGATGTATTCTCTACAGACAGAGACACTGCATTACGCGAAGCATTAAGTGATATCAATATTGAAGTGTTAACTACAGAAGTTTTCAAGAGTGGTGATACAGATTTCACAGCACAATTAAATCGGATAAATGAGTTGGAACCCCATGCTATCTTCATCTCTGCTCTGCCACCAGAAAAAGCACCAATCCTGATACAAGCACAAACACACGGCACCACTGTTCCTATCATCATGAGTTCATTAACCAATTTAGATGTAACTGCTGCAGGTACTGCTGCTGAAGGTGTGATAACCTTTATCGGTTGGCTTCCCACAGATGACACACCTGGAAATCAGTCGTTTGTTCAAAAGTATACCGATACTTACGGTAACGAACCAGATGCCTTCGCTGCAGCATCCTATACCTCTCTCTATATTTTGGCTGAGGCAATTAAAAATGCTACAGCAACCGATTCAATCTCAATCAGAGACGCATTGGCAAATATCCGTGACTTAGACACAATTCTTGGTAAGTTCTCCTTTAATGCTGATGGAGATGCTGTTTATCAACAGAAAGTATTGATTGTAAAAGATGGTATGTTGCAACCTTTTTAGTAATTTCCATCCGGACCCAGGTAGGTGCGGTTTTGCGATGTGCTATAAGCGTCAATTAGAATTTGCCGATTGACGGAGACTGGAATACTATTTATCGTCTTGTTGAGGATTCTGATCTGCTGATGAATCAGAATGTGTCTCATTTTGTGGCTTATATATTAGTCTCAGTATTATAAGTATATAACAAATTGCAGTTAGAAAAGCACCATATTGAGTATTGTCGATTTCTTGTTGTGAGTCCAAAAGATATCCACTGCTAAATGCCAGTATTAGAAAGCAAGACCAACAAAGCTACATGTTAGTAATATTCGTTTCACTAAAGATTCATGGTGTATATGGTGAGTCAATAAGTAGACAGAACTAACTATAATAACTATAGTAGAAACAAAGGAAATGGTGATAAAGTTTATTCTCTCATCTATTAGATTTATTATGGATGCTACACCTAACAGTGGTCCAAGACCACACAAGAGTAGTCCCAATGTGATTGAACGAGGATTCACAGGGGTGGTTTTTAACGATAATATACCAAGACCCAGTATAAATATTGATCCTATCAGAACCAATGTAGTTAGCCATCCTGAGCCATTCGCTAATACTATCCCTGAAAAATTGTGTTTCCATGGTAATGCAAAAGAAAAGAATGCTAATAATCCTATCCCTAAGACGAAGAAGCGTGAGTACTGTTTCATATTTCTCCTAAGAATCCGAATCTGAATTTGAAGGTATCTCTTTAGGTATATTAGACACCCCGATATAGACAAGAATAAAACCAAGAAGCGTACCAAAAGCACCGACTTTATAACGGAAGAGATTATCAAATTCTATTTGCTGTGAAGCAGTATATTGCTGAGTGGCATATTGTGTTCCGGCATATATTGTGATGAATTTCCTCGTTTCTGGGTTCAACAAAGGGTTTAATTGTATAATCGTATAAAGTGTACAAAAGAATCCTGCAACTGTAAAAATCAGAAGTATAGTTCTAAATTTCCATGGTGTTGTGAGTGTTAACCGATAGATACATAAACCGAAAATGAATAGTGTACTTATTAAGGCAAGAGTAGTGATATTCATGTCATTTGTTGCAATATAGAAACCTGAAAGACTTGTAATCCCATTTAATACGCCTGTGGAATAAGTGGCTATTTCAGGTGAGATAAACTTAATCCATGGCAAAAAGAAGCAAAGAAAGCCAAGTCCAGCCCCTACCATTGTTATGTATAATGAATAGCGTTTCATAACTACTTCCGGTGTAATAACATATTGATATAATAACCTAATTAATAAAAGGTCTTCAAACCGATTCTGTTTAAAGACCTTATTTATATCTCTGTCAGGACTTACGTTATTTTATAATACGATAATTAATGGATGTCTTGTTAGAGGTGGTCTAATCATTAGTATATCACATTGAACTTAGTCAGCATCTTGTCAGGTGTCTCCTAACAAAGCAGTAATAGCATCATCTTGGCATTTATAACATTCAATAACCGTAGATAATTGCGTCATAACAGTAAGGTTGCTGATGTTCTTGTTCATATTAATCACTGCCATTTTCCCTCCATGTGGCAGGATTTGGGTAAATATCTTCATGAGTGTACCGAGTCCAGCACAATCTATTCGAGTAATTTCTTTAAAGTCAAACACAAGCTTTGGATATGAGGTGTGATCACAGAGAGTTTGCTCCACAGTTTCTAAAACCTTTCCGATATATGGGGAGATAAATTTTCCCTTCATCCCAAAAATAACGATTTCTTTTTTCTTAGATACCGTGATTATCATATTGTAAGTGCCCTAACACTCAAGCGAAGAATATCAAGAAATCTTCTTGAGTGAGAATGTATATCAAATAGAGAATCCCAATTTACGAGAATCATTTCAACAATATGTCAATGCTATAGTGATTTGAGGAAGGCGATAACAGCCTGCTGATTGGGTTCGGACAAATTGAAAAACGCTTCTTTTGCGTTTTGTGCTTCACCACCGTGTGCTCGGATTGCGCCTTCAAGTGTCGTGGCGCGACCGTCATGGAGGAAAAACTGTGTCCCATCAAGGAATTCCGCGATCAAGCGTGTTCCCCAGAGCGGAGCTGTTCGCCATTCTCTCCCCGTCGCGTCACCATCAGGTCGATTATCCGCCAATTCCTCCCCCATATCATGTAAGAGAAAATCAGAATATACGTTGGCATTGACTCGGTTCAAGGCATCAATCGGAGAAGGACCCGTCATCAGTGTCGGGACGTGGCAAGAGGCACATCCGATTTCGTTGAAAAACTTATCGCCTTTTTTGACTTTTTGAGTTATTTCACCACGCGGTGGTGGCGAAAGCAATCGCATGAAAATTACGATATCCATGACTGTTGACCTTTCCACCTCTGGATCAGGAACAGTGTCACCAACGTCGGAGGGTTCCTCGTGTAAAAAATTGTTAGTTATCCCCATGTCTTGTTGGAACGCTGTTGCAGTTTGCTGAACCAAAGACGATACGGAAGCCTTCCGTCCAAATCTACCAAGTTGTTTGCCTTGTCCACCGCCAATCTCAGTAGATGGCACAAATTCGGGAGCGGTTACCCAGTGCGGTCTGCCAGAAATACCATCGCCATCAGTATCGTCAACATCGGCATAGGATAAGATGGTTTCAAGCGGAATATTTTCAATAAGTCCCATACCGAAAACAGGTGGTGGTAGCCTTGTTGATTTATCTACACCCATTGGAAGAGTTTCGTAAGGTGCACCAGGGATAGTTTTGTCTTGGAACTGGGGACCTCCCATGTCAAGCATGAGATTATGTCCTATGCTAAATCGGATAAGTGCTGTGTCTGGTAGTCCACGACCATTTCCGGGATGACAACCAACACAACTTGTCTGATTAAAAATGGGACCTAAGCCTTCTTCTACTGTAAATTCCTTCATAAATGCTTCCTTTCCTCGTGCAAATATGGCACTCAGATCAGAAGGTAACATCTCAAAGGGTGTCTCAAAATCACCAAATGGTGAATCAATATCATCGTCAGGTGGTATTAATTGAGGAATATTAATCCTACCATCACACCCAATTAAAGATGTGAGAACAATAAAAGCAACAAACAATGTGTAAAATCTCTTCAATGTCAACTCCTTGTAAATATAATTAGTAAAAATCTATATATTAAGACTTGCTTAATGCAATATCATATTTGTTTCATCTGATTACAATCAACTGATAAATTGTGGCTTATTGCGATATACTGATAAAAATATCCTATCACAACAAGAAGATGAAAGTACTAATATAAGGACATATATATATCAATTATAATATATTATAATAATTTGTCCTGTTATCAGTAAATTATACTTTGTCCAGATAAGTAAGTCAAATTAATTCTGTAGAATAGCATTCAGTATATCAGAGTTAGTGACAGTCTATTTTGTTGGAAACCTTGAATTATATAGATTACCTCTGATATAATATAAACTAACGTTCCATACTAATACCGTAAGTTCTGAACTGGTAGAAATTTAGGTTTTTACATTTCTTTTTTAATTGTAGGTAAAAATTATCTTAAGAACGCGCATCTGGTAAGATTAAAACATCAATACCGGAGGAGGCACAAAACATATTTGTTCAAACAAGGTAACCTATAATAATGCTGCCAGTGTCAGGATAGGTTATGCCATTGAGTTTAGGAGGTAGTCAAAACAATGGAATCTATAAAAAATATCATCCAGCAATGTCATCAACGACATGAAAAACCTCTTCGTCAACGTATGACTGAGCTCACACCTGCGATGTATACAAAGGATCACCCGTACCAGTATACGGTTTATTGTGCGCACCGCTACCCTGTAATGCTTCATGACTTGGAACAAGCACATATCTCTTTTATGCCTATTGGACTCACTCCTTGGAACGATCAGGGTCCTGAGGATTATAAGGGAAATAGGTTCTTGGAACGACAGGGGATAACGGATTGGGATACTAAGCAGTGGAATACCTCATGGGGAATTAAGCAGTATACAGGAATTCCATCGGAACGCAATGGTGCACGATGGCACAATTTGCACTTTAAGTATGAGGCAATCTGTGCAGCACCCGATGCTGTTGCCGAATGCATTGAAGCCCTTGTCAATATTGTGAATAACCCACTTTTGACATTAGGGAAATCGGGTGGACTCCGCTTCTCCTGTAGAGTTCAAGATTATCTTCACTCCAATACAGAAGCATCGAAATTGTATATCTACAAAGATACCTTGAAGGTAGAACATACATATCAACGTGACGTGTATCTTGAGATATATGGTGACAAAGGACTTGCACGTTGGGATGCGCGTTATGAAATCCTCGTGGGAAACTTGTTAGACCCACCAGTCCTTGACAAAGAAGTACTCTTCGCCCCCATTGATGTACTCCGTGCGAAACTTCACGAACCTGTCCCTGATAACGCGGAAGGGAAGCAAATTGTCACCCGTGCCCCGCTATCTCTCGGTTCAGAAAACCTTGATCTGGCAAAAAAAGCATTTTTGCAGCGTGGATTTTCTTATATCCGACAAGAGGATAGTATTCACCGTTGGACACAATCTGAAGCAACTGATGATGATTATGAGGTATCACTATTTGAAAGCGATGGGGTGGTATGGATCCGCGCGTCCGCTTCTAACAGTGAACTGCCGAATCAACCAACACGAATAACTGATGTTTGGGACGATACGGGTATTTCCTTTCTAATAGAAAATGCAACGCCTCCTATTCACGGTAAAATGAAGCAGGTACGAAGAGATGAACTCAGTCCATTGGCGATAAAACGCCCTTCTCCCGTGTTAAGACAAGAGGATAATACCGAAAAGGATGAAATACTTGAAAGGGATGTGTCTCAGATAGAACACGTGTTTGACCAAGGTGTACGTATTCTGGGAATCATTACAGGTATAGGACCGTGGGACAAACAAGCAGAAGAAACATATTTTTTTAAGGGTGGTGTAATTACCGTAAATACGCCAGATATGGAATTCGCAGAGGGACCGGAAAGATACTTTCAAAAGTTGAATATGCCATCGGTTGTTTATTGGAAGCCGAGAACTCACCTCTGGGAAGAAGTCAAAGATATCCCAATGCAAGAACGTATGAGTACTCCATTTAAAAATGGAAATGTCTGTGAAGATGCAGAAAGGTGTACCGCACTTGAGGAGAAAGGCGGAAACCCGGATGAAAGCATCTGTCCACAGTGTCCCGTCTATACAGTGTGCCAACAGAAGGGATACTTATCCCAATTTACCTCATCACAAAGTGCAAAAGTACAATTGTTGACAATTCCACAACTGTTTTTTGACCCCCAATACACCGAATTAGTTAAACAGATACTTGAACGAGAAGATGAAACCGAACGACTCTGTATTATCAACCAGCAACGAACACATAAGTTTTTTCTCGAATGTAAAATCTCAAAAAACGTTATGGAGGAATGGGCTACGATTTGGCAAGGATCCGAATTAGGAAACTTCGCAAAAACATTGCTAAGTGCATTGGATATTAAGGACAAACTTTACGGTGATGCTGTCAAAGGTATACGTGCAGTGATGCAAACCTTTGAATGGCAAGAAGAAAGGCTTATCCAGCAAATGTGTCAAGTGGTTACACACGGCAGGTTAGTCGAACAGGAATTCGTTGACCCTGATACCAGAAAGACATTGGCACGGTTCACCATCGAATTTGAAGGTGACGCATCTGCATACATTCCCTTGGATAGTAGTGCCGCAGACAAACTTAAAGAAAAGGGATTACCCGTTTTTCTAAAATCTTTTCCACTTAACGAAACCATAAGAGTTACAATGTTAATGACACAGGCTATTGAGTTAGGTATCTTGAATACAGAAACTGTGGACAGCATTCATCATTTTCCAGCCGTATGTCGCCAGCAAGACTGGACATATTGGCACCAGCTCAAACGCTTCATCACACATTACAAAAGAGATAATGATGCACCGATCCGTTGGGATGGTGAAGTCCTACGATTTTGGGTACCACCAGTGCTACACACAAACGTAAGACGTCTTTTATTGGTTTCCTCAGTCTTTTCTGATGAACACCTTCATAGAGTGTTCCCCGATGGAAACTTACAGACCCATTGGACCGAACCCATACCATGGAACCACGGAAGCCGAGTCTTTCAGGTTCGCACAGGCATCTATCCGTCGGAGACTATTCTTGATGACCGCATCTGGAGTCATGTCAGACTCTCCGAAACAGGACAACGTTTCCTTCGCGGTATCCAAGCGGAAATTGAAGCGAATTTGAACGTTAAACATGGAATTATAACCAATAAAGATATTGCCAGATATTTGGATGATATCGCAAAGAAAAAGAACGTATGCTTTGTAGAGGATTTCCAAAAGATAAGAGTGTCAGACACTATTTCTGAAGATGCCGATGTCATTTGGGTGATTGGAACGCCACAACGTTCAACGAATGCTATTTGGCAGCGCGCCCAGATGTTGTACGGGAACACTAAAGAACCGCTCTCTTATAAATACGAAATAGAATCCGGTACCTACAAAGACCCGCGGCTTCAAAGTATTTACGAGGAAGATGCAATTTATTCACTCACTCAGATTATTTTACAAGCTGAATTGGATCAATTGACGGATAGACGGATTGTGTTGATCACAGGGGTACCACTTCCCAACATTACTAACAGACCTGAAACATCCATCTTTGATTGGGAAGATTTTGAGATTGCCGGCGGATTAGATAAACTACCTGAGATAATCGCTACACGTGAACGCTTTGAACAAGAACGTGAAAACTTAACGGCTGAATCAAGTAGAGAGGAAGTGCAACGGGTTTTGGGTTGTTCCCATAGACAAGCAAACCGAGTCTTGCAAAGGCTTAGAGGTGGGAATATCACACGTAAAACCTTCCGAGAACAAATACTTTCCATCCTCACCAACGGAGAGAAAAAAACAGCCGAAATTACTGATGCAATCAGCGGACACCCAGAGGCAATACAACACGAACTCAGACGTCTTGTAGAGTCGGATGAAATTGTCAGAATTCGACGCGGCGTATACACTTTACCAGAAGCTAAATAATCCCTAACTAAAATAACTTTGTAATCCGCGTTTTCTTTGTAATCCGCGTTTTTCGATGAATTCCTTACTGGATGTTCGGAGAGTGTCCAGTATGGAATTCATATCGTTGATTTTGTGGTTATGTAAATACTATTTGAGATAGATTTTTACGATAATTAACGTGCACCGCACGCTTGTAAACACGCCTGCATATGACCGCGTGATTCAGCTGCAATAGTACAACACTGTTCTAAACTATATTCTTTTGCACCAATCACTTCAAGGTTTAGTGGTCCGGTATACCCGTTTTCGTGTAATACGCGTATGTACCCGACAAGGTCAATATCTCCTCTTCCGTTAGCTTGTAATTCAGGATCGCCAGGCCCGCGTTGTGTGCCTTTACAATCTCTTATATGTACATGTTTTACACGTGAAACAACAGCAGCAATTGCTTCCACAGGATTCTCATCCGCCCGATGAATGTGGGATGGATCCATATCAATTCCAAATGCTGGAGATGAAATCTCTTCCATTGCACGTAGTGTGGTTGGTGTATTATATATACTTGCCCCTACATGTGCTTTGACACATAGTGTTACACCGTAATGTTCGGCACGTTCCGATAAGGTTCCGAGAGAATCAATCACTTCTTGCCAAGTATCCTCATTATCCGATGCACCACCCGGACCGCAATTAATAATTGGAATTCCTATTTCAGCAGCAGCTTGAAAAGCAAGTTCCATTTTTTCTGCATCGCGGGAAGGTTGTTCCATCGCTAACAATTCCAGATTATATTCTTTTCCAAGTCTCTTGATGTCGTCAGCGAGTTCCTGCCAGTTTGCAAGAACAAGATGTTGACTCATTCCATCAATTGCAGAAAGTTCAATGCCATCATACCCAGCCATGGCAATGTGTTTAAAGGCAGTGTCCATATCATAACCACCAAAAAGCACTGAATTTGCACCTAATTTCAAATGTGTTCTCCTTCTATACTGTCCATAAGGACGAATTCAAGGTTGGGTGTTATTCCTTTAATTGTCTACAGTTAATATTGACTAAAGGCCATTAAGAGTTGGAAGCGGATGTGGACGTACTAAAACTCCACCCTCTTCATAAGATTCCATAGCTGCCCAGGTATATTCAAGTGCTGCAAGAGCATCTCTACCAGAAGCGCGAACTTTTTCTTTTGACACACCGTTTGTAATGTCTTCTAAAAAAGCATGTATTCTACGAGGAAATGTCTGTCCAAAATCACTTATTCCCGAATCAGTGACAATTGTCTCACTACCGTCAGGAGCACCAGGGGATGGCCAGTAAGTGATCTTTTCTATGCAATTCTCAATACAGAATGTACCACGCGTACCAGCGAGTTCCACACTCCACCATCCACCAAGTCCGAAGGTGGCATCCCCGCGTTGACTTAGCAGATACCCAATACAACCATTTTCAAAACGGAGATGTATGCTGTTAATTGAGACCATCAGATCGCCTTCTTTACGCCGAAAGTGAGGACGTTCCATGAACGCTTGTACATGTGTTACATCTCCGCAGAAATGTCGCATCACACTAAATGGATGGGATAAGAATGCCTTCACATGGAAATATGGAAAACCATCAGAACGGGGTGCTTTAGAGTAACTATAGTTATATTCTCCACCAGCAAATCCCATCTTGTGGAGTATATATACCATCTCCCCAATTTGTCCATTGTCTATATATTGTTGTGCTTGTTCAGCGGGGGGAGTGAAATAGTGGTTTAGATTGCACCCAAGGTAAAGATCCATTTCTGTAGCAAGCGCGACCATGTCGCGTGCTTGACCTATATCGTTGGAGATTGGTTTTTCAACAAGAACGTGTTTGCCACTCTCTAATGCTTCCATAGTAGGTTCATAATGCCAACTGCCGTTTTCATTCCCACCCGTGGTTACATCAACGATATCTAAATCTGCTTCTCCATCAATCATATCTGCTAAACTATAATAAGCTTTCACACCGAGCCGTTCTGCAGCACTATCTGCCCGTTCTTTTTCTATATCACAGACCGCAACAAGCTCTGCTAAATCATCATTTGCGTGGCAATTAGCATGATTATTCCCTATTCCACTCATGCCAACAACGCCAACTTTTAATGCCATTTTGTATTCCTTCCAAATTAGTAAAAATAGACTTTAAAAATCTATTCTATACCGTCGAAGTCCGTTATGTCAACCAATATCTTCGTTACGGATGCGTAAAGTTTTTGTCATAAAACCTTATGCTGCTATTGTATCTGGATACCACAAACGCTACTTATACTTTCAAAGTGAGATAGAATACCTAATTATAGTGAAAGTGAACAATAAATTAATACTACATTTTCTATTGGCTCAACTTACGTTTGCGTCCTACCCCTCTTCTGTAGGAGCGACCTCCCGGTCGCGACCAGGAGGTCGCTCCTACAAGTAAAGAGTCTAATTAAATCTAAAGTTACTATATGTTAGATGTATGGAAAAAGTGTTAATATATATTGTTCTGAGATGACTGCACTTTCACGGAAACCTTCACGGAGCAATTTTACGAACCCTTACTCTATAAGGGTTTATAATTTAAGTGTATCAATTCTCCGTGAATCACGCATGTTAATATTTATACAACTCACAGCGTTTTTGCCAGTTTTATATGGGGTTTTATACCAAAACTTACATCCTGTCAAAGGTATTCAATTGTTCAGTTTATTCGAAGGATTTAAGAGATTTTCAATTAATAGATTCAGATCCTCTGATAGAATATTGTAGCAACTTGGGTTAGCTCAATAAACAACATGGATTTCTCGTATTTTTTGCCGATATATCAAGCTCATGTGGCACACACTATTAGGACAGCAAACAGGCAAAAAGTTACACTTTTTGTCACATCGTGTGACATTTTAAATTGTGCTATACCGCCAGTACTACACGGGGTTTATAGGACTTTTTTAAGAATTCGAAAATTTGCAAAAAAGATAACTTTTATGTCTTTTACTCTTCTTCTAAACCATTAACTTGGAATGGTTTGACTAAGTAATATCCTATCATCCATTCTGACATGATACTTCTGGTTTCTCTGCATTCTATTTTCATAACACAATTTCCAATACATAATTTTACTGTTTAAAGTCAGATATAGAAAAAGTAGAAGATATTTAGTAAGAATTTCACTTTTTTGCTTGTTATGAAAGTTGATAAAGGTTTCATGATACATCTAAAACCTTCTACTATATTGAAATCACCTTGAATATATTACTTAGCGTATCAGTTAATCAGTCAAGTAGAAGTTAGGATTTCAAATTGGTTGTTAGTCTTAGTACTTCAAATTTTCTTTAGTCATAAACCCTTCAAGATTTGTGCATTCAATTTTAAATTCTTTGCATATATTTGGTATGCTTGAACTATTCGGTTTTTCTTTTTCCTCTGTAACAACACATGCGTTTTTTACTTTAGCTAAAGCTATAATAAAAGGATCCGCAAAATACCCTCCTTGTAGAAACCTTTTTGCTTCTAATAGTGCCTTGAACTTTTTGGACAAAAAGATCTGTTCAACAAAAGTAGTTTCTGCTAATGTTGGAACAAGAAAAATATCTCTATTTTCTGTTGCCCATTTTAGTATCTGTTCATCGTCTTGAAATCTCACATCAAGTTCATTTTTCACCTCTCTTGTTGATATTATTTTTTCGTAAATTACATAATTTTGTATATCACTCCAAAAGTTTAAAAACCGACTTTGAAAAATAAAGCGTAAGGTAGAAACACTACTTGTGTCAAATGCATAAGTCATGAATTCGCTATCCTCTGTATAAAACTATCTTCAAGTTTAGGTATATTTTTTTCCTGAACATTAAAATAACTGGCCAATTGATCAATAGAACATTTGCCTTCATAATGTTTTTTAAATGCAAGTGTTAAAAAATGTTGGCCTAAATACATAATTTGATTATAGTAATAGTTTCCTCCTCCTGAAGATTGGCTATTTTTTGACTTATTTTTACCTTCTTTACGCCACTTAGACAATTGTTTTTGGTAAATAGTATCGGATATTGCCTCTATTTGCAGAAACTTTAATAAAATCACGTGTAAGCTTACTTTATAAACATTAGCAATATCTCTTACTGCTTTCTCACTATATTCAACAGTTGCATAATGATCGGTAAAATGCTTTAATGGCACTAAAAACTCTGATGAAAACTTGTTGCAAAATACCTCATCTCTTTTATTCTTTGAGACTAGATCGCTTGTAATACCATTGTTTCCTAATAAAATATGAGCCAACTCATGAAACAAGGTAAATATTTGCCTGCTTTCAACATTTGTATTATTTAAGTAAATTACTGGAAACATATCATGTGTTAAGCAAAACCCGTCTACTTGATCATCATCAAAAGCCTCTTTAAAGACAAAAATGCCTTTATCTTGAATTTTATCTCTCCACCTAACAAGTGCTGATTGTGTATCTTTCCAAAAGATTTGATCCTCTACAGATATATCTAAATATTCTCTAACCTCCGCAGCTAGTCTTATAGGAGATCTGTTACGTTTGGCTTGAATAGTATCAAAAATTTTGTCCCCTTCAAAGTCCTCTTTTTCGTAAAGTTCCTCTAACGCAAGTTGTCGGGTAAAAGCTTGACGATATAGACGATATATTTTGGGTTTCAATTTTTCAATTTCGGAAGATCGTAACATTGGCTGATCCATAATATATTCTTCTTCTGGAGGTTCTGGTAAGAAAAAAACTGCTATTGGTCGTCCATATTTCCTCGCTAATGTTTCAAGTTGAATATAAGTTGGTGCTTTTATTCCTGCCTCCCAATCTTCTATAGTTTCTTTTTCTTTATTGAATTCTTTTGCAATACCCTCTTCGGAATAACCTGAACGTATCCGTGCCCATTTAAGAATGTCGCAATTTACATTTGTAATTTTTTCACGCATAATATACTCCCTATATCATACATTCTACAATACAACGACTATCCTGTACCGCTACACTCTTATGATTCTTTGAAGGTAATTTTGGTGACAGAAAATCAATGACTTGCCATTCTATTTTACTCAGTTCCATCTAAAACCAACTACCAATAATTTTATATGATATAGTTTAACAGAAATGATTTAGGATTAAAAGACAAATTTATACTATTGCAATTTATGAGATATACTGTATTTTCTAATCACCATAGTTGGAAGATTATAGATTTTAAATCATTCTAAATATATTTTATGTGATTGTAATATATGGATGTTAGATGTTAGTGATTTATATTTCTTCAATTTAATTTGAAATTGTAGAATTGGGAGTTGTTGAAGGTTTGGGAATAACTTATACCATTTCTGATAATTAAAATCTCTTTGAATGTTGCACAAACTTCATGAAGATTAACTTTTTAAATCGGTAATTCTAATTCCCCAGACCCGGTATGTATTGAGTCCCGTAGGGACGGAATGTCTATAGAAAAACGTGGATACTCCATAATTGAGTCCCGTAGGGACGGAATGTTTATATTTTGAAATGTAATACCATTTCTATAATATTGATCCCACATCACTCATTGTAAAAAGAGAATTTATAGAACTAAATAACCTGCCCCAACCATTCTTCTTTGACACATACAGGTGTCTATGTTAAAATGCTTTCAACTTTAAGTGTCAAAGTAACATAAATGGCGAAACTTTAAGCTCAGAAAAGGGCGAGAAAAGTACAGAAGGGCAAGAAACTGATCGGCGTAATGTTTTATAGAGAAAGCTCTACATAATCATCTTTTGCTGAAAGGATTATAGTTATGATAGAATTTTTATCAATTTTTATCTCACTTATAGGACTGTGGTTCCAACTTGTTGGAAAGAGCGACAAAGTAAAATTCCAACGTTACAAAGAGAAAGGAACGGAGATAAAAGAGTCCGGTCAACTTGCAAAAGCTGCGAAATTTTATAAAAAAGCCCTTGATATTGCAGAAGAAGACACCCAACAAGCAGAAATATGGGAGTTACTTGTATATATTCACACAGATAGAGCAATCGGAGCGAGTAAACAATACAAGCAAAAAACAGGACATATTATGCTATCTAAGAATAACGAAGGAAAATTGGAACCATGGAATTTCGGACCAGGTAAAATATCAAGTGACTACAAACCTCCACCCAAAGAAGAACTCCTAAAATGATAGAAGTTTAGGAATAATTAGTAAGCAAAGTGTTAGTTGCACTGAGACCTACTAAATTAGCTGACAGTATAGTATTATCCACATTTACTACATACTTTATCATCAGACGCTGATAAAGCATCAAAACATTTGATGACTTTGTAAATTTATCCAGGACTTACGCAGTTTTAAATATTGCGTAATGTGAATATTGCGTAATGTGCGGGAAATCTGTGAGTTTTTCATCTGACCACATTCAAAATATCAACGCTTCTGCAATATTTAAACGACTTTGTATGCTATTTTGATGTTTTGTGCCCGTAAGAACTCACATATATCTTCAATGGGTTGTAGAAACTGCTTTGTAATAATAAATAAGCGTAGATGTTTAGAGTAATCTTTTGATACTGTTTTATGTTTATAATACTTCATGTAACCAATGGCACAATCTAACACTTGTCCTACAGATTCGCGAATTCTGTCATTCGGATGATCACCAATCTTGTTTTTAACTTCGACGATTACAATTGAACCTTTGGAATCCTTCCCTACTAAATCGGGTTTTACATGTTTTCTACTATTATATGTTCTTGGAATATGTGTTACAGAATCATCCCAACAAATATCAGGATACCATCTGTTAATATTATACTTAACTTCGTTTAGATATTTATCATGTACTTCACTCATACTTACATAATCCTTTTTATAAGGGTTTATGCATTTCCTCTTTGTCTATAGCCCCAGCGGGGCGAAAGGTGTGTAGAAACGCCATAACTCCCAAAGTCCAAGCCCCAGCGGGGCGAAAGGTGTGTCGCTTAAAATTGTCCAAACTATAGTAGTAATTACAACACATCTCTTACAGCGTGGGGTAATTTAGGTAATACGTCGTTATAGTAATCTTGAATCTGGTATATCTGTAAACGTGGGGCAGTGAATTCGTAACTGGGATGCTCATACATTCCAGATTTTGCTGCCTCTGCTTCCATTCCAGGAGAGGGTGGTGTCGTAACCAAAAATACACCCATCTCTGCCTCTTCATTCTCCATTGCAGTTCGGAAATCACGGATTTGTCCGAGTGTGTATGTTCCGGCTTTTATCTGTGCAACCACTGTTCCATAAGCCTGTCTACCTTGTTCTCTACCTAATGGAAATCTCATAGTTCCGTCAATGCCACCATCACCACCTCGTCTTACATTGGCTTTGAATTTCAGCGCGTGTGTAACAGTCCACTGTTCGAAACCATGTGGCTCGGTTCGTGCAAGTTCTAATGCTTGTTCCAGACTTTCTGGTGTACCTGCAAGTGTGATTAGGTTTTGTAATTGCGGGAGATACTTCTCTATTTGGAGTTTTACTGCACCTGTAGCAAGATAGGTTAAATCAATTCCGATCCAATGCCTTCCCAGTTCTTCAGCTGCCATGAGCGTTGTTCCACATCCACAGAATGGGTCAAGAACGAAGTCATCTTTGTTTGATGAGGCAGCGACGATCCGTTTGTAGAGTTCTAACGGTTTTTGTGTGGGGTAGCCAGTGCGTTCCTTAGATGATGGCATAATAGGTTGCATTACCCACCAGTCTTCAGGATGTTTTCCTTTTTCGTTCATATCGTAGTTGTCATAAACTCTGTCCCCTCTGAATGCTTTTGCCGTGTATCTTAACCTTTCTTGGCTCTCTTGTGAATAAGGCATTCTAATGTCGTCAACATTAAAAGTCATATCTTTGGATTGGGAGTATCTAAAAATAATATCGTGCTTTCTTGAGAAATCATTTTTTGGAACTCCACCACCCCTATAACACCAGATTATCTCATTTCTAAAATGCATCGCTCCAAACACAGAATCCAAGATAATTTTGAGATAGTGGCTTGCTGTTGGATCGCAATGGAGGTATAGGCTACCGGTTGGCTTGAGTATCCTGTGCATTTCTACAATTCTTATTGCCATCATGACAAGATATGCCATCATTGGTGTTTCGTTTAGAAATTTGCGTAATCCCTCAATAGTATCCCCTACCTGTCCACCAACACCAACAACCAATTCATCGTATGTAATTTCAGCTTCAGTCCCCCAGTTCCATGTGTCAGTAAATGCTTTAACCAAGACATCGGGTTGACGTCCCTGTTCGTCCCGGTATGGTACAAAATAGTCGCGTTTGGAATTGAAGGGTGGGTCGGTTGCAATGAGATCTATACATTCGTCAGGGAAGTTTCGCATTTCGGTGAGGTTATCACCACGTATTAGTGTTCGGTTTGGGTGCATCTACGTTATCCTTCGGAATCTGGAAGTTTTCTACTTATTAATACTGTCTTTATTTCTTGTAAGTTATCGTTAATTTGATTCAATGATTTCGACTTACTTTCAATAAGATTGTTATTATACCACAATCTTGTTTTAGAGAGTGGCCTGAATTTCCGATGGCAGTACAATGCTTTAATATTTAATATAGCACAAATCATGTATACATGTTAGAATACTTCTATTAGGTTATGTGAGGTGTCCCTTGGATAACACGAAAGCACCCAACAAGATAAAGAACATTATTTAGCTCGTTATACGTGGTATGCTAAGGCATCAAAAAACTATTTCTTAATATTTTTTATTGTTGTCATTGGATATATCCTATACTTAATATTTTTTGTTTCCGGACAACCTTCTTTGGGTATCATCACAACGTTATTCAATAATAGTCCGAAAATCTTTGTGACTTTAACCTTAATCATTACATTTTTGGAAGGCGGAGGTGTTATTGTGTTCTTGTTTCGTTTACTCTGGGAAGAGAGAAAAAGAAAAAATCAGGAAGCGCGCGATAAAGAAAAATTAGAAATTATCCAACCATTTTTAGATTGGGATAGACAAAGACGAGCAGCTGAAGCACGAGGGGAGATATTCACTGAACCAATGCCGTCGGCTGCTGATTTCAATATCAATATTCCCATAACTACGCAGGACTCTCAAATAGATAATAATCCAGTGTGATAAACTATGTTTGTGAAAACACAATTTGAAAAGATTGTAAACCTTACTCATCATTCTACAATTGAAATAGATTTTAGTCTGCCAATCCATGGACATCATTTTCATCAAATATGGGCATGGGTAGAAACGCCTGGATCGTAGAAGTAGCAAACAGACACTTGCCCAATGGAAAGCTGACATCAATGATCAAATAAAGGATATTGAAGCAAAGCAGGCAACAAAAGTTTTTGACGAAATATTCAACCGTCTATTTGCTGGCGACAACGCTTTTGATTTGAAAGCATATATTAACAATTTATCTAACGATCCATCCTCTTTCTGATTATGTAATGCTGGCAGCGAAATCCGATGCCAGCACTCTCAATCCGATATAACATACCCTAACCTAAGATTCCGAAGTTGTTAGTATGCGCTTGAGTTTAGCATATTCTGTTTCGCATGCTTCTTTCGTACCTTGGAACAGAATATAAGGGTCTTCACCTCCGCTTGCTCTCCAAGCATGGATTTCGTATTCATCCTCAGTTCGTAGCATCTCAAAATGTTTTATTGAATTTCTCCTTTTCCTCTGGAGTCATATCATCAGTAAAGTCAAGCGAGGTAACATTCAACTAATACGTCTTTAACATAACCTGTGTCAGTTATTCCACCAACAGGTATTATGGCGTTATACTCCTGCCAGTGTTGGCTATATGGGGATGTCACTTTTACAGGTATCTCAGGAGGTAACGTGCCTTCTTCCACATATCTTTGTTTATTCTGTTCGGTATTCTCAATTGCCACCTTTGGTGTTTTCCATACACGATTAAGTCTTACTCTGCATTCTATTGGAACCTTGGACTTTCTTAGGTTACGACCTGCCTCCAACATATTTTGAAAAATTCAACTAAAACACAACAACCAAAAAATAATTGAAGAATTATTTGAAGAAAACCAAACCATAATACAACTAAAGATATAATATTGTAGAGATTCTCATAACATATTACTAATATCAGTAAATAAAATAAAACAATATGTCACAATATATAATTTTTTGCTTGACATATACATCTTATTATGTTACTATATATATCACATTAAAAGTATTCCTGAAATGTATTCACGAAACTTTTACAACTGTTGTAAAAAAAGAAATTAAAATCTCATACTCTTACAAACCTATACCAGAACAGGGATAGAACACTTCAAACAAGAACAGAGTATGAATTTTCTAAAAAAAATAAAAAAAATGGCGATTTCTCAGGTATATCTATAAACCCTTTCTGGGACTGATTTTAGACCAGTTTTAATTCTGGAATTTAAAAAATGTGTTGTAAAAATAATAATACTAAGTTTACACAATTTGTAACGTGGAGGAAAAATGTGAATATTCTTGTAAGTGGACTATTCGTTCTCTGTTACCGCGGAGAAAACAGATGGCATTTTATAGAATTTACACACATAACCAAGCAACAAACACACCTAAGAATCCGTCTAAATTTACCTATATGAAATGTCATATTGAACAAGGTCAACGAAATGAAAAAAGGACAAATTTGGAATTTATTAATTTTTCAATTTAGAACGCTATAAAGTCAGTCTATAACAGGGGTTACAGGGTAATTTTACACCAATTTCAATGTCACACCGTGTGACAAAAAGTGTAACTTTTTCGACTTATGAGTAGAATCGAGAAAACAATAAATTCACCTTATATGTATATTTTGAAACCGCACTACCTGACAAGTGTGTAATCTCTAATAAGAATATACGAACTTAACAAGTTGATTGATGAAAAGGATCAACCTATATGACCTAAAATGTGTTGCGAATCGCAGGTTAAGGCAGTATAATAGGAATACCGAAGAGGGATTTTAGATATAAGTTCTTGTTTGAGAATATTGATACTTTCAGGTTGGATATTTTTGCTCAGGTATTCTTATTATAATAGATGATATAAACAATCTATCATATATAAATCAAAAACAATACTTTTACTAAACTTTGGACAATTTAAAGATACACATTTCGCCCCGCTGGGGCTTGGAGCTTGGGGGGTATGGCGTTTCTATAGACATTTCGCCCCGCTGGGGCTGCGTTTTGGTGTATCCGAGTTTATTTTTCTCCGAGTTGGATCGTTGTGAGAAACATTGAGAAAAATCAGAAACGCTTTGAAAAGAGGTTATGTATCTCACAGAAATTGTCCAAACTTTAGTACTTTCAGTAAAGTGTGAATAATAAAAAGAGGGCCGACAAAGGAGATTACGATGGCGAATATAAGAATCCCTAAAGGATGGGAAATACCTGAAAATCAGGTGACTCCTGAATCAACATATATAAATCGAAGAAAATTCATCAAAAATCTTGGCATAGTAGGGGCAGGCACATTATCTCTTTTTGGTACACCCGCTTGTGCTCAAAATAGGGGTGTTGCCAAGCAACTGGAAGAATATAAGAAACATACTCTTAACGCAGAAAAGAACACAAACTATACCGTCACCCGTCCACAGACAGATGAAATTACTGCCGCAACATATAATAACTATTATGAATTCACAAGTTCAAAAACCACTGTTTGGAAAAGAGTAGAAAAGTTTGAAACGCGTCCCTGGGAAATTGAGATATCTGGACTGGTTGAAAATCCGATGACGTTAGATGTAGATGAATTAATTAAACAAATGCCACTTGAAGAACGGATCTATCGTTTTCGTTGTGTTGAAACGTGGGCAATGGTTGTGCCGTGGATTGGGTTTCCAATGAAAGCACTTATTGACAAAGTTCAACCGAAATCTTCCGCTAAATACGTCGAGATGTTAACTTTCCTTGATCCTGATATTGCTCCCCAACAAAGAAATGCTCGTATGCCGTGGCCCTATTTGGAAGGATTGACGATTGACGAAGCAATGAATGAGCTAACGCTTTTAGTTGTAGGGATCTATGGACATATCTTACCGCCACAACACGGTGCTCCTATACGATAATTGTACCATGGAAATACGGCTTTAAGAGTATCAAATCTATAGTTAGCATAGAGTTTACGAACAAGAAACCTCGTAATTTCTGGAATCGTTTATTACCAAGGAGAATACGGTTTTGAAGCAAATGTTAACCCTAACGTTCCACATCCCACGTTGGTCGCAAGCTATGGAATGGATGATCGGTTCAAGAGACAGATACCCCACTAAAATCTATAATGGCTATGGTGAGAGTGTTGCACATCTTTACTAAGAACAAATTCCAAAGTATAGTGAACAATAAAATTAATACAACATTTTCTGTTGGCTCAACTTACGTTTGCGTCCCACATCTCTTCTGTAGGAACAACCTCTTGGTCGCGACCGGGAGGTCGCTCCTACAAGTAAAGTGTCTAAATTAAATCTAATGTTTATTATATATCCAATGAGTTTAACAGTTATCTATAAAGTATGTGTCTTCGTTATCATATCTGGAATGATATTATCCACTATAAGTGGTTGTAAACGCGATCCAGATTTACCAAATGATGTGTTATTGGATGGACCAATTGATCCAAATATCGTTGAAGCTAATACCAAATTTGGTTTTAATTTGTTCAATGAGATTCTCAAAACAGAACAAGATTCAAATGTATTCATATCCCCATTTAGTATTTCTGTTGCTGTCGCTATGGCACTAAACGGAGCAGCAGGAGATACAGAGCAAGGAATGATTAACACACTTCAGATACAGAATATTGACCCAGAAGATATCAATCAAGGTTATGCAATACTTCAAAAAAACCTTCAAACATCTGACTCTAAAGTTACGCTAACAATTGCAAATTCGCTGTGGGGTAACCAAGATTTTTCGTTTGATTCTGACTATCTTCAACGCAATACCCAATTCTTTGATGCTGAAATAACTTCACTGGATTTTATGGATCCAGGTTCTGTGAATACTATTAATCATTGGGTCAATAATAAAACGAACGGAAAAATACCAGAGATTATAGATAAGATTTCTTCAGATGATGTGTTATTCCTTATCAATGCAATCTATTTTAAAGGGAGTTGGCAGACCGAATTTGATCCTGCTAACACACGGGACGCTATGTTTCATTTAGTTGATGGCAGTAATAAACAGGTTCCAATGATGTTTAGAGAGGATAAATACCCGTTCTTTTACTCTAAAGAATTTCAGGCAGTCAGTCTGCCTTATGGTGATGGACAGGTAGCAATGTATATATTCTTACCATCGGTTGACTCAGATCTCAACACCTTCTTAGAAAGCTTGAATATAGAGAATTGGGAAGAATGGATTTCGCAGTTTAGGGAACAGAAAGTTGGGGTGCAAATTCCAAAGTTTAAACTGGAGTATAAAATTGAACTGAATGAAATCCTGAAGAATCTGGGTATGGAAACTGCCTTCAATCGTACTCAAGCGGATTTCAGTCGAATGGTATCTACCGATACAACATTAACCGGTAATCTGTATATATCTAAAGTAGATCATAAAACTTTTGTAGAAGTTAACGAAGAAGGGACAGAAGCAGCAGCCGTGACAGGGATAGGTATTAGTGTTACATCGTTACCTCCGCAGTTTATAGTTAACCGACCATTTTTCTTCGCAATTCGGGACAATGAATCAGGAACAATATTATTCATGGGTACGGTAGTAGATCCTTTGAAGTAAATTGGATTTGTTTAAGTTAACGTTGTACTATAGGCGTCAATTTAAGGAGAAGTATGCTATAAATTTCAGGTCGGTAGGTTCGGTTTCCTAACCGAACCGGGTTTGTTCCAATTGCGTTCATAAAGTTTTTCGCGAAGGATCCAGTGCGATTAGGAAATCGCACCTACCGGCCTGGGAAAACCACTAAATTGACGCCCATGGTTTAAGTTAACATTGTACCTACAACAATATGTACACAGTGGTATATCTAAACAATTCTAAAACACTTAACATAATAAAGTATATTGTATTCATTCTATTGCTGATAACACCTTTTTCTGGGTTGGCATCTTGGAAAACAGGGGAGAGTGAACATTTTCGTGTATACTATCAACATGGTGTTGTCGATTCTGCATCAATTCTTCAAATCGCTGAAATCTTCTATGCAGAGGTTCCACGGATTACACGTTATATCTCAGATGAGAAAATAGAAATTAAAGTGTGCGATACTCCAAAGGATTTTCAATCGGCTGTCCATGCACCAATTCAGGATTGGGCAGTTGGGTGTGCATTTCCTCTTAGTCGTAGAATCATTATCCAGAATCCAACTCAGATAACTCAGGCAAAACTTCAAGTGGCTCAAGTCCTACGTCATGAAATAGCACATATTCTTTTTGGACAATACACGCAGAAAGCAGGTAATGGCGTTCCATTATGGTTTATTGAAGGAATTGCAATCTATTTGGCAAAAGAATGGGTGCCAAGTCGTCATGAAACCCTATTAAAGCATGTTTTCTCAAAATCTATTATTCCACTACAGGAACTTACCAAAAAATTTCCTACCTTACATACAGGAGCGGATCTTGCTTATGCTCAGAGTCAAGATGCATTACGCTGGTTTGTTCAAGTAAACGGAATTGAAACCCTATGGACAGTCATTGATCGGTTACATCAAGGTATGAACCTTAATAGTGCTTTTGAAGCAGTATTAGGTTATAATCTCCAAGTGTTCGACAAACTTTGGCAAGAATCTCTTCCACAACGGTATCATTGGGCGTCTTTTCTATCCAGTTCTTATGTCTTTTGGGGTGGTCTCGGTATCTTGTTTGTACTAAGTTATTTTATTTGTTGGCATCGGAGACGAAGACAACTTAATCAACTTGCTGATCAGGAGAACACTGTTGATCCATTTTTCAGAGATTGATATATGAATAGTACATTAGTTATTGGAACAGTCATACTCACCTTTTTCACATTAAATATATCTGCCCAAACTAAAGATCTTACAGAATCTACAAATCAGATGTCCCGAGATGGACATGTAATCCTACTACCCGAACAAGGCATTGTCTATATTGTTTCAGATTTACATGCGCATTGGAATGATTTTAATCAATGGCTGGAACAAACTCGACTCATAGAAAGAATTGAAGCAGGTGAGGATGTCTATGGTGTTATGCTGGGTGATTCAATAGATTATAAACCTACAGAACGTCCAAAACCCCCTTATGGGGATATACAGATCGTCAATCGAGTCATCGAATTACAACAGCAACTTGGTGAAAAAGGGAAAAGGTTAATTTACATCCGAGGAAACCATGAGTATGCTGCAGCAGAGGCTTATGCTATGTTGAAGAGTGCTGGGATGACCGAGCTGAATCGTCCCGCTTATATACGAAAATTATACAACGGACCTACAGGAAGTTATTATAGACAGTTTAATTTCATTGAACGTATGAATGATACTCATTACGATTTTCTAATTAACCTACCAACTGTCGTAGTTGGCAAAAATGGTTTTGTTGCTGTTCATGCTGGTCCTGCACGATCTATAGGCAGTTTATCTGATCTTGTTAAACCGAGTCAAAAGACTCTTGATGCAATTCTTTGGGATCGTCCTAAAATTACACGTATTGGTGGATATACATTTGAACATACGAAGAATTTTCTCAAGGCAATCAACGGTAGGTTTCTTATTGTTGGACATACTCCCATAAGTTATTTCCCACCTGAGACTATCAGGGATAGTGTGGCACGATTAGATGGGAAGCAGTTAATATTCTCCACTGGATATGGTGGACTTCGTGGCGGACAAACCTATATTGAGATAGATTTGTCCAAGACATACACCTCAGTTGATGAACTAACATCAGGTGTGAATATCCACCGACTCTACCCAAAATAAAATGCGTGCATTAATATATATCATGACGCCAGTCTTGATACTGACATTTATCGTTGCTTCACGGTATGTTACATGGGATAAATTAAAAGGTGTAGATACCGATAGTAAAGCCTTTAAACATCTCACTGATGCAGCACAATTCTTTCAAGATGAAGAAAGACATAAAGCCCTTCACGCATTAACCTTGGCAATACAGGATGATCCGAATTATGCTGAGGCATATATACAAAGAGGACTAATTTATTTTCAACTTAAACGATATCAGGAAGCAATTGCAGACTATACACAAACTATATCTTTAAATAGGTTTTTTGCTGATGCTTATGCAGGACGGGGAGACGCATACCGTGCACTAAAAAACCTACCAAAGGCTCTTGATGATTATACAGTATCTATAAAAAAGAGAAGAAGTGCACAAATTTTGACGAAAAGAGCAAAATGTTATATAGAATCAGGTAGAATTGATTCCGCTCTTGATGATTATACCTATATTATAAAACGACGTCCAACAGCAATTGCATACTATAATCGAGGAAAAGCGTATTACAAGAAATACATAGTATCTGAGAATGATGTAGAAATCGCTAAACTTGCTATAAGGGATTTTGATAAGAGTATTGAGATGCAACCACTCTTTGCTTTGTCATTCTATCATCGAGGTAATATGTATGGATACTTGGGACAGTCGAATTTACAAGAAACAGATTACGCTCATACAATTGAATTGCTGTCTGACGCATTAAGAGAATGGAAAACTGATCCGCATTTACAAATACCAATCCTATTGTGGCGCGCAGTCGCTTATGAAAAACATAATCTAACCGAGAATGCTCAGAATGATATCGTGAAGATCTATGAATTGTATACACAATATTACTTGAAAAAAGTGTCAATTTCTGATATACTATAGGTTGGTTTAGACAATATATTTCATAGGAGGATACAAGGTTCAATATGATAGGTGAAGCATTAGGTTTAGTCGAAACAAGAGGCTTGGTTGGGAGTATTGAAGCAGCAGATGCTATGGTAAAAGCAGCAAATGTGCGGTTAGTAGGGTACCAACAAATCGGTGGTGGATTCGTTACTGTGATGGTACGCGGAGATGTAGGTGCTGTGAAAGCCGCGACCGATGTTGGAGCTGAAGCCGCTGCACGTGTAGGAGAAGTTGTTTCAGTACATGTAATTCCACGACCACACGCCGATGTAGAAACTATTCTGCCAAATCAATAATCACTTCCTGAACCATCCTTTGCTAAAAATTTCATAATAATAGAAAGATATAATCGAAATGCCTGACCAAGACTTAGTTAAGCTAATTACCCAGCGTGTGGTGAATCGTTTATCTAACGAACAACCTTGCAGCGGTTGTGCTTTACGGACCTGTGACGCAGGAAACCGAGCATGCGATGTTGCTGGATCACAACAGAAAATACCGGTAGGTGTATCGGCACGACACGCACATGTTACCCAAGAACACCTTGAAATACTCTACGGTCCTGGACATCAACTTACTGTCTATGCTCCACTTTACCAACCAGAAGCATTCGCTGCAAATGAGACAGTAACAGTCGTTGGGAAACGGATGCGCGCTATTGAGCATGTACGTATACTTGGTCCCGTGAGAGATTATTCCCAAGTTGAGGTGGCACAGACGGAAGCAATTCGACTGGGTTTAAACCCACCAATTCGGGATTCTGGTGATCTCGCAGGTGCTGAAGCAATTACTCTCATCGGTCCAGCAGGGAGTGTCTATTTGGAAGAAGGAGCAATCTGTGCATCAAGACACATACATATGACACCGGAACAGGCACAGGAATTTGGACTTACAGAAAGTGATCGGGTAAGGGTACGCATTCCTGGAGAACGAGCACTTACTTTCGAGAATATACGACCGAAAATACACGAATCCTACGTACTACAAATGCATCTTGATACGGATGATTCTAATGCCGCTGGCTTGATAGGTGGCGAAGCTGTTGAACTGGTACGTGACGAAGCATGAAACCAGAACAGATTGCTCAAATTGAGAAAATAGTTAAAGATATACTACAATCCCAGGTTAATGAAACTCAACCTTCCAATAAAAATCTTCTTGTAATCCTCGGGGCAACCGAAAAACCTTTAGATATTTTATTCCAACAACTTGATAAATGTACGCAGGAAGGATGGAAATTACAAATTATTCTATCTGAACTGGCTACTAAGGTAATAGACCTTAATTCTATAAAATCTCTATTCGGTGAAGACAAGGTTATCAGTGAAGAAGAATTAACAGATATACCAAGCATTGTAGAGAATTCCTCAGTAATTCTTCTGCCTGCTTTTTCCTACCCTATGGTTGGGAAACTCGCATTGAAGTTAGTTGACACACCATGTACATATTTAGTGTATCACGCACTTTGTCAAGGGAAACAGGTTGTAGCGACAGCAGATACATTACTTAGAAAAAAGCACTATTCAGATGAAAAAATACAACCACTTGATAAAATTAATGAAAACCATGTCAACACATTATCCGGTTTTGGCGTTATATGGGTAACAGGGGATAAGATCATTGAGGCAATTCGGGATGCAGATATATCTTATAAGGTGTTCACACAAACATCCATCATTAGTGCTTCAGTGATTGATAATCTCGCTATAAATGTTAGGGAATTGGTATACACTGAACCGACAATAATTACACCTCTTGCCCGTGACCACGCGCGAAAACGCGGTATTAAGTTAATTCACAAACAGTAGGATCCAACTACTATTTGAAGAATTACAAATTTTCATTCCTTATATCGAAATCACAGTAAATCGGTAAATTGAAAAATTAATTGAAGAAAATAAATGTATTATACATCTAAGTGTATATAACCCGATTTAACTAAAGAGTTGTATATACTTAAACCCTTGACAATTGTTATGAGTAATTGTATAATGTATCGCATGTTAGGTTGATAATTATAATAAAATACAATTGTTCATCTTATTTGTGGTAAGGACATTACAAGACAGTATAAATATTTTATTTTGCTGATATAGCAAATACAAGATTGTTAATATACCTACTTTTCTATGATAGAAACAGTTATAATAGTTATGAGTTATTACATGGGAGGAACGCAGGATGAACCGCATTTTTTCTTACACGATTACAGGACTTCTCATTTGCTTGATGTTTGGAACTTTGGCAGCAGTGAGTTATGCCGATTACGGTTATTACGCGGACCGCTTGAGCCGTGAACATAGGGTCGCAAATGATGTTGATGAATGGATAGAACGAGGTAATGCTACAATAACATCGAGTCCTATTTTTGAAGATGGTATGCGACTTACTGCTTGGGCAAATACACCCCAAAATGCAGAAAATTACGAATTCGCTATAGCAAGTGGTGTGTATCTATTTGAAATTCCGCGTGGTGCACAGTCTATTGAAGTTCTAATTCGTTATAAAGGTGAACCAAATAAACTTGAAATTGACGATTACAATGAGCCAATTGCTGGACGGGTCTGGATTCGAAATATTAAAAGAGAATCAACGCGTAGCGGTTATAATGACCAGAACGCTGCTGAAACAAGATACGGCGACACTTTCTTACTACGAGCAAAAAATCGTTCTGAATCTATTAAAATTCCTGTTGCTGGACACGTAGATAATGGGTGGATGGAACTTCATGTGGTTGCTGAAGGTGGAGAACAACTGGATGTTGAATATATAGAAGTTTCTTCATATCGTAGAGCACCAAAGGTCCGTGTAATTCAGCATTATACCCCCTCTTATAGATGGCGTCCATGGCATAGATATACATACCTCTATTTTTATGATGGACCGGTATTTTACTCATCAGGGTATAATACATATCGCTGCTGGAGTTATCCGGTTTACGACCATAACTATCTGTCAATCCGAACCTATTATGGTGGATACTTAGGTCGGTACCGTACATACTATCCTACACGATATTCATATTATCACTCACCATACTATGCAGGATACGGTAGAACAATACCCGTTTACACCAAACGAACTCAGTTAAATAGGTGGAGCGCAAAACATGAAGTCACTCGGAAACAGTATTCTCGAAGTCGATTGGCTGTGTCTCCCCGTACTTCAGAACGTACTCAAATTCAAAATAATGTCCGTGTTGTTATAGATAACCATCGCAGACAAGCACCCGCACCGACTGAACGGGTGGCAAGATCTTCTATGATATCTCAAAGAAAAAGAACTGCTGCGACTTCGTCTGCATCACGATATAACAATGCCGTACGTACCTATAGCAACCGTTCTCGGTCTACTCAGACTTCTAACTATAGTAGACAACGAACATTGTTGAATTCACGAGTAAGTTCAAGTACGAATAGAAGTAATTTTACTACAAACAGAACGTCGCAACCATATAGAAGGTCTGTATCTTCTTCAACTCGAACCAGCTCTTCGTCCAGTTCGCAACTTCGCAGTGGTAGTTCACGAACAGAACGCACTTCGTCTGTTACACGACCAAGTACAACAAAGACAAGAACTGCACAAAGATCATCACGAGTCTCATCATCAAGTTCGCGCACCAGACCAACTACAACCACTCGTTCTTCTTCAAGTTCAAGTAGTTCTGCGAGTGACGACGATGACGATGACAACAAGAGTCGAAGTAAGACAACGGAACGGACAAGACGTAGACGCTAAATTCGTTTCAACATAAATCGAATTTGTATAATACAGATGCCTCGCACAAATTTTGTGTGAGGCATCGTTAACAATAGTATAACCATATTTATATATACCTAAATGTATTAAACAGCCATTCTTCAATATTTGAAGTTGAATAATTAGATTAGGATCTATAGTAACCCGGTACAACTGATGCGGTATTTATTATTTTTTTTAATATTGCTTTTAAGCATGAAGTTTAGTTTCGCTGATGAAGCTAACGAAGAACAGATATTGACCGAACCCGATAAATCAATAAGACTGATATCTCCAATTGGTACGATGGTACGATCCACAATAATTCCCGGTTGGGGGCAATATCACAGTCGCAACTATTTTCGGGGTGGTTTGGTACAGCTCGGAATCGCCAGTTCAGTAGTCGGTGCTTATTTAGCACATCAATCCTTTTCAACGCATTATGATAACTATTTACTCACAGCAAGCAACGAACCTGACGATTCATTTGCTGTTTTTGAAAGTTATGATGCTGCCAATCAAAAGTATAAACTCCAGATGTTCTTTATCTATTCAGGAATCGGTTTTTGGGTTTATAGCATCATTGACTCTTATGTTAGTTCAAACTTTTATAATGCCAAATCACAAATTCAATCAATAAAAGAGGATGCACAGCAAATTGAGAAATTGGGGTTACAAGTCGGAATTACTCCTTCTCGTATGTATTTAGGTTTCGTAAAAACATTTTAATTCGGAGCGATATTATGATAAGGGATTTTGCAATACTCAGTGGTCTGTTTATTTTACTCTTGTCTTTCTCTGGGTGTGGAGACGTAGACAAGTTTAACGCTACACTACCTGAGGATAGAATAGAAATAAACGGTGTTTTAAAAAGATGGCGTGAAGGGTATGAAACTGAAGATGTTGAGATGTATATTAATACCTATTGGTCACAAGGATTTCGCTATGTTTCTGACATGGGTACAGATGGGGATAAGACCGACGATCTTATCTTTGACGATATAAGAGATGAACGAGATGCAGCAATTCGCGTATTTAGCCGATTCCAAGATATTGAGATAGAGCTGTCTAAACCACCTGAAATACAAATGAATAAAGAAGGTGATGAAGCAGAAGTTCGAAATCATTATCGAATTCAAGGATTTGTCGCCGACGGTGAGTCGCTTGAAGGTGGATTTACAGGATGGTTCGCTGAAGGAGATAACTTGTTCATTTTTCAAAAAATAGATGAAGAATGGCGTATTAGGGAATGGCATGACGAAGCCTTCAATGATGAGGAAATTCGCATTGCAAATAATCTATAGCAAACATATTGAAAGAATGGAGAGAGTTTTCCCGTTTAATGGGAATGATAATCTATGCCTCAGAAAGAGGAACCGCTACAAACCTACCTACAATTTATACGGAAGTATGATTTTATAATCTGCCTGAGTACTATATTAGTATTAGGAATTGCTCTTGTAATTGCTCTCCGTTTACCTAAAACTTATTCTGCATCTACCTTGATGCAACTCATCCAAAGCAACAATACCCCTCCTATATCCTCTGGTAATTTGTTTCAAACAGTTTTTTCCGGTGGAGTTGATACCAGAGAGATGTCAACAATAGGTAAGCGGTTTTCTACAGAATCAATGCTGAATGCAGCAATTGAAAACCTTGAAGATAGAGGACAGGATGGGGTATATCACTTGCCAAGTATTGGACTTCTGAAGCGGAACATAAAGGCACAAATTGATCCTGATGCAGACTATATTGAGCTGTCAATTGAGTTAACGGAGGATCAGGGAGGAGAACGAAATGCTGCTCTCTTAGTAAATCAGTTAGCACGAGATATGCAGAATCTAAGAAGTGAAAATGAGAAAAACAGACTGGCTAAACATCAGAATTTCCTTAACAATAAGAAGCAAGAGGTAGAGAAGGAAATTACACAACTCGTAGAGGATTCATTAGGATTTGTTCGACAAAAAGGTAGTCCTGAGACTTGGTATCCGAGATTAGCAAGTTTATTAGAACAACATCGTAACTTACAAGAACGACATGGTATATCTGAACAAAACCTTCATGGAGCACGTGGTCGGTATTCCCATTTAAAGGAAAAACACTCTAACCTTGATAAACAAACCCAATTAACAACGACACAATCCAACAATCCTTTATGGGTATATCAGAAAGAGAAGTTAATTGATTTAGAATCACAACGTATAGGGGATGTCGAAAAAACCGGAAAAAGTAGTTATGATCTTGCTGGACTTAACGCCCAGATTGAAGAACTTAGTAAACAGATTGATGATACACCACAATTGTCTTCCAACACCACATTTGGCACTTCCCCCCATTACACTTATATTGAGAATGAACTAATAGAATTACCACCATTGATTGAAAATCTTGAAAACACAACTAAGCAGATAAGTAAAGAATTAGCAAGTGTCAAAAGTGAGTTAGCATTATTACTCACACAGATCCCAGTAAACCAACATATTTTTGAACGTCTACGTGCAAAGATAGAGCTTTCTGGTACCCTCCTTACAGAAATCGAAAAGCGTTATCTTGAATCTGAGATTGTTGGTGCAGAGTCAGATAACGAAGCCTTTCAAAAAGGCGGAATTCAAATCATTGATGTTGCAGTTCCCAGAAAAATATCCGTAAGTCCACAGTTCAAATTGATTTTCATTCTTGCGGGAATTGTAGGTTTATGTTTTGGAATTACTCTTGCTTTGTTATTTGAATATTTCAAGACTTCATCAGAAAGTCTTAATAGTTGAATCTTCAGATTTCCCCAAAAATCACTATCCAATTAAATTCATAGATTTACTACAATTTTTCTGTTGAAGAGAAAATACAATTATGATATGATTACATTTAATTTTAATTAACATATACAAAAAAACTGTTGTTATTAAATTGTTACGGCTATAACACTTTGTTATTTAATTCTTTCTTATTGGGAAGGAACTCAGATTCACAACTATTATATATGGGAAGGATCTTTATAGAAAACTAATTAAACTACCAATAAAACTATCTTTGTCAAGACTTGACAAAAAGTTACACATTTGCTATGCTAAGCACTAAATCAGTAGTATGCAAGTGTTTCGTTAGTATGTAAATTCATTTCAACAGTTTAAATATATCAATATGATAATTGGGAATAATGTTGAATTGTTATTCAATCCAATTCACTCATATAATTTACAAAAAATAAAACGGATACAGTCATTACTATCTAAGGGCTTCATAGATTCAATCAAAATCATAAGGTTTTCGGTGCCTTGACATCTGTCTTAGCACTTGTTAGTTAAGTCGAGTATGTTTAATATCCGAACATAATATTTCCTAAGGAGGAATATCAAACTAATGAACAAGTTAAAACGATTAGTTAATGTTTTGCTTGTAGCGTCTTGCATCCTAAGCGGGATTGTGCTTTACGGTTGTGGCGCTCAAAGCCTAGGGCCGCAAGAGCCACTCTTGCCTACCATTGAGGGTGACTCGAAATTCTCAGACCGATTCCAATTGGAAGAAGAGCCACAGTTCTTCTATGACCTTTTTGGTAAAGAACTTTTGGAAGGTAGTGAAGTTTACAACTACCGTGAAAGGAAGGAATTTAACCAAAATGGTGAATTGGTTGTCGGTTGGACAGGTCAATTGGATAGTGAAAAATTCTCTGCCCAGTTAGACCGAACTATCTTGACAGAAGATGCCTACCGTGGTAGATATAACGAGTTTGCAATTGGTGACCATATGCGGCTTAAGCCATCTACCCTATTCCCAAATCGATATATACTCTACAAAACAGAATTTGATGGATTTCGATGGGATATCTCATTTGCCCAAGAACGGCATCTCTTTACACTCATAAACTCACGTATTTCTAACCCTGTCCAAATTACTGAAGGTGCTGCAAACCTGGCACCAGTACTTGGACGGCGAAATGGGTTAAACGAAGATGCCGGTGTCCGTCATCTTGAAAACGCACGACTGGTCGGTTTTAGGGGACAAGGTCTTTTAGGTGACATATTCCGTGTTGGGTTTACTTATGTAAATCTTCACAAAGAACATCCGGAACGCGTGGAAAACCCATTAATGGGGACAGTCGCAAATACCCCACCTAACAGCATCTCTGTTGTTTTTAGGGACGATTCACCTGAAGATAACCATGTAGCAAGTATTACCGACTTTGAAGGTTATGATGAAATTTCACATGGTGAAAACATTCAGGGTGGAGTCGGTGCTGCTTTCAAAACGATGAAAATCACTATAGTTACACAAGAACTTGAAGATGTAAGTGCAGAGGACCTTGCTGAAGGGTATGAACCCGCTCTTGAACCTCAGCAATCACTAGAAATTGAGGTATTCGTAGATGAGATCGTTCCTGTCACTGCTGGTACCGATATCGTAAAAGATTCTGTTGACGGAGATTGGAAGATCGTTGACGGATTCAATAAGATGAAGTATGACCTCAATTTTGAACAACACGATATTGAACCAAGAACTGTAAAATCAGTTGTGTTTGACCTTGTTGTTGCCGGTGATTACAATATTCAGATTATTGGCTTTAGTGAAGCCAATATGGCTGAATCAGATCCAGAAATTCAAGAATGGATTAAGACCGAAGATGGTCACATCCAGATGCCTTACCGAGATATTATTGAAGCACCCGGAAACTATGGTCAATCTGCAGATTACACAGAAAACAGAGCAGAACTCGTTGACAATCCCAGTGCTTGGGAAGGTGAAGGAAGACCTCGAAAGATCAGTTACCAATATGGTGCCGCACGCGCAGCAGTTCTCTACGGTTTAGACCTTGAAGGAACTGTTGGAAATGTCTTTGTAAGAGCACACTATTCAATTAATGGTAAATACAAACAGTTTCCCACAATCCCTAAAAATAAGATGGGATTTAGCAGACTTACCGACAACATTGTAACCGAAGATGGGGATGAACCAACAGGTATAACTATTGACCCTGCTTCTGGTTTACCTGTGGACGCAAATGGTATTCCTACCTATTCAGAAACCGAAGGTGAACGATTTGAGGCCATGTTAGGTGGAGACGGTACGGATGAAGGCGGTGATGGACAGATGGGGAGAGAATCCGCATGGTTTGTTCAACTCAAATCACGGTTTGGGAAACTTTACTTAGAAGGTGTTTTATACCATATTGACCCCGGTTATACCACCACCTATCTAAACTTTGGTTCAAACACTGACCGAGATCAACCCTACGCTCTTCCACGGACACAGTTGTCTGCAAATGAACGAGATCCGTGGGATGTAGAGAACTACGCGCTCGTTGAAGATGATGATGATGATGATGATTGGCCCGATGACGATGACTTTGATGGTGTGCTCCCAAGAGCTGATGATAGGGATCAGAACGGGATCTTAGACTATCAAGAAGATTTTCTCATTTTTGAGGCGGATCCACCTGTATTCACGGATTTGATTGATCTTAACAATAATGGAACAATTGATTCTCTTGAAGATGATTTTGAACCACAGTATGAATATGGGATTGACCGTGATGGATATCATCTTAAGGCAGAATACGATTTACTTGATAACCTATCTCTTCAAGTCGGTTGGTTGAACGAAAGTGAAATTTCAAGTCGACGCAAGAATGACTCCAAATATCTACACGTAACTTACCAACGTGATATCCCTGATTTCGGTACTATTCTGTTCCAGAATCGTTTCGTCAGAGTTCGAGACGATATCCCTGATTACACAATAACATTGCGGGTTGGTGAATTAGAACCAACTCAAATTGCTGATGAACTGGATTACTACAATGCACGGGTGAATACGACAACCCTCCAGTTCCTCTATACAGCTGTTCCAAACCTTACATTGGAAGCCAAGTTATTGGTTGTACTTCAGAAGCAATATGAACAGGATGAAGCAGACGCTCTCTTCTTAGATGTAGAGTATGATGCTGCCGCAGATCTATTTGAACCAGATGAGCGCGTTGACTTTATGGTGCCTGAAGAACAAGTACGTACCAGTGGGCAGAAACGGGAATACCCGTTCTACCCAGATCACGGTATAAACGCTCTGGATGTAGACGATACTGGATTGATCTATAATGCTGATAACTGGAAATCACGACGGTATCCAGAACGAAACATTCGGAGTCAGCAGACGATCCTGAAAGCAAGATATGAAATACCACTTGGTGACTTGCCATATATAAACAAAATAGGTGAAGATCTGACTTTGACACCTATGGTGAAATATATTTGGGATCGGGCATTTGACAGAAGTGGAGATGAAATCGGGCTTGCATTAAACTCGCGTTTCTATGTTCCCACCGATGACGAACCGATTGAATACTTACGATTCAATCGTAGAAGTCGGGAAGATATTCTCGGTGTCCGTCTTGATTACCAGTTTACACAGAGAATGAATATTCTTGGTGGCTTCCAATATAGAAAGTTCACCAACCGAGACAAAAACTTTACTAACTATTTAACCAAATTCCCTGCTGATGAACCTGTGCCGATTCTTTACCGGCCAGATCTACGGACTCGGATTTTTGAAATCCAAGCCATCAACAGAGGGGAATGGCTCGGTTTCAATATCGTAATTCTCGCAGGTTATCGTAGAACTACTATCTTGCTACAACATACAACCAGTAATACGACGTTTGTTAGAGCAATGATGGGTTTCTAAGATTCTTACAATATTGCCGGATGCATTTACCTGTATCCGGCACTTCATTGATAACACCATATAATATAGAATTGATTATAGATTGGGTGTTGATAGATAAGGTATTTCAAAACCTTTAACCTATAATAAAATCGTAACTATTTGTATATTCAGGTGTTGATAATACAGATTCGGTTTGTAACTTCTATGAAACACGTTCGGACGTGTACTTGACGTGTACTTATTGATTATTGAATCCTCTTAGATTTATAGAATAACCTAACTGCCAAATTGGCAGGTTACCTAAAGGAGAATAAGAACGAATGACTCGTTTAAGTTTAATTATAATGATTGTCGCCTGTGTATTTATGGCTGCTGGACTTGTTATGGCACAAGATGATGCAGCAGATATGGCAGCAGAAGAAGATACCACTATGCAAGAAGCTGATGTGATGGGTAGTGGGGCAACTCTTCGAGGTGATGTCGTTGATACCAGTCCACAACAGAATCCTATTCCAAATGCAACCGTTAGAATCGTCGGTACTGATGGACAAGAATATGAAACAACCACGGACGATGCAGGTTCTTACGAACAAAAAGGTCTTTCTAAAGGACGTTACTCCATAAGTGTATACAAAGAAGGATATGGTGAACGTGTTGGAAAATCAAAGGTTGTCAGCGAAGGTGGAGAAGGATACGATAGAATCAAAATGAGAAAGAAAGATACTATCGTTTCATTTTTCCAGAAATTCGGATTAGTTTTCTATCCCCTTGCTATTTGCTCTGTTGTCGCTCTAACATTCATTATTGAAAGGCTTTTCACATTCTTCAGAAGCCGTTCAAGAATAGGTACGGAACAGTTTATAGCCAGTATCGCAGATTCATTACGTAAAGAAAACATTATGGAAGCTGTCTCAACATGTGAAGAAGCTGGTGGTCCACTTGCTAATGTACTGAAAGCAGGATTACTCAGATATAGTCAAGCACAAATTGAAGAACGGGATATTACTAAAGAGGAAATTCAAGAAGCTATTGAAGAAGCAAGTCTCCTTGAAATTCCAGAATTAGAACGAAATCTACCTGTACTTGGTACAGTCGCTGTTGTTTCTCCTCTGTTTGGATTGCTTGGAACAGTTACAGGTATGATTAGCGCATTTACCACAATCGCCCTTGAAGGTACTGGTGATCCACAGCAGCTGGCTGGTGGTATTTCACAGGCTCTCCTTACAACGGCAGGTGGATTAACAATTGCTATTCCATGTCTGATTTTCTTCCAAATCTTTGATAGCTGGGTTAATAGACATATGGTCGAAATCTCTCAGGTATCCACAGAAATCGTTAATCAGTTAATTATAGGTGAAGCAAACGCATAATTATTTTCCGGACGAATAATAGTTTACTCGTCCATATCTACATATAAGGAGAATAGAAATGCAACAACTTAGTGAAGGCAAATTGAGCCTTATGGCTACACGCCTGCGGGAACGTAAACCACCGCAGCTCAGTATGGCACCTATGATTGATTGTGTGTTCCTGCTTCTGATTTTCTTTATGGTATCTACAACTTTTGCACCTATGCCGGGAATACGGGTACAACTCCCACCTCCTGGAACGCCTTCAAAGGACAAACCGAAAGGCTTAGTTGTCAAAATTGATAGTCCTACCATTAGGGATCAAGATGGTACAATGCTCTTAAATGATAAACTTGTACAATATGATGACATGTACCCTGAATTTCTTGATGCCCCTGCGGAACAGAAAACAATGCTAATTATTCAAGCACAACGGGATGTTTTGCATAAACAGATCGTTAAGGTGATGGATATAGCAAAGAATGCAGGTATTGATAAAATTGGATTTGCGATTGTAGCGCGAGAATGATCCGCATTACCTAATACGGATTCGTCCGTAACTAAAGGAGGATAAATATGGCTCTCCAAATTAAGCGGAGACGAAGTGGCACAGGCGATGAAGATATCCCTATGGCACCAATGATTGATTGCGTATTTCTCTTGCTTATCTTTTTCATGGTTTCTGCTATCATGCGGATTCCACCACCATTTGATGTCATATTACCAGACTCTACCACTGAGAATGAATTTCCAAGAAAAAAATACAACTTGTTTATTAGTTCTGATGGTAAAATCGCTATTGACGATCAATTGATGGAAGATCTTGAAGATATGGGACTTTTTATCGCATCACATGAACATCAAATTAGTACATTGATCATTAAAGCTGATCAACGCGCACAGCATGGAGATGTAATTGATGTCGTAGAAAGAGCAAAAGCACGATCTAACAAAGTGGAAGGACTTGAGGTGGCTTTCGCTGTTGCGGAAGATACTGAATAGTACAACCACTTGTAAGAGATTAGTGCACATATCATATACTACATAGATCCTAATCTATAAGGATTGTAAGTAAATAAGAAGCCTCTAATGTATTACATTAGAGGCTTCTTATTTACTTTGAAGATCTATCGTTTTTTGGGTGTTCTCTTCCGAGCACGACGATTTATTGTCTGTGGTGGCGGGGGTGGCGGTGCTTCAACCTTCCAGAAGAGTGGTAGGTATATATTCCAGTCAGCAAGTATTTTTTCTGCTCGTTCACTCTTAGTAAGTTCCAGATGTTTTTGTACTAAGCCGATCAGTGTGTCCTCGTCTACTTTTTCACTTATCCGAACTAACTTAACTAATTGTTGGTTGTATTTACCTTCAAATTGCTGGTTTTCATCAAGTACATACGCAATTCCACCTGTCATACCTGCACCGAAATTACGTCCTGTATCTCCAAGGATGACGACGGTACCACCTGTCATATATTCACATCCGTGGTCTCCGACACCTTCCACGACAGCAGTCGCACCACTATTCCGAACGCAGAAACGTTCTCCTGCTCTACCAGCCGCGTACAGTACACCACTGGTTGCACCGTAAAGTACAGTATTACCAATTATAGTGTTTTCATGTGTATTAAAACCCGCTTCAGGTGAAGGTTTGATAACTAATTCCCCACCTGCCAGACCTTTCCCAACATAGTCATTTGCTTCACCAGTCAGAACAAGTTGTAATCCATTGATACAAAACGCACCAAAACTCTGACCTGCACTTCCTGTGAAATAACAACGTATGGTCTCTTTCGGTAAGAGAGTATCACCGTAACGATAGGCAATTTCGCCTGAAAGCTTAGCACCTACAGTACGGTGAATATTACGGATGGGATATGAAAGTTGTACAGGTTCTTTATTGTCTATTGCAGATTTGGCATCCTGCAGAATTTGATCATCTAATGGTGTATCTACACGATTATTGCGTTCTTGTAAATGATAACGAGCACTATTTCCAGTTGGATCTGCCGGTGTAATAATCTCAGTTAGATCTAAAGTTGCAGCTTTCGGATACTCAGGTAAATCAGCAATTTCAAGTAATTCCGGTCTGCCAATAATATCGTTAAGGCAGCCATGTCCTAACTTAGCAAGGATTGAACGTACCTCATTTGCTACACCCAGCATGAAGTTGACAACCATTTCTGGTGTTCCAGGATATTTTGCCCGTAATGCGGGATCTTGTGTGGCAACACCTACTGGACAGGTATTCAAGTGACATTGTCGTGCCATCACACAACCTGTTGCTACCATAGCACTTGTACCGAATCCATATTCTTCTGCTCCCAACATCGCTGCAATAATAATATCTCTACCTGAACGCATACCACCATCAACTCTCAATACGACACGTTCACGTAAATCGTTTTCTACAAGACGGTGTTGAGTTTCTGCCAGACCAAGTTCCCATGGAGTTCCAGCGTTTTTGATTGAACTAAGAGGAGATGCACCTGTACCTCCTTCATGACCACTAATTTGGATTACATCAGCATATCCTTTTGCAACACCAGAAGCAATAGTACCAATAAGAAATTCAGAGACAAGTTTTACGGCTACCTTCGCCCGAGGATTGACCTGTTTAAGGTCATATATTAATTGTGCGAGATCCTCTATTGAGTAGATATCGTGATGTGGAGGAGGGGAAATCAAAGGTACACCAGGAATTGAGTGACGAATTTTAGCAATCTCTAATGTAACTTTATGTCCAGGTATTTGTCCACCTTCTCCCGGCTTTGACCCTTGTGCCATTTTAATCTCTAACTCTTTAGCTGAGGCGAGATATTGTGGTGTAACACCAAAACGTCCAGAGGCAACTTGTTTGAGAGCACTTGAGGCAAGGTCCCCATTAGGCTGAGGTTTGAATCTTTTACTATCTTCACCACCTTCACCACTACCTGATTTTGCACCTAAACGGTTCATTGCGATGGCTAAAGTTTCGTGTGTTTCTCTGCTTAAGGCACCAAATGACATGCTCCCCGTGGTAAACCGTTTAACGATCTCCTCCGCCGGTTCCACATCCTCAATTGGAATTGGTTTGCCGTCTTTAAAATCAAGGAGATCACGCAAACTGGAAGGTTCACCTTCCTTAATGGCTTCAGCATATACTGTGTAATCCTCCGCATCACCACTCTTGATGAACTTATGCATCGCCTTAAATACAGAAGGATTAAAAGCATGAAATTCTCCATGTCTGCGAAAACGGAAATAACCTGCCTCTTGTAGGTTTGACTTCTCATCTGCTCCAAGAAATGCTTTCGCATGGAAATGAAGGGTTTCTGCTGCAATATGTTCAAAACCGATACCACTTAAACGGGAAGGTGTACCAGTAAAACATTGGTCAATAACTGTAGAATTTATACCAATTGCCTCGAAAATTTGTGCACCACGATAACTTGATACGGTAGATATTCCAATTTTCGCCATTATTTTTAGAATACCTTTCTCAACTGCTTCTTTATAATTATCTATTGCCTTATCAGATGAAAGTTCCTCGAATTCTCCATCTTCAGCAAGTTGGTGGATGGTAGAAAAAGCAAGGTATGGATTGATAGCATCAGCACCGTATCCGAGCAATACAGCATAATGATGTTCCTCACGAGGATCACCAGCTTCTACTAATAAACTTACCTGCATTCGTTTACCTGCGCGAATCAAATGATGATGAACAGCACCAACTGCAAGTAACATGGGTATAGGTGCTAATTCAGCACTTACATTTTTATCACTTAATACCAAAAGAGTATTACCAGCATTCACTGCGTCTATCACACTTTCACATAATGTTTCTAATGCCTTCTCCAATCCTGAAGGTCCAGAGGCTACTGGAAAACATACAGGTATAGTTGTAAGTTTGAAGTTTGGTAACTCTTGAGAACGTAGAATGTCTAATTCTTCATTCGTCAGAATCGGGGATTGCAAACGGATCACATGTGCATGATGTTCTGTCTCAGTCAATAGATTGTGTCGTCTGCCTAAACAAGTTGTTAGGGACATAACTAACCGTTCTCTGAGTGAATCAATTGCAGGATTTGTAACTTGAGCGAAAAGCTGTTTAAAATAGTGATAAAGTAAGCGTGGATGTCGAGAAATAACAGCAGGTGGTGTATCATCTCCCATTGATCCTACTGCCTCTTTGGCTTGTAAAACCATCGGTTTAATGAAACGTTCAACATCCTCAACCATATAACCAAATGCCTTCTGTTCTCTTTCTAAGTTCTCAGGTATTGGTGGAATAGGTGTTGTCGATTCTGACTCCAATTCATTCAAAGGAATACTCTGTCTTACCCAAACATCATAAGGCTTCTGACCAGCTATTTCTGCTTTTATTTCTGAATTTGTAAGTAATTGTCCTCGTGAGGTATCAACAGCTATCATCTGTCCAGGACCTAATCGACCCTTCTTGACAACACATCTATCATCCAGTTCAATAATACCGACCTCAGACCCCATTACAACGAGTCCATCTTCGGTTACTTTATACCGTGCTGGACGCAACCCATTTCTATCTAAGCTTGCTCCGACAATACTTCCATCAGTAAATGCAACAGCAGCAGGACCATCCCACGGTTCGCTTACACAGGAAAGGTATTCATAACAACTCTTCACTGAATCTGGCATATCTGGAATTTGCTCGTATGCTTCTGGCATTAAACACATCATTGAATGTAGTATACTACGGTCTGAATGTGTCAATAATTCCAAGACGTTATCAAGACTCATTGAATCACTACCGTAAGGATTGATAATTGGAGCGAGTTTTTGAATATCTTCATTCCATATAGGGGAGTCTAATTCTGCTTCACGTGCTCGCATCCAATTTCGATTTCCCATCAATGTATTGATTTCACCATTATGGGCTAACATTCTAAAGGGTTGTGCTAATGCCCAAGTGGGTGAGGTATTTGTACTATAACGTTGATGAAAAACTGCTAATGATGCTTCAAAATCAGCATTTCCCAAGTCAGAGTAGAACATTGTCAATTGAGGAGCAACCAAGAGTCCTTTGTAGACAATCGTGCGATGTGAAAAAGAGGCAATGTGAAATTCGTCTAATGCTTCTTCTGTGATACGATGCTCCAATTCCTTGGCAATTAGATAAAGATGTTGCTCATACTTCTCTGATGTCACATGGTCAGGTCTGCCAATTAATACCTGTTGTATTGACGGTAATGTTGCCAATGCCTGATCTCCAAGCGCTGAGGTATCAATAGGAACTGGACGCCATCCTAATAATGGGAAACCGTATTGTTTTAATATGTCAGTGGTGATATTGCGACCACGTTCTTCTGCTGCAGGGTTATTTCCGGGGAGGAATATCGTACCAATGGCAAGGTCATTAATGGAATTAAGATTTATGCCGAGTTTCTCTGCTTCTTTTTTAAATAACTTCTCCGGAATCTGTGTAAGTATGCCTGCACCGTCACCTGTCTTTGCATCAGCTGCAACTGCGCCTCGATGTGTCAAATTTGTAACGGCTTGTATCGCCATTTTTAGGATTTCATGACTCCGACTCCCAGACTGGTTCGCTATAAAACCAACTCCACAGGCATCTTTCTCATATAAATGTGGAAACATGTTCTAACTCATACTCCAAGAATACTAAATTTGGTATCCATCTGTTAGTAAATTTAAACCTATCTTACAATATAATAGGTTCAGTCTTTAAACCGAACCTATGGCAAAGCAAAAACATATATTTAGATTTAACTACAATATTATGTCACAATAACAAGAAAATATTAAAATAGTTATGGATACCGCGTCTACGTGTGACGCTGAGGGATTTTATTACGTGTTTTGCTTTTAATTAACTATCTGTACAAGTAATAGTATACCTTAAAATCGTCCAATCGTCAAGTATTTTCTTGACTTAAAAGCCGATAAACACGCATTGTTATAGGGTTTACAGGTGATCTTAATATCCAACTGCACATCCATCACGTCGCGGATCAGATCCAGCAATCAATGTATCAAATAGTGGATTAATGAAGATTGCTTGCCCTCCACCGAAAAATGTCCTACCTGGAACGATATGATGTCCTTTTTGGGCTAATTCTGCCTGTGTATTCATCGGAATACCTATCTCTAACATTATTCTTGCACCATCTATAACACGGAACCGTGGGGCATCTAAAGCAGATTGAACATCCATGTTAAAATCAACCAGATTAGAGACAAATTGCAGATGACCTTGGGGCTGCATCTGTCCACCCATTACACCAAAACTTACCAACGGTATTTCGTTGTGGAATATCATGCCTGGAATAATGGTATGAAGAGTACGTTTATGCGGGGCAATGCAGTTTGCATGGGTTGGATTAAGAGAAAAACCTGCTCCCCGATTCTGTAGCATAATTCCTGTATCACCTGCGACTAAACCTGATCCAAATCCAGCAAAAATGCTATTAATAAAAGAAACTACGTTTCGATCTTTATCAACAACAGAAAGATAAACAGTATCACTTCCACCAGGAGAAACACCGGGGTTCGGATCTATGTTTGCCCGTTCAGATGAAATGCGATCTCGTTGTTTCTCTGTGTATTCACTGGAAAGTAGTTCTGTAACTGGTATATCCACAAATGTTGGATCGGTGACATTTTCATATAGATCTGCGAAAGCAAGTTTCATTGCTTCAATAGCATAATGTAAATGCTCAGGGGAATTATGACCCATTTCTCTAATATCGTATCCTTCAACGATATTCAGTGCAAGGAGTGCTGCAAGACCTTGACCATTTGGTGGTATTTCATAGATGTCATATCCACGGTAATTTGTAGAGATAGGTTCAACCCAATCTGATTTATGGTCTGCAAAATCCTGTAATGTGAACAAACCATCGTTTTCGTTAGAGAATTGGACTATTTTCTCCGCTATTTCTCCATGATAAAAGGCATCCCGTCCACCTTCAGCAATTAATCGAAAAGTCTTGGCAATGTTTGGTTGCTTGTATATTTCACCAGGTAATGGTGCTTTTCCATTTGACAGGTAAGTTCTTGCTGTATCTGGATGTTGGGATAGCATTCCAGCACTATCTTGCCAAGATAGGCTGATTTGAGGACTGACTGGAAATCCGTTTTCTGCGTAATCAATGGCAGGTTGTAATACTTCTGCCAACGGCATCGTACCACATTCATCAATCAGTGTTGACCATCCATCAATTGTACCCGGAACGGTTACAGAATACATATTTCCTGTAGAAGGGATATGTGTTATTCCTTTCTTCTTAAAGAAGTCTAATTCCGCGGCGTATGGTGATCTTCCACTTGCATTCAAACCCCGAAGACGTTTCTCTTTCGGGAGATAAACCAACATGAAGGCATCCCCACCGATTCCTGTTGACATGGGTTCGACGACATTGAGAATTGCAGCGGTTGCAACGGCTGCATCCACAGCGTTACCACCATCCCGTAAGATTTGCAATCCTCCTTGTGCAGCAAGGGGTTGACTTGTTGCTACTGCACCGTGTTTGCAAATTACAGCAGAACGTCCGTGTCCAAATTGATTAGGTCGATAGTCATCAAACATCCTCTCCTCCTATTTCCAGACTGTTTCCACTATATCACAGCACCATAGTGCTGTCAATTGAAGGGTATGTAAATCCAGGGTTATTTAGTTTTCGGTTTTCTGGTGTATTTTACCACAGTTGTTAATTATCTATAAAAAAGCAGATATGGTGTGGCTTTTCACACCATATCTGCAATGCTTCACCTTAAAACAAACCTTTTTTGAGGTGAATAATGACAAAAAGAAAATCTTGCCACTTGATAGATATGTTTGCAGAAGTTTTTGACCCACGCAACATTAAAGGAAACGACACTCGTTGAAGTCAATCATCAGTCTCCTCGTTCTTGGATTTATGTGTGGACATAAAGGATATACATCCATAGCAACTTGGGCACGACCACAAAAAGAACTCGGTTTTACATAAGAATACACCTTGTGCTGGCACCCTTCACAATGTTTTGAAAATGTTAGATGTGGTTGCTGTAGAAGTGGTTATTCTTCTTTTTCAAGACTTTCGATCACTTTTTGTGTTTTTTCCGAATAGTAAATCTCTTGTGAGTGTTTGTAAAACGCTAAAGCTTTCTCTTTATCTCCTAACTTAGCGTAGGCTTTTCCCATCGTACGATAGACGCTCCCATATGAACCGGTAGGTTCTAACGCTATGGATCTCTTGAGAAAACCGATTGCTTCCTCATAATCGGGGCGGTTTTCGGCTTGTAAAACAAGATGCAAGCCTAACTGATAAAGAACTTCTGCGGAATTCGGGTTCAATTCAACGAGGCGACGGAATCCGTATTCTACTTTTTCTGAGTCTAATCCCATATGACTTACCGACCACACATAAATCGTCTGGTAGTCATCGGGTTCTTTGTCAAGTGCCTTCTGTGCGTATTCTATTGCGTATACCTCATCATACCATCTAAACAGCTCACGCCCATGATCCAGAAGATATTTTGCCATGTCTAAATCGGAAAGTACTTCGGCAAGAATGTTGAGTTTCCTACGATAGACTTCTTCTACTTCTTCTGCTATCGGTTCTTGTATATCTTTCAGTTTCTGTTGTATTTGCTGTGGGAGTAAAGGATATGAATACGCTATACCATCGGACGTAAGACGCATTTGATATTTAATATCGGGTATATAGAAGTATGGGTCTCCCTTATAGCTGTCAGGTGTTTTGGGGACAATGATTTTCGGTTGTGATGTTGGCATCGTCCGTTCGACTGTGTCATTTAACAATGTATCTTTACTGTTTACTGTTGTTTTATCAACAGGTATGGTGGTCTGGTGTGTGGTTTTCTGGGCACATCCTAAACAACACGTAAGTAAAATCGCAACCCATGCAAGTAGGTAAGCGGTCATTTCAACCTGTAGTTTCATTGTGTCACCTCATTGAGATAGCGTTTTTTTCATGCTAAAGATTACCTCTTAAATTGTCAACTGTTGTGCAAGAATCTGACGTCTGCTGATAAGTATAAGAATCCGTGTTCGGTATGTGCTATCAATTTATACTCAATAAAAAATTAACCACCCATCTTATCAATAACTCTAAGATTGTCGGTTGTCGAATGCCCTTTATGTTTTATCCAGCTCTGGTATTCGAGAAAGATCCCATATATACATAATGCCATTGCGATCGATTGTAGATAAAATCGATCCATCCGGTGAAAACACAATTGATTCTACTCTGTCTGTATGCCCTTCTAAAGTATGTTTATACTGACTTGTTTTTGCATCCCATAGCAATATGTGGCCGCCAATCGAAGTAGCGATTGTATTTCCATCTGGAGAATAGGCTATAGAAAGCGTCTGACCGCGGGATCCCTTAATATTTCTTCTCATTTTACCTGTATTTACATTCCACAATCGTATCGTATCCCCATACCATGTGCCTGTTGCGATTGTATTACCGTCTGGAGAAAAAGCGACTGAGCATACCATTTCTGTATGCCCTAACAACGTAGTCTTATGTTTTCCTGTATTTAGATCCCACAGCCTAACGGATTTGTCTTTACTTCCACTGGCGATTGTGTTTCCATCTGGAGAGATCGCGATTGAATAGATTAAGTCAGTATGTCCTTCAAATTTCCTTATGAGTTTCCTACTGACAGCGTTCCACAATCGGACTTCGTTTTCATTGATTGAACCTGCTATCATTTCTCCATCAGGTGAAAACACAACAGAAGTAACGTAATCACGACGATAAATATGTCTAGTGCTGTTAGCTGAAGATGTCCGAGAATCAAACTTCGATTCAAGTTCACTATATAGGCGAGAATCAACGTCCCAAGAATGTGCTCTACCATCCGAACTTCCTGCAACAATCTTTGTCCCATCGGGTGAATACGCTACAGAGTGGATACTGTCAGTATGTCCATTCAAGGAAAAAATGTGTTTCTTGGATGTAATATGCCATAGATGTACACCATCCTGATTACCCACAGCGATTATGGTCCCATCTGGTGAAAAGGTTATGCAATTTGCAAAGCGCTTATGTCCAGTCAGGAGTGGTGTTTTATTGAGGAATATCCAGGCAGAATCATGATTAGATTCAGCTAAACGGGTCTCACATTGGTAAACAACTCCATTATACCGTTCAATTGCGATTGTCTTACCATCTGCTGAATATGCAAATGAATTACAGTTGTTTGTTTTTCCTTTTATGGAAAAGGTAGAAGAATTAGGATCTTTACCCCAGAAGATGATTCCATCATAGCCTTTGGTTGCGATTGTATTTCCATCAGGTGAATACTCCACAAAAGTAACATAATTTTTATGACCTTTTAAGGTTTGTATAGGGGCACCAGTCTTTGCATTCCACAAACGGACCGTGTTGTCTAAACTTGTAGATACAATAGTTAGACTATCAGGAGAAAAGGTGGCTGATGTCACCCATTTTTCATGTCCGGTCAGAACCCTAATGGATTGTCTTGTAGAAATACCCCATATTCGTATTGTTTTATCCTCACTTGCTGTTGCGATCGTATTTCCATCGGGTGAAAATGCTATTGAAGAAACGACAGATGTATGTCCTATGTATTGTGCGATCAGTCCTCTTGTTTGAATATCCCACAAATCAACGGGTCCATTATTGCCTCCGGCAGCAATTTTGGTTCCATCAGGTGAAATAGCAATGGAACGAACACCATTGATCTTTATCGTTGCCTTAAGGTATCCTTTGGCAGCATCCCATAGACGCACTCCATCTGAGCTACCACTAACAATTGTCTTGCTATCTGGTGAAAATACAATGGCTTCTGTCCGAATTTCTGTTAGCAGATTGAGTTCGTCTCCAGTCTGTGTATCATAAACCCATACACCAATAGGAGTGGTAATAGCGAGGAGATTACCATCGGGCGAATACTTCATCTGTTTGGTTCTTCCCTTACCGAAACGTGCAATGGCATTTTCAGGCAAATTTGATTGTGATGCGTCATGAGCCACTGCAAATGTAGGTAAGAGAAATGACAGGGTTACACAAAATGTGAGGATAAAGTAAATCTTATTTTTCATATAAATTACTCCAAGTATATCTGAATAGAGAAGCTGATATTTCTTAGAATGGTGTTTAACCTATTAACAATATTGGTGCGACGCGTCGGTAATAGACACACATTGTAAAGTTTTTGGAGTTCTCCTCAAGTGTTTCAGAACTATCCGTTGAGATTAAATTACCAAGTGAAATTATGTGGTGTTATTCTCCAGTGAATACTCTCTGTTTCCACCAGGACCACCGCCAATTGCCCATGTCCCACGGAATAGGGATTGTCGTCTTGTCGGCATTGTCTCAATTATTTCATGACTTAGATTCAATCGATGCCACTGTGCCCAAATTGAGTTGTAACAATTAAAGACAGCACAGCGCGGATTGTCCGTGTTTGTCCAATCATTTGCAGCATGCACAAGGCTTTCTGTGAAAATCACAACTGAACCCGGTGGACAACTGTAATCCTCCATTACATCTCGCATGTTCTGTTCCCAAGGAGATTCACCGATATTCGGTCGATACGGATCTGGACCACCGTAGTTGAAATGTGCTTTATGAGAGCCACTGAGAAAAGATGTACCACCCTGTCCAGATTTCACTTCCTCAAGTTCCCACACAACACGAGTGAGTCCTGCAAAGATTTTCCCACCTGCAACCTGATAGCGCATTGCATTTGCTTGTTGGGGAGGTCGCACCACGTGTGGTAAGCCATTATCTCCACGTTGGGACACATTCCAACCCGGTTCTCTGACAGTGGTAAAAGATCCTTCACATCGAAAGCCATAACAATCTTGATGTACAAATGGGTCTTCTGACAGGATTTCGTTGAGAATTCCAACTATCGCTGGATGATCAAGCAATTTCTGTAATGTTCCTTGATAACTCTGTCTTGCCCCGTCATATACTTCTCCTTTCATTTCTTCAATTTCTGAATCAGACAAGATAGATGGCAACAAAATCCAACCACGTAAATCAAAGAAGAATTTCTGTTCAGGTGTCATAGGTATAGCTTCAACAATTTTTGCTTCTTCTGACATGCATAACTCCTTAATAGATATTACTTAAAATCTGAAATGGATAGCAAAGTAAAGAATTCAATACGGAAATTTACTCAAATTATGTGGTGTTATTCTCTAAAGAATATCTCCTGTTCCCACCAGGACCACCACCGATTGCCCACGTTCCACGGAATAGGGATTGACGTTTCTGTGGCATTGCTTCTATTATGTCATGACTTAGATTCAACCGATACCATTGTGCCCAAACTGAATTGTAACAATTAAAGACAGCACACCGTGGATTGTCTGGGTTCGTCCAGTCGTTCGTAGCGTGGATTAGACTCTCAGTAAAGACAATTGCAGACCCAGGTGGACAACTATAATCCTCCATCATGTCTCGTATGTTATCCTCCCAAGGCGATTCACTGATATTCGGACGATTCGGGTCAGGTCCACCATAGTTGAAATGTGCCTTATGCGAACCAGTGAGAAAAGTGGTTCCACCCTGTCCAGATTTTACCTCTTCAAGTTCCCATACTACACGTGTAAGTCCAGCAAATATCTTTCCTCCAGCAACCTGATATCGCATCGCATTAGCTTGCTGCGGTGGACGAACAACGTGTGGCACCGTTGTACCTCTTCCGTATGAAAGATTCCAACCAGGTTGTCTAACAGTTGTAAACGAATTTTCACATCGAAATCCATAGCAATCTTCAAAGATAAATCGTTCGTCAGCAACGATTTCGTTTAGAATCCCTACAATCTCAGGATGATCAAGTAAGTTCTGGAGCGCACCTTGATAACTATGTTTAGCACCGGCATACACTTCCGCTTTTAGCTCCTCGATTTCTGATTCAGACAAAACTGATGGTAATAGAATCCAACCACGGAGATCAAAGAAGAACTTTTGCTCCGGTGTCATCAACTTTTCCTCTGGACCTAACGGCATTGGTTCATGAGAATGACGTATTTCTTGCATTATATGATCCTTATGGTAAACTCACTGTATTCCTACAACTATTTTAACGCCTGTTTCAACCCAGGTAAGAAATAATCTTTCACAACGACTTCCCAACTCATTCGAGAGGCAATGTCATAACCTTCCTTTATCATTTCCTCAATGTCACGCGGCTTCCGCGGTAATCGACCAAGAAGTTTCGCTGCAATATCACGACTATTCTCTACTTCTATATTCGTACGTTCTGTCAATCCAATATGCAGAACGTCTTCTAATGACTTTGGAGCACCATTAACATTGGTATAATCAGCAATCACAACATTGGGAACTTCTCTATTATCAGTAGCACGTTGTATGAAACCACAGCATCCACATACATTACTCACAATACAGATTGCCCCAAAACTAAGAGGTTCCACTTGGGCAATACCAAAGGGTTCATAAATAGACTGTCCAAATTCGGCATCACTCCCCTTACGGATGTCCATAAATTCCATCTCAATTGGCATACGAGTTCCACAGGAAGCCTGACTCCACCCGAACTGGTTAACAAATACTACCTTTATTGCTTTTGATTGTAGATTAAAAGCAGACACGCCATTATTCAACTCAATTTCTGCACCAACCAGATCCGGATAACCGATCTTGTGATATACTGGCCAACCGTATTCACGCTCCATTTCATGGATATTCTCATGTGGACGTCCAGTTGCAATTTCTGTCGACAAAATAAACAACACCGCTGTTTTACCATTAGATGCAAGTAGTGAGTCTAAATGGTGTAATACTTGTAAATCTCGCCAGAGACCTTTACTTTTAACAAGTCGAGTGACATGTGTAAAGACATAATCTGGACGATAGTCGAGGAGCGTTCGGGTATATTTTTGTAGGCGGGATTTTGAAGCTAATTTCTCATCTAAACTCATTTCAAAGGCAGGAATTCCATTGTAAACAAGGTTAATTGGAAACGACTCAAATTGGGGGGCTAAAAAACGAAGTTCATCAACCACAAGGTCGCCAACAGCAAAGATCGTGTCGCAAAGATGCGCTTTATCGATCAAGGCATGCTTAAAATACCAAAACGGATCACCAAATACATCACGGATTAACTTCCCTTGTGATTTTGCTTGTTCTAATGCATTGTAAAAACGCACATCATGACCAGGATGTCCTTCTACAATAGGACGAATAGAAGCCACTTCATGAGCATAGAAGACAGTATGCATATTTGCTGCACCGTTATCGATCTCTCGTGCAAGCAGTGTTTTTAGAACGAGTGGCATCCCCATAAATTCGTGTGAGATAACGTATATAGGTGCTTCAGAATGTTCATGTGTTAACACTTGTAAGGCTTCAAAAGCAGGTTCAGCAAGACGGACATATTCTTCAAATTCCCATTCACTATCGTAACGATTTGATTCTATTCCAAAGTGCTCATAGAGTTGCCATTTGAACTTATTTGTTAAGTCTTCACTACTGTTAGATACATTGACTAAGAGCACGTCTACAAGCGCAGAAACCTTCTGATCTTTACCTTCAAATTGGCGTTGTCCGTATATCAGTTCAACCTGATAGGTGTTTTCAATTTCACTAAGTGCCGTAGCATGAGGAGTGGTCGTTACACCATCGGATGCATGATAAAATACCGACTCCAATGCCCCTAAATCAGCACCAGAAAATAAAGGTCCCACAAGTAAAGTGCGTTCAACTGCTTCGGTATAACTGCGAGTCGTTAGCAGACCTTCTAATACTGCCCCGATTCCACCCATTTTTTGCATGGCTTCATGGGTAACATGGACAACAATACTCAAGATTTCACCTCGTGAATGAATAAGGTTTGAATGTGTTAAAATACCATGTGAATTAGAGTAGTGTCAAGTTATTTTGATAGATATTCAGAATAGAGAATACAACGATTATATTCACATAAATAGTACTAATTACGCAACCTGTTTGTACTTGACACATGGCTATATTAGAAGTATAATTCACCTGAAGTACAAAGACGTTTTCAGAGGTGAATATGCTTGACGATATTGGAATAACAGCAGGTGAAATTTGGCACTTTTTAGAAGAACATGATGAAGCATCCATCGGTAAGTTAAGAAAAGAACTAAATAAAACAGAACGGATGATACTCGCTGGTATTGGATGGTTAGCACGCGAAGGAAAACTTAGCACTGTACAACGACAAAGAGCCACATATTTCATGCTGAATAATTCCTCCACTGCAAATGGAGGAAATAACCTGTAATGAAGCCTATTCGCCAATTATCTGTTGTACCCACATTGCCTGAGAATCTTGAACCCTTACGTGAATTGGCAATGAACTTGTGGTGGACATGGGATAATGAAGCACTTAGTTTATTTAGACATCTTGATTCTGACCTATGGGAAGAAACCTACCATAATCCCGTAGCAATGCTTGGAAGAATCTCCCAAGAACAGTTAGAAAACACTGCGAAGAATGATGTTTTTTTAGCACATCTTGATCTCATTTATAGCAAATTTAAAAACTACCTTAGTTCCCCTTCCTGGTTTGAGACATTTTCCGATGACAATATCCTATCAAATATAAGTATAGCATATTTCTCAATGGAATTCGGACTCACAGAGTGCATGCCGCTTTACTCTGGAGGGTTAGGTGTCTTAGCAGGTGACCACCTGAAATCAACCAGCTATCTTGGACTTCCGTTCGTTGGTGTAGGTTTACTCTACCAACACGGCTATTTTCGTCAAACGCTAACATCCGATGGTTGGCAGATGGCAGATTACCCTACTAATGACTTTTACAATATGCCTATAACTCCTGAATACACGGAGGACGGATCCGCGCTCTTGATTGAAGTAGAATATCCAGAGGGAAAAGCATACGCTAAAGTGTGGCGTGCTCAAGTGGGTCGTGTTTCTTTATATCTATTGGATACAAACATCCCTGAAAACGAAAATACCGATTTACGAGACATCACCGATTATCTATACGGTGGTGATAAACGGATGCGTATCAAACAAGAGATTCTTCTCGGTATTGGAGGCTACCAAACACTAAGTAAACTCGGGATTACACCAACTGTTTGTCATATGAATGAGGGACATGCAGCTTTTTTAGCATTGGAACGAATTCGTCAATTTATGGATGAAAATGGTATCGGTTTTGACGAAGCAAGAGAAGCAACTTCATCAGGTAATATTTTTACTACCCATACACCTGTTCCTGCGGGAATTGATTGGTTCCCACCCGAATTAGTAAAGCACTATTTCAAGATATACCACAGCAAATTAGGTATCTCAGAAGAGAAATTCCTCGGGTTAGGGAGAAAGAATCCATCCGATAATAGTAGTGAATTTAGTCCCGCATTGGTCGCTCTTCGACTGTCTACAATGACAAATGGTGTGAGTCAATTACATGGACATGTGTCCAGAAATATGTGGAAAGATCTATGGCAGAACTATCCTGTTCATGAAGTTCCTATAAAAGCAATTACAAATGGTATACATACACGATCCTGGGTTTCTGAAGATATGCAAAACCTGTTTGACAGGTATCTCGGTCCAAAGTGGATCGTTGATTTAACGAATCAAGATGTATGGACACAGGTATCAAAGATTCCAGATACCGAGTTATGGCGTACCCATGAACGAAGACGAGAACGCCTTATTGCTTTTGCCAGACAACGACAAAGTCAACTACGAAATAAAACTTCTGATCAGAAATTCGAAATACCGGACGCTGCAAAAGTACATAATACAGGAGCTAAAACACTAAATTCGGGAGCATTAACTATCGGATTTGCAAGACGGTTTGCAACATACAAACGAGCAACACTACTGTTCAACGACCTCAATAGACTTGATAAGATCCTCAATGACCCTAATCGTCCTGTACAACTAATTTTTGCAGGAAAAGCACATCCACACGATCATGAAGGGAAGGTGTTAATTCAGAAAATCCATCGAATTTCATCTGATTCACGATTCCAGAATAAAATACTATTCATTGAGAATTACGATATCTGTGTGGGACGCTATCTGGTTGAAGGTGTTGATGTGTGGCTGAATACCCCATTACCCCCCAATGAAGCGAGTGGCACAAGCGGCATGAAAGCTGCAGCAAACGGGGCATTAAACCTGAGTATGGCTGATGGATGGTGGGCAGAAACCGAACACCTCGGTGGGGGATGGACTATTGAGGCTACTCCTGAAGCTGATGATGTGAAATCTGTTGATAAAGCACATGCAAACGCAATTTATGACCTACTTGAAAAAGAAGTCGTTCCGCTATTTTATGATCGTCATCCAGTAGATGATATTCCGTATGGATGGGTCGCTAAAATGAAGACGGCCATGCAGAATTTAGCACCGGTGTTTAATACAAAACGGATGGTAGCAGAATATGCGGAACGGCTTTATTTTCCAGCACATAAAAGATGGCACAAATTAAACGAGGATGGTGCACGTCGGAGTATCGCACTTGCAGATTGGAAAGCAAACATACGTAAACATTGGAGTAATTTAAGGGTTGAAGAAATGCTCCCAAAAGATCAGTTACAGAAGAAAGTCGCTCAACTCTCTGTTGGAGAATCAATTTCTATCCAAGCAATAGTTTACACAGATGCTCTGTTTCCTAATGAATTTGCTGTTCAAATATATCATGGTGTAATGGATGCAACCAGTGAAATACAAAATGGTGACATAACCCAGATGAAATACCGAGAAGACTTAGGTAGTGGAAAATACCTATTTGAAGGAACGCTCGTACTAAATCATACTGGTTTGCATGGGTATACACTAAGGGTTTTACCCTCCCACGAAAATTTACAATCTGTCTATGAACTTGGACTTGTGACCTGGGTATAATTCATCAGATAACCAAGAAATTGATTCCAACAATCCATTCAATCTATTTTATGTTACATAGAATCGTTAATGAGCGTATATTTATATAGATACTCGCTGATGGTAAATGCTGTGAGAAGAATATCCAACTATTAATTCAACTTTTCTGGTACAACAGAAAGAAACACAGATATGGAAAGAAAAGCAGAAATAAAGCGTGAAACAAAAGAAACTAAAATTCGGATTAAGCTCAACCTTGATGGGAACGGTATTTCTGATATCAACACAGGTGTGGGATTTCTGGATCACATGTTAGAACTTTTTGCAAAACATGGTTTTTTTGATCTGGAAGTTGAGGCACAAGGTGATTTGCATATAGACGCTCACCATACGACGGAAGATGTCGGTATCTGTTTAGGACAAGCCTTTCAAGAAGCGGTGGGGGACAAAGCGGGGATGAGACGGTTCGGTAGTTTTGTTGTTCCGATGTATGAATCTCTTGCAGAAGTTGATTTGGATATCTGTGGGCGTCCGTACTTGCACTATAAAACACCTCTTGAATTCGGAAAAGTAGGTGAATTTGATATAGAACTTTCTGAAGAGTTTTTTCACGGTTTCGTGAATCATAGCGGTACAACACTACACATTAACGTTCCCTACGGTACAAATCAACATCACATCATTGAAGCGATTTTCAAGGCGGTTGCAAAAGCCTTAGATGTTGCCACACAGATTGATACCCGAATCTCAGGCGTATTGTCCACTAAAGGGAGTCTATAAGAAATCACATCAACAGTTTGAGGATATATCTATTCGAAATTGGAGAAGTAAATGAGTAATGGGAACGTAATCGCAGTAATTTTAGGTGGTGGTAGAGGTACACGTTTATATCCATTAACACGAGATCGCGCAAAACCGAGTGTGCCGATTGCAGGAAAATTTAGACTCGTTGATATTCCGATAAGCAACTGTCTCCATTCCGGTTTAGAACGCATATATGTCTTAACGCAGTTTAATTCTGTCTCCTTAAACCGGCATATTGCACAAGCCTACCGTTTCGATACCTACCGTCGGGGATTTGTTCAGATTTTAGCTGCACAACAAACACTTATGGGAGATGAATGGTATCAGGGAACTGCAGATGCAATTAAGCACAACCAACCTTATATTCTTAATCCAAGATTCCCAGATAATTATGTTCTCATCCTTGCTGGTGATCATCTGTATAGGATGGATTATCGGAAGATGTTGGCTGTTCACACTGAAACCAATGCAGACATCACCGTTTCTGTTATCCCCGTGAAGAAAGAGGTGACAAGCGGTCTTGGAATTTTACAGGCGGATGAAAATGGACGTATTATTGATTTCGTGGAAAAACCACAAAATGAAGAAGACTTGCACCGTCTTAAGGTCAACCCGGAGGTGTTTTCCTCGCGTGGAATCGAACCGCAAGGAAGAGAATACATCGCTTCTATGGGGATTTATATCTTTAACCGTGATAAGCTTCAAGAGGTCCTACAAGACGAATCAAATGTTGACTTTGGTCGTGATATAATTCCGAAAAGTATAAAGTCTTGTCAAGTATCAGCATATTTTTTCGATGGTTACTGGGAAGATATTGGAACTATCCGTTCCTTTTATTCTGCCAATATTGCACTCACGGATGTCTCACCCGATTTCAATTTTTATGACGAACATGCCCCTATATATACCAACCGACGCCATTTACCCAGCACAAAAGTTAATAGTAGTAGTGTCCGTTCCTCTATTCTTGCTGAGGGATCTATTATAGATGATTCTGAATTGGATAGGACTATCGTTGGAATTCGGAGTATTATCTCAAGTGGCAGCCGAATTTACCAATCTGTACTGATGGGGGCAGATTACTATGAATCTGATGCACAGCGTGCAGAAAATGCAAAGTCCGGACAGCCAAATGTTGGGATCGGCAGTAAATGTCTAATTCAGAATGCAATTATTGACAAAAATGCACGAATTGGTAATAATGCTGTGATAGCGAATACAAAAAACCTTGACAATCACGATTCAGATAACTATTATATTCGAGACGGTATTGTCATTGTTCCTAAAGACGCTACAATACCACCTGATACAGTAATTTAATTACAAGCTCAGACAATAAAGACTTAACAGCAATAACACTTTTCGATGAGGTGAATATAATATGTATAAAGTATTATCTCTGTTATTTTTATCTATCTTGTTTATCATACCACAAACATTTGCATTGGATTCAGAAGGGTTGGTCGGAGCATGGTTGATGGATGATGGAAAAGGAGAAGCAGTCACTGATTCTTCAGATAACGGCTTAGATGGAAAAATAGCAAAAGGAAACCCAAAATGGGTAAAAGGAAAATATGGCGGTGCAATGGAATTTGGTGGAACAGATATGGTAACTATTGATGATAACGCTGCCCTTGACCTAAAATCCTTCACGCTTTCAGCCTGGATAAATATACCAAAAATTTCGGGGGTATGGCAAATAATCGCTTCAAAAGAAAATCGCGGACCTACAGGTAGAAACTATGGTTTATTCGGTCATGTTAACACTGGTGTAATCCATTATTCCTTTACAACTGGTGGTTGGAAGTCTTTTGACGCAAAAACCGTTGTGACAGATGGCAATTGGCATCATATTGCTACAACCTATGAAAAACCTGATTTTAAGCTCTACTTAGATGGAAAAGTAGATGCACAAGTAGCACCTGGTACCGATCCTGATAACCATGATAATTTCCTCTTTATCGGAGGATGCGACATTGGGAATTATTGGATGACAGGCACTATTGATGAGGTTGTCCTATATGATAGAGCTCTTAGTGAGGCAGAAATTAACGAATTAATGGACAACGGAATATCTGCTGCTCTGGATGTTAAACCCGGTGGTAAATTGGTGTCAACATGGGGACACATAAAAAACAGAACAATCTGGTAAACTCTAAGATTAGTATTCTCTACTAATTCTACCGAATACACAAACAACATCTTATGACTTCAACTTTTTGAGATATTTCAGGTCAAACGAACAAAGAAAATAACATTCTGCTTGTATTGATGAAAGGCAGACATTAACTATGGCTGAATTAAGACAGCAGCTCCTGGTTTTACATTTACACACACCTGACCTTAATAGCCACGTGGTTGCATGGGCGATGTATGATGGCACGGGTGATAAACGGTATACTACTGGTGATAGCGAATCTCCACCCTATAACTCTGTGATAGAAGCAATGCAGGATGGTTGGCGGGTTATTCAGTTTCCACAACAATTTCCAGCATTTCCTGGGATGGAGTATCATACTTCATATCTAAGATTTGAATATATCTTAGAGAAATTGGAGGAAATATAATGGTTGACAAACAGTATCTACTTACCACAGAACAGGTGGCTAATTTCGCTGCCGATGGGTTTATTCGTTTTGATGATTTTATTCCTGAGGAGTATAATAAAGCTGCTCATGCAGAAATGGAATCCGGCGTAAGAACAAGAGGTGGCGGTGGAACGGTTTTAGATGATGTATGGGATGACGAATCTGCTGTTGGTAAGGTCTTTCGTTTACCACAGGTTCAAGGTATTATCGAAAGCCTTGTCGGTGAAAATCCTTTATATGATCATCATGCTGTTCATATTGTCCGTCCTAACAGTGAACATGGACAGATTTGGCACGCAGATGCAATTATAGATCTTCGTATGCACTTTGACATACAATTCTTCTATTTTTCACACGACACACCTCGGGAAATGGGGGGTACTATGATCTTACCGGGGAGTCATTTCAGACGTGTTTGTGAAACTGATGTAGCGCGATATCAGAACTTTCTCGGTCAACATCCTATCGTTTGTGATGCGGGGACACTGGTTGTTGTACATCATGGAATGTGGCATTGTGCACAACCCAATTTGACGGATGAAACCCGTTATATGTTCAAACTACGCCTAAATCCAACAGTCCGTCAAATGAAACTATGGAATACCGATGATATTGATGCGCCAGGAATAAGAGGTATTTTAAGTCGAAATCATAGATGGTATGGCAATGATGTCCGTCTTGAAATCGTTAACAGGATCAAGTTTTGGCGTTTCCTTATCGGTGATGAAAACTATGATGTCGGTTATTGGCTATCTCGTCTTGAGAATTTACCTGAAAATGTACCGAATGTAGCGTAGTTTCAGTATCATTGTAATATAACAATCACAATTTGTAACAGAATCCCCCACAAGAATCTGCAGTTCTTGTGGGGGATTTTATGTTATACCATTTCTATAAATGATTCTCCCATGATTAGGTGATATTTATGTCTTGAAATACTGCACAAACTGGAAGTTTGTGCTACATTAAAGAGATTTTATTAATGGGACTTTAATTATCAGAAATGGTATTAGTTTGAATTAGGAAACAGTTTATAGTTTAGACACAATCTGGAATGTCTTTATTTAACCCATTCTATTGTAACCTTTCCTGATGATTTCATAAGTTTATCCTTGAGTTCTTTCTCAATAACAATCATCTGATCTTTAGATAAACTTTTAAATTCCTTTCCGGCATTTTTTATAGTTGCTTTTAAATTCTTCTGATTTGCCTTACTTACGTTATTTTTCTTTGATATATTGCTATATCCTGTTCTTTTAGTCGCAACAGATGACTTACCATTATTGTCATCCCTGTTTTCATAATTTCCCGATCGATTCTGTCTACGGGATGAACTACCACCTGTTTTGAGAAACTCAATATCCTTACTTCTGAGAGTGATAGTATCACCATTCTTGTCTAAAACAATCTTCTTTTCTTGTATTTCTTTTATGACCATATCTCCGACGTTCTCACCAATCCTAACTGTATGAAATGCATCTGAACGTCTTTCCAATACATACGCCTTAGAATGAATACCTAACGGGTCAATAGCAGTTCCAAGTAACGTATACTCAGGTTCTTTATTCGGTGGTTTCCATCCGAGAGGTCGAAAGAGGTTATTATTAATGATTACCTGATAGAAATCCGAATTAACATTAGTATTCTTATTATTATAATTCGATTGTGGACGCCATTTTGGAGAAAGTTGGAAATTCTTAATTTGTCCTGTGTTAGTAGTGAACATAGGATTAATTGCTGCTACTTTGACATCATTCAATCCAGTCTTTTTCAATGTGTTTTTTGCATGAAGTTTTAACCCGAATACAAAGAGAAAACCTATCATACAACAGAAACCTAATAGGCTAAGCATTTTTAGAAATTTAATATTGTATTTCATAATTATGGTAATGCAATAAACCACACAAGAATATATAATAAAGCCTTGTGTGGTTCATATTAATAGATTAGATAAGATATTAGATGGAAGGTTTCTTAACGACCTCCGCGTCTGCCTCTGCTTCCAGCTCTCTCACGGAATTGCTGCATCATTCTCATCCGTTGTTCGGATGAAGCACTTTGAAACCTTCTTCGCATTTCAGATGCTCTTGCTTCCATTTCTCTTCTATTTCTTTCTCGTTCAGCTGCTTCTCTATCCCTATTATTGTTTCTTTCTTCATTCGCTTCTTTATTTTCTTCACTTTCATTCCTATTTCCTCTGGAACTTCCGCGATTTGAACTCCCCTTACTAAGAAACTGAAGGTTTCCACGCCTGAGAGTGATAGTCTCTCCATCTTTATCTAAGATTATCTCTTTCTCTTTGATTTCTTTAATTATCGCGCCTCCAACTTCATCTCCTACACTCCCAGTGTAAGTACGGTTTGAACGTTTTTCTAACACAGAAGCTTCAGATTTCTTCGTCCCATTTGTAGAAATGGAAGTGTGAACGAATGAGTATTGGGGTTCTTTATTGGGAGGTCTCCAACCGAGTGGTCTAAATAGACTATTATCAATTATTACCTGATAAAATGAGGAATTTTCACCAGAATCATTATTTCGGGTTCGAGACTGTCCACCCCATCTTGATGCTTGTTGACGATCCTCTGTACCTCTATTTTGTCTTTGGCTACGGTTTGCTAAATTCGCTTTAATATCCTCTATGTTTATATTTTTTCCATCTATTTTTGTAGCAATATTACCATCTTTATTCTGTGCTTGCAGCTTTACCCCATAGAAAAGCAGTAGACCTGAAACAGAAATAATTCCTAAAATAATGAGGATTCTTGAAATTTTCACTATATTCTCCTTATTTTCAGGCACGTGGACCGAGACAATTCCTCAATAATACATCTTATATATCTTATAGGTGGTTAGACTAATTATAGGTGAAAAGGTTCAGTTTTTCTTATTATAACATTACTCTTACCACAAATTTTAACATTATAATTCGCCAATGTCAAATTTGTAACCTATCATAGGGTGCGTAAAGTTTTTGTCACTAAACATTATGCTGCTATTGTATCTGGATACCCAATATTTATCTCAAGTATCATCTTTAGTATTCATCTCAACCCCAGTTATGTTAGATGTATGGATACTGTGTATTGTAAAAAACTGTTAATATTTGACGTCTTGATTTTTATTCACTTTCACGGAAACCTTCACGGAGCAATTCTACGAAGCCTTATTCTATAAGGGTTTATAATTAAAGTATACCAATTCTCCGTGAATCACATACGTTAACATTATTATTACTCAAGTCTGTATTAAGTACTTATACCATTTCTATAAATGATTCTCCCATGTTAGGTGATATTTACGTCTTGAAATACTACACAAACTGGATGAAGATTAATATATTAATTCGGTATTATACGGGTTATCGGTATTATACTGCTTAAGGATACACCTTTCGCCCCGCAAATCAACGGTATGAATGCCTTATGGCATTCACCGGGGCTTAGAATATTGGAGATAACGACTTCAATACACATTCCGTCCCTACGGGACTCAATTATGTGGATATGTACCTTTGCTATAGACATTCCGTCCCTACGGGACTCAATACCAACCAAGTCTGGAGGTATTAGAATTACCGATTTTAAAAGTTAATCTTCATGAAGTTTGTGCTACATTAAAGAGATTTTTGTAATGGGACTTTAATTACCAAAATAGTATTATATGTTTTTCATACGAAGTGTATTGGCACATAGCACTCCGCTGGAGTGCGAGCCTGTTCCGATATTGTTTTCTATAGACATAGTACTCCGCTGGAGTACGGTATTTTTGATATAGAAAACTCCAAAAAATAGACTTATCATTAGATTCTCAGTTTCCCTGAAATAGAATTGTCAAAATTATAGTAGTGAAGACTAAGCTGTAAATCTCGAAATTCAGACTGGATAAATTGGCCTTGAGATTTCATTAGTGTTAAGTAAAAGTGACAATTACTTTACACACCCACCTATCATAGGGTGCGTAAAGTTTTTGGCATGAATATTACGGAATCATAGGGTTCTTTTTTCCATGTATTATATTGAACCGAGGGTAATTTTGCTGTTTTTGATGTTCACAATAGTAATATTTTAGTTATTTATATGTTGAACAAAGTTACACTTTTTGTCACATGGTGTGACATTGGTAAAACCCCTCTCCCATCAGTACTACACTGGATTTAGAGCCACTTTTTTAAGGTCACAAGAATTTGTTAAAATTATAAAGTGGGGTTGAATTTTGTGTCTTTTACTTTTCTTTTGATCCATTGATTTAGGATTGTTTGAATGTGAAGTTTCTTATCCATCCATTTTGACATGGTATTAGAATATATTTGATAAATCATAGATTTGGAGGATTCTTTGTACGTGCCATTTGCTATATTTTGAACTAACGGACGGGGAAACACCAATTCTATGAAGAGAATTATATCTGTATGGACGATTCGTAGTAATGAGATACACTGTAGTTTACTGTTGTGCATGATAGTCTGTTTTGTTTGAAGTAGGTCTAATTTTTAGTTTTTCAAGTTTTTTTAGTTTTTCAAGTTTTTTTAGTTGCTTTTTAAGAAATGATTTTTTAATGAGCCGAAAACCCTGTTGGGGGGTTGGGATAACAAAGGATTTTATTAATAGGTGTAAAATATTAAAATTTGAAAAACTAAAAAAATATTCGGTTGAATTCGCATTGATTTTCCTCTGTATCTGCTTATGGGGTGATAATTCTGAATGTTTTCGTTGTAATTCTAACATGGATTTTCCTATTTCCCAGATAGTGGATTTGACTGAAAATCAGACACCTTTACATAGCACTCCGCTGGAGTGCGGGCCTGTTTGGTTCTTATTTCTATAGACATATCACGCCGCTGGCGTGAGGAGACAGCGTAAGGTCAATGTAGTTAGTTCTCTATTGATTGCATCTAACAAACGGATAAGTTGTGGGTCTTGCTCCAGCGGAGCAATATGTCTATAGCAGTGAAACATAGCAATCCCGTACTCCAGCGGAGTGCTATGTCTAAAATTGTCCAAACTATAGTATAATTAGTGAACGATATAGTATTATAACATTTTGTTTATATTTTGACAATTATATTTAATTTATTTTATGTTATTGTGATATATGTGTGTTAGTTCAGGGCTTACACAACTTAATTAGAAAAAGGTAAAATTTGACTTAAAAAGCCGTCATTTCGTTGTTTTAACCCCCTAAATCCCCCTTATCAGGGGGACTTTAAGATGAAATGCGTAAGTCCTGTCTTATTCAGGGAGTACATTGGTCTATTTGTTGAGAACGATACATTACATTTTCGAGTATATGTATTGGATTTCGACCTTATACAAAAACTGTATAAGGTCGATTGATCCTGATTCAATTACAACTAAGAATAACGTTTATTCTAAGGATACCTTCGTCTTATCACGGGCAGATTCATAAGTAGCGAGAACAACTGCTACTGCAGCCTTACCACCCCTTGCATCAATCATTGGTGTTTTGTTATCTCGGATACAGTTTACGAAATGGGTAAGTTCACCAACTACGTGGCTTGGTCCAGAACGGTCAGGAACAATCTCCTGCCATTCGCTGTCCCCTCGTTTTTTGAGGTATGCAAGATCCGCCCCCATATCAAGTCGGAGAGATCCTTCGGAACCATCAATAATTGTGTCATTTGTACCACGAGCACCCAGAAAACCACCCCAACGCAGGATACCAACTGTTCCAGTATCATAACGTATCAAGGAAACCGTATAGTCCTCCCAATCGTCATGTCCAGAAAAACTTCCCACTTCTGCTGCCACAGTCAGAGGATTTCCTCCGTACCAGTTGATTAGATCAGATTTATGGATACCATTCTCTAACAGTCCACCCACTGTGCCATACCAACTATCGGGACGATTACGTGGCGCATTGTAGGGACCAGTATAGTCTGTTTCTATATAGGTGATTTCACCTATTTCACCATCATCAACCAATTGTCTACCGAGTTCGTGAACAGGATAAAAGCGGAGCACTTGTCCAACCATAGTGTGTGTTCCTGCTTTATCTGCAGCCTCAATTATCTGGTCCGATTCCTCAAGTGTGAGAGTCAGTGGTTTTTCACAAAATGCATGAATACCTGCTTCCGCAGCGTCTATCATAACTTTTGTATGAGCAATAGGTGGGGTAGCAACAACAACACCATCAACCAGAGGAAATAGTTCATTATAGTCTTCAAAAGCACGTATATTATGTTGTTCGGCAACGGCTTTTGCCGCGTCAAGTCGTAAATCAGCAACACCTACGAATTCACAATTTTCTACATTTGGGAGTGAGTTACAATGGGAATTCCCCATACCTCCAACTCCAATAACGCCTATTCGGATCATCTGTTTTTCCTTTATAGAATGGGTTAGAATCAGTTTGAATAGAGAATATACCTTAATGTACTGTTACTGTCAATTAGTTAATAATCACGATAAATCATAATTTATACATTATTAAGTGCACTACGGCTTTTTAATAGCCAAATGATAATAGAAATAGAAATTGCTATTCCAAAACCAAAGAGGAATAACCGAGTATGAATAGAGATTTTGTCTCCCAAGAATGTGTACACGGCAGTAGCTGGGAGTTGACCTATACCAGTGGCTACCCAAAAACCTATAAAACGCATCCGCGTTAATCCTGCTACATAACTCACAACATCAAAAGGAATGTAAGGGAGCAACCGTGCTATAAGAATTGCATGACTACCGTATTTTTTCAGGAATTCGTCAGTTTTATCAACTAAAGGTTGGCTAAGAAAACGATCAACATGCTTTGCACCAAGAAACCGCGCAATGTAAAAACAGATCGCTGCTCCAAGCATCGCACTACTCCAAGATAGCAACATTCCCCAACAAAATCCAAACAGTGCTCCATTTGCTACTGTTATGAAGAACGCCGGCAAAGGTACAATTGCTATTATACTTTGAAAAATCATAAGGAATGCGGAGATAAGTGGGGCAAATATTCCATACTGCGATATGTAATCACGCGCAGAATCAATGCTTTTGAAGGCAGCAACGAGTTCTATGATAAATAAGCTAACTTCTTTATAGAATACAATCAGACAAATGGATACAACACAGATGAGGAGAATAAGGATAAATCGTAAATAGTGTCTAAACATTTTGAATCGCTTTGATCAAAGCCTGATTCATCCGATTACGAAGTGTTTCCTGCTTTTCCTCTGTCCATTCATAGAATCCCTCACCCGATTTTACACCGAGTTTACCAGACGAAACCATTTCTTGTAGAAGAGGATTAATATCTGATGAACTATTCAGATCTTTGTAAAGTTCCTCAAATGCAGCAACCACCAAATCCCACCCCGCAAGTTCGAATACTTCAAAAGGTCCAGCCACACTAAGCCGTCTCCCGAAACTATTTCGCACAACAAGGTCAACAGTTTCTGCACTTGCTATACCTTGTTCGACTATTGAGAACGCCTCTCGAATAAGTGCCGCCTGCAGCCTCGGTCCGACAAAACCAAGTGCTTCCTTTTCAATAATTGCTGGTGTCTTGCCTATTGATGTAAGTAAATCGAAAGTAGCTGAAACCGTTTCGTCAGATGTGTTTGAACTACGGATGATCTCAACAAGTGGAATAAGATAGGGAGGGTTAAAATAGTGTGTGTTGAGAATTTTATCTGTACGGTTCGTATTTTCACCAATCTGACTCGGCATCAGAGCAGTTGTATTGCTGGCTAAAATGGTATGTGGAGGACAGATATTATCTAATTCCTTAAAAATCTGCTGTTTTAAGGGTAAGTTTTCGCTGACTGCCTCAACAACAAAATCTGCATTTTCCACTGCAATTTTCAGATCAGTCGTTGTATGAATATGCTGCAATGTTTCTGGGATGTGGTCTTTATCAATGATGTCATTTTCTGCGAGCATCCTAAGATTGTTCTCGATTTGTATACGAGCACTGCTTAATTGTTCTTCGGTAATGTCGTGCAGTTGAACACGGTAACCTGCGGAGGCAAATTCTTGCGCGATACCGTGTCCCATCAGACCGGCACCGATAACTGCGATGTGTTCGATTTTACTATGTTTCATATATGGTTAATAAAGGTAGTTGTTATATTAGAATATACTATAATTTGGATAGTTTTTTAAAGTTTTCAGGTTGGTCTTGATTAACAGAACTGGTCATATCAATGTTATCCTATGGATACACCTTTCGCCCCTCTGGGGCTTGATCGGTGGAGTTACACCGTTTTCTACAAACCTTTCGCCCCGCTGGGGCTTAGTGTTTAGGATTTGTACGTTTTCTATACACCTTTCGCCCCTCTGGGGCTTGATCGGTGGAGTTACACCGTTTTCTACAAACCTTTCGCCCCGCTGGGGCTTAGTGTTTAGGATTTGTACGTTTTCTATACACCTTTCGCCCCTCTGGGGCTTGATCGGTGGAGTTACACCGTTTTCTACAAACCTTTCGCCCCGCGAATCAACGGTATGAATGCGCGTATGGCATTCCCCGGGGCTGTTCTTATTTGTATATGACAGATTTTCTACAAGTTAATACCCTTACTATTGTTTGGACATATTCTGAGAGGTGCTTCACCTATTTCTAATTGTTTCTGGTTTTTTGCCACATTTCTAACGTCAATCCAAAGTCAGAGAAATAACTCGGATGGACTAAAGTGTAGCCCCAGCGGGGCGAAATGTGTGTAGAAAGGCCATACCTCCCAAGGTCTAAGCCCCAGCGGGGCGAAATGTGTATCGCTTAAATCTGTCCAAACTATAGTAGAATATAGAATTTTGTGGTTAATCCTTATACAATTTACTCCCAATAATGACAGTGAATTCACCCCGTGCTTCCGTTGAACGAAACTTCTCTAAAGCTTGTGTTGTCTTACCACGGAAAATCTCCTCATATCGTTTTGTAAGTTCACGTGCAATAACAATATCTCGTTCACCCATCACCTCACTAACATCTTCCAGTAAACGGCAAATCCGATGGGGTGATTCAAACAAAACTATTGTCCGTTCTTCATCTGCAAGGTTTGTTAATTGACGTTTGCGTTTTCCAGACTTTGGTGATAGGAAACCCTCAAAGGTAAAGTTATGGAGTGGTAGTCCTGAGACAGTTGCAGCAGCAAGAATTGCGGATGCCCCCGGTATCGGCACGATAGATACATCGGCTTTGATACATTCTTGTAGAAGCGGGTATCCTGGATCGGATATAGTCGGAGTTCCAGCATCTGATACCAGGGCAATAGATTCACCATCTTTTAGCCGTGCAATAAGTTTTTCAGATTTCGCGTGTTGATTTCCCTCAAAATAACTGGTAACAGATGTGTCAATTTCATAATGTGTTAGCAAGCGACGGGTTATTCGTGTATCTTCAGCTGCGATTAGGTCTACCTCTTTGAGAATACGGATGGCCCGTAAGGTGATATCTTCTAAATTACCGATGGGTGTACTGACGAGATATAGTGTTCCGAAATCTGATTCAGTTGAAGGCATTGATTTATAGACAATTTGATATATAGTGAACAAAAAAGTTAATACTACTTTTTCTATTGATTCAACATACGTTTGCGTCCCACACCTCTTCTGTAGGAGCGACCTCCTGGTCGCGACCGGGAGGTCGCTCCTACTCTATATGCTTTTGACAGGAATTAAAGGTAGTCAAGTAAAGTTGATTGAGATAGTATTTTAGCAGAGAAATAGTCATTATGCAAGTAGCGGAGACCGACAGGGTGTGTAAAGTTTTTGTCACTAACATTATGCTGCTATTGCATCTGGATACCAATGATTATCCCAATAAGATTGACTTTAAAGCAGTATTAAAGTATAATACATTCCAATGAAATGATACTAATCTAATATATATCAAGTAGTATTTCCGTAATATAATACCATTTTTAATTGATGATTACTCATTACTAATTGAAGAAACCCCCTAAAGAATCAACGGTATGAATGCCTTAGGGCATTCCCCGCCCCTTATCAGGGGGACTTCTAAGAGTGATCGTAATGTGAACTGTTTAAATAGAAATGGTATAATACGCCTATCGGGGAAAGAAATGGCAACAATTATAAAACATAATACCACTGGAAAGACTTACTGCTTACTCGGCACAGTTTTGGTGCCTACCAATCTTCAAAACCAAATATGTTTTTAGGGAATTGGATGGCAGATGTTGCTGAAGGTCAATATGCAATGGTTTGTGTCTGTGATAAACAAGGAAAAGTTAGTTGGATACAAGCTGAAAATGTGTCCGTTGTAAGCGTTGATGGACAGAATGTAAGTGAACTCCCCTTAACATAGAGTCATTGTGAAAAACTTCACTCTCATATCAGATCAATATCCCAACCTGACTTCACGAAAGGAAATGTAGAAGCGAATGGATTTACAGCAGATTAATATCAAGGTTTATACAACTGAAGATAGTTTGATTAACTATACAAACTTCATCAAGATATTCAACCGTTGGATGGAAGAAGCCGATGCCGATTCTGAGGATTACCTCAACTACGCTGATTATTCACATGTTGATGCCGGACCAGGTGTACTGTTGATTCTCAAACAGGCGAACTATAGTATTGATAATGCGTATCATGAGCCAGGATTTCTCTACAATCGGAAGCATGATGTTGAAGGTGAAAACGCAGATAAAATTCGGGATGCTTTGGCAGAAACACTTTCTAAATGTGAACTACTGGAAGCCTCTGAAGAATTGGAGAATGCTATCCATTTTAACGGTTCAGAAATCCTATTTATGATTAATAATCGCAATCTTGCCCCGAATACAGCAGATACAGCAGCATCTGTTCAATCCGTTCTGGAACCAGTCTTACAGAAGATGTATGGTGATGACGATTTCACGATAGAGCGTACATCTGAAGATTCACGCGAACGTTTTGCAGTGCGTATCTCCGCTAACTCAGATAAATCAATTTCAGACCTTCTCTCCAATCTCGGAGGATAATATGTTAAACTTTACGAATGAACAGATAGAGCGGTATAGCAGGCACATTATCCTAAAAGAGGTAGGTGGATTAGGACAGACCCGTCTCCTTGAATCTAAAGTATTGCTGATTGGAGCAGGTGGACTTGGATCACCTATCGGGGTTTATCTTGCTGCAGCTGGCGTTGGCACACTCGGAATTATAGATGACGATGTGGTAGATCTCAGCAATTTACAACGACAGATCTTACACGGCACGAGCGATATTGGCACACTGAAAACAAAATCAGCTGAAGCCACGATTACTGAAATGAATCCTGATGTAAAAGTTATCCCACATAACGAACGTATTAACTCAGAAAACGCTTTTAGCATCTTGGAACAGTACGACCTGATTGTGGACGGATGCGATAACTTCCCCACTCGCTATCTTATTAACGATGCCTGTGTGATGTTAGGCAAACCGATTGTACATGGTAGTATTTTCCAGTTCGAAGGACAAGTCACAGTTCTATATCCAAATAAAGGTCCGTGTTATCGATGTATCTTTCCTGAACCGCCACCACAAGGTTTAGCCCCCAGTTGCCAAGAAGCAGGTGTTTTCGGCGTGTTACCCGGTATCATAGGTACAATTCAAGCCGTTGAGGCGATTAAGATTCTCTTAGATATCGGTGAATCGTTGATCAGTACACTCTTACTCTTCAATGCATTGACAATGGATTTCAAACGGATGAAACTGCGTCAAGATGAAAACTGTCCGATGTGCGGTGAGAATCCTACCATTACAGAATTAATCGATTATGAAGAATTCTGTGAAGTGCGATGGTAGAGTGCGTCGTGATATCATTATTCCAGAACACCGCGACGAATCGGTGAATCAATAAACAGTGAATCCCCACCATCAATCGTTAATTCCAATCCTGTTACCCACGCTGCTTCATCTGAACATAACCATAAAGCTGCATACGCTACATCAATTGGATTTCCAAGTCTTTCTAACTCCGGTGTTACAGGTGCAATATCCCCGTCTGGTAGCGGATCCCAAATAATCCCCGGACATAATGCGTGTACACGGATATTCTTTTCATACAATTCCTTGGCAAGGTTTTTGGCAGTTGCTACCATACCTGCCTTTGCTGCAGCGTAAGCGGCATTGGCATCTTGCCGTACTCTCGCACCTGCTGAAATAGTGATGATACATCCTCCACCCTGTTTCTCTAATATGGGAACAAGTCTACGAACTGGATTGAAGAGTGTCTGCAAGTTGTTTTGCAGTGCTCCATCCCAATATGCAGGATCCATGGTGCTAATATCGTGTTCGGTAGAGAAAAAACCACCTGCGGCATGAATAAAACAATCAATGCCGCCATATTCGGTAATCACAGTGTCAATTAACGTGTCTACCTGATCGGCATCTGTGAGATCTGTCTGATGAATCAATACATCTTCGCTATTTGTACGAATACGTTCGGCTGTTTCCTTCATTTTATCTGTTGTCCGTGCAGCAAGAGCAATTTTTGCACCTTCTTGAGCAAATAGTAGTGCTGTGGCACGGCTCATATTTGAACCCGCACCTCCAAATAAAATAACCTTATCTTTAAGTCGCATTTCCATTTCCTTCTATAGTATGATTTTTGTTCTCAATAATTTTAGTGAGTATGACTTGTTATACCATTTTTATAGATTATTGTCTCATTAGGCGATTTTTATGGTAGTCATTTTTAGGTCACAAACTGAATGAAGATTAATATATTAATTCGGTATTATACGGGTTAAGGATACACCTTTCGCCCCGCAAATCAACGGTATGAATGCCTTATGGCATTCACCGGGGCTTAGGTTTAGTGGTTTAGTACGTTTTCTACACACCTTTCGCCCCGCAAATCAACGGTATGAATGCCTTATGGCATTCACCGGGGCTTAGGATATTGGTGATAACCACTTCTATAGACATTCCGTCCCTACGGGACTCATTTGTTAATTGATCCGTTTTCTATAGACATTCCGTCCCTACGGGACTCAAAACCAATAAATCATAGTCTAAATTGACGCTAATGGTGCGGTTAGAAACCGCACCTACCAAGTCTATAAGAGCAATATTATTGAAAAAAATGAAGTTCATATTCCTATTATCAAACTCAGGTTTAATTACAATCTATATGGTGAAGTTAGCTATCTGTCGGCAATTTCAATACTCACTATGTGGTAGGAGACCCCTTGAAAACATACCATATATAGTACGATGTGTCAAGTAGGGTTATTTAGTTGGGTGTGTAAAGTTTATGGCACCATAGGTGTTAATTTAGTGAGATATGTTTATTTTTATGTATGTTTGAGTTGTCTGAATCACAGATTACACAGATTACACAGATTACACAGATTACGCAGATAAGAGGGTTTGGAGAGGGGAAGGAGGAAGATCACAAACTAAAAGTTTGTGGTACAAAGAGGGAGTTATTCTGAATCACAGATTACACAGATTACGCGGATAAGAATGTTTGGAGAGGGAAGGCGTAAGATCACAAACTAAAAGTTTGTGGTACAAAGAGGTGTTTTTTCTGAATCACGGCTTACGCAGAGGAGAAGGGTTTATGTCTGCATGAATTTCTTTCAATTGAATACTGCTGAAAAATGTATAAGGTTTGATTGACAGTATGGATAGTACAAGTTATAATAAAGAAGATTATCAAAGGAGAATAGAATTGAAACAAATCGCATTAACAGGAATTAAACCAACAGGACAACCCCATATCGGCAATTACCTGGGTATGATTAAACCTGCTCTTGAACTTGCCAATCACTATCAGGCACTCTACTTTATTGCTGACTATCATGCCCTTACAACTGTAAAAAAGAAGAAAGAATTAGAAGATTTAACCTATCAGGTAACAGCCACATGGCTGGCACTCGGTCTAAATCCGGACGATGTCATCTTCTACCGTCAGTCCGATATTCCAGAGGTATTCGAATTATCCTGGATACTCGCGTGTTTTACTGCTAAAGGATTGCTCAATCGTGCACACGCATACAAAACATTAGTTGACGAGAATGTGCAAGCAGACAGAGAGGAGGATAAAGGTATTAACACTGGACTTTATACCTATCCTGTATTGATGGCTGCAGACATTTTACTTTTTGATACAAATGTTGTTCCTGTAGGTCTTGACCAACAACAGCATTTGGAGATCTCTCGTGATGTTGCTCTTACATTCAATAACAACTATCGGGAAGTCTTAGTTGTTCCTGACGCCTTAATACGGGAAGATGTAATGACTATTACTGGTCTTGATGGCAGGAAAATGAGTAAGAGTTATAACAACGTCATTCCGATCTTTGCGCCTTCTAATCAAGTTCGGAAACAGGTGATGCGTATTGTTACCGATTCTAAACGTCCTGAAGAACCGAAAGATCCAGACGAATGTAATATCTTCTCTATCTATCGTCATTTCGCTGATGCGGATGCTGTGGAAAACAAACGACAACTATACCTTGAAGGTGGGTTAGCGTATGGTGAGATGAAGAATGAATTGTATGAGTTGCTTGAAACTACTTTCTCTGATCAACGTGAACAGTATGACTCCTTAATGGAAAATCGTAAAGAATTGGATCAGGTGTTGGAAGCAGGCGCGGAAAAGGCGCGTTATATCGCAACACGTGTTTTAGGAAAAGTCCGCAAAGCAGTTGGCGTCACTGGAAAACGTTAAATTTACAGGACTTACGCAATACCTCTTAAAGTCCCCCTGACATGGGGTGTGTAATGTCCTAAGGCATTCCCGGGAAACCGCACATACCGGGTAGGAGGGAACTCCGATTCCCGACTCTTCCATTCTTCCGCGTATTCCGCGATTCAGAATACGTTTCTACACACCTTTCGCCCCGCGAATCAACGGTATGAACGCCTTTTTGGCGTTCCCCCGGGGCTTGGGCCTTGGGGATGTATGGCGTTTCTACACACCTTTCGCCCCGCTGGGGCTTGGACCTTGGGGATGTATGGCGTTTCTACACACCTTTCGCCCCGCTGGGGCTATACTTATTCTCTGCGTAATCCGAGATTTAGAAAAAACGCCTCTTTGTACCACAAACTTTTAGTTTGTGATCTTACACCAAACCCTCTGATCTGCGTAATCCGCGATTCAGACAACCAACAACTAAAACTAACCTATATAGACATTCCGTCCCTACCAAAATTGCCGAATTAAAAAATTAATCTTCATTTAGCATTCCCTGCAGTTTCAAACCGATCCTACCAAAAGTTGCAAACAGAATCCCCTCCTCCCCAAGAGTCTAATGCTTAAATTGATGCTTATGGTATGCCTATGTAGGTTACCCGTAAGGATTTTAATCGTTATATCTTGCCTTATTTCTCTATATCTTACCTTATATCTCAATTTCTTGCCCTATATCTCAAAAAAATAAATAAAAGGTCTAAGGTCAAAACTTTCCTTTTATAAGATTTTCTACTGCATCCCCTATTTTTTTACATACATGTATTCAATCGAATCAACTCCGAACATAAGATAATGAACTCCAGATGTCACTTGCTCTGAGTCCATTAATTTGTAAGTCATCAATATCTGAATTAGACGAAAATCCCCTTTTGTCTAATTCAAAATAGCGAAATCAATCAAAAGACAGACAAACAGGTTATCCCTGTCTGTTTAATTTAGTTTAGAAGATTAGGTTAAGAAGATTTAATTTTCCCTGAATCTTTAACTTGAATTCAACAACTTTATAAGGAGTATATGATGTTATTGTCAAATAAATTGACATATTGTATAACAACTTTTATTTTACTGGCGTTTGCTATAGTGCCAGTGATGGCGCACCAGCCGACTGCCCCCGCAACTTTTGAGGAAGCGCACGATGGTGTTGATAACGATGGTGAGCCGGCTCCCACTGAAACTGATCACAGCCACCATGCAACCGCGCCAACGATATCTTCTATTGTAGCAGAAAATAATAAGGGTGCTGTTGAAGCTGGTGGTACCTTAGTCGACAATGTTGATGGCAGAAGTATAGTGCCTGTGAACGATGCAGATGGAGCGGATGCCACACGCACAGTTATTGCTTTTGATGGTGATCCTGCTCTGCTCGCTGCGGGTGAATTTCAATTGAGGATCACGTTTGATCAAGATGTGTATACGGCTGCTGCTGCTGATGCTGATGCTGCACCTACCGTTGCTGTTGGTGATCTTGAAACTGCTGATATTACAATTACAGCATCAGGAGCAAACAGTCCTACACTGAATATTGGTGGCTTATTTACCGTTTCTCTTGTGGAACGCTTAGATACCGACCCAGGTACTGACACTGTTTTGTCTAAGAGAGTGTTTCTGGTAACGGTTACGACGGCAGCCACTATTACAGAGGAGCAAACCCCCATAAAAATTTGGGTAAACGTGGCTGCTGGTCACGTGTTTTCCCCAACGCAACTTATCAACGGTTCTGTAGTGCAAGGTCGTGGAAACGCAAAATACGAGACTCCGGGGAGTACGCCGTTCTCTTTGGATGGTTATATGGCACCAGCTCAACAACCAACACCAGATCCCTCAGAAACTGATAGGCCGACGGTAGAGATAGCGAAGCCCGCAAAAGTTGAGACGGCAGGTTCTACAGATAATTTGGACTTTAAATTAACGTTTAATGAAGCGATTTCTGAACTTCTTGTAAGTCACCTTACAGTTGATGGTGGAACTATTACGCAAGCTTCAATAACGTCAGATGACGCTAAAAAGGTTTGGACTGTCGCTGTTGATCCGGATGGTGATCCCGCTGAAACTGAGGTTACCGTAACACTTCTTAATGGATCCGTAGCAGACCTTGAAGGTAATCTGTATATGTCTCCAACTGCTGGTCCAGATATGGCGAAATACGATACGGTCAACCCAACGGTGAATGCAGTTGCTGGCGGTCCCGCTGCACCAGTACCAGCCGGTCCTGTAAAACTTCAGATCACTTTCAGTGAAAAACTTGGTGAAAATGGTGATACTTTCACAAATGCAGATATTGATAGAACGAATAGTAATGTGTTATTAACCAGTGCTGCTCCGGCGAAAGCTGCAACGCAGCCGACAGACGGAACAGAAGTTTGGGAACTCACAGTTACACCCGTTCCTGCAAATGCTGCTCAAGTTATAATTGTTATTAAGGAAAGTTCAATAGGGGACACCGAAGGAAATAAGTTGGAACAGGATACGATTGTAACGTGGACACGTCCTACGCTTTCAGGAGATACCACGAAACCGGTTGTTATGCTTCAAGATCCGAAAGGTCCTGATTCCGGTAATGCTAATGAGGGGCCCGCTGATGACATTGTTATTGACGATTCGGGTGGCTCAATAACTTTCACAATTTCTGACACTGGTGGTCTTGCTGCTGGTACTGCTGTTGAAAAGAGTGAAGTGAGTGTTTCAAACGGTACCGTTGTATCTGTTTCAGGTAATAGCATTACCATTGATCCAAAAATCGCTGATGGTGCCAATGTGAATACAACTGTTACAGTAACAGTTGCTGCAGGTGCTATTGCTGATGCTGCTGGAAATATGAACGATGCGGTTTCCGAAACATATAGTATCGGTCCAATATTCGCGATTCCCGCAAATACAATTTTGGTTGTCACCAAAACCGCTGGTGCGACACACGCTTATCTTTCAGACCAAGCAAGGTTGCCGGTTGATCAGAATCCGCCAACCCCCACTTCGAATATTGAAACAGATGTTTGGAGTAATATGCCAGATTTAGAAGTGCTGTTTAGTTTTGCTGCCGGTGGTAATGGTGGTACACTGAACTTAATAGAAGCAAATCGCCAAGCAGAACTTCCACAGACACGTGATGGAGACAAACAACAAAAGAACTCTGTCCGTATTTCTGAAGTTATGTGGGCATCTAATCTACGTCACCGTGGTGCAGCAAACGACGCTGAAGCCGCTGAACAGTGGGTTGAAATTAGTAATGACACGGGTGCTGCTGTTAGACTCTTGTTATATGCCAGAACCGGTTTAGATTCTGCTGTCAATATTGATAATGATGCAGAAGACAGAGTCGGTAACGCCTATAACGGTAGTCGTGGTTCCGCTGGTTGGAACGTTCCCGGTCAGAGCGGGAATAGTTGGACAGGTGTAAACTTTGTCTCTATGCACAGAAGTTATGTTACTGGTGATAATCGTGGTTATGTGAATGGAACATCAAGTGGTCATTGGCACGCATCTGATAGAGAGTATCTGACGAGCATATCAGGTAACGGTGAAAAACTTTATGACCATGTCGGTTCACCAGGACGTCCACACGGTATTGGACTTCCGAAACCGAGCACACGTGCAGGAACAACCAACGTGCCGTCCAGTCCAGTTATCATAAACGAAGTCGCAAACCGTGATAACAGTAATGCCAAGTATGAATGGATTGAGTTACGCAATGTTACAGATAGTGAAGTCAACCTTCGTAACTGGATGATTTCAGTCGTCACAGCTACAGACGTTGATACACCGATGATTCAATTCCCAAATAACGATAACGCAAAGATCGCACCACAAGGTGTTATTCTGCTACTCGCTTCTGATCCACGCGATGACGATGATCACCCGATCGCTGTCGGCTATAACGTTGATGTCGGCGCTAACGATCAGGTAGATGGTCTTGGACTTATTGTTGAAGGTAGTAATCGTATGCCACCCAGACAGAAGGTCATTACTTTCGCAGGTAGTGGTATACCGGATGATGGTCAATTCATTCTGATCTTGCGTAAGCATGACAACTATGAAGGGCAACGCTCTGGTGTCCACGGTGGAAAAGGTGTTGCTGAAACCGGTGGCGCTGATATTGACAAGATTATTGATTTTGTTGGACACCATGAAACTTTGGATAAATCCAACTATCCAGAAACGAACCCCGCAGGGCTCAATAGTACAACCCTCTGGCCACTGGTCAACTTTAGCGGACATAATAGACCGCATCGTGGACATGGTGACTGGAATCACAGACGCCATAATCGTATTGAGGCGAACCGTGTACGATATCGTCAACACGTTAAGACTACCGCAAGAAACGATGCTGATGGTAGCGATGGTGTGAATCGTGCAGGTACAGGTACAACACACAAAGATGAAGGTGTTGGACACTACGCTATGCGTGATGCAATCTATACCGGTCTCGGTTATAGACGCACAGCAAGAATCGCAGGATACAATAACGGCACACCCGGATACAACGGAAATAGCGTTGGGAATACAGGTGTTGTTAAAGCTACTGCTGCAGATGCTATGGTAACCATCAGTGAAATTATGACTTCCACAGGTCCTAATGCTGACAGGTCTGTGTATCCGCAGTGGATTGAGCTCTACAACAGTTCACCAACAGATGCTGTGAATCTTGGTAGCGGATGGAAACTGCAGTTTGAAATGCTTGATGCTGAAGGCAATCCGATGGATAGTCTCATGTCTTTGAACTTCAAAGATAAAGGCAGAGTGAAAACTATCTTACCCCAACAGACAGTTCTGATTGTTGCGAGTCGTGCACAAGCCAATAGTGATTCCAGAGTAGGTACGGATGTCTTTAACGAGAACCGTGTCTTTAATGTGCAGCGAGATGTCGGTTTAGGTAAGTTCGGTGCGAATACACGACACATGTTTTTCAATCCGACAGCATTCGCTATCACACTCTTGGACAAAGACAATAAAGTTGTTGACCGTGCTGGTAACCTTGACGGTGATGCCCGAACCAGTGATACAAATGAATGGGATTTCCCCGCTGGTGTCGCTGCAGACGGTAACCGCACATCTTACATCCGTATCTATGATGACGGTGTCGCACGTACTGGTGTGAATACAGCAGAAAGTAATGTGATGCCTATCTTTGGAAGCGGTGACAAGAAAATGAAAGACAACGACGGCATTGACGCTAAGTACAGCTGGATTCCCGCTGTGAATACGAAACGGGAATTCAAGGTCACTATCAAGTCTACCTGGTATGGTAATGAAGATGACTACGGTACACCTAACAACCGTCCGGGTATGGTGCTACCTGTTGAATTATCACACTTCCGTCCCACACTTGAAGATGGCAAAGTTACGATCCGTTGGACAACCGAATCCGAACTTGACAACGCTGGATTTAATATCCTTCGTAGTGAAACTCGAAACGGTGAGTATACACAGGTCAACGCTGAGCTTATTGAAGGTGCTGGTACCACAGGTGAACGTAACACCTATAAATGGGTGGATCAGACCACTAAACCAGGTGTTGTGTACTACTACCAGATTGAAGATGTATCCTTCGCCGGTGAACGCCAAGCACTTGCTATAACCAAGTTGAAAGGCCTCATCTCAGCGAAGAACAGACTTACAACGACGTGGAGTGAGCTAAAAGCTTCACAATAAGGTTGAATTTCAGGGATAATTTAACCAATTCTCCTCTCAGTAAGGATGCTGCAGTGTCCTTACTGTGGGAAATCTAACTAAAACTATTCCCCAGTTAGGAGACTGTTGAAAAACCGGTACAACAGTTTCCTAATGGGAATACTTAGCTAACCTAAGCTATTCAATAAAGTAAGGACATTGCTTGCAATGTCCTTACTTTATATACACAAGGACACATTCTGTAGGAGCAACCTCCTGATCGCGATATTATAGACACATTCTGTAGGAGCAACCTCCTGGTAGCGATAGTAAGGACGCATTTTTAAATAGGTAATTCTAATTCCCCAAACACGGTATGTATTGAGTCCCGTAGGGACGGAATGTCTATAGAAAACGGATCAATTAACCGTATGAGTCCCGTAGGGACGGAATGTCTATATCAACATAGGGAATGACTAAATGGCATTCATACCGTTGATTCCTTGATTTCTCAATTCCGCGCATTCGACAAATACAAAAATCTGATTTATCAAACTCACATTAAAGATACGTAAAACCTTTTTCAAATTTCAGAAGACATTATCAGAAGACACAATATATTTTTCTTTATTTAGGAGACAAACAATGAATAACACAATTTTTACACGAAAGCTTGGACTCGGCATCCTCATAGCACTTGTGTTTGCATTTGGCGTGCATGGGGTGGCTGACGCTGTGTTGACTGCAAGAAAAGTCAGCCGTGATCATCAGGACAAACTTTTTAATCAAGACTTTACTTTCAGTTTTTCCATAAGTGGGGTACCAGGAAGCAGAACCGGGACAGATACTGCACGGGACTCCATTACGATTACCGTAGCAGGAACAGGGGTGGCTCTTTCTGAGGTAAGAAGTGATAGAACGTATCCAACTACAGCTACGACGTTCACACTGACGGAAAGGAGGGATACCGAGACAGCCGGTGATGGTAGGCTTAGGAACGGCACCATCTCTGTGAAATGTAAGCTTTCAGAGGCTGGAAGTTTTACAGTTACGATAGCCGATGCAGCATCTCCTGCGGGTTTTACCTCGCTAGTGTTTACGGCTTACGGTATTCAGCGACCAGAAGATATTGATGCTCAGGTGTTTAGTGCCAGTACTGGCACCACAAATCCTAAAAGTGGAATTGGTTTTGATAGCCCGCAAAATGAGTATAGTGCAGATTCGGATGTTGTGGTAACTCTGGCTGGGACCGGTTCAGCGTGGGTATACGTCGATTTTTCAGTTGATGGTCCCGGGCGTCTCTATCGGGATCTGGACGACAATATGCGCCCCGACGCAACGCCTCGGAGTACCCTCCGGAGTTTCACTTTTGGCGACAGTGAAGCCAGTGTGAAGCTCCAGATGAATGGCGGAACTAACAAGGTTACGGCATCGATTAAGGACGCCACGAATAAAACACACGTTATCACCTATTTCTATCAAAGTATTCAACTAAATCGTGTGTCTGGTAATGGACAAGTAGGCTTGCCCGGTTCACAGCTTGCGGAACCGCTTGTAGTTGAGGTCACAGATACGAGAGGTACAGGTATTTCCGGACAAGAAGTCGAATTTTCTCTTGCATCCGGAACAACCGGAACACTTGTTCGTATTCCCAGTTATACGAGAGTAGGCACCTCTGGACATAAAATTTTAACAGATTCCAACGGTCAAGCTAAAATCAACTATGTTCTACCAGACACACATGACACAGATGCAACAATTACGGCGGGTTTTGACAGTAACAATGATGGTGATACTGAAGATGATGAAGATCATTCTGTGTCCTTTACGGTCACAGCTAATGATAACGCTGTCGTGACACCAAGAACGCCGATAAGACAACCACCTCCATCAGACGACGACGACGCAAGCCTTACCGTAACCGCGCCTCGCAGTGGAAATGCCGGTCAAACGATTACTGTTACAGCCGCTACCTCTAATAATCGTGCCAGCCAACTGGTTGCTTTCACAAGTAATCGAGGCGGTACTTTTAGACCGGTCAATGGACCAACAGACTCAAATGGCGACCTAACAACACAGTTCACGCTACCGAGCACTGCCGGGGAGGTTATCATCACCGCAAACGCGAACGGTTATACAGCAGGGACAGCTACCGTTAACGTTGTGGGGAGTGCCCTTACAGTGACACCAAATCCGATCTTAGGAGCAACTGCGGGTCAACGTTACAGCATAGTTGTTGGTGCGGGAAGACAAGACGTACTGGTTACACTGAGTGGTAACGGTTTCACATCTGCCCAAGGAACAACGCTTCCCAACGGTTCAGTTACGATATTTATTACGTTACCAAGCACTACTGGTACTTATCAACTCTATGCAAGTGCACCTGGATATGAACGTAAGCTCATTCCAGTTACTGTTACAAGGGGTGGAACACCTTCCACCGGTACCTCAGTAGAGTTAAGAATTCCCAGCGGGCAAACACAATCTGTAGCTATCGGGACTAATGCTCCGTTGCGGGTACGTGTAACAAGGACAGGGACAACTACAGGGCAATCGGGTGTTACTGTCACTTTCCGCAATGCCAGTGGAACTACCATTCATACAACTACTCCTACCGGTACTAACGGCGACGCTACCTATAATTTTCCTGTAACCAGACTGGGTTTACAAACGGTATCGGCAACACTCCTCCCGGCGAATAATGCTAATTTTGATCTGAGTGGCGTAACCCCTGTAACCTTTACGATCACAGGGACAAGGCAACAGCCAACGCAATCCACGCGACTTAGGATATTCCAACCCGTTGATAGTCTCAATCAACCAATTACAACTGGTGCGCCAGGTGCACCGTATACCTTGACAATTCTGCTGTATGATGCCAATAATAATCCGGTCCCCTATCAAGTTGGCACACTTACCGTGACAGACAGCACGGGAGTCACTGTTGGCACTTCTGTACAATTTACAGTGTATAATGGTAGGAGTAACACGCAAGATACATTCAATCTGCCGCAAAATCCTGGACAGTATACCATCACAGCAAGGACTGGCACCACTACCACTGGTATAGAAACTGCTACTATAACAGTGACAGTGTTTGCTATTAGGATACTCAAAGACAACAGCGATAGCGTTTCTGGAGATAACCAAGAAGGAAATCGTGGCGAAGTACTTGATGATCCGTTTCTGCTCAAAGTCGTTCGGGACGTCGCAAATGTTGAAACCCCTGTACAAGGTGTACCTGTAACGTTCACAATAGTTGATGGCGATGGTGAACTTTCAACTTCAAGCAGTGCTTCAAGCGGTTCCAGTTCATTAACTGTTCGAAGTGAAGCGAACGGTGAATTACGGGCATACCTTGTCTTAGGTGAAGACGATGAAGATAACAGGGTTCGAGCAAGCGTCGGCATCACCACTGTGTCAGATGTGTTCTTTGACGCTACAGGTGCGCTTGTCCCTTACGACCTTGAGATTGTCTCCGGGAATAACCAACGCGGCACACCGAACCGTTATCTTACCAATGCACTTGTCGTCCGTGTCACAGATGAGGACGGTTACGAGCTGCAAGGTGTCACCGTGACGTTCAGTCTAAGAGGGAGTGGCACACTTACGCGTAGCGATACGACAGACCGCAACGGTGAAGCATTCGCCAGATTTTTGCCACGTACTGCGGGGACCCACTACATAGAAGCAAGGGTTACGGGCATTCCATCCGTTCGCTTTACCATCACAGCCGGTGATTTAGCCGATTCTATAGAGATCGTTTCAGGGAATAACCAGAGTGGTGAACCAGGAACAGAACTTGAAGATCCGCTTGTTGTTGAAGTGCTTGACGAAGATGACGATGTTGTTTCAGGTGTTACCGTGACGTTTAGCGTAACAGCAGGTGGCGGTAGCCTTTCGGAAACATCGGTTACGACGAATTCAAGAGGACGCGCAGAGACAGACCTTACTCTCGGGGATGATCCCGGACGGAACACTGTCCGTGCAAGCGTCTCAGGTGTTTCTGATCGTGTTACCTTTACCGCCACAGCGGAAGATCCCGCACCCCCAGAACCCGATATCCGTCTACCTGTAGCACAGCGTGCAGATACATATTGGATTAACAGGGACACCGGCACAATCCACCGACTTGTTGGCAATAGCGTGGAAGACATCGCTCACAATGTCCAAGATGTCGTCAGCCTCGTTGCTACAAAGAATAGACTCTTCTGGGTTGAGAAAACATCCAATAGTAGTGGGAGAATTCGAAGCGCTAACCTGAATGGTAGTAACGTTCAACTTATTCGGAATCTCTCGACTGCTCCTGCGGGTATTACTGTCGACACTGTCAACAGTAAACTCTACGTTACAACCGAACGCGGGAAAATACAAGCAATCAACGTAGACGGGTCTGATTATGAACCGAACCTGCTTGTCGGTTTGGACACACCAACAGATATTGCCGTTGATCCTGAATCGGGCAAATTGTTCTGGATATCTGAATCCGGAACTGTGCATTACGCAAACGTTGATGGATCGGATGAGACGGAATTCGCCAACGGCTATGACACGTTGGGTAGCATCGCTGTTGGGGCTGGTAAAGTGTTCTGGACAGAGGAAACCAGCGGTTCAGCAGGGAAAATCCACAGTGCTAATCTTGATGGCAGTAATGTTCAAGAGCTCATTTCATTAAGCGCTGCCCCCTACGGTATTTCGGTTGATGTAGCTGGTAAAAAACTGTATTGGACGAACATCCGTGGGAAAATCATGCAGAGCAACATCAACGGTAAGTCTGCCAAGGCTGTCGTTGCAGACCTTGTTTCACTCGGAGATATCTCAGTGCCAGCAGGCACAACGGCGATACGTCCGCCGGGAACTTTCTCCAAATACGATGTCAATAAGGATGGCGTGGTTGATAATACAGATGCTGCATTAGTAGCAGATGCACTCGGTGAAACGAATCCAGATAATCCAAGACTTGATGTCAACGGTGATGGTCGTGTGAATTTCCTTGATCTGCTCCTTGTGTTTGATAACCGTGATGAAACCAACGCTGCGCCAATCGCAGTGGCAGATGCGAAACTTCCAAAGGTATCACGTGAGGAAGTTCAGAGGCAAATTGATCTGTTGATTGCTTCCAATAACGACTCGCTCACAGCACAGCAGACGCTGGCATATCTACAGAGTCTGTTAGAGGTTGTGTCACCAGAAAGGACACGTTTGCTTGCGAACTATCCCAATCCGTTCAATCCGGAAACATGGATACCGTATCAGTTAGCAACGGATTCCAATGTACAGATTACGATTTTCAACACAACAGGAAACGTGGTACGCACCTTGAAACTTGGACATCAATCCGAGGGCTACTACACAGACCGGAGCCGTGCAGCCTATTGGGATGGACGTAATGCTATTGGTGAGCAAGTGGCAAGTGGTGTGTATTTCTACGTATTCACTGCGAATGAGTTTTCTGCTACCCGTAAAATGTTGATCCTGAAGTAGGATCATACATAATTTCTCGTCGCCGCCAGTCGCGTGTATAAATTACTGGCACTTGTGTTATTCAAGAACGTCCTTGCGGGAGAGACGTTAAACCTCCCGCTTTTTCTCCGCGTAATCCGCGTAATCCGTGTAATCCGAGATTCAGAAACCGTTTTCTACACACCTTTCGCCCCGCTGGGGCTTTTACTGGAAGGTTCAACGTTTTCTACACACCTTTCGCCCCGCTGGGGTTCAATTATGTGGGTATACACGTTTTCTATAGACATTCCGTCCCTACGGGACTAACCCTCTTCTCCACGTAATCCGCGCAATCCGTGTAATCCGCGATTCAGACAACCAAACCCCTCTTCTCCGCCTAATCCGCCTAATCCGCCTAATCCGCGATTCAGACAACCAAACCCCTCTTCTCCGCGTAATCCGCCTAATCCGCGATTCTGACAATCAACTAAAAACAACTTAACTTGACAACACACAACCCCAGAATATATAATAAATAAAAGATTATCGGGAAAGGTAAAACACTTTACATGGCACAATACGATGAAATCGTGAAGCACTTGATGGACAGGTTTGCCGATGACTTTGCCATGTTATCCTTTGCTACATCCGATGTCGAAGTTATAGAGACACTTGACACGGAACAACAAACCGTAAAAGTCCATCGTAACGACATGACATTTAAGGTACGATGGCACAATGAAACAGTACTACTTCATATAGAAGTACAAACCCAAGACAGTCGAGATAAACCGATGCCGTTGCGTGTTCTCGCGTATGCTGCTGAACTTCTACTACGGTATGAACTTCCTGTCTATTCAGTCGTACTCTATTTAAGTGCAAACGCCGGACAAACGGATCCAGGTGGCTATAGTTATGGGGATGAGACGTTCGGTTTACAGCACAAATATCAGGTTATTCGATTGGCAGAATTAGAAGGTGAATCATTTTTAGATGCAGCATCGGTTGGTTTGTTACCGTTCACACCCTTAATGAAACCACCTGAAGACTTGAACACGGAAGCATGGCTTCAAAAATGTGTTGAAACGACAGAATCCGCCCAGGTTGACTCACAGACGCGTGGCACACTACTGTTTGCCTTATCAACATTAGGTAGTTTAACCTATGACGCTAATCTTTTTCAGAAACTCATATCGGAGGAAATGATGCAAGAATCTCCTTTTATAGAACTCATAATGCAGCGCTATATAGAACAAGGTTCACGTGAAATGTCTGTTAAACATATACTGTCAATCCTTACTGAGCGTTTTCCGTTGAGTGATACGGAACCTGTAGCAGAAGTCCTTGAACCTATTCAAGACCTTGATCGCTTAACAGAACTGCATCGCATTGCGGTTCGAACATCCAGCGTTGAAACATTTCTACAAGAAGTAGAAACATCCGAAGAATAAAGGTAATGATGCAAGAATCTCCTTTTATAGAACTCATAATGCAGCGCGGCATAGAACAAGGTTCACTTGAAAACTGTATCAAGAATATTCTATCTGTTCTTACTGAGCGCTTTCCGTTGAGTGATACGGAACCTGTAGCAGAAGTCCTTGAACCTATTCAAGACCTTGATCGCTTAACAAAACTGCATCGCATTGCGGTTCGAACATCCAGCGTTGAAACATTTCTACAAGAAGTAGAAGCATCCGAAGAATAAAAACTTCAGATTAACCCTTGTTGATATGGCATTCCCCCGGGGCTAACCCTCTTCTCCGTGTAATCCGCGTAATCCGCGATTCAGAATACGTTTCTACACACCTTTCGCCCCGCTGGGGCTTTTACTGGAAGGTTCAACGTTTTCTACACACCTTTCGCCCCTCGAATCAACGGTATGAATGCCATATGAAGATTAATTTTTTAATTCGGTAAATTTTATTTTTGTGCTATCCTCTTGTTCAAGGAGGTATTTATTCATGGCAAAACATCATAAACTTGAACTCAGTGAAACTGAACGACAAAAACTCGTTGAACTCCGTGATAAAGGCGAACCGGCTTATCTACGAGAACGCGCTGCTGCCCTTTTGAAAATAAGCGAGGGGTTTTCCCCTCACAAAGTCGCCCGAAAAATGCTCTTGAAAGAACGCGATCCTGATACGGTCTATTCGTGGCTTCACCGATACAATGAAAACGGTATTCAAGGTTTATTCTATACACCCGGTCGTGGTCGCAAACCTGCTTATTCCCCTAAATCCCCCGAAGAAGCAGAGGCGGAGGTCTATAATACTATCGCACAGGGACCTGAACAACATAATCCGCATCAAACACGATGGACACTCCGATCCCTTGGAAACATCGTCCCTTGGCTCAGTGATGTGTCTGTGCCGGGTATTCACAAAATCCTTAGTCGACTCGGTCTCAGCTATAAACGCGCTCGCTTATACATACATAGTCCGGATACAGACTATGCCCAAAAAATAGACAGGGTCCAGCAAGTTTTGGAAGAGACCCGTCAACATCCACAGACCTGTGTTGCGCTTTACCAAGATGAGTTCTCGTTTTATCGCAACCCTACCATAGCAAAAGACTGGGCACAAACAGGCACGAAAACACCTTTAGCCCGTCAGAGCTACAGACACAACCAAACGTGCTATGGGATCGGGGCTCTGAACCCACATACTGGAGATGTTGTTTACCAGCAAGTTTCACGCTGCACTGCTGAAGCACTTCATTCTTTTTACACCGAGATTTGCCAACGCTACGCAAACAAGCAACGGATATATTTGATACAAGACAATTGGTCAACCCACTTTCAAGCTAACTTATTGGAAGCACTTCTCCCGCAAACAGCATCGTTTGTGAAACCGAAGCCACCGAATTGGACAGGTAAACCCTCAGAGAAAATCGGAACACTACAAAAACTTCCGATTGAGATAATACAACTACCGACTTATGCGCCGTGGACGAACCCGATTGAAAAGTTATGGCGATGGGTGCGTCAATCGGTTTTACATAACCATCGTCATTGCGATGATTGGGAAATCGTGAAAGACAAGGTGATTAGTTTTATGTCGCAGTTCATAGGAGGATCACAGATGCTGCTACGCCAGATCGGATTATTACCGAATTAAAAAATTAATCTTCATTAGGCATTCCCCGGGGCTCAATTATGGGTATACACGTTTTCTATAGACATTCCGTCCCTACGGGACTAACACTCTTCTCCGCGTAATCCGTGTAATCCGTGTAATCCGAGATTCAGACAACCCATCCTTACAGAATAACAAACTCCAAATATTGATGTGCTTCACGTAAAGTTTCTTCAACAACTCCAGGTGTTTCACCACGAGCAAAGATAAAACCAAGATATTTATCACCCTCTGGCAACGGCACCACCTCTGCACCAACAGAAATTGTAATATTGACTTCCTCAATATTCTCAACGTTCCGTGCCTCTTTTTTTCCACGTACTTCACCCAAAATCCCTGCTTTCGGAACAGGAATCATCATCACTCCAGCAGCTTGATTCTCACGTAAAAAAGAGTCTACAGAGTCTCCAATTGCATGTCGGATCACCAGTTCTTCAAGTGAAATACCCGTTCCAAATTTCAATGTACGAGAACAGAGTCCCCCAATCGTCCGTGCTGCAATTTCAATTAGATGTGCCCCCTTCTCGTTATACCTCAGTTCCGCATGAATAGGACCGTGTCGAAGTCCTAACGCGGTAGTAGCTTCTGCAGTTGCCTTATGGATTTCCTCTAATACATTATCTGGTAATCGAGACGGTGTAATATATAAGGTTTCCTCAAAAAAGGGACCCTCAAGTGGATCCGGTTTATCAAATAAAGCCAGTGTCTTCAATTCATCTGAAATGAGAATACCTTCCAATGCCACCTCAATACCAGGGATGTAATCTTCAACAAGGATATATTGATACGGATCATCATCGGCATCAGTGCCTCTTGACCCTTTCACTTTCTTGAGTAGTGCTGTTATACGTTGGAAAGCGTCCACAAATTCGGTAGGATTATCTGCTCGTATGACTCCACGACTTGCAGACAAAGACAGCGGTTTTAATATACAAGGATAATCGATCTCTCGACTATGCTTTTCCGCGTCACCATCAATCAAGAGTCGTCTGTAATTTGGTACAGAAACACCCTTCTCCTCAAGAGTTTGTCTTAAAAGGAATTTATTACGTGTTGCAAATGCAGATGAAATTGGGTTATGTGGTAAACCGAGGGCAGCGGATGCTGTGGTTGCAAGCATGGTAGTATCGTCATCAACACCAATAATTGCTGCAATTGGATGCGTATCTGCGTATTCTTGAATAGATTGTGTTCCGACAGTTGGATCACGAAAGTTAAGAACTAACGTGTCACGAGGTGAGAGATCTTTTGTTGTGGCAGGCTCCTCGGATGCAACAACAACTTCAACATCAAGATTCAATGCAGCATCAAGAAAATCTGTTGCTCGGTATGTACGTGTCGGTAAAAGCAGGAGAACTCTTGGTTGGGTTATGGTTTCCTGTGTCATAAAGGACTTACGCATTTCATCTTATAGTCCCCCTGATAAGGGGGATTTAGGGGGTTAAAACACTGAAATGACGGTTTTTTTAAATCAAATTTTACCTTTTTCTGCTTAAGTTGCGTAAGTCCTGTTAATATATTATCCGCTGGTTCGGAGTAGTTTTTGATATTCAGCATGTGCTGTTTGCGGATCAAGGTCACCGTCAAGTACACGACGAAGGCATTGCACAAATATAACCGGATCATCTTCGCCAAAAATTGTTCGACCAAACAGGATGGCAAGTCCACCATTTTCAACAACGTTATGAGCAAGAACAAGTGTACTACGTGCATTTTCACGAGGACCACCCAATGCACCTATCACAAGCGTCTGATCAAATTGACACAACTCATTCCATACATCTGCGGTTGTGTAGGCTGTCTTAATAAAACGGGGGCGTTGATGTTTTCGGAGATAACTCATTGTACGGACAATAGAATCTGCGACGTACATCCCACGCTTCTCCTCATCCATGCCTGGTATTTTCACATTAGGTAAGAACACCTCTAACAGATGATCAAATCCTTCAATTTCCCCAACGACATGTGCAAATTGAACATAGGCTTGCAACATCCTCTCATCAACAATCGGATCGTTATTGAGAGTAATTGAATATAATCCGAGATTTACGCGACAGTCCAGTGCAGGACCAACAAGATTTTCACAATAACGCTGCATGTCCTCGGGAAATACCGTTTGGAAAGGCATTGAGGGTCGAGAAGTGTAAACACCAAAACGTGGATTCCAAATAGCCGTTTCTGAATTCATTCTGACTATTGGGGTGATAGGTGTATTCTCAAAGAGATTTTCATCAAGTGCAAGAATTTCCGCATCCGCAGGTGTCATCAGGAGTCCATCAAGCAACCCATCATCAACAAGATCGCGTTGAAGTTGTAAAAACTCCGCATGTGTACGGTAATGTGGTATAGGGTGTTGAACTTGTCCAAGTCCCTTTATTCCAGCGGAGGCAAGTGGGTCAGCAGCGAAGACGAGAATAGGACTCTCTTCTATTTTGTCAGAATTATCAAGTTTTTCAAATATCCGGTTGCCCATATATAATTAATTCCTTTAATCTATGTGAGTACTCTACTGGGAATCCTTTCATCCCGACTCTACGGTTTATAATATTACAAAGTATTCGTTGGGTCAATATCAATAACAAATTCAATAGCGGTTGCCCTTATTTGCGGTGGCAGATCATCCGTTAACAGTTGAAAAAGTCCACATATTTTCTCTACTTTCTTACTTCTCAGTAGAAAGTGCCATCGAAACTTCCCCTCAATTTTAGATAGTGGTGCAGGTGCCGGACCTAAAATATCAACCTCTGGAAATTTCTCTTTTTTCCATATTTGGAGATGGTTATCAACTGTGTGTGCAGCCTCAATTACCTCTTGTTCCTCTTTTCCACGAAGTAGGAGCGTGGCAACATGTGAGAATGGGGGGTATTGCAAGGATCTACGCGATTCAATCTCTTGTTCATAGAAATTGATGTAGTCATGATTTTGTGCAGCTAAGATACAGTAATGGTCTGGCATGTATGTTTGTATGATAACTTCCCCTTCCGCATCAGCACGTCCTGAGCGTCCCGCAACTTGCGTCAGTAAACTAAAAGTCTGTTCACCCGCTCTGAAATCAGGAAGATTCAATGCAGTATCAGCGACAATCACCCCTACAAGCGTTACATTCGGAAAATCCAATCCTTTAGAAACCATCTGCGTACCAATCAAAATATCAATTTCCTGATTTTGGAATGCAGTCAAAATCTGATGATGTGAATCTTTTCGTGTCGTCGTATCCGCATCAAATCTCTGGACTTTCGCAGTGGGAAATGCCTTGATTACCTCTTGCTCAACAGATTCTGTACCGAACCCTTTTCGACCAAAATAATCTATGGCTGTACTACTACAATCCGGACATACGGAATGTGTATCACGACTATGTCCACAATGATGACAGATTAACTGCTTCTTCTGAAGATGATATGTCAGCGAAATTGAACAATTTGTACATCTCTCAACATACCCACATGTTCTACAGAAAACATAGGTGGAATAACCACGCCTATTTAAAAAAAGAATAATCTGTTGCCGTTTTTCTAATCGTTCAGTAATAGCCTCTCTTAAATGTGTAGAGAAGATAGTACGGTTTCCTTCCTCCAATTCCTTCCGCATATCTACGATATGAACTATCGGCATCTTCCTATCCAAAACACGTGTCGGCATGCTAAGGAGTTGATAGGAGCTATTGTGCGAATTGTAAAAACTCTCAAGCGATGGCGTAGCACTCCCTAACACTAAGGCACAATTGGCAAGATGTGTCCGTTTTCTGGCGACTTCTCTTGCGTGATATCGGGGGTTTGTGTCTGATTTATAGGAATCCGAATGTTCTTCATCAATGATCAACAAGCCAAGATCCTTCACTGGCGCAAACACCGCAGAACGGGGACCAATCACGATCCTCGCATCACCTTTCTGTATCCGATGCCATTGATCATATCGTTCGCCTTCACTGAGACTGCTGTGCAGGATCGCAACCCGATCACCGAACCTACCAATAAAACGCGATGCCGTCTGTGGGGTAAGGGATATCTCTGGTACAAGCACAATCACAGATTTACCTTTTTCAAGAATTGGCGCAATTACCTGCATATACACTTCGGTTTTACCACTACCGGTTACACCGTGTAGTAAAAACGTAGGTTGAGTTTGTTTTTCAGATTGAAGCTGGTCCTGTATTTCTGTGTAGGCTGCTAACTGTGTGGGATTTAATGTAATTGGGTCTGTAGGAGTAACAGGTTGTGCACTCAACGGATTACGAATAGAGGATTCCTTGGTAATCTTTATAAAACCCCGTCTTTCAAGAGTACGGAGCAAGGACTGACTGGTATTGAATCGTTTTGTCAATTCAGCTGTGGCTATAGGTTTACCCACCTCAAGTAGGTTTTGGAGTATCTCAGCATGTTTAAGGGAGGCAGCGTGGGGAACTTTCTTCTCTTGATCAACGGTTTTATTTCCATAACCATCATCACCAGTGGTCAATTTATCAATTTCAGACTTTATTTGGTCCTGTGGTAAGATTAATGATGCTACTGATGTGTACTGTGCAGTTGCCTTCGGTTTATGGATAATAATAACATCTACAATGCCTTTCTGTCTAAGAGCTTTTATTTTTGGACGTAGACTTGTGATACTGATTCCCATTCGACGGACAATCTGAGTCGGAGACAATTCCCCTTCCGCTTCTAACAGAGCCACAATTTCCTTTTGCACTTTGCCAATTGGAGGTGTATATTCTGAACGGAGACGTACTTTCTGTTTCTTCTGGTTCCGAATTGATGCTGGAACGGCACAGAACAGAGCGTTCCCCCAAGATGTTAGATAATAATCCGCCATCCATTTGGTGAGTTCAAGTATTTCAGGAGAGAAGGTAGGTACATCATCAAGACAATCGGAGATATTCTTTACTTTTTCAGATGACAAATCTGTTACATCTGTCCGCTCTACAACAACACCCTCCTTATTCCCTTCATGAAATGAAGCTAATATACGCACTCCCGGTTGGACGACAGAATCAAGATGTTCAGGTACAGAGTAGGTAAACAACTGATTGACTGCAATTGGAAAAGCAACATTCGCGTAACTCATTGGTAGAATACCCAATTAGTTGGTAATACCATTTCTATATGATAATATTACATTATTTCGTAGGTCGGGTAGAAGCGGTAGCGAAACCCGACTTTTTATAGTGCCCTGAAGATAGTCTTTGTAGCACAAACTTTCCAGTTTGTGCCCTCTGGTGTTAACTAAAAGTACGGGTTACAATGTGTCTTATCAAACTCACGTTATTTATAGTGAAATTCCAAAATATGTTTACACTCACCTTGTAGGTGCGGTTTCTAACCGCACGATGAACACAGGTTCGGTTAGGAAACCGAACCTACCGCCCTATCCAAATAATTATGGATTCTACTATAAAGGAACAAATCCATTAATCGTTTGATAAACACGCAAGAACTATTTTCATATCTTCCCAGACTTCTCTCTTAGCACCTGGATTACGTAAAAGATATGCGGGATGATAGGTAGGCATTACCTTTGGCGGATTCTCAAGGTTATCAGACAATGTATATGGATGTAGTTGTCCCCGGAGTGCAGATATATTCGTGGTTGTATTTAATACGGTTTTTGCTGCGAAACTACCGAGTGCTACCATAACTTTGGGTTGGATAAGTTCTATCTGTCGAATTAGATACGGACTACAAGTCTCAACTTCATCTGGTGCAGGATTTCTATTGCCGGGAGGACGACATTTCAGAACATTAGCAATATAGACTTCCTCACGTTTTAGTTTCATCCCATCTTCAATTATTTTCGTCAACAATTTACCGGCTCTACCAACAAATGGTTCACCTTGTAAATCTTCATCTGCACCAGGAGCTTCGCCAACAAACATCAACTCAGCATCCGGATTACCAACACCAAATACTACGTTAGTTCTACCTTCGTGTAAACCACATTTCGTACAACTTTGCGCATCAGCGTCCAAAGTGGGTAAATCAAATCTCGCTAATCCTGATTCTGGCTCAGATTGCTTTATCTCTATCTCACTAAGACCCAATTCAAGTTGTTCTGCCACGTGTTCCCTCACAAGTGTAACGAGTTGAAGATATTCTTCTTTTGGGTTATCCGTTGCCATTAGCGAACCTTTGTCTGATATCTCAGCCTCTTAGACTATCAATTAACGATAGAATATCATACCAAGTAATATATATGAATAATGCAAGGAGGAAAACAACACTAACCTGTTGAATAATCCCTTGTGCTCTCTGCGGTAATGACCGTCCTCTGACTTTTTCTATAGCAAAAAACAGTAATTGGCCACCATCTGCAATTGGAATAGGTAATAAGTTTACAATACATAGGTTAATACTAATAAAACCAACAAAGAATAGTATACTCGTTATACCAATCCTTCTATCAAACATTTCACTTGTCATTGTACCTATGCCGAGTGGACCGGAAAGAAACTTAGGAGACACTTCACCTGAGACTAACTTTTTCAGCAACTTGGCAACAGATGTAAAAGTCAACCAAGTTGTATATAATCCCATTCCACCTGCTTCAGTTAAGGTATACATAGGTAACGGCATTCGGAGGGGTGAAAGTTTCATTCCACTCAAATATGTATTCCATCCAATACCAAAGAAAGTTTCCTTTGCATCCTTACTTGAAGTTTTTTCCGGGTTAATCGTTGCAGTTATTGCTCTACCATCACGGAGTAGACCAAGTTCAATAGGATAATTTGATACGGATTGAATGTGTGTGTAAAGGGATTCACTATTAACGGGTTTTCCATTAAAACTTACCAGTATATCATCTTCCATAATTCCAGCTTTATCGGCTGTGCTTCCCTTTAAAACGCGGGTCTTGATTTCCCAGTGAATAGGCATCTGAAGTGTGATTTTTTCTCCATACCTTTCTATACCCAGTTCAAGATTGTCCCTATTCGCTATATCTTGGTATAATGCTTGATATTTACTTCCTAACCACTGCAACTCAGGATCCCATATACCCGGTTCAAAATATGGAACATTATATAGTTTTTCGCCGTTAATGGTTACAACTCGGTCCCCAACTTGGAGACCAGCATTAGCGGCTAAACTGTCTTCATCAAGTCGGTTGACAATTACATCAATTGTCTGGCTAACACTTATCTTACCAATATCTCCCCGTGCACTTGGTTCACTATTTGGAACAATTGTCAGCGTTTTTAGGCTGCCGTCACGTTTGACCACAAATTCTAATTCTTTCTCTGGACTTGTAAATATTATCATTTGAAAGGATGCCCAACTGTTGACAGTTTCTCCATCAATAGAAACAATTACATCCCCAGACAATAATCCACCTACAGCGGCAGGACTGTCTTCTGCCATCCACCCAATTTGAACTTCTTCCTGTATTTCAACCTCTTTAACTGTCTGTTCCGAATCCTGATTATCAGCGAAAGTCACACCTGTTAATCCCTTAACCAATTCTGCAGAATTATAATCCAGTCCAATACTAAAGACTAACCAATATGCCAAAATACCAAACAAGAGGTTAACCAAGGGACCAGCAATAACAATGAAGGCTCGATTCCCAACAGAAGCACTCGCAAACTCATCATCGCCTCCTGTTTGTTCTCCTGGAGTTTCACCTTCCATTTGGACATATCCCCCGAAAGGTAATAAGGAGAGCCGATAATCAGTACCACCCTGCTCAAATCCTATTATTCTCGGACCAAAACCGAGGGAAAAGGTATTTACTTTTACACCACAACGTTTGGCTGCAAGAAAATGACCTAATTCATGAATAAAAATAAGAAATCCAAGTGGAATAATCGCAAGAAGTACACCTTTAATTGCAGGAAATATTCCAAGAATAGGTTGAATGAATTCCATTTTATCTCCTATATATAATGATTGCGTGAATCGGAATTCCTAAATAATTTATATATTCCAATTTAATTTTTATTAGCGTGTCTATTATTAATAATTGATAGTGTATATCTTTTTGCCCATTTGTCAACTTCAAGTACATCCTCAAGTGTAGGATTACTTATAACCTCATGTTTCTCCATAACACTCCTTAAAATATCGGGTATATCCATAAACCTAATGCGTTCTTCTAAGAACGCTTTCACTACAATCTCATCTGCACTACTAAGTACTACAGGAAGAGTCCCCCCAACTTCCGCTGCAGTATATGCAAGTGAGATACATGGAAATTTCTCTCTATCAACTGGTTCAAAATGTAGTGTCTGCGTTTCGCGTAAATCTAAACGGGGAATAGGCGTTGACAATCTTTTAGGATATGACAAAGCATACTGAATCATAATCCGCATATCCGTAGGACCAAGTTGTGCTAAAATTGATCCATCTTCCCATTCTACCATTGAATGTATGATACTTTCTTTATGGATGACAATGTCAATTTTATCAAGGTCTATGTCAAACAACCATTTTGCTTCGATGACTTCCAAACCTTTGTTCATCATGGTTGCTGAATCAATACTTATCTTTGCTCCCATATCCCAGTTTGGGTGACGTAAGGCTTGCTTAGGGGTCACATCATAAAGATTATCTTTAGGTATATCTCGAAACGGACCACCAGATGCTGTTATTATCAATTGATAGATTTCGTCTTGTCTATCACATACGCCTTCTAAACACTGAAAGATTGCACTCATTTCACCATCAATCGGTATGAGGTTAACACCATTTCTTTTTACTGCCTCCATGACTATGGGACCGCACATCACCATAACTTCTTTGTTAACAAAAGCGATATCTTTTCCAGCGTTAATTGCTGAGAGTGTAGGCAACAATCCTGCACTTCCACCCATACCATCTAATATCTGTTCTGCTTCATCTATGGTGGCAACTGCTTGAATGCCTTCAGGTCCGCATAGAACTTCTATGTTGTCAAGATCACTAAGTCGTTTTTTCAACTTAGCAGCAGCTATTGGTTCATTAAGGGCAACTAAACGTGGATGAAACTTACGCACTTGTTGTTCAAGTGTATTAACATCCTTGTTTGCTGCAAGAGCGACTACCTTGAATTCCTCACTATGTGTTTCTACAACGTTTAGTGTGTTTTTCCCTATGGATCCAGTACTACCTAAAATGGCGATATGCTTCATATCGTTAACTTTAACTGTTCATATTCTGTAGGAGATCGCTCCTACAAAAGAGTCCATTTTGCATTTAATCTAAATACTAAATGTTAACTATCACAACGCGTTATTCAATCAATGCATCAATGAATAATGCCTGTTAGTGTAAGATAATAATAGAGGATAGGCGCGCAAAACATTAAACTGTCACACCTGTCAAGTAGACCTCCATGACCCGGGATATAATCCCCTGAGTCCTTCACACCAACAGTTCTTTTCATGAGTGAGACACTCAAATCGCCAAGTTGTCCAACCACACTCAACAACAGTCCAATAATAACAGCATGTAATATAGAGAGAGTATCTTGAAGAAGGAAAGTACACAGTAAAATACTTACGAATATTCCAACAACCAATCCAGCTATAGTTCCTTCAATTGTTTTGCGAGGACTAATCGGCGTGATAAGCTTATGTTTTCCGATTGCCCTACCGATAAGGTATGCCCCTGTATCTCCACACCAAATTGTACCAATCAGTAAGATGATAAGATGCATTCCTATATCATCAACTTTACGGAGAAGTATACAATGGTAGGCAAATGCCCATCCAATCGTTATGATTCCAGTAAGCTTTAGGGCAACTGTAACAAACTCACCAGCCACTTGACCTCGAGAAAGGCTTGATGCAAAAGCATAAATCAGAACGACCACCAAAAACCCTTGCATCCACATTGATGCCTTCAAATTTCCTAACGGGTCCGGCAAAAAAAAGGCTAAAAAACCAAAGGCAACCGTAAGTATTACAGGTGTTACTGGATTTATCTTTTCGGTGAGTTGATGTGCTAACCGACAGTATTCGACCTGCATCATCAGGACGGCGGCGGTAATAAGGAGAAGAAAAAGCCAACTGCCCAGATAGATTATCAGCAAAACAAGCGGCATGAGCAAAACAACGCTTAAGGTACGCCGCCAAAACATAGTTTAGTTCTCTAACAATTCTGATTCTTTGGCATCTGCTAACTCGTTGATTTTATCTACATAGGTATCGGTTAACTTCTGTACGGGATCGGCATCCCCACGGCTACCTTTTTTATCCCCGCCTCTACCTTTACTTCTTCTACCACCTGATCCACCATCACTGCCTTCACTCTTTTTCAAGGATTCATTAGCGTCTCTACGGATATTTCGGATGGCAACTCTTCCTTCTTCAGCCAACTTTTTAACGACTTTAGTAAGTTCTACACGGCGTTCAGTTGTCAGCTCTGGCACCTGTATACGTATAAGACTTCCATCATTGCTGGTGGCAACACCCAAATCAGATTGTGCGATAGCCTTTTCTATCTCAGTGATTAATGTCTTATCCCAAGGTTGTATAACAAGCTGATGGGGTTCAGGTGTTGTGATAGTTCCAACTTGATTTAACGGCGTCTTGTTTCCATAGTAATTGATGGTTACTTGATCTAACAGAGCAGAGGTAGCACGTCCCGTTTGGACATGCGACAACTTAGCTACAGTTGATTCCAAGGTCTTTTTCATACGAGATTCAGCTTGGTTTAGTATTTCTTGCATCTATATCACCACTCCTTTCTCAATACTTCATTACCATAATACTTGTCAGTTAATGTTTATTGTCCAAGGACAAAAAGGACAAATCGTTTCACTACAATATTTTCGCCGAGTTGTGCAATGGCATCTTTGACAAGATCTTCAATTGTCTTATCAGAATCGCGAATGTATGGCTGCTTTAGGAGACAAGCCTCCGAATAGAATTTTGAAAGACGTCCTTCAACAATTTTATCAACAATATGATCAGGCTTTCCTTCCTGTAGTGCTTGTGTTTTTAATATTGTCTTTTCAGCTTCGAGTTCATCTTCGGGAACTTCATCTTCTTTAACATATTTTGGTTTAGCAGCAGCCACCTGCATAGCAATTTCATTGGCTAACTTTTGAAACTGCTCGGTGCGTGCTACAAAATCTGTTTCACAATTTAATTCAACTAATGTCCCTACACGATTCCCCGGATGGATATAGGATATTACGAGTCCCTCTTCAGTAGCTCTTCCACCTTTTACTTCGGAGGCGCGCAAGCCTTGCTCGCGCAATTTCTGAATCGCTGCATCAATATCTCCATCCGTTTCTGCTAATGCTTTCTTGCAGTCCATTATGCCAGCGCCAGTACGTGAACGTAGGTCACTAACCATTTTTGCTGTAATTGCCATATTTCCTCCAATTGAGATTTGAACTTGAATATAATACCTAAGAGCACATATCAAATTCACATTTCAAATCGTGACATTGAAATCACGACTACGAACATATTGAGTGCTATTCAACAGTTGGTAGTCATAATTATGAATAGTTATATATAAAGTGGTTATGGAGACCGTCGTGTACGTTTAGGTCTCTTTTTCTGGCGGGGTTGACGCTGTGGTCTTTGTTCTCCATCGCCTATTGTCTCAGGCTCAGCTGAAAGTTGTGCTTCGTCTAATATCTGTGCTGTCTGCTCCTCATGTCGTTCCGTTTCAGCAACTTTATCTATCTGATCTGAATCTGCTTCAGTCGTCTCAACTTCCTCCTCAACCTGTTCACCTTCTAATGCGTCGCCACGTCCTTCAATTACGGCTTCTGCTAACACAGAACAAATTAACCGTATTGAACGGATAGCATCATCATTCCCAGGAATCGGCAGGTCAATTGGATCAGGATCACAATTTGTATCAACAATAGCAATAATTGGAATATTCAGCTTATTCGCTTCAGCAATAGCTGTATGTTCTTTACGAGTATCTGTGACAATAACAACCTCAGGAAGAGTCGGCATGTCTTTAATGCCTGATAAGTTGTTAGATAACTTCCCTTTTTCGCGCCGCAACCGTATGATCTCTTTTTTTGGACGCTTGTCAATTTCACCACTTGTTTCTAAGGCATCAAGTTCCTCAAGTCTTTTGATACTTTGCCGAATCGTTTGATAATTCGTTAACATTCCACCAAGCCACCGATGGTTAACATAATACATACTACTTCGAACGGCTTCTTCAACAACGGCTTCTTGAGATTGTCGTTTTGTACCAACAAAGAGAACTGCTCCACCATTTGCAGCCACTGTTTGTACATATTCTACTGCCGTCTCAAGCATTCGCAAAGTCTTCTGCAAATCAATAATATAAATACCATTCCGTTCTGCGAAGATGTATTCAGCCATCTTCGGATTCCAACGTCGGGTCTGATGACCAAAGTGAACTCCACATTCAAGGAGTTCTTTCATTGTAACTGCCAAAAAATACCTCCTGGTTAGAAGAAGTCTTAGGACTTCCCATTGGGTTTGTGCTTCCATCTTCTTCACATCAGCATCAGACTCCAGAGAAGGAGAACCCTCTGTGCAAATCAGAAGATGTGTCTATGTAAATATAGTTGTAACGCCTTTGCAATTTTTGTAATTATACCATGAATCAATAGGGCATGCAACTTTTTCTCTGTCTACAAAAGGTATAAGAACAGTATTATCTTCCTCTTCTGTAGGAGGGAACTCCGATTCCCGACTCTTACATTCCTCCGTGTAATCCGCGATTCAGAATACGTTTTTATACACCTTTCGCCCCGCTGGGGCTTACTTCATATGTTCCACGTTTTCTACACACATTCCGCCCCTCTGGGGCTGTTCTTATACCATTTCTATAAATTATTGTCTCACTAGGCGGTTATTATGGTAGTCATTTTCAGGTCACAAACTGAAAGTTTGTGGTACAAAAAAGAGACATTTTCAATTAGAAATGGTATTATTTGTATAAGACAGATTTTCTACAAGTTAATACCCTTACTATTGTTTGGACATTTTCTGAGAGGTGCTTCACCTATTTCTAATTGTTTCTGGTTTTTAGCCACGTTTCTCACGCCAATCTAACTCTGAGAAAAATCAACTTAGATGGATAAAAGCGTAGTCCGGGGAATGCTAAATGAAGTTAAAGAATTTATTCGGGTAATTTCCAGTTTCTTGTAGAATCCGGTACGGTGAATCAACGGTATGAATGCCATAAGGCATTCCCCGGGAAACCGCACCTACCAGCTCTGGGTCCAAATTACCTATTTTATTTTTTTAACTTCATATAGCATTCATACCGTTGATTCCTTGATTTGAGGGCAAAATGTGTGTAGAAGTGCCATACCTGCAGCATGCCCAAGCCCCAGAGGGGCGAAAGGTTTGTAGAAACGTCATGCCTTCACAATACCCAAGCCCCAGAGGGGCGAAAGGTGTATCGCTCAAAACTGCCCAAACTATAGTATACTATAACATATTCTCTTCATCCGCAATTCTGAAAAGAAAACCATCCACTCAAAAACCCTCTCCTCCGTGTAATCCGTGTAATCCGTGTAATCCGCGATTCAGACAACCCTCCCTTCCATTTGATCTGTTTACTTATTTCGTTAAATCATTAAAATATGTAACAACCGTAATTTGTGGACTTAGGTTTCAATATGGATATTTTATTAAGTGATATAGCAAAACATTTCAATACTTCACCTGACACCTTAGAATTACTGCCTATTCAACATGGAATAAAGCACAAGCAGAATGTACATCGTCTGAGAATAAGAGACAGCAATTATCTCCTAAAATCTTACGAAATATTCGAACCTGTAACACCAACAGGTTTTACACCCCGTGAGATTGAACAATTCACACTTACAACACTCCTCAACAACGGATGTCATGTACCCCAAGTTATCTGGGAATCTGCCAAATTCAACACATTATTGTTAGAATGGTGTGGTAAGCAGACATTAGATGATTTAGCACAATGTGTTAAGACTCCTAATCTCTCTCAGATCCTTCAGAATTCGCTAAATAGTCTCTTTCAGATTGAGACTGTATTTGAGAAATATAGTGAAAAGTTCACACCATACATCTTTGAGTATGATTATAACTCAAACCTACTGAGGATACTTGAACGAGGGAAAAAGACAATTAGTTATCTGACACATCTGGGTAAAAAAGAGATGTCTTCATCAGCAAAATCTCACTTGGAAATGTTATGGGATACTTTTTCTAATCTTCTCATAGATAGCAAACCGACATTAGGTCCACTTGATTATCATGCTCGAAATATAGTCATTAATGATGACAAACCATATTTTATTGATTTTGGTAGTGTTGGGTTGGATTGGCAAGAAAGGAGAGTAATACAGTATTTTAACAGTGTTGGTGCGAATTATGATGAAGGGAATTTCGTTTCAATGTTAGACAGAGAATTAGTAGAATGTTGCGGAAATTGGAGAATTCAAGAGAAAATAGATTCAGACCTTGAAGAAATCGCATCACGAATTGACGGACATCATCTACTTTATTATCTCTCAATAATTCACAGACTGGTAGAGGCTGTAGCCAGACCAGAAGAACAGGACAACCGTATTCTACTTGAGTCATGGGGGGATGCAGGTATTCGGTTCAAACGCGCAATAAGTATAATTTGCAATACAAAACTTAGTGATAATTCATGTGTTGTTCAACTAAGGGAGATCCTCAAAGAACTAAATAACAAACCATGATCGTTTATTAAAATAACCATAGGCGTCAATTTAGTGGTTTTCCCAGGCCGGTAGGTAGCGATTTCCCGGGGAATGCTAAATAGCATTCATACCGTTGATTCATCGCACTGGATCCTTCGCGAAAAACTTTATGAACGCATTGGAACAAACCCGGTTCGGTTAGGAAACCGAACCTACCGACCTGAAATTTATAGCGTACTTCTCCTTAAATTGACGCCTATAGATCGTTTATTAAAATAACAAACTAAAACATTATTTATCTTCAGTTAATATTGCAGACTGAAGTCTCAATAAAAACTCTTCTACCTCCGGCGTAGACGGTTTAACTTTCTCAACAGATAAACCAGGTCCTTGAAATTTCTTTTGATAAGAATTTAGGGTGTCATAGAGTATGATAAGGTCAATTTGCCTATTATCAATTGCATTTCGAATCTGTTGAAATTGTGATTCTATTGTGTCTTGGGATATACCATCAGGACGACTATCTTGAATTGATTTCTCAATGTTGTTTAACGCTCTCCCCGCTGTCCAATAATGTAACCCCTCTTTGCCACCAACTCTATTGTATAGAAATGCTCCTGCGGCAAAACCTAAAATGAGGATTGAAATTAGAAATATAAGGACACGACGATAACATCCGCTAATCTTATCTGCTATTGACATCTATAATACATTTCCTTCGCGTATCGTTAATACAGGTTCAATTTTCTGAGATCCGATGAACTTGGTATCATGGGCATCAAAGAATTCATACTCCCCATCAACTATATCTAATATTGCAATATCAGCAATACCACCTATTCTTAGATTTCCCATAACGTCCTCACGTTTTATCGCTTTAGCAGCATTAAACGTAGCCTTCTCAATCACCTCTTCAAAAGTAAGACCAAGATGCATTAACTTAGATAAGGTTGTAGGCAGATCGTATACCGGTCCATCTATATTTCCAGTATGTAAATCCGTACTGATAACATCGGAAATAAAGCCTTGCTCCATGGCACGTTGTGCTACTTCATAGTGGAAACTGCCGCCACCGTGTCCCACATCAAAGATCACACCATCATTTCGCGCTTTCCACGCTTCCGGAATTACATTTCCTTTCTCATCCACTATATTATCACCATTCCCTTGAAAACAGTGCGTAATAACATCACCCGGTCTCATGAGTTCCAAAACATCAGGTAATGGAACACCTTGTCCAATATGACACATAACTGGTGTATCTGCTTGTTCTGCAGCCCGAATGGCGAGTTTTAAGGGTTCAACCCCATTATCCCCAACCTGCATTTTCCCTTGACGCACTTTAACGCCTACAGTAATATCACGATTTGCAATGAGCGTATCAGCCACACGATCTGGATCTGCGTAGGCAAGATCGTGTATTTCACCTACAGGTCCATAGATAAGTCCAATTCCAGAGATATGAACATAATTGAGTATATTCGTCTGTGCTGGTTCAGAGATGAATTCCTTGAATCCAGGGAAAGATGCCCAACTTGCGCTACCCGCATCTACAACAGTTGTTGTTCCTGTATTCGTACAGACATCGTCTGCCCGTATACCCCACGTAGTTACACCATAATACACATGGGTATGTATATCAATCAAGCCGGGGGTGACATATTTATGCCTTATAGGTATTGTTTGTTTGGCAAGGTCTTTCGGAATATCGTCCGCAATTGCTGCTATCAAACCATGAGAAATAGCAATATCTGTAATTTTATTTAACCCTTGTGCAGGATCTACTACAGTTCCACCTTTGAGCAAGATATCATATTTCACTTAAACACCCTAATCAGTAATATTGAACCTATTATTTGCGGCATTGAAATAAGGATATTGGCAGTAATAATTAGCCCAGATTGATTGTAGGAATTTGAACTTCTTTTTCCCTAAAATTTACTCTCATATACTCGGTAGGTGCTGTTTCTAACTGCACTATAGGCGTCAATTTAGGATACACCTTTCGCCCCGCGAATCAACGGTATGAATGACATTTAGTCATTCCCCGGGGCTTAGTGTTTTGTGTTTATTACGTTTTCTACAAACCTTTCGCCCCGCGAATCAACGGTATGAATGCCTTATGGCATTCACCGGGGCTTGGGATATTGGTGATAACCACTTCTATAGACATTCCGTCCCTACCAAATCAAGGAATCAACGGTATGAACGCCTTTTGGCGTTCACCGGGTATGAATGCCATTTAGGCATTCCCCGGGACTCAAAACCAATAAATCATAGTCTAAATTGACGCTAATAGTGCGATTTCCTAATCGCACTGGATCCTTCGCGAAAAACTTTATGAACGCAATTGGAACAAACCCGGTTCGGTGAATCAACGGTATGAATGCCATTAGGCATTCCCCGGGAAACCGAACCTACCGACCTGAAATTTATAGCGTACTTCTCCTTAAATTGACGCCTATGGTGCGGTTTCCTAACCGAACCGAATACAATTGACTGATTTATCAAACTTACGTTATTACTTAGTACTATACACCGCGTTTTTCGCCCCAGATATCAACATGGACTCGTGGTGAAAAACGATAGCCATATTGTTTACAAAGATCAACTAACCACTCCTGTTTCTCACGCAATATTTGTGGGGTTATCCCTTGTGGCATCAACAGAATTGTTTCTGATGGTATATCAATTTCTTGCTGGAGCGTCTGTATCTCTGATAGATCTTCAGGACTATCCACAACAAACTTTACTTGGCAAGTATAAGCGTCTAAAAATTGTCTGATAACTTTCGGAGAAATGCGTTCACGCTGGTGTCGTGTGAAAAAACGATTATCTGATGGTGGATTCGAATTTTCTAATTTCGGACTCATGGATATTAAATCAGCATTCACTTCCACAAAAATCGTTGCATTCGTTTCTATTGTAATGTGATAACCTTGTTCATCTAACGCACCACAAAGAGCAACTAATTCCTTTCCCTGAATAAACGGTTCACCACCGGTGATAACCACATGCTTGCATTCAAATTGCGAGATTGCTGCGACACTATCCTCAACTGAAATGTCTTTATTCTCTGGATTCCAAGATGTGTACGGAGTATCACACCATATACATCTTAGATTACAATAACTGGTTCGAAAGAAAACAGATGGAACACCTATTAACTTCCCTTCACCTTGTATCGTATAAAACAATTCACTATATTTCATTACAGAATCTCACATTTTAGTAATAATGGTTAGGATAAACGGATTCTGTCAGTATAGGAATATCTCACCCAATTTGAACCAGCTTCTATCTGAAGTCTTACATCTCAATAAGTTCAATTTGAACATTATCTGGACCTTTGAAAAATGCCATCATGAGACCCGATGGTTTAAGGTCTTGAAGCTCTGCCCCTTTTTCCTGCAGCTCAGCAACAGCAGCGTCCAGATCTTCTACTGTAAAAGCGAGTTGATAAACACCCCAACGGTGGTTACCACTTGTATCTTCAACATCCATATCATCCAATTTCGGAGATAGAAAAATACGTTGTCCACCTACATCCATCCGAACTATTTTCAATCCTCTCACGTCCACTGTATCAGTAACCTTTCCATCAAACATATTCTCATAATATTCGATTGCACTTTCAAGATCTTCACACCTAAGATGTATATGATGAAATGTATATGCCATAAAACACTCCTTGATTGTATTGGTTTAAATGTGATTCCTATTAGTATTCAGCATGTATTTTGACAACTCCTAAGAACAGTGTTATTATACCATACAGGTACATAGTAGTCAATTAAAGGAGATTCTGGTGTTAGACAAATATACAACCATTCAATTGGATCATGTACAGCAACTGGCAGATCTACTTTCACAGCAGAATATACCAGAACTTGACATATTCGAACCAGTCGCTGATTTTGAAGAACTCCTTGAATTTGTAAATATACATCCCACACCTATTCAGCTATCCCATGATAGAGTGTGGAAGCTTGAATCAGTCGCTGCACGTATAATTGAAATACTTGCAATTTCTACTCATGAATCCCTGACTGAGGAGGAATGGAAATTATTATCTACCATCCTTTTAGAACACACTGAATATCTGTATACATTTCCTGATTCTAAGATTGATCGTGAAAAGTTAGTTGCTGGAGGTGTATTAGCATTAGTTGGGTGTGTATGTAGTATTTTACCTCAATCAGAACTATGGCGACTGGCTGGATATGGAAGAATTGCTTCATCTCTCATAATCGTTAACCCCTCACCAGATGATTTACATCTTATACAACCTATTGATGTAGCACTCTCTATTGCCAATCTTCAGAATTTACCTGTCCTGGATTCCACAATTGAATGCTATAACACAATCCTAAACCGTGACTGCAGATACCAGAATTATATAGAGTTTCCAATTAGTGAAGATGATGTATTCTCATATCTTAATTTGGAAATACCCAAATTAGAGACTGTCCATGTGTCTGTGAAAGAGAATGACATTTTGGCAGCCAAATTGGCATATACAGAATTTCGTAAAGAATATGTTAAAACCACCGATAATCCATCATCGTTAGAATTAAGTGATGACTTCTCATCTGTAAAAGCATACCTTAATTGTCTATTACAATTATCCATTAACCCAACACCCCCTATATATGCAACCACAGAACTTGCTATTGCAACAATTCTATTTCCAGAATTACGGTTCAGAGACCAACTTATCTCCCTTGCCTCTCGTAGATATAAGTGGATAATTGATGAGTTATTCTTTCAAGATGGTTTTCATAGAGAAAGAACATTCAAATCTCAAATAGATGCAATAACCGATTTCGGCAGGTTTCTCACGTTCTACAATAGTATGGATGATCCCCCACATTATGATTGTCTTGTGGAGTTGAAGAAACTAATAGAAAAGTCATTAGAAGCCTGTTTGTATTTATGCCGACCTGATTCATCATTCCCACCAATTGATGGTGAAGCAAACAAAAACAATACTAATGTAACTGACTTATGTAATATACAATATCTCTTACAAACCAAACGTGAAGATATTACATAC